>CAVUTV010000019.1:0-210813 GCA_963744525.1 uncultured Solirubrobacterales bacterium | reverse complement strand
CGATGAAGCTCCGGCTTTACGTCGTGCCCGGCTCTCACCCCTGCGCCGCAGTCGAGAAGGCTCTGCAGCTGAAGGACCTTCCCCATCAGGTGTGGGAATGGCCGCCGCCATTGCACGCGCCGATGCAGCTGCTGATGACCGGCACCCGGACCGTTCCGTCGCTCAAGATCGATGGCGAGATGGTCTCCGGTTCACGAGCGATCATGCATCGCCTGGATGAACTAGCCCCCGAACCACCGCTGTACCCGGCCGATCCGGATGCCCGCAAGCGAGTCGAGGAGGCCGAGCGCTGGGGTGATGTCACGTTCCAGCCGATCGCCCGCGAACTGATCTGGGCGGGAGCCGTGCACCACCCCGCCGCGCTGGTGAGCTACGGGGCGGAATCCCGGCTGCCGCTGCCCGACGCCGCCGTGCGCGCCGGCGCGCCGCTGATCGCCCGAGCCGAAAGACGGCTCAACAAGACGAGTGATCAGATCGCCAAGCAGCGTCTCGGCGAGCTTCCCGGCCACCTGGACCGGATCGAAGCCTGGTTGGCCGACGGCACCTTGAACGGCGCTGAGCGACCGAATGGCGCCGACCTGCAGATTCTCTCCACGGTCCGGTTGCTCGGCACGATGGGCGACGTCCGTCCGCTCCTGGACGGGCGACCGGCCGATCAGGCCGCTCGGCAGCTGTGGCCGAAGCTGGCCGGGGATCTACCGGCAGGCGCGATCGCGCCCGCCTGAACGCCCGAGGCCACCCCGTCCAGGCCACCCCGTCCAGGCCTATCCGAAGGTGGGTCGGGGGACCTGCGCCCTCTGCCGATACTCAGGGAAATGGGAGCCCATAAGGGTAAGTCGTCGTTCCCTCACCTCAACGGAATCCGCGGACTGGCCGCCCTGGCCATCGTCGGCTATCACGGTGTGGAGGGCAATTACAGCTCGATCACCGGCTGGGTGCAGCTCGGCGCTGCCCTGCGATCGGCGTTGCCGTTCTTCTTCTTCCTCTCTGCCTTCCTGCTCTACCGGCCCTACGTCGCCGCCCGGCTTGGAGACACCGGACGTCCGTCCCTGAAGACCTTCTGGTGGCGACGCATCCTTCGGATCGTGCCTGCCTATTGGGTTGCGCTGACCCTGATCGGCCTGACGGTCGGGCTACCCGGCGTCTTCGGTCCCGAGGGCTGGCGCTACTACACGTTCGTCTACGTGTACAGCTCGCACACGGTCAGCGGCGGTCTCATCCCCGCGTGGACGCTTTGCGTCGACATGACCTTCTATCTGGTCCTGCCCGGATTTGCGCTGACGCTGGACCGCCTGTGGCAGCGGTTCGCTCCGGATACGGCGCTGCGGCTCGAGTTGGCAGTTCTGGCTCTGATCTGGCTGCTCAGCACGCTGTACTGGTTCGTCTTCGTGTCGGGCGCTTCAGTCAGCCTGGCCGGCCTGGAAATGCGGGAATGGAACCTGTTGGCCAACCTGAACTGGTTTGTGCTGGGCATGGCGCTCGCGCTCCTGAGCGCAACCGACGGCGAGCGGCCGTGCGCGCTGACTCGCCTGTTGTCTCGAAAGTACGCGGTCGAGGTCGCCTGGGGCGCAGCCCTGCTGACGTTTCTCGTCATCGCGCGGACGTACTACACGAGCTCAGAGACCACTCGGCACATGCTCGCCTCACTCTTCTGCGTGCTGGTGTTCGCACCCGCCGCCCTGGTCCCGCGACGGGGACGGATCCAGCAGATCCTGGCCCGCCCCTCGATCGCCTGGATCGGCGTGACCTCGTACGGCATCTACCTGTACCACGGCCCGGTGCTCAACGAGCTGCGAAGCCTGGGAGTCCGGATCGGCACGGAAGGCCTACTCGCCTATCTGTCGCTGCTCGCCGTGGCCCTCCCCGTGGTCATCGGCCTGGGCGCCGCCAGCTACTTTGCGCTGGAGCGACCGCTCATGCGCCTGGGACGACGGCGGCGCGCCACCCCGGCCGCTCCGACCGTGCCCACCCCGGCCTGAAACTCGCGGCGCGATCGGCGCCGGACGACCCGCCCACGACGCGGGCCCCCCGAGAGTCCACCCAAGGGCTCAGACCAGCGGAGGGCCGGCCAGACGCACGTCCTGGCCACCGCCCAGGCCGGCAAGCGAGCCGGCTAGCCGCTCACCGCCCGGCAGAACGAGGTCCGGATCCAGCTCCAGCAGCGGCACCAGCACGAAGCGCCGGCTGCGAACCTCGGGGTGGGGAAGCGTCAACCGGTCCGACGCATAACGCAGGTCCCCCAGCAGCAGCACGTCGACGTCGACCACGCGCGGACCGTGGCGAACTCCGCCCGGCTCTCGCCCCACCTCGCGCTCGACCGCCTTGCACGCCGCCAGCAGCTCAGCCGGGCCAAGCGAGGTCTCCACCTCGATGCAGGCATTCAGGAACTCCGGCTGATCCAGCACCAGGCCAACCGGCTCGGTGTCATAGACAGACGAGGATCGCAGCACCGAGACTCCGTGCCCCGGCAGCCGCGCTACGGCGTCGGCCAGATGAGCCCGCCTGTCTCCCACGTTGGACCCGAGCCCCAGGAACCCCCGCGCAATCACCCCTCCCGCCACACCTCCACCGAGACCTCGCTGACCGGCAGCGCGATCGGCGGCTCGGGCTTGGCGGCCTTGACCCACACGGCGTTGACGTCATAGCGCTCCAGCAGCCGCTCGATCACCGCAGCGCAGAACCGCTCCAGCGTCCTGTAGGAGCGCAGCTGGGCCACCAGGGCGACCAGCTCGCACACCTCGGCGTAGTTGACGGTGTCCTCGATCCGGTCGGTGATCGTGGCATCGGCCTCCCCGACGTCCATCCGGATATCGATCAGCAGCCGCTGTCCGACCTCTCGCTCGGCCTCGGTGACCCCCATGTGGGTGTACAGCGAGAGCCCGCTGATCTCGATCGTGACCTCGGGCTCGGGGCGCTCCTCGTCGTCGTCTTCGACGTCCTCGCCCTCTTCGTCGGGGTCGAATCCCTCGATGTCGTCCTCGCTCACGCGGCGACCGTAGCAGCCGCCACTTTCAGGGCATCGAGAACCGGCGCCACCTCGTGCACCCGGAAGATTCGGGCTCCCCGCTCCAGGGCGATCACGTTGGTGGCGATCGTGGCGGCCAGGCGGTCGTCGACCTCTCGGCCGGTCAGCCGGCCGAGAAACGACTTGCGCGAGGTCCCGATCACCACGGGCTGGCCCAGGGCCACGATCTCATCCAGGCGGCGCAGCAGCTCCAGGTTGTGGGCCACCGTCTTGCCGAAGCCGATCCCTGGGTCGAGCAGGATGCGCGCCTCCACAATGCCCTCGGACACCGCGAAGGCCACCCGGTCGGAAAGAAAGCTCGCCACTTCGGCCACCACGTCGTCGTAGTGCGGGTCGTCCTGCATCGTGCGGGGCTCACCTCGCATGTGCATCAGGCACACCTCCACCCCGCGTTCGGCCACGAGCGCGGCCATCTCACGGTCGCCCCGCAGGGCGGTCACATCGTTGAGCAGGTCCGCACCGGCGTCGAGTGCGGCGGCGGCGACGGCGGCCTTGCAGGTGTCGATCGAGATGCGGATGTCCGGCAGCGTGGCCCGGAGACACTCGATCACCGGCACCACGCGGCGCAGCTCCTCTGCCTCTCCCACCGGCTCGGCGCCGGGACGGGTCGACTCGCCGCCCACATCGAGAATCACCGCTCCCTCTTCAGCCAGCTCCACCGCGTGAGCCACCGCAGCCCCGGCGTCCAGGTAGCGGCCCCCGTCTGAGAACGAGTCCGGCGTGACGTTGACGACGCCCATCACCGAGAACTCGCCGCTCACGGTTTCCCTTCGCCCGGCCAGTGGCCGTGCTCGCTGTAGTAGTCCCGAGCCGCCTCCTCCTTGGCACGGTCCTCGTTTGACTCGATCGTCCATCGGTACATCCAGTTGAGCATCCAGATGCTCAGGGCCAGACCGGCCAGGACCAGCCCGGTGGCGGCGACGGGGGAGTTGGCCCGCGCGTGCCCGACTGCGACCAGCACCCCTCCGGCGATCAGCAGGAGGATCGGCAGCCCGTAGCGCACCAGGCGCAGGCCAAGGCTGGTGGGGGAACTGGTCCGCCGGCTGTTCGCCATGGCGTCCGGCGGTTATTCCGCCGTGCCGCCGGCCAGCCCCGGGCGGGGCAACGGCCGCGGGCCGGGCTCGCGCCCGGGCGCACGCTCGGCTGACGCCGGCGGCAGCGGAACCTGTGGCGGGGGCGGCGCCTCGGCCCCGAACACCTCTTCCTCGGTGCCGCCCTGCAGGAGCGCCTCGAACTGCTCGCGCTCGATCGTCTCCCGCTTGATGAGAACTTCGGACAGCTTCTCCAGCGAGTCCTTGTGGGAAGTGAGGATCTCCCTGGCCTGGACGTGGGCGCCCTCGACGATCCGCCGGATCTCGTCATCGATCTCGCGAGCGATCTCATCGGAGTAGTCAGGCTCGGCACTGAACTCGCGACCCAGGAACGGCTGGCCGTGATCGTGCCCGAACACCCGAGGACCGAGCTTGTCGCTCATCCCGAAGCGCATGACCATCTGCTTGGCCGTGGCGGTCACCTTCTCCAGGTCGTTGGAGGCGCCAGTGGTGATCTCGCTGAAGATGATCTCCTCGGCGGCCCGCCCACCCAGGGTCATCGCCATCGTGTCGAGCAGCTCGGCCCTGGTGGTGAGGAACTTGTCCTCGCCCGGCAACGAGATCGTGTAACCCAGGGCCTGGCCGCGAGAGATCACCGAGATCTTGTGGATCGGGTCGGAGTTGGGCAGGTAGTGCCCGACGATCGCGTGCCCCATCTCGTGGTAGGCGGTGATCTTGCGCTCCTTGGAGCTCATCACGCGGGTCTTCTTCTCGGGACCGGCGATCACCCGCATGATCCCCTCTTCCAGCTCGTCCTGGGTGATCTCGCGCTTGCCGCTGCGCGCGGCCAGCAGCGCCGCCTCGTTGACCAGGTTGCTCAGGTCAGCACCGGTGAATCCGGGAGTCTGGCCGGCCAGCGCGTCGATGTCGATCTCACGCGCCAGCGGCTTGCCGCGGGTGTGGACCTCCAGGATCTTCTTGCGGCCCATCCGATCGGGCCGGTCGACGACGATCTGGCGATCGAAACGGCCCGGGCGCAGGAGCGCCGGGTCGAGGATGTCAGGACGGTTGGTGGCGGCGATCAAGATGATGTTGTCCTTCATCTCGAATCCGTCCATCTCCACCAGAAGCTGGTTGAGCGTCTGCTCGCGCTCGTCATGACCGCCGCCGAGGCCGGCGCCGCGATGACGACCGACGGCGTCGATCTCGTCCATGAAGATGATGCACGGGGAGTTCTGCTTGGCCTGCTCGAACAGGTCGCGCACGCGGCTGGCGCCGACGCCGACGAACATCTCGACGAAATCAGAGCCGCTGATGGAGAAGAACGGCACCCCCGCCTCGCCGGCCACGGCTCGGGCCAGCAGCGTCTTGCCGGTACCCGGAGGGCCATAGAGGAGGACGCCCTTGGGGATACGAGCCCCCAGGGCCTGGAATTTCTTGGGGTTCTCTAAGAACTCCTTGATCTCGTGGAGCTCCTCCACCGCCTCGTCCACCCCGGCGACGTCACGGAAGGTGATCTTGGGCGAGTCGACCGACATGCGCTTGGCGCGCGACTTGCCGAACGACATCACCTTGGAGCCGCCGCCCTGGACCTGGTTCATGAGGAAGATCCAGAAGCCGATGAAGATCACGAACGGCAGCAGGTAGGTGAGCAGCGAGAGCCAGCCGTTGGATGACTTGCTCTCCACGTTGACGCTCTGGCCACCGCCCGGATCGTGGACGATCGCGGCGTTGATCAGCTGGGAGACCTCACCATCCGGATAACCGGTGCTGCCGTGCAGGTTGTTCGCCAGCTCGGTGTACGAGACGCTGTTGTCCTTCTGGTCCAGCGTGATCGACTTGATCTGACCCGAGTTGATCTGCGTAACGAGCTGGCCATAGCTCAAGCTCGGCTGGTTGTGGGAGCTGCCAATCAGCTTCTGGGCGAAGAACGCCAGCACCACCACGATGAGGATCGGAAAGGCTGCGCTCTTGAAGAACCTGCTCATGACTTTGCCTTAGCTGTTGCCCCTACTGGGTTTCGGCAACTATCTTGAGGCCTCAAGTGGCCAAGCGTAGCACCTGGCTTTAGCCCCGCGGGAGCGCTCCGAAACGCTGCAATCAGTAGTTCAACGCCGCCACATAGGGCAGATTGCGATACCTCTCATCGTGATCGAGTCCGTAGCCGATCGCGAAGCGGTCGGGAATCTCGAACCCCACATACTTGGTGTCTAGATCGACCTTTCGTCGCGAAGGCTTTATCAGCAGCGCGCAAACCTCGAGCGACCGGGGGTTGCGACCGGCGAGATTGCGCAGCAGATACTGCAGCGTGAGCCCCGAGTCGACGATGTCCTCGACGATCAGGACGTCACGGTCTTCGATCACCGCGTCGAGGTCCTTGAGGATCCGCACGACGCCGGAGCTCTTGGTGGCGGAGCCGTAGGAGGCCACCGCCATGAAGTCGACCTCACAGGGCACATCGATCGCGCGCATCAGGTCGGCGAGGAAGAACACGGCGCCCTTGAGCACCCCGATCAGGATCAGATCCCGGCCGGCGTAGTCACGCGAGATCTCCTCGGCGAGCTCGCCCACGCGGTGACTCAGCGCGTCTGCGGGGACGAGCACGTCGCCGATCGCGCTGTCCTGCCCGGGCTCCACCGCGTTTCGCCGGTTCACTGCGTCCAGTCTAAGCCTGCCGAGTGAAAGCTAAGCCCGCGCCGTGAATGACAGCCGGCCGCGGATGACCTCGGCCCGGACGCCGCTGGGGAGGTCGAGGTATGCGGTGCCGGTGCTCCGGAGCGCGAGGATGTCCCCCAGGCGCCGGGAGACCCCGGGCGCGGGTCCCCCGATCGCCTGGTCGGCCAGGCGCTGGACGACGAGGCGAGCGAGCGCCGGGGGCAGCCCCCGGAGTGTGCCGAGCGCCACCCCGTCGGCCCCACCCAGCACCTCGTCGACCAGGTGGTCCAGCAGCTCCGCCTCCTGGCGCAGGATCTCGGCCACGCTCAGCACGTTGCCCTCCGCGGCGGGATGGACGGCGCGAAACGCCGGAACCAGGTCACGGCGGACCCTGCCCCGCGCGTAGCGATCGCTGTCGTTGGTCGGATCCTCGCGCCAGGGCAGACCACGCTCCCGGCAGTGCGCCGCGGTCTGCTCGCGCGTGTAGAAGAGGAGCGGGCGGACCAGCGACCCCTCGCGGGGGTTCATCCCCAGCAGCGCCCGGCGGCTGGGTGCCGCGGCCAGGCGGTAGAGGATCGTCTCCACCTGATCGGTGGCCGTGTGTCCAGCCGCAACGTCCACGCCCGGGCCGAGCGAGGCCGCCAGCTCCCTGGCCGCCTCGTAACGGAGCTCCCGGGCCCAGGCCTGCAGGTTGCCCGGCCCCGGGGCCCCGGCTCGACGCACCTCCACGGGCACTCCCAGGGAGCGACAGAGATCTCGGCACAGGGATTCGTCCTCATCGGCGCCGTCTCTCAACCTGTAGTTGACGTGGAGAGCTGCTACCACCTCGGCTCCAGCGATCCGAACCGCGAGGTCCAGCAGGCAGACGGAGTCCCGGCCGCCGGAGAGCATCACCACGACCGCGCGCCCGCCGGCCATTAGGCCGCGGGCGCGGGCAGCCTCGAACAGATCCGCGCTCGGCGCCGGTGCCTGCGGGCTCATCGGGCCCGAGCCGGACGCTGACCCCGGGTATGGGCCAGGAAGATCTCCGTAGGACCCGTGAAGCCCTTGAGCCGAACCTCGGCGATCCGGTCAAACTCCAGCTCAGGCCCGCTCGCTTCGACGATCGGCCGCGTGACCAGGACCTCTCCCCCGGCCGCCCGCGCAACCACACGAGCGGCAATGTTCACCTCCCTGCCGTAGTAGTCGCCATCCCGGTACAGCGCATATCCGTAGTGAGCGGCTATCCGCGGCCCTGGGTCAGGGTGCAGGGTCTGGAAGCCGACGGCCCACGCAGCCAGCGCGGCCGGGTCCGAGCCGACGATCATCACCTCGTCGCCGATCGTCTTGATCACCCGGGCGTCGTTGGGCAGCGTCGTGGCGACCTCGTCGGTGAACCGCTCCACCACGTCCAGGGCGTGAAGCTCCCCGGCCTCCTCGGTCAGCCGGGTGTAGCCGGCCAGGTCGGCAAACGCGATTGCCACCCGCATGCGTCCCACGTCCTCGGTGCCGGTTCGCAGCTCGGCCTCCATGTGCCCGACGATGTCCTGCTCGATGAAGTGGCTGAGCATGCGGCGATGCATCTGATCCAGCAGCGGCGAGGCCAGCGGCAGCAGGTCACCGGCCAGCTCCATCAGCTCGTCCGCCATCTTCACGGCTGAGCTGCCCGAGCGCATCAGCGGCTCATGGACGTAGAGGTGCACCAGCCGCACCTCGGCATCGGCGATCTGAGCGATCGCCTGCGAATACACCCGCGTGAGCTGGAGCATCGCATCCAGCGGGAGGCCGGCCTCCAGCACCGCCCCCACGTAGCGCAGCATCTCCAGCTCCTCGTCGCTGAGATCCCGGTTGGCGCGCAGGCCGAGGGTGATCTTGAGCCGTTCCAGCAGCGCGGGCTCCAGCCCCGTCTCCCGGCTGGCGTCCTTGACGGTGTGAACGGGCTCGTCGGCGCCAAACAGGTCGGACACGTGGGAGAACGCCAGCCTTCCGTCCTCGCCCGCCCGGCGAATGTCGGCCAGCGAGTGCCCACGCTCCCGTAGCCTGGCCACCAGCCGGGCCTGCCCAACCGCCGCCCGCGTCCATTGACCGTGGTACTGAGGGATCACGCCCTCCCGCACCCAGCGCCGCAGGGTGCCGGGCGATACACCAACTGCCGCCGCCGCCTGCTCGACCGACACGCTGGCCTCAGGAGGTCCGCGGGCCGGGGCGGCCCAACAGATGGTTGGACTCAACCATCTAGAGCTCCAGGTGGGGATAGTCGGAGGCGATCATCTGCCGGTAGTGCGCGAACACCGGCTTTGTCAGGGGGATGATCGTGAGCGCTGCAGACACGTCTCCCCCGGCCTTGATGCGGCGTCGCGCGATCGCGATCGCCATGTTCTCCTTGCCCTGGAAATACCGGTTGGCGGTATCCGAACTCATCGTCAGGCGCACCTGGGGCTCCCATGGCACCTCGTCGGTCCATTCCCAGGCCAGGTTGGACTCCCCGTCGCGGCCGGCACGGATGTTGACCACCATCTCGAGGTCCGGAAACTCGAAGCGCTGTGAGGTGCCTGCGGCCCGCAGCTGCGGCCCGACATCGGGGTTGGAGCTCATGATCTCGAAGGTTCGGTCCATGACCTCCCGGAACTCCTCGGAGGAGCTGAATGTGGCCGTCACCCGGCCCCCGGAACGTGGCGGCTCATCGCCGTAGAGTCTAGGCGGCTGTTGGCTCCCTGACCTCTCTCGTCCCTTCAATTGGCCGCCCCCATCCACCTGCACCCCAGCGCCGGGCTGGCCGAGCGGGTTCTGCTGCCCGGCGACCCCGGGCGAGCGCTCCGCCTGGCCCAGGCGCTCCTCGAGGCCCCCAAGATGTTCAACCACAATCGTGGCCTGTGGGGTTACACGGGCCAGGCGGTTGACGGCCAGCCCCTGACGATCCAGAGCACCGGTATGGGCGGCCCGAGCACGGCGATCGTGGTCTCGGAGCTGATCGAGCTCGGCGCGCGACGTCTGCTGCGTGTCGGAACCTGCGGCGGCTTGCGGGCCGATCTCGAGCTCGGCCAGCTGCTGATCGCGACCGAGGCGATCGGCGACGATGGAACCAGCCGCGCCCTCGGCGGCGGTGAGCGGACGGCGCCCAGCCCGTCGCTGCTGGGCGCGCTACAGCGGGCGGCGGCCGGACCCGGGGTGGCCCAGGGGCCCGTCGTGTCCACCGACCTCTTCTACGACGCCGAGCACCGAGAGCCCGTCTGGCTGGCCGCGGGAGCGGCGGCGGTGGAAATGGAGGCCGCCACGCTGTTTACGCTGGCGGCCAGGCGCGGCGTGGAAGCGGGCTGCGTGCTGATCGTCTCCGATCTGCTGACCGGCGACCGGACTCGCATCGAAGCCGAGGCGCTGCACGCGGCCGAGCTCCGTCTGGGCGATGTGGCGGCCCGGGCTCTCGGTGATTCTGTATGAGGCCAACCGGTGAACGCCGGGTTAGCCGAGGCTTAGCAAGCTCAGCCGGCAGCTTCTGATGACCCGGTCTTTGCGCCCTCGCTCTTGGCCGAGGCCGAGCTCGAGCGGGAGCCGGCCTTGGCGCGCGCCGGCGAACTCGGCTTGGCGGTCGCATCCAGCTTCGCCTCGACTCGCTCGAGCGCTGCCTCGATCGCGCTCAAGCGCTGGTCCAGCCCGGAAAACGAGCCGATCGTCTCGATTCGGTCCTGCACTCCGTCGAGCGCATCCTCGATCCCCTCCAGCCGCTGCGACACGCCTCGCAGCCTGCGGGTGAGCCGCTCCAGATCGCTGGCCGAGGGCAGGTTCAGCGCCCCCATGGCGACCTCCTGAGCCCGCACGGCTCGCTCGCGCGATTGGAAGGCGGCGGACAGGGCGCCGTTTACCATCGGATTCTCGAGAAGCTCCTGGGCCAACTTCCCGATAGCCTCCTCGCTCTGTCTGGTGACCCGCTCACGCAGGCCCTTGTCGTCGCTGGTCATAGCGTTCGCTCCTAGAAATTCTGAAGATGGGTCATCCGGAAGTTACTGCTGCCCCCAGAGCGGGGATTCTTAGCATCAGGATCATGAATCACGTGACCCGCGAGCGCGGGAGGACAGACAGTGAGCTGAGCGATCGGGCGAAGAGGGCCGCGACGGTTCTCCGTTGCAAACCCGAGAGAGGCTCGTTACCTTCAGCCCTGTCGCTGGGGATGCCAGGAAGGGCATTCCGGCCGGCAGGAGGAGAACTGACGTGATTATTCGGCAGAGGCTATGGATCTGGCTGCTGGCGCTCGGAGCGGCGCTCGCCGGCCTGGCTGCCATCCCGCTGGCCGCGCAGGCGGAAACGTGCACGATCACGGTGACGTTGATCACGGGCCAGAAGAAGGTCTTCACCGTCGACGTCGCTCCGGGCACCCCGCTCTCCTCGATCCCGCTGCCCGTCACCGGCATCGCCTCGGAGTCGGAGTCATGCAAGTCCAGCGGCAGCGGCAGCGGCAGCGGGACGCCCACGCTCCCGATCAAGACGCCGACGACGCCGAAGCTGCCGTCTCCGACGCCCAAGCCCAAACCCAAACCGTCGCCCAGCCCGGCCCCCTCAGGTTCAGGTTCAGGTTCAGGTTCAGGGTCCAGTGGTGGCGGTGGGTCCTCAGGTCACTCAGGTCACTCAGGCCACCACTCCAGCGGAGGCGTATCCCCGTCGAACCCGACGGCGGCCAAGAAGCGGGCAAAGAAGCGCAAGAAGGCCACCATTCAGTCGGACGTCAAACCGCTCAAGCCCGTCGGGCCGGGCGGGGTGCCCACGGCGGCCAACCCCACATTCAGCTTTGCGCTGCCCGGCTCGGCGCCAATGGGTGTGCCCAACTTCTTCATCGACAGCTTCCAGATCCCCCCGTTCCTGCTGCCGATCTATCAGGCCGCGGGCATCGAATACAACGTGCCGTGGCAGGTGCTGGCGGCGATCAACTGGATCGAGACCGACTACGGGCGGAACCTGAGCGTGTCAAGCGCCGGCGCCGTCGGCTGGATGCAGTTCCTGCCCTCCACCTTCAAGCGATGGGGCGTTGACGCCACCGGCTCCGGATACGCCGACCCCTACAACCCGACCGACGCGATCTTCACGGCGGCCCGCTACCTGCAGGCGGCCGGTGCCGCGCACAACCTGGCGGGCGCGATCTTCGCTTACAACCACGCGACCTGGTACGTGCAGTCGGTGCTCCTGCGCGCGCAGCTGATCGGCGGGATGCCCTCTGGCTTGGTCAACGCGTTGACTGACCTCGTGGAGGGGCACTTCCCGATCGCCGCCCCGGCCAGGTACGCCGACGACAGCGTCGTGCGCGCGGCCCACAAGCGGATCAAGTCCGGTAACGCAGCGGTGACGGTCAACTCCGACCCGGCGGCCAGTGGGACCCCCATCTACGCGGCCAAGGGCGCGCCCGCGATCGCCGTCAACGACGGCAAGATCGTCCGCATCGGGCAGAGCGCCAAGCTCGGCAAGTTCGTCGTCCTCCAGGACGAGACCGGTAACACCTTCACCTACGCCCACCTCGGCTCGATCCCGAGCTATTACCCGGTGCCCAAGCCCACGAAGATCACGGCCGCCGACATCGCCCGCGAGCTTTCGATCGCTCCCAACCACAGCACCAACGGTTCACGGGTGGGCGGACTGCGCGCGCTGGCGGCGCCCCACTCTGCAGCGACGGCGGGCACCCAGAAGAGCCGCCCGGCCAGCACCACCTCGCTGCACCGCGCCGGGGTCAAGAGCGCAGCTACGACCCGCTCGCACAGCTCGCACGGGGCCAGCGGATCGGCGATCACGTTTGCCCTGGCCAAACCGAAGAGCAAGCCGAAGCCGGCCGCCCACCACTCCACGGCCAAGGCGCCGAAGAGCTCCGCCCCCCCGGTCAAGGAGCGCCTGTTCGCGCACCCCTCCCGCCCGGCCAGCTACGCCGCGGGCGGCAAGCAGCAGCTTTCCGCCAGCTTCCAGATCTCCAGCTTCCGGAACTACTTTGCCGACGTGCTGCACCTGGGCAAGAACCAGTACACGCTGGCGCCGCTGAAGAAGGGCGCGATCGTCGTGGCCGGGACGATCCTCGGCCGGATCGGCGCCGGAACCAAGAGCTCCGCATCCCACATGTACTTCATGATCCAGCCGGCCGGCCGCAACGCCCCCTACATCGACCCCAAGCCGATCCTCGACGGCTGGAAGCTGCTCGAAGCCACCGCGGTTTACCGCGCCGCCGGAGTCGATCCGTTCTTCGGCGCCGGCGCCAAGTCGGCCACCATTGGCCAGATCCTGCTGGAGTCGAAGACCCAGCTGGAAGCCCGCGTGCTGACCGACCCGCACGTGAAGATCTACGCCTGCGGGCGGCGTGACGTTGCGGCCGGGCTGATCGATCGCCGCATCCTCGGCTCCATGGAGTTCCTGAGTGCCTCCGGACTCAGCCCGACGGTCTCCGGCCTGAAGTGCGACGCAGGCTCAAACGGAATCGACCCCGCCGGCAAGAGCGGCTCCAGCATGGACATCTCGGCGATCAACGGGATTCCCATCCAGGGCAACCAGGGCCCCGGCTCGATCGCAGATCTGGCGGTTCGTCGCCTGCTGACCCTGCAGGGCGCCATGGCTCCCAACCAGATCATCAGCCTGCACAGCTACCGGGGCGACCCGACCACGCTGGGTCTGCCCGATCACGCCAACCGGCTCCAGATCACCTACACCCCCGCGTTCGGCGCCAACCGCAAGTTGTCGGGCCAGGTGAACAGCATCCTTCGACCCAAGCAGTGGATCCAGCTGATCCAGCACATCGGCGCGATCCCGGAGCCCTCGGTCCCGACCGGGCGCAGCAACTACGCGGTCAAGACGGGTTCCGGGGGCTGATCCGGCTCCGGGACCGCGGTCCTGCCCCTGTTCAGCTTCAGTCAGGTAGAGGTTCCCTGGGCCCTGGGGCCTACGGACGGCCGTTACCTGCTTCGTCCTCCAGGCACGACGCCTGACGCCGCGCCCGCCCACGTGCTGGTGCTGGCCACTCTGGGGGCCGCTCCCCGGCGTCGGGTGCTGTCCCGCAGCCGGCGGCCGGCGGAGCCCGAACCCGAGGCCACCTCGGTCAGCACCGGAAGGGCCACGATCATCTCCGTCGCCTCTCCGCTGGCCGGCCAGGACGAGGCGAAGCGATGGCTGGCGGACGCCGGCGAGGAGCAGCTGACAGCGGATCTGCGGATCCTCAACCGTGCCCTGCACGCCCACCGGCTCGTGACCTCAGACCCGTATCTGCCCGACGTGGGCCGCACCCAGTTGCTGGTCGCCCGCGTGGGATACGGCGCTGGTGAGGAGGTGGCCGAGGGCCGTTGGAGCGAGGCTCGTGAGCTCGTGCCGCCGCGCGCCTCCCAGCGCCGGGCCAAGGTGCTCGAGCCGCAGGCGCGCCTCGCCGCCGTGCTCGGCCAGCGCGACCGGGTGCTGGCCGCCGAGACGCTGACGATTCGCGCTCGCGCCGACGTCGACGCCGGCCGCCACCGCGAGGGCGCCCTGCAGGTGCTCATCGCACTCGACGCGGCTCTGGCCGAAATGGCCACCGACCCCCTGGCCGGCGCCCTATCGGGGCGGCTGGAGGAGCTCAAAGCCCAGCGCGAGCCGGTCGCCGCCGCCGCCCAAGCGGCCCTGGCGGGAGAGCTCAGCGCCGATCAGTACACGGCGGTGGAATTCACACTGGGCCAGGTCGAAGCGGCTTTACGCGCTCGGGCCGTGGGCACCGCCTGACGGTGGCCGCTGAAGCCCAAGCGCAGCGGCCACCGCATCAAGCTCCTGCACCACGTCGCCGACTCACCGGCCGTTGAACCGAGGCGAGCGCTTCTGGAGGAACGCGGCGATTCCCTCGCGCGCATCCTCGGAGGCGAATACGTCGGCGAAAGCCTGCTGCTCGGCCTCGATCCCGGCGTCGAGGTCCTCGTGCCCGGAGACGCGCTTGATCTGCTCCACGGCCAGCGGCGCCTGGCCGGCCAGCTTGCCGGCCCAGGACAGCGCGGAGTCGAGCAGCTCATGATCCGGAACCAGCCGGTTGGCCAGGCCGAGCTCATAGGCCTCCTCGCCGGAGACCGCCACCCCGGTCAGGTTCATCTCCAGCGCCTTGGAGGTGCCGACCAGGCGGGGCAGGCGCTGCGTGCCGCCAAAGCCCGGAATCAGCCCCAGGTCGATCTCGGGCTGACCGAAGCTGGCCGATGCGGCGGCCAGGCGCACGTCGCAGGCCATGGCCAGCTCGCAGCCGCCGCCGAAGGCCAGGGCATTGACCGCGGCGATCGTGACGATCCGGCTGCGCTCCATCTCGCGCAGGAAGCCGTGCATGCCCTGCGCCAGGAGATGACCCGCGCCGGGATCCATCTTCGTGAACGCCTTGATGTCAGCCCCGGCGCAGAACAGCATCGGGTTGGCCGAGGCGAAGACCAGCGCCCGCACGGTGCCGGAGTCGGTGACCGTCTGCCAGAGGCGTTGGAGCGTCTGCACCACCTCGGGAGATATGGAGTTGGCCGGCGGACGGTCGAGCCAGGCGATGGCGACCGGACCGCGGGTCTCGAGCTTGACGGGGCTGTCCTCCCAGCCCTCGTCGGGGCGCGCGTAGGGGAAGAAGCCCTGGCCGGTCTTGACGCCCAGCCGCCCCTGGTGGACCAGCCGGCGCAGGATCAGCGGCGGCGTGAACTCCTCGCCCCACTGGGCCTGGGCGCGCTCCAAGCGAGACAGCACCTCGTCTAGGCCGATCTGGTCGGCCCGCGCGAACGGTGGCGGCATGATTCCCGCCCCGGCCATCATCCCCAGGTCGATGTCCTTGAGCGCGGCGACGCCCTCCTCCAGGACCAGACAGCTCTCGATCAGCGCCTTCAGCGTGAAGCGCTCGACCAGCTCAGCCTCCGTGCTCATAGAAGCCCCTTCCGGTCTTCACGCCGAGATGACCCTGGTCGACCAGGGCGCGCATCGGCTCGGAGACGAAGAACCGCTCGCCGTAGCACTCGTGCAGGTACTCGGCCACGTTCAGAACGGTGTCCAGCCCCAGAAGGTCGGCGAGGTAGAACGGTCCCACCGGTGCCGCCTTGGACTCGGCCACGATCCGGTCCACGTCCTTGAAGTCGGCGCCCGTCTCCTGCTGGTGGCGCCAGATCTCGGACACCGCCGAATTCAGGATGCGATTGACGACGAAGCCCGGCACCTCGCTGCAGCGGATCGGCGCCTTGCGGATCGCCTGGGCGAAGTTGACCGCCGCCAGCGTCGTTTCCGGCGAGGTGTACTCCCCCTCGATCACCTCGATCAGCCGCATCACCGAGGCCGGATAGAAGAAGTGAAAGCCGACCACCTGCTCGGGACGCGTGGTGGCATCGCCGATCTCGGTGATCGACAGTGAGGACGTGTTCGAGGCCAGGATCGCGTGGCCGGGCGTGACCTCGTCGAGCTCCTCGAACACCGCCTGCTTGATGTCCATCCGCTCGGGCACGGCCTCGATCACGAAGTCCACGTCGCCGAAGCCGTCGTAGTCGGTCGCGCCCCGGATCAGCGCCAGCCGGCGCTGCAGCTCACCGGGTTCCAACCGGCCGGCGTCGACCTGGACCTGCCACAGGGACTGGGCCTTCTCCAGCCCCTGGTCGACGAACCGCTGGTCCACGTCCTTGAGCACCACCGGGATCTCGGCGTTGGCGATCGCCTGGGCGATCTCGCCGCCCATCGTTCCGGCCCCCACGACGGCTGCTTTGAAGACGAACATCGAGCGGGGCGGAGTTTAGTGTCCTGAGCCCCTTGACAAGCGATCGGTAACGATATATCTTTGACCTATCCCGATAGTCACAAAGGAGGTTAGGGATATGTGCTCACATGACAGAGCAAGGCATTACAGAGTGGCACCGGAGGACTTCGCGTTCACACGCGGACGCCACGGCGGTTCTGGCCCGTTCGGGCGGGGCGGCTGGGGTCCGGGGCCGTTCGGCGGCGGACCAGGAGGACCGTTCGGCGGTCCGGGTGGCCGCCGGCGCAAGCGCCGCGGCGACGTCCGGCTGGCGCTGCTGATGTTGCTCTCCGAGGGGCCGCACAACGGCTACCAGCTGATGAAGACCCTGGAGGAGCGCAGCGAAGGACAGTGGAACCCGAGCCCGGGTTCGGTCTACCCGGCGCTGTCCCAGCTCGAGGACGAAGGACTGATCAAGTCGGTCCAGGACGCCACCGAGCCGGGGCGGACGTTCGAGATCACCGACGCCGGCCGCGAACAGCTGGCCGAGCGGGGCGAGCAGAAGCCGCCGTGGGAGCTCGACGACGAGGACGACCTGGGCAATGACCGCAAGGCGTTCGGCAAGGCACTCGCCTCCGCCGCCAAGGCGGCCGCACAGGTGGTCCAGGAGGGTGATCAGGAAAAGATCGCCCAGGCCACCCAGCAGCTCAACGAGCTGCGCCGCAACCTGTACCGGCTGCTGGCCGAAGACGCCGAGTAGCCACTGTTGCCAGTCCTGGCTCGGGTCCGCCCCACGGGCCCGAGCCGAGATGGCCTGGCGACCGCGTAACCTGGGTTAGCGGGATGAACGCGACACCGAACGCGATACGAGTCAACGACCTTGTCAAGCGCTTTGACGAGGTCGAAGCTGTCCGGGGCGTGAGCTTCGAGGTGCCCACCGGTGAGGTGTTCGGGTTCCTCGGACCCAACGGCGCCGGCAAGAGCACCACCATCAACATGCTGTGCACGCTGCTCAAGCCCACGGCAGGCTCGGCGACGGTGGCAGGTCATGACGTTGTCCACGAGCGCGACGACGTGCGTCGCAACATCGGACTGGTCTTCCAGGACCCGACGCTCGACGGCTACCTGACCGCGGCTCAGAACCTGAAGCTCCACGCCGAGCTCTACGGGGTCGAGTCCAAGCTGGTGGAGCCACGGATGCGCCAGGTGCTGAAGATGGTGGGGCTGTGGGAACGGCGGGACGGCGTGGTGGGGACGTTCTCCGGCGGCATGCGCCGGCGGCTGGAGATCGCGCGCGGGCTGATGCACTCTCCCCGCGTCCTGTTCCTGGACGAGCCCACGATCGGGCTCGACCCGCAGACCCGCCGGTCGATCTGGAGCTACATCCGTGAGCTCAAGCAGCGTGAGGAGATCACGATCTTCATGACCACGCACTACATGGACGAAGCCGAGTGGTGCGACCGGATCGCGATCATGGACAACGGGAAGATCGTCGCCCTGGACTCGCCGGAGACGCTCAAGTCGGGCGTCGGCACCGACCGGGTGACGATCCACACCGACGACGATCAGGCCACGATCGAAGCGCTGCGCGAGCATTTCGAAATCGAGGCCAAGGTGTCCGAGGGCGCGGTGACCTTCGGGGTTCCGGGCGGCGAGGAATTCGTACCGAGGTTGTTCGCGGAGCTGGGGGTGCCGATCCGCGCGGTCAGCGTGTCACGCCCGACGCTCGACGACGTGTTCATGTCGTTCACCGGCTCCAGCATCCGCGACGCCGAGGAGGACCGGGGCAAGAGCCGTAACCGGATGATGATGCAGATGATGAGCGGCGGGCGGCGATGAGCACCACCCAGGAGGAGCCGCGCGCGGTAGTCACCGAGGATCCCGACGAGATCGAGGTCGTCCGGGTCCACGTCCCCAAGCGCAGCCTGAACTCCGAGCTGCGTGCGATCAAGATTGTGTGGCGGCGCGAGCTGACCCGCTTCGCCTCGGACCGGTTGCGGATCGTCACACAACTCGTGCAGCCGTTCCTGTTCCTGTTCGTCCTCGGCGGCGGACTGCAGACGCTGGCCAGCGGCGGAACGCACGGCGTCAACCTGAAGACCTTCATCTACCCCGGCATCCTCTGCATGTCGGTGATGTTCACGGCGATGTTCTCGGCCGCCTCGATCGTGTGGGACCGTGAATTCGGGTTCCTGCGGGAGATGATGGTGGCGCCGGTCCGGCGCAGCTCGATCGTCCTTGGCAAGGTCCTGGGCGGGGCCACCGTGGCCACGTGCCAGGGCATCATCGTGCTGGCGATCGCCGGGCTCGTGGGCGTTCCCTACGCGCCGACGCTGCTGCTCGGCGTGTTCGCGCTGCAGCTGCTGCTGGCCTTCACGATCACCGCGTTCGGGGTCATGGTGGCGATCCGCATCAAGCAGATGCAGTCGTTCATGGGCGTCATGCAGATGATCATCATGCCCATGTACTTCATCTCCGGCGCGATGTTCCCGGCCGCCGGACTGCCGGCGTGGTTGACCGTGCTCAACCGCTTGGACCCGCTGGCCTATGCCGTCGACCCGATGCGCCGGCTGGTGTTCAGCCACCTGACGATCTCCGCCGCCGCCCATCGTGCGCTGGACAGCGGCATCACCTGGTGGGGCTGGCGGGTGCCGGCGCTGCTGGAGGCCGGGGTGATCCTGGCGCTGGGCCTGGTCATGCTCGGCATTGCGATCTGGGAGTTCTCCGCCACGGAGTAGGCCGCCCCGGTTCTCCCCCGGGGCTGGCGCATAGCCGGCCGCGAGTCGTTAGCTTCGTGTGACGGGCACGGGTGTCAGCGCGGAGAGGGAGGGCGGGCGATGTTGAGGAAGAGGCTCATCGGGATTGTTGTGGGCGTGATCGCCCTGGTCAGTGTGGGCGTGGCCGGACTGGCCGAGGCGGCGAGCTCATCGACTCCACCGCTGCCGACGAAGGACTCCTTCTACAAGTACTCGGGGTCAAAGCCGCTGGCCAAGATCCCGCCCGGGACCGTGCTCAAGAAGCGCTCGGTGACGATCGTGATCTCCGGCGACAACCAGCCGTTCAGCGCCCTCCAGGTCCTCTACCGCACGCGCACCGAACTCGGCAAGCCGTCGGTGACGGTGGCCACGGTGATCAAGCCGGCAGTCCCCACGACATCAGTCAAGCTCGTCTCCTACCAGACCTTCTACGACGCCCTGGGCGCGCAGTGCGACCCGTCATACACGCTGCGCGGCGGGAACCCGAACTACTCCGACGCCCAGGACGACGCGATGTTCATGCGTGACTACCTGACCGCCGGCGACTACGTCGTCGACCCCGACTACGAGGGTGAGCACCTCGACTGGACCGCCGGATACGAATCCGGCTACGACACCCTCGACGGGATCCGCGCGGCCGAGAGCGCGCTCAAGGCGCCGAGCAGCACGCCGGTCGGCCTGACCGGATACTCGGGCGGCTCGATCGCGTCGGAGTGGGCCGCCGAGCTGGCGCCGAGGTACGCGCCGAAGCTCCACATCGTCGGCACGGCGATCGGCGGCATCCCCGTCGACTTTGCCCACAACCTCAACTACATCAACGGCAGTTCCGGCTGGTCGGGAATCATCCCGGGGACGCTCGTCGCCCTGAACCGCGCTTTCCACACCGCCTTGACGCCCTATCTGTCCGGCGTACGGCCGCAAGCTCGCCGACCAGGCGACCCACGCGTGCATCAACTCGCTCTACGGCTCCCATCCCGGGCTCAAGGTCAGCCGGCTGTTCAAGCCCCTGTACGGCACCCCCCTGCACATTCCGACGTCCGTCCGGATCATCAACAAGCTGATCATGGGCTCGGCCCCCGGACATCCTCAGGCGCCGATGTACATGCTCGTCGGCAATGCCGATGGGACGGGTGACGGCGTGATGGTGGCAAACGATGACGAGGCGCTGGCTCATGAGTACTGCAGCCAGGGCGTGCCGGTCGACTTCACGGTCGCCACCGGCCAGAGCCACACCGACGCCGCGATCCCCTTCGAGGCTGCTGCGCTGCCCTACCTCGACGGTCTCCTGGCCGGCGGGACGGCGCCCAGCAGCTGCTCCACGGTCACCAAGGGCAACTCGATCGCCCCGCTGCCGATCCCGTGTCCATTCGCCGGCGGTCGCCTCCACGGACACACACTCGCCGGCGTTCAACTCGGCGAGACGCGCCGGGGGGTCAGGCGCGCCCACCGCGGGCACGTCGCCAGCCGCGGGCACCGCAACGAGCAGTTCCTGTGCCTGCAGCCGTCCAGCGTGCGCGTCGTCTATCCGAACGCGAAGGTGCTGGCCAAGATGCCCTCGGGCGATCGCGCGGCGATGCGCGGTCGGGTCGCGTGGGTCTCCTCCGCCGATTCCCGGTACGCGCTGCGCCACGTTAGAGCCGGCACGAAGCTGGCGAGCGCACGCCGGCGACTGCACCTCGGCCAGCCGTTCCGGGTGGGCAAAAACCGGTGGTACTTCGCACACGCCGGTCACGTGCTCGCGGTGCTCGACAGCCCGAAGCGGGAAGATCCGGGAGTTCGGGATCGCGTCCCGTGTGCTGGCGCGCAGTCGACGCCTCGAAGCGGCCTTCCTTCGCAGCTTCAGGTAAATCTGTGACCCGGTAGGGTCGCGACCCATGGAGCTGACCGGTCATGCCCTGACCCCCGATGACGTGGTCAACGTGGCCCGAGGCTCCGAGGCGGTGACCCTCAGTGCCGGCTCCCGCGAGGCGATGCAGCGCAGCGCCGACGTGGTCGCGCGACTCGCCGACTCGGACGAGCCCGCGTACGGCGTCTCGACCGGCTTCGGCTCGCTGGCCACCGTGCGGATCCCGGCCCGAGCGCCGCGAGGAGCTGCAGCGGGCGCTGATCCGCTCGCACGCCGCCGGCGATGGGGCCGCCGGTGCGAGCGCGAGGTCGTGCGGGCGATGATGCTGCTGCGGGCGCGGTACGCTGGCGATGGGCTACTCGGGCGCGCGCCCGGTGGTCGCCGAGACGATCCTCGCGCTGCTCAACGCCGGCATCACGCCGGTCGTGCCCGAGCACGGATCGCTCGGCGCCAGCGGCGACCTCGCGCCGCTGGCGCACTGCGCGCTGGCGCTGCTCGGCGAGGGGGCGGTCGACTGTCGCCGACGGCGGCGCGCCGCGCGGCCGAGGCGCTCGCGCCGGCCGGGATCGAGCCGCTCGAGCTGACCGCCAAGGAGGGACTCGCGCTGATCAACGGCACCGACGGGATGCTCGGGATGCTGGTCCTGGCGCTGCACGACCTGCGGATGCTGCTCAAGGCCGCCGACATCACCGCCGCGATGTCGGTCGAGGCGCTGCTCGGCACCGACCGCGCGTTCGCCGCCGGACCTGGTCGCGCTGCGCCCCCAGCCCGGCCAGGCGCGACAGCGCCGCCAACCTGCGCGCGCTGCTGCGCGGACTCCGCGATCGTCGCCAGCCACCGCTACGGCGACCCGCGGGTGCAGGACGCCTACTCGCTGCGCTGCGCGCCGCAGGTCACCGGCGCCGCCCGCGACGCGCTCGCCCACGCGCGGGCGGTCGCCGACGGCGAGCTGCGCTCGGCGATCGACAACCCGATGGTGCTCCCCGACGGGCGCGTCGAGTCGTGCGGCAACTTCCACGGCGCGCCGGTCGGGCTTCGCCTGCGACTTCCTGGCGATCGCCGCCGCCGAGGTCGGCGCGATCGCCGAGCGGCGCACCGACCGGCTGCTCGACGCCGACGCGCTCGCACGGCCTGCCGCCGTTCCTCGCGCCGGACGCCGGGCGTCAACTCGGGGCTGATGATCGCCCAGTACACGCAGGCGGCGATGGTCGCCGAGAACCGCCGGCTCGCGGCGCCGGCGAGCGTCGACTCGCTGCCGACCAGCGCGATGCAGGAGGACCACGTCTCGATGGGCTGGGGCGCGGCGCGCAAGCTGCGCACGGCGGTCGCGAACCTGGGCGGATCCTGGCGGTCGAGCTCGTGTGCGGCGGCGCGCGGCGACTCGACCTGCGCGCGCCGCTGCGCCCGGCGCCCGGCGACCGGCGGCGGCGCTCGCCGCGCTGCGCGAGCGCGTTCCCGGGCGCCGGGCCCGACCGCTAGCTCGTCGCCGGAGCTCGCGGCCGCCGAGGCAGCTCGTGCGTCGGGCGCGCTGGTCGCCGCGGTCGAGGCGGTCGATCGGGAGCGCTGGCATGAGCGCCGAGCCGCGCGACCGGTCCGGGCCCCGCGCGGCACCGAGCATCAGCTGCCGCGGCTGGCCGCAGGAGGCCGCGATGCGGATGCTGATGAACAACCTCGACCCGGACGTCGCCGAGCACCCCGACGAGCTCGTCGTCTACGGCGGCACCGGCCGCGCGGCGCGCTCGTGGGAGGCGTTCGACGCGATCGTCGCGCACGCTGAGGACGCTGGCCGACGACGAGACGCTGCTCGTCCAGTCGGGCAAGCCGGTCGGCGTGTTCCGCACCCACGAGTGGGCCCCGCGCGTGCTGATCGCCAACTCGAACCTGGTGCCCGAGTGGGCCACCTGGGACGAGTTCCGCCGCCTCGAGGCGCTCGGGCTGACGATGTACGGGCAGATGACGGCCGGCTCCTGGATCTACATCGGCAGCCAGGGCATCGTGCAGGGGACCTACGAGTGCTTCGCCGAGATCGCGCGGCGGCGCCACGGCGGCTCGCTGGCCGGGACGATCACGCTGACCGCCGGGCTCGGCGGGATGGGCGGCGCGCAGCCGCTGGCGGTGACGATGAACGGCGGCGTCGCGCTGTGCGTCGAGGTCGACCGCGAGCGCGATCGAGCGCCGGCTGCGAGACGCGCTACCTCGACGAGGTGGCCGATCGATCTCGACGACGCGGTCGCGCGCTGCCTCGCCGCCAAGCGCGAGCGCCGCGCGCTCGAGCGTCGGCCTGGAGGCCAACGCCGCCGACGTGCTGCCGGCGCTGCTGGCGCGCGGCTTCCAGGCCGACATCGTCACCGACCAGACGAGCGCCCACGACCCGCTGAACGGCTACGTCCCGAACCTGATGACGCTTCGAGGAGGCGGCCGCGCTGCGCGTCCGCGACCCCGACGAGTACGTGCGAGCGCTCGCGCGCGCGCGATCGCCGCCCACTGCGCGGCGATGGTCGGCTTCCTGGACGCGCGGCGCCGAGGTGTTCGACTACGGCAACAGCCTGCGCGCCGAGGCGCGGCTCGGCGGCTTCGAGCGCGCGTTCGACTACCCCGGCTTCGTCCCGGCGTACGTCCGGCCGCTGTTCTGCGAGGGCAAGGGGCCCGTTCCGCTGGGTCGCGCTGTCCGGCGATCCGGCCGACATCGCCGCCACCGACCGCGCGGTGCTCGAGGAGTTCCCCGACGACGAGCCGCTGCGCGCGCTGGATCGCCGCGCGCCGGCGAGCGGATCGCCTTCCAGGGCCTGCCGGCGCGGATCTGCTGGCTCGGCTACGGCGAGCGCGCGCCGGCTCGGGCTGCGCTTCAACGAGATGGTCGCGCTCCGGCGAGCTGAGCGCGCCGATCGTGATCGGCCGCGACCACCTCGACTCCGGCTCGGTCGCCTCGCCCTACCGCGAGACCGAGGCGATGGCCGACGGCTCCGACGCGATCGCCGACTGGCCGCTGCTGAACGCGCTCGTCAACACCGCCTCCGGCGCGTCCTGGGTCTCGATCCACCACGGCGGCGGGGTCGGCATCGGGCGCTCGATCCACGCCGGGATGGTGTGCGTCGCCGACGGGACCGACGCTCGGCGGCGCAGAAGCTCGAGCGGGTGCTGACCACCGACCCCGGGACGGGCGTGATCCGCCACGCCGACGCCGGCTACGAGCGGGCCGTCGAGGTGGCGCGAGAGCGCGGCGTGCGGATCCCGATGCTCGACGGCAGTGAGCGTCGCTCGAGTCATCACCGTCGGCGACCCGGTGCTGCGCGAGCGGGCGCGGCGAGCTGAGCCTCGAGGAGCTGCGCGCGCCGGAGACCCAGCGGCTGATCGACGACCTGATCGAGACGACGCGCGCGCGCCGGCGGCGCCGGGCTGGCGCGCCAACCAGGTGCGGCGCTGCCGAGCGGATCGCGGTGATCGAGGTCGACGAGGCAACCCGCGCTACCCGTACAAGCCGCCGTTCCCGCTGACCGTGATCGTCAACCCCGAGCTCGAGCCGCTCGACGACGAGCAGCTGCTCGATCAACGAGGGCTGCCTGTCGGTGCCCGGACCTGCGCGGCGACGTCGCCGCGCTACTCGAGGTCCGCGTGCGCTATCTCGACCGCGACGGCGAGCCGCAGGAGACGTGGTCGCCGCGGCCTGACCGCCGGCACCTTCCAGCACGAGGTCGACCACCTCGACGGGGTCCTGTTCCTCGACCGGGTCACCGACCCGCGGACGTTTTCGACCTGGGAGCAGTTCGAGCGCTACCACGAGGCGCGACGCGTTCCTGCGAGCGCGTGGCGCCGTGCGCGTGGACCGGCAGCGTGACCGCGTTGCTGGTGCGAGCTCGCCTGGCTCGGCGGCGAGCGAGCCGAGCCGGGCGTGCTGATCGAGCGTCGAGGGCGAGCGGATCGTCGGCGGTGGCGGCCGGCGTCGCCGCACCGCCGCGGGCGCCGACGTGCTCGGCGGCCTCGACGCTGCCCGGCGCTTGCCAACGCCCACTCGCACGCCTTCCAGCGCGCGCTGCGCGGGCGGACCGCAGGCGGCGACGGCGGCTCGTTCTGGACCTGGCGCGAGCAGATGTACGCGCTGGCCGCGGCGCTCGACCCCGACGCGATGCTGCGCGCTCGCCCGGGCGACCTTCGCCGAGATGGCGCTGGCCGGGATCACGCTCGTCGGCGAGTTCCACTACGTGCACCACGCCCCGACGGCTCCCTACGAGGACCCCAACGCGATGGGCGGCGGTCATCCGGCGGCGGCGAGGCCGGCATCCGGCTGACGCTGCTCGACGCCTGCTACCTGCACGGCGGGATCGACCCCGATCCGGTGCAGCAGCGCTTCTTCGACGCCGACGTCGCGCGTGGGCCGAGCGCGTCGATCGGCGCTCGCAGCCCGGGCCCGGACGTGCGGATCGGCGCCGCGATCCACAGCGTCCGCGCGGTCGACCCCGAGTCGGCGCGCGGTCGTCGCCGCGCTGGCGCGACGAGCGCGGGTGGCCGCTCCACGCCCACGTCTCCGAGCAGCCCGCCGAGAACGAGGCGTGCCTGGAGCTCTACGGCGCCGACGCCGACCGCAGGTGCTCGACCGGGCGGGCGCCCTGTCGGAGCGCTTCACCGCCGTCCACGCCACCCACTTCACCGACGACGACTCGAGCTGCTGGCGAGGCGCGCGCGTGCTGCTGCCTGTGCCCGACGACCGAGCGCGACCTCGCCGACGGGATCGGCCCGGCCCGCGCTGCGCGACGCCGGCTGCTCGCTCGCGGTCGGCAGCGACTCGCACGCGGTCATCGAGCCGTTCGAGGAGGCCCGCGCGATCGAGCTCGACGAGCGCCTGGCGCAGCGGCGTGCGCGGGCAGCCACGGCGCCGAGGCTGCTCGCGGCGCGCGACCGCGTCGCGGCTACGCGAGCCTCGGCTGGCCGGAGGGCGGCGCGATCCGCGCCGGCGCGCTCGCCGACCTCGTGACCCTCAGCGCTCGACTCGCGTCCGCCTCGCCGGGCACCCGAGCCGACGGATGCGCTCGACGGTCGTCGTCTTCGCCGGCTGCCGCCGCCGACGTGACGCGACGTGATCGTCGGTGGGCGGGTTCGTCGTCCGCGACGGCCGCCACGTCGACGCTCGACGTCGCGGCCGAGCTGAGCTCGCGGTGCGCGCGGTGGCGTCGTGAGCACGCTGCGTCGATCGACAACATCGGGCTGCTCGTCACCTACGAGCCGGCGCTGGGCGAAGGTCCGCTCGGCATCGTGCGTGACGCCGCGCTGGTCGTGCGAGGACGGGCGCGTGGCGGCGATCGAGCGCGCCGGGCGCCGCCGCCGACGAGCGGATCGACGCCGGCGGCCGCTGCGTGATCCCCGGCTTCGTCGACAGCCACACCCATCTCGTGTTCGCCGGCGACCGGGCCGAGGAGTTCGCCGCCCGGATGGCGGGCGCGCCCGTACGCGGCGGGCGGCATCCGGACGCACCGTCGACGAGCCACGCGCGGCGCCCAGACGGGCGAGCTGCGGCGACTGGCGCGCGCGCGCCGGCGCGGAGGCGCTGCGCGCCGGGATCACCCATCTGGAGATCAAGTCCGGCTACGCGCTCGACGTCGACGGCGAGGCGCGGCTGTGCCAGCTGGCCGGCGAGCTCACCGACGACGTCACCTTCCTCGGCGCCCACGTCGTCCCGGCCGAGTACGAGCCGAGCCCGACGACTACGTCGCGCTCGTGTGCGGCGCGATGCTCGAGCGCCTGCGCGCCCGTACGCGCGCTGGATCGACGTGTTCTGCGAGGACGGGCGCGTTCGACGCCGAGCAGTCGCGGGCGGTGCTGCGAGGCCGGGCGCGCCGCCGGGCCTCGGCCTGCGCGTGCACGCCAACCAGCTCGGGCCCGGGGCCGGGGTCCGGCTGGCGGTCGAGCTGGAGGCCGCGTCGGCCGACCACTGCACCCACCTCGACCGACGCCGACGTCGAGGCGCTGGCCGGCTCGGACACTGTCGCCACCTTCTCTCCGGCGACCGACTTCTCGACCCGCCAGCCCTATCCGGACGCCCGCCGCGCTGATCGACGCCGGCGCCACCGTCGCGCTCGCCACCAACAGCAACCCCGGCTCCAGCTACACGACCTCGATGAGCTTCTGCATCGCGCTCGCGGTGCGCGACATGGGGATGACGGTCGAGGAGGCGCTGCTGGCCGCCACCGCTCGGCGGCGCCCGGGCGCTGCGCCGCGACGGACGTCGGCCGCCTCGCGCCCGGGGCGCCGCGCCGACGCGGTGGTCCTCGACGCGCCGTCGCCGGCCCATCTCGTCTACCGGCCCGGCGTGCCGCTGGTGGCCGCGACGCTGTTGGCGGGCCGGGTCGCCTATCGCGATGCCTCGCTCTGGCCGTGAGCGGGTCTGCGCCCTGCGGGTCGAAAAACGTTGCACTGAGAAACGAATTTCGACCCGCGGATGCACCGCCTGAAGGTAAATCGGCGGTGAACCCTAGGCGGGAGCTGGCTCGGGCAGGTACTCGGCCAGCGTGTCTCGCAGCCCACGGTCCAGGCTACGGGGGGCGAAGCCCAGCTCGCGCCGCGCCTTGTCATCGGTCATCCAGTAGCTGACACCGGCCGACACGCTGATCAGCTCCCGGAAATTGGGGGGAAAGCCCATCAACGGCCCGATCACCGGCCCGAGCGGCGCCGAGGCCCGCATGATGCCCGTGGGCATCTCGATCTTCGGTTCGCGGCGCCCGAGGACCCGCGCCGTCTTCTGAACCAGGTCCTTCATCGTCGCCCGCTCGCCGGCCAGGATGTAGGACTGGCCGATCTGGCCCTTCTCGAAGGCCAGGATGATGCCGTCGGCGACGTCGTCGACATACACGAACGACATCCGCATGCCCGCGAACGGAATCATCGGCATGCGGCCCTTGCGGGTCATCTCGATCGCGTTGCCGAGCTCGGAGTGATCGCCGGGGCCGTAGACCCCGCCGGGTTGGACGATCACGATCGGCGCGCCTTGGCCGATCCGCTCCAGGGCCAGCTCGTGAGCCCGGTATTTGGCCTCGTCGTAGGTGGACATGAATCCCTCGGCCAGATCGCGGTGGTAGGTCTCGTCGACGACCTTGCCGTGGGTGTTGCCGAACACGTTGCCGGTGGAGACGTAGAGGATCCGGGGGACCCCGGCCTCCAGCGCGGCGTCGAGCGTGTTGGCGGTGCCCTCGATGTTGGCGTCGAGCATCGCCTGACGCTGCGACTTGGGCACTCCTACCTTGTAGACGGCGGCGACGTGATAGACGCCTTCACAGCCCTCCATGGCGGCCTTCAGACGATCCTTGTCACTGAGGTCGCCCTCGACCAGCTGGCAACCCTGGGCGCTCAGCGGCGCCGCTTTCTCCGGCGAACGGACCAGGGCGACGACGTCATCCCCCCGCTCGCGGAGCTTGGCGACCAGACGGCCGCCGATGAATCCTGTTGCTCCGGTGACAAACGCTTTCATGGGAGATGACTCTAACCTCTGCGCCCATGACCTACACCCCATCGCAGGAGCTACTGGATCGCTACGCGCGGCTGCTGGTCGATTACGCCCTTGGTGGGGGTAACGGCATCGAGCCGGGCGACGTCGTCCACATCACATCGCCGGATTCGGCCAAACCGCTGTACGTCGCGGCGTGCCGCGCCGTGTGGCAGGCGGGCGGCCAGGTGCTCGACGGTTACTACCCGGACGACGAGGACGACCTCCCGGTGGCCCGGGTCCGCTTCGACCATGCCACCGATGAGCAGCTCGACTTCTTCCCCGACAAGTACTTCCGCGGCATGATCGACCAGACCGACCACGGGCTGCACATCATGGCCGAGAGCAACCCGAACGCACTTCAGGACGTAGCGCCGGACAAGGTCATGCGGCTCCGCCGATCGCGCCGGCTGGCGATCGAGTGGCGCAATGCCAAGGAGAACGCAGGCGAGTACTCGTGGACGATCGGCCTGTACCCCACTCCGGCGATGGCGGCCGAGGCCGGCATGTCGGTGGAGGAGTACTGGGATCAGATCATCTACGCCTGCTTTCTCGACGACCCCGACCCGGTCACGCGCTGGCGAGATAACGCAACACGATCGCGAGCCGTCGGCTGGCTCAACGCGCTTCAGATCGACCGCCTCCATGTCGAGGGCTGAGGACACCGACCTCTGGATCAGCGTGGGCGAGCAGCGAAGCTGGAGTGGAGGGGGCTCCGTCAACGTGCCAGTCTTTTGAGGTCGCCACCTCACCGGACTGGCGCGGCACCGATGGCTGATTCGCGTTTTCGGAGCCGTTGTATCGCCTACGGTCGCTGTCATGGCGGCGTCCGGCTGACCTTCGTGGACGGCGAGGTCGTCGACGCCACGCGCCGACGAGGGTCAGGCGCAGCTCGCGAGATGGTCGCCACCGATCGCGGTGCCGCTCGCGTCGGCGAATTCTCGACTGACCGACGGTCGCGACTTCCCGGATCACCCGGTTCATGGCCAACACCTTGTTTGACGAGAATCGCGGCGGGCCCTACGGCAACACCCATGTGGCGGTCGGGATGGCGATCAAGCAGTGCTACGACGGGGACACGGCCGGCGTCAGCGAAGCAGAGTGGGAGCGGCTGGGCTTCAACGACTCGGTCGTTCACACCGACATCGTCTCCACCACCGATCGCACGGTCACCGCGCAGCTGCGTGACGGCAGCGAGCGCGTGATCTACGCCGACGGCCACTTCACTGGGATCTGACCGTTACGTACGTCCCGTCTCAGGACTACTTGGAGCGCTACGCGAAGCTCCTCGTCGACTACGCGCTCGGCGAGGGCGAAGGGATCTCCCCGGCGATGTCGTGCGGGTGGCCGGCGCTGAGAGCGCCAAGCCGCTGTATGTCGAGGTGTGCCGGGCCGTGTGGAGGTCCGGCGGTCACGTGCTGCACGACTACACGCCTCCCGACGAGCGCACTTCAACGTCGGGCGCGACTTCTACGAGATGGCCACAGACGAGCAGCTCGATTTCTTCGCCGAGCACTACTGGCGCGGGGTGATGGACCAAGCCGATCATCTGGTGGGCCTGATCAGCGAGGCCGACCCCCACGCGCTGCGGCGATCTCGACCCGGCAGCGGATCATGCGCCGGCAGCCAGTCCTTCCTGCCGGTGATCGCCTGGCAGCAGGCCAAGGAGGGCGAGGGTCGTTTCACTTGGACCGCCGCCCTGTACGGCACCGAGGCGATGGCCGCCGAGGCGCGGATGCCGATCGAGGAGTACTGGCAGCAGATCATCGCCGCGTGCTACCTGGACGAGCCGGACCTGCTCGATCGCTGGCGGGAGGTCAACGACCAGATCGCCAGCCACTGCGAGGCGCTCAACTCGCTGGCGATCGATCGCCTGCACGTGGAAGGCGAGAACGCCGACCTCTGGCTGACGCTCGGCGAGCGGCGCAAGTGGATCGGCGGAGGCGGGCGGAACATCCCCAGCTTTGAGGTGTTCACCACCCCCGACTGGCGCGGCACCGAGGGCTGGATCCGCTTCACCGAGCCGCTGTACGTCTACGGCTCGCTGATCACGGGGATCGAGCTCGAATTCCGTGATGGCCGGGTCGTCGTCCTCCCGGGCAAGCGAGAACGAGAACCTGCTCAAGGAGATGATCGCCACCGAGGGCGCCGACCGGTTGGGCGAGTTCTCGCTCACCGACTCACGCCTCTCCCGGATCACTCGGTTCATGGCCAATACGCTCTACGACGAGAACGTCGGCGGCCGTTCGGGAACACCCATCTGGCGCTCGGTCTCGGTCTCCGCCACACCTACGACGGCGACCCGTCGCAGGTCAGCGAGCGGAGTGGGAGGAGCTCGGCTTCAACGCCTCCACGGTTCACACCGACATCGTCCAGACCAGCGACCGCACGGTCACGGCGGTGCTGCGCGACGGGACCCAGCAGGTTATTTACGCGGACGGCAAGTTCCAGCACGCCTGATTCATCCCGGTAGGCTGCGATCGCTGTGACGGCTTATGAACCTTCGACGACGCAGCTGGAGCGCTACGCACGTGTGCTGATCGACTTCGCGCTGGGAGGCGGGAAGGGAATCAGCCCCGGCGACGTCGTGCTGGTGATCGGGCCGGAGCACGCGCGCCCGCTGTTCCAGGAGCTGCGCCGAGCCGTGTGGCGCTCAGGAGGTCATGTGATCAGCCAGTACGAGACCTCCGACGACCAGCTGGAGGAGCGCTTCCCGGAGTTCTATGAGCTGGCCTCGGATGAGCAGCTCAAGTTCTTCCCGGAGAAGTACTTCCGCGGCCTGATCGATGAGACCGATCACCTCGTGGCGATCACCAGCCCGGTCGATCCGCTCGCGCTGGCGGACGTCCCGCCTGAGAAGATCATGCGCCACAACGCGCGCTACATGCCGTTGATCTCCTGGCAGCAGGACGAAGGAGAACGCCGGCGAGCTCACCTGGACGGTCGGGCTGTACGGCACCGAGGCGATGGCGGCCGAGGCCCGGATGCCGCTCGAGGAGTACTGGCGGCAGATCATCAGCGCCTGCTTCCTCGACGACCCCGACCCGATCGCCAGCTGGCGGCGGTCGCCGAGCAGATCGACGAGCACTGCGCGTTGCTGAACTCGCTGCCGATCGCGCGGCTGCACGTGGAGGGCGAGGACGCCGACCTGTGGCTGACGCTCGGCGAGCGGCGCAGGTGGATGGGCGGCGGTGGCGCAACATCCCGAGCTTCGAGATCTTCACCTCCTCCCGACTGGCGGGGGACCGAGGGCCGGATCCGCTTCAGCGAGCCGCTGTACTCAACGGGTCGCTGATCAGTGGGAGCCGAGCTCGAGTTTCGAGGGCGGGTGGTCGTCAGCCCGACCGCCGAGGACAACGAGGAACTGCTGCACCGAGCTGATCGCGTCGAGAACGCCGACAAGGTCGGCGAGTTCTCGCTGACCGACGCCCGGCTGTCGCCGATCCACAGCTTCATGGCCAACACGTTGTTCGACGAGAACACGGGCGGTCCGTACGGCAATACCCACCTCGCGCTGGGGCTGGCGCTACCGCGACGTCTACGACGGCGACCCGCGACTCTGTCCGCCGAGGACCGAGTGGAGCGGCTCGGCATCAACCAGTCAGCCGTCCACACGACATCGTCTCGACCACCGACCGTACGGTCACCGCGACACTCGCGACGGCTGCGCAGCGCGTGATCTACGCCGGACGGTCGCTTCCAGTACGACTCGAGCGGCGCGCAAACCAGTGTGCACAACGGGGGCGGCCTCAAAGGCCACCCCCGTTCCAGGCGCTAGGCGGCCGCTGCGGCCGGCTCCTCGACGCGGCGGGCAGCAGCGTCTCACGAGCGATCACCAGGCGCTGGATCTGGGCGGTGCCCTCGTACAGCTGCAGGATCTTGGCGTCGCGCATCAGCTTCTCGATCTTGTACTCCTTGATGAAGCCGTAGCCGCCGAAGACCTGCACGGCGTCGGTGGAGACCTCCATCGCCGAGTCGGCCGCGAAGCGCTTGGCGTGGGAGGACTCGAGCGTGTTGCGCTTGCCCTGGTCGAGCAGGACGGCCGAGTTCCAGGTGGCCAGGCGCGCCAGATGGACCTTCGTCGCCATGTCGGCGATCATGAACTGGATCGCCTGGTGCATGGCGATCGGGACGCCGAACTGCACGCGCTCCTTGGAGTAGTCGACGGCGAACTCCATCGCCGCCCGGGCCACGCCGGTCGCCATCGCGGCCACCCCGGGACGGGTGCGGTCCAGCGTCATCATCGCGAGCTTGAAGCCCTTGTTCTCCTCGCCGACCAGGTGGTCGAGCGGGATCTCGACCTCGGGGAAGGTGATCGTCGCCGTGTTGGAGGCGCGCTGACCCATCTTGTCCTCGTGCTTGTCGACGACGACGCCGGCGTCACGCGGGACGATGAAGCAGGAGATGCCGCGATGGCCGGCCTCCTTGTCGGTCTTGGCGTAGACGGTGTACTAGTTGGCGTACTCACCGTTGGTGATGAAGCACTTGGAGCCGTTGATGACCCACTTGTCGCCCTTGCGGGTCGCGGTCGTCTTCATCCCGGACACGTCCGAGCCGGCGTCCGGCTCGGTCAGGCAGAACGAGGCCAGCAGCGGCGCCTCGGCCAGGCGGCCGAGGTACTCCTTCTTGAGCTCCTCGGAGGCCCCCAGGACGATCGGCGCGGTCGCCAGTCCGTTACACGACAGCGAGGTCCCGATGCCCGAGCAACCCCAGGCGATCTCCTCCTCGATGATCGCGCCGTCGAGCAAGCCGATCCCCGGGCCGCCGTACTCCTCGGGGAGGTGGCTGTTCATCAGCCCGAGCCCCCAGGCCTTCTCGATGATCTCGCCGGGCCACGTGGCGTCGCGGTCGTAATCCCAGGCGACCGGCCGGATCTCCTTCTCGGCGAACTCGTGCGCCATCTCGCGCATGCTGCGCTGCTCGTCGGTGAGCGTGAAATCAACCACGGTGGATCTGCTCCGTTCGAAACAGTGGGTCTGGCGATTGACTAGTCAGTCAATAGTGGAAAATGGTACTTGATCGGTCGCTCCAGGCAACCCGGTACGCGAAACTGGACAGATGCAAGGCGCCTTCGCCTATGTGATCTGGATCGTGTTCGGCATCGGGGTCGTCGTGGCGCTCCTCACTCTGGCCACCAGCGGCAAGGCGTGGGACGAGATCGGCAAGCACGGGATGCTGATGGACCGCGAACGGTCGTCCCGACCCCGAGACAGCGGTGGCTCCGGGCTGAGCCCTACCGGATTGGCCGAGCGCGACACCGAGATCCGCCAGATGCTCCAGGCCCGCAACGAGCGCCGTGCCCGACGGGGCGAGCCACCGCTTGACGTGGAGGCCGAGCTCAGGCGCCTGATCGCGCCGGCGATCGACGACGAGCTGCGGGCGGAGATACGCCAGCTGGTGGTGGCGCGCAATCACCGCCGCGAGCGGCGAGGAGAGGACCCGCTGGACGTCGACGCCGAGGTGGAGCGGCAGATCGCCGAGCTGACTTCAGGCGCTTGAGGTAGCTGGCCCCGAGCGCGGGCGCTACTCCCGGCCCACGTCCTCGTAATCCTCTTCGTGGTCCTCCGGCTCGTCGTCCTCGCCGTCTCCGGCCACCTCGGCCGGGCTGTAGCGGATCTGGAAGGACTCGAGCAACTCGTCACGCCGGGGCTCGTCGACCGGCACCTCGTCGGAGATCAGCACCCAGTCGGCTCCCTCGTAGTCCTCCATGTTGAAGATCTCGCTGTCCATCTCGGGCGAGTCGTCAACCACGATCAGGACCTCGGTCTGAGGGTTGAAATAGGTGCCCGGCCGGTTGACCAGGTCCTCCAACTCCACGCGCCGTGCGTCTGCCATGCCGCGCAGACTAACGCCCTGGCTGGGCGACCGCTACCTGGGCGGTCACAGGGAATGCCGTCCCGCTCATCCGCCTGTGCTGCTGTTCAGCTTCGACGCGCATTGCTGCATCTTGGCCACGTCCTGGCCGGCCTTCTGGATGCACTGGCTGTAGGCGGTCGTCGCCCCCGCCGCTCCACTGCTGCCGGAGCTCGTGCCACCCGAACCGGTGCCGGTGCTGGTGCCGGTGGAGCCGGTGCCGCTGCTGGTGCCCAGCGCCCCGGAACTCACGCCGTTCTCCACCGCCCTGAGGACCGTGGCCAGCTTGGCCGAGAACACGCTGTAGGGCTGGACCTGGGTCGGCGCTGTGATCGTCTGGGGCTGGTTGAGACCGCTGTACTGGAGGGTCAGGCTGATTCCGGCCGCTTTCAGGCCGCCGGCCAGCGTGGAGATCTGGCCCTTGACCGGAACGCTCAGACCGACCACCAGCTTCCGCACGGTCTTGTCGCCGGTGCCCGTCCACAGATCGAAACTGGGGCTGTGAATCTCGCCGGCCACCCGCTGCTGAGTGGCGGCGGACAGTCCGCTGCTCAGGCCGCTCGTGCCTGAGATTCCGAGCGAGGATGCCTTCTGCAGGAAGGTGCTGAGGTCCCGCAGGAGCGCCGGCACGTTGACCGTGGCTCGGACATGCGTGGTCTGGGCGCCGCCGACCGTGCCGGTGCCGACGACCCGGGGATCGCTCAGCCAATCCAGCGGGTTGATGCCCAGTCTGCCCAGGACTCCGCTCTTGGTGCTCGAGCTGCCCGCGCCCGTGGAGGCGATCGAGGAGAAGCTCGACTCCAACCGCTGGAACGTGGAGGCGGGCAGCTGGTAGCTGGTTCCGGACATCGTCACGAACCCGGCGGTTCCGGTGGACAGGATCGACAGCTGGCCGGTGTGCCCCTGGGCCGAGATCGAGACGGTGAAATCCGACTTCGGAACCTTGCGCGCGCCCAGGCTCTGGAACGGCCCGGACAGAGCCAGGCTGATCGGTTTGGTTAGAGTGGAGGAGCCGGACGGGTTGACGGACAGGGTGAAGCTCAGCTGGCCGCTGTTGACCTTGTGCGCGCCACTGAAGGTCTGCCGGAGCAGGCTCTTCGCATTGCCCGGAGAGCTGGATCCGCAGGCACTCAGCAAGAGGGCGCAGCAGGCTATGGCGAGCAGCGCAAGAGCCGTACGGGTGGCCCTGGCCGGGTGGTGAGACAAAGAACCTTCTCCTCCTGAAAACTTGCGGGAAAGACCAGCCGAAAATAGCAGCGGGGTGATGCGCGGGAGACAGCCCACCGCCCGTTTGGCGCGGGGGGTGGCGGCCTCCGCGTGCGCGTTGATCGGCTGGCTAGCCAGCTGCTCAGCGGCAGCGGCGGCGCCGGTCGTCCGCATGGAGCCTCATGGCCAGGTGCGGATGGTCAACGATCGCTACCTGCCGGCCCGCGACCTCGAGCCGGTGCCTACGCAAGCCGCGCAGGCCGGTGGAGCGAGGATTCACACCCGTTTCGAAGCGACGGCCGCATCGGGCTCGACGCACAGGCGCGTCACCGTCCCGGGCCGCCTCGTCCAGCTGCAACACCGGGGCGAGATCACAGCGTCCCGGGAACACGCCTACCTGCAGGCTTGGCGCGGCGCGCTGGGCACCGAGCACCGGCTGCATGGGTGGCGGCACAGCGAGCTGGGCTCGGTGATCGCCATCGTCGAGTCGATCACCGCCCGCCACGCCCTGAGCCCGTCGCGGCTGCGCGCCGTATTCCTCACGCTGAAGCGAAACGTCGAGTGGTGGACTCGCGGTCCCCTGCTCAGCCCGGGGCAACGGGTGGAGTTCTCGGGCTCGCAGCTGGTGTGGGAGTACTACGCAGGGCAGGGGATCCAACTCCAGGAGCTGGGCAGCTTCGGCAAGGCCGACGGCCTGTATTCAGCCGGACGGTCCCACACGTACCAGCTCAAGACGCTGCTCGGCGAGCTGATCCCGCTCGCCGCTCGGCGCGCCGGCGGGCCGACCTGGGAGTACTACTTCAACTGGGAGGGCGGGCGCCCCCCGTGGGTCAGCGCGATGGCGCAGGGGACTGCGCTCGAGGCGCTGACCCGGGCCTACCGCGCCACCGGCAACCGGTCCTATCTCGATGTGGCCCACCACGCGCTGGGCATCCTCCGGACCGGGCCGGGGACGGGAGTGGCGGTCCGCGCGCCGCACGGGACCAGGTTCCTGCAGTACTCGTTCGCTCCGGGCGCCGACATCATCAACGCTTTCCTGCAAACGCTGATCGGCCTATATGACTACGCCCGGTACAGCGGAGATCCCGTGGCCGCCCGGCTGTTCCGGGCCGGCAACGCCCAGGCGGAAGCGGAGGTCCCCAGGTTCGACACCGGTGCGTGGTCGCTGTACCAGCCCGGGATCGAGGACGATCTCTCCTACCACGAGCTCGTCACCGGCTTCCTGCATGAGCTGTGCGCACGCACCGACGCCGGCGTCTACTGCCGGACCGCCCGCCGCTTCCAGGCCGACCTCCACACCCCCCCAAAGATCACCCAGCTGACGCAGAAGGCCACCCCGCGCCGCGCGGTGGAGCTCCGCTTCCGATTGTCAAAGGTGTCCAGGGTGGGGATCGTGCTGCTGCACGGCAGCCAAACCATTCTGTCCACCAGCGCCCAGTTCCCCCACGGGGTCCACGCCTTCTCGGTGCCGCCGCTCCGGCGTGGCACCTACACCGTGCACCTGGGCGCGACCGACCTGGCCGGAAACTTCCATCGTGTGACCGGCTCGCTGGTCGTCGCCCCACGCCGCCAGCGGCACTAAGGCTCGTAGACTCGCTGGGTCTGATGACGCCGAGGACGATCCTCTACACAGGGAAAGGGGGCGTGGGCAAGACCTCGGTGGCCGCCTGCACAGCCCGGCAGTGTGCGCGGGCCGGACTGCGGACGCTGGTGATGTCCACGGATCCGGCGCACAGCCTGGCCGAGTCCCTGGAGGTCAAGCTGGGCACCGACCCGTCGCCGGCCGGCGACGGCCTGTGGGGGCAGGAGGTCTCCGCCCAGCAGGAGATGACCCGGCATTGGGCCGGCGTGCAGGAGTGGCTCGGAGGCCTGCTGATCGACCGGGGGATCGACCGCATATCCGCCGAGGAACTGACCGTCCCCCCGGGCATGGACGAACTGTTCTCGTTGCTGCGCCTGCAAGAGCAGCATGCCGGCGGAGAGTGGGATGTGATCATCGTCGACTGCGCGCCCACCGGAGAGACGCTGCGACTTCTGTCCTTTCCGGAGATCGCCCAGTGGTGGCTGGACAAGGTGTTTCCCGCCGAGCGCCAGATCCTCTCCGCCGCCGGACCGCTGGCCAGGGCGATCCTGGACATTCCGCTGCCCACACCGGAGGTGCTCGATGACGTGCACCGGCTCTCGGAGAACCTGATCGCGATGAACCGCGTCCTGCGTGACCGGGAGCGGACCAGCCTGCGACTGGTCATGAACCCGGAGCGAATGGTCATCAACGAGGCGATGCGGACCTTCACCTACCTGAACCTGTACGGGTTCCTGACCGACGCGGTGGTGGTCAACAAGGTCTTCCCGGACGAGGTGGGCGACTATTTCTCCGCCTGGCGTCAGATGCAGGCCGAGCATCTGGAGCTGGTGCGCTCCGCGTTCACACCGGTGCCCGTGCTGTGTGCGCCGTATTTCGAGCACGAGGTGGTAGGCCCGGCGATGCTGGACCGCCTGGCGGACTCGCTGTTCACGGGACGTGACCCGGCCGAGCGCCTGTACACCGACGTCACCCAGTCACTGCACGACGGAGACAACGGAGCCACGCTGCGCCTGACCTTGCCGTTCACCAGCAAGGAGGAGATCTCGCTCAAACAGGTGGGCAGCGAACTGATCGTCACCCTGGCGGGACAGCGCCGGACGATCATGCTTCCGTCCTCGCTCACCGACTGCCACCCCGAAGCGGCCAGATTCGAGGACGGTCAACTGGAGGTGAGCTTCCAGCGTGATGGATGAGGCGAAGCGCGACAAGGCCGGACTCGACGACGAGCCGCCCGGCGCGGAGGAGACCCTGCGGGGTCTGGAGGCACGCCTGATGCACGCCTCGCTGGCGGCGGAGCGGCTGATGCGCGAAGCCGCGACGCGGGTCGGCGCGGAGGGTGCCGGCGAGGCTGGGGAGAGCCCCCTGCGAGCTCAGGACATCGAACTACTGGCCTCCCTGTGGGAGCGGATCAAGGACCTCGTCCCGCCAGAGCTTCAGCGCCGTGTGTCCGACGCCCTGCGGGAGCTGCTCCTGGCGGTGCGGGCGCTGATCGACTGGTACCTGGCGCGGGTGGAGCGAGACCGCCCCCAGCGGTCCGAGGTCAAGGACATCCCGATCCTCTGAGAGCGCGGACGGGACTGCCGGAGGGCTCCCGGGCCCGTGCTTACAATCGGATCGTGACCCCGGATCCGGATCACGGAGTGGCGGCCAGGGGCCCCGGTAGCCGCGGGGATCTCATGGAACGGGCCGTCGACGGAGCGATCCGGCTCGGCCGGGCCTGGAAAGCCATGTCCCGGGACCGTCGTATGGCGGCGATCGCCGCCGCGATCCTGTGGGTGAGTCTGTTCCTGCCCTGGTACCAGTACTCCTTGGTCACCCACGGCGGCAAGGGCCGCAAGCCGGTGCCGGTGAGCGAGTCTCTGAGCGGCTGGGCGGCCTTCGGTCTGGTCGAGGCCCTGGTCCTCATCCTCTCGCTTGGGATCCTGCTGGTGCTGTTCCTGCGGGCTGAGGGCCGGGTGGCCCACCTGCCCGGCGGAGACGGCTGGACCGTGACGCTGACCGGCGCGCTCACCGTGTTCCTGATCATCGTCGGGATCTTCAACGTTCCGTCGTCTGCCAGCCACGGGCAATACGTCCTGAGCACCGGGCTGGAATGGGGCATCTTCGTCGCGCTGCTGGCCGCTGGAGGCCTGACCTGGGCCGGGGGAAGGATCCGCGGTTCACTGGAGGACGATCCGTTCCTGGCCGGCAACCGGCGGGGCGAAGCGCCACCGTCGTCCGACCCGGGGCCGGCGACGGAGGCTGCTGAGCCCAACGAGCCGTCCGGCTCGGAGGAGCCCACCCGCTTGGAGGAGCCGACCCGCTTGGAGGAGCCGACCCGCTTGGAGGAGTCGTCCCGCTTGGAGGAGCCTGCTCGTCGCGAGGCGGACCCACCACCGCCGGTCGCGGCGCCCGGCCCCACCCCCGGCGCAGCCGCGGTGGCCGGCGCAGAAGCGAGCGCAGGGGCCGTCGCAGAAGCGAGCGGCGACGCCGCAGGCGAAGCGGTCACCGGCGCCGGAGCTGGGGAGCCTGTCACCGCAGCGGCCACCCAGGTCACGGCCCTGAGCGCGAAGCCATCCTCCGCACCGGCCTCCGACCAGCGCGCGACGGACCCCAAACCCGTTCAAGCCCCGCCGCCCGATCAGCGCGAGACGAACCCAAAGCCGGCACCCTCATCCGCCTCCGAGCAGCGCGGAGCGGATCCGGAAGAGCCATCGTCGCGCTCGTCCTGGCGGCCGGCCGAGAGACCGACCTGGACGGACCCGAAACGCCCGATGGGCTGGCTGACCGCTCCCCCTCAGCACCTAGAGGAGAAGCAGCAAGAGAAAGAGAAACAGGAGACGAGCGGGCCGGGCGAGGACGCCGAAGCCCACCAGCTCACACTGCGGCTCGACCAGGACGGGTGAGCGCCGCTAACGAGGGAAGCTCTGGACTTCTCCGGCGGCCGCGAAGTAGATGCTCACGGCCGCGATCACGATGATCCCGGTGATCACCAGGGCACGGTTCTGGGTCAGGTGTCCGGTCACTCCGACCAGGAAGCCGAAGATGATCACGATGACGAACGTACCGAGGTGGGCGGTGGCGGAGGCAGGCGCTAGGAGCAAGGGCGCCTAACCCTATAGTGGGGCCATGGCGGACGAACCCACCTCGGCGCAGGAGGTTGCCGCCGGGCTCGGCTCGGCGGGGTACCTGGCCGGAGAGTCGACGGCGCTCGTGTCCTTTCTGGCCACCAAGCTCGGCAAGCCCGTGCTGGTGGAGGGTCCGGCGGGCGTCGGGAAGACCGAGCTGGCCAAGGCGCTGTCCCGCTATCTGGGACGCACGCTGGTGCGCCTCCAGTGCTATGAGGGTCTGGACGAGGCCAAGGCCCTGTACGAGTGGAACTATCGCAAGCAGTTGCTGCGAATCCAGGCCGGCACGCCTGACGCCGGCGCCGACCTGAAAGCCGACGGCTGGCAGAGCGTGCAGGAGGACATCTTCGGCGAGGAGTTCCTGCTCGAACGCCCCCTGATGACCGCGATCTCCTCCTCCGAGCCGGTAGTCCTCCTGATCGACGAGATCGACAAGACCGACCAGGAGTTCGAGGCGATGCTGCTGGAACTGCTGTCCGACTTCCAGATCAGCATCCCGGAGCTGGGACGGATCGAGGCGCGAACGCATCCGGTGGTCTTGCTGACCTCCAACAACACGCGTGAGCTGACGGAAGCCCTCAAGCGACGTTGTCTCTACTTGTGGCTCGATTACCCCGACCTCGAGCACGAGCTGGAGATCGTGCGCCTGCATGCGCCCGACCTGCAGGAGACCGTGGCCCGCAAGCTGGTGGAGATCGTCCATCAGGTGCGCGAGCTCGACCTCAAGAAGCCGCCCAGCATCGCCGAGTCGATCGACTGGGCACGGGCGCTCCTGCTGCTCGGCGCTGACGACATCGATGCGAAGATGTTCCGGGAGACGATGAGCGTGATCGTCAAGCACCGCACCGATCTGGATGTGGTGGCCGAGCGCGTGGGCGTGAAGCTGGAGCAGGCGCCCGCCGCCTGAGTGCGGGATCCGCTTGGTGCCACCTCCGCCCAAACCGATCTACGGAACGTTGCCGGACAAGGCACCGGGCTCGTTCGACGGCGAGCTCCTGGCCTTCACCGAGGACCTGCGCGGTGAGGGAGTCGCCGTTGGTACCTCGGAGATCCTCGACGCCTTCGAGGCACTGCGCCACGTCGGCTGGGGCGACCCGCATGACTTCCGGGAGACGCTGGCGGCCACGATCGCCAAGTCCCCCGACGACCGCCGGGTGTTCGATCTGGTGTTCGACCGCTTCTTCTTCCGCGCCGCCGAAGCACAGGCCGTGCGCACCGGCGTGTCTGAGCCCCAGGGCCGAGTCGCGGGCGAGGAGCTCGATCTGGATGAGCTGCGCCGGCAGATCGCCGAGGCGCTCCAAGCCGGCTCGGAGTCAGAGCTTCGCGATCTGGCCCGGCTGGCGATTGCGGCGTTCGGCAAGGGCGACGGATCCGGAGTGCTCGGGGTCGACGTGCAGCGGATCCGCCGCGCGCTGGGACTGCGCACGGAACCGCAACCCGAGCTCCCTCAGGACGACCCCCGCCGCGAGGGCGTCCCGCGAGAACAGCTGCGGCGCTTCGAGCAGCAACTGCGCCGCGAGCTCGAGCGGGCGCTGATCGAGCGCACCGCCGCGCTGCCCCCCAAGCGCCCCTTGAGCGAGCTCGACCGGGCGCTCCCCAACGGCCCGGTCCAGGATCTGGCCGCCGTGCACCGTGTGGTGGCCCAGCTCAAGCGCCGCCTGGCCACACAGGGACACGAACTCCGGGGCCGCAAGCGCCACGCCCACGTTGATGTGCGCGCGACGATGCGCGCCTCGCTGCAGACCGGCGGGGTCCCCGTGGAACTCAAGTACCGGCCACTGCGCCCGCGCCGCCCCGAGATCTTCGTTCTCTGCGACGTCTCCACCAGCGTGACCAGCGCCAGCACCTTCTTCCTCAGCGTGCTGCACGCGCTGCACGACGCATTCCGCAAGCTTCGCTCGTTCGTGTTCATAGAGCGGATCTCCGAGGTCACGGAAGTATTCGAGCGCGAGCGGGATTTCCGCGCTGCGGCCGCCGCCGTGTCCCGGGATGCCGGCGTGGCCGACGTGTCCGGCTACACGGACTACGGCCGGGTCTGGACCGAGTTCCTGGCACTGATCGAGGACGAGCTCCACCCGCGAGCCACGGTCATCGTGCTGGGCGATGCCCGGACGAACGGCCGGCCCCCGCGGGAGGAGGTGTTCGCGGCGATCGCCTCCAAGGCCGGACGGACGTTCTGGCTCAACCCCGAGCCGCGCCTGTACTGGAACTACGGCGACAGCGTGATCGCCGCCTACGAGCAGTACTGCCGGGCATTCGAGTGCTGGCGCACCGATCAGCTGGAGGAGTTCGTCAAGGCGCTGACGATGCCGATCGTCGCCTAGGCCTTAGCCTGAGCCCGAGGCGGTCAGCTGCGGTCACGCGGGAGGACGGTGAGCACCTCCCAGAGATGCCCGTCGGGATCGCTGAAATAGCCCGAGTAGATCCCCCACGCCCGTTCGTGGGCCGGCCCCAGGACGCGGCCACCCGCGCGCGCGGCCAGGTCGAGGACCGCGTCGACCTCCTCCCGGCTGTCGACGAAGTGTCCCACGCTCACACCCGAACCGGCGACCACGCTCACGTCGACTCCGGCGTCCTTGGCCAACTCTGAGCGGGGATAGAGCGAGAGGACGAGCCCGTCGTCCAGGGTGAACATCACCACCGCTCCCGCGGGCAGCTGGTCGTCACCCGGGTACTGCGTGCCCGTGATCCCGCTGGAGGGCAGACCGAGCCCGTCTCGGTAGAAGGCCAGCGACCGCTCGAGGTCGGCCACGCCCAGCGTTATCGCGTGGATCCGCGGCTTCAGAACCGCACCAAACCCCTTCGTCCCGTCATCGATCCGGCAACGTACAGGACCAGCCGGAGCGAAGTAACATCTGACCGTCATCGATCAAACAATCAGGGGAGCTGGCGAAAGGGCCGGCTGAGATAGCGCCCCGCTCAACGGCGCTGACCCTTGGAACCTGTGGGGTAATGCCCGCGAAGGGAGTGACAACGACCACGATCGAGTCTCCAAGGCAGGAGCGCGTGACGGTCCGCGCCGGCCGGGTGGACATCCAGGAAGTGGTTCGCACCTTCCAGGGGCGACGTGGGCCTGTGCCCGCGTTGGACCGGGTGTCGCTGCGCGCCCAGCCCGGACAGACGGTGGCCATCGTCGGCCCCAGCGGCTGCGGCAAGACAACGCTGCTGGAGTTGATCTGCGCGCTGCAGAAGCCCGACAGCGGGACGATCACCGCCGACCCGGCGGCGCTGATGCCTCAGCGCGATCTGCTCCTTCCCTGGCTGTCGGCCCTGGACAACGCTTCGCTGGCGCTGCGAGCCCGTGGGATCAGCCGAGTGCAGGCACGGACTCAGGCGGCGCCCTGGTTTGCCCGGCTGGGGCTGGACGGGTTTGAGCAGGCCCGGCCCCGTGAGCTCTCCGGAGGCATGCGTCAGCGAGTCTCGTTCCTGCGCACGCTGCTGGCCGGAAAGCCGGTGCTGGCGCTCGACGAGCCGTTCGCCTCCCTGGACACGCTGACGCGCACCGAGATGCAGGGCTGGCTGGCCGAGATGCTCCAGGCCGAGCCACGTACGGTCGTGCTCGTCACCCATGACGTCGAGGAGGCGGTGGTGCTCGCCGACCGGGTGGTTGTGATGTCCGCCCGTCCCGGCACCGTCGTGCACGACATGCCGGTACCGCTGCCCCGGCCGCGCCGGCGCACCCACCCGGAGGTGGTGGCGCTGCGGGCCGAGGCGCTCAGAGCTCTGGGGGTACCGGAATGACCGTTGCAGGCGCCGCGCGCAGCTTCGAGCGCATGAGCCGGATCGCGCGGCCGCTGCCGGCGCTGCTCTTGCTGGCGGCGTTCCTGGGCGCCTGGGAGCTGTATGTGGACCTCGGAGGCGTCGACTCTCTCGTCCTGCCGCCCCCACACGCGGTCGCGAGCGCCCTGTACCAGGACCGCGGGCTGCTGTGGAGCAACCTCCAGACAACCGCCGGCGAGATCCTTGCGGGGATGGCCTTGGCCGTCTCGATCGCCTTCACCCTGTCCGTGGCGATCCACCTGTCGAAGACCACCCGCCGCGCCCTGCTGCCTCTGCTGATCGCCTCGCAGACGCTGCCGATCGTGATCATCGCTCCGCTTCTGATCCTATGGCTGGGGTTCACGTTCGTGCCGCGGTTGCTGGTGATCGCACTGGTGGCCTTCTTTCCGCTGGTGGTGACGACGCTCGATGCGCTCGACAGCGTCGACCCTGATCTGCTCAAGCTGATGCGGACCTTCGATGCCTCCCGCCTGCGCACGTTCCGCCAGATCGAACTGCCCGCGGTGCTGCCGGGCCTGTTCACCGGGGCCAAGCTGGCCGCGGTGTTCTCGGTCATCGGTGCGGTGTTCGCCGAGCAGGCTGGGGCCACGCACGGGCTCGGCTATCTGCTCACAATCTCGGTCAACCAGTTTCTCGTCCCCCAAGCGTGGGCGGCGGTGACGGTTCTGTCGGTCTTTGCCATCGCCCTGTTCGCGCTGCTCACCGTTGTGGAGCGCCGTGTCGTTCCCTGGGCCCACCAACCAAAGGGAGAACCCGCCTGATGAAACGTCGGCTCGTCCTGCTCGCCCTGGCCGTGGGCCTCGTGCTCGCTGGCTGCGGGGAGGTCAAGAACACGATCACCCCCGGCGCCGGTAGCGCCAACCAGCTCACGCTGATGCTCGACTACTTCCCCAACGCGGATCACGTCGGCATCTACGCGGCCGAGGCCGACGGCTACTTCCGGCAGGCCGACCTCGATGTCCACATCCAGGCCCCCACGAACGCGGCCACGCCGCTGCAGCTGCTGGCCGCCGGCAAGGTCGACGCCGCCATCTCCTACGAGCCCGAGGTTCTCCTGGCCCGGAATCAGGGGGTTCCGCTGGTGTCGGTGGCGGCGATCGTGCAGCGCCCGCTGACATCATTGATCTCGCTGGCCTCCCAGCACATCACCTCGCCGGCCAAACTGAGGGGCAAGGTGGTGGGCGACTCAGGGATCCCCTACCAGCACGCATTCCTGGGCACGATCCTCAAGCACGCCGGCGTGCCGCCGCGCTCGGTCCACGAGGTCAACGTGGGCGAGGGCCTGGTCCCGGCGATGGTCTCCGGACGCGTCGACGCCACGCTCGGTGGCTACTGGAACTACGAGGCTCTCCAGCTCCGGCAGCTGCACAAGCGCGCGAACGTGGTCCCCGTCGACCAGGCCGGGGTGCCTCCGTACGACGAGCTCGTGATCGTCGTACGCAAGGCCACGATCGTGGATCACCCCAGCCTGATCCGTCGCTTCGTTCAGGCGGTGGCCCGCGGCTATGAGGCCACGCGGGCCGACCCGACCCGCGCCGTCGGCCAGCTGCTGGCGGCCAATCCGAGCCTCGATCGCAAGCTCCAGACGGCCAGCGTCCGGGCCACCCTGTCGTCGTTCTTCCCGGCCGGCAACCACCCGTGGGGCTGGCAGAGTCCGGTGCAATGGCAGGCGTTCGGAACCTGGATGATGCAGCAGCACCTGATCCATCTGCCCCAGGCGATCATCGACGCCTCCACCAACGAACTGCTGGCCGGCCAGGGGATCTGACCCCGGCCGGCGCGAGCAGGCAGGCCGGCTGATGTCCGAGGGCGACGATCGAAACGGCTCCGGAAGCCCGGCGGATCACCGCCCGCAGCGTGACCCGCTGGCGTCAAGAGGAGCCCACCGGCGGACCCCCACCGGCCTGCTGGGCTCGAGAGCGCGCGAGGCGATGCGCGGGCCTCGCGAGCCCCTCCCACCCGGAGCCGCTGAGCTGCAGCGACGCCGCTGGCGCACGCTCGGGCTGCTGGCCGTGCTGGTGCTGGTCATCACAGTGGCCCTGCGCCCCCACGGCTCCGCCTGTGCCAACCGGCCTCCGCCGGGTCCCAACCCGAGCGACGCGCGCTTCTGGGTGGCCTCGGCAGTGGCGGGTGTGGCATGCCCGACAACCGGGCGTGCCGTGTACGGGCTCGAGGACACCGCCGGCCAGTCGATGGTCGGGCTGGACCCGGTAGCCGATCCCCGTGGCGGCTACCTGGGGGTGTTCGGGACCCGGGTCGACCCGGCTCCCACCGGCCAGTCGCAGGTACTGCTCGACCGCTCGAGCAACCTGTCCGGCTGGACGCGCGTCCGGGTGCTCGCTCCGGCCGGCGCCGGCGCGCCGACGCTCGCCCCGATTCCCGGCACCGGCGGGTACCTGCTGGCCTACACGGAGACGACCGCCTCACGCACGTTCATCCGGGTGCGTTACTACCGATCGCTCACGGCTCTGCTGGCGGCCCATGAGGCCGCCAGCATCGATCTGCCGTTGAAACTGTCGGCAACGGCCAACGCTGCCCCTTCGGTCGTCTCAGTCGACTGGAGCGGCGCTCTGAGCCGCTCACGGGTGACACTCGCCTTCATCTACGCGACACCCGGCGCCGGAGGCAAACCCGGCCCGGACCGGGAGGCGATCGGCGTGCTCGCCGGGTTCCGGACCTGGACCGCCAGCCCGGATACCCAGCTCGATCAGAAGCTGAACGGCCTCGGCCTGCGAGGCAATCACGGCCAGCAGCGGGGCTTCGTGGTCGCCCGGCATCCCTGGCAGATCCTCGAGGCCCAGGACCTGGCCGACACTCAGGCCGGACGGCCGGCCGGCTGGCGCGTCGTGTTGCACGACCTCGACGCGAACCAGTTGTTTGCGCTCAAGCTGGGGACGGTGGACGGAACCTTCGCCACCTCGTTCGGTAAGCCGGTGGCTCGCGTGCTGCCCGCACCCGGAGGCGGGGGACGGGACCTGGTCGTCAGCCTGTACGTGTTCGGATCCGGAGGCACCCGACCGGAGGCAGGCGAACTTCTCTACTGGACGCCGATCGGCACGAGCTTCTAGCGTCCTGAAGTGGTGAGCGCGGGAAGCGCTGAGCGGGTCGGGGCGCCGATCCACAGCGCGTATGCCCCCGCCAATCCCGCCCAGGGCGCGTAGGGGGCGAAGAACGCCTCCACCTCCTCCTCGCTGGCCCGAGCGTAGGGATCTCCCGTGGTCAGCCGTCCGACCAGCTTGCGGTACGCCAGATCGCCGGCCGGGAGCTGATCCAGGCGCCCCTGGCCGGTCAGCGCCAGCATCTGGATCGTCCAGCTGCCGACACCGCGGATCAGGCGCAGGCGACTCCACCCGCGTTCGTGATCGGGATCGCCAAGGTCGACTCTGCCGGCTGCCACCTCACGGGCGGCACGGACGAGCGCCAGGGAGCGCTGGCCCGAGAGGTCATAGGACTGAAGCCGAGCCGGCGCCTGGGCGGCCAGCCGGTCGGCGCTCGGAGCGTCACAGAGGCCGCTGCGGGGGCAGCTTCGTCCCAGGCCGGCCACCAGCCGCCGCTGGATGGCCGCGGCGCGCTCGTACTCGATGAGCTGCTCGCAGATGGCCCAGGCCAGGGCCTGAAAGGCGTCAGGGTGCGCGCGGACCCGTAGATGCGGATGCGCACGCAACGCCCGGCCGATCAGCGGATCGCCGCGAAATCGGCGGTGGAACGTCCGCAGCTCCTGATCCACGCCGAGCGCTTGCCGCATCCTGGCGATGGCTCGCTCGGACGCCTCCCGATCGGGCCCCTGGGCTCCGAACAGGACCCGGCCGGAGCTCAGCTGAGCTACCCGTACGAGCACCGGCCGCTCGCCGTCGTGGACCAGCCGGTGCAGCACTCCCCGCCGTACGCGTGTCAGGCCGTCCAGCCCGCCGCCAGGCAGGCGGTAGCACCAGCGGGGCTCGACCTCGACGCGCACTTCGCACGCCCAGGCGGCAGTCGCACTCACTACCGGGGGGGATCCTGGGGTGGGCGGCTGAACACGCGAACGTGCACGAGGTAGGACTGCCCGGGGTCAAGCGGGGCCTCGGCGGGTCGTCGGGTGGGCTCGATCCGGCCGCGCAGATCGCGCAGCTCACGGGACAGGCGCCGGGAGTCCCGGCGGCGCAGAAGCGCCAGCGTGGCCGCCCCGACGACGAAGCCGGTGGCCGCCGCGGCAGCGGTCTGGACCACCGGGAGGACCGCGGCCGAACGGCTGATGTCGCGGCCGCCGCTGACGACCGGGAGTCCGTCCACGACCTCCAGCTCGCCCTCGAGCTCGGTGACCAGCTCACCTTCGATCGGCGGTTCGTTCGGCTCGGCGGCGGCGCCGGTTTCGACCTCGGGCGGCCCGAGATCAAGATCGAGGTGTTCGTGCAGTTGCCTGTCCATGACCCCAATGTTGACAGCGGCGGCGGCCGGGTGGAAGGCGGTCGTTACGATGACGCCCCGTGTCCGCACCCCCCGACGTGTTCGCCAAGGCCCGCGAGTTTGAGCGAATCGAACAGCTGAAAGCGGCTCGAGAGATCGGAGCCCTGCCGTTTTTCCACGTCCTGGAGGGACCGGCCGGCCCGGTCGTGGAGATGGAGGGCGCCCGGCGGATCATGCTCGGCTCCAACAACTACCTGGGGTTGACCGGGGATGAGCGAGTCCGGCAGGGGGCCCGTGACGCTCTGGAGCGCTACGGGACCGGCCTGACCGGCTCGCGCCTGCTCAACGGCACGACTGACCTGCACGTGGAGCTGGAGCGGGAGCTGACGGAGTGGTTCGGTACCGAGGATGCGCTCGTGTTCACCACCGGGCACCAGGCCAACCTCGCAGCCCTGGGCACGATCCTCGGCCCGGGCGACACAGTGATCGCCGACTCGGGCGATCACGCCTCGATCCTGGACGGGATCATCCTGTCGCGAGCCAAGCTCCGCCCGTTCAAGCACAACCGCCTGGAGCTGCTCGAGAAGCGCCTGCAGGCCGCCCAGGCCGACGGCGGCGGGATCCTGGTGGTGGTCGACGGCGTTTACTCGATGGAAGGGGACGTCGCTCGGCTCCCGGAGATCAGCCGGTTGAGCCGACGGTACGGAGCCCGGTTGATGGTCGATGAGGCTCATGCCCTCGGCGTCCTGGGGCCACGCGGTGCGGGTGCGTCAGAGCTGTTCGGCGTCGAGGACCAGGTCGATCTGCGGATGGCCACCTTCTCCAAGTCGCTAGCTTCCTGCGGCGGCGTGATCGCCGGTCCGGCCGACGTGATCGAGTATCTGCGGGTCGATTCGAGGCCCTTCCTGTTCACCGCGTCGGCCGTACCAGCCGCGGTCGGTGCCGCGCTGGCCGCGGTACGTATCTGCGTCTCATCCGAGGGCCGCGAGCTGTTCGCCCGCGTGTTGGACAACGCCCGGTACCTGCACACGGGACTCAGCAACCTGGGGTTTCACGTCGTGGCCCCAACCCGCCTGGCAGATGGCACCGAGGTGGTGACTCCGGTCGTTCCGGTGGTGGTCGGCGATGACTGGAAGGCAGTGTTCCTGTGGAAGGCCCTGTTCGAGGCGGGCGTGTTCGTCAACGTGGCCATCCACCCGGCCGTCCCCCCGGCCGGAGCGCTCCTGCGTACGAGCGTCATGGCGACGCACGACCGGCAAACGCTCGACGAGGCGCTGGAGGTCTTTGCGGCCGTCAAGCAGAGCTTCGAGCGCGAGCACGGCCCGTTGCCCAGCCCCAGCTGAGCGCGGGGCGGGCTGAAATACCCTCGTGACGGGCGCCACAAACTTCTCGGCGAGAAATTTCCCGCTCTAAGCACACGGTTCGCGACTTGTGACCTTGCTGTAAAGCAGGGACCCGCGGTAGCTTCCTGCACGTCCGAAGTGGTCGGGTTGAGGCGGCGTGAAGCGCACCGGGGCGGTGAGATTCACGTGACAGTCGGGATCGGTGCTGTTCGGACGTTCATTGGGATGAGCTATTAGACACCGCGTCGGGGCGGATTCGTACTCCCCTGGGCGCGGTGTGGGTCAACGTTGTCCGCTGCGGCGGATTTACAGGGAGAAGGGACGCTTGATGATGGAAACCGCACTAACGCCTCAGGAGCCCCAACGACTGCGGGCACTGGAGCAGGCGAACGCGGTCAGGTTGGCTCGCGCGGAGCTGAAGCGACGGATCGCCGAGGGCGAAGTGACGGCAGCCGAGGTCATTCTGAACTGCCCGCACGAAGCTCACCGCTGGACCGTGGCTGAGCTGCTGGTGGCTCAGCGCCGTTGGGGAGTCACGCGCTGCCGGAAGTTCCTGGAGCGCAACCACATCAGTGAGATCAAGCCGATCGGGTCGCTCACGGAGCGTCAGCGTCGGCTGCTGGCCACGCAGCTGCAGTCCCGGGGACCGATCGATGACAGGTTCGGAGCCTCGTGCCCGAGCCTGGCTGACGCGCCACCGGTCCGCGATCTGGAGCTCGCCTACGCATGATGGCTGCCGGTCCTGCGCGCCCGGGAGGGGCGCAGGACCGGCAGACCCTCACAGGTTGACGCCGATCGGGACCGGGCTGGCTCCGGCGAACAGCAGGAACCAGATGCCGAAGGCAACGATCGTCAAGCCGGCGCTCACCACGAGCACGGCCTCCAGGATGAAATGGCCAGGGTCTCTCATCCCGCGCGCCCGGCAGCTCGCTCGGTAGACGTCGCTGAGCTTGGCCAGGAGCATCGCCAGCAGCACGATCGACAGCACGACCCCTACGAACATGGCGGCGAGAGAAGCGCCGAGCGAAGCGCCGTAGCCCTGGATCTGCGACCCCACCCATAGCCACAGCAGCGGTGTGCCGATCCACAGCCCGAGGCTGCCGACGAACATGATCAGCACGACCAGAAGGGCGCTCGTCCCGCTGCGAAGAACGTTCCGCATTAGGTCAGTGTTCCCGCGCTGCCCAGATTTCCTCCGGTGAGGCTCGGGGGCCGCTGCGATGGAGGCGGGTCACGGTCTTGGACCGTGACCCCTGGCTAACGGACAGCCAGAGGACAGCTTGACGTGCCACCAGCCGCGCAGCATGCCGATCAGGCCCAGGCGCGGGCGCACCTGATAGACGCCGCAACCCGGCTCCCCGAGCTCTCGGAGCGGCATCACCTCGAAGCGATGCTCAGCGGGGTCGAGCAACATGCGCTCGAGCGCGACCCGATTCGCCTCCTGGACGTCGGCCCGATCTGAGATCGCCTGCCGAATCTGGTGAAGTCTGGCGGCCAGCGAATCCCGGATGCGCTCCAGCTCGCCCATGTCGAGTAGCCGCGGCGTGACCCCGGCGGGGGCCGGCTCTGGCATCAGACGATCGGGAAACGCCGTGACGAAGGCGTCGGAAAGGTCCCGCTCCAGCTTGGCTATCTGCGCGCGCAGGGTGCGGCGGGCCGCTCGCTCCTCCGCGAGCCCCGTACGCTCGCCAACCCCTGGAAGGCCGGAATCGGTGCCGGCCGGTGCGGTCGGCAGGATCTGCTCGGCAAGCTCCATTTATCCAGAGCTTACCAGCCGGTCATTCGGGCAAACTCGGAGACCGGAGCGCTTCGGTGGCCAGCCAGAAGGCCTCCTCGACGTGGATGGAAGGGACGCCGTCCACCGAAACCGAGAACAGGACCAGCGCCTGGGTATCCGCACGCGGCGCAGCGTCGCGGGCCTGCTCACCGAACAACACGCCGTGCACGCGGTGGCCGCAGGCCACGACCAGCGTGCCGGGGGCGAGCGGTTGGGCGCCGGGCCCGGCGCCCAACCGCTCGCCCTCCCCGGTGGTGCGGATGCACAGCTCCTCGCCCCGGACTGACCGGGCATCGAGCGCCCAGATCGGGACTCCGGTCTCCAGCAACGCCACCAGGAGCGCGTCAGCCAGACAGCCGTGCGATCGGAAGGTCCCGTCAAACAGCCGGGACAGGGCGGCTTGCTCGCCCGGCGGCCGGGTGACGTCCGGGTCGAGCCCGATCTGGCGGTAGAAGTTCCGGTAGGCGGCCGGCACGGGCTTGGTGCGCATGGCGATCACCGCCGGACCCCGGAATCCGTTGGCCAGTGCCGCCAGCTGCGCCACCAGCTCCGGCGGGCTGTGCCGATCAGGAGCGCTGAGCGTGGTCCACCACAGCGCCAGACCCGGCAGCTCCGCCTCGACGACAGGGGCGACCGCACCCCGTCGAGGGCGAATCTCCGCGGAGGAGCTCACGAGCTGCGGGAGGCCGCCGCGAGTTGGGCCACGCGCGCCGTCAGCCTCGCCGGGTTCGTCCAGGGATACCCGATCAGCCGCTGCTGAACGATCCCGTCCGAGCGCACCAGCTCGATGAGCGGACACACCACGACGCCGTACACCTGGCCGATCGCCCCGGTCAGGTCGTAGGCCACCGGAATCGTCCAGCCGTGCCGTCTGACCAGGTTCGCCGTGGTGCGGCGCCCGGCGTTGACAGCCACGGCGGCGAACTGGATCGAGCGGAAGCGCCGGGAAACCTGCTGCAGGGTGTTCACCTCGTTTACACAAGGCGCCGCTCCGGTGACGAAGAAGGCCAGGACCAGCGTCCGCCGCCCGCAGACGTTCAGGCCCCGGCGCGCCGGGTGGGCGGGGTCGCATCGGGGGTGGCCGTTGGCCGCCACATTCAGGTTGCTGGTGGCGAGCGGGGCCACGAACCGATGGATCGGGTCTCCGGGCGCCACCCCTGGGGTGGTGTGGGAACCACTGCTGGCGAACAGGTAGATCGAGAAAACCACCAGCAGAACCAGACCGAAGCCCCCGATCATGCGCTGGTAGCGCCTGGTGTCGATCGGCTGAGCGGGTAGCGGCGGCACCGACTGCCCGCTGCTCGCCGGCCCGTCAGTCCGCCTCCGCGCCTCCTCGGCCGCCCGCTCCGGGTCCAGTCCTGGCGGGCGCTCCGGCGAGCTCACGCCACGCGCGTCCGCCGCCGGCGGCGCGGCGAGAAACCAGCCATACGGCCGAGCCGATCCTGTAGCTCGTCGATCAGCGCGAGGCGTCCCCGCTGGGCCAGCATCAGCACCGCCGGCAGGACCAGCAGCACGCCAACCAGCGAAACGGTCATATCGATCAGGGTGACGAAGCCAAAGTCCCGCAGCATGGTGATGTTCGACAGGACAAGCACTCCGAACCCGGCGATCGCGGTGATCCCGGAGGCAATGACGGCGGCGCCGGTGGATCGGTAGGCGCGCTCCAGCGCCTCGGCATCGGACTGCGCTGCGGCCCGCTCCTGACCGAAGCGTTCCGCCAGCAGCACGCTGAATTCCGTCGAGATCGCGATCACCAATGCACCCAGAGTGGCGGACATCGGGTTCAGCGGAATCCCGATCAGGAACACGATCAGTGCCGACCACCCCGTGGCCAGCGCGATCGGCACGAGGGGCACGAGCGCCCGCTTGGCCGAACGGAACACCGCCAGCAGCACCAGCCCCACCGCCGCCAGCGCAGCCAGCAGCGTGAGCAGCCGCCGGCCTGAGGAGGAGAGCGCCGCGTTGGCGTCGGCGGCCAGCACCGGCAGGCCGGCCAGCCGGGCACTCACACCGGATGGCGGATGCAGCTGGGAGCGCATGTAGTCGATCACCCGCGTCTGCCGCGCCAGCGGCATCAGGCGGATGCCGAAGGCCAGGGTGGCATAGCGGTGGTCCGGCGTGAGCACGGCCTGGGAGAAGTACGGAGGCACAGCGGCCAGCAGACCCTCGATCGAGCTGGTGGTGAGCGCGGAGCTGGCGGACGATCCGCCCGTCGACAGGCCGGAGCCACTCGCCCCTCCCGCGCTGGCGCTCGTGCTGGAGAACAGGTCCGGGAGCGAGAGCGCCGGACACAGAGTCGCGGCCTGACAGCCCTTCGCCTCCGAATAGCCGAAGTGGGCCAGCAGGCGATTCTCGTAGCCGATCATCCATTTCACGGTCCGCGCGTTCGCAACGTTCGGAGCGTGGACCAGGACGTCGAGCTCTCCCGAGACGCCCGTCACCCGCTCGAGCGTGTTGAGGTGGCGCAGGGCCGGCATGCTGGACGAGACGAGCTTGGTGACGTCGGACTGAACCGGGGTCTGCGTGTCGGCGATCCACCCGGCGATGGCGAGCACAAGGCCGACCATCAGCACCCGGCCCGGATGCCGGGTGAGGGTGGCCAGAACCTGGCTCGTATCGGGGCGCCCGCGCGCCGGGGCGGCGTCGACCCGCCGGATCCGCCGCCGGGGCCGCGGCGTCACTCGCGTGATGAAACGCCCAGCGTCATGTAGCAACTCGGCGGCGCCGCGCAGGGCGGCGGTCAGCCAGGCGGGCGTGCCCAGTTGGCCCAGCGGGCGGTCGGCCAGGACGATCGCGGCCGAGCCGGCGGTCAGAGCCCCGAGGAAGGCGATCGCCACCCCCACCACCAGCAGAACACCGAAGCCCCGGACCATCGGCACGGGCGAGAGCAGCAGCACCAGGAAGCCGGTGGCGGTGGCCAATGCGGCCGCGGCGATCGTCGGAGCGCCGGCGCGAGCCGCTCTGAGCACCGCCAGCTGCGCCGACGGGGCGCCGTCCCGGCGGGCCTCCCGGGTTCTCGACTGGAACTGGATCGAGTAGTCGACGGCCAGCCCGATCAGAATCGGGAGAACGGCGATCGACGCCAGGGTCAGGGTGGCGCCGGCCAGCGATGTGGCGCCGAATGTCACCGCCGCAGCCACCAGGGCCAGGATCAGCGGGAGCAGCCGCAGGCCTCCGCGGAACACCAGCAGCAGCACGATCGCCATCACCGCCACCGCGCCGAGCAATAGGATCGCCACCGAACCGGTGATCGTCGAGGCGAGGTCGTCGACCACGACGGGTTCGCCGGACACCGTGTAGCGACCGCCGAAACCGAGGCGGAACATCTTCATGCCCACGGCGTGCCGGATCCAGGAGATCGCCTGGGCGGTCTGGGCGTCGCTCAGGCCGGGCTTCAGCCGCACCTGGATCAGCGCCGAGTCCTTGGTCGGGAACAGGTATGAGAAGCGCGCCTTGGGCTGGTTGACGCCGCGCGACTGGTCGAACACCACCGCCTGGATGAACTGGGTGTCATCGATCGTGGGCGTCGTCGTGATGCCGGAGTTGAGCGCCAGCTGCTCCAGCTGCTGGATCTGGCGCTGCTCCTCCAACGTACCTGCGGCCTGGGCCGACGCCTGGGCCTGGCGGACGCTCAAATGCCGGCCCCGCGCGAGCTGGTAGGCGGCGCTCTCGGCTTGGCGTACCGCCGTTCCGACCGAGCCTGTAAGGCTCTTGACCTCGGCGGACACGGCCGTGACCGCCCGGTTCAGGAATGTGCCCGGGCCGTACACGACCCGAGCCGGACGGTGCTTCATCAGCTTTCCGCACGCGCTCCCCCAGCCCCCGTAAGGCGTCTGGGTACCAGGCGCGGCAGGTTGGAACACCCGCGCCTGAGTGTTCGCCACCACCACCTGACCATTCAGGCAGGCCTCGAGCTCGGTGATCGTGCCCAGGTCCCTGGTCTCAAGCAGATCGGTAAGCGGCTCCCGGATCAGGATGACCACCGGATCAGACCCGAACTTGTGGTAGTCGACCTGAGTGGTCTGGTAGTCGGCCGAAGACCGCGAGACGAACGTGTCAGCCCCGGCCGATGGCTTGAGGCCGAGCGCCAGCAGCCCGCACACGACCGTCAGCGCCGCCACCACGGCGACGGTCAGACGCGGCCGGCCAGCGGCCAGCGCTACCAGCCGCTCCAGGCTCTCCCTCGCGCGCATCGTGCCCTCCAGGCTAGCGTCGCGGCCGCGGCGCGGGCGCGGCTAATCCATCGTGAGCGGGCCCTGGGACTCGCCCGCCAGGAACTGCCGGATGAACGGATTCTCGGAGTTCAGCATGTCCTCCGCCGGCCCGGCCTCGACGATCCGCCCTCGCCATAGGACGTTGATGTAGTCAGCCACGCGCCGGGCACTCATGATGTCGTGCGTGATCACCGCGAAGGTCGGCAGATGCTGCTTCTGGGCCTTCTTGGCGTCCTCCATCATGTCCCGGTGGATCTCCAGGATCAACTCGCCGAGCAGCGCCGTGCGGACCGGGTCGAGGCCTGAGTCCGGCTCGTCGAACAGCACGATGTCGGGCTCCAGCACGAGCGCGCGCGCGAACCCGGCGCGCTTGCGCATTCCGCCGGAGAGCTCGTTGGGCATCTTCTCCTTGGCCTCCGCCAAGCCGACCTCCTTGAGGCGGCGCATGACGATGTCCTCGACCTCGTCCTCGCCCTTCTCGGTGTGCTGGCGCAGCGGGAAGGCGACGTTGTCGTACAGGTTCATGGAACCGAACAGGGCACCGTCCTGGAACAGCAGCCCGAACTTCTTGCGCATCTCGAACAGGTCGTCGTCGGGCATGTTGGGGACCGACTTTCCGTGTACCAGGCAGTCGCCCTGGTCGGGATAGAGCAGCCCGACCATGTGCTTGATGCAGACCGACTTGCCGGTACCGGAAGGCCCCAGGATCATCGAGACCATCCCCTCGGGAAGGCCCATGTTCAGCCCGCGCAGGATCCGGTTCTTCCCGAACGCCTTGTAGGTGTCGATGAACTCGACAGCGTCCGGGCGACCCGATGGATACACCTTGTAGGTGTGCCACTTGTACTCGTCGTCGGAGGCACCTTCAGGCGGATCGGGGCGGGGCGGCTGCTCGTCCACCACGGACACGCGGGAGGAGGACTCACGGTCCTCGTCGCGGCCCTGACGCTGAGGAGGCTGACCACCGGAACCGGACTGCGGCTCCCCACCGCCACCCTGGCCCTGACCCTGGCCCTGGCCGGGTCCGGCCACCGACGCGATGTCGCTGGTCGGCGCCTCATCGCTTCCGTAGGAGGTGCCGGACGGGCTCAGCGGGGCCGGCTGCTCGCGAGTGTCCTCCTCACGGTCGTCTCGTCCAAACCAACTCTGCATGTCAGCCTCCGATAGGTGCTCGTGGGTTGGCGCCCCAGAAGAGCTGCGTGCCAAGCATGCTGATCAGGTGCACGCCAACGATGTTGACGACCATGGATTTGGCCGTGGCAGTACCCACCCCTACAGGCCCACCACTGGCGTTATAGCCGTAGTAGCACCCAACTAGAACGATCAGCACTGCCATTCCCATCGCCTTGATCAAACTGAACAACATGTCGGGTGGGTTTTGGAATTCCCAGAAGATCAGGAAGAAGCCCCCGGACGACACGTACCCGATCTGCTGAACCACGGCTATGTAGCTGGCCAGGAAGCCCGCCCCGATCGAGCACAGATAGACGAACGGCAGGACCAGCATCGCGGCCAGCAGCCGGGTTGCGCACAGGAACGTGACGCCGCTGATGCCCATCACCTCCAGGGCATCGATCTCGTCCGAGATCCGCATCGAGCCGAGCTCGGCGACGATCCCGGTTCCGACCTTGGCGGCCATCATGTAGCCGAAGCACAGCGGCACCAGCTCACGCAGGTCGCACCAGGCCGCAAACACGCCGGAGTACGCCGGGGTGCCGGTCGATTCGTTGAAGTACGCCCCCTCGATCCCGCACTGCAGCCCGATGATGAACACCAGGCCCCAGATCACCAGGGTCGAGGAGAGGATCAGGATGCCCGCCTGACGCAACGTCTCGCCGAAGTACTTGAGCACGCGCAGCCTGGCGACCTCGCCGACGATCCGCGCGCCGAACTTGACCATCTCGCCGAATGATTCGATCCACCCCTTCGGAACGGCAGCCAGTTCACCCATGGCTAGATGCTTCCCCCAAAGATCATCGGACGATCGTTGTCAGCTCCGGGTGCGTGGCCAGCAGCACCTGGGTGAACACGTAGTTGAACGCAAAGATCCCCAGGAAGGCGATCACCACCGCCTGGTTCACGGCACGACCCACCCCCTCGGCACCGCCCGAGGCGGTCATCCCCTTGTAACAGCAGACCACCGCGATGATCGCGCCGAACAGCGTGGTTTTGACGAGCGAACCCCACAGGTCGGTGGTGGAGGCGTTGTTGAAGAAAGTGGCCCAGAACGGCCCCAGCGGAGCGTGGTTCACCAGGGTGGCCAGGACTCCGCCAAAGATGCCGAACAGGAGCGCGTAGATGTCGAACAGTCCGGTTACGAGCATCAGCGCCAGGAACCGGGGCACGACCAGGTTCTTGATCGGGTCGACGCCGAGCACCTGCAGGGCGTCGAGCTCCTCGCGGATCTTGCGGGCACCGAGGTCGGCGGTGATCGCGGTGCCGGCCACGCCGGCCAGCACGATTGCATCGACGAACGGAGCAAATTCCCTGATCGATGCCAGCACGAAGAATCCGCCCAGCCGGTCAAGGGCGCCGAACAGCACCAGGAAGTTGGCGGCCTGCAGGCCGGGCGCCTCGTAACCGAACGCGATCGTGGAGATCAGCAGCGGGAACCAGCACAACCGCAGCGCGAACATGAACTGGCCGACGAACTCCGGGCCGTACGGGTACGGCGGGCGCACCGCGGACACGATCGTGCGCCCGGTCAGGATCATCATGTTCCCGGCCTCTTCGAGGACGCCCTTGGTGGGCAGGAACGCCCGATCGACCGCTGTCCGAATCACGTGCTCTCTATTCCTCCCAGCAGAGACGCCTTTCAGGCGCCCGGCCCGGAAGCGTACGCGAACCAAGCTCGCACTACCAAGCTTGAACCGTCAGCGGGCCTGGCTGGGCTCTGCCCGGTGGGGCTGGCTATACAAAGCCTGCCCCACCGATCTACCGATTGTTGGCGTATCTCCACGCCAACCGGGGGTTTGGCGGCTCGCTTAGTGGTATGTTCCCGCCGGCTGTGAGCGGGTGGAGAATCAGCTGTGGTGCGGTGCTCGCCGGCCTGATGGTCGCGGCGTGCGGTGGCGGGTCCTCGCAGAGCGCGGGAACACCCTCGGGCAGGTTTCCCGTGGTCACTCAGGCCACGTTCCCGGCCTCCCAGCGTCTCTCCCAGCACACCCACCTGGTGATCAGGGTGCGCAACGCCGGCAGCAAGCCGATCCCCAACGTCGCGGTGACGATCCTCAACCCGGCTGCCGGAACCGCCGCCGAGGCATTCGGGGCGCTGCTGCCGCAGTCCCAACCGGGCCAGTCGCCGCTGGCCGGGCGCTCGCGACCGGTGTGGATCGTCGACCGGCCCCCAGGACGCTGCCAGTACAGCTGTCGTAACAGCGGCCCCGGTGGAGCCGTCACGGCCTACTCCAACACCTGGGCCCTGGGCAAGCTCATGCCTGGGCACACGGCACGGTTCGACTGGGGCGTGACCGCCGTGCAGCCCGGCAACTTCGTGGTCAAGTATGAGGTTGCCGCCGGACTCGACGGCAAGGCCAAGGCGGTGGCGGTCAGCGGAGGCGGCCCGGTAGGAGGAACGCTGCCGGTCAGGATCTCCAGCAAGCCACGCCAGGCCTACGTCAACAACAACGGCCAGATCGTCTACACCGGCAAGGGCAACGGCTAGCTAGCCAGAGATTCACTGCAGTTTGCGACCTCGGGCGAAGGCTCGCGCGGCGCGGTTTATCCACCTGGATAGTGACTCGCCCGGCAGCGGGACATAATCTGGCTCTCGCACGTCCTGCGACGTGCGGCACTCATGCGCGCCCCGGGCCGCCACCGGCGTGCAAACAAGGAAGAAACTGGAGAACCCATGCCCCGAATCCGTCAGCAGAACGTCCTCGCCGCCCAATGGGCACCGAATGGCGGGGCGCTCGGAGCGCCAGATCTGACCAGCCCGGACAACCAAGTGTTCGGCGAGAACGTGTTCAGCCCCGCGGTGCAGCGCCAGCGCCTGCCTCGGGACGTCTCCCGCCGCCTGTCGCAGACCCTCGCCCGCGGCGAGGCCCTGGACACCTCCACTGGCCGATGCGGTCGCGCTGGCGATGAAGGAGTGGGCACTCGAGAAGGGCGCCACCCATTACACCCACTGGTTCCAGCCCCTCACCGGGATCACCGCCGAGAAGCACGACAGCTTCTACGGCCCCACTGGGGAGGGCACGGCGCTGGCCGAGTTCAGCGGCAAGGAGCTGATCCAGGGCGAGCCCGACGCCTCCTCTTTCCCCACCGGAGGCATCCGCGCCACCTTCGAGGCGCGCGGCTACACGGCCTGGGACCCGACCTCCCCCGCCTTCATCCTGGAGAACCCCAACGGCGCGGTCCTGTGCATCCCCACCGCGTTCGCATCCTGGACCGGGGAGGCGCTGGACCACAAGATCCCGCTGCTGCGCTCGATGGAGGCCCTCTCCAAGTCGGCCATGCGCGCACTGCGAGCTGTTCGGAAACGAGACCGCGCGGCGCGTGTTCACGACGGTCGGCCCCGAGCAGGAGTACTTCCTGATCGACGAGCAGTACTACTTCGAGCGGCCCGACCTGATCACCACCGGGCGCACCCTGTTCGGCGCCAAGCCGCCCAAGGGTCACGAGCTCGACGACCACTACTTCGGGTCGATCCCGGAGCGGATCCTCGCCTACATGCTGGAAACGGAGCGCGAGCTGTTCAAGCTCGGGATTCCGGTCAAGACCCGCCACAACGAGGTGGCACCGAACCAGTACGAGATCGCTCCGGTGTTCGAGAACTCGAACGTCGGCGCCGATCACCAGCAGCTGACCATGCAGGTGCTGCAGAACGTGGCCCGGCGCTACGGGCTGGTGTGCCTGCTGCACGAGAAGCCGTTCGCCGGCGTCAACGGCTCCGGCAAGCACAACAACTGGTCGATGGGAACCGACACAGGGCAAGAACCTGCTCGAGCCCGGGGACACCCCGCACGAGAACCTCCAGTTCCTGTTCTTCTGCGCCGCCGTCATCCAGGCGGTCAACAAGCACCAGGGCCTGCTGCGGGCCTCGATCGCCTCACCGGGCCAGGATCACCGGCTGGGCGCCAACGAGGCACCGCCGGCGATCATCTCGATCTTCCTCGGCACCGAGCTCGAGGATGTCTTCGAGGCGATCGAGCAGGGCGAGGCTGGGGAATCCACGCCGGAGTCGTTCCTGGGCCTCGGCACGCCGGTGCTGCCGCCGCTGCCGATGCACGGCGGTGATCGCAACCGCACCTCGCCGTTCGCCTTCACCGGCAACAAGTTCGAGTTCCGGGCGCTGGGATCGAGCATGTCGCTGTCGCTCCCCAACACGGTGCTCAACACGATCGTGGCCGAGGCGATCGACGATCTCGCCGAGGAGCTCGAGGACGCCCTGGACGCCGGCGGCACGCTGGAGGCGGCGCTGCCGCAGATCCTGCAGCGCTCCTACGCGGCCAACAAGCGGATCGTGTTCGGCGGCGACAACTACTCCGAGGAATGGCACCAGGAGGCCGAGCAAGCGCGGTCTGCTCAACCTGCGCGCCACCCCGGATGCGCTGGGTTATCTGACCGACGACGAAACGGTCACGTTGTTCTCCAACTACGGCGTGCTCTCACAGCGCGAGCTGGAGTCCCGGTACGAGGTCTTCGCTCGAGCAGTACGTGACCAAGATCAACATCGAGGCCGAGGAGGCCGCGTCGCTGGCCCGGACGATGCTGCTGCCGGCCGCGGTTCGGCACCTGGCCGAGATGCTGGCCGCCCAGGTGTCCGACCTGGCCTCCGAGACCGAGGAGCTGATCACCGTGTTCGTCGAGGCGATCAGGGGCCTGGAGAGCGCCAACCTGGAGGAGAACCAGCCGCACGAGGACGTGCTGGAGCACGCCCGCTACATGCACGACGTGGTGCTGCCGGCGATGGACGAGGTGCGCTCGGCGGCGGATCGGCTGGAGAAGCTCGTGGCCGACGATCTGTGGCCGCTGCCGAAGTACGCCGAGATCCTGTTCATCAAGTAGCTCGGTCGGGGTGGGCATCCGCGGGGAGGGGCGTGTGCGCCGTCTGGCGCGACGCCCCTCCCCGCGGCGCCCACCCCTCCCTCGCAGTGCGGCTCATCCCCGGAGCGGTCACCCCTCCCTCGCTGCGGGGCGCCTCCGCGGAGGACCACAATAAAGTCGCAAACCCCCTCGACCGCGGGGGGGTTGAGACGCTCTTGTGGTCAGCGATGATTTTCGTCGCTACCCCTGCCGATGAGGCGGGGGTGATGGAGGTTATTGTCGTGTGTGTGCCCAGCTCGAAGTAGCTCAGTCGCGGGTGGCTCCGCTTGGTCCGCCATATCAGGCGGAGGCGAGTGTGAGGGCGTCGATGCGACGCAGGTAGGGGGTGGCGCCGACGCGCTGGAAATGGTCGGTGGCCTCGGCCAGCTCCCCGGGACCGACCTCCCCCTGCTCGGCGGCCAGGAGCAGCGCCCACGCCGCCACGAAGCGCGAGCCGATCCGGGTGTACATGTCGGCCGCCTCGGCGAGACGGCCGGCGCCGATCGCTCCGACAGCATCCCGCCAGGGGCTGGGAAACACGGAGGCGAGCAGCTCCATGCAGTCGGCCTGCCGGCCGTGCTCGACCAGGATCAACGGGAGCGGAGCCAGCCAGTGGAGCTGGTTGACCGCCTCCGGGTAGGCCAGAAGCTCGTCGAGGTTCCTGGCCGCCTCATCCGCCTGCCCGGCGATCCACAGCGCGTGGGCGCGCGTCATCAGCGCAAATCCGAGGCTCTCCGGACTATCGAGGGCACGGGCCAGCGCCAGTCCCCGCTCGCTGAAGGACAGGGCGAGGTCGGTGCGCCCCGTAATCAGATAGGCAAAAGCGAGATTGCCCCGTATCGGCGCCTCCATGTAGAGCGACTCACCCTCGTGGTCGGCCAGAAAGCGCTCGGCCTTCTCGATCAGCACCTGGTGTTCGCCGCGCAGATAGGCCACGTAAACCTCTTCGGCGTCAACCCACCAGTCCATCGACTGGATCCCGTACCGTCGCGTCACTTCCCGGTAGGCGACGATCTGCTCAGCGCCCTCCTCGATGCGGCCGAGGACCCACAGGATCTGGGCAAGGTTGTTGTGGGCGGAGGCTAGGAACGCACCTGATTGAGCGTCTTCAGCCAGCTCCACAGCCCGGCGCAGGTCTCCCAGGCCCTCAGGGTCTCCGCTCAGTACCCGAGCCATCCCCCGCGTGTTCAGAAGATGCGAGGCGTAGTCGTTGCGCCCCAGCTGTACGGCGGCGTCCTGGGTTTCCTCGGATAGGCGTAGCGCCGTCGCGTAGTCCCCCTCCAGGCTGGCCCGGCGGGCGCGGTTGGCGATCACCCAGACCTTGGCCGAAGAGGAAGGCAGGTCGGCCACCAGCTCCACCGCCCGCTCAGCGGCAGCCGCCCCCTCTGCCCCTTCGCCTCGCTGCCAGAGCAACGTCGAGCGAAGCGCCTCCGCCTCAGCGGCCTCCTCTGGACAACTCAGCCGGAGGCTGAGATCCCGAGCTTGCGCCGCTAACTGAGGATCTCGTTCTCCGAGATTGAAAGCCGCGCGGGCGACCCGCACCGACAGCGCCGGCCCCAATGGATCATCCGGATCCATCATCGCCAGCGCCTCGCTGGCGAGGTCCCGCGCCGCCGGCCAGGCGTTGAGCAGCTCGGCCCGCTCCGAGGCGACGGCCAGCGCAGCCCGCGCGGGCGCAATCAGCTCCCGAGGGTCCTCGCCGGCTGCCCTGGTCAGCTCCAGAGCCGTGCGGTAGTGATGGGCCAGCATCTCCGCCCGGTGCTCGGCGCCTATTGGGGCCAGCGCCTCGATCCAGCGAGCCACGGACACATGCTTGGCGGCCCGCGGGGCCCGCGGAATCTGCCGGTAGGCCACCTCGCGCACAATCGCGTGCAGGAACGCATACTGGGTCTCGCCGGCGACGGTGGAGCGACGTTCACGGCGAACGAACTCCTTGCGCTCGAGCGCGTGGAGAAGACGCTCCGCCTCCGCACGGTCACGGAGCTCGATCGCCGATACGGTGCCCGGCCAGAACACCTTCCCGACCACCGCGGCGTCGTGAAGGAGCGCCTTCTCGATGCCGGTCAGAGCATCGATGCGCGCGGCCACCAGTCCGTGAATGGTGTCTGGAAGCGGGAGCTCCTGCCGGTCGTCCAGCTGCCAGGTCGCGCCGGTACGCCGCAGCAGACCCCGGTCCTGGAGCATCCGCACGTACTCCTCGGCGTACAGCGGATTGCCCTCCGCCAGGCCAACCACGGCGGAGTGGACCTCCGCGGGCAGCAGGGATTGCTCGAGCAGAGCCGCCAGCAGCTCTCCGGTTTCCGAGGCGTTGAGCGGCGCGATCGACAGGGTGGTGGAGTTCCGCTTGCCACCGCCCCAACCGGGCCGGCGCTCCAGAAGCTCCGGGCGAGCGGTGGCCACCAGCAGCATCGGGCTGGCGCTCACCCAGTCGGCCAGATGGTCGACAAAGTCGAGCAGCCCGTCGTCGGCCCAGTGCAGGTCCTCGAAGATCAGCACCAGCGGACGATGGTCGGCCAGCCCTTCCAAGAGGCGCCGCCAGGCGGCAAACGTCTCCTCACGTTCGGCCGCGGTGGGATCGCCAGAGCCGCCTATCCCGGCCAGCGGCTGCACATGGCGCTCCACCCAGTCGCGTTCCCGCTCGTCGGGGAGCGCCAGCGCGATCACCTCGCGCAGCTTCTCACCGGCCGCGTCGGAGCCGTCGTTGTCCAGGATCCCGGCCTGTGCCTTGATGATCTCGGCCAGCGCCCAGAAGCTCTGGCTCTCTCCGTAGGGCAGCGACCGGCCCTGGCGCCAGAAGTAGAGCTCCGGTGCGGCGTCGGCGGCCTTCATCAGCTCGGCGATCAGGCGGCTCTTGCCGATCCCGGGGACGCCGACCAGCGTGACCAGCTGGGCGGTCTGCTCACTCTGGCAGCGCGCCAGCGCGTCGCTGAGCAGTGCCAGTTCGCGGACGCGGCCGACGATCGCGTGCGCAGGCTTCTCGTCCAGGTCGCTGCCGTAGCGAGCCCGCGCCTGCACCGCTTCCCAGACCGGTACCGGATCGGCCTTTCCCTTGGCCTGCACCGGCTCGTGGTCCCGGTACTCGATCACCCGGCGCGTGGTCCGGTAGGTCTGCTCGCCGACGAGGATCCCGTTGACCGGAGCGGCGCCCTGCAAACGGGCTGCCGTATTGAGCACGTCCCCCGAGGCCAGGTGCTCGCCGTGCTCGGCACGAGCCGCCACCGAGACCAGCGCCTCGCCGGTGTTGACGGCCATCCGCACCTGGACATCCGACTGACTGGCCACCCATTCGCGAACCGCCAGGGCCGCCCGGACGGCTCGCTCGGGGTCGTCCTCGTGCGCCAGCGGAACGCCGAAAAGCGCTACCACCGCATCTCCGATGAACTTTTCCACCGTGCCCCCGAACCGCTCGATCTCCGCGGAGACGTTCGCGTGGTAGTGCGAGAGCATCGCCTGCACGTCCTCGGGGTCGAGTGCCTCCGCCTGTGTCGTGGAGCCGACCAGGTCACAGAACAACGCGGTGACAACCTTGCGCTCCTCTCGCGCCTGGGTGGACGCCACGCCGAGAGGCGTAGCGCAGGCACCGCAGAACCGGAACCCGTCCGGGTTCTCCTGGCCGCATTCCTTACAGACCAGCATTCCCGGGAGCCTAGTCGTCAGCCGATCTGCCGGACAACAGGTTCGTGTGCGCTGTGGCCGCCGACCGGGAGAGTTTCCCCCACCCTCGCAGCGGCGACCACAACTGCACGCCCCTCTCGGTTCTGAGGGGGGCTGGTGCAGTTGAGGTCGTTATGGGTCGCTAAGTGCACTAACCCCGTCTGAGGCTGCAGGGGTGAGGGCACTTATGGTCGCCTCGGTCCCAGGCGCCGGCCCGGGCGCGTGAGCTGGGAGCGGCGACGAGTCGTGTCCCCGCCGGGCCGGGCGCGTGGCCAGCCACGATCCGGCCAGGATCAGGACCAGTCCGCCGATCGCGGTGGCACCCGGCCGCTCGCCCAGGATCAGGATTCCCAGCAGGACGGCCACCACCGGGTTGACGTAGGTGATCACCAACGAGCGTCCCGGACCGATCTCACGCACCAGCAGAGTCATCAGCACGAAGGCCAGGGCGGTGCAGATCAGCCCGAGGACGATGACCGAAGCAAAGGCACCTGTCGACGGTGTCTGTGAGGGCAGGTCAAGGAAGGCCAGTGGGGTGAGCACGACCCCGGCGATGGCCAGGCTCGCTCCCATCGCGGTTCTGGGGTCGACGCCACCCAGGCCGCCCTTGAGGATCATCGGGCCGGCCGCATAGCCGAACGCCGCCACCAGGATTCCCGCTGCGCCGAGGATCTCGCCGGTGCTGCCAGTCGCGTTCAGGCCGACGAGCAGGGCCACCCCGACCAGGCCCACCAGCAGCCCGACCAGGCGAAGGCCGGTCGCCCGCTCCTCCGGATCGAAGCGCAGCGCCAGGAGAGCCACGTTCAGGGGAGCTGACGCGACGATGATCGCCGCCAGCGATGAGGACACGTGCTGCTCGCCCGCGGCGATCAGCGGGAAGGGGATGCAGATCTCGAAGACCGCGTAGGCGAGCAGCGCCTTCAGGTGTCCGCGGATCTGGCCGATCACATTTGCACGATGGGCCAGCGCGAGCAGAATCACGGCGGCGATCGCGATGCGGCCCCAGGCCAGCACGACGGGCGGCATCCCACCGTCCACCGCGATCTTGATGAACAGGTACGGAATGCCCCAGACGATGGATACCGCGGAAAACAGCGTCCAGGCACGTGCACTCATCGATTTCCGAGGCTAGCGACCGCCGGGGGGCGCTCCCGGACGAGCGCAACTTGTAAGCCGCTTGGCGGTTCTAGACCTTTGTTGGGTCTGTCTATGTCGGAGATCCTGACGCGAGCCGGCGGGCGGTTCGCGTCACGCCAGATCCGGTTGCTGCTCTGTCTCACGGCGTGTTTGGCCGTGACATACGGAGTGATCGCGACCGCGCCCGCTGCGCGCGCCGACACGGCACACGCTGCCACTACCGGCACCGTTCCTCCGCCCTTCACGGTCCCGGCCGGCCGGGCCATCCGCTCCTTCCAGGGCCGGGGCATGTGGATCTGGACGCTGTCCAGCACCGACGGTGGCAGCGTCAGCTCGATCATCAGCGCGGCCAGGAGTCACGGCATCCACACCCTGTTCATCAAGAGCGGTGACGGCACCGGCATGTGGTCGCAGTTCAACTCCGGGCTGGTCTCGGAGCTGCATCGCGCCAAGTTGCGGGTGTGCGCGTGGCAGTACGTGTACGGCAGTCATCCCATGGACGAGGCGCACGTGGGCGCCCAGGCGGTCCGCGATGGCGCCAACTGCCTGGTGATCGACGCGGAGACGGAGTACCAGGGCAAGTACGTCCAAGCCCAGCGGTACATGCGGACGCTCCGCAGCCTGATCGGCTTTCGCTTCCCGGTCGCGCTGGCCGGCTTTCCCTGGGTCGACTATCACCCGTCGTTCCCGTACTCCGTGTTCCTCGGCCCTCACGGGGCCCAGGTGAACGTGCCGCAGATGTACTGGCGAGACATCGGCACCACCGTCAGAAACGTCTATGCGCACACGTATGAGTGGAACGAGCTCTACCAGCGCCCGATCGCTCCGCTGGGCCAGCTCTACAACAAGCCTCCCCTGAACCAGATCAAGTGGTTCCGGGCCATGTCCCGCTCCTACCGCGCCCCGGGCGTGAGCTGGTGGGATTGGCAGTCCGCGGGCACGTACCAATTCAATGCCGCGGCTGCGCCCGTCGGCGCGCTGCACGGGTTCGTGCCCCAGCGAGAGGTGGTTACCGTCGGGCAGGGCTCGATGGGCGACTGGGTCGTGTGGGCTCAAGAGCACCTGATGACCGCCGGCGATCGGGTCACCATCGACGGGGATTACGGCCCGGCGACCACCGCGGCGGTGAAGAAGTTCCAGGCCGCGCACCGCCTCCCCGTCACGGGAACCCTCGATGCGGCCAGCTGGGACGCCCTGCTCCGCTACCACGTGGCCGCGGTGACCTGGGTGACACGCCGCGGCAAGCAGCAGGCGAGTGCGGCGAGCGCGGCGAGCGCCGGCCCCGGGACGGTGCTGGTGCCCAAGTCGGCCCGGCTGCACGAAAAGCGCGACGAGCTGGCCGGTGCGCCGGGCCGCGGACGTCCCCGCCGCAGCCACTAGCGCCACTCAACTCTCAGCTTTGGGCGGTCAGCTGCTGCAGCAGCGTCTCAGCCGCTCCCACGCCGGGCAGGTATCCCTTCGCCTGAAAGACCTCCCGAGCGCGGCGCGCCTCGACGACTGCTTCGTCGGTCCGCCCGATCTCGGCGAGCACCCGGGACAGCTCCAACACTGTCTCGCCGCGCACCAGGACGAAGTCGGTGCGAAAGGCAAACTCCACCGCGCTGCGCGCCCATGTCTCCGCCTCCTCTCGCTCGCCGTCGGCCAGCGCCAGCCTGGCCCGGACAGCGTGGGTAATGGCGAAGTTGAGAATGTCCTCGACCGCACTCCAGGCTTCCGCGCGTTCCAGGGCCTCGCGAGCCTCGGCGTGGTGGCCGAGCCTGACCGCGGCCGCGGCGATCTGGGCCTGGGTGGTGGAGCGAAGAGCCTGTGACCCTTCCACCAGATGATCGAGTTCCCGATACGTCGCAAGCATGCCCGCCGGATCACCGGATTCCTTGGCCACCGCTGCCGTGAGCTCCAGACAAGTGCCCTCAGCGTCGAGCAGGCCAAGCTCACGGAAGGAAGCACGGGCCTGTCCCGCACGCTGCAGGGCAGACTCGAACCTCCCCTCCCACAGGTCGAGCTGGCCGCTGATGCTCTCGTTCATAGCGACGGCAGCCGGGCCCGGATGCTCCCGTTGCACTGTGGAGAGCACCCCCCGGACCACGTCGGCGGTGGCCCCGGAATGGCACAACGCAATCAGGACACAGGCCATCGCCCAGGTCCAGTTGCCACTTTCCCCCGCCTGCCGAGCGTAGTCCGCAGCCAGCCGCGCGTGTTCAGCTGCAGGACCGGCCTGGGTGCTCAGCCAGTGGCGATTCCACAGCAGCTGGTGGCATCGAAACAGTCCGTGCAGGTCCCCAGCCGCGGTCAACTGCTCGAGCAGGGCCGGGACCTGGTCGTCGATCCGGTCCGCGGCGCCGCGGGGCTGCACGCTCGTCTGCCAGGTCAGGCGGGTGATCGCCGCATCAAGCGCGGTCTCGGGATGCGCCTCGGCATCGACGAGAAGCTCAGGGACCCCCTGCAGATCTCCCACCATGGCGAGCATCGCGGCCAAGTCCGCTGAGGCCCGGGCCCGCAGCACGTCACCGACCGGCGCCAGGGCCCGGGTCCGCTGGAGCAGCGAGCGCGCGGCCACGACGTCACCGCGTCCGAACGCGCGAGATCCCGCCGAGTAGAGGTGCTCGGCCGCCCGCGCGGCGAGCTCCGGGTCGAGCGCCTGCCCAAGCTCGCGGCGGTACCGGACCGCCTGCTCAAAGTGCCATCCGGCGATCTCGTCGAGCTCCACGAGCTGGGGGGCGGCCTTCTCCAGCCAACGGGCAAACCTCTCGTGTAGGTCGGCGCGAGCAGCCTTGGGCAGCCCGTCATAGGCGGCATCGCGAATCAGCAGGTGCCGGAAGCGGAACGCGTCATCGCCCGGGAGCGTGGCGGGATGGGGCCGGATCAGTTCCTGGCGGACCAGGCGGCCAAGCCGCAGCTCGATCTCTGCCGCCAGGCGCTCATCGGCCATGGCGCGCAGAGCGAGCCGGTGAAACACCTCGCCCTCCACGGCGCCGCGCTCGAGCAACTCACGTTCGTGGCGCTCGAGGCGCTCCAGGCGGGCGGCCAGCAGCGCCTGGATCGTCGAGGGCACCTCGACCACGCCGCGGTCGCGGGCCAGGGCGACCATCTCCTCCAGGAACAGGGGGTTGCCCTGGCTGGCCTGGATGACGCGGGCGCGCATACCGGAATCAAGCCCGTCCCCCAGGTGCTCGAGCAGCCGCTCGCTGTTGGCGGCGTCCAGCGGCTCGAGCAGAACCGTCGCGGCGTTCAGCTTGCCGCCGGCCCAGGCCGCCCGGGTCTCCAAGAGCTCCGGCCGTGCCGTGCAGAGGACGAGAATCGCCGCGCCTCGCGACAGATCGACGATGTGGTCCAGCAGGTCAAGCAGCATCGGCTCGGCCCATTGCAGATCGTCGATGTGCAGGATCAGTGGCTGCTCGGCAGCCAGCGACTCGAGCAGTCGCCGCGTCTCCCAGAACAGTTCCTCGGGTCTGGCCGCATCTCCTGTCTCCAGCCGGCGGTGCAGCTGCTCAGCCCCCTCGCCAGCACCGAGCAGCGCCTCGGCCAGGGGCCAGAACGTGATCGCCTCGCCGTAGTGCAGACAGCGCCCGCGCAGCACCGTGGCCGAGCCGCCGACCCGGGAAAGCAACTCCCCGACCAGACGGGACTTGCCGACTCCCGCAGTGCCCAGCAGCGTGAACAGATGGCAGCCTTGCTCCCTGACCGTCCGCTCCCAGGCATCGGTCAGGAGCTCGAGCTCGCGCTCGCGGGCGATCAGCGGAGCATCGAGATGACGCGCCATACCCGGGGCCACCGGGTCCAAGCGGAGCAGGCGGAACGCCCGAACCGGCTCGGACTTGCCCTTCAGATCCAGCGGCGCCAGCGGCTCCACCTCGACCGCGTCGCGGACCAGCTCGAGCGTCTCGGATCCGAGCAGGATCTCGCCTGGACCGGCGGCCTGCTCGAGGCGAGCGGCCACGTTGACAGCGTCGCCTATGGCGATGTTCTCACCCTCTCCGGCCAGCACCGAGCCGGTGTTGACGCCGGTGCGAAAGCGCAACGCCACTCCGACGTCGGCCGCCAGTGCGGGCAGGCGGTCACGAATCTCCACCGCCGCCCGCACAGCGCGCAGCGCATCGTCCTCCTCCACCTTGGGGATTCCGAATACCGCCATCACCGCGTCTCCGATGAACTTCTCGATCGTGCCTCCGTGGCGTTCGATGATGCTCCGGATCTCGCCGAAGTAGCGGTTCATCACGCCGCGCAGCACCTCGGGGTCGAGCTGTTCACCCAGCTCGGTTGAGCCGGTGACGTCGCAGAACAGGGCCGTGACGATCTTGCGGGCCTGGCGTGGAGGCTCTGCCGGTGTCAGGGCTGCGCCGCAAGACGGGCAGAACCGAAACCCATCCGGGCTGGCGGCGCCGCAGCTCTGGCAGATGCTCATGATCGGTTGTCTCCTGCCGCCCGCCTTTGAGTGCGGGCAGCAGGCCAAGCCTACCCGCGACCCAGCCTCAGAGCAGGTCGTGCTCCTGCGCGTAGGAGACGAGGTCGGCTCGCGTCATCCGACCGGTCTTGCGCTGGATGTGCGCCCGATGTGACTCGATCGTGCGCACGCTGAGATACAGGCGCTTGGCGATCTCGCCGTTGGTGTGACCCTGGGCGATCAGGCGCAGCACCTCGACCTCGCGCCCGCTCAGCATGTCCGGCGCGGACGCGCGTTCGGCCGGCTCGGCGGCCAGCCGGGCGCCCAGCATGGGGTTCAGGTACGTGACCCCGTCGGCGGCGTGGCGCACCGCCTGCACGAGCTCACCGTCCGCGGCCTCCTTGAGCACGTACCCGATCGCGCCGGCTCGCAGGGCGTCCCGGGCGAACGCGGGATCGTTCTGCATGGTGAGGACGACGATCTGGGTGGCCGGCTCGCTGGAGCGGATCCTGGGGATCGCGGGCAGGCTGGGGTCGCCAGGCATGTTCAGGTCGAGAATCAGGACGTCGGGATGAAACGCCGTGACCTTGCGCAGGCTCTCCGCCACGTCACCGGCTTCGGCAACGACCTCGAAGTCAGGCTCGCTGTCCAGCAGCAGGCGTAGACCGGCCCTGACCACACGGTGATCATCCGCCAGCACAATGCTGATCTTCCGGCCCCGATCATTCGTTACGTCAGTCAGAGCGCCACCCGTCCGTGATCTCCTACCAGGGTAGGTAGTTTCCCGCAGATTACCGGGGTTTGCGCGCCATGAGGCCGCCGGGGCAAACCGGGCCTCCATGTCCGTCACCTCAGTTCTCGGCGCCAGGCGGCCCGCAGGCCGCCAGATGCCGGTTCTTGTAGTCGTCCCGCTCGGTCACGTCGTCGCCAAACCAGTCGGGAGCCGTGAACGCGCGAGCCGTCTCCTCGTCAGGAAATTCCACTTCGGCCACCCACAAACCGCTCAGCCCGCCGGCATACTCGTCGAGTTCGATCTTTACGTCCCCAGGCGCGGCCGCGAGGTCGATCACCCGCCGGGTCTTGACGATCCGCCGCCCCTCGGTGGCCGGCCACAGCGCATCGAACTGCTCGGCGCTGATCTCGACCTCGAGCTCCTGGCGCACCAGGCCCCGGCCGGATTTGACGGTCAGAAAGCAGCGACCGGCCCGGCGCCGCAGGCGCACCTCGCTGCCGTCCTCTCCGACGGCCAGATACCCCTGCTCGATCGACTCGGCCGGCGCGGACCGGATGGCCTCCGGCGCCTGCTCGACCAACCACTTGCGTTCGAGCTCGAGCCCGTCGGCCATGACCCTAGCCGGCCAGGACGGTCTCGTCCTGGAGCTGCTCCGGCTGCTCGGCGTTCAGCTCGACGCTCCCCCTCACGACGATGTCCCGCCCGAAGGTGACGTCACCGTGCACGAGCAGCCGCTCAGCCTCCCGGAGCGAGGGAGGACCGCACGGAAATCGCCGCTCGAACTCATCCAGCAGCTTGTAGTAGCGGGGATCGAGCTCGACGTAGGGAAGGTTGCCGGCCCGGTCGGGCAACGGCAGGACTCGGTATTCGTCGTCTAGCGTGTACACGTCGGAGCGGAGGACCAGCAGGTCATCGGTCGTCTTGACCGGTGCGAAGCGCGTGCGGGGCACCAGCAGCAACCCGGCCTGCGGAAAGCCGGCGATGGCCGCGCCCATCGCGCTTTCCAGCTGGATCACCTTGGTTGACCCGGAATCTCTGGGATCGACGGTCTTGCGGTTGAGGATCACGGGCAGCTTGAGGCCCTGGCCGCCGGCCAGAGTGCTCTCCAATGCCTGCAGGTCGACCCACAGCGAATTGGTGTTGTAGTAGCGCCAGCGCCGGAAGTCCCGGAACGACTCCTCATCCTCGGTCGGCGTCTGCGCAGTCTCGCGCAGGACCAGCTGCCCGTCGGCCCGGCGACGCGCGATGTGTCCGCCCTTGCGGTCGGCCTCGGTCCCCTGCACCACCTCCATCAGGAACGGGATCTGCTCGCGGGCCAGATGAGCCGCGATCCGCGCGTCCACCGACGAGCCGAGGTTGTCGGCGTTGGCGATCAGCGCGTAGCGGAATCCCTGCTCCAGCAGGGTGGCGAGCATCCCTGAGCCGCGTAGCGCGGCGTACACGTCGCCGTGTCCGGGCGGGTTCCACTCCAGCGACGGGTCATCCGGCCAGCTGACCGGCGCCAGCGTGTCGGCATCGAGCTTGGGGACCATGCTCTGGAGAAAGTCCAGGGGATCCCCTCGGTCCCGATTTCAGGATGCTCTGCCAGGGCGGCCAGCGTCGGCTCGCGCGTGGCCTGGCTGTTCATCAGGACCAGCGGCAGCCGCACACCATGGCGTCGCCGCAGCGCCAGCGTCTGACCGATGATGATCTCCAGGAACGACCGACCCTCGCGCGCCTCGAGCAACGTCTTGGGCTGATTCAGGCCCATGGACGTGGCCAGGCCTCCATTCAGCTTGACCAGCGCCACTCCCGCCAGCGCTTGTCCAGGGTCGGCCTCCGGGAGCTCATCGAGTGCCGGGACGCCGGGCGCAGGCTCCAGCTCCGAACTGGAGATCAGCGTGCCGGCGCCGCTGCGCACGCGCTCCAGCGCCGAGCTGAACGCGCGGATCGCCTCATCGGATTGCCCGGCCGCGCGCATCTTCTCCGCCGCCAACCGCTGCGGATCGGAATCAGATTTCATCCGGCACCTCCCGACTCAACTCCCGCAGCCACGCATCGGCGTTGCCGTCGCTGGGAGCTCGCCAGTCGCCGCGCGGCGACAGCGCGCCTCCCGACCCCACCTTGGGTGAGTTGGGCACTGCCGAGCGCTTGAACTGGCTGGTGTGGAAGAAGCGCTCCAGGAACACGCCCAGCCAGTGCTTGATCTCCTGCATCGAGTACTGGTTGCGCCGCTCAGGCGGAATCAGATCCGGCCACGGTCCTGACTCCCGGTCGCCCCAGGCCTGGTGTGCCAGCCAGGCCACCTTGCTCGGCCGGTAGCCGAACCGCAGGATCCAGTAGAGGAAGAAGTCCTGGAGCTCGTAGGGACCCACGGTGTGCTCGCTGCGCTGGCCGGGACCGTCGGCGGCCGGATCGCCCGCGGGCACCAACTCCGGGGAGATCTCGGTGTTCAGCACCTTGTCGAGAACACGATCGGCCTCAGCGCCGAACTGGTCCGTGTCGATCGCCCACCGGATGATGAACTGGATCAGCGTCTTGGGTACGGACGCGTTGACGTTGTAGTGCGACATCTGATCGCCCACCCCGTAGGTGCTCCAGCCGAGCGCCAGCTCACTGAGATCGCCGGTGCCGAGGACGAGGGCGCCGTGATGATTGGCGAGCCGGAACAGGTGCGAGGTGCGCTCACCGGCCTGCACGTTCTCGTAGGTGATGTCGTAGACCGGTTCGCCCGATGCCGCCGGGTGACCGAGATCCTCCAGCATCTGCTGCGCGGAGGGCCGGATGTCGATCTCGGCCGCAGTGACCCCGAGCGCCTGCATCAGGGCGTGTGAATTGGCCAGCGTCTCGCGGCTGGTGGCGAAGCCCGGCATCGTGTACCCCAGCACGTTGGCCCGGGGCAGCCCGAGTCGATCCATCGCCCGCGCCGCCACGATCAGGGCATGGGTGGAGTCGAGCCCCCCGGAGACGCCGATCACCAGCTTCTCGATGCCGGTGGACAGCAACCGTGTCTGGAGTCCGTTGACCTGGATCCGGTAGGTCTCCTCGCAGCGCTCGTTTCGCGTCTGCGGATTCGAGGGCACGTAGGGGAAGCGCTCGACCTCGCGCCGGAGTTGCAATCGCTGCTGCGGGACCCCGAGGTCGAACTCCACCCGGCGGATGGCGGCCACCCGCCGGCGGTGGTCATGGATCAGGTCGCCCCACGAGCTCGTGTCGGTGCGGTCGGCGACGAGCCGCCCCAGGTCCACGTCGGCGAGCACGAGCTCGTCGGCGTCGGAGAAGCGCTCGGACTCGGCGAGATGGTCGCCGTTCTCGTAGATCAGCGCCTGACCGTCCCAGGCCAGGTCGGTGGTGGACTCGCCCAGCCCGGCGGCGGTGTAGATGTAGGCCGAGATCGTGCGCGCAGAGTGCCCCTCGGCCAGGGTGCGGCGATAATCGGCTTTGCCGATCGTGATGTTGCTGGCCGACAGGTTGGCCAGGACCGTCGCACCGGCCATCGCCCCGAAGGTGCTGGGCGGAATCGCGGTCCAGAGGTCCTCGCAGATCTCCACCGACAGCGTCAGCCCCGGAACGTCACGACACGCGAACACGAGGTCGGCACCGAACGGGACCTGCTCACCGCAGAGGCTGACCTGGTCCCGCACGCGGTCACGCTCGGCGCGAAAGTGACGCTTCTCGTAGTACTCCCGGTACTCGGGGATGTAGCTCTTGGGCACCACTCCGAGGATCCGGCCGCGATGGATGATCACAGCGCAGTTGAACAGGCCGTCCTCGGTCCGGATCGCGCTACCCACCACCGACACCGGAAGCAGGCCGGCGGTCTCATCCACCAGCCGCCGCACAGCCGCCTCGGCAGCGTCCATCAGCGCGTCCTGGCGGAACAGGTCATCGCTGGTGTAGGCGGGCAGACCCAGCTCCGGGAAGACCACCACGGCCGCCTGCGCTGCTGCCGCTTCGTGCACCAGCGCAATCGTCCTTTCGGCGTTGTGCGCAGGATCGCCCACCCGCACCCTCGGCACCCCGGCCGCGACGCGCGCGAAGCCGTGGCGGTACGGAGAGTCAAACGAGACGGTTGTGGAACTCTGAGTTGGTGTCACCGATTGCGGAGTATCGCGGCTCACAACCCGGTAGAGCGCTCCCGCGGACGCGTCAGCAGCTCACCCGGACGTCAGCGACTGACCAGCAGGCTGTCCGCGAGCGCGGAGGCGAACGCCTCGACGTCCTCCTCGGTGGTGTCCCAGGAGCACATCCACCGCACCTCGCCGGTGTTCTCATCCCACGTGTAGAAGTCGAACTGCTTCTGCAGCGCCTCGGCCGTCGCCGGCGGGATGATCGCGAACACGGCATTCGCCTGAACCGGCCGCGTGAGCGCTACGCCAGGGATTGCCCCCACGGCGTCGGCCAGACGCATCGCCATAGCGTTGGCATGCCGGGCGTTGCGCAGCCACAGGAAGTCGGTCAGCAGCGCGTCGAACTGCGCGGCCAGGAAGCGCATCTTGGAGGCCAGTTGGAGTGACTGCTTGCGCAGATAGAGCAGCGGCTCGCTCAGCTCCGGGCGCATCGAGACGATCGCCTCCCCCCCAGCAGGCCGTTCTTCGTCCCCCCGAAGGACAGAAGGTCGGCGCCCAGGGCGGTGCTGGCCTCCCGCAGCCCGACTCCAAGGGCGGCCGCCGCATTGCTCAGTCGGGCGCCGTCCACATGCAGGAGCATCCCGTGCGCATGAGCCAGCGTGGCCAGGGCGCGGATCTCCTCCGGCGTGTAGACGGTGCCGAGCTCGGTGGCCTGCGTGATCGACAGCACCCGGGGCTGTACGGCATGCTCGTCGCCGATCCGGGCGATCAGCGGCTCCACCAGCGAAGGCGTCAGCCTGCCGTCCGGAGTGGCGGCGGTGAGCAGCTTCAAACCGCCGAGCGCCTCAGGTGCACCACCCTCATCGACGTTCAGATGGGCTGTCTGGGCACAGATCACCGCTTCCCAAGGGCGGCAGGCAGCGCGAAGGCCGACGACGTTGGCGCCGCTGCCGTTGAAGACCAGGAACACGCTGTCGGCCCCCAGCTCCTGGGCCAGCCGTCCCTCGACCTCGCGGGTGTAGGAGTCGTGGCCGTAGCCGAAGGCGTGGCCGTGGTTTGCGGCCGCGATCGCCGCGAGCACCTCAGGGTGTACGCCCGAGGCGTTGTCAGAGGCAAAGCCGCGGCGTGGAGCGGAACTCACGCCGCGAGCTTAGCTTCAGCCGGGGGCTCCGGCATCAGCTTGGCCTTGAGGGAGCTGTAGAAGATCGACAGCGGGAATTCGTCGGGCAGGACGAGGTCACAGTACGGGCGCGGATCGGCCACCTCGGCCAGCTCGCGCGCGGGCGCGGCCCACTCCGACCCGGACGCCGGGGGCACCCAGCGGGAGATCAGGTCGTGTGCCGCCGCCCAGTGCTGGAGCTTGGTGCGGTCGATCCCGTGCCGGTACAGCTCGGCGATCTCCTGCTGGAGCGCGGCGACGCCCTCGCTGACCCGTTCCCACTCGATCGTCAGCTGGTTGTCGGTCCAGTGCAGGTAGTCGTTGCGATGCAGGTACGCGAACAGCAGCTGGCCGCCGAGGCCGTCGTAGTTGCGCACCCGCGGGCCCGTGATCGGGAAGCGCAGCAGGCGGTCGAGCAGGATCGCGTACTGAACGTGACGGGCGAATCCGAGCTCGCTCTCCAGCTCCATCGCCTGCACGAAGGTCGTCAAATCGCAGCGCAGCTCCTCCAGCGAGTACATCCAGTAAGGGGCCCGCTGGCGGATCATGAACGGATCGAAGGGCAGATCGCCGTGGCTGTGATTGCGGTCGTGAATCAGGTCCCAGAGGATGTAGGCCTGCTGGCTGATCTCCGGGTCGTGGAGCAGACGGGCCGCGTCCGGTGGCAGGTTCATCCGCAGCAGATCGGCGGCCGCACCACCGACCCGGCGCAGGCGGGCGGACTCCCGGTCGCAGAAGATCGCCCCGAAGTTGTTCACCGGGCGCCCGGCCGTCGACACCATCTCCGGGAACAGCACGGCGCACTCGCTGTCGTAACCCCGCGTGGCGGCGACCAGCGCCACCGGCACGTACTTGGCGTTGTCGTAACGCGTGTGCTCGAGCTCCGCGATCCAGTCCGGCCACGGAACGTCGAAGATCAGCGCCTCGAAGCATGTGTCCCGCGAGCCGTTCTGCTTGTACATCGGGAAGAAGGCCAGGCTGTGGAGTCCGTTGACCCGGTGCTGGTCAGGCCGGAAGGCATCGAGCGCGTCCGTGAAGTCGGGCTTGGCGTAGTCCCCGTCGCGCCAGGCCCGCAGGTCGGCCGCGGCCTTCTCCAGATAGAGCTCCTGGTGGGGAAAGCTCGGGGCCAGTTGCTCCAGCGCCGCCAGGATGGCGTCGACGTGGGCGGACGCCGCGTTGCGATCCGCTTCGGCCCGGAGCGAACCGTCGGGGTCCTGAAGCAGGGCCAGCGCGTTCGTCTCGTCCTCCAGCTCGGACCAACCGGCGGGCAGCTCGGCGAGGCCCGCGGGCGCGCCGTTCGCGCGTCCGCCCGTCGCCCAGTAAGCCAGGTTCAGCCACAGCGTGGCGTGGTCCAGCTCATCGATGCAGTCGTCGCCGAACAGGTCCGAGTCCGCCAGCACGATGACGCGTCCCTCGCCGTGCTGAGCGGCCACCAGCAGCGGGGCGTTCGGGACCGATGCGCTGGAGTGCGTCCGGGCCAGCACGCGGGCGCCGTTCTCAGAGGCGATCGTGGTGGAGCGGTAGAAGCACACCTGCGCGACACGGGCCAGGAGATCGCCGTCGTTGCCGCGCCCACCGTGACCGAGATCGCCGAGGATCCAGCTGGGTGCGCCGGCCGAGTGCTCGTAGTCCTGAACGGTGTCGTTGGTCAGGCGCAGCCCGAACCGGGCCAGAAGCTCATTGAGGTTGTTGCCGTACTTCTCCTGCTCGGTCTCCCCCATCACGATCAGGCCGCCGCCCGCACGGACGTAGGCTTCGATCGCATCGATCTCCTGCTCGCTCAGCAGCGGCCGGCCGGTCCCGGTCGTGCGCTCCCACTTGGGGTCCGACGGGTGGGCGATGACGAGGACATCGACGCCATCGAGCGTCTGGCCACTGAGGGGACCATCGGCATTGGCGGCGACGGAGAAATCGCGCGAATCCAGGAGCTGAGCCGCGCGGGCATAGGAGGCGTCACCGGGGTGGGCGGGCTGCATCGTTGCAGCCAGCTCCGGCCGGATCGTCCACGCCTCGCTGTGGGCCTCGTCAAATAGGACACGAGCTGAAGTCATCTGCACAGCCTAGAAGGCCCCACGGCGTATGTCGACGTTGATTTTGACGTAATCTGTGCAATAAATCAGCATATGGATACCGCAGATCGTCAGATTCTTGCGTTGCTGGTCGACGATGGCCGGCGCACCTACGACGACATCGGTCGGCGCGTGTCGCTTTCCGCGCCGGCGGTCAAGCGCCGGGTCGATCGGCTCAGGCAGCGGGGAGCGCTGTGGGGGTTCACGGCCGTGGTGGACCACGCCGCCCTCGGCGACACGACCGAGGCGCTGGTTGAGCTCTTCTTTGCCGGCGGCACGACACTCGACGCCGTGGCGGAAACGCTCCGCCCCCACCCGGAGGTGGTGGAGGCGTGGAGCGTCACGGGCGAAGCCGACGCGATCGCCCGCGTTCGCACGCACGACAACGCCGACCTCGAGCGGCTGATCATGGAGTTGCAGCGCGACGGTCACGTGGAGCGCACGCGCTCGCAGGTGGTGCTGTCGCGTCTGGTCGCCCGGTGACGTGTCGACGCGCTGATCAGCGGCTTTGGGCTCGCTGATCAGCGGGGCGGCGGCGGCCGTGCCACCACCCCGCCTATCAGACCGCTAGCCGGTGAAGACGGGCCTGACCTTAGGCTTGGGAGTGGTGCACGTCATGTCCTTCCCGTGCGCCGTCCCCGACGCCGTCCTCGCCAGCACTCTGAAGTGGTAGGTCGTGCCCTTGCTCAGGTGGTTGATCAGGGCCGAGACGGACTTGCTCTTACCTCCGGTCTTGTGCTTCCCCGTCGTGGAGCCGTAGCTCTTGGAGGTGCCCCAATCGAACCAGTAGGTGGTCTTCAACCCCTCGCCATTCACCGTGCCATGCAGGGTGCATGACGTCGTCCTGACGCCGGTGGCCTTGTGCGTGGTCGCCTTCGGCGGGGGGACCGCCGTGTAGGTGATGGTCACGCCGGCCGGGACCGTCGTCGGACTCGGAGCGCTGACGTGAGTGGCCGCAGGGAGGACAAAGCTGGCACCGCCACCACCACCGCCTCCACCGTAATTTTCGGCGCCGCCACCACCGCCACCGCCACCGTTGAGGCCGCCGCCCCCGCCGCCGCCGCTGTAGCCCTCGAAGGACTCACCTGCGCCCCCGGCGCCGCCGTTCTCGGTGGTTCCGTTCGCTCCAGCGCTGGCGCCAGAGTCACCGGCCCCGCCCCCGGTTCCGCCTCCGGACACGGTGCCTGCGCCGCCGCCGCCGCCTACCTCGTCCGTCCCTTCGCAGCTGTCGGCCTCTCCGGAGACTCCGGCCGAATCCGCGTTGCCGCCGGTGCCGTTGCAGTAGGAGGCACCGCCACCGCCACCGGACACAACCAGCGGCTTAGTGGGTGAGGCGAGCACGCCGGAGGCGCCACCACCGCCGGCGCCCGAGGCTCCCTCGAGCCCCGCAGGGCCGCCGGCGGCCCCACCGTTGAGCCCTCCGGTACCACCGCCACCCGTCACGGCGGGCACCGCCTCATTCGGTCCACCAATCATTGCGCCTGCCGCGCAGTTGCCACCGATGCCACCGACCCCCACCAGGAGCTTCGCGCCCGGCTTTACCGCCAGCGTCGCGGTCGCGCTCGCGCCCTCGCCGCCTTGGCTGTTCGCCGAATCCGTGGGCGAAAACGGCGCGCAGTTCCCGCCCGCCGCACCGATCGCCTTGACGGTGACGCTGATCACGTTGTTCGGGACCGTGAACGTGTACACGCCCGGCGTCGAGTATGTCTTCTTATGCGGCGTGGCCGACTCGGCCGCGGCCGGGCCGATCATCGCCGCCAGCGCCAGTGCGCCGGCGACACCGAAGGCCAGACGCGACCGCGTGTGCCGCGACCAGTTCCCCGTCCCGGACATAAGACTCCTCCTCCTGAGGGTCGGACTTGGCAAGGAAATGCGGGGACATCCTATTCAAGTGCCAGCAGCCGAAGGGGAGGAAATTACGGCCGGGCGGCCGTGGGCACGCCGACCAGCGGGTGGGCCGCCACACTCGGGCAGCGGCCCACCCTTTGTCGTCTCAGCCGGTGAACGCCGGCGCCGTGGCGGCGGTCCGGAACGTCATGTCGCGGCCACGGGCCGTGCCCGTTGCATTACGCGCTATCACCCGGAAGTGATAGAGCGTGCCCGGCTTCAGACCCCGGATCAGCGCCGACACGTGCCGGGCTCCCGCCGAGGCGCTCAGCCTATGACTCTGCGTTCTGTGGCCGTAGGCCTTGGACGTCCCCCCACTGGAACGAATAGGTGGTCGACTGACCTTCCGGGGTGACGTTGCCGTTGAGCCGAGCCGATGCCGCCTGCACCGAGGTCGCCTTGCGCGTCACCGCCTTTGGCGCCCGCACCGTGTAGGTGATCGTCACGCGCGCTGACGACGTCGTCGGCGCGGGGGTAGACACCCGGGTGGCGCTCGGCGTGACGAAGCTGGCGCCGCCGCCGCCGCCGCCGCCGCCGGATAGCGGGCCGCCACCGCCACCACCACCGCCGCCGTGCACGCCGCCGCCACCACCACCACCGCCGGACGACGGCGCGGTGGAATCTCCGTTCCCGCCGGCGCCACCGAACTCGGCCGTGCCGGCTGCTCCGGCCGTGGCACTCGAGTCACCGGCTGCGCCGCCGCTTCCACCCGCGGCGACGGTTCCCGCGCCTCCGAACCCGCCGGGAGCCGGTTCGCACAGCGTCGCCGACTGGGCCAGACCAGGAGAATCCGCGTTACCGCCGTTGGCTCCGCAGTAGCCGGCGCCCCCGCCACCACCGGCCACCAGCAGCGGCTTGGTCGGTGAGATGAGTACGCCTGAAGCTCCACCCCCGCCGGCGCCCCCGGGCCCCTCGTCGAAACCGGCGCCCCCGGAGGCGCCGCCGTTGGCACCGCCGGCGCCCGCGGTCAGCGAGCAGTCCCCGCCAGCGCCACCCACTCCGACCAGCAGGTGAGAGCCACGCTTGACCGCAAGTGTCGCGGTCGCGCCTGCGCCGTGGCCCCCGGTTGCCGCATCCTCGTCGCCGGTCCCGGCGCTGCAGCTACCGCCGGCCGCACCGATCGCCGTGACCTGGATGCGGGTCACGTTCTTGGGCACCGCGAACGAGTAGACGCCGGGCGTCGTATACGTCTTGGTGTTCGTGTGATGAGTGGGCGCCGAGAGCGCCGCGGCGGGGCCGACGATCGCAGCGACAGCGAGCGCCCCCGCCGTGGCCAGGGCCAGGCGACTCGGGCGTGGGCGCAACGGCGCCCCGTCCATGAAGTACGACAAGATGATCCTCCTCCGGTTGGCCGGTCCCCATCCGGCTATTGAGCGCCGGAAGACTAGTTCACCGGCGGCGCCGGCGGCGCGCGGTCACCCCGCCGCCAGCACGGCCCGCGCCGCGTTGTGGCCGGGGATGCCGCTGACGCCACCGCCACGCCGGGCGCCCGCCCCGGCCAGCCACACATTGGGGATCTCGGTCTCCACGCCCCAGGTCCCGGCCTCGGCATCTGACTCGGCGAACGGCCAGCTCAGATCACGGTGAAAGATGTGACCGCCGGGCATGCCCAGCTCCGCCTCGATCTCCACCGGCGTGAGCGCTTCGAGACAGCGATCACCGTTGACGTCGGTCAACAGGCACTCCTCGATCGGCTCGTCAAGCACGGAGTTCAGCGAGGCGATCGCCGCCTCCACCGCAGCCCGCTTGGCGGTCTGGTGGTCCCCCGCGAACAACCGGGCCGGCATGTGCAGTCCGAACACGGTGAGGGTCTGGACTCCCTGGGACCGGAGCTCCGGGCTGAGGATGCTCGGGTCGGTCAGCGAGTGGCAGTACACGTCGCACGGTGGCAGCGTGGGGACGAAGCCGACGGCAGCTTCCTCATAGGCGCACTGCAACTGGTCGTAGCTCTCGTTGACGTGGAAGGTGCCGGTGAAGGCCTCCTCCGGGGACAGACGGGAATCCCGCAGCCGGGGCAGGCGGCGCAGAAGCATGTTGATCTTGAGCTGCGAACCCTCCGGCCCAGGCCGCGGGACGGTGCCCGGGGCGGCCAGCAGCCGCTCCAGGGCTGCGGGCGCCGCCGCCCACAGAAGGTGACGGGCGCGCAGCCTGGATCCGTCGGCGCAGGTGACCTCGGTCTGGGCACCATCCGCTTCGAGCTCGGTCACCTCCGTGCCGGTGCGTATCTCGACCCCGGCGGCGCGAGCGCCGGTTGCCAGCTCCTCGGTCAGCTGGCCCATCCCCCCCACGGGGACGTCCCAGCGTCCGGTGCCGTCACCGATCACGTGATAGAGGAAGCAGCGGTTCTGGCGCAGCTGTGGATCGTCGGCCGGGGCAAAGGTTCCGATCAGCGCATCGGTCAGCACCTCGCCCCGCTCCTCTGACGAAGGGAGCTCGCGCTCCAGAGCGCTGGATAGCGGCGTCGAGAACACGTCGGTCCACGTCTGCTCGTCATCGACCAGGCGGCGGAACCCCTCTCTGGGTAGCAGTGGCTGGAGCAGGGTCGGCGCGACGCAACGGGCCAGGCGTTCCATCCGCTGATGCCATTCGATCAGCTCTGGCGAGCGGCGAGACGCGCTTTCTCGGGGTCGCAGCTCGGTGCTCAGGCCGAGCTCCTCCCGCAGCGCATGCGGAAACAGGCTGACCAGATAGGAGTAACGCGACAGCCGCGCGTCGACCCCCGCGAACACACGCTCGGAGACGGCCGCGCCGCCGGTGTGCCCGGCCCGCTCAAGCAAGCAGACGGAGCAGCCGGCGCGCGCCAGCAGGGTGGCGGCAACGAGCCCGTTGTGCCCTGCGCCGACGATGATCGCGTCGAGGTTCTGCACCGCCCTAACCTTGCCACACCTGTGTCAAGGTTTGCTCCGATCATTGGTAGGATCGGTTAGATGCGGGATTACCTGGCCGCCACGCGCGAACGGGTCGTCGTCTTCGACGGTGGCATGGGCGCAACCCTGGAGATGTTCGACCTCAGTTTGGAGGACGACTACCGGCTGCCCGGACGCTGCCACGAAGCTCTGGTCCTGAACCGGCCGGATGTGATCGAGGGGGTGCACACCTCGATGCTGGACGCCGGCGCCGAGGTGCTGGAAACCGACACCTTCCAGGGCTCGCGTCTCAAGCTGAGCGAGTGGGGCCTGGGCGAGCACACGCTGGAGATCAACATCAAGGCAGCCGAGATCGCCCGCAAGGCCGCCGGCGAGGACCGCTTTGTGGCCGGGTCGATCGGGCCGACCGGATACCTGCCCGCCAGCGACGACCCGACGCTCGGAAACATCGGCTTCAAAGAGCTCGTCAGCGTCTTTACCGAGCAGGCCCAAGGGCTGGTGCGCGGGCGGCGCCGACCTGGTCATGATCGAGACCGCGCAGGACATCCTGGAGGTCAAGGCGGCGATCTTCGGCGCCCGCGAGGCCTTCAAGCTGGAGAACCGCTCGGTGCCGATCCAGTGCAGCGTGTCGCTGCTGCCCAACGGCGGAAAGATGCTGCTGGGCACCGACATCAGTGCCGTCCTGACCACGCTCCTGGCGCTCGACGTCGACGCGATCGGCCTCAACTGCTCGACCGGGCCTGAGGACATGCGCGACGCGATCCGCTATCTGGCCGAGAACTCCCCCCTTCCCGTGCACTGCATCCCCAACGCCGGGCTGCCTCTGCAGGGACCGAACGGCGAGACGATCTTCCCCGAGGAGCCCGCGCCGCTGGCCAAGGTCCTGGGCGAGTATGTGGACCGCTATGGGATCTCGATCGTCGGGGGGTGCTGCGGAACCACCCCGGACCACATCCGGGCGATCGCGGAACGGGTGGCCGGCGGCAAACCCGGCGACCCGAACTCAAAGTCGGGTGCCGCAGGCCTCCTCGATGATGACCGCCACCCCGCTCGTGCAGGATCCGCGTCCCACGCTGGTGGGTGAGCGGGTCAACTCGCAGGGCTCGCGCAAGGCCAAGGAGATGCTGCTGGCCGATGACTACGACGGGCTGGCGGCGGTGGCCGAGGACCAGGTGAACGGCGGTGCCCACGTGCTCGACGTGTGCGTGGCGCTGACCGAGCGCCAGGACGAGGCCGAGCAGATGCGCCAGACGGTCAAGCGGATCAGCCTGACGCAGCCCGCGCCGATCCAGGTCGATTCCACCGAGCCCGACGTGATCGAAGCAGCGCTGGAGCAGATCCCCGGCCGGGCGATCGTCAACTCGGTCAACCTCGAGGCCGGGCGGGACAAGCTCGACCGCGTCGTGCCGCTGGCCAGGGCCCACGGTGCGGCGCTGATCGCGCTGACGATCGACGAGGTGGGGATGGCCAAGACGGCGGAGCGCAAGCTGGAGATCGCCCAGCGGATCACGCAGCTCTGCTGCGAGGAGCACGGGCTGGATCCGGAAGCGCTGATCTTCGATTGCCTGACGTTCACGCTGACCACGGGCGATGAGGAGTGGCGGCCCAGTGCGATCGAGACGATCGAGGGGATTCGCCGGATCAAGGCCGAGATCCCGGGCGTGAAGACATCGCTGGGTGTCTCGAATGTCTCCTTCGGCGTGGGACTGCCGGCCCGCAGCGTGATCAACAGCGTGTTCCTGCATCACTGCGTCGAGGCGGGGCTGGACCTGGCGATGGTCAATCCCAACCACATCACGCCGTACGCGGAGATCGGGGAGAACGAGCGTGAGCTCGCCGATGATCTGGTGTTCAACCGCCGCGAGGACGCGCTGGAGCGTCTGATCGCACACTTCGAATCCAAGGGCCCCGAGGGGGAGGGTGACGCCGGCGCCGCCGACCCCACCGAGGGCATGGAGCCCGAGGAGGCCCTGCACTTCCACATCCTGCGCCGGCGCAAGGACGGGGTGGAGGATTGGATCGACCGCAGCGTCGAGAAGATCGGCGCGGTCCCGACCCTGAACGGCGTACTGCTGCCCGCGATGAAAGAGGTCGGCGACAAATTCGGCGCCGGGGAGCTGATCCTGCCCTTCGTCCTGCAGTCAGCCGAAGTGATGAAGCGGGCGGTGGCCCAGCTGGAGAAATACCTGGACAAGCTCGAGGGCTACACCAAGGGAACGGTCGTGATCGCCACCGTGTTCGGGGACGTCCACGACATCGGCAAGTCGCTGGTCAACACGATCCTGACCAACAACGGATACACGGTGATCGACCTGGGCAAGCAGGTTCCGATCTCGACGATCCTCGACGCCGCGGTGGAGCACAAGGCGACAGCGATCGGGCTGAGCGCGCTGCTCGTCTCCACCTCCAAGCAGATGCCCGCCTGCGTGCAGGAGCTGCACGAGCGCCAGCTGGAGTTCCCGGTGCTGGTGGGCGGCGCGGCGATCAACCGGAAGTTCGGGATGCGGATCCTGTACCCCCACGGAACCGAGGCCGACGACGTCTACGCACCCGGCGTCTTCTACTGCAAGGACGCGTTCGAGGGCCTGGCCCGGATGGACGAACTGATCGATCCCGAGGCGCGAGCGGCGCTGATGACCAAGACATTCGATGCGGCTCGAAAGCTCCGCGAGCAGCCCGATGCCCCCGAAGACGACTCACCACCCGTTACCGACGCCAGCGTGCGCAGCTCGGCGCGCGTCGACAATCCCGTCCCGGAGCCGCCGTTCTGGGGCGCGCAGGAGGTGGAGGTGGACCTCGAGGAGGTGTTCCCCCACATCGACACCCACGTCCTGTTCAAGCTGCACTGGGGCGGCCGCGGGGTCAAGGGCGAGGAATGGGCGCGGCTCGTGGGCGACGACTTCCAGCCCCGGCTGGAGCGCATGTGGCGAGAGGCCGACTACCTGCATCCGCGGGCGCGTCTGGGCTACTTCCCGTGCAACTCCGACGGCAACGAGCTGATCATCTGGGATCCGGAAGCCCCCGGCGAGCGCGAGCTGGAGCGCCTGGTGTTCCCGCGCCAGCCCCGGCACGATCGGATCTGTCTGGCCGACTTCTACCGCCCGGTATCCGCCGAGGGGGCGAGCGAGGTCGACGTGGTGGCGCTGCAGGCGGTCACCGCCGGCGACGAGGTGACGGAGTTGATGGCGAAGCTGGAGGCGGACGGGGAATTCGCCGAGCAGCTGTTCGTACACGGGCTCGGCGTGCAGACGGCCGAGGCGATGGCCGAGTGGCTACACGCGCGCGTGCGGAGCGAGCTGGGGATCGAGCCGACCCAGGGCCGGCGCTACTCATGGGGCTACCCCGCCTGCCCGGAGCAGTCAGAGCACGAGAAGGTGTTCCGGCTGCTCGACGCCCCATCGATCGGGCTCCGCCTCAGCGGCGGTTACGCCGTTGAGCCGGAGCAGTCGACACTGGCGATCATCGCTCACCACCCCCAAGCGGTGTACTTCGGGATGAAGAGCGGACAGCTGCCCAAGTCCGAGACTCAGGCGGCCGACCAGCTGATCGCGGGGACCGAGCGTGACCCGACCCGGCCCGCCGCACTTGACGACGACGAGCCGAGCCTGGTCGAAGCCCAGTAGGCCTCTAGCCCACTGCGGCGGTGGCGGGTTTGGCGCCCTGGGCCGGACCGCTCGCGCTGGCATCCTCCGCGGTCAGCGGTCTGGCGATGTTCTCCAGGCTCTCGCCCTCGGCCTTGACCCCGAAGATCAGCTCAGCGACGCCGCCGATGATCATCATCACCGCGCCGATCATGAACGCCAGCTCGGTCTGGCTGTAGCTGCCCGACGAGACGAGCTTCTGGAAAACCAGTGGGCCGGTGATCCCGCCGATGCCGGTCCCGATCGCGTAGAACACGGCGATGCAGAGGGCCCGGGTCTCCATCGGGAACACCTCGGAGACGGTGAGGTAGGCCCCACAGACGCCGGCCGAGGCGAAGAAGAACAGCACCGACAGCAGAATGATCAGGGTCGTCGCCGTGAGGCTGTGGCTGTCGAACAGGATCGCCGTGCCAATGAGCATCACACCCGACAGGATGTAGCAGCCCGCGATCATCGGGATGCGTCCCACACTGTCGAACAGCCGCCCCAGCGTCAGCGGTCCGAACAGGTTGCCGATCGCGAAGATCGCGATGTAGTAGGGCACGTCGCTGGTGGAGATGTGGAAGTACATCGACAGCAGCGCCCCCAGCCCGAACAGGATCGAGTTGTAGAGGAAGGCCTGCCCGACGAACAGCGCCAGACCGAGGATGCTGCGCCTGGGGTACAGGGTGAACACCGACCGGACGACGAGCGAGATCGGGATCGTGCGGCGCTGGCGCACGGTCAGCTCCTCGCCCTCGGGTTCGGGCAGCTCCTGACCGGTCTGCTCGTCACCTGGCGTTCGATGTCGGCCACGATCCTCTCGGCCTCCTCCTCACGACCATGGATGAACAGCCAGCGGGGACTCTCCGGGATGCTCCGCCGTACGATCAGCACGCCCACCCCAAGCACTGCGCCGAGACCGAAGCACAGCCGCCAGCCGACGTTGGGGGCGAACGTGTTCAGCGCGAACACGGCCATCAGGGCACCGGCCCCGGCGCCGGCCCAGTAGCTCCCGTTGATGCGACGTCCGTTCGGCCCCGGTGCTTGGCCGGGATCAGCTCATCGATGGCGGAGTTGATGGCGCTGTACTCGCCGCCGATGCCAAAGCCGGTGAGGAAGCGGAATACGTAGAACCAGGTCGAGGTGGTGGCGAATGCGGTCAGGGCCGTCGACGCCAGGTACAGGCCGAGCGTGATCATGAACAGCTTCTTGCGCCCGAAGCGGTCTGTCAGCTGCCCGAAGAACAGCGCGCCGGCGCAGGCGCCGGCCACGTACAGCGATGCGGCCAGCCCGGAGACGTCGGCGGTGGAGATGTCTATACCGGAGCCCTTGGTCCCGAGCACGCCGGAGATCGAGCTGACGATTGTCACCTCGAGCCCGTCGAGGATCCACACAGTGCCCAGGCCGATCACGACCTATCCAGTGCCAGCGTGACCATGGCAGCCGGTCCAACCTCGCCGGGATCCTCGTCTTGATGGTCCCGGTTTGAACGGTGCTGCTCATTTGAAGCTCCTTTCCCGGCGCGGGTGGCCCTCGCGCACTGCGGGGCTTCTTCCCGGGATTTATCCACCGCTAACCTCGCCGCCGCTCGGACCTGTCTCCGGTCTAACCCGGCGGCACGTGATCCATCCAGAGAGGCTCAGCGCTCAGCGGGAAGCGTGCCGGCCGGCTGGGCTCGCCCCCCGGAACGCCCTGAGCGCGGTGGCCGCGGCGCCAGCTTGATCGGCGCCGCGTGCATCGCCCGCATCCTGACCTCGCGCCAGGACATCCCCTCCTTGAGGAGCGCCGGGCCGCCCATCAGGATCGCCGTGGTCACCTCCACAGCCTGGAGGATCACGCCGTAGGCGACGCCGGTCCCGAAGCTCACGTGCCAGCCGGTGTGGAGGACCGCAGCGCAGGCCGCCTGGAAGACGCCGAGGTTGGCCGGTGTGGCGGGCAGCACGGCGGTGATGTTGACCGCGAACAGGACCGCTGCGGCCGCCGCGAAGCCGGTCTGGTCCTGCAGCCCGAGCGCGATCAGCAGCAGGTAACAGGACAGGCACTGCAACCCCCAGGCCGCCAGCTGGGTCACCGTGGCGATCAGCCCGAGGCGGAGGTCCGCGGAACACGACCAGCCCGGCGCGGACACGCCGCAGCGCCTCATGGGCCTGGGTCATCGCCTTGCGCAGGCGAGTGAACCGGCTGGCGGCGCCGTAGCGGACGAGCAGCGGGGCAATCAGCACGAACAGGAGCAGAGCCGCTGGGGCGACGGCGGCGAACACCAGCGCATCCTCGTGCCCGTTGAAGAAGTTGACCGAGGAGAACATGATCGCGCCGAGGATCAACAGCGCCACGATGTTGAGGAGGGTCTGACAGACCACCGTGCCCAGGACCACGGGGAAGTTCTCGACCGGGCGGCCGGTCCGTCGCGCCACCACCAGGGCGCGGCAGGCTCGCCCAATCGCGCCGGGAGGGTGGATGACATCAGCACCCCGATCATCGTCCCCTGCAGGGCGTCCCTCAGCCGTATCCGGGAGCGGGGCAGCGCCGCCTTGAGGATCGCTTGCCAGGAGAAGGCCCGCATCACCATGGCCGCGCACATCGCTGCCAGCGCCGAGAAGCACGAAGGTCGGGCTGGAGTTGATCAGGGCGTTGGCGATGCTGCCGATCCCGATCTTGGCCAGAGCCAGGTAGGCCAGGTACACGCCGCCCAGCAGCAGCACCATCATCCCGATGCGGCGGATATAGGCGAGCGCGCCTTTGCGCTTGGCGCCGGCCAGGGGTCGCTCCAAGCTGGGCAGACGCCGGGCGCGCTGGCGAGGCTTGAGGTCGGCCGGCTGCACACCCAGGCGAACGGCGGCGCGCTTCGGCGTCCCTTCGACCCGGGGACCGCGATCGCATCCGTGTAGGCCTCCATGACCTCCTCGGCCACGTGCTCCCAGGCGAAGCGCTTGACCGTCTCCGCCGCAGCATGCGAGAGCTGGCGGCGACGTTCCGGCTCGTCGATAGAGCTCGCGCAGCGACTCGGCCAGCGCCTGGGCGTCGCCCGGGGGAACGAGCACTCCGTCGACGTCGTTGTGCACAACGTCGCGGTAGCCGGCGATGTCCGAGGCCACGACCGTGGTCCCGGCGGCGAATGCCTCGGTGAGGACCATGCCGAAGCTCTCCCCGCCCAGCGACGGGGCGGCACAGAACGTGAGCGCGCTCGAGCTCGGGTCGCTTTCCCTGATCGTCACCTTGCCCAGGGCTCGCACGCCCTTGGCATCGAGCAGCAGGGGATCGAGCTCCTCGTTCGTTGGGACCGATGACCGTCAGCTCGGTGGGTATGTGCTCGCGCAACGCCTCGAACGCGCGCAGCAGCAGCGGCAGCCCCTTGCGCTCGACCGCCTGGCCGACGAACACGATCCGCAGCGGCTCGTCGTCGGCGGCAGTCCTGGCCCGCCCGAGCCAGGACCTCCGGGTCGAGGTGGACGCCGTTGGGGATGACCCGGTAGTGACCGCCGAACCAGCGGCGACCGGTCCAGGCGGCGGCTTCGGAGACGGCGATCCGGACGTGAAGGTGGTTCAGGACCTGGCGCGCCCCGAGCAGGTTGCCGATCGTGTTGGGCAGCCGCTTGTTGGAGTAGGAGTGGAACGTCCCGACCAGCGGCAGTCGGCGTGAGGCCGGTGGCGAACCAGCCCACCACCGGCGCGACCGGCTCGTGTATGTGGACTACGTCGTAGCCGACCGGTGCGCAGCTCGCGCTGCAGCCTTGAAGACCGCTGCGGCGTGATCGCCAGGTTGGAGACCGCCCCGTTGGCCTTGAAGCCGACCGTGCGGCCGAGGGAGTGCACGTAGTCGGGCACGGCAGCTCCATGTGCTGCGGACGCGCACCGCGATGCATGACCGCCGCGACGAAGACCGGGCGGGATCGACCGGAGACAGAACGCGTGACATCGTGACCCCGGCCAGAAACTGCTCGGCGAGGGCCTCGATGTGCCGTGTCACTCCCCCCGGAAACGTCCACGAGTACGGCGAAACGAGCGCAATCCGCATCGCTGCCATGCTATCTGCCCTGTCCGCCGGACCCCGAATCGGACCGGCCGACTGTCATGATTGACCCGATGCCCACTCGCCATTTCGTCAAGTACACGTTTCTGCAGGTCGATCCCGCCTGGCGCCGGCTGGACGACGGACGCGCGGGAGCAGCACAAGCGAGAGTTCATCGCCGCCTGCGAGAACTTCGCCGAGGATCACCTCCTGCGCGCCTTCTCGCTGGTCGGCACGCGCGGCGACGCGGACATGATGTTGCTCACCCAGGCCGAGAACCTCGAGCGGATCCACGAGTTCCACGTGGTGCTGGCTCAGAGCGGGCTGATGAAGTGGTGCACCGTCCCCTACTCGTTCCTGGCCATGACCAAACCGTCCGAGTACTCGGACGAGTCGCGGCTTGAAGTGCGGCCCGCGCACGGCAGATATCTGTTCGTCTACCCGTTCGTAAAGACGCGCGCCTGGTACGCGCTCCCGGCGGAGGAGCGCTGGCGGATCATGCAGGAGCACATCCGCGTGGGGCGCGAGTACCCGTCCGTCGACCTCAACACGAGCTACTCGTTCGGCCTGGACGATCAGGAGTTCGTCGTCGCTTTCGAGACCGACAATCCGGCCGACTTCCTCGACCTGGTGCAGCGGCTGCGGACGACCGAGTCGAGCTCCTACACGCTGCGCGACACACCGACCTTCACTTGTATCTCCTGCTCGGTGGAGCGCGCGCTCGGCGCGCTCGACGGCGACCCCGCTGTCGCTGCGCAGGTCGGGTGAGCCCCGACGGCTGAAGCCGACCCGAGCGCGGCGCTGGACCATCTGCGCGCGGCCGACCCGGTGCTGCGCGGGGTGATCGACGAGTGCGGCCCGAGCCGGTGGACCGATCGGCGCGGCGGGCGGCCGATCGAGCACTACGGGGCGCTGGTGCGCTCGATCGTCGGCCAGCAGCTGTCGACGAAAGCCGCGCGCGCCATCTACACGCGGCTGACCGATCGATTCGGAGGCCGCCCGCCGACGCCCGAGGAGGTGCTGGCCGACGATCCCGAGGAGCTGCGCGCCGCCGCCGGCCTGTCGCGCGCCAAGGTCGGCTTTCTGCGCTCGCTTGCCGAGCACGTGCTCGACGGCGAGCTCGAGCTCGAGCGGCTCGACGACCTCCCCGACGACGAGGTGATCGCCGAGCTGGTCGCCGTCAAGGGACTCGGCGTCTGGAGCGCGCACATGTTCCTGATGTTCCACCTGCGACCGCCCGGACGTCCTCGCCGTCGGCGACCTCGGGATCCGCGAGGCGATGATGCACTCTACGGGCTGCCGGCGATGCCCTCGCCCGCGGGGATGGAGGCGATCGCCGAGCCGTGGCGCCCTACCGGACGCTGGCCTGCATTTATCTGTGGAGCTCGCTCGACGCCGCACCGGTCTAACCGCGGCGCTCGTGCTCGTGAGTCAGCCCTGGATGTGGGACAGCATCGAGCTGGCGTTGGTCACCTGGCTCGCCGGGGGCGGCGAGGGCACCGGCTGGGGCCCGTAGGAGAGGAAGTCCACCGCAGCTGGGTGCGACGCTCTGGCCGGACGCGTTCGCGGCATGAGGACATCTCGAGCCCGCCGGACCAGATGCTGTGGGGAGTCGATCCAGACGTCCACGGGGATGGCGCGCAGTCCGCGTCAGCTTCTCCAGCGTGGCGACGGCCTGGCTCATCGCGTTGCGCTGGGCGGCGGGTAACGCCGCCGGGCCTTGAGCAGGTCGATCGTGGCCCGGTAGTGGGTCGTCTGCACACCGTTCACGCTGGCGCTCCCCAGGGTTTTGACCCCGTTGGCTGAGGTGGCCCGCAGGTACTGGAGGAACTGGCCGGGATTGGTGGAGCCGGAGCCTCCGAACAGCGAATGAGGTTCCTGGATGCCGAGCCGCGCGTCCGACCTGTGCCCAGTTGATCTCGATCCACGGCTTGCCGCCCGGCAGCCTCGAGGCCACCGGCGGCGGGAGCTTCACGTACACCGTCTCGCCGGTGATGATCTCCTGGACCGTCATCGTCCCGGCCGAGGCGAGCGCGCCCGGAAGATTCAGGTTGAGCGTGAGCGACCGGCGTGCTGAGCGATGGAACGAACCGCTGCCGTTGCCGGTGATCGCTGCCGCCCAGCGCGGCGGCACCTTCCTGCAGGTTGATGGCCACCTTGTAACCCGACGCGCTGCTGGAAACGTAGGCCGCGCGCTGATCGCCTGTCCGGCCGACTGAGCCGAAGCCGCCACGAAGTGTAGCCACAACCGGCAGCGAGCAGAGCCGCTGCCGGCGGGGGAGCGAGTCTTCAGCCGGCGATCAGGTTCGGTGGGGCGCGTAAGTGCCACCCCCATCACGTTAGCGGCTGCGCCGGTCAGCGGCCGCGGTGACGGCGAGAGCGGCCGGGGATGCGCGAGGCCGCCGCCGTCAGACGGCGGAGACCTGCTCTTCGTCCGCTACGCGGAACGAGGAACCGCAGCCGCAGGCCGCGATCACGTTGGGGTTCTCCACCTTGAAGCCGGCCCCCTGTAGGCCCGTCGACGAAGTCGATCACCGAACCGCGCACGTAGGCGAGACTCGGAGCATCGACCAGCAGCCGGATGCCCTTGTCCTCGAACACGGTGTCGCCGTCACGCTGCTCGTCGAAGGCCAGGGCATACTGGAAGCCCGAGCAACCGCCACCCCGGACACCCACACGGAGCCCCGCCGTGTCGGCCACAACGGCCTGACACGCCAGGAACTCCTGGACTTTCGCGGCTCCCTTATCAGTCAGGGTGATCATGCTTCATTCAGTATAGCCACGGGTCGCGGTCAGCTACGCTCTTAACCGTGTCAGCCACGCCCGAGGAGCTGAAGAGCAGGATCGAAGCCGGCATACCGGGCGCGCAGGCGGAAGTCACCGGCGACGGCCACCACTTCCAGGCGGTCGTCAGCGCGCCGGGATTTGCCGGGCTCAGCCGGATCGCCCAGCACAGGCTGGTTTATGACGTCTTCGGGACCGAGGTGGGCGACCGGATCCATGCCCTCTCCATCAAGACCACAGCAACGGAGAATTCCCTATGAGCGAGCCAGCCAGCAATCCCATGCGTGAGGCGATCCAGACCGCAATCGCCGAGAACCCGGTGATCCTGTTCATGAAGGGCAACCCTGACGCCCCAGCGTGCGGGTTCTCGGCCCGGACCGTGGCGGTGCTCCAGTCTCTTGATCGGCCGTTTGCCGCCGTCGACATCCTTCCAGACCCGCGGATCCGCCAGGAGCTGTCCGCCCTGTCCGGATGGCCCACGATCCCGCAGCTGTTCGTCGACGGCGAGCTCGTCGGGGGCTGCGACATCGTGATGGAGATGTACCAGTCCGGCGAGCTGCACGAGGTCCTCGGCCTGGAGGTTGCCCCGCAGGAGACCCCGGCCGAGCCGGCCGCCGGCGCGGCGCCGCTGTCGATCGAGAACCGCCTCTGAGCCAGGCTTCGTTTCAGGCACTCCGGCTTGAGTCCGGAGTGCTGTGGGCGCTTGACCAGACCGAGCTGCCAGACCGAGAGGTCGAGCTGGAGCTGCGTGACGCAGCTGCCGTGATCGATGCCATCAAGCGTCTGGCGATCCGCGGCGCGCCGCTGATCGGGGTGGCGGCGGCCTACGGGTTGGCCCTGGAGCTTCAGGTAGATCAGGCTCCGCAGCACGCGGCCGCCGCTGCAAAGGCGCTGCGCTCGGCGCGCCCCACGGCCGTGAATCTCACGCATGCTGTGGATCGGGTGCTCCAGGCAGCGTTGTCCGCTCCCCACGGCGAGCTTGCGAGCGCCGCGCTGACCGAGGCCGGCCGCATCCACGAGGAGGAGCTCGCGGCCAGCGACGCGCTGGCGCGTCACGGCGCCGACCATCTCGGGCCGGGCATCGGCCGGGTGCTCACCCACTGCAACACCGGAGCTCTGGCCGCACCCGGGCGCGGGACGGCGCTGGCCGTGGTGGTGGAGATGCACGAGCGCGGCTGGCTCTCCGGCGTGCTGGTGACCGAATCACGGCCGCTGCTGCAAGGCGCTCGGCTGACGGTCTGGGAGCTGTCGCGTCTGGGAATCACCCACGAGCTGGTGGTCGACTCGGCCGCGGCCGGCCTGCTGGCCGGCGGCGCGGCCGACGCCGTGATCGTCGGCTGTGACCGAGTGGCGGCCAATGGGGACGTGGCCAACAAGGTCGGCACCTACATGCTGGCGCTGGCCGCTCGCGCCGCCGCGATTCCGTTCATCGTGGTCGGTCCGACTTCGACGATCGACCCGAGCTGCCCGTCCGGTGCTGAGATCACCATCGAGGAGCGCGACCCGGACGAGGTCCGTACGGCGAGCGGGCGCCTGCTCACGCTGCCGGGCACCCCGGCCCGCAACCCGGCCTTCGATGTGACCCCGGCAGCGCTGGTCTCGGCCCTGGTCACCGAGCGAGGCGTGGCCTCGCCCGTCCAGGCTGAAACCGTCAGGCGGTTGCTGGCCGGCGCCTGAACTCCAGGTGCTCGACGATCCGCTTGGAGTCGCAGATCGCCTGGCCGTCGATGACCAACACGGGCACGCGCCGCTGACCGGTGAGCGCCTCTACCTCGGGACGTTGCGAGCGGCGCTGAGGCACCCGGACCTCCTCCACGGCGACCCCCTCGCGCTTGAGCGCCCGGGCCACCTTTCCACACGGGCACAGCCAGTTGGTCGGGGTCGTGCAGCGGTAGAGCGTGACCATCTTCACTGTCCCCTTTCAGAACGGGACACTAGATCGGGAGTCGGCGAGTGAGCGAGCCCGCCAGCCGCAGGGGCAGGGGCTGGCGGGGTGAGTGACGCTCCAGAGCGCGCGCGTCCCGTTTCCGGTACCAGGCCACCGTCTCCTCCAGACAGTCCTCAGGTGAAGTGGTGGTCCAGCGCAGCTCGCGCTTGGCCTTTCGACTGCTGAACCCCCAGTTGAGCGAGGCCGCTCTGACCTCCACGGGCGCCGGCAGCGGCGGCAACCCGGGTAGTCGCTGCCCGGCTCCGGCCAGACCCAGAGCGATCGGCAGCGGGAGCCGGATAGCCGGTGGATCCACGCCGGAGATACGGCCCAGATCGGCGAACAGGCGGGTCATCGTGTAGTTGCGATTGCCCAGGATGTAACGCTGGCCGAGCTCGCCCCGCTCGTCGGCCAGCAGATGACCGCGAGCGACGTCGCCGACCGACACGATGTTCAGTGTGCCCTCCACGTAGGCAGGTATCTGGCGGCGGAGGAACCGCCGGACCAGGGCGGTGGATGACCGGCCGGGGTCTCCGGGTCCGAGCACGTGGGCCGGGTTGACGATCACCACCGGGAGACCCCGGGCGAGGAGCCGCATCGCCACCATCTCGGCCTCGTGCTTTGAATCCACGTAGGGGATCGAGAAGCGCCCGGCGTCCCAGTAGTTGGACTCGTCCGCGATGCGTCCAGAACGCGCGGGTCCCACGGCCGCAACCGACGAGGTGAAGAGCACCCGCTCCACTTCTGCTCGCAGGGCCTCCTCGAGGACGATTCGTGTGCCCTCGACGTTGATGGCGAAAGCGGAGCGACGCGGCTCGGTGAGCCGGGTGACCCCCGCGATGTGGAACACACGATCCACTCCCTGCATGGCGCGGCGCATCGAGCGGCGGTCCAGAACGTCTGCGGTGACCGTGCGTACGCCGAGCTCGTGCAGGGGCGCGACCGGGGAGCCAGAGCGAACCGTCGCCACCACATCGTCGCCGCGCAGCAGCAGCAGCGGCACTACGTGGGAGCCGATGAAGCCGGTCGCACCAGTGACCAGGGTGCGGGTCATATCTGAGTGCCCACGGTAGCGACCGCTGGTAGGGTCCGCGCCTTCCCCATGCCGGTCGCCATCGTTTCAGATACCTGCCATTACCTGCCCGCCGAGCTGGTGGAGCGCAATGAGATCCACGAGGTGAGCCTGTACGTGCACCGGCGGGGCGAAGCCCACCGAGAGAGCGATCTCTCCGATTACGATGCCTACTATCGCGACCTGAGTACCGCCGCGGATCTGCCCACCACCTCGCAGCCGTCGATCGGCGACTTTCTCGCCGTCTACGAGCCGCTTCTGAAACAGGGACGGGAGATCGTCTCTATCCACCTCGCCGGCGGAATGTCCGGGACCGTACGAGCCGCCGAGCAGGCGCGCGACCAGCTGGGCGACGCGGCCGGCCGCGTGCGGGTAATCGACTCGGCCACTGCCTGCGGAGGCGAGGGACTGATGCTGCTCGCCGCCGCTGCCGCCTCACGGTCCGGAGGCAACGGCGCCGAGGTCGAGGCGCGCGCCCGTGAGGCGCGGCGCCGGCTGAAGCTGTGGTTTGCCATCGACACGCTGGAGTTCCTGCGCCGCGGAGGCCGGATCGCCGGCGCCCAGGCATGGCTGGGCACGGCGCTGAAGATCAAGCCGATCCTCTCGGTGGAGTCGGAGATAACCCCGATCGAGCGGGTGCGCACCTCGCGCCGGGCGTTCGAACGGCTGGTGGGGCTGCTCGAGACGTGCCGGGCCGAGGGCTCTGACGGTTGGGTCGTTCAGCACATCCAGGCCCCGGAGCAGGCGGCCGAGCTGGAGGCTCGCGGTCGCGAGATCTTCGGTACCGATCCGGTCTTGGTGTCCGAGGTCGGGCCGGTAATCGGGACCCACGTCGGGCCTGGACTGCTGGGCGCCGGAGGGATTCCCCGCGCCCTGGTGAGCTGACGCCGGCTAGATGGTTGATTCCACGACCCCGCGCGCCGGATGAATCCGGCTGATCGGCGCCGGATCATCGTCCTCGGGCTCGCCAATACCTCCAGTATTGACTTCGCCCTGCGTCCTTGACCGGCTTGATCACGAATCCCCCGACCCTCACGCGGCCGTGGAATCAACCATCTAGCGCCTGCGGCGCCGGCGGCCGAATAGCAGGTTGAAGGTGGCGCCGACGCCCCCGCCGAGCACGAAGCCCGCGGCGGCCGCACCGATCATCAGCGACTGCTGGTTGCGTCGCACCTGAGTCCGCCAGTCGGCCAGCTCGGCCACCTCGTCGCGCAGCTTGACGATCGAGGAGCCCAGTTGGTGGCGGTTCTGCTCGATGGAGGCACGGATCTCCTCCGGGCTCCGGGCCGCGGCCATCAGCTGCGGCTCCCCGGGCGGGTGGAATCCGGGGCGGAAGGCGTAGTCGGAGGATTGGTCACGACCTCCTGGACCTTCTTGGCTTCGTCGATCGCCATCGTGGGAATCGGTGCCCCCACCCTGAGCTTGTGCCAGGCGAACAGGAAGGCGGCCACAGCGAACACGAGCAGCACCGCGAACACGATCAGGAAGCCGATGAACAGGTTGCCGGCCCCGCTGACGAGGATCGCGTTGAATCCCCAGGCCAGCGTGCTGAGCCCGAAGACGATCGCGAACACTCCGAACACGGCGCCGGCCGCCACGGCGGCGGCCCCCCGCATGATGCTCGAGGCCTTGAACGCCACCTCTGCCTTGGCCAGCGCGATCTCGTCCTGAACGATCTTGGTCAGGCTCTCCGAGATCTCGGTGATGGCCGCCGCGATGCTCTCGGACTGGCCGGTGTCAGCGGGCAAGGCGCTTGAGGATCGTGGCCAGAACCAGGCCGCCGACGAACGTGCCGGCGATCACCGCCTCAGGCCGGTCGGACTGACCGCGACCGGCAGCGGGCGGCGTGAAGTCCACCCCAGAGGAGGCAGCCGATGGTTGCGCGCCCGGGCTCGAGGCCCCGATCGGCGGCGGGGCGCCACTCTCAAAGGAGTGGGGATCCGGAGGCTGCTCGGTCACTCGGGAGGCTCTTCGCCGAACGCGCGCTTCCAGATCAGCGCGGCCGCCCGCGTCGTGGCGACGCTAGCGAGGGCTCCCAGACCGGCGAGCAGGCCGGACCACATCAATCGCTTGACCAGCGGACTCTCAGACATCGGCGCCATTCAAGCAGATGAGATGACCACGGAGCACCGGACTCGACCCGGCACGCGTCCTGGATCCGATCCTGCACCGCGGGCATGGGCGACCCTCACGCCCGCCGGCGCCCCACGCCCCCTGGTTCCAGCCCGCCGCAGATCATCTCCACGATCTCGGTCTTCACCCGCTCGATCTCCTCGGGGGCCACCGGCGTGTTCTCGAATATCCACGTTGTCAGCACCTGTTCCACCAGGCCGTAGAAGGCCTGGGCGGCGAAAGTGGCATCCACGTCAGCCCGGAACAGACCGTCCTGCTGGGCTCGGCGGACGATGCTGGCGATGCCGGAGTACGCCTCCTGGATCTTGGCCAGGTGCGTCAGCCCGAACGTGTTGGCCGCTCGTGTCACCTCCACGATGATCACCTTCATCAGCTCCGGATCGTGGCGATAGGAGTCGAGGATGAACGACGCAACGGCGCGGAGCTTGTCCCGCGGGGGGACGGCGTCGGCGTCGGCCTCGGCGATGGCCCCCAGCATCACATCCCAGCGCTCCAGGAACAGGGTGTCCAGGATCTGTTCCTTGGAGGAGAAGTAGTGGTAGACCAGCCCGTAGGCGACGCCCGCCTCATCGGCGATGTCCGAGACGCGGCAAGTGTGGAAGCCCTGGCGCGCGAAAACCCGCACGGCGGCGGCGAGGATCACGCGCCGCTTGTCGACCGCCGTCGTCATCGCGGAGCCTCCCGGGTCTGTTCGGGGGTCTGTTCGGAGTAGAGCGCCCCGGGCCGGCGGTGGGCGAGGGCGGGAAGGCGCCGGCGGATGTCCTCCAGGCGCGGGAGGTCCAGGTCGGCGACGATCACCGACTCTGTATCGGGGGCAGTGGCCAGGACGACGCCCCAGGGGTCGATGATCATCGAGCGCCCGCCAGAGCGGTGATCGGGCGGGTGCGGTCCGATCTGGTTGGCGGCCACCACGAAGCATTGGTTTTCGATGGCGCGGGCCCGCAACAGGATCTCCCAGTGGTCACGGGTGGTCGGCAGCGTGAACGCACTGGGGACGGCGAGGACACGAGCGCCCCGGTGCGAGAGCTCCCGATACAGCTCGGGGAAGCGCAGGTCATAACAGATGCTCATGCCGACCGGGGTGCCATCCGCCAGCGCCGAGACAACGACCGTGTCCCCCGGTTCCTCATGCTCTGACTCGGCATAGCGCACCCCGTCGACCTCGACGTCGAACATGTGCAGCTTGCGGTACAGCGTCCGCATCCTGCCGTCGGGACCGAAGTGCACGCTGGTATTCGCGCCTCGATCTCGTTCCGGCCGGCTCTCGACCACCGACCCGGCGATCAGGTCGATCTCGAGCTCCCGCGCGATGCTCTGGGCCCACCGGCCGGCAGGCCCCGGCTCGGGCGCGATCTGCTCGGCCGCCTGCGCCATCACGGCGCCCCGGCCCAGCACGTTCCATTTCTCTGGCAGGATGACGAGCCGGGCCCCCCGATCCCCCGCCTCACGCACCAGCCGGTCGGCGGTGGCGATGTTGCGCTCAACATCCTCGGTCGAGTTGAGTTGGACTGCTGCGGCCCGCATCGCCGGTTCAGCACCCTCCCAGGGTGTCGATTGACTAGTCAGTCAGGATACCGCGGTAAGCCCATACGGTCCTACCTGGAATGCCGGCGCAGCTCCGCGAGCAGCATTTTCGAGTGCATCGCCCCCACCAGCTCACGCAGCGGATCCGCGCCTGACTCGATGATCTCCACCGCTCGCTCGACGTCGACCTGGCCGGCGAGCCGAGCGACCAGCACGCCCACCTCCTCGGCTACCAGCGGGGCCAGGGCGTCCCGGTAGCGCAGCGTGTCGTACACGGTGAAGCCGAGCGCCTGCTCATAACCCCCCGCGCGGAAGCGGGATATGGCCTCGATGATCGAGACATCATCGGGGTCGTATCCGCGGGAGTTGGGGGTCAGCACGCCGAGCTCCTCGAGCCGGGCCAGGACGTTTGCGGGCACGTCGTAGGTCTCCCGCACCTGACGGCGTGAAAGCCGGCGGCCCTCCCCCGCCGCCACCGCCCGCTCCAGGATCCGGTCCTCCAGCTCGATCAGCCGCTCGGCGCGCTCTGGGTCCCGGTTGATCAGTTCCCGGATCACGCGCAGTGGCAGAAAGCGCTCCTCCTGCAGGCGCCTGACCAGCTGGATCCGGGTGACGAACACTTCTGGGTAGTAGGCCATGTTCCGGCTGGTCCGGACCACCTCAAGGTCGTCTCCGAGCACGCCCTCACGCAGGTAGTGCTTGATCGTGCCGGCGCTGACGCCGGAGCGCTCGGCCAGCTCGCTCATCTTGAGCAGCCCGCTGGTGGCGGCGCTCACGACTGCACGGGGGAAGCGATGCCGAGCAGACGGCGGGCCTCACTCACCGTCGCCGGCCGCCGCCCCACATCCTCGGTCATCTGGCGGGCGCGGGCGATCAACTCGCCGTTGGAGCCGGCCACGCTGCCGTTGGGGAGGTAGAAGTTGTCCTCCAGGCCGACGCGGACCGAGCCGCCGAGCGTGAGCGCGGATGCGACCATCAGCCACTGGATGCGGCCGATGCCGATGACGCCCCAGTGATGGTTTCCGGATGGCATGTTGCGAGCCATCGCCTCCAGGTTCAGCGCCGTCGCGGGTACCCCACCGAGGACGCCCATCACGAAGTCCGCGTGCAGCGGCGGCTCCAGCAGGCCCATGTCCACCAGAGGCTCGAGCGATGCCGACATGCCCCACGTCGAAGCACTCGTGCTCGGGCTTGATGCCGAGCCGCCTCATCGCCTGCAGCAGCTCGATGATCTCGTCGAACGGATTCGTGAACACGAACTGGAACACGAAGTCCTTGCGCCGCGTCGAGTACTTGGCGTAGTTGAGAGAGCCCATGTTCAGCGCGGCCACCTCCGGGCGGCAAGCCTCCAGGTAGGCGACGCGCTTGGCCACGGGAACCCCGATGGTGCCGGTGGAGAAGTTGATGATCGCCGCGTCTCCCACCTCATCGACGATCGCCTCCCGGATGGCCCGGAAGTCCTCGATCTCATACGAGGGCACGCCATCCGGCGTGCGGGCATGGATGTGGATGTGCACGCCGCCCTCGTCGACGATGCGCCGCGCTTCGGCGGCGTACTCCGAGGGTGTGTAGGGAATCGCCGGACACTGGTCACGGTTGGCCAGAGCGCCGCTGATCGCGCAGGTGATGACGACCGGATCCTCGACGCTCATGGCGCTCCGCGCTCGAACAGCGGGCACCGCATCACACCGGCACCACCCCGCTGCGCTTCCACGGCCGTTCGACGTGCTTCCAGGCGGCCAGCTCGAGCGCCCGGCAGATCGTCGCTCGCGTCTCCCGCGGGTCGATCACGTCGTCGACCATGTCGTTGCCGGCGGCGACGTAGACGTCGATGATCTTCCGGAAGTTCTCGATCAGCTCGGCCCGCCGGGCCGCCGGATCCTCGGCTTCCTGGACCTGCTTGCGGAAGATGATCTCCACCGCCCCCTCGGCACCCATCACGCTGATCTCCGCCGACGGCCAGGCCACGATCAGGTCGGGCTCGTAAGCGCGGCCGCACATCACGTAGTAGCCGGCGCCGTAGGCCTTGCGCAGGACCACGGTGATCTTCGGCACGGTGGCGTTGGCGGTGGCGTAGAGCATCTTCGCGCCGTGGCGGATGATCCCCGCCTCCTCGACCTTGGTGCCCGACCATGAAGCCGGGGACGTCCATCAGATAGACGAGCGGGATCCCGTAGGCGTTGCAGAGGTTGATGAAGCGCGCCGCCTTGTCGGCCGAGTCGTTGTCGAGGATCCCGCCGAGCTGCCGGGGCTGGTTGGCCACGATCCCCACCGGCCGGCCGCCGAAGCGGGCCAGGCAGGTGATGATCGTCTTCGCCCACTGGGGCTTGAGGTCGAAGTACTCGCCGTCGTCGACGATCCGGCGGATCACCTCGTACATGTCATACGGCTTGCGGTTCGACTCCGGCAGCACGTCGAGCAGCTCCTCGTCGCCGCGCTCGATCGGGTCGGCCGACTCGGCGACCGGCGGCGCCTGCTCGCAGTTCTGCGGGAAGTAGCGACAGGTACTGCTTGATCGCCTCGATGCACTCCGGATCGTCGGCGACCTCCAGGTCCCCCACGCCCGGACTTGCGGCAGTGCACGCGCGAGCCGCCGAGCTCCTCCTGGGTGACGTCCTCGCCGATCGCGGCGCGAACCAGGTGCGGGACCGGCGAGGGCCATCGAGCCGCGGCCTTTGACCATCGGCACGAAGTCCGCCAGCCCGGGGATGTACGCGGTGCCGGCCGCGCAGGGTCCCATCAGCGCGGCGACCTGCGGGATGACCCCGCTCATCACCACCTCCTCGCGGAACAGGTGACCGGAGCCGGCGAACAGCGATCCGACCGCCTCCTGGATCCGCGCGCCGGCGGAGTCCAGCAGCCAGATCATCGGGATCCGCTTGGTCAGCGCCAGCTCGCGCAGGCGCGTCACCTTCAGCTCTCCGGTCATCCCCATCGAGCCGGCCATCACCGTGAAGTCGTACGCCGCCACCGCGACCAGGCGCCCGTCGACTTGCCGTAGCCGGTGATCACCCCGTCGGCCGGCGCCTCGCGCCCGGCCATCGCGCGCCTGAGAGAAATGCGGCCGGCCGTGGATCCCAAGCTCGACCAACGTCCCTTCGTCGATCAGCAGCGTCCAGGCGCTCGCGTGCGGTCAGCTTCTCAGCCGCGTGCTGCCTGGCGATCTTCTCCTCGCCACCGCCCAGCGCGAATCTGCTCGCGGCGGAGGCGGAGGTCCTCGACCAGCGGACGGAGCAGGCTGGTGGGGGCGTCGGTGGCGACATAGCAGGGAGTGAGAACGTACTACTTCTCACTCTGAGCGCACAGCGCGCGACACTGAGCGAGGGACCGCCGTTGCCGGCCGTCGGCGTCGAAGTTCGTCCGGCGCGAGCCAAGCTTGAAGCCACACCGGACGCTCGGCCATTCGCGATCCGTGATCGCGTACCAGGCCGTATCGCGGTTGCGCCCCTTCACCACCATGTGCCTGGCGAACACCCCTTCGAAGACGAAGCCGAAGCGCTCAGCCGCCCGCCGCGAGGGGAGGTTCAGCGCGTTGCACTTCCATTCCAGACGGCGGTAGCCGAGCTCGTCAAAGGCGTTCCGGGCCAGCAGATAGATGGCTTCGGTGGCCGCCACGGTGCGCTGCAAGGGCACACCAAACCAGATGTTGCCGATCTCGATGACCCCGTGTTCGGGAGTGATCCTCAGGTAGGAGACGATCCCCTGCGGGTCGCGCTCCACACCGCGCAGGACCGTGTAGAAGAGCGGGTCCTCGGAGCTGGCGTTGCGCTCCAGCGCTGCCCGCAGCGCGGCTGCGTCAGCGTAGGGCCCGTCGAACAGGTAGGTCCAGATCCCGGCGTCGCCGTCGGGCGGATGGGACACCGCCCACAACCGCTCGGCCTCCCGGTCCGGATCGACCGGCGCCAGTGTCACGTGCCGCCCTTGCAGCGGAGCGCGATCCGGCCGGGGCCGCGGCCGGAAGTCGACCGGCTCGCCCACCTCGCCGGAGTTCAGCGTCCCTTCCATTGCGGGTCGCGCTTCTCGAAGAACGCGCTCACCCCCTCGACGATGTCCTCGGTCGAGAACGCCAGGTCAGCTGCGAGCGCAGGTAATCAAGCGCATCGACGCATGCCCATATCCAGCTGGCGCCACATCGCGTCCTTGCCCAGTCGCATCATCAGCGGCGATTTGGAGGCCAGCTTCGCTGCCCAGTCGGCCACCGCAGCGTCGAACTCGTCCGCGGACACGACCCGGTTGACGATCCCGATGCGCTCCGCCTCCTGGGCGGAGATCTGCTCGCCGAGCAGAAGAAGCTCGTTGGTCTTCTTACGCGGAACGTTGCGGTAGATCAGCGCCATGATCATGAACGGGAACACGCCCACGTTGATCTCCGGCGTTCCAAACCGCGCTCCGTCCTTGGCGATGACCAGGTCGCAGGCCAGCGCCAGCCCGAGCGCGCCAGCCAGCACGTGGCCGCCGGCAGCGCAGATCGATGGCTTGCCCAGCTCCCCCAGGAGGCGGAACACGCTGGGGAACAGGTCGGTCCCGAGGTGTTTGTGGATCAGCGGCTCATCGGCGGCGAAACCGGTCAGGTTGCCTCCGGAGGAGAACACCTTGTCGTGGGTCGAGGCGAGTACCACGACGCGGACGCTGTCGTCTCCGCGCGCTTCCAGGAGCGCGCCGCGCAGGTCCGTGAGCAACTCGGTGGACAGCGCGTTGCGCGTGTCGGGCTGATCTAGCGCGATCGTGGCCACACCTTCGGGCGAGACTTCGTAACGCAGGGTGGCGTAGGACATCGCGGCCGTAGCCTACCGGCCGGCCGAGCGACCAGGCAGTGAGAAGTAGGAAGCACTACTGTTCACTTTGATCACTGCCCTGGAGGGAACGAGATGACCACCGCAGATGTCCTGAAGCCTGACCACAGCTCTCAGCGCAAGCACTTCATCTTCACCGACGAGCACGAGCAGCTGCGGGAATCGATCCGTCGCTTCGCGATCAAGGAGCTCCAGCCACACGCTGACGAGTGGGAGGAGACGACCTTCCCGGACTCGGTGTTCCGGCGCATGGGAGAGCTCGGCTTCCTGGGCCTCGACAAGCCGGTCGAGTACGGGGGGCAGGGCGGCGACTACTACAGCTCGCTGGTGCTGGCCGAGGAGATCGGCCACTCTCGCTCGGGCGGGCTGGCCATGGGAATCGCGGTGCACACCGATATGGCGATGCCGCCGATCCTGGCCTTCGGGACCGAGGAGCAGAAGCAGGAGTGGGTGGTGCCCGCGATCGCCGGCGAGAAGATCCTCTGCCTAGGGATCACCGAACCGGACGCCGGCTCGGACGTGTCCGGTATCAAGACGCGAGCCGTCAAGGACGGCGAGGAGTACGTGATCAACGGGTCTAAGACCTACATCACCAACGGCCACCGGGCAGATGTGATCGTGCTGGTGACCAAGACGAACCCGAATTCGACCCCGCCCACCCATGACGGCTTCACCCTGTTCCTGGTGCCGATGGATGCACCGGGAGTGATCCGCGAGAAGCGCCTGGAGAAGCTCGGGATGCACGCCTCCGACACGGCTCTGCTGGCCTTCCAGGACGTTCGCGTGCCTGAGAGCGCCGTCCTTGGCCAGATCGGCAAGGGCTTCTACCACATCATGTGGGAGCTCCAGGGCGAGCGGCTGATCGGCGCGGCCGGGTGTGTGGCCGGGGCCCAGCATGTGTTCGATCGCACCCTCCAGTACGCCAAGGAGCGCCGCGCGTTCGGGCGCCCGATCGGCAACTTTCAGGCCATCCGTCACAAGTTCGCCGAGATGGCCACGAAGATCGAGACGGGACGGCAGATGGTGTACACGACCGCCTGGCGCTTCCAGCACGGCGAGTACCCGGTGCGCGAGATCTCGATGGCCAAGCTGTACACGGCGCGGATGGCCGTGGAGGTGGCCGACGAGTGCATCCAGATCCACGGCGGCGCCGGCTACATGAAGGAATACGGAATCGAGCGGGCGTGGCGCGATCTGCGCCTGAACCGCATCGGCGCCGGCACGGACGAGATCATGCTCGACGTGATCGGGCGCTCGTACGGGCTTTGAGCTCGCCCGCGGCGCGGCCGCCCGGAGCGCACCCGCGCGCGGTGGGGCGCTCGCCCGTCCCCCCGTTCACACGTGAGCACGAGCAACTGCGCGCCGAGGCCCGAACGTTCGTAGAGACCGAGCTCCGCCCCCACGCCGACGCATGGGAGGCGGCCCGCTGGTTCCCGGATGAGGTGTTCACCCGCCTGGGCGAGCTCGGCTACATCGGCCTGAAGTTTCCCCGCCGCCACGGCGGGCGGGACGATGTCGTGGCGGCCGCCGTCCTGTGCGAGGAGCTGGCCCGCTGCGGGTCAGGTGGCGTGGCGGCCGGGATCGGCGCGCACACCGGGATTGCCATGCCGCCGATCTGGCGGTTCGGCTCCGACGAGCAGCATCAGCGATACCTGGTGCCGGGAATCCGGGGCGAGCTGATCGGAGCACTGGCCATCACCGAGCCCGATGCGGGCTCGGACGTCGCCTCGATCCGCACCACCGCCCGCAGGGTGGACGGCGGCTACGTGGTCAACGGCTCGAAGCTGTTCATCACGGGCGGGGTCCGAGCCGGCGTGCTCGTCACTGCCGTGAAGACCGGGGCAGAGGGTGGCCACCAGGGCCTGAGCTTCCTGCTGATCGAGCCCGGTGAGGGGGTCGAGGCCCGGGCGATAGAGAAGATGGGCTGGCACGCGTCCGACACGGCCCACATCACCTTCGACGACGTGTTCGTGCCCGAGGAGAACCGGCTGGGGGCCGAGAACCAGGGCTTCTACCTGATCATGGCCAACTTCCAGTGGGAGCGGCTGCTCATGGCGTTGGGGGCTGTCGGCGCCATCCAGGCGGTCTTCGAGACGACGCTGGAAGACGTCGGCCCGCACCCGGGTCAGTCGATTCGCCATCAGCTGGCCGATGTGGCCACGACGATCGAGGCCGGCCGGGCGCTCACCTACCACGCGCTGCGCCTCCACGTCGCCGGGGCGGACGCGGTGCGGGAGGTGACGATGGCCAAGCTGTTCACCCAGTCGGCCGCCTTCCGGGCGATCGACACGTGCCTGCAGATCCACGGGCGGGCCGGCTACCTGGCAGCACCCGAACTGGAGCGGGCCGCGCGGGACGCTCGGCTGGGACCGATCGGTGGCGGTACCGACGAGATCATGAAGGAGATCCTCGGCCGCAGCCTGGGGCTGTGAGCGGAGCACCCCAGATGGGAAGATCACAGGCGTGGATTCAATCCGCGGGCAGCTATTGATCGCCGGGCCGACGCTGGGAGACCCGAACTTCTGGCGCACTGTGGTGCTCATCGTGGAGCACAACGACGACGGCGCGTTCGGACTGGTTCTGAACCGTCCGTCGGAGACCACGGTCGGGGAAGCGGTGCCGGTGCTGGCCGACCTGATGGACCCCGACACCGATGTGCTGGTGGGGGGGCCGGTTCAGCAGTCCGGGGTGATCGTGCTGGCCGAGTTCGACGACCCCGAGGACGCGGCGCTGATCGCGTTCGAGGACGTCGGCATCGTCGGCACCAGCTCGGAGGTGATCTCACGGTCCACCGGTGTCCGAGCCGCGCGCGCCTTTGCCGGCCACGCCGGGTGGGGTCCGGGTCAGCTGGAGGACGAGCTCGAACGGGGCGACTGGATCCTGGAGCCGGCGCTGCGCGCCGATGCGTTCACCTCGGACCCTTCGGAGCTGTGGCCCTCGGTGCTCACCCGCAAGGGAGGGAGCTACGCGCTGATCGCCCGGATGCCGGCCGACCCGTCGCTCAACTGAGCGTCCGCCGCAGCTCAGTCACGCACCACATGTCGAGACAACCTCTTAGACTCGCGGCATGAAGGTCGTAAAGCCGGGGGAGGCCAGAGACGTTCCGCGCGGCGTGGTGGGCGGGGCTGAGATCTCCCAAGCCACGGCGGGCGCGTCGAACATCTACATGGGCATCTTCAGGGTCCCTCCGGCCGCCCAGTCACGCCCGCATTACCACGAGGGCTGCGAGAGCGCGGTCTACATGCTGTCCGGGCAGCTGGTGGTCAAATGGGGAGATCGGCTGGAGAGCGAACTGACCCTCGAGCCCGGGGACATGGTCTACGTCCCGCCCCGTGAGACCCACGTCCTGGTGAACCCATCAGAGACCCAGCCGGCGGAGTACGTGGTGGCACGAGACTCTCCCACTGAGGACGCTGTCGTGGTGCCGTGGGCCGAGGAAAGCTGAGCATCGGCAGCTTCACCGGCGCGCGCGGACGCCGGATCGCCTGGACGAGCTGGCCGCGGGACGACGAGGACCCCGCCAGGGTGCGGGCAGTCGTGGTCATCGCCCACGGCTTCGGGGAACACAGCGGCCGCTACACCCACGTGGCCGAGCAGCTGCAGGCCGAGGGCTGCGCCGTCTACGCGCTGGACCACCACGGCCACGGACGCTCGGAGGGGCGGCGCGCCCGGATCTCGTTCGCCGATGCCGTGGCCGATCTCGATCAACTGGTGAGCCTGGCCGTGGCGGAGCACCCCGGCGCGCCCGTGTTCCTGCTGGGCCACAGCATGGGTGGAGCGCTCGCTCTGCGCTACGCGATCGCGCACGGAGAGCGCCTGTCGGGCTTGATCGTCTCCGCACCGCTGGTCGAAGTCGAGGGCCGGGCCGGAGCCAAGCTCATGGGACGGCTACTGGGGACCGTGGCCCCGGGACTGCCGCTGGCCAGACTCGACCCGAACCTGGTCAGCCGCGATCCCGAGGTGGTGCGCACCTACGTGCAGGACCCGCTCGTCCACCACCAGCCGTTGCCGGCGGGCACCGTGGCCGAGTTCCTGCGCCACGCTGCGACGCTCCCTGCCGACGTTTCCCGTGTGACGGTGCCGACGCTACTGATGTACGGAACCGCAGACAGGCTCTGCGCCCCGGCCGGGGCGGTGCTGGTATCCGAACGGATTGGCGCCTCAGACCTGACCACGCGCGCCTACGACGGTCTTTACCACGAGATCCTCAATGAACCCGAGCGCGAGCAGGTGATGGGAGATCTGGTGGGCTGGTTGCGCGAACGCACGCCCGTCGTCAGCCAAGATCCAGGCGGCATCCGCTGAAGTACGCCCCCGCGGCGGAGAGCAGAAAGGCCGTCACCGTGCTCAGATCCTCCGGCCTCGTGTCAGCCGAAGGTGCCAGCACCACCGCCGTGATCCCGTAGCGCGCCCATTCAACCGACAGCGTGCGAGCGAGATTCTCCAGGGCGGCTACCGCGGCGGGCACCGTGAAGCGCTCCCGCTGGACCGGTGCCAGGAACAGCAGCCGGCCGCCCCGGCCGCCCTCGATCAGGGCTCGAGCGGCCACCGCCTCGGTCGTCATCCACACGCGGTCGAGCAGTGAGCGGAGCGGTTCGACCCCGGAATCCGCCTGACCGTGATCGGGCTCCCAGCCCGTGCAATCCACCACCAAAGCGCCGGCTTCATCCGGCAACGGCAGTCCCTCCGGCCAAGCGCCGTCGCTGAGCCGGTCGACGCCGGCGCCCAAGCCTCTCAGCTCGGCCTCGAGCCCCGGCCAGGCAGGTTCGCCCACCGTGTCCAGTACCACCGATACGCCGTCGAGAAGGTTGGGACGGAGAATCCCCATCGGCGCGGCAGCCTATAGATCTGCCGCGGCGCCGCCGGTAGTGTCCGCGACGCGCCAACCCGACCGAAAAGGAGTCGATCGATGAGCCTGTCCTATGCCAGCGGAACCAGCGATCTTCCGTTGCTGCCTGACACGATCGGCCAGAACCTGGAGAACACCGCGGCGCGCTTCCCCGACCAGGACGCGCTGGTCTCCTCCCACCAGGACGTCCGGCTCACGTATTCACAGTTCAACCGAGCCGTCGACTCTCTGGCCACCGGTCTGCACGCCGCCGGACTGTCCAAGGGCGACCGGGTAGGCGTGTGGAGCCCCAACCGCGCCGAGTGGGCGCTCGCCCAGTACGCCACAGCCAAGCTCGGGATCGTCCTGGTCAACATCAACCCGGCGTACCGGACCAGCGAGCTCCAGTACGCGCTCGGGCAGTCGGGCTGCCGCTGGCTGTTCGCCGCCTCGGCCTTCAAGGGTGCCGACTTCGAAGCCATGGTGACCGATGTGCGCCGTGACGTGCCGGGACTGGAGCAAGCAGTCTTCTTCGGGACCGATGCCTGGGATGAGCTGGCCACGACCGAACCGGACCGCGACCTGCTCCGCAAGACGATGGCCGGCCTGGATTTCGACGATGCGATCAACATCCAGTACACGAGCGGCACCACCGGCTTCCCCAAGGGAGCAACGCTCACGCATCACAACATCCTCAACAACGGCTACTTCCTGAGCCGGATGCTCAGCTACACCGAGCGGGATCGAATCTGTATCCCGGTCCCGCTCTATCACTGCTTCGGGATGGTGATCGGCAACCTGGCGGCCACCAGCAGCGGCGCCTGCATCGTCTATCCGGCTGAGGCATTCGAGCCGGAGGCGACGCTCAGAGCCTGCGCAGAGGAACGCTGCACCAGCCTCTACGGCGTACCGACGATGTTCATCGCCCAGCTGGAGCACCCCCGGTTCGCCGACTACGACCTGAGCTCGCTGCGCACCGGGATCATGGCCGGCTCCCCCTGCCCGATCGAGGTGATGAAGAAGGTGGCGGCCCAGATGGGCATCGATGAGATCTCGATCGCCTTCGGAATGACCGAGACCTCACCGGTCACCACCGTGGTCCGCGCCGACGACACCCTGGAGCACCGCTGCGCCACCGTGGGCCAGGTGATGCCGCATACGGAGATCAAGATCGTCGATCCGGCGACGGGCCTGACCCAACCACTGGGCGAGGCCGGGGAGTTCCTGGCCCGCGGCTACCCGGTGATGCTCGGGTACTGGAACGACCCGAGCCGGACCGCCGACGCGATCGACCAGTCCGGATGGATGCATACCGGCGACCTGGCGACGATGGACGACGAGGGATACGTCCGGGTGGTCGGGCGGATCAAGGACATGATCATCCGCGGCGGGGAGAACATCTATCCCCGGGAGATCGAGGAGTTCCTCTACACCCATCCCTCCGTCGCCGATGTGCAGGTGATCGGCGTGCCCGACGAGCGCTACGGCGAGCAGCTGATGGCCTGGATCGTGCCTCGGGAGGGCAGTTCACTCACCGCCGAGGACGTGCGCGAGTTCTGCCGTGGCCAGATCGCCCACTTCAAGGTGCCGCAGTACATCAAGTTCGTCGACGGCTTCCCGATGACGGTCACCGGCAAGGTGCAGAAGTTCAAGATGCGGGAACTGGCCATCGACGAGCTGGGACTGCAGCAGGCCGCCGCCATCGCCACGGCCTAGTCAGCGGACTAGTTCTCGGTGAGCATCCGGTCTGGCGGGCGGGACTCCGGCTGCTCGGGATCGCGTGGTTCAGGATCGGATGGCCCGGGGTCCGACGGCGTGGGCGGGATCCCGCGACGGCGCGCCCGTGCCCGCTCGCCGAGCTGACGCGCCGATTCCTTGGGCCCGAGGCGGCTCATCTCCGCGTGCATTCGCTGGATGCGCGCCAGGAGCTCGTCGGCGACGAGCTGCTGCTGCTCACGCGTGGATGACTCCACGCGCTGCACCGCGAACGGCTCGCCGTACTGGACGATCACCTTGGGCAGGCGGCCGCGCTTCCAATTGCGCACCTGATGGGAGCCGAGGATCGCGACCGGCACCACCGGCGCCCCGGACTCCAGAGCCAGACGCCCGATCCCGGGCTTGGCCTCGGTCCCCACCTTGCCGGTCCGCGAGCGGCCGCCCTCCACGTACATGCCAACCGCCCCTCCCCGCTCCAGGATCTTGAAGGCACTGGTGAAGGCATCCTCGTCGTGGTTTCCACGCCGCACGGGGAACACGCCGCCGTGCGAGTAGATCCAGGACAGCGGGGTCCGGCCGAACATCTGGGACTTGGCCATGAACTGGATGTGCCGGCGGACGAATGCCCCACTGAAGAAGTGATCCATGAAGGAGGCGTGGTTGGGCGCGATTATCACCGGCCCCGCCGGGAACGTTGTCGGAGGAGAAACCACGCGCCCGGAACAGGATCAGGGCGCCCAGCATGGTGAGGACGCGCACCACCTCGTAGATCCACTCGGGTCCGTGGTCGCGCACCCGCTCGTGGTACTCGGCGAACGTCTCGGGCGGCCGCGGATCCTTGTAGACCTGGGCCTTGATCTTGGCGTCTTTGGCCATCGCCTGAGCAGCTTCAGCCGGTCAGCGGCAGCACCAGCGCCGGCTTCTCGATCTGTGGTCCGTCTGAGTGGGCACGACCGCCGTGCCGATCGCGAAGAACTCGATCACGTGCGAGCCCCAGCCGTGGCTGCGCTCGATCGATCCGCGCGCCGACGATCCCGTCCGCCTGCAGCTGCCTCGGCCTCGGCCTGCATCCGCCCCATCGCCAGCTCGCGGGCCTCGTAGAGCGCCTGGGTGAAGTTCGGCATCTCCATGTTGCGGCCGATCTGCCGCAACGCGGCCATCATCCCCTGGTGCGCGACGTGGTAGACGCAGTTGCCCATCACCAGCCCGACCGGCCGGTAGCCGGCTGCGCAGCAGCGTCGAGAAGTCCTGGCCGCTGCAGGTCGCGAGGTGAACGGCCGTCCGTTCGGCGCCCGGTGCAGCTCCCCGCCGCGGTGCTTGACGGCGGTGCCGACGGCGATGAACTCGGCCAGGTCCGCGCCCCACTCGTAGCGGCCGATGTCGAGCCGCACGCCGACGATCCCGTCGGCGCCGAGCTGGTCGGCCTCCTCCTCCATGCGCGTCATCGCCAGCTCGCGGGCGTGGTACATCGCCTGCGTCAGCACGCCCAGCTCCTGGTTCTGATTCCACATCGCCTGCTGGAAGCCGATGTGGTAGATCGAGCTGCCGAGCACCAGCCCGAGCGGCTCGAAGCCGGCCTGCTTGACGAGCAGGAACTCGTTGACCGACAGATCGCTGGTGAAGAAGCCGCGGGCGACGTCCTGCTTCATCCGCTCGATCCGCTCGCGTCCCGGACTCCGGGATCCCCTCCAGCGAGCCGGCGCCTGTACGCCGCCGCGCTGCGGCGCCTCCGCCGGCAGCTGCCCGGCCGCCGCCGGCACCCGACCGGGATCGCAGGCTGGTCGGGGCGCTTGAACAATGGCATGCTCGACCACGGCGGCTCCTTCATTGCAGCAGCAGGCGCTCGAGCGCCTGGCGGGTTGGCTCGCTTCGCTCCGCCTCGGCCGCCGAGCGCCTCGCCGAGCGCTGCGAGCCACGCGTCCGTGCCGAGCACCTCGGTCCTCAGCACGATCCCGCCCGACAGCCGCGAGCAGCGCGTTTCGACCGCGTCGCCCGGTCGTAGCGCAGCTCGAGCCGCTGGTCGCCGGCGTCGACCTCGATCCGCCGCACCAGCTTCGGGCCGCACATGCCTGCTCGCGCCGCTCCACGCGGACGCCGGTCCGGGCAGCGCTCCTCGAGCTTGACCGCCAGGCTCTCGACGAACGCTGGCCAGGTCGCTCGCGTCGGCGCGCAACGACGCCGCCAGCAGTTCGAGGTCGAGTCGCGCTCGGATTCCGATCCCACGCCCTGAAGGCTACGCCTCCGCCCACCCCCGTGCGCGGTCGAGCGCCCGGTGCCAGGCGCGCAGCAGCGAGGCCGCTCGTCCGCGCCCATCGCCGGCTCGTAGCGGCGCGCTCTCGCCGCCGCTCGCGCGACCTCGTCGATCGTCCACAGCCCGATGCCGACGCCGGCGAGGTAGGCCGCGCCGAGCGCGGTCGTCTCGGCGATCTCCGGCACGACGACCGGCACCCCGAGCACGTCGGCCTGGAACTGCATCAGCCACCCGTTGGCGCGTCGCGCCGCCGTCGGCGCGCAGCTCGCTCAGCGGCGGCCGCGCCGGCGCCTCCATCGCGCGGACGGCGTCGACGCGTCTGGTACGCGATCGCCTCGAGCGTCGCGCGCGCCAGGTGCGCCCGTGTCGCTGCCGCGCGTCAGCCCGACGATCGTCCCGCGCGCGTACGGGATCCCAGTGCGGCGAGCCGAGCCCGGTCAGCGCCGGGACGAAGTACACGCCGTCGTTGCCGTCAAGCGACGCCGCCAGCGCCTCTGTCTCGGCGGCCTGCTCGATGATCCCGAGCCCGTCGCGCAGCCACTGGACGGCGGCGCCGGTGACGAAGATCGCGGCCTCGAGCGCGTAGCTCAGCCGCGTCGCCGATCCCCCATGCGACCGTCGCCGAGCAGCCCGCGGCCGGCGCGGGCGCGGCTCGTACCGGAGTTGAGGAGCACGAACGAGCCCGTCCCGTACGTGTTCTTGCCGAGTCCCGGATCGACGCACGCCTGGCCGAACAGGGCCGCCTGCTGGTCGCCGGCGACGCCCGCGACCGGCACGGCGTGGCCGTACAGGGCCTCGGCGTCGGTCGTCGCCGATGACCCCGCACTCGGGCCGCACCTCGCGGCAGCGCGAGCGCTCGGCGACCCCGAACAGCTCCAGCAGCTCCGGCGTCCCAGCGCCCGCGCGGATGTCGAACAGCATCGTGCGCGACGCGTTGGACGGGTCGGTCGCGCAGCTCGCCGCAGAGCTTGTAGATCAGCCACGCGTCGATCGTCCCGAACACGCGCGCGCCCGCTCGGCGCGCTCGCGCGAGCCCGTCGACGTTGTCCAGCAGCCACTCGATCTTCGTGCCGGAGAAGTACGGATCGAGCACCAGCCCGGTCCGCTCGCGCACGAGCGACTCGTCGCCCGCCGCTCGCAGCTCGTCGCACCGCGCCGCCGTCCGCCGGTCCTGCCAGACGATCGCGCGGTGCAGCGGCTCGCCGGTCTCGCGGATCCCACACGCACACCGTCTCGCGCTGGTTGGTGATCCCGACCGCCTCAGCTCGCCGGGACGAGCGCCCGCGTCGTCGAGCGCCTCGCCGGCGACCGCGTGCGTGACCTCCCAGATCTCGGCGGCGTCGTGCTCGACCCACCCCGGTCGCGGGAAGTTCTGCCCGAACTCGCGGCTGGCGCGCCCGATCGGCTCCCGCGTCGTCGAAGACGAGGCATGTGGTGCCGGTCGTGCCCTGATCGATGCCAGGATCATCTAGTGCAGCTCGGGAGACGCGAGGCAGCGCGCGCTGTTCTACAGGGTGCCGTGTCCGGCCAGGAACGCCGCAGCTCCGGCGACCACCAGCACGAGACTCAGCACGAGCGACGTCGGCACCAGAACGATCCACGACCGGCGCGACCGCGCCCGTCGCCTGGCCCACTGGCGGCGGGTGCAGGAGCTCACAAACGGACTCGGTACCGATGGCTTCCTCGCTATCGCACTACTCGGCAACCGCAAGTCAAGCGTCCGCGCCGGACGGAAGCCGCAAACTGCGGCTGCCTGGCCCGCTCGCACCTCCCCATCCTCCCTGCGGCATCCGTCCGCTTCCCAGGGAGGTCTGAGTTGTCCGAGGTCGAGGCCCACATCACGGGCACCGTTTGGAAGATCGAGGTGGAGGTGGGCGACGCGATCGCGGAGGGCGACACCGTGGTGATCCTCGAGTCGATGAAGATGGAGATGCCCGTGGAGGCGGAGGACGGCGGGGTCGTCAAGGAGATTCTCGTCGCAGAGGGCCAGTCGGTGTCCGAGGGCGACCCGCTCGTTGTCCTCGACTAGGCCCGAAGCAGAGAACGAGGGTCGCCTGCACCTGGAGCAGCCGGCTCCCGGCGTCGCACGGCTGGTCATCTCCAACCCGGCCAAGCGGGGCGCCCTGGATCACGCCATTCTCGACGGATTCGCCCAGATCCTGCCCCGCCTCGATGCTCGTTGCCTGATCATCACCGGGGAGGAAACAACGTTCTCAGCCGGCTACGACATCGCCAACCTGGACGAGCGTGGATCGAGCCGGTTCGTGGACGAGGCCGAGAAGCTGGTGGCGCATCCGTTCACCGCGGCTCTGGCCGCGATCGAGTCCTACCCCTTCCCCACCGTCGCCGCGCTCAACGGCCACGCGATCGGAGGCGGACTGGAGATCGCCCTGTCCTGCGACCTGCGCATCGCGGCCGGAACGGTGGCCCTGGGCATGCCGCCGGCCAAGCTCGGACTGGTCTACTCCCACACCGGCATCCGTAAGTTCATCGATGCCATCGGGGCACCGCGCACCCGGGAACTGTTTCTCACCGGCCACCGGATCGACGCCAGAACGGCCCGGTCCTGGGGCCTTGTCAACGCCATCTCCGAACCGGGCCGGCTGGCCGAGGACGCGCTGGAGCTGGCGGTGGAGATAGCCGCCGCCGCACCGCTGGCGCAGGCTGGCAACAAGCGGGTGATCAACGCCCTGCTGGAGGCGGAAGGCCACCTCGACCCCGACGTCGAGCGGGAGCTGATCGAACTACGCCGGGACTGCTTTGCCTCTGAGGACTTCCGTGAGGCGGTGCGGGCGTTCGCCGAGAAGCGCCCGCCGGAGTGGAAGGGCCGCTGAAACCCCGGCCGGGGCAGGCATCAAAGCCCGCCCCGGCCGCAGCCGAGTACTCCTAGCCGAAGGACAGCTCGGTGGCGCTGTAGGCCGGAACCACCAACCGGTAGGCGCCGCCCTTCGGGCTGATCTTGCTGGCGTTCGACTTGCCGGAGAGCAGGCCACCAGACGAGATGTGCTGGCCACCCAGACTCTCGCCGCTCTTGGCGTACAGGCCCCGGGAGCGCAGCCGGGTGACCGTTCCGGCCGCGTCCTTCGAGCCGTCGACCCCGAGCTTGATGGTCCGTGACGACCGGGTCTTGTTGACGACGATCACGTTGATGCGACCGGACGGCGTCTTGACCGCCCATGGGTCGATCCCCGAGATCTGCTTGCCGGCGATGTGGAGCATGTGCGAGCCGGCCGGAGCGGCCTGGGCGAACATCATCAGCCCGTAGTACTCGGGCTCCACCGACACCTTCCACCCGGAGTGGGTGTGCTTGGCGTTGATCAGCCCCTGCGAAGCGCCCGGAACGGTGTGGAAGTTCACTCCCGTCGCCCCGGTGCGCTCCAGGCGTGGCATGAAGTCGATCGCCCAGAGAGCCGGGGCGAAGGCCGGGCTGAGGTTGCCCTGGCCGCCGCAGGAGATCGAGTTCATCTCACCGACCCGGAGCGGCTTGCCCCGGGACCTGGCCACGTGCACATGCCCGGCGATGTTGTTGGCCAGCCCCTGCAACGAGGAGTACTGGAAGAACTGACTGGGCTTGACAAGGGTCGAGCCGCGATTTCTTGGTCGGATACGCGTGCGTGGTCACGAGCTTCACGCGAGGCTCGCTGCGGACGAAGCTGCCCAGGGCGGCCAGCCATTCCGTTCCGCCTGAGCTTGGACCGGCAATCGGGAAGTTCGGCATGCCCTTGGCGATGCTGGCGAAGTCCTTGTTGTAGGCCTGCGGGGTCCAGCTGCTGGAACGCCCGTACACGCGCTGCCCGGAGGAGTTCTTGTACCAGGCAAAGGTGTGGTACAGCTCGGGCTCGTTGCCCAGCTCCAGCGCCCGGATGTTGCTGCGTCCAACGTGGCTGAGGATCGCGTTGGCCTCGGCTGCCGCGATCCGCCGGCTGTTGGCCTCGAACTGGATGCCGAAGATGTAGTGCCCGTGCAGCGCCTCGATCAGGGACTTGGCCGAGGCCAGAAAGCGCGGAGTGAGCGTGATGCGGATCCCGCCCGGCTTGCGCACACCCTTAATCGGCCACCAGGCCCAGTCGGTGCTGTCGCCGCCGATCCGCAGGACCGGGGAGCCGTTCGGGTTGAGGTTCTTCATCAGCTGCACGAACGGCTGGTCCACCGTGGTGCTGTTGCCGGTGTAGGTGGAAAGGCCGGTGTACTCCGTGGAGATCCCGAGGAACCCGCTCGGTACCTTCGGCCCCACGTAGGAGGAGGTGACGTGCAGAGTCGCGCCGGAGCCTGAGCTGGCCACTGAGGCGTTGCCACAGCTGGCGCTGATGACGGCCAGCACCGCGGCCAGGACGGCGACGAGTCCTGTCCGGTGGAGACGAGAGAGCTTTAAAGTTGATTTCACGAGGCCAGTGTGTCGCATGCGGCGGCGTGATGTATTGGCAGGGGAGTCAGTGGCATGACCTTCGATAACCCCCCGCAGGTCCGAAAGTCTCACTCCTCGTAAGGCTCGAAGTCCCGCTTGCGGGCTCCGCACACCGGGCAGAACCAGGTCTCCGGGATGTCCTCGAACGCCGTTCCCGGCGGAATCCCGCCATCCGGGTCGCCCTCCTCGGGGTCATAGATGAACCCGCACGATTCGCACATGTACTTCACGCGGGCAAGGGTAGCCAGTTCTGGCGCCGCGGCCCGCCCGGAACCGGGACGACGGTCAGGTAGGGTCGACCGTGATGCTTCGCACCGACCCGAGCCAGGCGCCGAGCTACACGCCGGCCAGGCCACGGTCCCGCGCCCGGCCGCCACCGTGATCCTCCTGCGTGGCGGGGACGAACGGCTGGAGGTTCTGCTGGTCCAGCGCAACCCGTCGGCCCGATTCATGGGTGGCGCCTGGGTGTTCCCGGGCGGCGCGGTCGATAAGGCGAAGGGGACGGCGAGCCGGCGCTGCGCGCCGCCGCCCTGCGAGAGCTCCACGAGGAGGCCGGCATCGAGCTCCCTGTCGACGGCGAGCTGGTGCCGTTCGCGCGCTGGATCACGCCTGCGCAGGTCAGGACGACGGTTCGACACCTGGTTCTTTCTGGCCATCTGCCCTGAGGGCGCCGCGCCGCGGGTCGACGGTGCCGAGGTCGTCGACTTCCGCTGGACCGCGCCGGCCGATGCGCTGGCCGCCGGTCAGGCCGGGGAGCTGCTCCTGGTCTTCCCGACGATCAAGCAGCTGGAGCAGCTGGATCGATTTGGCTCAGCCGAAGAGCTGCTGGCCCACGCCCGGGGACGGGAGGTGCAGCCGATCCAGCCTCAGGTCGTCGGCGGTCCGGTGAGGATGGCCCGGATCGTGCTGCCGGGCGAGCCGGGCTACGACGCCTGAGCCCGTAGTTAGGGGCTCGCGGCCTCCTCGTCTGCGATCACGTGCATGCACCGCGTTGATCAGCGCCAGATGCGTGAACGCCTGCGGGAAGTTCCCCAGGTGCCGCCCGCTGTCGGCATCGAGCTCCTCGGCGTACAGGCCGAGTGGGGAGGCATGCGTGAGCAGCCGCTCGCACAGGTGCGGCGGCGCGCTCCTTCTCGCCGATCTCCGACAGCGCCGAGACCAGCCAGAACGAGCAGATCAGGAACGTGCCCTCCGTCCCGTGCAGCCCGTCGTCGGTCTCGTCGACCTTGTAGCGAAGGACGAATCCGTTCTCGGTCAGCTCGTCGGCGATCGCGAGCACGGTCGCGCGGACGCGATCGTCGCTCGGCGGCAGGAAGCGGTCGATCGGGATCAGCAGTGTCGAGGCGTCGAGCGCGTCGGTGTCGTAGTGCTGGCGGAAGACGCCGCGTTCCGAGACGCCGCGGGCGAGGATGTCCTCGCGGATCTGGTCGGCGATCGCCTGCCACTCGTCGGCGAGCTTGTCCTCGCCCTCGAGCTCGGCCAGGCGCGCGCCGCGATCGGCCGCGACCCAGCACATCAGCTTCGATGACACGTAGTGCTTGGGCTCGCCGCGTGCCTCCCAGATCCCCTGGTCGGGGTTCTCCCAGACCTCGATCGCGCACCGTGACCTGGGCCTCGATCACCGGCCACAGGCGCTGCGGGATGTGGCCGCCCATCTTGGTGTGGAGGTAGATCGAGTCGAGCACCGGCGCCGAACACGTCGTTCTGCTTCTGCTTGAAGGCGCCGTTGCCGACCCGGACCGGAGCCGCGCCCTCGTAGCCGGTCAGATGATCCAGCGTCCGCTCGGTCAGGTCGCGCTCGCCGCCGAGCCCGTACATGATCTGCAGCGCGCCGTCGTCGTCGCGCGTCGAGGTCGGCGACGAACTGCATGAAGTCGTCGGCCTCCCAGTCGAAGCCGAGCGCGTGCAGCCCCCAGAGGGTGAAGGTCGCGTCGCGCATCCAGCAGTACCGGTAGTCCCAGTTGCGTTCGCCGCCCGGGCGTCTCCGGCAGCGAGGTCGTGGCGGCCGCGACGGTGGCACCGGTCGGCGCGTAGGTCAGTCCCTTGAGCGTCAGCGCCGAGCGGTGCAGGTGGCCGCGCCAGCGGTGGTCCGGGAAGCGCCCGCCCGCCAGCCAGCCGCGCCAGTAGTGCTCGGTGCGCTCGCATCCGGGCGACGGCGTCCTCGATCGCCGCGCGGCCCGTCGAGGCCGTGCGACCAGCCGAGCGCGACGAACCGCCGCTCCCCCTCGACCAGCGTGTGACGCGCCCGGGCCCGGCTGCCCTCGATGCCCGAGCCGCATATCCGAGTGCAGGCGAATCGAGGTGCCGTCGCCGCTGGCCTCGGCGGCGTTCCAGTCCGACCGCAGCAGCTCCCACTCCGCCGGATCCACGCCGTAGTCGAACATCGGCTCGCACACGACCTCGACCTGGACGTTGCCCTGAACGCACTCGATCGTCCGCACCAGCATGTGGTCGGCGTCGCTGTCGGTCGGCGGCCGGGTGTGCGAGCTCTCGTCCGCATGGTCGTCGTGCCACGGCCCGATCGTCAGGCCGTCGCGCACCACCAGCCAACCCGACGGGGCACAACCACGTCGTCTCGACGACCATCGTCCCGGGGAGATAGCGGACCGACAGCGGGACGACCAGCCCGTACGGGCCGACACGAAACGAGCCGGCCGCGCCGGTCGAGCAGCGATCCGAAGATGCTCGGCGAGTCGAACCGCGGGCACTGCCATCCATTCGATGCTTCCGTCGGGCGCCAGCAGCGCGCCGGTGTGGCCGTCCGACAGGAATGCGTAGTCGGCGATCGGCGGGAACGGCGAACCGCCGGTCAGCGGCCTGTCGTGCGGGGGGATGGGGATGGTCGGAGACACCGTCCCGCGTGAGCCTAGCTGCGTCGCGGCGGCGCGGCAGGCGCCCGCGGCAGGCCCTTGCGCTGCGTGGGTCGAAAATTTCAAGCCTGACTTGATTTATTCGACCCGCGGCAGGACGTCCCGCCCGCCGCGGAGTCCGAGGTAGCGCCCGAGCAGGGCGAAACTGCCCAGGTACGCCGCCGCCTCGATGAGGCCGCGCAGGATCCCGTCGTATGGGTCATCACCGGCGACGCCGGCCAGCGCGATCACAGCCGCGAGCCCGGTGGCGCTCAGCAGCGCGAACCGCGTCGGCGATGCGCCGGTCAGCCGGCTGGCCAGCGGACGCACCGGTCCGAAGTCGTCCAGCAGGTCTCCGGGCGCACCCTCGGTCCGTGGGCGCAGGCGGACGGCGCGGATCAATGCGGGCAGCGCAAGCCCGGCGGCCAGAAGCGCCCCGACGACGGCCGCAACCGACCACAAGGTCGAGCCCGCGGCGGAACCCGGGGCGGCGGCCGCTCGCAGCGGCACCGCCACGGTGGCCAGCGCACCCGCCGCCAATCCGACCCCAGCCCGCCGCGCCAGGATCCGGGCCTCGGCGGCCGGGATCGTCGCGGCACGGCGAAGCCGGAAGGCCCGCGCCAGCGCCAGTCCGCCGGAGACGAAGGCGATCTGGGCCGCGAAGATGGCCGCCAGCAGACCCAGGGTGTCGCCGGTGGAGCCATCCACTTGGCGCAGGGGACCCATCGAGGCCACCCGGCTGACCAGCAGCACACCGACCACGACCAGCGCGGCGAAGGCGGCGAAGGCGGCTCCGCGGGCACGGCTGGTGCCGAGCTCGTCGGCGAACTGGATGGCGAGGTCCTGCGGGTCGCCGAGCTCGGCCTCGGGGGCCTCGGGGCGCTGGCCGATGGTCCTCGAACTCGGTCATGATCCGGATGCGCATGCGCCCCCCGGATGCCCGCCTCACGGAGGGCATCGCTCAACTTGGAGAGGTAGTCAGGCGAGGTCATGCCAGCACCGCGTCGATCGTCGTCGTGAAATCGTGCCAGCGCTTGCGCCGCGCGCCGAGCTCCCGCTCGCCGCGGCCGGTCAGGCGGTAGACCCGGCGCCGGCGGCCGTTCTCGGACCAGGCGCTGGTCAGGAGCCCGGAACGCTCGAGACGGTGCAGCGCCGGATAGACGGTTCCCTCAGGCAGCGACAGCTTGCCGCCGCTGCGTGACTTGAGCGCCTCGATCACGGCGTACCCGTGCAGCGGACCCTGGGATAGCACGGCCAGGATCAACGCGTCGAGGTGACCCTTGAGCTCATCCGGCTTCATACCTAGGCAGCCTATACCTAGTCTGGCTAGGTGTCAAGGATGGGCTCAGGCGCCCCGACTGGCCGGATCGAACTACCGCAGCTGGTCGGCTCTGCCTCCCCTGAGTACGCTCAGGGCAGTAGGTTTGGCCCGTACACCCGGACGCCCGATTGGCCCGGCCCGCGGGGTCTTAAGACGAGACGGAGGTTGTGATGGCGGACTACGCAGTAGTTGATCCGGCGACAGGCCAGACGGTCAAGGAATACCCGACGATCAGCGACGACGCCCTGCGGGACGCCATCGCCAGGGCCGACGAGGCGCACCGGACCTGGTCGGCGTCGACGACCGTGGCCGAGCGCGCGGCGCTCGTGCGGCGGGTGGGCGAACTCCATGAGGAGCAGCGCCAGCGCCTGGCCGAGATCATCGTGCGCGAGATGGGCAAGCCGATCGAGCAGGCCCTCGGCGAGGTCGATTTCTGCAAGGCGATCTACGACTTCTACGCAGACAACGGCGAGGCGCTGATGGCGGACGAGCCGATCAAGCTGCTCGACGGAGAGGGCTCAGCGTTCATCCGGCGCAGCTCCCTCGGCGTGCTGCTGGGGATCATGCCCTGGAACTACCCGTACTACCAGGTGGCCCGGTTCGCCGGTCCGAACCTGGTGATCGGGAACACGATCCTGCTCAAGCACGCTCCGCAGTGCCCGGAGTCAGCGGAGGCGATCGAGGAGACTATTCCGCGAGGCCGGCTTCCCTGACGGCGCCTACGTGAACATTTACGCCACCAACGAGCAGATCGAGTGGGTGATCGCCGATCCGCGCGTGCGGGCGGTGTCGCTCACCGGCTCCGAGCGCGCGGGCGCGGCGGTGGCCGAGATCGCCGGGCGCAACCTCAAGAAGGTCGTGCTGGAGCTGGGCGGCTCCGACCCGTTCATCCTGCTCAAGACCGACGATCTCGACACCGCGGTGGAGCAGGCGGTGGCGGCGCGTCTGGAGAACACCGGCCAGGCCTGCAACGCCGGCAAGCGCTTCATCGTGATGGACGAGTTCTACGACTCCTTCCTGGAGAAGTTCACGGGCGCGCTGACGGCGGTCAAGCCGGGCGACCCGACCTCGCCTGAGACCACCATCGGCCCGCTCTCCTCGGCCACGGCGGCCGAGCGGCTGGACGACCAGGTCAAGCGGGCGGTCCACGGCGGAGCGAAGCTGGTGGCCGGCGGTGAGCGCGAGGGCAATTTCTTCTCGCCCACCGTGCTGACCGACATCACACGCCGAGAATGACGCCTACCACGAGGAGTTCTTCGGACCGGTGGCACAGGTCTACCGCGTGACCTCCGAGGACGAGGCGATCAGCCTGGCCAACGACACCCCGTTCGGGTTGGGGTCCTACGTGTGGACCAGCGACGAGGACCAGGCGCGTCGCGTGGCGGACAAGCTGGATACCGGCATGGTGTTCATCAACGCCGTTGGCGCCGAGGGTGCCGAGCTGCCGTTCGGCGGCGTCAAGCGCTCGGGTTTCGGCCGTGAGCTCGGCCGCTTCGGGGCGGACGAGTTCGTCAACAAGAAGCTGATTCGAATCGGCGGCTGACGCGCGCTCGCGTCACGAGGTGTGGATGGAATGCCGGTCAGGACCGGCGTTCCATCCATCGCTCAGGCCTAGGTGTCGGAGTTGAAGTTGGGCAACCCGAGTGTGTTCAACCAGTGGTCGACGGTGATGTTGAGCTGAGTGAACTCGCCAGTCCAGATCATCACGCCCATCGTGACGAGCACGAGGCCTCCGAGCCCGATCACGACGGAGTAGTGGCGCTTGATCACCGTGAAGATCGAGGTGACCTCGCCGAAGGCCAGGCCAGTGATCAGGAATGGGACCCCGAGGCCGGCACAGTAGACGGCGAGCAGGAAGGCGCCGTGAGCGGCTGACGAGGAGGTGCCGGTCAGGCCGATGATCGCGCCAAGCGTCGGCCCGGTGCAGGGCACCCAGGCCAGCGCGAAGGCTGCTCCGACCAGGACCGGTCCGCCGCGCCCGGCGCGCTCGACCACGCGGGGAATGTGCCACTCACGCGCCAGTTGGGGGACGAAGGGAGCGAGGATGAACAGCACACCCATAACGACGATCACGGCGCCGCATACCTTCAGCGCCGTGGGACCGGTGAGCGCTCCCCGGAGCGCCTGCTGTCCGAGCAGTCCGAGCGCGATGAAGATGAACGAGAAGCTGGCCACGAACATCAGGGTCGGGCCGATCACCCGGCGGGCCTTGATCTCGGATGCCGAGCTCACACCGGCCACCGTCGCTATGTAGCCGGGTACGAGCGGCAGCACGCAGGGCGACAGGAAGGAGATGAGCCCGGCACCGAACGCGACCGGAATGCCGACTCCAGACGCAGGATCCATGTCTGCGGCTGAGAATATCGCGCCGCGTGTTCGCGCCTGGTTGTGCAGGGCGCCCGGTCTGCCCGGGACGGTGGTGCCGGGACGCGGTCCCGGAAAGCAAGAGGTAGAGTCCGCTCCCGGCAGTGGAACCGCGCGCTCTCCGACCTCGACACGGACTGTCTCCGAGCGGAGGGCCACTCGCCAACCCGTCCACTGTCACCGGCACTCGGGGCGGCGCCTCCTACAAATTCACCAGCGGCGACTGACGGCAATCGACCGCTACCTGGAAAAGCTCGACCACGAAGAGGTCCTGGTCCGGCGCGGCCACCGGTCGGGCTTCTACACGATCGTCTCCATCCACTCGACGATCCGCGGACCTGCCCTGGGCGGCTGCCGCATGTGGGTCTACGAAGACGGACACGCGGCGCTTCGCGACGGCCTTCGCCTGTCCCGCGCGATGACCTACAAGGCCGCGGTGGCCGACCTGCCCCTGGGCGGCGGCAAGGGCGTGATCATGGTGCCGCCCAACGTGAAGCTCCGCCGAGACCGACGCCAGGCCGCGCTGCTGGACTTCGCGGACACGGTGGATGCGGTGAACGGTCGTTACATCACCGCCGAGGATGTCGGCACCTCGAGCCGTGACATGAGCCTGATCGCCACGCGGACCAAGCACGTGGCCGGTCTCTCGCGACAACTTGGCGGCTCCGGCGATCCCAGCCCGATGACCGCGCTGGGCGTATACATCGCCATCCAGACCTGCTGTGACCGCGTGTACGGCAGCCCGTCGGTGCGGGGGCGAACGATCAGCCTGCTCGGACTCGGCCACGTCGGCGAGCGCGTGGCCCGCCACTGTGCCCGGGCCGGAGCCAAGCTGATCGTGGCTGACGTCAACGAGGCCAAGCGCGCTGCGGCCGCGCGGCTGGGGGCCCGCTGGACGACGCCGCAGAAGGCCCTGGAGGCCGACGTCGACGTGCTGTCCCCCTGCGCACTCGGAGGCATCCTCAACGATGAGTCGGTGCCGAAGCTCCGCTGTCGGGCGGTCGCGGGGGCGGCCAACAATCAGCTGGCCACCGACGGCATCGCCGACCTGCTGGCGGGCCGGGGGATCCTCTGGGCGCCCGATTTCGTCGCCAACGCAGGCGGCGTGATCAACATCGCCGAGGAGTTCTCCGGCTATGACCCGGGCACGGCGCGGCGGCGGGTCCGGGGGATCGCCGACACCCTGCGCCAGATCTTCGACAACGCCGACTCGATCGGCGCGACCCCACTGACCGCGGCTCTGGAGATGGCCCGCAAGCGGCTGTCCGCCGCCGCGAAATCCGGGGCGGGACGCGCCGGCTAGGGATCCCCGGTCGGCGGCCAGCCCCTCGGCCGCTCCACACCAGCGGGGAGCCGTCCCTCCTCCTCCAGCTTGTCCAGATGCGCCGCCAGCGTGACCGCGGCGGCCGGGCGCAGCTGCTCCGGCGCATCCGACCAGACGCCATCCAGTAGTTCGTCCACGGTTCGCCGGCCTTCGGCCAGCGCCTCCACCAGTCGCCGCTCTCGATCCAATCGATGCTCGATGTACTCAGTCAGCTTGGTCTGAGGATCCTCCACGACCGGCCCGTGACCCGGGCACAGCGCCACCGGACAAAGCTCCCTCAGGCGGCGCAGCCCGGCCAGGTAGGCCGCCAGCGCACCCGGGTCCGGCGCGATGAACACGCTCCCCTGCCCGAGCACGGCGTCGCCCGTGAACGCGATCAGATCGCCTTTTTGCCCGGCGCCACCGCGTTCGTCCCGTGTGCCGTTGAGAAGGAACACCAGATGATCCGGAGCGTGTCCGACCAGCGCCATGGCCTGAAGTGGCCCGAACCGGGCCCCATCGCCCAGCCGCCTGTCGGCCTCACCGCGCGCTGCGGCCACGGGTACGTCAGGGTGGCGCTCACGCATCGCAGGGAGCGCACCGCTGTGATCTAGGTGGTCATGTGAGAGGGCGATGCCGCCGAGCCCACCCCGCCGCCCGAGCTCCTGCTCCAGGGCGGTCACGTGGCCCGAAATCGCCGGTCCGGGATCGATCAGCCACGCCGGCTCGCGTCCGATGATCCAGGTGTTGGTGCCGGTGAGAGTGAATGGACCGGGATTGTCGGCCCGGATCCCGATCAGGTCGCGGTCATCCAGCTTCAAAGCGGCCACGCGGGCAGCATAAATGCTTGAATACTCAAGTTGTCCGGAACCGGATCAGCCACGGAGCACCGGTCCTCAGGGGGGCACGACGGCGCAACGCTGGATGACGCCACCGCCACCAAGCGGCTTCGCAACGGCCTGATCTCGCTGACAATTCTCGTGGCCCTGGTGGTGGGGTTGCTGCTGGCCGTCCCCGGATTGCACCAGGTCGCCCACGAGGTGACGCACATGGCCTTGCCGCTGGTTTTGGCGGCGGTCGTCCTCGAGATCCTCTCGTGCGTGTGTTACATCATCGTCTTCCTGCAGGTGTTCGAGCGGGCTCCGATCCGCCTGGGCGCCCGGGTGGCGCTGAGCGAGCTGGCCTTCGGCGCCGCCGTTTCCGTGGGTGGTGCGGGGAGCGTGGCGGTCGGCGCCTGGCTGCTGGTCGAACGCGGCGCGAATCCCGGGCGGGTCACGGAACGATCGGCGGTCCTGTTCCTGCTGACCAGCGCAGTCAACGTGATCACCCTGGCCGTGGTGGGACTGGCCACGTGGTTCGGGATCCTGCCGGGTTCCCACAACCCGCTGCTCACGCTTCTGCCCGGACTGGTGGGGCTGGTCGTGTTCGTTGCCTTCCTCGCCCTCCCGTACTTCGCGGATCGGCTGGTCGGCAACCGGGTGGACGGGCGCTGGGTCGCGCTCCTGCGCGGGACCTCCGAATCCGTCCGCGACACCGCCCACATCCTGTTCCACCCCAACTGGCGATTGATCGGCGCCTTTGGGTACCTGTGGTTCGACATCGCCGTGCTGGAGATGTGCTTCCAGGCGGCCGGGGGGAACCCGCCGCTGTCCACGCTGGTGCTGGCCTACCAGATCGGCTACCTGTCGAACTTCCTGCCGATTCCGGGTGGCATCGGCGTGCTGGACGGCAGCTTCGTGGGGATGTTCGTCCTCTACCACGTGAACGCCAGCATCGCCACGGCAGCAACGCTCGTCTACCACGCCATTTCTCTGTGGGTGCCCGGCACCTGGGGCACGATCGCGTTCCTGCTGCTGCGCCGCTCGCGCGGGCAGCCCATCAGGCTGCGCGAGCCCCGGGGCAACTCCGTCAGCGCCGGCGACCGATCCGGCACTTAGCATCCGCTAAGAGTTTTGCCGATAAGCTGATCCCTGGTTGGAGACTGGCCAACGGCTAGTTGGGGATCACTTTTGATAACCACGCCGCGCACGATGTCCCAAAACGGGGGCGGCGCACCACCTCATAAGTTGATCCCTATATCGGAGCAGACATGCCGTCTACATCGAAACGTCCGCCTTGGTCCGAGGCCCTAGCCGTTTACGCCGAGCCCAGTCTCGGCCGCGCACTGCTGGACATCGCTACGTCCGCGGTGCCCTACCTCGCGCTCTCGGTCGTGATGTATCTGACGCTGGGCGATTCGCTCCTGCTGACGCTTGCGCTGGCCATCCTCGCCGCCGGCTTCCTCGTCCGCATGTTCATCGTGTTTCACGACTGCACGCACGGCTCGTTCTTCCCTCCAAGCAGGCCAACGCCTGGCTCGGCAACGCTCTGGGACTGTTGGTGCTCGCCACCTTTGTGTGCTGGCGCCACGACCATGCGGTGCACCACGCGACCTGGGCGACCTCAACCGCCGCGGGGTCGGCGACGTCGTCACGATCACGGTGGCCGAGTATCAGGCTCGCGTCCCGGCGCGGCCGTCTGGCCTATCGGCTGTTCCGTCACCCGCTGGTGATGTTCGGCCTGGGTCCGATCTACGTGATGATCGTCGGACCGCGGATCGTGGCCAAGCTCGGCTCGCCCGCGAATGCGCAACAGCGTGCATCGCCGACCGACGTGGCGCTCGTCGCCATCGTCGGGGGCTGTGCTGGCTGATCGGATGGAGGGACTACCTGCTCGTGCAGGGCCCCCGCGGCAATGCTGGCCGGATCCGTAGGTATCTGGCTGTTCTACGTCCAGCACCAGTTCGAGGACGCCTACTGGGAGGGCGCGCGAGGAGTGGAGCTATGTCGACGCGGCCATGCGGGGTAGCTCCTATCTGAAGCTGCCGAAGGTGCTCCAGTTCTTCTCGGGCAACATCGGCCTTCACCACGTGCACCACCTCAACGCGCGCATCCCCAACTACAACCTGCAGCGCGCCCACGACGCCATTCCCGCGCTCTTCCACCGTGCCTACGCTCACGCTCGCCGACGGGCTTCGCTCGGTCCGGCTCAAGCTCTGGGACGACCAGTCCGGCCGGATGGTGACTTTCGCCCAGGCCGCGCGGGTCCCTCGGGAAGCGCTCGCCTGAGCGTCACACGGTCGCCGCGGGCGGGACACGGCGCGGCGCGATCTGTGTCGCAACACCGTGTCCCGCTCCCCGGCGGCTGAATCGGGGCGCCCGGATTTGAACCGGGGACCTCACCGACCCGAACGGTGCGCGCTACCAGGCTGCGCCACGCCCCGAGTCGACCCAGTATTCCACAGGCGGGCCGGCCCGCAGGGCCTGACCCGGCCGCTGATGCGCCCTAAGCCTGCGGGCTAAGGAAGCTTGGGGGCGCTGGGCAGCTTCACCGGCAGCCGGCCCGCGGCCCCGGATCCAGCCGAGGCGAGAGCGGTTGCGGCGGCGCCGGCCAATCCACCGGTGATTTTCGCCGCACCCCCGGCCGAGACGCCGCTGGGCAGACTGGGAAGCGAGGGTGCACCCGCGCCGCCGCCGGCCTTGCCGCCGGCGATCCCAGACCCGCCGGCCACCGTCGGAAGACGATTTGACGCTCCGGTGGTCGACGTCGTGCCGGACTGGGCCGGCCCCAGCGCGGGAGCCGAGGCGCTCTGGTTGCCGCCCGCTGAGCCGGTCCGTCCCCTAGCCGAATTGGGGGCTGTCGAGCGATGGCTCGCTCCGGAGGAGGAGCGGTCAGCTGTGGATCGCGTCGCCTCATGGCTCCACTGCGCCCGGGCGCCGATCAGCGCACCACGTGTCACGGCAGATTCTGCGGCCATAGCCGGCGAGGCCGTCGAGCGGACCGCCCGCGGCGCAGAGCTGCGAGCCGGTGCCTGACCGACACCGGCGATCAATCCTCCACCAACCGCCGCGGTCACTAGTGCGACGGCGGTCGCCGCCATCCGGCCGGCGTACCCCATCGAGGAGGCCGACTCCACGTACCCCGCCGCGGAGGAGCTTGCGGATACCGCGCTGTGGTGGATGCTGCGGGCAGCCGAGGACACGGTCGTGCCGCCGCGCCGGAACAGACGCAGCAGGGGCACCGGGAAGATCGCCGCCGCCACCTTCTGAAGCGAGCGAACCGGGCGCGGGAAGGGGCTGAATCCAACCGCCACAGCTTCACGACGGCACGGCCGGCAATGCTCCAGATGCCGGCTGACCGCGCGCCGGTCGCGGACCCCGAGGCGGGTTCGGCGCGTGTGCCCGGCCGAGATGATCTGGCGCACGTGCTGGCAGCGCCGTCCGCTGTTGAGGTCTTCGAACTCCGCGCTCAGCTTGCGGCGGGCTCGGAACAGGGTGCTCTCCACCACCACCTGGGACATTCCCAGTTCCTGGCCGATCTGCCGGTAGGACTTCCCCTCCAGCTCCCGGGCCACGATGATCCGGTGGTGGCGCTCGGAGAGACCGCCGAACGCACCCTGGAGATCCTCCATCTGCATCTTCGACTCCATCGCCACCTCTGGCGACGGGCCGCTGGTGAGGTGATTGAGCCAGTTGTCGACGCCGTCCCGGTCGATCGGCACCTCCACCACGCGCTTGGCGCGCCGGTACTCGTCGATGCAGGCGTTGCGTGCGATCTCGTAGATCCAGGGCCGGAAGGCGATCGGCCGGTCCGTCTGGCGCAAGCGCCGCAGAGCCGAGATGAACACCTCCTGGGTGACGTCGTCGGCGCGATCGGCGTCGTGCGTGAGCCGTTGCGCGAACGCGGCGATGCGCGGGCGATAGCGCTCGTACAACTCTTCGAACGCGCGATCGTCACCTTCACGGGCAGCCGTGACCAACGCCTCTTCACTGAGCGTGGCGAGCGTCATGCTGGACGCCTATCCATGTCGACTCCCTGTCTAAGTGCCCCTACCCGAGGCTGCTCCACAGAACTGTATCGTTTATTAGAGAGGATTCCAAATGCAGGTTTCGTAACGAAATCTAAATATCCGTTGAGAGCATCTTCTAAGCGCGCAATACTTGCTGGCTATGTAGCGACCCGTCCAAAGGAGGAAAAGGACCCGATGGCCAATCACCTGACGCCCACAGAGCTCGCTCGCGAATCAGGCCTCGATCGGCGGGATGTGATCGCGAAGTGTGTGGAACTGGGCGTCCCGATCTTCAACGGGAAGATCGACAAGACCCTCTTCCTCTCGAGTCTCACGGAGACCTCGATCAGTCCGACTTCTGCCCGCGTGGCCACCGCCTAGGTCCACCGGGTTTTTTCGTTTAAGGCCCGGCCTACGCCGGGCCTTTTGCTTTCGTAGGGCGGCGCCGAAACGGCCGCGAAGGTGGCCGGACGGCCGTCAGTCGCCGGCGGACTGGCGCAGCAGCGTCGAGGTCGTCTGTTCCAGGATCTTCCGCCAGGCGCCGGTCTTCTCGCGCTCGGCCTCGAAGTGCTTGACCACCTTGCGAACGCGGGTGGCCGAAATCTCGATCCCGTGACGGGCACAGATCCGCTTGAACCTCGGATAGTCCTGCGCCAGCTTGAGCGTGACCGACTGGAACCCGTGCCGGGCGATGTCGACGTTACCCGTGTAGCTCATGATCCCGGTCTGGAACATCAGCTCGTCGTTGGGCTCGGGCTCGATCAGGATGATGTCCACGCCCGGATAGCGCTCCTCCCAGCGGCGAGCGAGCTCATGCAGCCGCTGGTAGGCGAGCAGCTTGAAGCTCTGGTAGCCGATCTGCGAAAAGCCCATATCGCTCACGTGGCGCACGCGGGAGCCGGTGAGCGTCTTGATCCGCTTGTCGAAGTCGTTGACGTACGGAACCAGGGGGTTCACCACCACGATGAACTTTGCGCCCGCCTCCACGGCGATGTCCAGGTTCGTCGTTGAGAGGATGCCCCCGTCGACCAGCTCCCGGTCCTTCACCTTGACGGGCTTGTAGATCATCGGCAGGGCGCTCGATGCGCCCACCGCTGTGGAGATCGGCACGTCATCCCAGCCCTCGGCGCCGAATACGATGCGCTCGCACGTGTCCAGGTCGGTGGCGGCCAGGTACAGCTCATTGGCGAGCAGCCGGAAGTCGTCAACCCGGTCGGGATCCGACAGGATCGTGCGCACGTAGCGCTCGATCCCGGCCGTGCTGTAGAGGCCCGAGGGCAGCGACTCCGCCAGACCGACCACGAGGTCCACCGCCGAGACCTGGCCGAAGTCCTTGACGAGGTGGCCAACCAGCCGGGCCAGGCGCCAGGGGAGCATGAGCCCCTTCTGGAGATACTCGGTGTAGTTGGGCTTCAGCAGGGCGTTGACCCGCACGTCTGGGAACGGTGTCGGCACCTGCTGGACGATCACCCGCATCATCTCCTCCGGAGTGACCCCGTTGGCCACCGCCGCGGCGACGAATGAACCGGCGCTCGTCCCGACATAGACGTCGAACTGGTTCACGGTCCGGTTCACGGACAGCAGATCAAGGGCCCGGAGAGCACCGATGTGATACACGCCGCCGGTGAAGCCGCCGCCCCCCAGAACCAGGGCCGACCGGGACCTCTGAGGCCGCCGCCGGCCCGCGCCCTCACGGGTCCTGGCAGCGCGCGCGGCACCGGCTTCGAGCTTGACGACCTTGCCCATCCGGGGGCTCATTCTAGGCGGACACGGCAGCCTTCAGGCCTGCCCCGCGCACCTTTCTGGCCCAACCCGGGTTCCTACGGGCATGCGGCAGAGGCTTCGCCGGGCGTGGGCGCCCATGCTCGTCGTGCTAGCGCTGACACTGATCGCGTCAGCCGATGCCTGGGCCTCTCCAGCCGTCGCGTTGCGCTCGCTCCAGGGGACGTTGCGCCGTGATCTGGCTCGAGCCGGAGGCTGGGACGGCGCGCTCGTGGTGGACCGGACCACAGGGCAGACGTTGTTCTCGTCCAAGCCGAACGTGGGCCGGCTTCCCGCCTCGGTCGAGAAGCTGTACACGACGACCACGGCGCTGCTCCGCTACGGAGCGCGGGCCAGGTTGACGACCAGCGTGTATGGGACCGGCAGCCTCGGCGCCACCGGAACGTGGGACGGTGCGGTGTATCTCCGCGGCGGCGGGGATCCGACGTTCGGGGCCAAGAGCTTTGACCACTCCTGGTACGGCGCCGGCGCCACGGTGCAGGCGCTCGTCGGCCACCTGAGCCAAGCGGGAATCAAGGCGGTCCACGGCCGGATCATCGGGGACGAGTCCTACTTCGATGCCCGGCGCGGCACCCCGGCCACCGGCTACAAGCCGAACCTGGAGGTGGAGGGAGAGCTCAGCGGGCTGTCTTTCGACTCCGGATTCACGAGCCAGTCAGGCACGGCGCTTCAGACCCACCCTGCCCTGTTCGCCGCCCAGCAGTTCACGGCGGCCCTGCGCGCCGATCACATCAGGGTGCCCTCCAAGACCGCGGTGCGGGCCGGCGTGACGCCCGGGAGCGCGCGCCTGCTGGCGTCAGTGGCCTCACCCACGATGGCCAAGCTGATAGAGCTGACCAACTCTCCGTCGGACAACTTCTTTGCCGAGACTCTGCTCAAGGACTTGGGGGCGCGGTTCGGCGGCGGCGGCACCACCGCCCGGGGGGCGGCGGTGGTGCGCTCGTTCATCGCCGGGCGCTTCGGCCTGCACCCCAAGCTGAATGACGGCTCCGGGCTGTCCCGCGCCGACCGCACCTCGCCGGCCCAGGTGGTCCATCTGCTGGAGCGGATGCAGTCGGACACCTGGTTCTGGGACTCACTGTCGATCGCCGCCGTCCGCGGCACGATGAAGACCGAGATGAGGCGCACCCGCGCAGCGGGGAACTGCCGCGGCAAGACCGGCACCCTGCATGACGTGGCCAATATGGTCGGCTACTGCCGGGCGCGCACCGGCGACGACCTGGTGTTCGCATTCCTCCTGAACCACCAGTCCGACTCCACCTACGGCCACTCGGTGGAGGATCGGATGGGCGAGGCGCTGGCCAACTACAACCCCTGAGACCGTTCGCGCCTCAGCTGCTGCAGGCGCCGGTGTGCGTGTGGGTTCGCTGCCAAATGGCGGCGGCTGCGGCCAGCGCCGGCTGCCGGAACGAGGAGGTGTCACCTTCGTCGCCCACCAGCAGCACGCAGCGACCCTCGCTGAACAGCACGTTGCCGCCGCCGCCACCGCCGGCGCTGTTCGGGTAGGCCACCCCGACGGCGCCGGGGATAGCCGCCACCTTGAAGCGGATTCCAGGTTGCTTCGCGTGCAGATCTTCAGCCACCTCTGCCGCCAGGTCACGTTTGGCGGCGGCAGGGGAGCCGAGCTCAAACACGAACGAAAGGCCACCCAGGCTGGTGCCGGTGTTTTCCACGGCCGCCTCTTGGAAGCCCTCGCTTCTGAGCCGCCGGAGGTCGGCAGCGGAGTAGCCGCCGAGGGCGGTCTCCATGGCCTGCGGACTCTTGTAATCGGTCGGAGGCTGCGTCGCATAGCCCGGTTCCTCGCCTGACCGGATCAGGTAGACATCGAGCGGCGACCCTGACCCCGTGGCGCCAGGAGGCGCCGTCGTGGATCCCCGCGCCGTTGTGTGGCCATTCGGAGTCGTGGCGCCGTGCGAGGCTGAGCTGCCGCCGCATCCACCCGCCGCCAGCCCCGCGGCGACTGCGATCACGCCCAGAAGCTTCGATCCCATCGGTCCTCCCGTGCCCTCGATGTCCGAGGACCGATCGTAACCTCGCCAAGCCGCGCAGTCGCGATTATTTGTCCTCCGGGCCGCCCGAGAGCAGCGCCCGCAGCCCCGGCTCGTCGAGCACCGGCACTCCAAGGCGCTCGGCGCCGGCCAGCTTGGAACCGGCGCTCTCGCCCGCCACCAGGTAGGAGGTCTTGCGCGACACCGACCCCGTGACCTTGCCCCCGGCGGCCATGATCAGCTCGGTGGCCTGCTCACGGGTCAGGTTGGGCAGCGTTCCCGTCAGGACCAGCGTCATGCCGGCCAATGGACCCTCTCCCGGAGGCGGTCCATCGGCCTGGAAGCGCAGGCCCTGCTCACGAAGGTCCTGGATCAGCGCCCGCATCTGCGGATCAGCCAGCTGGTCGTGAATCGTCCCGGCCATGATCGGTCCCACCCCCGAGGTCTCCGCAATCAGCTCCGGGCCGGCGGCCAGCAGCGCGTCGATGTCGCCAAACTGCTGGGCCAGGTTGCGCCCGGTCACCTCCCCCACCTCCTCCAGGCCGATCCCATACAGGACGCGGCCGAATGGCTGGGCCTTGGAAGCCTCGATCGCCCGGACGAGCTTGTCCGCCGAGGCTTCCCCGAAGCCCTCCTCGGCGGCGATCTGCTCTGCGGTCAGTCGATAGAAGTCAGCCGGCGTTCTGACCCAGCCGCGGCCGGTGAACAGCATCACCCGCTTCTCCCCCAGGCCGTCGATGTCCATGGCGCCGACGAAATGGTCGAGCAGCTGCTGCCGCCGGCCGGGACACTCACGGTTGGGACATTTCGTGAACACCGAGCCCTCGGGTTTGACGGTCGGCGTGTCGCACACGGGACACCGCTCAGGCGGACGGGGCGGGGGCGGCCGGTCCGGTCGCTCGGCCACGTGCGGGGCCGGCGAGAGCACCTGTGGGATCACGTCGCCGGCACGAAGCACGATCACCTCCTCCCCCACACGGATGTCCTTTCGGGCCAGATCCTCTTCGTTGTGCAGGGTGGCCAGCTTGATCGTCACCCCGGCCACCTGGACGGGCTCGAGCATCGCGTATGGATGCAGGTCGCCAAATTTTCCGGGATTCCAGCCGATCTGCCGGAGCGTTGTGACCGCCGTGGTGGGCGGGAACTTCCAGGCGATCGCCCACCGCGGCTCCCGTCCGACGACTCCCAGCCGGCGCTGCAGCTCGACGCTTGAGACCTTCACGACGACGCCGTCGATCTCAAAGTCCAGCGACCCTCGCCGCGCCTCCCAGGCCTGGCACTGCTTTACCACCTCAGCCTCGGTGTGCAGCAGCTTGACATCGGGGTGAACGGGGAAGCGATGCTCGCGCAGCCACTGCAGGGCGTCCCAGTGCGAGCCGAAGCTCAACCCCTCCGTGACCCCCACCTGGTAGGCCCAGAACGACAGCGGGCGTTCGGCGGCCAGCTTGGGATCGAGCTGGCGGATCGTGCCGGCCGCCGAGTTGCGCGGGTTCATGAACGTCGACAGTCCGGCTTCAGCGCGCCGCTCGTTGAGCGCGGCGAAGTCCGGCAGGGACATGTACACCTCGCCGCGGACCTCGAGCAGCGGCGGCACGTCGTCCCCCTCCAGCCGCAGGGGCACAGCGTTGATCGTGCGGATGTTGTGGGTGACGTCCTCGCCGATCTCCCCATTGCCGCGTGTGGCGCCACGCTCGAAGCGCCCGTCCCGGTACAGAAGTGACATGGCCAGACCGTCGATCTTCGGCTCGGCCACGAACTCGAACTGCGGGTTCTCGATCCCCTCCCGGGCCAGGTGGTTACGCATCCGCTGGATCCACGCCTGCAGCTCCTCCGCCGAGCGCGCGTTGGCCAGCGACAGCATCCGCTGAGGGTGCCGGACCTTCTCCAGGTCGCTGACCGGCTCGCCGCCCGTGCGCTGCGTGGGTGAGTCAGGGGTGACCAGCTCAGGGTGCTCGGCCTCGATCGCACGCAGCTCGTCCAGCAGCCGGTCATACGCGTCGTCCCCGATCTCCGGGTCGTCGAGGACGTAATAGCGATAGGAGTGGTAGTCCAGCATGCGGCGGAGCTCAGCCGCACGATCCTCGTAATCGCTCATGACTGCGCGGCCGGTGCCTCCAGGAGACGTTCCAGGTCGTGCTCGGCCAGCGCCTGCAGGCTCTCCACATGGGTGAGGGCAAAGTGCAGCGGAGTCATGGCGATCCTGCCGGAGCTGACCGCAGCCAGGTCGGTGTCCTCCTCACGCGGGTCGTGGCTGGCGTCGCCGTAGATCCGGTACAGGCGCCGCACACCCTCATGCTCCACCAGGCTGAGCTCATCCTTGTACACGCGCCGCCCCAGCCGCGCCACCTCCACCCCGGTCGGTGGGCAACCCGGCACATTGATGTTGAGCAGGGTGCCGGCCGGAAGGGGCAGGCTCTCCAGGTCGGTCACCAGCCGCGCCGTGAACGACGCGGCCACCGTGAAGTCGTAGGCCAAGCCCTGGCGGAAGTCGAGCTCCCGGGCACCGGACTGTTGCGAGACGGCGATGCCCGGCAGCCCCAGCACGATCGCCTCGAGCGCGGCGGCCACGGTGCCCGAGTAGGTGATGTCATCACCCAGGTTGGATCCGTGATTGATCCCCGAGACCACCAGCTCGGGCTCGAAGCGCTCGATCAGCCCCAACCGGGCGAGCCGGACGCAGTCCACGGGCGTGCCGTCGGTGGCGTAGCCGACCGTGCCGTCGCCGAAGGCCACCTCCTGCACCCAGAGCGGCCTCCGGGTCGTGATCGAGCGGGCCATGGCTGAGCGGTTGCCGTCCGGGGCCACGACAGCCAGCTCGATGCCCGGAACCTTCAGCAGAGCCCGACGCAGACACTGCAGCCCATCCGCCTCGATCCCATCATCGTTGGTCAGGAGCACTCTCATCGGGCCACCTAGGCTAGCCGGGGAGGCGGCACCTTTTCAGCCGCGCCCGCCGGGGCGCAGGCATCCGGGTCAGCCAGCCTTGGCGATCACCCCGCGCATCTCCTCGCCTGAGAAGGCGCGCATCGAGGTGGTTCTGATCGCTCCCTGGGAGGCGATGGCCAGTAGCCCCGCCGCCAGCGTCTCGTCGTCAGGGGCATCGACGATGCCGACCAGGTCGTGAGCCCCGAGCGTCCAGTAGACGTTCTCGAACCGGGCCCCAATCGCCTCCATGCGCGCCGAGGCGTGCTCGTAGCGATCGACCGAGTCCTTGAACCCGGCCACGCCCTGCTCGGTCCAATCGATCAGGACCACGTATTTCGCCATGTTTCCCCCTTTGGGTCGTTTGGCCGATGCTATGGCTGCCGGGTAGGCCGGGGGAGAAACACAGGCTCACCGTCCAGCACGCGACGACCGCCGTAGCCCACACCGGCCAGATACAGGCCGTGGGCCGGCGCCGTCGCGCCTGCGTCATGGCGGGGGCGGCCAGTGAGGAGGCGCTCGAAATCGTCCACCGTCCGATCCCCCTCGCCCACCTCGAGCATCGTGCCCACCAGCGCCCGGTTCATGTGGCGCATGAACGTGTCGGCCTCGATCCAGAACTCCAGGACGTCTGGTTTGGCAGGGTCGGTTCGCCAGAAGGCGGCGTACACGTCGCGCTCGAACCGGACGTGGTAGGTGTCCGTGGGTGTGAACGCCGTGAAGTCGTGCGTGCCGACGAGCAGCGCAGCGCAGGCATTCAGCCGCGCCTGGTCCAGTGGCTGAGGGTGGTGGAGGAGACGCGAGCGAGCCAGCGCCGAGCGTCCGGGGCGGATCAGCACCCGGTACACGTAGGCCCGGGATGTGGCGTCGCGGCGAGCGTCGAAACCCGGCGGTGCGGCCTCACAGGCCAGCACCGCCGCATCCGAAGGCAGCAGTGCGTTGAGCGCCGGCACCCGGATGGGCTCGTCGAGGTAGCTGGCCACCTGCGCCAGCGCGTGGACGCCGGCGTCGGTCCGCCCGGCGACGGTCAGCTTCACCGGCCGGCGCAGGACCGTGGCCAGGGCTCGCTCCAGCTCGCCCTGAACGGTGCGCTGGCCGGGCTGGGCCGCCCAGCCGGCGAACCCGGTCCCGTCGTATTCGATAGTTAGGCGGCTGGTCAGACGAGTTCGAGCAGGACCATCTCGGTCGCATCGGAGCGGCGCGGACCCAGCTTCAGGATCCGTGTGTAGCCCCCCGGGCGAGCGGTGTAGCGAGGAGCGACCTCCTCGAACAGCTTGTAGACAGCCGACTTGTCCTGGCCGAGCGCGGACAGCGCCTGACGGCGGGCATGCAGATCGCCCCGCTTGGCCAAGGTGATGAGCTTCTCCAGCTCGGGCTTGACCGCCTTGGCCTTCGCCTCGGTGGTCTGGATCCGCTCGTGCTCGATCACCTCTTTGGAGAGGTTCATCAGCAGCGACTTGCGGTGCGAGGCACTGCGGCTGAGCTGATATCGCTGGCGTTGATGGCGCATGCTGGCCTGATCTTAGCCGTCGCGGAGACCGAGGCCGCGAGCGTGCAGGGTCTCGATCACCTCGTCAATCGACTTCTTGCCGAAGTTGGGGATCGCGTTGAGCTCGCCTTCGCTCTTGGAGACCAGATCGCCGACGGTCTGAATACCGGCGCGCTTGAGGCAGTTGTAGGAGCGCACACCCAGCTCCAGCTCCTCGATCAGGATGTCGTCCATCGCGTTGGGGGTGCGAGCCGGGGCGCCGCGACCACCATCGGGAACATTTAGCCCGCCCTCGAGCATCCCTGAGGTGCCCTCGCGGATCTTCAGGACCGCATCCTCGTCCGTGAAGATCGCCAGCTGGGAGATGAGGATCTCGGCGGCCTCGCGCAGAGCGGCGTGCGGGTCGATCGAACCGTCGGTCTCGATGTCGAGCGTCAGCTTGTCGAAGTCGGTGCGCTGACCGACCCGCGCCTGCTCGACGTTGTAGGCGACACGGCGGACCGGCGAGAAGATCGAGTCGATCGGGATCACGCCGATCGGCTGGTCGGCTGACTTGTTGTCGTCGGCGGGGCGGTAACCGCGACCGCGGCCGATGGTCAGGTAGACCTCCAGCTTGGTGCCCTTCTCGAGGGTGGCGATGTGAGCGTCGGGGTTGAGGATCTCGACGCCGCTGGGCAGGTCGATGTCCTTCGCCGTGATTTCGCCCGGGCCGCTGACGACCAGCGGGGCCTCGACCTCGGTGGCGTCGGAATGCATCCGGCAGACGATCCCCTTGAGGTTGAGGACGATGTCGGTCACGTCCTCCTTGACGCCGCGGATGGTGGAGAACTCGTGGGCCACGCCCTCGATCCGGACGCTGGTGACCGCCGCGCCGGCAAGCGAGGAGAGCAGCACGCGCCGGAGTGAGTTGCCGAACGTGTAGCCGAAGCCCCGGTCAAGCGGTTCGATCGTGAACGAACCACGGTTCTCTTCGACAGACTCGCTGGAGATTCGGGGGACTTGAAAGTCAAGCATCGCGGTGAGGTCCTAACGTCGTGGGTTCTGGCGCCGCGTGGAGGCGGCGTTTCAGGGTCGCGGCGGGCGGTGCGCCCGCACGACCGTAGGTTCGGTCTACTTCGAGTACAGCTCGACGATGAGCTGCTCTTGCACCGGGGCGGCGATCTCTCGCCGCTCGGGCTTGCGCAGCACCTTCGCCGTCAGCGCGTCGTGATCGGCCTGCAGCCAGGCAGGCACCTGCCCGGTCAGCTCGGTGGCATCCCGGATTACCTGGGAGGCCGAGGAGGAGGTGTGGATCGCGATCACGTCGTTGTCCCGCAGCTGGTAGCTGGGGATGTTCACCCGCCGGCCATTGACCGTCCAGTGACCGTGCAGGATCAGCTGGCGGGCCTGTCGCCGGGAGGCGGCGAAACCGAGACGCACGAGAACGTTGTCGAACCGGCACTCCAGGGTGCGCAGCAGGTTCTCACCGGTGATGCCCGGCTGGCGCGAGGCCTTCTCGTAATAGATCCGGAACTGCTTCTCCAACACACCGTAATAACGCTTGGCCTTCTGCTTCTCGCGGAGCTGGACGCGGTACTCGCTCTGCTTCTGGCGTCCGCGGCCATGCTCACCCGGCGGGTAGGAGCGGCGCTCGACGCCACACTTGTCGGTCAGGCAGCGCTCGCCCTTGAGGAACAGCTTCTGTCCCTCGCGGCGGCACTGCTTGCACTGTGGGCCTGTGTCTCTAGCCATGGTTAGACACGCCTCCGCTTCCGGGGCCGGCAGCCGTTGTGGGCCTGGGGGGTCACGTCCTTGACGCCCGTCACCTCGAGGCCGGCGGCCTGCAGGGAGCGGATCGCCGTCTCGCGGCCCGAACCCGGACCCTTGACGTAGACCTCCACCTTCTGCAGCCCGTGCTCGATGCCCTTGCGGGCCGCGGCGTCGGCCGTGACCTGAGCCGCAAACGGGGTCGACTTCCGGGAGCCCTTGAAGCCGGCGCCGCCGGCTGACTCCCACGCGATCACATTGCCCTCCCGGTCGGTCAGGGAAACGATCGTGTTGTTGAAAGATGTCTTGATGTGAGCCTGGCCAATCGGGATGTTCTTGCGCACCCGACGGCGGCCGCGCTGGGGCCTGCGTGGAGCCGGCATTACTTCTTACCCGCCTTCTTCTTGCCGGCGACCTGCATGCGCTTGGGGCCCTTGCGGGTGCGGGCGTTCGTCTTGGTTTTCTGACCCCGGACGGGGAGTCCGCGGCGATGCCGGAGGCCTCGGTAGCAACCGATCTCCTGGAGCCGCTTGATGTTCTGAGAGCGCTCACGGCGCAGGTCACCCTCGACGGTCAGCTCGCCGTCGATCAGGTCACGCAGCTTGACGACCTCGTCCTCGGTCAGATCTCGGACCTTGCGGTCCGGTTCGATCCCGACCTTGGCCAGAAGCTGGTTGGAGGTCGAGCGCCCGATGCCGTAGATGTAGGTCAGACCGATCTCAACGCGCTTGTTGAGGGGGATATTGATGCCTGAAATCCGCGCCATCTAGCCCTAACCCTGCCGCTGCTTGTGACGCGGGTTGGAGCAGATGACCAGAACGCGCCCGTTCCGGCGGATGATCTTGCACTTTTCACACATCGGTTTGACCGACGGCCGTACTTTCACGTCGCTTCGCTCTCGTAAGTCGTTTTTCGCTGAGTCTCCCGGGGGCTCTGGAGACCGGTACGGTCTCCGCTACCTCTGGGAGCGCGGCGAGCAGCGCAAACGATGCGCTGCAGGCGCAGCAAGTGATACTAGCAGCGTCCGGTGGTTCCGCCGGTCCGCCTGGTAGGGGTGCTGAAGGGCGGGTTTGGAGGGCCAACCACCTCGATGATAGGGCGCTCCGACGGCCGGTGGAGCGCCGTTAGCGGTGCGCTGCGGAACCGCCGTTCGCGGTCGGCACGGACGGGTGTCCGACCCGGTCGACGGGACAATAACTTCCATCGCCCCACGTTCCAGCCGGGGGTTTGGGAAGGAACGGTCCGTATATGCCCAAAAGGTCCCTAGGTCCCCTCCGGGCCGGGGGTTGGGGAAGTTATTGTCGTGACGGTGAAACAGCCCCCTCCGGGCGAGCGCGGGCGAGCGAGCGGCGCTCAGGCCGCCGCGACCCGGCCGTCACCTTTGGCCTCGTGCCAGGGCGTGAGGATCCGCGGCCCGTCGGCCGTGACGGCGATCGTGAACTCGAAGTGCGCGGCCAGCGAGCCGTCCTGGGAATAGATCGCCCAGTGGTCGTCGCCCATCCGGACGAGGTGACGCCCGACGTTGACCATCGGCTCCACGGCCAGCACCATCCCCTCCTCCAGGAGGACGCCCGTGCCGGACTTGCCGTAGTTGGGGATCTGGGGGTCCTCGTGCATGCTGCGCCCAATTCCGTGCCCGACCAGCGTGCGGACGATCGAGAACCCGGCGCCCTCGACGTGCTCCTGGATCGCGCTGGATACGTCGCCCAGGTGATTGCCCGGGCGGCACTGCGGCACGGCCAGCATCAGGGACTCCTCGGTGACGCTGAGTAGCTTGTGGGCCACGGGAGTGACCGGGCCGACCGGGAACGTGCGCGCGGCGTCGGCCACCCAGCCGTCACGCACCACGCCGATGTCGATCGAGATGATGTCTCCCCGCTCGAGCTTGTACGCCCCCGGGATACCGTGCACGATCATCGAGTTCGGCGAGGCGCAGATCGAACCCGGGAAGCCCCGGTACCCCTTGAAGGCCGGCTCGCAGCCCTGCGAGCGGATGAACTTCTCGGCCGCCTGATCGAGGTCCCCGGTGGTGACGCCGGGGCGGATCTTTCCGGCCAGCAGGTTCATCGTCTGGACCAGGACCTCGCCGGCCGCGGCCATCTTGTCGATCTCCTCGGGAGATTTCTTGATGATCACGGTTCTGGGCGGGTGAGTCGGGGGCGGGTCATCAAACGTCGTCCTCCATCCGCAGCGTGGCGATCACCGCCCGGATGTGGTCATGCACCTCGGTGGGGCTGCGAGTCCCGTCGATGCGCCGCATCAGACCCTGGCCGTCGTAGTACTCGATCAGCGGCGAGGTCTTCTCGTGGTAGACGCTCAACCGGTTTCGGACCACGTCGGGCTGGTCATCGTCGCGCTGCACCAGCCTGGAGCCATCTTGGTCACAGACCGCATCGTTCTTGGGCGGGTCGAACTCCACGTGATACGTATGCCCGTTCTTGACGCAAACCCGTCGGCCGGAGATGCGCTTGACGATCTCCTCGTCCGGAACATCGATCAGTAGCGCAGCCGTGATCCGGCGCCCGTCTGACTTCATCTTGTCGTCGAGCGCCTTGGCCTGAGCGTCGGTGCGGGGGAAACCGTCCAGGATGAAGCCGTCCCGGGCGTCGTCCTGGTTGAGACGGTCGGCCACCATCTCGACCATCACGTCGTCGGGGACCAGTCCCCCGGAGTCCATGAATTCCTTGGCCTTGCGGCCGAGGTCAGTGCCGTCCTTGACGTTCTGGCGCAGCATGTCGCCGGTCGAGATGAACGGAAGCCGAAAATCATCTCGCAGGCGGTCGGCCTGGGTGCCTTTGCCGGCGCCCGGGGGACCAATCAGGATCAGGTTGAGGTCGGACATCGACCGGATCCTGATCCGGCCCGGTGCGATCGTTATTTGAGGAAGCCCTCGTAATTGCGCATCATCAGCTGCGCCTCGAGTTGCTTCATCGTGTCCAGGGCCACCCCGATGACGATCAGAATCGACGTTCCCCCGAAGGCGAACGTGGCTCCGGTCTGACTGATCAGGATGGTTGGAAGCGCCGCGACCGCCGCCAGGAAGATGGCTCCGGGCAGCGTCAGACGCGCCAGGATGCGGTCCAGGAACTCGGCCGTTGGCCGGCCCGGTCTCACCCCCGGGATGAACCCGCCGTACTTCTTGAGGCTCTCCGCCTGGTCCACTGGGTTGAACGTGACCGCCGTGTAGAAGTACGTGAACAGGATGATCAGGACGCACTCGCCGACCACGTAGTGCCAGCCACCGGGGGCGAAGAAGTTGTAGAGATCGGTCCCGAAGCCGGTCCGGTTCTGGCCGATCATCTGCCCGACCGTGGGCGGGATCGCCATCACGCTGGCCGCGAAGATCACCGGAATGACGCCGGCCATGTTCACGCGCAGCGGAAGATAGGTCTGGCCGCCCTGGGTCATCCGCCGGCCGATCACGCGTTTGGCGTACTGGATCGGGATCCGCCGCTGACCCTCCTGCACGAACACCACGGCGGCCACGACGCCGATCGCGATGAACGGCATCATCACCTTGAAGGTGGCGCTCGGGTTGTTCCACCAGGAACTGAGCCCACTGGGGATACGCGACACGATCGAGGCGAAGATCAGCAGTGAGATTCCGTTGCCGATGCCCCGTTGGGTGATCAGCTCGCCCATCCACATCAGGAGCACGGTGCCGGCCGTCAGGGTGATGACGATCAGAAAGACCTTGCCGAGGTTGAAGTTCGAGATCAGCTGCACGCCGGCGCTGCTCTCGAAACTGCGGAACAGGAACACGTAGCCGATCGACTGCGCAAAGGCCAGACCCACGGTGAGGTAGCGCGTGTACTGCGTGATCCGCGCCTGACCGACCTCGCCCTCCTTCGACAGCTTCTCCAGCGAGGGGACCACGACCTGCAGCAGCTGCAGAATGATCGAGGCGGTGATGTAGGGCATGATCCCCAGCGCGAACAGGGCGATCCGGCCCAGACCGCCGCCTGAGAACAGGTTGAGCAGGCCGAGGATGCTGTTGCCGCCAAGATGGTTCTGGATCTGGTTGACGGCCTGATGGTTGATGCCCGGCGCGGGAATGTGCGCGCCCACCCTGTACAGCAGCAGGATCACCGCCGTGAACAGGATCTTCTTGCGGATGTCCGCGACCCGGAACGCTCCCAGGATCGTCGAGATCATCGGTCGCTAAGCGGTTTCGTTTTCGGCGGCCTTTGAGGCCGCCTCCAGGACCTGGCAGGTGCCCCCGGCCGCTTCGATCGCCTCGCGCGCCTTGGCGCTGAACCCGTGCGCGTGGACAGTGAGCGGCTTTGACAGCTCGCCCTTGGCCAGGATCTTCACGGGGATGTCCTTGCGGGTGGCCAGGCCCTTGGCCTTGAGCGTCTCCGGAGTGACCTCCGCGCCCTGGTCGAAGCGCGCCTCGAGATCGAGCAGATTGACCGCCTGCGTGTGCGTGCGGAACATCTCGAAGGGCATCGACTTCTTCATATGCGGGCCGCGCAGCTTGCGCATCCGCATGTGGATCGGCATCTGACCGCCCTCGAAGCGGGCCCGGTCCTTGGCACCGGAGCGCGAGCCGTAGCCCTTCTGGCCGCGGCCGGAGGTCTTGCCGGTTCCGGAACCCTCGCCACGGCCGACGCGCTTGCGCGGGCGCCGCGAGCCAGGGGCCGGCTTCAGGTTGTGGAGACCGATGCGCTCCTCGGTGGCGGCCGCTTCCTCGGTGGGCTTCTTGGCTGCCGGCATCTAGTCCTGCACCTCCACCAGATGGCGCACCTTGTGGATCATCCCGCGAATCTGCGGCGTGTCGCCGACCTCAACGGTCTGGCCAATGCGGCGCAGACCGAGTGAGCGCAGTGTGTCGCGCTGGCTCTTGTCGCTGCCGTTACGGGACTTGCGCTGGGTGACCTTGATGGCCATCCGGACTAGCTCCCGGCCTCGGTCTGGTCGGCGGGATCGGCAATCGCGGACGAGTCATTCGCCCCGCCCTCAGCCGGCGCCAGCTCAGCTTCGTCGGCGGAGGAATCGGTTGCATCCCCATTCGGGGCGACCGCCTCGGCAGTGGCCTCATTGGCGGTAAGGCCAAGAACCGCATTCACCGACAGGCCCCGCAACTCAGCCACCTCGTCAGGCGTTCGCAGAGACTCCAATCCGGCCATCGTCGCCTTCACGAGGTTGATCGGGTTCTGGGACCCGAGCGACTTGGAGAGGATGTCGTGGATTCCGGCCAGCTCCAGCACGGCGCGGACGCCGCCGCCGGCGATCACGCCGGTGCCGGGTGCAGCCGGCTTGAGGAACACGCGGCCGGCGCCGAACACCCCGGTGGTCTGATGGGTGATCGTCGCGCCGTGCCTGGGCACGCGATAAAGGTTCTTCTTGGCCCGCTCGACACCCTTCTGGATGGCTACGGGTACCTCGTTGGCCTTGCCATAGCCGACTCCGACGACCTCGCGCTCGTCGCCGACGACGACCAGTGCGGTGAAGGAGAAGCGGCGGCCACCCTTGACCACCTTGGCTACGCGGTTGATCTCAACCACGCGCTCCTGGAGGTCCAGGCCCTGAGCGGAAACTGTGCGATCTCGTGACATTTGACGTGTGAACCCAGGGTAGCGGGCTAGAAGTGCAGCCCGCCCTCGCGGGCACCGTCGGCGAGCGCCTGAACGCGCCCGTGGTACTGATAGCCACCGCGGTCGAACACCGCCGACTCGACACCGGCCTGCTTGGCCCGCTCGGCCAGCAGCTGCCCGGCACGTTTGGCCTGATCCATGGGGTCCAGCCCCCGCAGGTCGCTCTCGGTCCAGTTGACGGCGGCCAGCGTGCGGCCGGCGTTGTCGTCGATCAGCTGGGCGAAGATGCCGCGGTTGGAGCGGAACACGGAGATGCGGGGCCGCTCAGCCGTGCCGCGCACCTTGGCGCGGACGCGACGGCGACGCTTCAAGCGCATCGCAGGCTTGGTCTTGACCGTCATGCTCGCTTACCGACCTTCCTAGCCACGTACTCGCCTTCGTAACGGATGCCCTTGCCCTTGTAGGGCTCCGGCTTGCGCTGCTTGCGGATGTAGGCCGCGACCTCGCCGACGAGCTGCTTGGAGGCTCCCCTGACCACGATGCGAGTGGGCTGGGGCACCTCGAACTCGATCCCGTCCGGGGCCTTGACCTGCACCGGGTGGGAGTAGCCGAGCGCCAGCTCCAGGTCACGGCCGCGCAGCATGGCGCGGTAACCGACACCCTGGATCTCCAGGCGCTTCTCGAAACCGCTGGTCACCCCGGTCACCATGTTGGCCACCAGCGTGCGCGTCAGGCCGTGCAGGGCGCGGTGCTCACCACGATCGGTCGGTCGGGTAACGCGCAGCTCCTGGCCGTCGCCGCCCTCGCTGTCGCCCTGCTCGACCGTCATGTCGCGCGGGATCCGCTCGAACAACTCGCCCTTGGGGCCGCGCACGGTGACGAGCGGAGGCTCGATCATCACGGTCACGCCGGTGGGCACGGGGATGGGCTGTCTTCCAATTCTTGACATGGGTTCTCGCTTGAACGGTCCTGCTACCAGACTTTGGCCACTACTTCGCCGCCGACCCCTTGCAGACGGGCCTCGTGACCGGTCATCACACCCTGGGAGGTGGAGATGATCGCGGTGCCCATCCCGCCCTGGATCCGGGGGATGTGGGAGTGGTCGACGTAGGTCCGCTGGCCGGGTCGCGACACGCGCTGCATGCCGGTGATCACTGGCTGACGTTCCTCGGTGTACTTGAGCGTAACGACGATCCGCTCGCCCGGGTGCTCGGCACTGGCGGCGACGATCGCGTAGTCCTCGATGTAGCCCTGCTCCTTGAGGATGCGGGCCAGCTCACGCTTGAGCTTGGAGGACGGGATCGTGACGTCGTGGTGCTGAGCCTTGGCGCCGTTGCGCAGCCGGGTCAGGAAGTCCGCTACGGGGTCGGTCATTGACATGGCTACCAGCTGCTCTTCGTCATGCCGGGGATGTATCCGTTGTGCGCCAGTTCGCGCAGGCAGATGCGGCACACCCCGAACTTGCGGTAGACGGCGCGGGCACGGCCACACCGCCGGCAGCGGGTGTAGCCGCGGGTCTTGAATTTGGGGGTCCGCTGCTGGCGGACGCGCTGTGAAGTCTTGGCCATTAGTCCTCTAAGTCGTGGTAGCGGCCGCCTGAGCGCGGCCGTCCTTGGCGAACGGCATGCCCAGCGACTCGAGTAGAGCAAAGCTCTCCTCGTCGGTGGCGGCAGTGGTGGTGATGGTCACGTCCAGGCCGCGGGTCTGGTCGATGTCGTCGTAGTCGATCTCGGGAAAGATGGTCTGCTCGCGGATGCCCATCGAGTAGTTGCCCCGGCCGTCGAACGAGCGGGGGTTGAGACCCGCGGAAGTCCCGGATCCGGGGGATCGCCACCGAGAACAGGCGGTCCAGGAACTCGTACAGGCGGTCGCCCCGCAGGGTCACCGACAGGCCGACGGGCATGCCTTCGCGCAGCTTGAACTGGGCGATCGACTTGCGTGCCCGGCGGATGTTGGGCCGCTGGCCGGTGATCGTGGCCAGCTGCTCTGCAGCCGCGTCAAGGGCCTTGGAGTCCTGCTTGGCTTCACCGACAGCCCATGTTCACGGTGACCTTGAGGATCCGTGGCGCCTGCATCGGGGTCGAGTAGCCGAACCGGTCGATCAGCGCCGGGCGGATCTCGTCCTTGTATCGAGTCTTGAGTCGTGCTTCTGCCATCGGGTCTACCTCAGTCCAACCTGGTTTTACTGCGCCGGGCGATCCGGAAGCGCTTGCCGTCGGCGATCTCCACTCCAACCCGGGTCGGCTTGCCGTCCTTGGGGTCGGCGAGCATCACGTTGGAGAGGTGCACGGGGCCCTCCTTCACGATCACGCCGCCGACCTGCTCGGCGCGCTGGGCACCGGCCACCTGCCGGGGGCGCTCGTGGCGCTTGATCATGTTCAGGCCTTCGACGTATACACGCTGCTTGGCCGGGTCGACGCGGAGCACCTTGCCCTTCTTACCGCGGTCCTTGCCGCCGACGATGATCACTTCGTCACCTGACTTGATTCGGGCGGGCATGTCAGAGAACCTCGGGAGCTAGGGAAACGATCCGCATGAAGTTGCGCTCGCGCAGTTCGCGGGCCACGGGGCCGAAGATACGAGTTCCGCGCGGGTTGTTGTTGGCGTCGATCAGCACGGCGGCGTTCTCGTCGAATGCGATGTAGGTGCCGTCGTCGCGGCCATAGCCCTTCTTGGTGCGGACGACGACCGCCGTGACCACCTCACCCTTCTTGACCGAGCCGTTGGGAATGGCCGTCTTCACGGTCGCGGTGATGACGTCGCCCACGCCCGCGTAGCGGCGGCGGTGGCCGCCCTTGACGCGGATCACCAGGATCTCCCGCGCGCCGGTGTTATCGGCCACACGGAGGCGTGTCTCGTTCTGAACCATTACTTGGCCCTCTCCACCACTTCGACCAGCCGCCAGCGCTTGCTGCGCGACAGGGGGCGAGACTCACGGACGACGACGGTGTCCCCGGTGTGGGCGTCGTTTGACTCGTCATGAGCATGCACGGTGCTCGAGGTGCGGACGATCTTCGAGTAACGACGGTGGCGCCGGGCCACGTCGATCCGCACGGTGATCGTCTTGTCGGCCTTGTCGGAGACAACGATCCCCTGACGGGTCTTCTGGTTGCCGGCCACGTGGTCGCGCGGCGGCGTCGCCGTGCGCTCGTGCTCGGCTGCCTTGTACTTGGCCCGCGCACGCTCGCGCTCGCGGCGGCGCTCGGCCGCCTTGTGGCTGCGCACAGCGTCGCGCTCGGCCTGACGCTCCTCGTCGCTACGGGGCTCGCGCACCGGCACGGCCGCGGCCTTGGCGGCGCGGCTCTTCGCCCGCCGCTCCTTGGGCGGCAGCTGCGGCTCGGACGGCGCAACGGACCGTGGCTCAGCCACCTCCGCCTGCGCTTCCTCTACGGGCTTGGAGGCGTCGGATGCTGACGTCTCGTCGGAGGCACTCGGGGTCGGTGCCTCCGAGGAGACGTCGGCGTCCGGGGCCTCATTAGTCACGTTTTCTTCTTCTTCAGCCATTCAGATCAATTCCTCGTTCCCGGGCCACGGTCAGTGCCCGGGCAATCTCTTTCTTCGCTTTGGACAGCCCGGACGTGTTGTCGAGCTCTCCCGTCGCATGCTGGAAGCGCAGTCCGAACAACTCTCGACGAGCGGTGTCGACGTGCTCGCGCAGCTCGCTCTCCGACATGTCTCGCAACTCACCGGATCGCATCAGCCGTCCTCCCGCAGGATGAACTTAGTACGAACCGGAAGCTTGTGACCCGCCAGGCGCATGGCCTCACGAGCCAGGGGCTCGGGCACGCCGGCGAGCTCGAACATGACGCGGCCGGGCTTGACCACCGCGACCCAGCCCTCGGGCGAGCCCTTGCCGGAGCCCATGCGGGTCTCGGCCGGCTTCTTGGTGTAGGGCTTGTCCGGAAAGACGTTGATCCACACCTTGCCGCCACGCTTGATCTTGCGGGTCATGGCGATACGAGCAGCCTCGATCTGGCGGTTGGTCAGCCAACCGGCATCCAGGGACTTGAGGCCGTACTCGCCGAACTGCACCTTGACCTGGCCACGGGACAGTCCGGCTCGACGACCGCGGTGCTGCTTGCGGTGCTTGACGCGCTTGGGAGCCAGCATTTAGGACCGACCTCCCTGCGGAGCTCCGCCGCCGCCGCTGCCACCGGATCCGCCGGGACGGGAACCGCCTGAGCCGCCGGGACGCGAACCGCCGGAACCGCCGGGGCGGGGGCCGCCACCGGAGCGTCCGCCGCCACCACCGCCGCCGCCGCCGCCGGGGCGTGAGCCGCCACCGGGACGCGAGCCGCCCCCGGGACGAGGACCTCTGCCCGGACCAGAACCGCCGGGACCACCGGAACCGCCGCCGGGGCCACCGGAACCGCCGCCGCGGTAACCGCCGCCGCCACGGCCACGACCGCCACCGGCGCCACCAGGTCCTCCGGAACCGCCTGGACCGCCGCCACGACCGCCGCGACTGCCACCGGTACCCCCGGGACCGCCGGCACGCCCGCGACCGCCACCCGGACCGCCGCCGGAACCACCACGGCCGCGACCGCCGCCGCGTCCGTCGCGACCCTGGCGGCCGTCACGGCCACCGCGGTCGGGAGCCTGCGGAGAAGGCTCGTCCATGATCGTCAGATCGGCGCCGGTGTAGCCCTCGGGCATGATCTCGCCCTTGTTGATCCAGCACTTGACGCCGATCCGGCCGAATGTCGTGCGGGCCTCGTGAAATCCGTAGTCGATGTCGGCGCGCAGCGTGTGCAGCGGGACGCGACCATCCGAGTAGCCCTCGGTGCGGGCCATCTCGGCGCCACCCAAACGGCCGGAGACCTGGACCTTCACGCCCTTGGCGCCGGAGCGCATCGCGCTGGTCAGCGCGCGCTTCATCGCGCGGCGGAAGGCAACTCGGTTCTGCAGCTGTTCAGCGATCGACTGAGCCACCAGCCGAGCGTCGAGCTCCGGGCGCTTGATCTCCAAGATGTTGACCTTGACCTGCTTGCCGGTGATCCGGTGCAGATCACGGCGCAGCTGGTCGACCTCCGAACCTGACTTCCCGATCACGATGCCCGGCCGCGCCGTGTGGATGTTGATCTCCACCTCGGTGGCGTTCTTGCGGATCGTGATGTCCGACAGCCCGGCGTGCGACAGCCGGCCGACGATGTGCTGACGGATCTTGGTGTCCTCGTCCAGGTAGTCGGCGAAGTTCTTCTCGTTGAACCAGTTCGACTTCCAGTCGTGGATGTAACCCACGCGGATCGACTCTGGGTGAACTTTTTGACCCATGTTTTGGTTAGTCCTTCGGCGTGAGCAGGATCGTCAGGTGTGCAGTGCGTTTGCGGATCTTGGTCGCGCGGCCCATGGCGCGCGGCCGAAACCGCCGGATGGTCGGCCCTTCGTCGGCGTGTACCGCCTTGACGTAGAGGTCCTCCCCAACGAGCTCGTGATTGTGCTCGGCGTTGGCAATCGCGGACTCCAGCAGCTTGCTCCAGTCGCGGGCCACCGCTCGGGGGGTGTGGGCGAGGATAGCGCGCGCCTCATCCACGCTCTTGCCGCGAATGTGGTCGCACACGAGCCTCGCCTTGCGAGCCGAGGAGCGCACGTATTTGGCCTGCGCGCGGACCACCGGAGCGGGCTGGCCCGGCTCGCGCTGGCTGCGTCGGCGTCTCGGGGCCGGCGCAGTCGGCTTGGCCGCGGCCGGCGCGTCCTCCTTGGCAGCACGCGTGCGCCGCCGCCGGGGCTTGGGGGCCTTGGCCGGAGCCTCACTGGGCGGAGCCTCAGCTACCTCAGGCGCGGCCTCTGCAGCCGCCGGCTCATCCGCTGCGGCGGCCGTCGGCTCCGCTTCGGCGGCCGTCGGCTCGTCCGCTTCGGCCTCGACGGCGTCGACAGCTTCGGCGTCGAGCTCGGCTACCTCTTCCGGCGAGACATCCTCGATGTCCTCGGAGGCCACGTCGGCCTCCGGGGTGACCGGGACGTCGGGCTCCTTCGCGTCCTTCTTCTTGCGAGGAGCAGGGCTCATCGCTTCTTCCCTGTTCCGGCGTGACCGCGGTAAAGGCGCGTGGGAGCGAATTCACCGAGCTTGTGGCCGACCATCGACTCCGACACGAACACCGGCACGTGCTTGCGGCCGTCGTGTACAGCGATCGTGTGGCCGACCATCTCGGGGAAGATGGTGGAGGTTCGGGACCAGGTCCTGAGCATGCGCTTCTCGCCCGAGGCGTTCATCGCCTCGACGCGGTTCATCAGGCGATCCTCGACAAATGGGCCTTTCTTGCTGGAGCGACTCACCGCTTCTTACCCCTTCTACGTCCGCGGACGATGTAACGGTCGGAGGCCTTGCCCTTCTTGCGGGTGCGGTAGCCCAGGGTGGGCACGCCCCACGGAGTCACCGGATGGCGACCCGCGGTCGTGGAACCCTCGCCGCCACCGTGGGGATGATCCACGGGGTTCATGGCGGTGCCGCGGGTCTGGGGGCGCACACCCATGTGGCGCTTGCGCCCGGCCTTACCGACCTTGACGTTCTGATGGTCTGAGTTGCCGATTACACCGACGGTGGCGCGGCACTCGGCGCGAACCATGCGCATCTCGCCGGAGGGCAGGCGCAGGGTGACGTATTCCCCGTCCTTGGCCAGCAGCTGGATGCTGGTGCCCGCCGAGCGGGCCAGCTGGCCACCGCGACCGGGGGTCAACTCGACGTTGTGCACGACGGTGCCTGGCGGCATCGTGCCGAGCGCCAGGGCGTTGCCCACGCGGATGTCGGCTCCCGGGCCGGACTGCACGGACATGCCCACACGCAGACGCGCGGGCGCCAGGATGTACCGCTTCTCACCATCGGCGTAGTGCAGCAGCGCGATGTAGGCCGACCGGTTGGGGTCGTACTCGATGTGCGCCACCTTGGCCGGAATCCCGTCCTTCTGGCGCTTGAAGTCGATCCGGCGATACAGACGCTTGGCACCGCCGCCGCGATGGCGGGAGGTCTTGCGTCCATACGAGTTGCGACCGCCGGACTTCTTCAGTCCCTCGACCAGAGACTTCTCCGGCTCGGATCGGGTGAGCTCGGCGAAGTCCGGATACGTGACGAAGCGGCGTCCCGGTGATGTCGGCTTGGGATTACGGATGGGCATTACTCAGCACCTTCCCCGAGGCCCTGGAAGATCGGGATCGTGTCGCCGGGGCGAACCTGCACGTAGGCCTTCTTCCACTGCCGCGAGCGCCCGGAGGTCTGACCCCGGCGCTTGGGCTTGGACTTGACCGACGCGGTGCGGACACCGACCACCTTTACATCGAAGAGCTTCTCGACGGCCTGGCGGATCTGGGTCTTGTGCGCCTTCTCGTGCACCCGGAAGGTGTACTTGCCGACCTCGGCCAGCACGTAGGTCTTCTCGGAGACGATCGGCCGGATGATCACCTGGCTCGGATCCATGGCTAGGCCTCGCTCCCGTTCGCAGAAGTGGAACCGACCGCCCGTTGCACGAGCGCCGGCAGAGCTGCCTGGGAAACCAGGAGCGAAGCGCCGCCGACGATGTCGGCCACACCGACGTCCTGCACCGGCATCACGCGGACGCGGGCCAGGTTGCGGAATGACTTCCCGGCGAACTCCTCGGACTCGTCCAGCAGCACCAGGACGGGAAGCGCGGAGCTCCAGCCGTCCAGCAACTCGGCAGCGCGCCGCGTGGAGGGCGCATCGAATCCCGCGTCGAACACGGCCAGCGACTCGCGCTCGGCGTGCAGTGACAGGGCGCAGCGAAACGCGGCCCGGCGGGCCTTGCGGTTGACCTTGAAGGTGTAGCCACGCGGGCTGGGCCCGAAGACCGTGCCGCCGCCGGTCCAGATGGGGGAGCGAGAAGAGCCGGCCCTGGCCCGGCCGGTGCCCTTCTGGCGCCAGGGCTTGGCCCCGCCGCCGGACACTTCCCCGCGGGTCTTGGTCGAGGCTGTACCGCGACGGCGCGCGGCGAGCTCGGCGCGAACGGCCTCGTGGACCACGGGCATGTTGAACTCGCTCTCGAACGCGGTGGCGTCGAGGCTGACGGTGCCGCCGCCGATGATTGCAGCGCTCCTAGGCATCGGTGCGAACCTCCACGATCCCGCCTCTGGCGCCGGGTACGGCACCGCGGACCAGCAGCAGGTTCTGGCGGGGCATCACGTCGACGACGGTGAGACCCTTCTGGGTGACCCGGTCGCCGCCCATCCGGCCGGGGCCGCGGATGCCCTTGAACACGCGGGACGGCGTGGCTGACGCGCCGATCGATCCGGGCGCCCGCACGTTGTGGGAACCGTGGGACTTGGGGCCGCGCTTGAAGTTGTGTCGCTTGATCGTGCCGGCGAAGCCCTTGCCCTTCGAGGTGCCGGAGACCTTCACCGTGTCGCCCGCCGTGAACGCCTCGACGGTCACGGTATTGCCGACCAGCAGCTCGCCGGCCTCGTCACGGAACTCACGCAGCACGCGGTGAGCGGGGGCGTCGTTCTTCTTCAGGTGACCCAGCTCGGCCCGGGTCAGGGACTTCTCCTTGCAGGCCACGAAGGCCAGCTGGACGGCCTCGTAGCCGTCACGGTCGACCGTGCGGATTCCCGTGACCGGGCAGGGCCCGGCTTCGAGCACGGTCACCCGCTCGACGCGACCGTCGTCACGGAAGCGCTGGGTCATCCCGAGTTTCTTGGCGAGGATCGCGGCCATCTCATCCCCCCAGGACGCCAGGCGGATCTCGATGTCGACGCCGGCCGGAAGATGGTCCAGGCGCTGCAGCGAGTCCACCGTCTTGGGGGTGGGTTGATGAATGTCGATCAGGCGCTTGTGCGTGCGGATCTCGAAGTGCTCGCGGGAGTCCTTGTCCTTGAAGGGCGAGCGGATCACGCAGTACACGTTCTTCTCCGTGGGCAGCGGCACGGGACCGGAGACCGGCGCGCCAGTGCGCGTAGCCGTCTCGACGATCTCCTTCGCCGCTGTCTCGATCGCCGTGTGGTCGTATGACTTCAGGCGGATCCGAATCTTGTTCTGAGCAATCGTTGCCACGAGGGCTAGGGCTTTCTTTCTTGACTCTTCTCAGTGTTCAGGGCGAACCTCGGCCTGCGAGGCCCGCCCCATTCGTCGTATCGGCTGGAAAACAAAGGCGGGTGGCCTGATGGGCCACGCCGCCCAGATAACTACTGAATGACTTCGGTGACGACCCCGGAGCCGACCGTACGGCCGCCCTCCCGGATCGCGAACCGCAGACCCTGGTCCATGGCGATCGGCTGGATCAGCTCGATCTCCATCTGGACGTTGTCGCCGGGCATGACCATCTCCGTGCCCTCGGGCAGGTTGGCGACACCGGTGACGTCCGTCGTGCGGAAGTAGAACTGCGGCCGGTAGCCCGTGAAGAACGGCGTGTGACGGCCGCCCTCCTCCTTCTTCAGGACGTAGACCTCGGCCTTGAACTTGGTGTGCGGCGTGATCGACCCCGGCTTGCACAGCACCTGGCCGCGCTCGATGTCCTCGCGCTTGGTACCGCGCAGCAGGCAGCCGGCGTTGTCGCCCGCCTGGCCCTGATCGAGGTTCTTCTTGAACATCTCGACGCCGGTCACCACAGTCGAGGTCGTCGGCTTGATGCCCACGATCTCCACGGTCTCGCCGATCTTGATGATCGCCCGCTCGATTCGGCCGGTGGCCACCGTGCCGCGGCCGGTGATCGAGAAGACATCCTCCACCGGCATCAGGAACGGCTTGTCCAGGTCGCGGATGGGCTCAGGGATATAGGTGTCCAGCTGCTCGGCGAGCTCCAGGATCTTGGCCTCGTACTCCTTGTCCCCCTCCAGCGCCTTCAGCGCGGAGCCGGTGACGAACGGGATGTCGTCGCCCGGGAAGTCGTACTCGGAGAGCAGGTCACGGATCTCGACCTCCACCAGCTCCAGCAGCTCGGGGTCGTCGACCATGTCGGCCTTGTTGAGGAAGACGATGATGTAGGGGACGCCGACCTGACGGGCGAGCAGGATGTGCTCGCGGGTCTGGGGCATCGGCACCGTCGGCCGCGGACACGACCAGGATCGCGCCGTCCATCTGCGCGGCGCCGGTGATCATGTTCTTCACGTAGTCGGCGTGCCCCGGGCAGTCGACGTGCGCGTAGTGCCGGTTGTCGGTCTCGTACTCGACGTGCGAGGTCGCGATGGTTATGCCGCGAGCCTTCTCCTCGGGGGCGTTGTCGATCGAATCGAAAGACCGCACCTCGCCGGAGCCAAAGTGTTCGTGGAGCACCTTGGTGATGGCCGCGGTCAGCGTCGTCTTGCCATGGTCGATGTGACCGATGGTCCCGACGTTCACATGGGGCTTATCGCGCTCGAACTTGGCCTTCGCCACTTTGAGATGCTCCTTCTGCTTTCAGTGTTTCGTTCGCCCTCATCAAGGGCGAACCTAGTCAAGATATATACTTCCGTCCGGCGGTGCTGATAAACGACGCGCCGGAGTTGCTGCTCACGCGGCCTGCTGCTCGCCGCCAATCCCTCTCGGCGATGTTAGGCGGCACCTCGTCGTACCGCTCGAACTGCATCGTGTACGTCGCCCGGCCCTGGGTCATCGAGCGTACATCAGTGGCATATCCGAACATCTCGGCCAGCGGCACGTGGGCGGCGATGACCTGCGCGTTGCCGCGCTGCTCCATGCCGCTGACCTGGCCGCGCCGGCGGTTCAGGTCGCCGATCACGTCGCCCATGAACTCCTCCGGGGTGACGACCTCGACCGCGAACACGGGCTCCAGCAGGACCGGCTTGGCCCGCCGGACCGCCTCCTTGAGAGCGAGCGAACCCGCCACCTTGAAGGCGATCTCGGAAGAGTCGGTGTCGTGGTACTTGCCGTCGGTCAGCGTGACGCGGACGTCCACCATCGGGTAGCCGGCCCGGGGGCCGTTCTCCAAGGCTTCCTCCACGCCCTTCTCCACGGCGGGGATGAACTCGGTCGGGATCGAGCCGCCCTTGATCTTGTTGACGAAGTCGAAGCCCTCGCCGGGAGCCGGCTCGACGTTGATGTAGACGATGCCGTACTGGCCCGAGCCACCGGTCTGGCGCACGAAGCGGCCCTCCACCTTCTCGGCGGTGCCGCGGATCGTCTCCCGGTAGGAGACCTGCGGCCGGCCGACGTTGGCGTCCACCTTGAACTCGCGCAGCATCCGGTCGACCAGCACCTCCAGGTGCAGCTCGCCCATCCCGGAGATCTCGGTCTGGCCGGTCTCCTCGTTGGTGCGGACCTGGAAGGTCGGGTCCTCCTCGGCCAGCCGGCCGAGCGCGACAGACATCTTCTCCTGGTCGGCCTTCGTCTTCGGCTCGATGGCCACCTTGATGACCGGCTCCGGGAAGATGATCGTCTCCAGCCGGATCGGCCGGTCAGGCGCGGCCAGCGTGTCGCCGGTCGCGACCTGCTTGATGCCGACGCGCGGCGGCGATGTCGCCCGCGTATACCTCCTCGAGCTCCTCGCGCTCGTTGGCGTGCATCATCAGGATCCGCCCGATCCGCTCGGTGCGGCCGGTGGTCACGTTGAGCACGCGCGAGCCTGCGGCCAGCCGGCCGGAGTACACGCGGAAGTAGGTCAGCTTGCCGACGTAGGGGTCGGCCATGATCTTGAAGGCCAGGGCGCTGAACGGCTCCTCGTCGGAGGCATGGCGCTCGGCCGGCGTCCCGCCGTTGTCGGAGCCCTTGCACCGGCTCCAGGCCCTGCACCGGCGGCACGTCCAGCGGGCTGGGCAGGTAGTCGATGACCGCGTCCAGCAACGGCTGCACGCCCTTGTTCTTGAAGCTGGAGCCGCACAGGACCGGGGTCAGCTTGATCTCCAGCGTCACCTTGCGGATCGCACGCTTGAGCCGGTCCGACCGGGATCTCCTGCTCCTCCAGGATCATCTCCAGCAGCTCGTCGTCGTACTGGGAGACCTCCTCCAGCAGGTGCTCGCGGGCGATCGCCGCGTCCTCGGCTACCTCGGCCGGGATCTCGACGACCTCCTGCTCCTTGCCCAGCTCGTCCTTATAGAGGATCGCCTTGTTCTCGACGAGGTCGATGATCCCGCGGAAGTCGGCTTCCGCGCCGATCGGCAGCTGGATCGGGACCGGATGAGCACCGAGGCGGTCGATCATCGTCTGCACGCCACGGTCGAAGTCGGCGCCGATGCGGTCCATCTTGTTGATGTAGGCGATGCGCGGGACGTGGTACTTGTCCGCCTGCCGCCACACGGTCTCAGACTGCGGCTCGACGCCGGCGACCGAGTCGAACAGGGCGATGGCGCCGTCCAGCACGCGCAGCGAGCGCTCCACCTCGACGGTGAAGTCGACGTGACCCGGCGTGTCGATGATGTTGATCCGGTGGTCCTTCCACTCGGCCGTCGTGGCCGCGGAGGTGATGGTGATGCCGCGCTCCTGCTCCTGCTCCATCCAGTCCATCACGGCAGCACCCTCGTGAACCTCACCCATCTTGTAGGTGCGCCCTGTGTAATAGAGGATGCGCTCAGTCGTCGTCGTCTTACCGGCGTCGATGTGCGCCATGATCCCGATATTGCGTGTTTTCTCGAGGCTGAACTTGCGAGGCATATCTTCTTGGCGGTCGTCGGAAACCTGGACTGCGGGCCCTCCGTGGGCGGCTGCGGACGTGAAAAAGGGCCCCTCGGGGCCCCATCACGACGCAGATGTCGCTACGGACAGGGTGCTCAGTCGGTCTGGGTCTCCATTGGTTAGGTGTGGCGGGCGTCCGCGCGCAATGCGCAGCGGTCCGCCCGAACCAACACCGAATATAGCAAAGGCAATCTGGCGTTCTGCCCAAATGGGAGGGGTTCTGAATGGCTGAAGTGCAGGGGCGGGAAACCCCGCCCCGGACCGGGAACGGGACCCTGGCCACGCTGCTGATGGCAGGCGGTCTGGCGGGGGCGCTGGTGCTGGCGGTATCGCAATTCCTGAATCTGTACGGCACACATGTGCAGGCCCGGCACGTGGTGCTGAACACCGCCACGGTGGGCTCTCAGCATGCCTACGCGGTTCTCCTGGTGGCGGTTGCTGCGGGCGTCCTGGCCTACGGTGTGGGCCGGATGGTCAGCCGTCCGGCGCTACTGGGGGTCGGCCTGCTGGGTTTGACCGCGCTGCTGATCACGCTGCTGCACGACCTCCCCTACGCGCACAAGCAGGGTCTGAAGTCGTTCCACGGCCACTACGTCCTGGCCATCAACCGTCCGGAGATCGGCCTGTACGTCGAGACGGCGGGCGCGCTGGTGCTGCTGGTCACGTTCGTTTGCGGGTTCGTGCTTCTGGGGGCGCCGGAGACCGGGGCCGGCGTCAGCCCGGAAACGCGTACGGCGGCGCGGGCTGATTGACGGGCGGTGGCACGGTCGGTTCGGGCCGGAAAGGGGCGGTTTTCGGGCGGGTTTGGCCGTTTTCTTACGCCTTTGGCGGTTCGGCTCGATCGGAGCGGCGGTGCGGTCCCAACCCGCAAACCCATGGTCATGGTTCTGACCTCAGGACTGATTTTTGTTGACCGATCCGGATGGAACGCCCATCGACGGGTAAATTAAATCCACGCGAGGGTTGTTCCACTGCAGCCCCCGGTCCCGTGTGGTGGGCGACCCTCGCGTTTTCCTCTTCCATGTACGCCGGATCCAGGGCCAATCCGGATGAGCGGTGGATCAAAATGACCCTATAGGGCAATTTTCATCCACCGATCACCCACTCACCCCACCTCGCCCTGGTCGTCCCGCCGTCCGAGCCCCTGGCGCCGCCCGGCCGCCGCGCGCGACCGCCAACCCCGCCCTCAGCGCTCGACGAAGTAGCTCCCGCTGCCCTGACCGCTGGAGAAGTAACGGCTGGTCACGGTCTTCTTGCGCGTGTAGAACTCGACCGCGTCGGGGCCGTGCGCGTGCAGGTCGCCCAGGAACGAGTCCTTCCAGCCGCTGAACGGGAAGAAGGCGACTGGGGCGGCCACGCCGATGTTGACGCCGACCATGCCCGCCTCCACCTCGTGGCGGTAGCGGCGGACGGCCGCGCCCGATTCGGTGAAGATCGAGGTGCCGTTGCCAAAGCGGCTGGAGTTGACGATCTCGATCGCCCGGTCCAGCGACTCGGCGCGGATCACGCACAGCACCGGTCCGAACACCTCCTCCTGGGCGATGTCCATGTCCGGCGTGACCTCGTCCAGGATGGTCGGGCCGAGGAAGGCGCCCTCGGGGGAGAGGCCGCTCGCCTCGCCGGCGCCGCGGCCGTCGAGCACGAGCCGGGCGCCGTCGCCCGTGCCCCGCTCGATCCACTCGGCGATCCGGTCCCGGGACGCGCAGGAGATGACGGGTCCGACATCGGAGTCCTCGGCCATCCCGTCGCCCAGTCGGAGCTCACGGCTGGCCTGAACCAGGGGGCCCATCAGCTGCTCGTGGGCATCGCCGACGGTGACCACGACCGAGCCGGCCATGCAGCGCTGCCCGGCCGCCCCAAAGGCGGACCCCAGGATCCCCTCCACCGTCTTATCGATGACCGCGTCGGGCATCACCACCATGTGGTTCTTGGCTCCGCCGAGCGCCTGGACGCGCTTGCCCGCCTTGGCCGCCCGCTCGTAGACCAACCGGGCGACAGGGGCCGAGCCGACGAACGACACCGCATCGATGCCGGGATGATCCAGGATCGACTCCACCACCTCGCGCCCGCCGTTGACCAGGTTGACCACTCCGGCAGGAAGCCCAAGCGCGTCAAGCTCCTCGAACGCGATCTGCTGGGTGAGGGGCACCTGCTCGGACGGCTTCAAAACGAAGGTGTTGCCACAGGCGATGGCAAAGGGCAGGAACCAGAACGGCACCATGGCCGGAAAGTTGAACGGCACGATCGCCGCGCACACGCCGACCGGCTGGCGCACGGTCTCGGCGTCGACGCCGCGGGCCACGTCCTCCAGGATCCGCCCCTGCATGGTCGTGGGGATGGCGCAGGCAGCCTCCACCATCTCGATCGTCCGGGCCACCTCGGCCTCGGCATCCGCCAGGGTCTTGCCCATCTCGGCCGTCACCGCACGTGCCATCTCGCCAGAGCGGGCCACCAGCCGCTCTCGCAGCTCGAACAACTTCCGAGCCCGTCCGATGGTGGAGACCGCGCGCCACTCCGGCAGCGCCTCGCGGGCGGCCCGCACGGCGGCGTCTAGATCGCCGGCGCCTGACAGCGGCACCCGGGCCAGCGTCCGACCCGTGGCCGGATTGATCACCGGCAGCTCACCGGTGGGCGACTCCGCCTCGGTCCAGCGGCCGCCGATGTAGTTGCGCAGCAGCCGGGTTGTGGCGGTCGTGGACGTAGCTCAGCCTCGAGGGAGAACCAGCCGCCCAGCGACTACCAGCGGTAGTGGGCGAAGGCCTTGTTGGCCTGCGCCATGCGGTAGATGTCGTCCTTGCGCTTGAAGGCGTTGCCCTGCTGCTGCTGGGCATCCAGCAACTCATGCGCCAGGCGCTGCGACATCGTCTTCTCCCGGCGCTGGCGGGCGAAGGAGACAAGCCAGCGGACAGCCAGCGTGCGAGCCCGTCGCGGGGGAACCTCGACCGGAACCTGGTAGGTGGCACCGCCGACCCGGCGGGAGCGAACCTCCAGAACGGGGGTCAGCGCCTTGAGGCCGGCCTCCAGTACCTCCAGCGGATTGCGGCCCGTACGCTCGCCCAGGATCGCCAATGCGTCATAGACGATCGTCTCGGCGGTCGATTTCTTGCCGTCCAGCATCACCTTGTTGATGACCTGCTGGACCAGGCGATTGCGGTGAACGGCGTCCGGCTCGACCGGGCGGATCTGGGCAGCGGCTCTACGAGGCATTAGTCCTCCGCGCTCACTTGGCCTTGACGCCGTACTGGGAGCGGGCCTTCTTGCGGTCCGATACGCCGGCGGCGTCGAGGGTGCCGCGGATCACCTTGTAGCGGAAGCCAGGCAGGTCCTTGACGCGACCGCCGCGGACCAGGACCACGGAGTGCTCCTGCAGGTTGTGGCCCTCGCCGGGAATGTAGGCACCGACCTCCATGCCATTGGTCAGCCGCACGCGGGCCACCTTGCGCAGCGCCGAGTTCGGCTTCTTGGGCGTGGTGGTGTACACGCGAGTGCACACGCCGCGCCGCTGGGGCGCGGCGACCTTCTTCTTGCGGCCCTTGCCGGACTTGAGGCCCGGAGTGGCAAGCTTCTTGGCCGGCTTCTTGCGGCCCTTGTTTACAAGCTGGCTTGTGGTCGGCATACGGCTGGCGACGATAGCAGCCGCCCGTGGCGAACGGCGCTTGACAGCGGTGGTGAACCCAGGCTAGATAGGGCAGGTGGTCGTAGCGGTCACCGGTGGGACGGGCACGCTCGTGGTGGCATGCTAGGCCGATGGAGTTCCAGGAGGTCATCCGGCGTCGGCGGATGGTGCGCAGCTACGACGAGCTGCGCCCGGTCCCGGCCGAGGTGATCGACCGCCTGGTCCAGACCGGGCTGCGGGCCCCTTCGGCGGGCTTCTCGCAGGGGTGGGGCTTCCTGGTGCTGGATCAGCTGGACGATGTCAGGCGCTTCCGAGAGGCGGCCACGCCCGAGACCGACGCCGAGAACTGGTTCTGCGCCCAGGTGCGGGCCCCGCTGATCATCGTGCCCCACTCCAACAAGGGCGCCTACCTGAACCGCTACGCCGAACCGGACAAGGGCTTTGCGGACCGTTCCGACGCGTGGTGGCCATCGCCCTACTGGGACATCGATGCCGGGTTTGCGGCCATGCTCATCCTCCTGGCGGCAATCGACGAGGGCCTGGGAGCCTGCTTCTTCGGCCTGCCCAAGGACCGAATCGATGTCTACCGCCGGGCCTTCGGCGTGCCGGATGAGCTGTGGCCGATCGGAGCCATCTCCGCCGGCTATTCCGACGAGCCGCCGCGGGACCTCAGCGCCCGCCGGCGCCCCACCGACGATGTGGTGCGCCGGGGCCGATGGTCACCATAAAAGTCCATTACCCCCCGTCGGCCGAGGGGTGAGCGACGACGTGGCTCCATGGCGTCAAGAACCTCCCCAACCCATCCCGAGGAGGCGGGGTGATGGACGTTAGTGACCCGGCGATCAGGCGGCCACGGCCTCCAGGGCCTCGTCCACGGTGACATACGGAACCCCGGCCGCCTCGGCCACCGGCTTGTAGGTCACCTGCCCCGCCGCGACGTTGACGCCGAGCTTGAAGCCGGGGTTGGCCGCCACCGACCCGCGCGGGCCGCGGTTGGCCAGATCGATCACGTAGGGCATCGTGGCGTTGGTCAGCGCGTAGGTGGAGGTGATCGGCACCGCGCCCGGCATGTTGGCCACGCAGTAGTGGGTGATGCCGTCCACCTCGTAGGTGGGGTCGGTGTGCGTGGTGGGCCGCGAGGTCTCGAAGCAACCGCCCTGATCGATCGAGACGTCGACCAGCACAGCGTGACGCTTCATCAGGCCCAGCTGAGCCCGGGTCACGACATGCGGAGCCCGCGCCCCGTGCACCAGCACCGCCCCTATCACCAGGTCCATGTCGGGCAGCCGCTCCTCGATCGCCAGGGTGGAGGCAAAGCAGGTGTCGGCCCGGCCGCTGAACGCCACGTCAAGCTCGCGCAGACGATCGATGTTGCGGTCGAACACGTAGACGGTGGCCTCCATGCCCAGTGCGATGAAGGCGGCGTTCATCCCCACCACGCCACCACCGATGATCATCACGTTGGCCGCGGCCACACCCGGGACGCCGCCGAGCAGGATGCCCCGGCCGCCGAGCGGCTTCTCCAGCACGAAGGCGCCCGCCTGGGTGGCGATCTTGCCCGCCACCTCGGACATAGGGGCCAGCAGCGGCAGCCGTCCGCGCGCGTCCTCGATCGTCTCGTAGGCGATGCAGGTGGCGCCGGAGGCCATCAGGCCCCGGGTCAGCTCGATGTCCGCCGCCAGGTGGAGGTAGGTGAACAGGGTGTGCCGGGGCTCCAGCATCGCCACTTCCTCGGGCTGGGGCTCCTTGACCTTGACGATCAGCTCGCTCTCGCCGAACACGGCCGCGGCATCGGGCAGGACGGTTGCGCCCTGCGCCTGGTACATGTCGTCGCTGATGGCGGAGCCCTCGCCGGCGCCACTCTGCACGTACACCTCATGGCCCGCGTCAGCCAGCTCGCGGACGCCGGCGGGCGTGAGCGCCACCCGGTACTCGTCGGTCTTGATCTCCGTCGGGACTCCGACCTTCATGCCACCAGTTCCCTTCCTCGTAGTGCTAACCAGAATTCGATCCTGTCGCGCGCTGAACCGAGGTCGCGACCGGTCAGCTCCTCCACCCGCCTGATGCGGTAGCGGAGCGTGTGCCGGTGGCAGTACAGGCGGCGAGCCGCCCGTTCCCACTGGCCGTTTTCCTCGATGAAAGCTTCCAGCGAGCGCATCAGCTCACCGCCGTAGTGACCCTCGCTGTGCTCGATCGGGCCGAGGATCGAGTCGCAGAACAGCTTCAGCGCCTCGTCGTCCTGGAGTGAGAGCAGGAGTTGGAAGGAGCCCAGGTCCTTGTAGGTGGAGACCCTACCCGCGGCCCTGCCGGCTTTGAGCACGGCAGGACCGGCGTGGCCGTTGCTCCCGGCACCGTTGACGTGGCCGTTGGAGGACCCGTTACGGGCCAGCCCCAGCGACATCGCCTCGAGCGTGCAGCGCGCCTCGTGATAGCTGCGGCGGACGTCCTCGCCGGCCATCGGGCGACCCACGCCGAGGCGCACCTCGGCCCCGAGCTCGGCTTCGGCCCGTTCGGCGACGCGCTCGGCCAGGCAGACCAGCTCCTCCTCATCGTCGCCGGGGATGAGGGCGCAGACCAGCTGACGGTTGGACGCCACCAGCGCCGGGCAGGCTTCGGCCCGCAGCGCTCCGGACAGGGCGCTCTCGGCCACCGCCGCCGCCCGTGGTCCCGCCCCGGGCGGGGTCATGACCACCGCGGCGACCCGATCAGCCAGGCCGAAAGGCTCCAGCCGGCGACGCAGCTCAGGGCCTCCCAGGTCGCCGCTGACCATCGCCGCCAGCACATCCCCGGCCAGGCGGCGCTCGGTGTCGCCGGCCACACGTCCGCGCAGCAGCTCCAGGGCCACGATCGTGACCGCCTGACGCAGCGTGAGCCGGTCGAAGTCAGACAGTGGCTCGGTGTCCTTGAGTGCAACCAGCCAGGCCTCGGCCACGTTGCCGCCGGCGCCCGCGACAGCCTTCACCGCGGCCGGAGCGCCATCGGCGGCAACCGGCAGCGCCAGAGCGCGGCTGGGGTCCTCGACGCTGGGCATGAACGGACGGGCGTCCCGCCGCCGACCCCGGTCGCGCAGGTCGTTCTGGAGGATGTCCAGGAGGTCCTGGTCGATCGGCCGGCGGAAGGCGTGCTGGGCCAGCAGCTCGCCCCGGCCGTCGAACACCAGCACCGCGGCGCCCACCAGTGTGGCCAGCGCCCCGGCCAGGGCTTCCAGCCCGCGCTGGGAAAGGACGATCCGCTCGAGCCGCTCCTGGGCCGCCAGCGCGCGGCGCAGGACCGCGTACTGCTCGTTGACCAGCTGTGTGAAGGCTGCCTCGGTGATCGCGATGAACGGGACCTCGTAGGGCACCTCGAACACCGGGAACTCCAGTTCCTCGGCCACCTCCAGGAGCGCCGGGGGCACCGCTTCGTGGGCCAGACCGATCCCGAAGCCCAGCCCGGCCAGCTGGTGTTCGGCCAGCCGCCGGATGAACGCCCGCTGCTCCTCGGGCTCGGTGAGCTGCATGCCCGTCGTCAGCAGCACCTCGCCACCGGAGAGCCACGGCGTTGGGTCGGCCCATTCGGACATGTGGACCCAGCGGACCGGCATGTCCAGGTTGGATTCACCGGTCCGCAGGCGGACACCCAGGTCCTCTATCAGTCCTCTTACCGTGAGCATGTGCTGGCGCTTCGCGTCGGGGATCGTCGCGTCGATCAGGAGTGGACGTGCATGCGCTCGCCGGCCTCAGTGAGCACCGGCCGCAGCACGGCCTCCATCTCCGCGAACTGCTCGGGCCCGCAGATCAGCGGGGGAGCCAGCTGAATCACCGGATCGCCGCGATCGTCGGCCCGGCAGATCAGACCTCGCCGGTAGAGCTCACCCGAAAGGAAGCCGCGCAGCAGGGTCTCGGACTGTTCCTCGTCGAACGTCTCCTTGGTGTCCTTGTCCATGACCAGCTCGATCGCCTGGAAGAACCCGACGCCGCGCACGTCACCGACGATCGGCAGATCGCGCAGGCTTTCCAGCATTTCCCGGAAGGGGCCCTCGTTCTGGCGAACGTTGTCGAGGATTCCCTCGCGCTCGAACGCGTCCAGGTTGGCCATCGCCATCGCGGCCGACACCGGATGGCCGCCGAACGTGAAGCCGTGGATGAAGCTGCTGTCACCGTGCGCGAAGGGCTCGTACAGACGGTCGGAGACGATCGCTGCGCCCATCGGGGCATAGGCGCTGGTGAGGCCCTTGGCAGTGGTGATGATGTCCGGCTGGTAGCCGATCCGCTGCGACCCGAAGTACTCGCCCAGGCGACCCCAGGAGCAGATCACCTCGTCGGAGATCAGGATCACGTCGTAGCGGTCGCAGATCTCCCGTATGCGAGGGAAGTAGCCCTCCGGGGGCGGGAAGCAGCCGCCCGCGTTCTGGACCGGCTCCAGGATCACCGCGGCCACGGTATCCGGGCCCTCGCGCTCGATCGTGTCGGCCACGGCATTGGCCAGATCCTCACCGGTGGTGCCTTCCGGCACCCGGTACATGTTGGTGTTCGGCACTGTGACGCCGCCGGGGGTCATCGGTGCGAACGGGTCCTTGAGCTCCGGGATCTGGGTGGCCGACAGGGCGCCCAGGCTGGTGCCGTGGTAGGCGATGTCCCGGGCGAGGACCTTGTACTTGCCCGGCTTGCCGGTCTTGCGGTGGTACTGGCGAGACAGCTTCAGCGCGGACTCCACGGCCTCGCTGCCGCCGCTGGTGAAGAAAACGCGGTTGAGATCGCCGGGTGCCAGCTCGGCGATGCGGGTGGCAAGCTCGATCGCGCGCGGGTGCGCGTAGGACCAGTTGGTGAAGAAGCCGAGCTCCTTGGCCTGATCGGCGCCCGCCTGGGCGATGTCAGCGCGGCCGTGCCCGATGTTCACGCAGAACAGAGCCGACAGACCATCCAGGTAGCGCTTGCCGTGCTCGTCGTATACGTAGGGGCCATCGCCCCGGACGATGATCGGAACCTCCTGATTCTCGTAGGCTCCCATCCGGCTGAAGTGCATCCACAGGTGCCGGCGGGCCTGCTCCTGCAGAGTGGTGTTGGCGCTGGGGACGGCTTCGGTTGTGGACATCTGACTCCCTCGAAAAAGGTACTTGCCGTTTTGTACAAAATAGCGCCCGAAACGAAGCAGGCCATATGGATTTCACGGCCCGAGCCAGCTTACCGGCTTGTACATATCGGCGTACGAGGCCGACATTTAGTCTGATGACCGATTTGAACTATGAGCGCCGCGGCGTGTCCGACGAGTCCGGTGCCGGTGCTCTGGTCCTGATTCATGGGATCGGCAGCCGCTGGCAGATGTGGACGCCGGTACTGGACCGATTGGCCGCCGAGAAGGACGTGATCGCCCTCGATCTTCCCGGCTTCGGGCTTTCCCCGCCGCTGCCGGCGCACGGCCCAGCCGGGATCGGCGCACTCGCCGACGCCGTGGAGGATTTGACGGCCGGGTTGGGCGTGGAGCGTCCACACGTGGCCGGGAATTCGTTGGGTGGATGGGTGGCGCTGGAACTCGCTCGGCGCGGATCGGTGCGGTCGGCGACCGCGTTCTCGCCCGCGGGGTTTGCCAGCCGGATGGAGAGCGTGTGGTCCACGGCGTCGCTGCGCTCGAGCCGGCGAATCGCCCGCTGGCTCAGCCCGGGCATTGCCAGACTGGCTCCACACCGGTGGTTCAGGCGAGTCGTCTACGCGCAGATGGTCGCTCACCCGGGAAGCGTGAGCCCCGTCGAGATCGTCGAATCGACCCGCGCGCTGGCCAACGCCACCGGGTTCGAGGCGACGCTGCGCGCGCTCCACAGAGATCGCTTCCGGCTGGGCGGACCGGTGGACGCTCCGGTCACCGTCGCCTGGGGCGCGCGCGACCGGTTGCTCTGGCCCCGGCAGGCGGCCCGGGCGGCAGCCGAGATTCCCGGCGCCCAGATCGTCAAGCTCCCGGGCTGCGGGCACATCCCCACCTATGACGACCCGGAGCTGGTGGCTCGGGTGATACTCGAGACCAGCGCTCGCGCTGGCTGAGGGGCGCCCTCCGCCGGGAACCGGCGGAGGGCGCGCTGGCATCAGCTGATCTTGACCCTGACGCTGGAGCTGGTCTTGGAGCTGGCGTTGAACGACGCCGTGGCGACCATCGCCGTGCTCCTGGCGGTCCCCTTCCTCCTGGCCGTCACGGTGATCTTCACCTTGACCGCGTGTCCCGACTTCAGGGTCCCGAACCTGCACTTCAGGTTGTGCGATGCCGAGCACGTGCCCTTCGAGGTGGTCACGCTTCCAATCGAAACCTTGGACGAGAGCTTGTCACTCAGCGTGACCTTGCTCGCCTTGGCTCCACCGTTCCTCACCCGCACCGTGTACGTGAAGCTGTGCCCGACCTTGGCGTGCCCCGTGCCGGCCCGGTTCGCGACCGACACATCAGCGCCGGCCTTGGTCGTGAGGCGAACAAAGCCCGTGCTGGCCTGTCCGAAGGTGGCATAGATCCCCTGACGGCCCGGCGTCGGGACGTAGACGAGACCGCCGTCGTTCAGGTTGGAAAACGGGAAGGTGAGCGTGGACCACTTGCCCGAAGCGATGTGGTAGGAGAAGATGCCATTTTCGCCGTAGCCGCCGTAGGCGAAGTAGGTGCCGGCGACCGGATCGATGGCCCCACCGAGCACGGTGAAACCCGGAACCAGCCTGGCTTCCTTCCACTTGTTGGCGTGGATGCTGTACACGGCAGAGCCGTTGCAGCCATTGCCCTGGGTCCCGTAGATCTTTCCCTTGAAACCGGCGAGGCCGCCCCAGGCTTCGAAGCCGGCGCCAGCGCAAACCTCCTCCGAAAACTCGGTGGAAGCGTTGTTGAAGCTCGGGGCCGGGGCGAGAACCTTCGTGGCTCCGGTGGCTGGGTTGTACGAGACGAACGCCGTGTCGCTCACCAGGTAGATCCGCCCGCCGACGGCCGTGATGTCGCCGGTCCCCGCGTGGAGGGGATTGGCGATCACCTTCCAAGTTCCCTTGGCGACGTTGTAGACGCCCATTTGCGCCGAATTCTCCGCGTAGACGGTGTAGATCTTGCCCTTGACGTAGGCCGCGCCGCCGTTGTTTTGCTGGTTGACCGGCGCCGAGGCGAGCGTCTTCCAGTGGTTCGTCTTCACGCTGTAGCTGTAGAAGCTGTTGGACCCGTAGCCCTGGGCGTAGATCATGTCGTTGGCCGGATCGAGCGCCAGGTTGTTGACGGGCATCGGGCTCGAGGCAAGCGTCTTGAAGGTGTCCGGCGGGGCCGCGTGGGCCCCCGGAACAGCGACCAATGCGAGCAGGGCGAGCGCCGTGGCGCAGGCCACGACTGCAGCCGCGCCCCGCGCGGGCGTGACTCGTGAGAACAGCATGGGATCCTTCCTGAGACGTCTCGGGCCGGATCTCCGACCCCCGGTCCGCCGACCCTAGCCGCTTGGCCGGGCGAGATGAGGAAATCTCGGCGCTGGCTGCGGCTTAGGCGGGGGCCGGCGCCGAGGGTCCGATTCCGGCCGCGCGGGCCGGTCCGGGGATCACCCAGGCGGCAAAAACCACCAGCACGAAGGCCAGACACTCAACGATGATGCCCAGCGGATCGGCCGGGAACGGGTCACCGAACACGACGATCCCGCCGACGATCCCGGATACCGTGGCCGCGGCGCTGGTGACGGCGATGACAGGAATCGCGTCTCCGTCCTGGAGTGACTTGGCCGAGGAGAAGAAGGCGATCACGGAAGCGACGAGCGCGACGAGGAGCCAGGGAGACAGCAGGCCGAGGACGCCGTGAGCCCCGACCATGCCCGACAGCGCCTTGATCGAGATGTCGGACACGCCGAACAGGATTCCGGACGCACCGCCGAACATGACCGCGTGGTGATGGCGGGGCGCGCCGATGCGCGGTCCCATGATCAGCAGCATCCCGGCCGCGACCAGTGTGGCCTCGAACGCGATCATCCCGGGAACCGAGAAGCGCGCGTGGGCGCCGTGCACAGCCGGGAGCGAAACGCCCAGCAGCACCAGGCCGCCGGCCGTCATGGCCAGGCCCAGCCACTGGCGTGGGCCCACCTTCAGACCCAGCATCCGCTCGGCCATCACGGCCAGCATCACGACGCCCCCGGCCAGCACGGCCTGGACGACCGACAGCGGGACCATCGCCAGCGCCCCGATGTGGCAGAGCCACGATCCGCAGGCGATCAGCATGCCGATCGCGAACAGCGGTGAGGCGAACAGCGCCTTACCGGACCGGAGGGGATGACGGAAGTCCACGGCCGGGGCGGCGCAGGCGCCACGATGCTTGTAGAGGAAGCCGAGGTTGGTGGTCAGAGCGCAGGCAAGCGCGAGCAGAATCCCGAGAAGTTCGGTCATTGAGACGAGTGAGTGGTGGTCTAGAAGCTGGCTGGCGGGTGAAGAGACTCGGCCAGAGCTGTGTTCTCGACCGTGGACTTGTCTTCGGCATCGCTGCGGTACGACTTGACCGCGCTGGACGCCGCAGGCAGGTGGATGTCCGCAATCGGCATCCCGTTCGACGATGCCGAGTCCGTCTAAGCCCCCGGTAAGGGGCCTCCACATCGCGCGGCGTTCGTTCCTGCAACAAGAGCTCGGTCGCCTGGATGATCGGTTCGGCGTGAAAGCGGGCACGCATCGCGCCGTTGTGGAGCGCGTTGGCGAGCGCAATCACGCGTCATGCCCTGATGGTGCGCCATGTAGGAGCGCACGACGGCCACCTTCTCGCCCTCGGGGAGACGGGCGGGCGTGTAGTCCAGCGCCTCGTACCAGCCATATCGACCACGCCCGCCCGCGCCGGCGAGACGCGCGAAGTTCTGCACCGCGCGCGAGGCGCGATCATCGCCGCCAGCGCCGTCGCGTACGGCGCCACGACGGCGTCTTCGCCGAGACCGCGCTTGAGTCCGAGCCCGGGAACGCCGAAGCTCGAATACTGATACGTGAGCTCCAGATCTCGCGCGTTGTACGCCGACTCCGACACGCCCCACGGCAGACCGACGCCCCGCGCCGTATTCCACTTGCCGCCGCACGGCGATCCGGTTCGTCTCGTCGAGCAGACTCCCGGCGGCGCGCGCATCACCAGGCTCGGCATCAGGTACTCGAACATCGATCCCGACCACGAGATCAATGCCGCGCCGCCGTCTACCGGCGTGACCGTCCGCCCGAGGTGGAACCAGTGTCGGGTCGGCACGTCGCCCTTGGCGATCGCGACGAAGCTCGCAAGGCGCGCTTCCGAGGCGAGGAGATCGTAACAGCTGGGATCGAGCGTTCCATCCGTGACCCGATAGCCGATCGACAGGAGCTGACGGTCGGGTCGAACAGCACGCCGAATTCCATCGCCTCGAACATCGTCCGCGCGAGCTCGATCAGCGCCTCCAGACGCCTGTGAGCGACGAGCGCGGCGCTTGCCGATCGCTCGAGCGGTCGAGTCGGCTCGGCTGCGCGGACTCAGGACCGATGATGGCGGCATCGTGCCGGCTCGGTAGATCGGTCGAAGTCGCGACAGCGGCGAGCGGCGGCTCGGGCACCGGCTCGGCGGCGAGCTCGCCCGGGCATCAAGAGATCGAGATCGCGCCGGTGGCTCTGGATCGACGTCCGCACGGCTGCCGCACAGGCCAGCACGTCAGCGCTGTCGGCGTCGCCCCGCTCCGCGCTCAGCGTTCGCGCGATGTCGGCGACCGTGTCGGCGTGGAGCATCAGCTCCTGCAGACCCGATATCGCCAACGCGTCTGCGAAGACTCTCCACGGCGCTGGAAAGAGTGTCGAGCGCGTCCTCCAGATGTTTTCGCGTCACCGTGTGCGTGCGCCGATCGTCGGCGAGCAGGCGCAAGGATTCCCGCGTGATGTGCCAGCCCGTCATCGATTCCGCAGAGCCATTCCAGCGGCGGCGTCGGCACAGCTTTCATCTGGCGACAGGCCACTCCAAGCGCGATCAAGTGCCCGGCGAGATTCCCGCTGTCGACAGCAGAGATGAATTTCGGCTCCAGCGGACGAAGATCGTGGGTGTCGTACCAGTTGTAGAAATGGCCGTGGAAACGCTCGAGCCTGTTCATCGTCGCGAGCGTCGCCTCCAGCCGGTCCACGGTCTCGTGCGTGCCCAGCCATCCGAAATCGTGCGCTGCAACGACCGACAGCAAATAGAGTCCGATGTTCGTGGGCGATGTCCGATGGGCGACCACGGGCAGCGGATCTTCCTGGAAATTGTCCGGCGGCAGCGCGTGATCCTCCGCCGTGACGAACGTCTCGAAGAAGCGCCACGTACGACGGGCGATGAGCCGCAGGGTTCGGCGTCCGTCGTCGGAGATCGGCGTGGCGCCGGCGAAGCCCCGCGGCAGGCTCGCCCATCGCGCGACCGCGGGCGAGAGCATCCACAGGATCAGGAACGGCGCGGCGATCGGCCACGATCCCGGCGCCAGGCACGCGACGATGGCGGCGGCACCGGCCGCAAGCGCGACGCCACCGCCCATCCACCGATACGTTCCGCGGAGATCGAGCCGGACGCTGACCTTCGACTGCGCGGCGGTGACCCATTCGAGCAGCCTCCGGCGCCTCACGAACAGACGGAACAGCGTTCGCGCAATCGCATCGGCCATCAACCAGGCCTGATGCGCGATGAGTGTCGACAACAGCGCAATCTGCAACAGTGCGAGGACGAAATCGGCGCCGACCGCATGCCAGTGCCTGCGCTGCGAGAGGCCGAGCCGTCGCGGCACGATCCCGGCGACAGCCGGGAGCAAGCGGGGAATCGCGAACGTCGCGACGACGAACCCGCTCCAGATCGCCGCGGCCGGCAGCGGCAGCATCCATCCGGCCAGCAACGCGAGAAAGACGGCGGGCGCCGACAACGTTCGACGCAGGTTGTCGAGCATCTTCCAGCGGCCGATCAGCGGAATCGCACGTCGGTCGCGATCGCCGCCGGATCGCGGACCGCGACCAAAAATCCAGGGCAGCAGTTGCCAGTCGCCGCGCGCCCACCGATGCTGGCGAGCCGCGGCGACGTCGTAGCGTGACGGGAAACTCTTCGACGACCTCGATGTCCGAGACCAGCCCGGCCCGCGCGAAGATCCCTTCGAGCAGATCGTGACTGAGCAGCGTGCTCTCCGGGATCCGCTGATCGAGCGCCGTTTCGAACATGTCGACGTCATAGATGCCCTTGCCGGTGTACGAGCCTTCTCCGAACAGATCCTGGTACACGTCGGAGACCGCGAAGGCGTATGGGTCCAGTCCGCTGGGACTGGTGAACACGCGCTGGAACAGCGATCCATCACGATTCGTCGGCAGCGACGGCGTGACGCGCGGCTGAAGCACAGCGTATCCCTCGACCACGCGGCCGCTGACCGGATCCAGCCGCGGACGATTGAGCGGATGCGCCATCTTTCCGACCAGACGCTTGGCCGTTCCGCGTGGGAGTCGCGTGTCCGCGTCCAGCGTGATCACGTAGCGGACGGCGGCAGGCGCGACGGGAAAGCGGCCGCTGACGGGGACAAAGGTGGTGTCGGTCGCGCCACGCAGCCATCGATTCAGCTCGTGCAGCTTCCCCCGTTTGCGTTCCCATCCGATCCACGTGCCTTGCCCCTCGTTCCAGAGCCGCCGGCGATGCAGGAGGAAAAAGCGGGAGCCTTCCGGCGCCGCGCCGTAGCGTCGATTCAACCGCGCGATGCCGTCGGCCGCGGCGCCCAGCAGCTCATCGTCGCCGGGTGCCGTCTGGGTAGCGGAGTCCGTCCAGTCCGAAAGCAGGGCAAAGCGGAGGTCGCCGTCCTGGCTCGCCAGGTAGTGCACCTCCAGGCGTTCGATCTGCTCGTCGATCGCTGTTCGCGTCGTCAGGAGCGTCGGCACGACGACGATGGTGCGCAGGTCCGCCGGTACGCCGTCGCGAAGCTCCAGCGCGGGGAGAGTCTTCGGGTTGAGATCATTGGTGATGGCGCGGTTGGTGACCGCGACAGCCAAATCCGACGCCGGGGCCAAGGCGAGAAGCGCGAGCAGGACGAGGGGCCATCCGCTGATGCCGGATGCCGAAAGCGCGAGCAGCGGCAGGGCCAGCAGAACACGGTGATGAATCGCGATCGCCCCGACGTAACCGACGATTCCGGCTCGCGTGCTGGCGCGAACCAGCCAGTCGGTGACCGGGATGCGAAACCCGATGTCCTTCTCGAATGCCCGCCGGCCGTTCGCGATGAGGTAATAGCCTGGCTCCTGCTCGCGGCCGGTCGGAGGCGTCCCCGGTTCCCGGTGGCCCGCGGCTGGGCGCGCGGCGGCCGCAATCGCACGCCGCGTGATGTCCAGTTCCGTGCGCCCCGAGCCTCGCGCCAGCTCTTCGATCGCATGCCGATAGCGATCCCGAGTGGGGAAGTCCATCTCCGCGAAGTGGCTGTCGGCGCGGAGCACCGCATCGACGAGACTGACGCTCTCGAAGATCTCCGCCCAATCGAGAGTGGAAATGAGGCGCATGCTCGTAATCACGTTGCGGACGGTCACCTTCATCCCGCCCTGCCGCTGATGCTCCTTGCGGACGATCTCGTCGGCGGTCGTGCCCTCGCTGCGCGAGGCGTTCGTCCAACCAGACGAGCGCTGGCGTGACCCGCGGATCCTGATCGCGCAGGCGTTGAAGCAGTCGCACGACGAACGGCGTCGGCAAGGGCGTGGAGTCGAAACGTCGCAGCGCCATCTCCGGTGCCTCAGCCGCTCGACCGCCGACGCCGAGCAGCTGGTCAGCCAGGGTGTCGGCCTCTCGACACGCCACTCGCCCACTGGCGATCTGCTCGGCCGAGCGGCGTAAGTTCTCGATCAGGACGAGGCGCAGCGTGATCGGCAAGGCCCAGAGTTCGCCGATCGTCAGCGGCTGCACGCGCTGGTAAGCGCCGACGAACCGGACGCAGCGTCTGTCGATCGAACCGGCTGTCGGTGTGCGCGACGAGTGCCCAGGCAAGTCCGAAGACGCGCGGATAGCCCTTGAGCGGGCCCCCGGCAAGCTTGGGCAGCCCGCGATAAAACCCGCGCGGGAGATCGACTCGGATTTGCCGAATCTGCTCCCGCGGAACATAAAAGTTGTCGAGCAACCATTCGTCCGCGGGTGTGATGGCGCGCTCCTCACGGACAGCCTTCTCGACGCCTCGATACGCGTCGAAGAGCACTCGGCCGTTGTCCTTCAGCCGTCTGGCGAGGTGTCGGCAGGTTCCGTGACTGGTTGTGACGTGCTGCGCGGCCGCGAGGCTCTCGGCATGTTGCTCGAGGCGCTCGATGCTGAAGAGCTCGCTGCGAATCAGCTCTTCCGTGTCCAGCGGGAACACGACTGGTGGAGTCCCGAATGCCCGAAGGAGTGAACGTTTCACGCGTCAGCCGATTGGGTCGGAGGGCACATGCCGTCTCCATGATCCCGCGTCGTGTGGCAACCGGACCGTCCGCTTTTGCACATCACGATCCCTTTGGCGCTGACGATTGGCGGAATAACCGGTGGATGATCATCCCCAATGCGAGCCCTGAGCAGATCAACGCCACCGTCCTGAACTGGTCAGCCGAGACATAGAACCAGCCAAAGCACAGTGCGAAAGCCCAGACGATGACAATGCCGATGACGTGCGCGATTCGATTCGTCATGCGTTCCAGTCTGCCGTGATCGATGTCGGCGGACGCCCTACGAGAACGGCGCTGGAGCGCGGGCCCGCGTGGTACGCCCGGGAGTCGTCCAGGAGAGGCTCCCTGTCCGCAACAAACAAGTCGTCTGGCGCGTCGCGGCACGTGTCCACGGCGAGATGCCAACGGGCACCGTTCGGCGCGGGTGGCAGGCGGAAGACGGCGTCCTCATCACCGGCGTTGAACATCAGGTACAGCGCGTGGTGTTCCTGTTCGTGGATCAGGCAGGCCAGCTGCTTCTGCTTTCGGGTCAATCCACTCGCGGTTCGCCCCGTGCGGGCCGAACCACTGGATCTCGGCGTCCGTGTAGAAGCGCTCGGCGCTCAGGATCGGGTGCGCGCGACGAAAGGCGATCAGGCCACGCGTGAAGCGGAAGATGTCCTGATGCTGTTCCAGACGACGCCAGTCATACCAGCTCGTCTCGTTGTCCTGGCAGTAGGCGTTGTTGTTGCCGCCTTGCGTGCGACGACATTCATCACCGCCGAGCAGCATCGGCACCCCGCGGGAGATCAGCAGGGTCAGCAGGAAGTTCTTGATCTGACGCTTCCGCACGGTTTCGATCCCGGCGTCCGTCGTCTCCCCTTCGATGCCGCAGTTGTCGCTGAAGTTGGCATTGGTGCCGTCCTGGTTGTGTTCGCCGTTGGCGTCATTGTGCTTGTCGCGATAGCTCACCAGGTCGTTCAGCGTGAAGCCGTCGTGGCAGGTGACGAAGTTGATGCTGCCCTCGGGCCCTTTGCCGGACCTGGTGTAGATGTCGGCACTGCCGCAGATGCGGCTGGCGAACGGACCGAGCATCCCGTCATCGCCGCGCCAGAAGCGCCGGACGTCATCTCGGTACCGGCCGTTCCACTCCGCCCAGCGGCGCTCTGAAAAGCTCCCCACCTCGTAGGCACCGGCGGCGTCCCATGCTTCGGCGATGATCTTGATGTCTCTCAAGATCGGATCCTCGGCGATTCGTTCGAGCAGCGGGGCATCGGCCAGCAACGTGCCGGTCCGATCCCGCCCGAGCACCGACGCCAGGTCGAACCGGAATCCATCCACATGCATCTCGACCATCCAGTACCGCAGCGCGGCCAAGATCTGGTCCCGCACCACGGGATGGTTGGCGTTGACGGTGTTGCCGGTGCCCGTGTAGTCCCTGTAGTACCGCTTGTCGTCCGCCAGCGTGTAGAAGATCGCGTTGTCGATGCCGCGGAAACAGAACGTCGGACCCAGTTCGTCTCCCTCCGCCGTGTGATTGAACACCACGTCCAGAATCACTTCGATGCCGGCCTGGTGACAGGCCCGGACCATTTCCTTGAACTCCAGCTTCTGCTGGCCCACACCTCCCGCACTGCTATAGGACGCTTTGGGCGCACGGAACACCACGGGATCGTATCCCCAGTAGTTGCGGAGCGGTTCGTGGTGTGCGGATTCGTGCGCGTGACCGACGTGTCATTGAACTCCTGCACGGGCATCAATTCCACCGCGGTCACCCCCAGGGTGGTGAGATACGGAATCTTTTCCATCAGGCCCGCGGTAGGTGCCCGGATGGTCCACGCCAGACGTGGGATGCTGGGTGAAGCCGCGCACATGGATTTCGTAAATGACGGTCTTCGACCACGGATGCCGGGGTGGCCGGTCTCCCTCCCAGTCGAAGGGCTCGTTGACGAACACGCATTTCGGCATCGACCTGGCATTGTCCTGCGTCGAAGGAGCCACGTCGCTCGGGCGCCGACGCGTCGTATCCGCGGGCCGATGCGAAATCCCACGCGGGGCAGTCGCGAAATCGCCGTCGCGCAGGGATCGAGGAGCAGCCGGTGGACATTGAAGCGGTGTCCTCGGCTGGGTTCGTAGGGGCCATCCACGCGGTACGCATAGAGCTGACCGGTGCCGATCCCCTTCACCCACACGTGCCAGACATCTCCGGTGCGGTGGCGCGCCGCATCCAGATCGATGACTCTGCGCGGGCGCGGCGTCTTCGGGATGGTTGAACAACTCGAGTCGGACTCGGTGGGCGTTGCGGCTGAACAGGGCGAAGTTCACGCCCGCGGTCTCCTGGGTTCCGAGCGGCAGGGAGATCCGGAGCGGATTCCAGGGGAACCGCCAACCGTTGGCTCATGATGCGGTGACGCTGTCCTTGTCAGAAGGCGCCGCCAGCGTCTTGCTGACGATCGTCTGGGCTTCCTCCAGGATGCGGCGGAGATGATCGGCTCCGTGAAAGCTCTCCGCGTAAATCTTGTAGATGTCCTCGGTCCCGGACGGACGCGCCGCGAACCAGCCGCTCTCGGCGATGACCTTCAAGCCGCCGATCGGCGCGTCGTTGCCCGGCGCGTGGGTGAGGACCGTCTGGATCGTTTCGCCGGCCAGCTCGGTGATCGTGACCTGCTGCGGCGAGAGCTTCGCCAGGAGGGCTTTTTGATCCGGAGTGGCCGGCGCCTCGACGCGGTCATAGACCGGCTCACCGAACTCGCGCGTGAGCTCGCGGTAGATCTCGCCGGGATCGCGGCCCATCCGCGCCGTGATCTCGCCGCGAGCAGCGCCGGGACGATGCCATCCTTGTCCGTCGTCCAGACGGTGCCGTCCAGACGGACGAAGGACGCCCCGGCGCTCTCTTCGCCGCCGAAGCCAAGCGAGCCGTCGAGCAGGCCGTCCACGAACCACTTGAAGCCGACCGGCACCTCGTAAAGCTTTCGGCCGCAGCTTCGCCGTGACGCGATCGATCATCTGGCTGCTCACGACCGTCTTGCCGACCGCCGCGTCCGTGCGCCACGTCGGCCGGTGCTGGAAGAGATAGTAGATGGCGACCGCCAGGTAATGGTTGGGCGGCAGCAATCCGGCGCTTCGGGTGACGATGCCGTGCCGGTCGTGGTCGGTGTCGCAGGCGAAGGCGATGTCGAAGCGATCCTTGATGCCGATCAGCCGCTGCATCGCATAGGGCGAGGACGGGTCCATGCGAATCTGGCCGTCCCAATCCACGGTCATGAAGCGGAAGGTCGGATCGACGACGTCGTTGACGACGGTCAGGTTCAGTCCGTAGCGCTCGGCGATCGGCCCCCAGTAGTGGACGCCGGCGCCGCCGAGGGGATCGACGCCGAGGCTGATCTTCGCGCCGCGAATGACGTCCATGTCGATCACGTTGCCGAGGTCGCCGACGTAGGCGGCGAGGTAGTCGTGCCGGTGGGTGGTGGCGGCGCGAAGGGCCTTCTCATAGCGGAATCCGCTGCACGCCCTGAAGGCGAGCTGTCGAGAAACTCGTTCGCCCTGGCCTCAATCCAGCCGGTGACGTCGGTCTCGGCCGGGCCGCCGTTGGGCGGATTGTATTTGAAGCCGCCGTCATGCGGCGGATTGTGCGACGGCGTGATGACGATGCCGTCGGCGAGTCCGGTCGTGCGCCCGCGGTTGTAGGTGAGAATCGCATGGGAGATGACGGGGGTCGGCGTGTATTCGTCCCCCTCGGCGAGCATGACGTCCACGCCGTTGGCCGCCAGGACCTCGAGCGCGCTCGCGAACGCCGGCACCGAGAGCGCGTGCGTGTCCATGCCGAGAAACAGCGGGCCGTCGATCTGGTGCTGCCTTCGGTAGAGGCAAATTGCCTGGCTGATGGCCAGGATGTGCCATTCGTTGAACGCCGTGTCGAAGGACGAACCGCGATGCCCCGAGGTGCCGAACGCCACGCGCTGCGCCGGCGACCGACGGGTCAGGCACGTCGGTGTAATAGGCCGTGATGAGCTTTGGCACGTTGACGAGCATTCCGGGTGCTGGTGGCTTTCCCGCCGATGGGCTGATGGTCATTGATCTCCCGTTCGTCGATCACGTCGCGAGCTGTTTCCGGATCGCCTGCAGCTCGTGCCGTCGTGGTGGCATCCGTCTTGGGATACGCCATGTGCAACGTCGTCGAACGCGTCGAGCATGATCTGGGACACAATCAACCGCGCGTTCTCCTTGTCGTCGGCGGGCACGACGTACCACGGTGCATGATGGGTGCTGGTCGCGCTAGGCACGCCTCATAGGCCTTCATGTACTGCTGTCCAGTAGTGCCGCTCGTGCATGTCCGAGCGGCTGAATTTCCAGTTCTTGTCCGGCTCGTCGAGGCGCTCGAGAAAGCGCTTGCGCTGTTCGTCCTTCGACAGGTGGAGGAACACCTTGACGATCTGCGTGCCGTTCCGATGGAGATGCGCCTCGAGGTCCACGATGGAGCGAAACCGCTCCCGCCAGAAGTGCTTCTCGTGCAGCAACTCGTCCGGCAGGCCCTGGCCGCGGAGGATCGTCGGGTGCACGCGCACGATCAGCACCTCCGCGTAGTAGGAACGATTGAAGATGCCGATCCGCCCGCGTTCCGGCAGACAGCGGGTCGTGCGCCACAGAAAATCGTGCTTCAGTTCCTCGGCGCTGGGCTGTTTGAAGCTGAACACCTCGCAGCCCTGCGGATTGACCCCGGACATGACGTGCCGGATCGCGCCGTCCTTGCCGGCCGCGTCCATCCCCTGAACGATCAGCAGCAGCGCATAGCGGCCGGACGCATAGTGAAGGCGCTGCAGCGCGCTCAGCTCGTCGATGTGTTCCTCCAGGAGCTCGTGATACTGCTTCTTCGACGTGCAGACGGGCTTGACACGTCGTCGGCCACTTGCTGAGGGTGACCGTCTTTCCGGGCCGTACGCGGAAGTCCCGTGAATGGATGGCCATCTTCAGCGCTTCGCCGTCACGGCCGCACCGGTCGAATCTCGCGCTCCGCCTCGAGCCAGTCCTGATCGGCCTGGCTTTCGCCGGGACCCGCTGCTGGTAGAGTTCATAGGCCCGTGCGGCGATCTGTGGCGCCAGGTCGCGCGGCTTCTTGGCCAACCCCGGGCGCTGTCGCCGGATCGAAAATCCGATAGGCGAGCAGCTTCACGCGGTCGTTCACGAGGAACCAAGCCAGCGCATAGCCCCAGACGAACGCCGCCCAGCCCCAGCCGAGCGGCGTCATGAACAGCCCATAGACCGCGATGAGCGTCGCCATCGATCTGCGTGCCGAGCACGGCCATCCAGAGAATCCGCGCGGGGCGGATGGACCAGAACGGGCCGCGCGTGCGCGTCAGGAAGATCGTCAGATGTCCGGCCACGGACAGCTTCAGGTACATCAGCGTCTGGATGTGCGCGCGGTCGAGGTGAAAGACGCGCTCGCCGAGATAGAACAGGCCGAACGCGGCCACGACCCCGATGACGCCCAGCACCGTGGAGATCGCCCAGCACGAGGCGCATGTTCCAGGCTTCGGGCTTGTCCTTGTAATGCACGTTGTCGTAGGCGATGGACAGGATGGCGCCGTCGTTGAGCAGCGCGAGCATCACGATCATCACGGCGGTCACCGGATAGAAGTTGAACACCAGGATCGCCAGCGTCATGAAGAACAGCACGCGCAGCGTTTCGGCGATGCGGTAGATCGCGTAGCTGTTCATCCGCTGGAAGATCCGGCGGCTCTCCTTGATCGCGTCGATGATCACCGACAGGCCGGGCGTCAGCAGCACGATGGACGCCGCCGCGCGCGCCGCGTCCGTCGCGCCGGAGACGGCGATGCCGCAGTCGGCTTTCTTCAGCGCGGGGGCGTCGTTCACCCCGTCGCCGGTCATGCCGACGATGTGGCCGCGCTGCTGCAGGACGTCCACGATGTGGAACTTGTGCTCGGGGAACACCTGGGCGAAGCCGTCCGCCTTTTCGATGGCCTCCGCCGACTGCCGCCGTCTCGTCCTGCTTGGTGTCGCCCAGGCCGCTGGCGTCCAGGATGTTCGTGCCCAGCCCCAGCTGCCGGGCCGTTTCCCGGGCGATGGCCAGCTGATCGCCGGTGACCATCTTGACGTTCACGCCCATCTGCTCGGCGCTCGCGATGGTCGCTTTGGCCTGCTCGCGCGGCGGATCGAACATCGGCAACACGCCGACGAACTGCCACTTGTCCTTCCTGATCCGCCCGGGCCACGCCGAGGGAACGGAAGCCGCGCGCCGCGAATTCGTTGACGGCTCTTCTCGACCGCGGGCTTCACCTCGCCGGCGTTGGTCGACATCTTCAGAATGACCTGCGGCGCTCCCTTGGCCACGTGGAACTGCTTTCCGTCCGCGCCTTGACCGTCGCTTCGGTGCGCTTGTGCACCGGATCGAACGGCTGGAAGTGGACGACCTGGTAGCCCTTCAAGGCCTGCTCGTCCTTCACGCCGCCGATCACGGCCAGGTCGATGGTGTCCTTGTCTTCCGCGCGCGACGCCAGCGCGGCGCAGAGGATGACCTGGTCGGCAGGGATGCCGTTCACGCAGAACGGATCGCCCAGCGTCAGCTTGTTCTGGGTCAGCGTGCCGGTCTTGTCCGAGCACAGCACGTCGACGCCGGCCAGTTCCTCGATGGCCGACAACCGCGTCACAATCGCCTGTCTTTTCGCGAGCAGCCGCGCGCCGACCGCCATGGTCACGGACAGCACCGTGGGCATCGCCACGGGGATCGCGGCCACGAGCAGCACCAGGGCGAACTCCAGCGTGCTCGAGGATGGGGTCGCCGCGGAAGAGCGCGACGGTCATGATCACCGCCACCAGGGCCACGGCGAGGACGATCAGGTAATCGCCGATCTTGAGCACGGCGCGCTGGAAATGGCTGACGGTGTGCGCCTCCTGCACCAGCTGCGCGGTCTTGCCGAAGTAGGTGTTCGTGCCCGGTGGCGTAGACCAGCGCGTCGATCTCGCCCTGCCGGATGATCGATCCCGAAAACACCGCCTCGCCGGGCTTGCGCGTCGCGGGCAACGATTCGCCGGTCAACGCGGACTGATCCACCTCCACCGGATCGCCCGCCAGCAGGCGCGCGTCCGCCGGCACGATGTCGCCCAGGCGCAGACGGATGACGTCGCCGGGCACCAGTTCGCGCGCCGCCGGGTCGACCCACTTCCCATCGCGCTTCACCGTGGCCTTGATCGCCAGCTTGGCCTTCAGCGCGGCGATCGCGTTGCCCGCCTGGTGCTCCTCCCAGAATCCGACCACGGCGTTGGACACAGCAGAAACGAGAATGATGAAGAAATCCGAGCCAGTGCCGGACGACGCCCGACAGAATCACCGCCCCTTCGATCATCCACGGAATCGGGCCCCAGAAATACGTGAGGAACTTCAGGAACGGATTGGTCTTCTTCTCCGCAATCTCGTTCGGCCCGTATTGCGTCAGCCGCTTCTGCGCCTCGGCCTGACTGAGGCCGTCCGGCGACGACCCCAGCTTCTTCTCCACTTCCGCCAGGGGCATCGTTTCAGATCGTCCTTGGCGTCGGGCTTCGGTCCCGCCGTCGCCTCGGGGTCTTGGTTTGGCCAGCCTTGGTGTCATGATGGATCCCCACTTCGATTCGGCCATACCGCCGCCTCGAGCGCGCGCACTTTTGCCAGTCGCCGCTGGTGCCGCACGGCGCCGCTGAAGTGAGCGGTATCGGCGGCGACTCCCACGCGCTCATGGATGCTCCGATGGGCCAACGGCCCTGACGATGGCATCGAAATCAGCGGCCTTGAGGCTGGCGCCGCCGACCAGCGCGCCGGCCACTTCCGGCAACGCGAGGATGTCGCGCGCGTTGGCCGGGTTGACCGACCCGCCGTAGAGGATTCGTACCGTGTGCCCGTCTGCGCCCAATCGCGCCGCCAAGCACTGGCGGATATGCGCGTGCATCTCTGCGATCTCCTTCGGGGTCGGCGTGCACCCGCTCCCGATCGCCCAGAGCGGCTCATACGCGATCGCGACGGAGGCGATGCCTTGGGGCACGCTCCCGGCGATCTGATCGCCGTCAGACGCTCAACGCCTGGCCGTCCTTCCGCTGCGACTGGGTTTCGCCGATGCAGATGATCGCCAGCAGCCCCGCCCGCCTCGCGGCGTTCGCCTTGGCCGCCACCATCGCATCGGTCTCGCCGTGATGCTTGCGGCGTTCGGAATGGCCGACGATGACCGCGGAGGCGCCCACGTCTCTCAGCATCTCCGCGCTGATTTCTCCCGTGAATGCGCAGGCGCTCTCCTTGTGGCAGTCTTGCCCCCCGATGGCGAGGCGGCCAGCCGCCGTCTGCACGGCGCGCGCGAGCAGCGTCGCCGTCAGACGAGATCAGCACGTCTGCACCATGCGGCGTCGCAGCCAGGGAGGCCGCCATGGCGTCGATCTCGCTGAGCTGCGGCGTCAGCCCGTGCGTCTTCCAGTTGCCGGCGATCAACGCACGCTTCTCTTCCTCACTTGCAGAATCGGCGCACATCCGCCCAGGCTCCCGAGTGCGATCGACTGGCTCGCCGCCTCTCTCATGAGCCCTCCGATCGGGATGCCGGGGTGGCATTCCAGAGCGCGATCACCGGGACATCGGGGTGGCTGGGTTCGTAGCCGAGAATGCTGAGCGACGCCGGGCCGAGCGCGAAATGCTGCCCGTCGACCACCGGCAGTCCGATCCAGCGCGCCGCCAGGACGCACCCGAACTGGCCGTGCGAGAACGAGCGCGATGTTGCCGTCCATGCGCGCGAAGACGGGCGATCAGCCGGTCGGCGCGGTCGGAGACCTGCGCGGGCGTTTCGCCGTCGGGACAGCCGTCGCGGAACACGTTCCAGCCCGGCCGTTCCTCGCGAATGTCGCGCGAGCGCTGGCCTTCGTAGTCGCCGTAGTCCCACTCGGCCAGGTCCGGCTCGATCTCGGCCGCCGCCCAGGCCGGCCAACTCGCAGGTTCGCCGCGCGCGTTGCCGCGGGCTGGTCAGCACGCGCGCAAAGTGGATGTCGCCCAGCCGCGGTGCGAGCTGCGCGCGCCTGTCCTCGCCGTGCGCGGTCAGCGGAATGTCGGTGCGGCCGGTGTGCTGGCCGGAGAGCGACCACTCGGTTTCGCCGTGCCGGATGAGATAGAGCCGCAGTCGACGGTCCGTCGGCTCAGCGAGCTCACGTTTTCCATCGCGGCGCTGTATTCGCCGCGGACGCGCGGCCCGGTTGCAGCGGGCTCGATGACACCAGCGCCTTCTGCGCCGCCAGCGACGTTCGCCTCCTTGCCGCGCCAGATCTCCAAGGCCGGCTGCTGGATGGCGCGAGCGAACGAAAACGCCAACGCCCAGGGCAGTCGCGACTCCGGCGCCTTGAACCTGACATTCATGGCGTTCAGACGCGCCGAGGCCAGTTCGCCGGACTGGCCGCCCGACAGGAACGCAATGCCCGGAACGGCGGCGGGCACGGCGCGCAGCAGACACATCGACCGTGGCGTCCGCCACCTCGTCCACCGTCGCCTGCTTCGGCGCAGGTCAAGCCCGGCAGCACCATGTTGGGCTTCAGGATCATGCCCTCCAGCATCACGCCTTGCGTGTGCAAGCTGCTCGAACACGCGTCGCAGCACCTCCTCCGTCACCTCGCGGCACCGCTCCAGCGTATGGTCGCCGTCCATGAGCACTTCCGGCTCGACGATCGGGACCAGTCCGGCCTCCTGGCACAAGGCGGCATAGCGGGCCAGCGCCTGCGCGTTGGCCTCGATGCAGCCCCGGCTGGGAATGCCGTCGCCGATGGCGATCACCGCGCGCCACTTGGCGAAGCGGGCGCCCATCTCGACAGTATTCCTCCAGCCGGTCGCGCAATCCGTCCAGGCCCTCGGTGATCTTCTCGCCGGGATGGCCCGCCAGATCCTTCGCGCCGATGTCGACCTTGATGCCGGGAATGATGCCCGCATCGATGAGGACCTTGACGAAGGGCGTGCCGTCTTTCGTCTGCTGGCGGATCGTCTCGTCGTAGAGGATCGCGCCGCTGATGCACGTCGCCGAGACCGGGCGTGGTCACGATCAGTTCCCGATAGGCGCGCCGCGCCTCCTCGGTCTGGGGAATGCCCAGCCTGGCAAAGCGCTTGTTGCAGGTGGCGTGCTCTCATCCATCGCCAGCAGGCCCTTGTCGCCGGCGACGAGCGCCTCGCGGTGGCCATGAGCGCTGCCCGTTCATGACGGCGTCGCCCCATTTCCAGTTGCGGATCTCCGGCAGGTCCTGGCCGTGCTGGTCGATGTAGTGCTTGTGCTCGATGAGCTTGTCCCGCATCATCTGCTTCAGATAGGCGCCCTTGCTGCCCAGGTGCGGCAGCGCGGTCCACGACGTCCTGCACCAGGTGGAAACGGTCCAGGTCGTTCTGCACCCGCATGTCGAACGCCGTCGTGATCGTGCCTTCTTCCTTGTAGCCGCGGACGTGCAGGTTGCGGTTGGTCCGGCGGTAGGTCAGCCGGTGGACCAGCCAGGGATATCCGTGGAAGCCGAAGATGATGTGCTTGTCCTTGGTGAACAGCGAGTCGTAGTCCGTTCTCGCTCAGCCCGTGCGGGTGCTCGCTGCTCGGACTGCAGCTTCATCAGATCGACGACGTTGATCACCCGGATCTTCAGCTCGGGCAGATGCTGCGCGCAGGATCGAGACGGCGGCCAGAATCTCCAGCGTGGGCGTGTCGCCGCAGCAGGCCATCACCACGTCCGGCTCGCCGCCCTGGTCGTTGCTGGCCCATTGCCAGATGCCGATGCCCTTCCGTGCAATGCACGACGGCCGCGTCCATGGTCAGCCATTGCGGCAGCGCGTGTTTGCCGGCCACCACCACGTTGACGTAGTGCCGGCTGCGCAGGCAGTGATCGAACACCGACAGCAGGCAGTTGGCGTCGGGCGGCAGATAGACGCGCACGATGTCGGCCTTCTTGTTGATCACGTGGTCGAGGAAGCCGGGATCCTGGTGCGTGAAGCCGTTGTGGTCCTGCTGCCAGACGTGGGAGGCGAGCAGATAGTTCAGCGAGGCGATCTTCCGCCGCCAGGGCAGTTCCGGCGTGACCTTCAGCCACTTGGCGTGCTGGCTGAACATCGAGTCGACGATGCGAATGAAGGCCTCGTAGCTGTTGAACAGCCCGTGCCGCCCGGTCAGCAGATAGCCTTCCAGCCAGCCCTCGCACTGGTGCTCGCTGAGCATCGAGTCCAGCACGCGTCCGGCGGGCGCGAGGAATTCGTCGTTCTCGACTGTTCGCGCGTCCCACTGGCGGTTGGTGACTTCGAACACCGCGCCCAGCAGATTCGAGAAGCGTCTCGTCGGGCCCGAAGATGCGGAAATTGCGCTGATCCTGATTCAGCTTGGCCACGTCGCGCAGGAACTTGCCCAGCACGAGCGTGTCCTGGCCGTCGACGGCGCCGGGCGACGGGACGTGCACCGCGTGGTCGTGGAAGTCCGGCATGCGCAGGTCGCGCAGCAGCATGCCGCCGTTGGCGTGCGGATTGGCGCCCATCCGCCGGTCGCCCTTCGGGCGCCAGCTCGGCCAGTTCCGGCGATCAGCCGGCCGTTCGCATCGAACAGCTCTTCGGCCTTGTAGCTCTTCATCCAGCTCTCGAGCTGCGCGACGTGATCGGGATGCTCGGCGTCCACGAGCAGCGGCACCTGGTGCGCCCGGAAGGTGCCCTCGATCTGCAGGCCGTCGACGACCTTCGGTCCGGTCCAGCCCTTGGGCGACTTGAGCACGATCATCGGCCAGCGCGGCCGGGTGGTGTCGTTCGTCGTGCCGCGCGTGCTCGTGGATATGTCGGATGTCCTCGATGGCGCTGGTCCAGCGTGGCGGCCATGAGCTGATGCATCGTGTTCCGGCTCGTCGCCTTCGACGAAGTAGGGCGTCCAGCCGCAGCCGCGGAGAAACTGCTCCAGCTCCTCGTGCTCGATGCGGGCCAGGACGGTCGGGTTGCTGATCTTGTAGCCGTTGAGGTGCAGGATCGGCAGCACGGCGCCGTCGGTGATCGGGTTGAGAAGCTTGTTGGACTGCCATGCGGTCGCCAGCGGGCCGGTTTCCGCCTCACCGTCGCCGATGACGCAGGCGACGATCAGATCGGGGTTGTCGAACGCGGCGCCGAAGGCATGGCTGAGCGAGTACCCCAGCTCGCCGCCTTCGTGAATCGACCCCGGCGTCGTCGGCGCCACATGGCTGGAAATCCCGCCGGGAAACGAGAACTGCTTGAACAGCTTCTTCAGCCCGGCTTCGTCCTGGCTGATGTTCGGATAAATCTCGCTCCAGGTGCCTTCGAGGTACACGTTGCCCACCAGCGCCGGGCCGCCGTGACCGGGACCGGCGATGTAGAACATGTCCAGGTCGTACTTCTTGATGACCCGGTTCAAATGCACATAGATGAAGTTCTGGCCCGGCGTCGTGCCCCAGTGTCCGACCACCAGCGGCTTCACGTGCGCCAGCGTCAGCGGCTCCTTCAGCAGCGGATTGTCGTACAGATAGATCTGGCCGACCGACAGGTAGTTGGCGGCGCGCCAGTAGGCGTCCATCCGGTGGAGGAGTTCGGGCGTGAGGGCTTGGCTGCAGGTGGAGCCGGTCCGGCGACAGCGTGTTGGCGTGCATGACTTAAGCCTTCCGAATTGAGCCGAGATTGAGGACGCGCGTGACCAGCTTCGCGATCATGAGTTCTTCGTCGGTGGGATGACCCGTACCGTGACGCGGCCAGCGTCACGCGAAATCACCGGAGCATTCTCCGCATTGCGCGTCGGGTGCAGCTCGATGCCGAGAAACCCCAGTCCCTCGCAGATCCGCTCCCGGATGCGCGGCGCGTTCTCGCCGATGCCCACCGGCGAATACGAGCGTATCCAGTCCGCCGAGCGCAGCGGCGAAGGCGCCGATCCACTTCTTCGCCTGATAACAAAACAGCGCCACCGCTTCCGGCCGCCCGCACATCGGCGGCTTCCCGCGCGAGCAGGTCGCGCAGGTCGGAGCTGGTCCCGGAAACACCGAGCAGTCCGGATTCGTGGTTCACCATCCGCTGAAATTGCGCCGCGGTCATGCGCTCGGTGCGCGCGAGGTAGTAGACCAGGCCGGGATCGAGATCTCCCGTGCGGGTGCCCATGACCAATCCGGCCGTCGGGGTGAAGCCCATGCTGGTATCGACGCTCTTGCCGTCGCGCACGGCGGCCAGGCTGGCGCCATTGCCAAGATGCGCGAGGATGACGCGGCCCCTCGCCGCCGCGGGATCCAGCCGGCCGAGTTCCTCCATCAAGTAGGCGTAGGACAGGCCGTGGAAGCCGTAGCGCTCGACGCCCTTCGCCTGATAGCGCCGCGGGATCGGCAGTAGCTTGGCGACCTGCGGCATGGTGCGGTGAAACGCCGTGTCAAAGCACGCCACCTGCGGCAGCTTTGGATGCCGCCGCGAGAACGCCTCGATCAGCCCGATTTCGCGTGGCAGGTGATCGGGATCGTACGGCGTGATGCGGCGCAATTCAGACGACAGCTTCGGCGTGATCCGCTCCGGTTCGGAATGCGCCATCCCGTGCACCACGCGGTGTCCCACGGCTCGGACCGACGCGAAGATCGGCTGCGCCTCGAGCCAGTCCAACAGGAACCGGACCGCGCCTGCGGTGATCGGCCCCGGCCAGGCGGCGGAGGGGCTTCGGCGTTCCAGCCGGATCGCTGACGACGAGATTCGTGCCGCTCAGCCCGATGCGATCGATCTTCCCTTCGAGACGCCGCTGAAGCGTCTCGCCGGCTTCGTATACCGCGAACCGGATACTCGACGAGCCGCCGTTGATCGTCAGGACACAACCAGGCATGCAATCCACGCTGCTGTCATCGCCTCATCAGCTAGCATGCTGGAGGAGGCCGCCGGGCGTCTGTGCCGTTGTGAACATGCTCGGCGTCAGCTCGCGCGTGTCCCTTTCGTAAGTCGGTGGGTGCGGGTTGCGCACATCGTTATCGAAACGCCGGCAAGCACGGCAGCCAGTGGACATTGACGCAACGGCAATTTGAGGATCGGGATCTGGTCTGACGAGGCCGTGGGATGGGCCGAGGCGCTGTAGGGTGGGTGATCTCAAGGATGGCGACGTGATCGTCGCCATAATCCACACCGATCGATGTCACACGTCCCGCTGTTCGCGAGAGCTGGCGTTCCAGCTTCATTGAACAAGGAACGTGTCAACCGCCTGGGCGCGTATGAAACGCGAGGTACGCAAAGATGATGATGATGACCATCAGGAAGAAGCGCGCCATTCCCATCATGCTGGTGTGAGCGACGGGGCGCGTTCCCTTCCCCTGCATCCCGATGACGGCGACGACTGCAGTGACGAAGGCCGCAAGGCCCAGCCAGACGAACCAGCTCATAGTCAGCCTTTCGGCAAGATGAATCCGCGTGTCGGCAAAACTTCGCTCTCGTAGCGAGTTCGCTGTCAGAGTACGCTGGTTTGGCGAATCAGTCTGTTTCCTTTTGGACCGTCCTCGTTCCTGGGTGATGCGCCTACTCCCACGTGCATACGGCCGTAATCAAGATTCGATCGAATGCCGCTCGAGACAAAACTCAAATGCGATTCAAGACGAATAGTGTTCACAACGGCACAGACATCTCTCCCCTGATGCTGGACGATACGTGAGACCGCAGTCGCCGCATCATAAGAAGAGGGGACCGGACATGGAAAGGGCAAAGAACGCCACCGTCTACTCACCGAAGATGTGGTGGCATCGGCCGTGGGTCCGAGCCGCGGAAGGCGCGCTTGGCCACATTGTCGCCGTCATCGTCGGCTTCGTGATGATGGTGGTCGGCCTTGGACTCGGCGTGACGATGATTCTGTTGCCGGTCGGTATCGTCATTGGACTTCTTGGCGTGGCGATATTCGTGGGCGGCTTATTCGCGCATATGAACGAGCGCGCCTGACGTCTCACTGAGCAGCCGCTTCGGGCGCGTGCGATCCCACTCGGCCGGACACGCGAGTGGCCTTTCAAAATCGGTGTTGGCACCCCGGTGTTTGCGGAGCTGGACGCGCTGGCTCCGATTGGGATCGCGGTCATCTTCTCGCGGAAGATGCGCAATCCGCCCGAGACGCTGGCGGAATTGTTCTACAAGACTGATCATCCGACGCGAGCATAGGAACGGCACCGCGCTGACTCGCGCGCGACGCAGCCCTTGGCTTGCCGCGCTGGAGGCCGTACACCTGTCTCAAGGAGGCAGACACCATGTTACGCAACGTGAAGGACATCCGAGGCTCCGCGATTCGCGCGACCGACGGTGATCCTCGGCGAAGTGGACGACCTGTATTTCGATGACGAAGACTGGGCGATCCGGTATCTCGTCGTCGACACGGGCAGCTGGCTGTCAGGCCGGAAGGTGCTGATCTCCCGCTCGCCATCGGCGATCCGGATTGGCCGGGCCATTTGCTGCAGGTGTCGCTCACCAAGGCGCAGGTTGAAAACAGTCCAGACATCGACACCCGGAAGCCGGTGTCACGCCAGGATGAAGCCAAGTACTTTGGCTATTACTCGTACCGGGACCACTGGGGAGGCGGTGGGCTGTGGGGCATGGGCGCGTACCCGGGCAGCCTGACGACCGAAGACCGGATCGACGCGGACATGAAGACCCGAGGATCTTCGGCCGCGCCAACAGCCGACGATTGCCACCTGCGCAGTTGCCGAGCCGTGCTCGGTCCTGCACATCCACGCTCGAGACGGTGACATCGGTCACGTGAAGGAGTTTCTCATCGACGATCATACCTGGTCGATTCGTTACCTGATCGTCGACACGGCCAACTGGTGGGGCGGCCACCAGGTGCTGGTCGCGCCGCAGTGGATCGAGACCGTGAGTTGGCAGGACGCGACGGTGTCTGTCGGTCTGACTCGCCAGGCCATCCAAGATGCTCCTCCGTATGACTCCGCGGCACAACTCGATCGGCGACAGGAGCAAAGACTGCTCGAGCATCATGGCCGTCCTGGCTATTGGTCCACGAAAGCCTTTCCAGATGCCGTCGCGCCCTCCGCGAAGTGACGTCCTCCCGATAGACCTCCCGTCAAGGCCGGCTTCGTCTGGGCGGGCAACGTGATCGGGTTTCCGGTCGTCAGAGAACGATCGAGACCCACTCAAGAGAACGGTGAACCCATGGAACTGGGCATGATCGGACTGGGCAGGATGGGAACCAACATGGTGCGGCGCCTTATGCGCGCCGGCCACCAGTGCGTCGTTTACGACGTCCATCCGGAAGCCGTGCAGGCACTCGCCAAAGAAGGCGCGGTTGGCGCGACGTCGCTCGAAGATTTCGCCAAGAAGCTGAAAACGCCCCGCGCCGTCTGGATGATGGTGCCGGCCGCCGTGGTCGATCCGACGCTGAAGACCCTCATCCCGCTCCTCGAACGCGACGACGTGGTCATCGACGGCGGCAACTCCTACTATCACGATGACATCCGCCGCGCCGCCGAACTGAAACCGAAGGGCATTCACTATGTGGACGTCGGGACCAGCGGCGGAGTCTGGGGAGTCGGAGCGAGGCTACTGCCTGATGATCGGCGGCGAGGAAGACGTCGTCCAGCGCCTCGATCCGATCTTCGCCGCCTTGGCTCCAAGCATCGACGCGGCGCCGCGCACGCCCGGCCGCGAAAAAGTCGGCGGCACCGCCGAGCACGGCTACCTGCACTGCGGCCCCAGCGGCGCGGGCCACTTCGTGAAGATGGTCCACAACGGCATCGAGTACGGCATCATGGCCGCGTATGCGGAGGGCTGAACATTCTTCACCATGCCAATGCCGGCAAGCAGCAGCAAACCGTCGATGCCGAAACCACGCCGCTGCGCCACCCCGAGCATTATCCATACGATCTGAACCTGGCCGACATCGCCGAGGTCTGGCGCCGCGGCAGTGTCATCGCTTCGTGGCTCCTGGATCTGGCCGCCATTTCGCTGCTCGATAGCCCGGACCTGGCGAAATTTGCCGGCCGCGTGTCGGACTCGGGCGAGGGACGCTGGACGATCACGGCGGCCATCGACGAATCGGTTCCGGCTCCCGTGCTCAGCGCCGCGCTGTATGAGCGCTTCAGTTCGCGCGGCGAGGACGACTTCGCCGACAAGCTGTTGTCCGCGCTGCGCTACCAATTCGGCGGCCACGAAGAAAAGCTGGCCGCTCACGAAAGCAGGGCGCCTGATGGCCGCTTCGCATTCAGACGCGCTGGTGCTTTTCGGCGTGACGGGCGATCTGGCCCACAAGATGATCTTCCCGGCGCTCTATGCGATGGTGAAGCGCGGCGCGCTCAAGGTCCCGGTCATCGGCGTCGCCTTTCCGAAATGGAGCCTGGAGCGCCTGCACAAGCGCGCGACGGACAGCATCAAGCGATCGGGCGGAATCGATGACAAGCGCGCCCTCCACCACCTTCTGTCCCTGCTCAAGTACGTGAGCGGAGACTACAACGACCGCGAGCACCTTCACGGCGATCAAAGAAGCGCTGGGCGAGGCGCGGCGGCCCGCGCACTACCTGGCCATCCCGCCTTCGCTGTTTCGAGACAGTGATCAAAGGGCTCGGCGCCGCGAATCTGGCCGAGCATGCGCGCGTCATTGTCGAAAAGCCGTTCGGGCGCGATCTGGCCTCGGCGCGCGAACTCAACCACGTCGCGCGATCGGTGTTTCCGGAAGACTCGATCTTCCGCATCGATCACTTCCTCGGGAAGGAAGCGATCATGAATATCCTCTATTTCCGCTTCGCCAATTCGTTTCTGGAGCCGATCTGGAATCGCAATTACGTGGCCAGCGTGCAGATCACCCTGTCCGAGGATTTCGGCGTGGGGGGACGCGGCGCGTTTTACGAAACCGCCGGCTGCCTGCGCGACGTGATCCAGAACCATCTCTTCCAGATCGTCGCGCTGCTTGCCATGGAACCGCCGGCCGACAGGGACTTTGGCGACGTGCACAACGAGAAAGCCAAGGTCTTTCAAGCCATGCGCCCTCTGAAGCCCGACGACCTGGTGCGCGGCCAGTATGCCGGCTATCGGAAGGAGCCGGACGTGGCGAAGCACTCCGACGTTGAAACCTTTTGCGCCCTGCGGCTTTTCATCGACTCATGGCGCTGGGAGGGAGTGCCGTGGTATCTGCGCTCGGGCAAATATCTGCCCGATACCGCGACCGAGGTCCTGGTGGAGCTGAAGCCGCCGCCGCAGAGGCTCTTTGCCGACTCAGCGCCAGCAGACAGGCCGGGCGAATTACCTGCGCTTCCGGCTCTCTCCCAGCTCGGCCATCGCGCTGGCTGCCCGCGTCAAGCTCGCGGGGAAGGAGTTCGTCGGCGACCAGCGAGAGCTCTACCTGTCCGAGGAACAGCCGGGAGAGGAAACGCCCTACGAGCGGCTTCTTGGGCGACGCCATGGCCGGCGACGGAGCGCTCTTCACCCGCGAGGACGCGGTTGAAGCCGCCTGGGCAGTGGTCGATCCGGTCCTCAAGAAACACCACCGGGCTCGCCCCTACAAACGCGGCAGCTGGGGGCCGAAAGAGGCTGACGCGCTCATCGCCGCAGACGGCGGCTGGCACAACCCCGATTGGCGAGGACGCATCAGGATGCATCGGCCCGCGGCAGCCGTGTGCTTGCCCGCCGTGATCGGGGCCGGTCCGGCCCGCCACATCAAATCTGCACCAGCAGAGAGACTGATGAACAGCGAAGGCGAGAATCGCCGGCAGTCAGCGTGAAATCTCGAACCAATCGCCGGTGTCGATGTTCCGAAAGAAGATCCGCCGCTCAGGTACGACCAGGGCTTTCGCCTCAGCGACCGCGGCGGCACGGTCGCCCACATATTTCACGTTCGTTTGACCGTGAAAGTCCTGCTGGCCGTCCTTTGTGATCTGTCCGAGCGCGTGGGTTGCGAAAGACTTGTCCGTCTGTAGAATCAGGACATCACCCGCGTGTGTCGGAATCTGTTTCGCCAAGCTACAACGAAGCCACCGTGAAGCCTCCGCTCGGCGGAAGCACGATCTCGTCAGTGTACGTGCTCAGGGCGGACGACCGACACTGTAATCTACCTGACACTGTCGACGCAAGACAGACGCCAGAACGGCGCCATGTCGGATACATGACAGTCTGCCGCCACACCGAACCTGCTGTCGTTCAATGGCGCAGTCGGTCGAAATGAGCGCGGATGCTGGAATAGCACTCGCAGGATACCGCCTGTCAGCTTTTTGCGGTTCCTCACCGTGACTCGCCCATGCAGGTAGCGGATCAATCCAGCCTCTTGCAGTGCGGCGGCAGCCACGCTCACGGTCGGACGCCGCACACCGAGCATGGTCGCCAGAAGCTCATGGCTCAGCTGGAAGTCCTGCTCATGCATCCGGTCGTGCGTCATCAGCAGATAGTGCGCACAGCGTTGTTGCACCTGATGCTTCACGCTGCACGCCGTTGACTGCATCAACTGGGCGATGATTACTTGTGTGTAACGTCCCATCAAGTCGTGCAGGGCGCCACTTGCCGCGACTTCTCGTTGGAAATCCTCAACGCTCAGCATCTCGGCGTTCGTGCCTGGCACCAGCATCAGGGTCTTGCCCGGCGCGATCGCATCACGACCGAGAAATGCTTCGATGCCGAGCATGCCTTCATCGCCGACTGTCGCGGCTTCGACCGTCGTGCCGTCCGACAGGACGGTCCTAAATCGACGCGACGCCGCCATTCAAGAAATAGACGGCTCGAAGCGGTTCGCCGGGCCTGTGAAGTACCTGCGCCATTCGAATCGGAACGGTCGTCAAATACGGCAGCAAGCGGCGGAGGTCTTTGGCAGGTAGCGCGGCGAGCAATTGATTCTGCGGTGGTCCAGACGGCGGCGGTCGCGGGGACGGCACACGTTTCGTGGACATGGTTGATGCTCTGTGATGATCGCAACGTGTGGCTTTGAAAAACTTGCGGCTTCTCAGCCGAGTGTTCCCGGGTAACGGGCGGCGCCAGGCTCGGGAAGGCAGGAGAAGAATCCGAGACTTGACACGTGTGGCTTGGTGCGGCCGTAAATCCGCTGCATCACCATCAGGGTGGCTCGTACCCACGCCGCCGTCTGGACACAACCGCACAAGGGAGGCATCCGTCGCCGCGTCGCCCCAGAATGACGCTGCCGCTCGCCAGGCCGTCAGCGAGCTGATGAGGTGGTATTTGTGCAGAGCAGTCACGTGGTGGAGACGCGCATTCAGTGAAGGAAGGCGCGGAACAGCACGAAGGCGCAAAACGTCGCGAAGCCAAGGAGAATGAGGCCGAGGATGGCGTTGACGAGGCGAAAGAAGATCGGGCCGATGCGGTGGGGGATGAAGCGAACGACGACGATCAGCGCGGTGAACCAGGTCATCATGCCGGCGGCGGCCATCAGGATTCCCCATCCGGGGGCGCTTGAGCCCAAGACCGAATGCGCGAAGGGAAGCCAGTTGGAAGTGACGCCAAACCAGTAGGCGATGGTCAAGGGGTTGAAGATGGTCAGGGCGGTCCCGTCCGCGGCGTCCGCTGCCAGATGGGCCGGGACAGTGCCTTCGTGGCCGCGTTGCCGAGCGCCGGCATGGGCCCGCAGGGGCTCCTTGACGGTGCGGACTAGGAAGTAGATCCCAAGCGGAAGCAGGACGATGATGCCAATGGCAGCAAGGACGGTCTGGAGCGTTGGGTTGGACAGATCGGAAAGGAGGTAGTGCCCTCCAAGGAGAACCAGAGAGAAGAGGATCAGATCGCCTGTGACGGAGCCGATTCCACAGGCGAGGGTATGGCGCCAACCGCCGATCATGCCGCGGCGGATGGCCAGCATGTTGACAGGGCCCACGGGCGCGGCCGCTGCCAACCCCATCAAGAATGCGGCCGAAAGTACGTGGATGTAGGAAACGAACGGCATGTGGCGGCAGATCGGCAGGATATCGTTCGAACCGTGTGAACGATGGGTTGATCGACGTCAACGGGTCGCAATGACGACATCGCCAATGTCACGCTCACAAGCGCGTGCGGTCGCCTTCGGCTACGCGACCGTGGGGGTCTCCGACACCGAGAACTGCGCTGAAAGCGATCCTGGGTGCGCGTCTGATGTCTGGCCCGGCAGTTCGACGCCGAAGCGCTCAATCAGTGATGAATCGGCGATCCGGCGGAGTTCGTGATCAAAGGTCGCACCTGGCGACGGACCGGCGGCTGCGATGGCGATCGCTCGCAGTTCGAACGCCCGCGACTTCTCGCACGAGCGGCAGGTGCACGACCGCTCGGATTTCACGCAGGCGCCTGGGTGATCCCTTGACGTAGACCAGGAGCCCGGCCCAGAACTCCAAGGCGTGCTCGAAGCAGACGCATTCAGGGTTCGAGACTATCCTCGTCGTGGCAGGCTGCGCGCAATAAGCGCACGTCATGACGGCAGCATAGACGGCTGGACCAGAGCTCAGCTGTACCAATTTGCACACCTCAGCCGTCGCGCCACGCATGGCCGCCGTTTCAATGCCATTCCCAGCCGCCGATCCATCGCCGCCGATGCCGAACGGAGCGCCGCGATCGCAAATCTTCAGGCAGGGCGCGCGCCCGGGACTGGCCTGGTGGTCCTGCTTGTCGCACGGCGTGTCAGAGGCACCTCTCGCCGGCGCCCCGCACCATTCGCGGACTGAGCCTATGGCTGTTCTCCGACAACCGCCAGCACTTTCACGCCCGCGGGCCCCGGTCGGCAGGGTCGTGAGACGTGGTCGGTGGCTCCCAGGCCTACTCCCCTTCAAAGGAAAGAGGGTGTCTCATTCCTGGAGATTCCAGAGGACGCCAGTGCTTGAACGAGCGGAAGTCCGTGAGCCGCAAGTGCGAGCGCGACGATACCATTTTCGATGAAGATGCTTCTCATGGAGCTCCGCGGCCTAGCGTGAGCGCTTCTTCATTGGGCAGCAATCCGTTGCCCGAGGCGCGCGAGGATGATCTCAAGCGACGATAACCAGGGGAGAAAGATGACCGTACCTGTGACCGAGCTCAAGGGTCTCGACCCGGCCTGCAGCTGCGGTGACCGCATCGTTGAGAGCGGCCGATCCGAGCTCCGCGAGCACCCGGTCGCCGTCCTGCTTCCACATCCGGTACAGCGCCTTGAAGCGCGGTGCTGAGAAGGCCTCGCGGGCGTTGAAGAAACGCTCGTCCAGGTCATTACAGCGGGACGGTGCCGCGTGCGTGCGGGCCTGCTCAAAGTACCAACGGAGCTCGTCAATCACCTCGGCGCGGACCGGCGTCAGCAGCTGGTTCCAGACGATCTGTTTCGCTCGCTGACCGATCTTGGGGAGGTGGGGCGGCACCACGATCCGAACCGTCCACGCTCGCAGCGCACGAAGCAACGGAGCATGACGTTCGAGGAAGACGCGGAACTCGTCCAGGGTCGGGTCGGTGACCACGTAGACGAGCTCTCCACGGCCATCCGGGTGGATGCCGATCGGGAGACGTTCGGGAAAATAGCGAGTGGTCCGTTTGTCGCCATCTCCGACAGTCACGTGAGGCAGCTCCGCGGGGCCGATCACGGCAAGGGCAGTGAGGTGCGCGGCCTTCTCCTCAGCCGTCCCCAACCACACCACGTCGGCACTCGTCACGATCGCGTCGAGGACCATTAGGCGCTGGATGGCATGGCCGAGGGTCAATGGTCGGCGCAGACGACTCTCGGCCTGGCCGATGGCTCGATAAAGAGCCTTCTGATGCAGGTGATAGATGCGCGCGCGATTGTGGCGGCAGTCGTACATCGACGCCAAGCCGAGCCGGACGAGCTTGGCGAAGAACTTCCGCGTCTTTTGCCCGTGGACGATCCCGCAGAAGGTGGCGTACTGGCGCGGGACGCAGACGCCGGCGTGCAGCATGACGGTCACGAGGAACCGCGCCTGGCGGGCCGTGAACCCGCCAATCTTGGCAACCGCCTGAGTGCGTTCGTCGAAAGTCATCGCAACATCTCCTCGGCCAGCCCAGCACCGGTTCTGCCGCCGCCGCGCCCGCCACCACCGGTGCCGTAGCAGGCAAAACCGGCGCTCGACTTCGCCCTGGCATGCGCGCCCCGGTAGTGCGGCGTCATGACCTCGACGTCAAGGGTGTCCTCTCGGCCATCGACCTCGTATTCGATGCGCACGTCCGGGAACTGGACGTGTCCCTCGTCGTCGCACGGCAACTGGTGCTCGACGGCCCACTCCTGGATCTCTTCGACCTTGCGATCGGGGCGACCGTCGCTGTCCTCCCGGTCACGATTCCGCTCCTGAAGAAACCCCTGGTACTCCGCCTTCAGTTCGTTGTCGAGGATCACGCGATGGATGTTCGCGCCTTCTCGCGCAGTCGCTCCGCTTCGTGCAGATAGGCGCGATAGACTTGTGCGTCGTGCTTCAGTTCGCGTGGTCGCTGGATACCGGCATGGAATGCCTGCCGGTCAGGCGCGTCGCGGTTGTGGCGCTTCGATTCCAGCAGGTCGCGACCCTCTTTGGTCAGCGTGACGACGGTGGTGTCGCGGTCGAGTCGAACCGTGTTGACGAGCCCCGATTCCCGGAGATGCCACAGCTCGCCATTCCGGGGGTCGAGGGACTGCTCGAACTTGTCGCGCAGGTCATTTGCAGGGACCACGCGGAAGGCGCCGACCGTGGTCAGCGTGCGCGCTTCGGAACCGCGCAACGTGTAGTCATGGTCGTGCGTGTAGACGTGTTCGCGGTCCGGGCCGCGAGGGAGATCGACGTGCTCCAGGAACACGTCGCGCGGGTCAACCTGGTCCCGCTCGCGTGAGTCCGAACCGGCGCGACTGCCTCGCTGAGGTCGCGCGAGCCATCATCGCGACCACGGGGATCATCACCCCAGCGGGGGTCGTCGGACATGGGGCACCTCCGTCAAACGACAGCGTGTGACGTTCACACTGCCGCCCAACACAGGCGCCGGTACAGCTGATTGCGGGCCCCCGCTTTGAACCCTTGCATGAACGACTGGCTCCCGACCAGCGGAGAACAGCGGTTCTCGCCTGAGCCAAACGCGTCAAGGCTGGGCTACGATTCGGCGGCTCTTGCCCAAGAGCGCCGTGATTCTGCTGACGGAGTTTGGCACGCCGGAGGTAACACAAGGCGCGCTCGACTTGGCTGCCGTTCAGGTCCACAAACCGTTCGAGATGCACGATCTTGAGCTGCTCCTCCTCAAGGTATGCTGTTGAGGGTGCACGCCGCGGGCGGCCTGATGTGCTCGCGCCGCGGGGCCGACTACCTGAGGACACTCGCTCAGTCCGGAACCCCACCACCGACTGCAACTGCAACTGAGTCGCGACACCCCCGCTTAACCCGCCGCGCGTTGCCGCCAGCCCGGCCCTAGTTGATTGGCCGGCAAGTCCACATGAAATCCCCAATGTTCCGGACTTCTACGATGCACTCCTGGAGGGCGAATCGGGTGTGGGCAAAGAGCTCGTGGCCCGCAGCTATCCACGCGCTGTAGTCGCCGCCGCGCCGGCCCTTTCGTCGCGCTCAACTGCGCCGCCCTGCTGGTAGCCCTGCTCGAGGCCGAGCTCTTCGGTCATCGCCAAGGATCGCGTCGCCACCGGTCGTCGAGAGGGCGCGCATCAGGGGCAGTTCGAGCACGGCGATGGCGGCACCGTGTTTCTGGACGAGGTCTCCGACCTCTCGCTCGACGGCACAGGCGAAGCTGCTGCGGGCGATGGAGGATCGCCGTCGACGCGTCGGCGAATCGGAAGAGGCACCGGTCGACGCGCGGATGATCGCGGCCACCAACCGCGGTCTGGGCGTCGAGCGACGACCGTTCCGGCCCGATCTGGATTACCGGCTCAGCGGCGTCGACATCCAGTCCGGCGCTGCGCGAGCGTCGCGCCGATATCGTCGAGCTGGCGCGCTATTTTCTGGAGCGCTACCGGCGATGCGGCGGCTGCGCCGTCCCGGGCCGCCGCCGACGCGCTGGTCGCCTACGCCTGGCCCGGCAACGTGCGCGAGCTCGAACGGTTGAGGGCCAGCGCGCCGCGGCACTCTCCAGCACCGAGGCCATCGAGCCGGACGCATCTGCCGCCTGACGTCCGGGGCGACTACACCGACCGCGCTGATGCCATCGCTTGCACGGCGCGAAACCCTCCGGGCCTGGGGCAGCCGTACGCGCCTCGCGCTCGAACGCGCCCACAGGGGCAACAAGCGCGAGGCCTGCCGGGTGCTCGACATCAGCTATCACACGCTGCAGGCCTATCTGCGCTATCCGATCGCGGCCGGAAAAGAAGAAGAGGACACGGTGGAAAAAGAGGACGGAGGAAAGGAGGACGCCGAGGAAAGGGAGGACGTGAAGGACACGAAGGAAGAAGAGGAGACGACAGGACATGGAGGAAAGAAGGAAAGGAGGGAGGAAAAGAGGGAAGAGAAGAAGTCGGTGAACAGGGTTGGGAAGCACGGTGGTGTGGTATTCTTACGCCGTAGGTCGCGTGCCGACCCAAGTGCGACGTCCTGGAATGGGCGTCGCGACCATCAAGTCTTTTTTGTCGAAAGGAGCGCCGTGATGACTTCGATCTAAGCGTCTGATTCCAGCTCGCCTCGGCCGTGGCCGTCGCCCTCGTCATCCTCCCCGACTCATGCCAAGCCGGCGTCAGCCGACTGCGTGGACAATCTGATGATTTGCTACCAGGTCGCCGCGGGCGGCGACATGGACTGGCTGGCGACGTGGTGGGCGGGGATGATTCGCGAGTTCGATTGGGGCCAGCTGTGTCCGTCAAGAGCTGGTCGGTCGTTAGCGTCAACCGTTAGCGTCAGGAGGCGGGGCGGGGGCTCGCGCTCCGCCCCGGTTTGCATCACATGCTCAGTGTGTTCAGCGTGTTCGCGCTGGTTGTCGCCACGATGCTGTCGTCCCCACGCGCCGGCTTCGCAGAGGTGCTCGCCCAGCACCGGGTGAAATCGGCAGGGCGAATTCCAGCCTCCCTCATTGTCGGCCGTGCCACGTGTCAGGGAACGACGTGGCTGTTGCTCGACAGCGGCCAACTGGTGGAGATTGCCGTGGCGAGCCGGGCGGTCACCGTCCACAGCGTCCTGGGTTTGTTCCCGAGCGATCGGCCGTGGGGCCTGGCCTGCCTGGCCGACGGCACGTTGTGGACGCTGGCCTCTCCACGCGCGCTCGCCCGGCTCAGTGCACTGGGCCGGATTGCCGAGCGACAAAACCTTCGCCTGCCGCGAATCGGACTCTTCTCGAGCGGCGACCGCCTGCTCTTCCAGGCACTACCGACCGTGGTCTCGACGCCGGCCCTGGCCAGCAGCCCGGCCCTGGCAGCCGCTCGACGCCGCCCTGGCCGGGTCTGCTGAATCGGGCGGCCACGGGTCGCGACAACCAGCTGGTCGTCGTACAACCTGGTGAACTGCGGCATCGCCGCCGGAGCCTTCGTGCCGTGCTGGTTCGCCAATGACGGGCGGATCTTCGTCTCCGACGGCGTCTCGCTGTGGTACTGGCCGTTTGCGGCGTTGCCCTCACATGGGGATCAAACAGCGCCGATCTGGACGCCGCGCTGGCCGGCCGCGAACGGCTCTGGCTCCTGGCCACCGTGGCCGCGAAGGACTCCGCGGTCGGCCGACGTGCGGGCGGCCGGCTGATTCGTCTGCACCTGAACAGCCTGAAACAGGCGGCCCTCGATCTCGATTGACCGGCGCGGTTGATCCTGTGGGCCAGCGATACGCGATGCTTGATGCTCACCGTGCGCGGGGAGCTGGTAGAGGTCATCGCTCGGAGCCCGTCCGAATGACGGTGAACGGGCTCCGAGTAGCCGCGTTCCGCGCGCGACGATCTTTCGAAGTTATTGGCGCTTTGGCCGGCGAAACCGGACTGCCAGGAGCGTGTTCCGGTTGCTTGGTACTGCATCTCATAAATGCGGGGACGTATTTTGGCGACGAAGTCACGAAGTCACGAAGTCACGAAGGAGCATGGGCATGACAAGGCCGCCCGCGTCGAACGCCTCCGTGGCTCCGCGTCTCTGTGGCCATCAAGATCGGATTCGTCACCGTAATTGTGAAATACAGCACTCAGTGCATTCATGAACCCCGCTCGACGCGAACTGCGTCGAGTTCGATCTCCGTGGCTCTATGACTCTCTTGTGGAAGGAGAACCGATGCGTATGACAAAGCACTCGTCGCGTCCTGGATGCTGCTCATGGTCGCGACGAGTTACGCCACCGACAGGATCGATCCACGGCTGGCGACGGTCAGAAAAGCGTGGGTGCAGCCCGTCGATGATCTGGCCGATGAGGACAGGCCGGTGGCTCGCTGCCTCGCCGAGCAACTTCCACGAGCGACGCCGCTCGAGGTCGTGAAGACGAAGGCAGAGGCCGACGTGATCATCCGGGTCGGGAGCACGGCGACCCAGGCCACCATCACGGCATACTTACCAGATGGCGCGACGCCACTGTGGGCGGATACCACACCGCTCAAAGCCGGGTTCGGTGTGGTGATGGTGCACAGAAAGTCATGCGGGCTGGCCAACAAGCTCCTCGACACGCTGCGCCAGGCGATGCGCAAGGCGCGGGGGTAGCCGAGGGCTCACCGGTAATTTGTGTGTTCTGCGGCGGGACATCGCGGCGAGTAGATAGACGAAACCAGCGCGGCCGCGGTATCCCTCTGGGGCTGGATGACCCAGCTGCGCACCGCGCCGGTTCCCGAATCGGCCCGTTGATCGACCGATCGACGATTCGATCAGCCATCGCTAGTCGCCAGCCGGGATACTGCCGCTGGGCCTGGCGTTCGGCTGAGCATAGTCCTTCGGATAAACCAGCTTGTCCCCGACCTTTGCACCCGGGTAGAACCACGCCTTGATGGGCCTCGGTGCTCCGGCGCGCGTCCTGCCAAGACAACAGTCGGCTCGTCACTTGCCGTCGGCCGATTCGGCCGGGATTACCAGGAGTGTCGCGACATAGACGCGACCCGTCCGTGCTCGTGATGCGCAGGATGTTGCTGCTGGTCGAGCATTCCAGATGGCTGAACAGATAGGTTCCGGCAGGCAATACCATGCTCGGCAGCGAAACCGGGGCCCTGAACGTCAGATAGGTCTGCTTGTCACATTCGCCCGCCCGCGCCGCCGTGGCGAAAGCGCCGACAAGCACAACACTGAGAAAGCAAGAACCGATGATCCCGTACTTCACAGAACACCTTCCTTTTTTTGTACCGCCCATTTTGCTGGGTATGGCTGCTGAGCTGGCCTCCTGCGTAGCGCATACCTGCGTAGCGCATAGAGGACAAAATCAATCAGCCTTAAGACACTTATGTCTGTCTGCTACATTTATGATGTCTCACTGGCACAATTATGTCTGAGTTCTACAATTATGTCAAACCTGGTAATTGGGGAGTCGGGATCGATTATGGTTTGCCGTAGGAGCCCGTCCGAATAACGGCGAACGGGCCTGGCAGGCGCGCTCCGCGCGCGACGATGGGGGATTCCTATGCTGAGGCCTTCGTGGCTCGTCGCGGCGGCTGGCTTGGCGGCGCTGCTCATCCAGGCGGCGGGACCGGATCCGCCGCCGCGCAGACCCGGACGACGCTCGACATCTACGTCGTCGACGTTGAAGGCGGCAACGCGACGCTGTTCGTTCCGCCCTCCGGCGAATCGTTGCTGATCGATACGGGAAATGTCGGCCCCGCGGCGCGGTCCGCGACGCCGAGCGCATCATGGCGGCCGCCAAGGATGCCGGCCTCACCCAGATCGACCATCTGATCACCACCCACTGGCATGGCGATCACTTCGGCGGCATGGCGGAGTTGGCCACGCGCATCCCGATCCGGCGAATTCATCGACCACGGCCCCAACGTCCAGCCCGCTCCGGCCTTCGACGAATTCTTGCGAAGACGTATCCCGCGCTCTACGGCAAGGCGAAGCACTCGGTCGCGAAACCTGGCGACAGGATTCCTGTCGCCGGGCTGGATGTGCGCATCGTGGCGTCGGCGGGCGAGTGATCAAGACGGCGCTGCCCGGCGGCGGCGCGGCGAATCCTACTGCGCGGGTTTCAAGCCGCGGCGACACCATGCCGAGGACCCCCATGTCGGTCGGCAACCTAGTGACGTTCGGAAAATTCCGGGTGGCGCATCTCGGCGATCTCACCTGGAACAAGGAGTTCGAGCTGATGTGCCCGAACAACCGCATCGGCACCGTCGATGTCCTGCTGGGTCTGCATCACGGCCAGACATCTCGAATTCGGACTCGCTGGTGCATGCGCTGCGTCCGCGCGTCGCCATCATGAACGACGGCACTCGCAAAGGCGGCCAACCCGGAGGGATGAAGACGCTGCATCTCTCTCCCGGTCTCGAGGATGTCTGGCAGATCCATTTCTCCCTGCTGAGCGGCCAGGAATACACCGTGCCGGGAATGTTCATCGCCAACCTGCTCGACGAGCCGTCGACCGCGATGCCGGTCGCCCCGATCGCCGCCCCGCCGCCCGGACCCGGCGCGCCGCCGCCCCCGGCCCACAACGGTCCGGCCTTCTGGATCAAGGTGTCGGCGCAGCCCGACGGCACCTTCACCGTGACCAATGCGAGGAATCGCTTCAGCAAGACCTACAACGCCAGGAGCGGGTCTCAGTAATCCGGACACGCTCCTAGTGGGACCCGGGATGCTCGTTCTCGCTGCCGAAGAGGGCCTCCTCGACGGTGAACGACCAGTCGAGGTTCGCCGATTCGACCGACATGTAGAACACGCGCGGATCCTCAGCAACGTAGGCCGTGCCTTCCCCAAGGCCTTTTTCGTCGACTGTCTCCTGCAGGGCGCGGCCGCTGACCGCGCTCTGCAGGATCAGCCGGAACGTTCCTGTCCCGCCCGGGGTCTCATTTTTCGTCTGCCAGTGCATCCGCAGCGCGCCTGTCAACCCGAGGAACGATTCCGTCTGAGCGTTCCCACGGCCGGACCACGCGCCGAGATTCTTCCAGATCACGATTTCCTTCGGGACGGGCTTGGCTGGCGGCGCCCCGCAGGCGCTCGCCAGCAGCGCAGCCGCAACAGGGACGAGCAGCCAATTCACGTCTGGCATTCTCAGGCGATCAAGGCGCGAGGGTCGGGGCTCGGGGCTCGCGGCTGGAGAATGTGAGGCTACGGATTCCTCATGCCTTTCGGCGACCGCATCGGCCGCAAGACGACATTTGGCCTCGCGGCGTTGCTCATCATGGGGATCTCGACCGTCGCCATTGGTGCCCTGCCTACCTCCGCCACCATCGGCGTGGCCGCGCCGCTGCGGCTCGCGCGCTGTGGCTTCGGCCATGGCCGGCCTGTCGTTGATGGGCCTGACCTATGGCCCGCTCGGAACGGTGCTGTCCGAGCTGTTTCCGACGTCGGTGCGTTACACCGGCAGCTCGGTGACGTTCAACTTCGCCGGCATCTTCGGCGCCTCGCTGGCGCCATATGTCGCCACATGTCGCCATCTACCTTGCCAGGACCTACGGGTTGGAGCACGTCGGCTACTACCTCTCCGCGGCGGCGGTGCTGACACTGATCGGGCTGCTCGCCACGCGCGAAACGAAAGACGACCAGCTTTTGAGTCAATCCCAGTCAGTCTTGACAACGGACGGCAGACGCGCGATGGTCAGTAATCCTTGCGTCTTTCGGCAATGCGAAGAGTTTGAAGTCGGTTCCGACGGGTCGATGTCGGTCACCGTGAACACGTCGACTCCGCGTCGCGGATCCGACCGTTTCATCAAAGATTCAACGCCAGGCGTGGGTCAGGTGTTGGGAGACCGCCCGGCCGTTGGCAGCGTCACGGTCGCCGTGGCCCTGTAGAGCCGTAACTCACAGACGCGTTGATCCGGATCGCTATGCGCGACCGTGTGAATCGCGGTCAGCGATCTCGGTCCGCGTCAATCGCGACTGAAGTGGACTCCCGTCGGCGGCGAGCCAGCGTCGCTCCTGAAACATTCGGCCCGTCACGTCGCGCGCAATCAACCGGAGGTTGCCGGTGGGTCCATGCCTCGATCTCCTGCGGGTCCCGATCCGGGCGTCCGTCACTGTCGGACCGACCGCGATTGTGCTCCTGGAGCCGGCATACCGCGGTCATGAAGCTGGCGCTCTGTGCTTTAAAGATGATGCGGATTCACCATCGCCAACCCGGCAATGGCCGCACTTGTCGGTGTCCATCAGTTTGTGGTCGCCGCTGAAGGGATCGGGATGGCGATGCCGCCGCCCCACGACACCCCACCGTTATTGGTCGTGTAGCCGGTGCTCGAGTACAGAATCCACCACTGGCCCGTGGACGGATAATACACGGCCGGATCGGTCTTGCCGTCGCCGTCGTAGTCGCCCGGCACCGGGATGGCGCCGCCGGCGCCCCACGACACCCCGCCGCTGTTGGTCGTGTAGTCGGTGCTCGAGTACAGAATCCACCACTGGCCCGTGGACGGGAAGTACAGGGCCGGATCGGTCTTGCCGTCGCCGTCGTAGTCGCCGGGCACCGGGATGGCGCCGCCGCCGCCCCACGACACCCCGCCGCTGTTGGTCGTGTAGTTGGTGCTCGAGTACAGAATCCACCACTGGCCCGTGGACGGGAAGTACACGGCCGGATCGGTCTTGCCGTCGCCGTCGTAATCGCCGGGCACCGGGATGGCGCCGCCGCCGCCCCACGACACCCCGCCGCTGTTGGTCGTGTAGTTGGTGCTCGAGTACAGAATCCACCACTGGCCCGTGGACGGGAAGTACACGGCCGGATCGGTCTTGCCGTCGCCGTCGTAGTCGCCCGGCACCGGGATGGCGCCGCCGCCGCCCCACGACACCCCGCCGCTGTTGGTCGTGTAGTTGGTGCTCGAGTACAGAATCCACCACTGGCCCGTGGACGGGTAGTACACGGCCGGATCGACCTTGCCGTCGCCGTCGTAATCGCCGGGCACCGGGATGGCGCCGCTGCCGCCCCACGACACGCCGCCGCTGTTGGTCGTGTAGTCGGTGCTCGAGTACCAGGTCCACCACTGGCGCGTGGACGGAAAGTACACGGCGGGATCGGTCTTGCCGTCGCCGTCGAAATCACCCGGGACGCCGCGGCGCAGCGGCGAATCCCTTTCGATATATCCATAGTCGTTGAAGAGCCACGCACCGGCAATTTCCGACCATAGCCGCACGTACACTGGCTTGCCTGCGGTCGGCAAGCCCGTCGCGAACGCGCTCAGGCTTGTCCCTTCGTCACGGTTGAACAGGTCCAGCGCCGCCGACCGGTTGTCCCCACCGGACAGCGTGTAGTCGGTCACCCCGAACCCGCTGGTCCACTGGAAGAACACGGTCGCCGCCGTCAGTGTCGACCTCGACAAGCGGCGTCATCATCCGCGCCTGCATGGCCGAGACGTCGTGATCGTGGCGGTGGCGGAGTCACCGCGCCGTAAGGACTCGTTACGCGTACCCAGTAACTCGTCGTGGCTGTCAGCGCTGGTGTTGTATAGCTACTCGTCGTCGCCCCGCCGATCGGGTTCGCGTGGCTCTGCTCACCCCCTGGTACCACTGATAGGTCAGTGTCGCCGGTCCCCGTCGCCGCGACGCCCACCGTCGCGGCCTGACCGCCACGATGGTCTGGCTCTGCGGCTGCGTTGTGACCGTCGGCCCGTCTGGGCGGACGATCAGCGTGTACGCCGCGCTTCCGTTGCAGCCGTTCCATCGGTCGCCGCGATCGTGAATTGAACGCGCCCGCCTGGCTCGTCGTGCCGGTCACAAACCGGTGAGCCAGAGATTAGCCCCGCGGGAGTGCACCGCTTGTGATGGCGAATGCCGTCGTGGCGACGCCACCTCCGCTCTGCGTGATCGTCTCGCTGTAGGAGACTCCTGTCACGCCGCTATGCAGGATCGCGTGATAACGTGATCGTCGGGCACGTGTTCGGCCCCCGAATATACGCATTCAGAATCGATTCGACGACCGAACCGGATCCATCGTCTCTGGCCCGTCGTGTAGTAGCCGCGCGCGCGGATGAACAGGTTCTGCTGGTCGCCAGGTCTGGCCGCTGAACTGCCATCCGCCCGCGACGCGAATTCCGCTCCCGAGGGACGTATACGTCGAGGCGTCGGTCGACGATTCAAATGTGGTACTCCAGACTTCAGGGCCCGGCGCCGTTGCGAGACCAGGTCACGACGCCGCCACCGCCTGTCACGCTGGGTGCTGCACTGCCGCTCCGGTATTGGTGAGTCGTGCGATGAAATTGCGCGCTATCGTGCCGTCCCCACTGTTGAACCCGGTGAAGCCGCCGCCTACCAAGACCTTTCCGTCCGCCTGCACCGCGAGAGCGTAGACGATGTAGCTCGCGCCCGGGTTGAAGCTGGGATCGAGCGAGCCGTCGGCGTTGAGCCGCCCGAGATTGCCGACCGCCCCGCCCCCAGCTGTTGAAACTGCCACCAATCAGGATCGTGCCATTCGTCTGCACAGCGATGCGTGTAGACTTCGCCGTTCGCGCCCGGATTGAAGCTGGCGTCGAGCGAGCCGTCGGCGTTGAGCCGGCCGATGGAGTTGCGCGGCGTCGTGCCCGTTCCGCCGCCGCCCAGCGCCGTGAAGTGTGCCGCCGACCAGGATCGACCCGTCCGGCTGCACCGTCAGCGCGTTGACCGTGCCGTTCGCGCCCGGATTGAAGCTGGTGTCGAGCGAGCCGTCGGCGTTGAGCCGACCGATCGAGTTGCGCGTGCGTCGTGCCGGTCCCGCCGCCGCCCAGCGACGTGAACGCGCCGCCGACCAGGATCTTCCCATCCGGTTGCACCGCCACGGCCTAGACCGTGCCGTTCGCGCCCGGATTGAAGCTGGCATCGAGCGAGCCGTCGGCGTTGAGCCGCCCGAGGTGGTTGCGCGCACGTCGTGCCGGATCCCCCGCCGCCCAGCGTCGTGAAGGTGCCGCCGACCAGGATCTTCCCGTCCGCCTGCAGGCTAGAGCTTTGACACGGGCCGTTCGCACCGGGATCGAACCCGGCATCGATCGAGCCGTCGGCATTGAGCCGGCCGATCGCGTTGCGCGGCGTGGTGCCGATCCCACCGCCGCCCAGCGTCGAGAAGGAATGCCGCCGACCAGGATCTTCCCGTCCGGCTGCACCGTGAGGGCGTTGACCTGGTTGTCCGCGCCCGGATTGAAGGTGGCGTCGAGCGAGCCGTCGGCGTTGAGCCGCCCGATGCCGTTCGTCGTCGTCCCGCCGCCGCAGGCCGTGAACGCACCGCCGACCAGGATCTTCCCGTCCGCCTGCACCGCCACGGCGATGACGTATCCCCGGTCGCGCCGGGTCGAAATCAGCGTCAACGCAGCCATCGGCGTATAAGCCGGCCGATGTTGTTGCGTGCCGTCGACCCGGTCCGCCGCCCAGACCGGCGAAGAGGCCGCCGACCAGGATCTTCCGTCCGCCTGTATCGCCACGGCGTAGGACGCCACTGTTCGCACCTGTCGCGCCTGGGTTGAAGCCCGTGATCTGAGCGATCCGTCGGTGTTGATCCGCCCGATGGAATTGCGCGTCGCCGTCCCGTTTCCGCCACCGCCCAGCATGGTGAAGCTGCCGCCGGCGAGATATCTTCCCGTCCGGCTGCACCACCAGGGCGAGCACGTTGTTGTTCGCTCCCGGGTTGAAGCCCAGGTCCACCGACCCGTCCGTGTTCAGACGCCCGGT
>CAVUTV010000018.1:0-5910 GCA_963744525.1 uncultured Solirubrobacterales bacterium | reverse complement strand
CTAGGTCATCTGGGCCAGAGGCTCCCGCGGGCTGGAGGATCGCTGCCCGCGGCCCCGCCTGGCCCACAGCGGACTCAGGCAGATGCGAGACCTGCACAAAGCTACGCGTAGTGAGTGATCTGAGGACCGCTCGACCGGCGTGAGCTGGCTGGGGCCCGGCCGACTCGTACATCCGTCCGCGACCCGTGTGGGACAGGCGTCCAAGCGCCATGGGGACTCGTCGCCCGAAGGTGAAGCAAAGCCGAACTAAACGGTGTCGTGCCGTTAGCACCATCGCCGGTTAGGGCACAGTCGGTCATGCACTCGCTTTCCAGGTTCGCTGTGCGGTTCATCACACTCACGCTCACCTTTTCTTTCGGCGCCACGTTTCTTCTCGGAGCACCGTCCGCACTCGCCGCATCTGGCAAGTCGTGCAACGTTGGTCACGTCACCGCGCCATTTCTCTCCAGCGCGCGAGGTCGCGAGGCTCGCGTGACCGGCTCAGTGGTGGTCGTCACCGATAGGGGGACAATCAGCATCCACAGTCCCGGGGTCGCGGCTGGCCGGTCGGCGGAGCCGAGAGTCAGCCCGGGCCAGGCGCTGGTGGCGTTCTGCGTGCAGTCCGGGCACCTCGCGCCTGGCGCATCTCTGCTCGTCGTCGAACCGGCCGGCCTGTCCGTCGTCGCTTCGACAGCGCGGTCGGTCGCGCTGGCCCGGACGGTGGGCGGGCGTGCGCGCACTCAAGGACGGATCGCGCTCAGCAGCCGCCCCCAGCTCGTCCAGATCCTCGTGGATCGCTCACGGCAGCAGGCGTCGTTGCTGCTCAACGGCGGACGCAGGGCGAGGGTCGGGGCGTCCATCCCGGCGGTGTCGACCATCTCGATCGGAAGCGACGCCCACCCCTCGGGGAGCGGCGTGGTTGCCGTGCCGGCGCCGCCGGGCCCATCCTCGACCAACGCGGCCCCGGTCAGCAGGCCCGCCGGTCCGGCCACGACGGCCCCGACTCGGACGACGATGACCCCGACCGCCTCCGCCGCCGTCACGCCTCCGGGCACCACGACGACCACAGCGGCCGCGCTGCCGACGGCGGCCCCCACGGCGACCTCGACGGGTACGGCACCGCCGATTCCGCCGGCGGGCGCGACCGGAGCGGTGTCAGGTACAGTTGTGACGAGTGGCACTGGCACTGTTGCCACTCAGACCACGCCGGGTGTCACAGCGGCGCAGGCGACCAACGTCCCGGCCAATCCGTTCTCGCCAACGAGCTTCTGGAACGTCCCGGTGGCGGCTGCGTCTTCTATCGCACCCAACTCTCAGACGTTGGTCGATGATCTGGTGAGCCAGGAAGCCACCTACGGCGCGTGGTTGAACACCACCAGATACAGCGTTCCGGCGTATGTCGTTCCGGCCGACCAGCCGACGGTGGGCGTGCACCTGACCTCGTGGGGCCCGGACCTGCAGCAGGAGTTCAATGCCGTGCCCATCCCGACGGGCGCCAGGCCGGCGGCCGGAGGCGACGGCAGCCTCACCGTGTGGCAGCCGTCGACCGACAAGCTGTGGGACTTCTGGCAGCTGAGCCAGTCCGCGTCGGGAACTTGGAGCGCGAGGTGGGGCGGCGAGATGGACAACGTCTCGACCAACCCGGGCTACTTCGACCACGTCGGCCAGAGCACCAACTGGGGCGCCACGGCGACGGGCCTGCCGCTCTTGGGCGGCCTCGTCACGCTTGCGGACCTCGACCGTGGCTACATTGACCACGCTCTCGCCATGGCGATCCCCCAGGCCGAGCACGGGGTGTTCGCGTGGCCCGCTCAGCGCACCGACGGCGGGTACGCGGGAGGCGTCGCGATTCCGGAAGGGACCATGTTCAGGCTGGATCCGACCGTGAACATCGCGAGCCTGAAGCTGCCGTTCATCATTCGTCTGCTGGCCCAGGCGGCACAGACCTACGGCATCGTCATCCGCGATCAGTCGGGCTCCGTCTCGTTATATGCCCAGGACCCGACGTCTACCGGATCCAACCCGTGGTCGCCGCTGTTCGGCACCCAGGGTGTGGGGCCTTACATGGCGAAGTTCCCCTGGAGCCACCTCCAGGCCATCCAGACGCAGCTCACCGGCACCACCCCCTAAGGCCAGCCGGACCACGGGCGGATCCGTGGTTTGTCTAGGCTCCCACCATGCCCAGGGTCCCAACGAACATCACGGATCTGGTAGGTCGTACGCCAATCCTCGAGCTGACGCGGCTGAATGTCGGCACCGACGTCCAGTTGTTCGCCAAGATCGAGGCGTTTAACCCCGGAGGCAGCGTCAAGGACCGCATCGGCGTGGCGATGATCGAGGCGGCCGAGAGCGAGGGCCGCATCGAACCCGGCAGGACCACGATCGTCGAGGCGACCAGCGGGAACACCGGGATCGCGCTGGCGTTCGTGTGCGCGGCGAAGGGATACGACCTCATTCTCACCCTGCCACAGGGCATGAGCCGGGAGCGGGAGGCCCTGCTCCGCATCTATGGCGCCACCGTGGAGATGGTCGAGTCGCTAGGGGGTATGACGGAAGCCGTCGAGGCCGCGCAAATGCTGGCGGCACGCCACGACGTGTTCCTGCCCGACCAGTTCTCCAACCCTGCGAACCCCGAAATTCATCGTCGTACCACCGGCCCCGAGCTATGGGATGCGCTTGACGGTCGCGTCGATGTCTTCGTGGCCGGCGTTGGGACGGGCGGCACGATCACTGGCGCGGGGGAGGTGCTCAAGGAGCGCAACCCGAACTGCCGCATCGTCGCCGTCGAGCCGCGCAATTCCGCGGTTCTCTCTGGGGGCGCTCCCGGCCCCCACAAGATCCAGGGCATCGGTGCGGGCTTCGTGCCTACGGTGCTCAACCGCGATCTGCTCGACGAGGTGATCGTGGTTGACGACGATGACGCGATCGAGATGGCACGGACGCTCGCGCGCCAAGAGGGGGTGCTGGCCGGCATCTCTTGCGGAGCGGCGGTGTGGGCGGCTTGCCAGATCGCAGCCCGCCGAGAGTCGCGGGGCGCCCGGATCGCCACGATCCTCCCTGACTCGGGGGAGCGCTACGTGTCGACCCCGTTCTTCGCTCCGTAGGCGAACGGTGAACGGCCGACGGCCGACGGCCGACGGCCGACGGCCGACGGCCGACGGCCGGCGGGCGCGCGCCAGCGCCGCGCCGGGCAGACCGAAACCTCGGTGTTATCCTCGACCCTGTTCGGGGTGCCCCCACGGCGGCTTCCACCGCTGCGCTCGGCCCGGCTGGCCGCTAGGAACACGCCCAGCTTCGGGCTGTCTCGTCCGTCCTCTCTCCGGACGCATCGATCTCTCGAAAGCCACAGTACGAAAGCACGCCAATGGCACCGTTCAGGATGAGCTCCAGCCGCGACTACCTCGAGAAGTGGGTACGCGAGGCCGCCGCCAGCGTCCCCCCGGGAGTCTGGTCCTCGACGCCGGCGCCGGCGAATCGCCGTACGCGGGCTGGTTCAGCGGCCACCGCTACGAGAGCGCCGATTTCGCACAGGTCGACAAGGACTACAGCCAGAGCCTCACCTACGTCTGTGACCTGCGGGAGCTACCGGTGGAGGAGTGCCGGTTTGACCTTATCGTCATGACGCAGGTGCTCGAGCACCTCCCGCAGCCGGGGAGGGTCCTTGCCGAGCTGCGCCGCGTGCTGAAGCCCGGCGCCGAGGTGTGGTTCTCCACGCCATTGTTCTACGAGGAGCACGAGCAGCCCTACGACTACTTCCGCTACACCCAGTTCGGGCTCCGCCACCTGTGTGACGCTGCGGGCCTCGAGGTCGTCACCATCGACTGGCTCGAGGGCTATTTCGGGACAGTTGGCTACCAGCTCCGGATGATGGCCGGCAATCTACCCACCGACGCGGAGCTGTATGGCGGAGGCGCCAAGGGCGCGCTGGGCTCCGTCGCCGCGCGGGTCGGCCGCAAGTCGGCGCGACGGCTCGCGTCGGTGATGGATGGGCTCGACAGCCGCCACAAGGTGACCGGCGTCGGCATGCCCAAGAACTACACCGTGCGCGCTCGGCGGCCTGCCGCGTGAGACCGGTGCTCGATCAGGTCAAGGGCGCGGTGCGCCGCTGGCGCCGCCCCAGCGTCGGCGAGGCCCGTCGCTACAACGTCGCCACCCAGGACCGCTGGCGGCCTCGGGCGGAGGCGGCCGTCGAGCTGATGATCAGCTTCGGTCCGGATGCCGCATCCGCCGAATCTCCGCTGCGGGTCTCGGACCTCGGCGCGGGCAACGAGGTGGTGGGAAGGCTGCTGGCTGAGCGGGTCCCGTACCCCGTCGCTTACAGCTCGTACGATCTGCACCCCCAGCAGCCGTCCACCGCCCAGCTTGATGTGCGCGAGGGGCTGCCGGAGGGCCCGGCCGACATCGCGTTTGCGCTGGGGCTCATCGAATACCTGCCCGATTCCGATCCCATCCTCGAACGCCTCGCGGATCATGCCGGCTATGTGGCACTGTCCTACGTCGAGTTCGACGAGGCCCGCAGGCCAGTCAGCGAACGCGCCCAGCTGGGGTGGGTGCGCCATCAGACCGGCGCTCAGCTCGAGCAAGCGCTGGGCCAAGCCGGACTTGTGGAGCTCGGCCGGCGCAGCGCGGACTCAGGTGAGACGTGCATCAGACTCCTGCGGAGCTCAGCACACCAGCCAGCAGGTCCCTCGTCCGCCTAGCCTCGGCGCGCATCGCGGCGACGGCCGCCGGCAGGACCGGCCTCTCGATGGTCGCTGCGATCGCCGTCGTGAGCGCGTCGCCGTCGATCGAGTCAAAGTCGATGACGCGCTCGGGCATGCCGAGCCTCTCGAACAGCTCCCGGCTCTTGAACTCATAGGCCACGGCCACCACGGGCGTGCCGACATTCAAGGAGAGGATCGCCATGTGCATCCGGGTGCACACCGCGATCTGCGCCTGCGCGAGCAGGGACATCAGTTCCTCGGGGCGGCGTTGGGCCCGGTCCACGGTCACCGACCGGCGGGTCTCGGCCGTCAACCGGTCCGCGATACTCGTGGCGACGGCGGAATCGTCGATGTATTCGGGGATTCCCTGGCAGCTCGAGGCGAGCACGACCCGAAAGCCACGAGCAACGAGAGTCTCGATGCCCTGAGCCATCGCGCCGGCGTAGCGCTCCATGGCGCCGCCGTCAGACCACGAGCGCACCGATACCACCGCAACGGGCCTGTCTTCGGGCGGCTCGGTCGGCGCGGGCGGCCTTTCGAGTGCGAACGCGACGTCCGGGATCACCGCGGACGCAGTGGTGTCGGCTCCGATCTCGGCGAGATGGCGCTGGGATCGGCTGTCGCGTAGGAAGATCGCGCGGGCGCGACTAGCGATGAAGCGCACCCAGAAACGGTTGTAGGGGACATTGAACGGCCCCAGCGACTGCGTGTACATGACCAGCGGCTTGCCCAGCGCCAACCCCACGCGGAGCTCCGCCAGGCGAGGCCAGACCGGATAGGTCTCGACGAGATACGTCCCGCCGGTGGAGACGATCGCGTCAAACGAGTCGTAGGTCTCGAGCTCCCGGCGTTCGGCCGGACGCAGCAGCCGGCGCAGCGCTGGGCAGCGCGCAGCGGCCACGAAGCGCGCGATGTTGAGCTCTCGCAGGGCCACGCCGAGGCGGGGGCGGTGGATGCCGCGCGTCGCGACGAAGCGACGGAAGATCGCCGGGCGCAGATCCAGCTCGGGGTAGTAGCGGCGTGCCACCTCAGGCTGGCTGTCGGCGAAGGCGACCTCAAGATCCTCCTCGTAGACCGACCGAAGTTGCTGGAGGATGCCCAGTGCAATGCTGGCGTCACCTCCGTTGAGGATGACGCAGTTTGTGACGAGGACGCGCACGACGCGCAAGATAGCGGTGGGCCCGTTGGCTTTGGTTGTGCGCCAGGGCCGATCGGTAGCCTTCGTCCC
>CAVUTV010000017.1:0-170645 GCA_963744525.1 uncultured Solirubrobacterales bacterium | reverse complement strand
CCGCCAGCATGTGGCGCTCACATCTACTAAGGAGCGCGCTGTGTTGGCTTACGCACAGTCAGGCGAGACCGTGTTCGCGGCCTGCCTGCGGCTTTTCCATAGCTACCCGCTGGCCGTTCGACGGCACTACGCGGAGCACCGGTACGGGTCCATGGTCATGATGAGCCCGAGGCCGGGACGGCCAGTTTCTTCGTCCTGATCATGGAGCGCGACGACCTGTTCGCCATCCGGCCGTGGGACCGGCGTGATTGGCCGCGGGTGGAGATCCGCCCGCGCGAACCCGTCGACGAGAGCGTCCGGGCGGCTGATCGGGTCCGCCGTTCCGGTGCTCCGCGACGGCGTGCTGCTCGGCTGGGTGGCCGGTCAGCAGGTGCGGGCGGTGCTGGCGGCGCACGGGCGGCTGCCCGAGCCGTGGGACGACGCCTCCGTCGCTTCCGGCGCCCTGGTGATGCCGCGAGTCGGCAGCCAGCCGCCCAGCGCCCGCCGCTGACGGGACGCCCGCTTGATGACGGGAGGCTCTGGGATTACATCGCGCGCGGCCAGCTGACCGACCTCACCCCGCTGGTCTCGCGCCAGGCCGGGCGGGTGTTCTGGGTGCCTGGCGTGGATGAGGTGGGCGGCCCGCGGGCGGGCCGCCTGGTCGTCACCGAGCGCCTGCACTCCGACGATTCCTGGCTGCCGGCGGGCGTGTACGTCGACCGGTGGGCGCCGCGGAGGAAACCGCGCCGCTGACGGCCAGCCAGCTGCTCGCGCTGCCCGGGGTGACCGATCTTTCCCGCAGTTGCGAGCGCCAGTACCTGCTCGGCGTGTAAGACGGCTCGGACTGCGGCCCGGCCTGCGGGCCGGTTATGCCTAGCGGGCGGCGGTTGCGGAAGCGCCCGGCCGCGCCTGTGACGGCGGCAGGCCGCTCGATGAGGGACCGGTACCAGGAGGCGCTGGAGAAGGGAAAACCAGATGCGGGCGGCCGCGCGGGCTGGCTAGCATCCGGGCGTGGCCCACACGTATCCCCCGCTGAACGTCGAAGTCCGCACGCCGCGCCTGACGCTGGCCGGCGCGTCCGACGAACTGCTTGAACGTCTGGTGCCGCTGGTGCGGGCCGGGATCCGACTCCGAGCCGTGGCCGTTCGACGACCCGATCTCTGTTCTCTACGCCGACTCCCCCGAACGCGAATGGCAATGGCTGCGCGGCATCTGGACCGGCCGCGGCCGGGTGAGCCCGGATTCGTGGCGGCTGTACTTCGCCGTGCTGGTCGACGGCGAACCGGTCGGCATGCAAGACCTCAAGGGCAAGAACTTCACCCGGTTCGGCAGAGTTTGGGCGCCCGCGACGTCTTCACTCGCCGCTGCAACGCCCCGCCGCGGGTGCGGGTGTTCGCTCCCAGGACGGTCCACACGACGGGCAGCCGCGCCCGCTTCCGCGTGAAGTGGCGCTCCTCCTCGCCCGGAGCGACCTACACCGTGCAGGAGCGCAGCGGCCACGCCGGGCGCTGGCACACGCTCCGCCGCCGGACGAGCGGGCGCCACCTGACCTTCCGAGGAGCGCGGGGCACGCCTATAGGTTCCGGGTCCGCGCCATCAGCGGGATCGGGATCACGGGTCGCTGGCGCAGCCGGACCGTGCACGTCCTCCACCGCTGATCCCGTGCCGGCGTCCCCCCGATCGGGGGGATCTCCCCCTTACGCCCGTATCTGCCGCCGGTCGGCCACGTAGGTTGAGAAGCATGGCCAGCGCGATCTTGTTTCCCGGGACAGGGCAGCCAAACCCCTGACATGCGCGACGCGGTCGCGCGGGAACGGCCTGACCTCTTGGAGCTGGTGGCCGAGGCGGTGGGCGAGGATCCCTTCGCCCGGGTCGACGACGGCACCGCGTACGCCCAGCCCGCGATCTTCTGCGCCAGCCTGGCCGGATGGGAGGCACTGGGACGCCCGCAGGGCGAGTACCTGGCCGGCCATTCGCTGGGCGAGCTGGGCGCGCTGGTCGCCGCCGGTTGCCTGACCGAGCTCGACGGCGTGCGGCTCGTTGCCGTGCGCGGCCGGCTCATGCAGGACGCCGGCGAGCAGGCCGGTGACGGCGGCATGGTGGCGCTGCTCGGCGCCAGCGCCGCCGACCGGGCGGGCGAGCTCGCTCAGGCCCACGGACTCGCCGTGGCCAACGACAACTCCCCCCAGCAGGTCGTCCTGTCCGGCGAGCGCGGAGCGCTTCCGGGCGCTGCCGCAGCCGCCGAGGAGCTCGGCCTGCGCGCGATGATCCTGCCGGTCACCGGCGCCTTTCACTCCCCGATGATGGCTGCCGCGGCGCCCGCCTTTGCCGCCGCCCTGGCGGACGTCGAGGTGCGACCCGGCCGTGGCACGTCGTCTCGGCGGTCACCGCCGCTCCCTTCGAGGATGTGCGCCGGCAGCTGGTGCAGGCGCTGACGATGCCGGTTCGCTGGCGCGAGACGATGCTCGCTCTGCACGAGCGTGGCGTGTCCCGGTTCGTGGAGGTAGGCCCCGGCCGGGTGCTGACCGGCCTGGTCAAGCGCACCGTCAGAGGCGTGGAGCTGGTCGGTGCCTGACACTGTGACGATGCCGACCTCATCCTGGTCCGACGGCTCTGGCGCTGCGGCGCCAGGCCACGCTCCTGTCCGTTCCGCCGAGCTTCCGCCCGGACGGCTGACCAGCGCCGAGCTGGCCGCGCAGTTCGGTATCGAGGAAGACTGGATCATCTCTCGTACCGGCATCCGGGAGCGCCGGCGCGCGGAGCCCGACGAGCGCCTGACCGACTACGCGATCCGGGCTGGAGCCGCGGCGCTCGAGACCGCCGGCGTCGACGCCGCCGAGCTCGATCTGGTGATCGTGGCCACGATGACCCAGGATGAGCTGACGCCCAACGCGGCGCCGCTCGTCGCCCACGGACTCGGGGCCACTCGAGCCGGAGCGTTTGACGTCGGCGCGGCTTGCACGGCATTCCTCACCGGCCTGTCGGTGGGCGCCGCCCAGATCGAGAGTGGCCGGGCCAAGCGAGTGCTGCTGGTGGGCGCCGACTTCATCACCCGGATCACCGACTATGAGGACCAACGCTCGGCGCCGCTGTTCGCGGATGGGGCCGGAGCGGTGGTGCTGGGGGAGGCGCGGCGACGGCGGGGCTTCGATCGGCCCGATCGTGCTGGGGTCTGACGGCAGCCAGGGCGACAGAATCACCGCCACCCACAAGGAGCGCAAGATCTATCTGGACGGGCCCGAGGTGTTCAAGCACGCCATCGCCCGGATGAGCCAGGTGACGGTCGACGCGGTTGGCCGGGCTGGGCTGGAGCTTTCACGACATCGACCTGTTCGTCTTCCACCAGGCCAACGCCCGCATCACCCGCGCCCTGGGCGAGCGCCTGCACCTGCCCGTCGACCGCGTGGTCGACTGCATCGAGATGCTCGGGAACTCCTCGGCTGCCACGCTCCCCCTGGCGCTGGCCTTCGCCGAGCAAGACGGCCGGCTGCGACCCGGCAGCCGGGTGATGCTCGCGGCCTTTGGAGCCGGTTTCACCTGGGGCGGAGGCGTGCTCGTCTGGGGTGGGCCCGGTGCCTGAAACGACGACTCGCCCGGACGGTGAAGTCCCGGCTCGCCCAGACGGCTGTGCGCTGGTCACCGGGGGATCCCGGGAATCGGTGCGGCCATCGCCCGCGGCCTCGCCGCCGACGGGTGGCCGGTGGGCGTCAACTACCGCGCCGGCCGTGAACAGGCAGAGGCAGTCGTGGCCGAGATCGAGGCGGCAGGCGGCACCGCCGTGACGATCGCCGCCGACGTCACCGATCCGGCCGCTCCCGACGCGGTCTTCAAGGCCCTGGAGGAGCAGTTCGGAAGGCCGGTGCTGGCCCTGGTCAACAATGCCGGGATCACCCGGGACGACCTCACGCCGACCCTCGGCGACGAGGAGTGGCAGGCGGTAATCGATACCGATCTCACCGCCGCCTTTCGCTTCACCCGCCGCGCGCTCAAGACGATGATGCGGGCCCGCACCGGGCGCATCGTCAACGTCTCCTCCGTCGTCGGCCTGCGGGCCAACCCCGGACAGTCCAATTACGCGGCCGCCAAAGCCGGTCTGATCGCGTTCACCCGCACCGCCGCGGTCGAGGTGGCCCGGCGCGGAGTGACGATCAACGCGGTCGCGCCGGGCTGGATCGAGACCGAGATGACCGCGGGTGTAGCCCAGGATCTGCTCGCTGCGGTTCCGGCCCGGCGCGCCGGGACTCCGGAAGAGGTCGCCGCCTGCGTACGCTTTCTCATTTCCCCCGCCGCCGGCTATGTGACCGGTGCCGTCCTCAGCGTGGACGGCGGCCTGGCCGCCTAGCCCGCGCCAAACCCCCGCAATACAGCAACAAGGAGCAAGCCAATGGCCACAGTGACAAAGGATCAGGTTCAGGAGCGAGTCGTGGAGGCGCTCGCCAGCTTCGGACCCGACGCCAGCCAGATCACCCCCGACGCCACGTTCGAGGAGCTGGACATCGACTCCCTCGACCTGGTCGAACTGGCCCAGATCGTCGAGGACGAGTACGGAGTGGTCCTCAAGGGCGAGGACATGAAGGAGCTGAAGACGGTCGGCGACGCGGTTGAGCTGATCAGCGCGCGCGCGTCCTGATGACGACGTTGACGACGCGCCAGGACAGCTCGCGTCGACTCCGGACATGATGAAACGCAGGGTGGCAATCACAGGCATCGGCGCGGTGACCCCGCTCGGTGTCGGCGCGCGCCCGCTGCACGAGGAGTGGGCCCGCGGGGTCGTCGGGATCGAGGACGGCGCCGGTTCGTGCCGCAGCTTCGAGCCCTCCGAGCACCTGTCGGTCAAGGAGATCCGCCGGCTCGATCGCTTTGCGCAGCTGGCGGTGGTGGCCTCCGACGAGGCTCTGGCCCAGGCGGGCTGGAACGGGGACAGCCCGTACGACCCGCTGCGGGTGGGTTGCGTTGTGGCCACCGGCATCGGCGGGATCTCCACGGTGGAGACCAACCATGACGCGATGCGCCAGCGCGGCCCGGGCCGCGTGTCGCCGCTGGGGATCCCGATGTACATGCCGAACGCCGGCGCCGCGGCGGTGTCCATGCGCCACGGTCTCCAGGGTCAGATGTACGGCGTCGTGTCGGCGTGCTCCGGCGGCGCCCACGCCCTCGGCTCGGCCCTGCGGATGATCCAGTACGGCGACGCCGACGCGGTCGTGGCCGGCGGAGCGGAGGCGACGCTGACGGAGTTCGGCTTTGCCTGCTTCAACGCCCTGCAGGCCCTCTCGGAGTCAGGCGTGTCCCGTCCGTTCGATCTGCGCCGCGACGGGTTCGTGATGGGGGAGGGGGCCGGGCTGCTCGTGCTGGAGGAGCTGGAGGCCGCCCGTGCCCGCGGGGCCACGATCCTCGGCGAACTGGCCGGCTACGGCGCCACCGCCGACGCCCACCACCTGACTGCGCCGGAACCCGGTGGCACAGCCGCGGCCCGGGCCGTCTCGATGGCCATGGAGGACGCGGGCATCGACCCCGATGGGGTGAGCTACATCAACGCCCACGGCACCTCGACACAGCTCAACGACGCCGCCGAGACCAACGCGATCAAGCGCGCGATGGGCGACGAGCGGGCCCACCAGATCCCGATCTCCTCCACCAAGTCGGCGATCGGGCACCTGCTCGGCGCCGCCGGAGCGGTCGAAGCCGTCGCCACGGTGCAGGTGCTGAGCACCGGGCTGATTCCGCCCACGCTCGGCCTGGAGGTGCCCGATCCCGAGCTCGATCTGGATTACGTCCCCGGCGAGACGCGTCGCCTGGTCCCCGCCAACGGCGGGCCGCCGGCCGCGGTGTCCAACTCGTTCGCCTTCGGCGGGCACAACGTCTCCCTGGTGCTCAAGGGCGCCGAGTGATCTGTCCGGTGTCCGGCATGCATGAGGCGCGAGGTCCGGGGGTCGTCAGGCAAGGACGCAGACGCCGAAGCGCAGCAGCGCTGCGCGAGGCTTCGAGGACGCAGCATGACGGCCATCCGGGGCCGCGAAACATGCGTGCCGGGCGCCGGACAGGTCACTGATGACCTCGGGCCTGCTGGAGGGCAAGAGGCTCGTCATCACGGGGGTCCTGACCCGCAACTCGATCGCCTACCACGTCGCCGAGCAGGCCCAGGCTCAGGGTGCCGAGATCATCCTGACCAGCTTCGGCCGCGTGCGCCGGATGACCGAGCGGGCGGCCGAGAAGCTGCCCACGCCGCCGGAGGTCCTGGAGCTCGACGTCAACCGGACCGAGGACCTGGAGGCGCTGACCGAGACGTTGCGCGAGCGCTGGGGGTCGGTCGACGGCGCCCTGCACGCGATCGCCTTCGCCCCCCAGGACGCGCTGGGCGGCAAGTTCATGTCCGCCCCGGCCGACAGCGCCGCGGCCGCTTTTCAGACCAGCGCGTTCTCGCTCAAGGCCCTGGCCGGCGCGCTGGTTCCGCTGATGCCCAGGGGTCCAGCCTCGTCGGCCTGGACTTCGACGCCTCCGTCGCCTGGCCGATCTACGACTGGATGGGGGTGGCCAAGGCGGCGCTCGAGTCGGTGTCCCGGTATCTGGCCCGAGATCTCGGGCCACACGGGATCCGCGTCAACCTGGTCAGCGCCGGCCCGCTGGGGACCCCCGCCGCCGAGGGGATTCCGGGCTTCGAGAGGCTTGCCTCTCTGTGGGAGCAACAGGCGCCACTGGGCTGGGACATTCGTGATCCCGCGCCGGTCGCCTCCACTGTCTGTTTCCTGCTGTCCGATTTGTCACGGGCGATCTCTGGCGAGATTGTCCATGTCGACGGTGGATTTCACGCCGTCGGCGCCCCCGTCGACTAGAGCCTGCCTCAAGACCTGTGCACACGTCTGGCGGCGGCGGACCTGCGCGATGCGGCGTCCTCGGACCCTCGAAATAGCGCTGCTATTCCTTCAGGTCCTCGTCCTTGCCTCGCTTGATCCGGCGCTCGCCAGCCGCGCACCCAAGTCTTGCGGCAGGCTCTGAGCAAGACTCCCCCTGTGCGGGTGAATCCACGCAGTGCCCGGCTGACGGCCGCGATGGGAGCGGTGGCGATCGCCTTCTCCAGCATCCTCGTCCGCCTGAGCCACGCCTCGCCGTCGACGGCGGCCGTGTTCCGCTGCGCTTATGCGCTGCCGATCCTCGGGCTGCTGATGTGGCGCGAGGACCGCAGATTCGGTCCCCGCCCCGGCCGCGACCGCCGGATCGCCGCGGCCAGCGGCGTGTTCTTCGCCGCCGACCTGATCATGTGGCACCACTCGATCGAGGACGTCGGCGCCGGGCTGGCCACGGTGCTGGCCAACATCCAGGTCGTGCTCGTGCCGCTGATCGCCTGGGCGCTCCTGCGCGAGCGTCCCTCGCGGCGCGTGCTGGGCGCGCTCCCGATCGCGCTCGTCGGTGTGCTGTTGATCTCCGGGGTGCTGGAGGCTGGGGCCTACGGGCGGGATCCTTCCGCCGGCGCCGGCTTTGGGCTCGGCGCCGGCGTCGCCTACGTCGGCTTCTTACTGCTCCTGCGCCGCGGCGGGGTCGATCTCCGCCGGCCGGCCGGTCCGCTGTTCGACGCCACCGCCACCGCCACCGTCGTCAGCGTGCTGGCCGGCCTGGTGCTCGGCGATGTCCGCCTCATCCCGGTGTGGCCCGGTGCCGGCTGGCTGCTGGTGCTTGCGATCACCTCGCAGGTGATCGGGTGGCTGCTGATCACCGTGTCGCTCCCGCGCCTGCCTGCGGCCACCACCTCGCTGACCCTGATGATCCAGCCGGTAGGGGCGATGGTGCTGGGCGTGATCATCTTCAGCGAGAGCCCGTCGGCGCTGCAGCTGTTCGGCGCCGGGCTGGTCCTGGTGACCGTCCTGGCGGCGACCGGCTCGCAAGCGCCCGCCGAACCCGCCGCGGCCGTCAGCGGAAGAGATCCTGCTCCCGCGCCCGGATCAGCGCCGCTGCTCCCGGACCGTCCGACTCCGTGAGGTGCCGCGCGGCCCCGCGCATCAGCACCACCGGCTGGCGCCCCGCCTTGCTCCGGCACAGGTCGGCCGCTGCCGCCAGCTCGTCCGCCACCGCGATGATCGTCGCGTGCAGCTCCCGACCCTCGGCGTCGATGCCACCGCGCAGATCCTCGACGGGCTCGATTCCGGCGCACCCGATCGCCACATCGCACTGACCCGAGCGCCACGCTCGCCCGAACGAGTCGGTGATCACGATCCCGGGCGCCACCCCGGTTAGCTCGCGCAGCCGCGCCCGCAGCGTCCGCGCCGACGCGTCGGGATCCAGTGGCAGCAGAACCAGCACGTCTTCCCCCGGAACGTTCGAGGCGTCCACGCCTGAGTTGGCGCACACGTAGCCGTGCCGGGTCTCCGTGATCAGGATCCCCTGCTCGGCCCGCACCACCGATCGAGCTTCGTCCAGCACCACCTGCACCTGCCGGGGGTCCCGGGCCTGCTCGCGGGCGATCGCCTGCGCACGCTCACCGGGCACGACGTCCCGGAGGGCTCGCATCCGGCCCTCGGATTTCGAGACCACCTTGTGCGCGATCACCAGCACCTCCCCGGCCAGGAGCACCTCCGGCTCCAGCGCGGACACGATCCCGCTGGCCAGGTCATAGCCCGGGGTTACTTCGGGCAGGCCCTCGAGCGCGAAGGCGCTGATCACGCCCGGCTGCGCATCAGCTGGCTGAGCATCCCGCGGGTGTGGGCTGCGCCTCCACGCGTGGAGGCCAGGCGTGCCTGCAGCGCGGCCAGGTCCTCGGGCGTGTCGATGTCGAGCGCCAGGCCCGGCACCTCCACCACCTCCGCGGTGGTGTCCTGCTCCCCAGCCAGCTGCTGATGGCGCTGGCAGCTGTCCGGACCGAAGGAGGGGGTGAGCGAGCCGGGCGGGGTCAGCAGCAACGCGTTGGTGCCGGTGCCGTGCCGGTCCGGGACGACGAGCGCGGTGCGTCCCGACGCCGGATGCTCCATCAGCCGATCGAGCTCGGCCGGGTCGAGCAGCGGGCAGTCCCCAGGCACCAGCAGCACCCGTCCGTAACCATGCTCGAGCGCGTACCGATCCCCAGCGTGGCGGCGTCGCTGTGCCCCGTGCCGGCATCCTCCAGCACGTCGCCCCCGTGCCCACCCGCGATCCGCTGGGCCGTGTGGTCCGAGCTGACGACCAGCATCCTGCGTCACGGCCTGCGAACGGCGCAGGGCGGTGACCACGTCCGAGAACATCGCTTCGGCCAGAGCCCGACGGGGGCCGGGTGCAGCTCGTCCGCCAGCCGCTGCTTGGCATCGTTGAAGCTCTTGATCGGCAGGACGGCCAGGGTGTTCATCGGGGCTGGAACGCTACTGACTCGGTGGCTCAGCGCTCACGAGCGGCGGAGCGTCCGCCCAGTCCCAGGGCAAAGCTGAGGCTCTCCGCAGCCAGCCGGCGCCTGCCCTCCGCGCCCTTCATCATCACGTCGGTCTCCAGCACGGGCAGCCCGCTCCACCCGCTGATCGGCGACCAGGCCGTCGATCACCCCTTCGTACACGGCGGCCACCCCCTCCACCGAGGAGTCCACCCCGCGCCAGCGCAGGAAGCCGGCCGTCGGTCCCTTGACCACCTCGCCCTCGACCAGCGGACTCACGGCGACGACCGGAGCGGCGGTCTCCCGCAGGGCCTGGTGGAGGTCGCCCACGGCGAGCATCGGTCCGATCGAGATGATCGGATTGGATGGGCCGATGATGACCGCGTCGGCGCCGGCGATGGCGGCGAGGATCTCGGGCGTGGTCGTGGCGTGACCGGCGCCCCGGAACTGCACGTCCTGGACCTCCGGCCGCCGCCGTCCTCCCTCGGCCCCGGATCAGGTACTCCTGCAGCGTCCACCAGCGATCCGGGCCATCACCCAGGTCCGAACGGGCGTGTCGCTCATCGGCAGCACCCGGCCGCGGGCACCCAGAGTCTGGACCAGCTCTCCTGGGCCTCGGTCAGGCGCCGTCCGCGGCGCAGCGCCTCGGCGCGCTTGAGCCCGATGCCAGTCCCGGTCGCCCAGGTTGAACCAGATCTCGTCGCCCAGCGCCCGCAGGCCGTCCATCACCGCGAACGTGTCACCGTCGAGGCCCCAGCCGCGCTTGTCGATCTGGTCGGCCAGCCAGAACGTGATCAGATCGGGGTCGGGCGAGACGTAGGCCCCGTAGATCTCGATGTCGTCCCCGGTGTTGCCCACCACCGACAGATCCTCGGCGGCGACCACATCTGCCATCCCTCGGGCCAACTTGGCGCCCCCCGTGCCGCCGGCCAGCACCACCACGCGCTCGCTCATTCCGCTCCAGTCTATGTTTTGCTCCGTGAGCGAGTTCCCCCAGCACGTCCGGATCCGCGAGGTCGGCCCGCGGGACGGCTTCCAGACCGAACCCGAGACGCTCCCCACCGACGTCAAGGTCAGGTTGATCGAGCTCCTGGGGGACACCGGGTTGCGCCGCGTGGAGGTCACGAGCTTCGTGCGGCCCGACGTGATCCCGCAGCTGGCCGACGCCGCCAGGTGCTGGAGGCGGTGCGGCTGCCGGCCGAGGTCTCGGTGAGCGTTCTGGTCCCCAACGAGCGGGGCCTGGAGCGCGCGCTCCCACTGCGCGGGCGCTTCCACGAGATCAACGGTTTCCTGTCCGCGTCCGAAACCCACAACCAGAAGAACGTCGGACGCTCTGTGGAGGAGTCGCTGGCCGGGCTGGGCGCGGGTGTTTCAGCGGGCCCGCGGCGAAGACCTGCGCTGCGAGGGGGTGATCTCGACCTCCTTCGGCTGTCCCTACGAGGGTCATGTCCCGGTCGAGCGGGTGCTGGCGGTGGCCCGCCGCTGGCCGAGGCGGGCGCCGAGGAGGTCGGGTTCGGGGACACCACCGGGATGGCCAATCCGCTCCAGGTGCGTGACTTCTTCGCCCGCGCGCGGGCCGAGCTGCCGGGTGTCGAGCTGACCGCGCATTTCCACAACACGCGTGGCCAGGGTCTGGCCAACGTGCTGGCCGCGCTGGAGGCTGGGGTGGACAGCTTCGAGTCGAGCTTCGGCGAGCTCGGCGGGTGCCCGGTGCCGGCCGGCGCCACCGGCAACATCGCCACGGAGGATCTCGTCTCGATGCTGGAGGAGATGGGGGTCGCCACCGGGATCGACCTGGCGCGGCTGCTCGACGCCTCACGCGCAGCACAGGAAGCGCTGGGGCGGCCGCTCGGCAGCCACGTGCTCACGGCCGGACCGGTGGACTGGCACTGATGGCCGAGCAGCCTCCGCATGACCTCGACGAGGCCACCCGCCGGTCAATGGCCGGCGGGCCGGCGCACCATCGCGAGAAGGCCGCGCGAGCAGGGCAAGCTCCCGGTCCGCGAGCGGGTCGCCCTGCTGCTCGACCCTGGCTCGTTTGCCGAGGAGGGTCTCCTGGCCGGCTCCGAGCAGGACGGTCTCGGCGCCGAAGGGGTGGTGACCGGGATCGGCATGCTGGACGGGCCGCCCGGTGGCGGTGATGGCCAACGACCCGACCGTCAAGGCCGGCTCGTGGGCGCCGCGGACGGTCGAGAAGATCCTCCGCATCCAGGAGCGCGCGCTGTCGCTGCGCTGCCCGCTCGTGTATCTGGTCGATTCGGCCGGTGCGCGCATCAACCAGCAGGTCCAGATGTTCCCCGGCCGCCGCCACGCCGGGCGGATCTTCTTCAACCAGGTGCGGCTGTCCGGCGTGGTTCCGCAGGTCTGCCTGCTGTTCGGCCCGAGCGCCGCCGGCGGCGCCTACATCCCGGCCTTCTGCGACATCGTCGTGATGCGCGACGGCAACGCATCGATGTATCTCGGGTCCCCCCGCATGGCCGAGATGGTGATCGGTGAGCGGGTCAGCCTCGAGGAGATGGGTGGCGCGCGCATGCACACCGCCAAGAGCGGCTGCGGCCACGTGCTGGTCAGATCGACGAGGAGGCGATCGACTTCGCCCGCCGGTACCTCGGGCTACTTCCCGTCGTCGTTCGCCGACTCGCCGCCCCCGAGCCCAAAGCCGGGGCCGGCGCCGGTCGAGCAGACGCCGATCGCCGACCTGATCCCGGCCGACGAGAACAAGCCGTTCGACATGCAGCGGCTGATCGACGGCGTCGTCGACGGCGGCTCGTTCCTGGAGATCCACGCGCGCTGGGCCAAGGAGCTGATCGTCGGGTACGCGCGGCTGGACGGGCGCGTGATCGGGGTCGTCGCCAACCAGCCCAAGGTCAAGGGCGGGGTCCTGTTCGTCGACTCCTCCGACAAGGCCGCCCGTTTCATCCAGACCTGCAACGCGTTCAACATCCCGCTGCTGTTCCTGGCCGACGTGCCCGGCTTCATGATCGGCACCCAGGTGGAGAAGCGAGGGGATCATCCGCCACGGCGCCAAGATGATCAGCGCTGTGTCCGAGGCGACCGTGCCGAAGATCTCCGTGGTCGTGCGCAAGGCCTATGGCGCCGGCCTGTACGCGATGGCCGGCCCCGCGTTCGACCCCGACTGCTGCGTGGCGCTCCCCACCGCCTCGATCGCCGTGATGGGGCCGCAGGCGGCGATCAACGCGGTCTACTACAACCAGCTCCAGGCGATCGAGGACGAAGACGAGCGGGCGGCGCGGACCGAGGAGCTGCGCGCCGAATACGGGCGCGACATCGACATCCTGCACCTGGCCTCCGAGCTGATCATCGACGCCGTGGTCGCACCCGAGGAGCTGCGCGGGGATCTCATCCGCCGCTTCGCCCACGCCGAGGGCAAGCAGCGTCAGTGGCCGGAGAAGCACAACCCGATCACTCCGGTCTGAGCCCTCACCCAGGTAGGCGTCGATCGCGTCGGCCAGCGCCAGGCCGGCCAGCAGCATCTGCTCGATGACGGCGTCGTTCAGGTGCTCGGCGGTGTCACCGGACTGGTGCGAGCGGGGCACCAGCCCGTCGGCCGAGCGGGCGGTGAGCGCCACTGACGGGAGCCCCAGCTGTCGCGCCGACAGCCCCGGTGAGCTGCCTCGTCCACGCAGCTCGTGGAGCTCCAGCTCCGGTTCCCGGGCGGCGACCTCCGCCGCCAGCCGGCGGAGCGTGCGCGAATGAGCGAGCGGGATCAGCGGTCCGTCGCTCCGCAGCCAGGCTGGCCGGCCCTCTCCCGCCGGGCCCAGGCCGAGGATGACCGTGTTGTCCGCGCGATGCTCTCGGTGGCTGCGCAGGTATCGCCTGAGTCCGAGGTCCTGGCCATCGCCCGCCCCGCTCAACACGAGGTCGACCGCTGCGTGGGCGGGCGGGGCCGCATCCAGCGCGCGGGTCAGGGCAATGGCGACGCCCGTGCCCGAAGCGTTGTCGTTGGCCGCTGGAGACCAGCCCGCCCCGGCCATCTCCAAAAGCAGCGCCAGGGCAATCACCAGGCCGGCCGTGGGAATCAGCTGCAGCACCTTGATCCAGGCGGCGTGGCTGCCGCCGGCGCGGACCAGCGCGGTGGCCAGCGTCAGCGCCAGGGCGATCGCCAGCCAGCCGGCCCAGCCCGGGGCGCGGCGCACTGTGCTCGTGCGTAAGCGGGCGAACGGCCGGCGCAGCCCGGTGCGGTAGGCGAGCGCCTGCCGTCCGGCGTCGAGGTTGGCGGTGATGATCAGGCGGACCGGTGGGGAGCCCCCGTCTCGGCGCGGGGGAGCCAGGCTGACGACGTTCTGGCTGGCGTGCTCCGGGGTGAGCCTCCGCCCGGGCGAGATCCCGAGCGTGGCGTCGGCCAGCACCGACAGCAGCGCCAGGCCCAGCAGCGCCGCCCCGACCGCCGGGCTGCTCACCGACACGAGGCTGCCGGCCAGACCCAGTCCCACATGCCAGGTCTGGGCCATGGCCCAGTTGGGCCGGCTCCAGAAGGTCTCGAGCTGTGCCTCGCGCTTGCCGGGTCGAGCGATCTCGTCGGCCAGCCACGCCGCCGCTCGCCGTTCGGCGTCGGTGCCCACGCCCCGATCGCCTGTTGCCGAGAGGGAGGCGGCGATCTCCGCGGCGGCAGTCATGAGCGGGCCATGATGGCAAGATGGGATAAGTGGCGCCCGAGGACCAGCTGCTGAGCGTGGCCGAGCGGGCCGCCCGCGCCGCCGGGGACGAGCTGATGGAGCGTTTCGGGCGGGAGGCTGTGGGGGTGCAGACCAAGAGCACGCCGACCGATCCGGTGTCGGCGGCCGACCTGGCCGCCGAGCGGGCGATCCGTGCGGTGCTGGCCCAGGAGCGCCCGGGTGACACGGTGCTGGGGGAGGAGGGGGGCGAGACTCGCTCGGACGACGTCGCCCAGGGCTCCGCGGACACGCTGCGGTGGGTCGTCGATCCGCTCGACGGCACGGTCAACTTCCTCTACGGGATCCCGCAGTTCGGGGTCAGCGTGGCCTGCGAGGACGAGCGCGGGATGGTGGTGGGGGTGGTGCTCGATCCCGTGCGGGGTGAGTGCTTCACCGCCACCCGGAGCGGCCTTGCGCTGCTGGATGGTGTCGGGATCGACGCTCAGCGGGACGGACCGCTGTCCCAGACGCTCGTGGCCACCGGTTTCGCCTACGACCCTGAGTTGCGTGCCGCCCAGGCGCGCGTGGCGGGCCGGCTGCTGCCCAGGGTGCGAGACATCCGGCGCGCCGGAGCGGCCGCGCTCGATCTCTGCTGGTGCGCCTGCGGCCGGGTGGACGCCTATTACGAGCGGGGCGTGCGCCTGTGGGACATCGCCGCGGGCGAGCTCCTCTGCCGGCGCGCCGGCCTGGCCGTCCGCCGGCTCCAGGCGGTGGCCGACGACGGCTCGGGGATCGCCCTGCCCGATGGCCTGCTGGTCGCCGCGCCGCGGGTGATCGACGAGCTGGAGGCGCTGATAGCCGGCGGTACCGGCGACTAGACTGGCCGGGCCTGCGGCGGTGACGGAATGGTAGACGTGGCGGCCTCAAAAGCCGCTGTCCTTCGGGACGTGTGGGTTCGACTCCCACCCGCCGTATAGCCGGTCGCGGATTGTCAGCGCGATGCCCAAGGGTCGTTTGAGCGGTGGTATCCCCGGGAAGTCCGGGGCGGGAACACCGAATTCAAGGAGGCTCACTCGTGGCCGATGAACGCTTGTCCATGGAAGAAGTCGAGGCTGAAGGCGCCGTATCGCTTCCGAACAAGGAAGTGTTGTCGCTCCTCGATGTCAACGCCAATGTCGATCTTGGCCTGGACCTGGCCGCACCGGTCGATCTGGCCGCCGCCGCGAATCTGAACGTGGCCGCCCCGATCGAGGCGGCCGCCAGCGCCAACGTGCTCAGCGCGGACTCCACCTCTGTCGGCGAGGCCGCGCAGACGGGCTCGATCGAGCAGGGTGTCCAGGGCAGCGCCACTGCGGATGCTCCGCAGCATGCCCAGCTGGACCAGAACAGCGGCACCGGCACGACCGGGACGACCGGGACAGAGACCGGCACCACCGGGACCCCGACCGGCACCGACACCGGCGGCACCACCGCCCCGGCAGGCACCACGTCGGGCGGCGTCGATTCGCTGGTCAACGGCGGCAGCCTCCTGGACGCCAATGTCAACCTGGACGGCAACGCGAACCTGACCGCCCCGATCGACGGTGCGGTGGCCGCCAACGGCAACGTCGCCGCGCCGGTTGACGCGGCCGTCGGTGCCAACGTCGGCTCGCCGGATTCGACTGCTGAGGCGGTTGCGCCGCAGCAGGTCGACATCCAGCAGGGCATCGACGCCACGGCTGACGCGACCGCCAACCAGGACGCGGGCGTCTCACAGCAATAGGCGCAGCTCCCTGACACACGCGGGCACTGATGACCGCTACAGCAGAACCGCCCGCCTCGACCACGGAAGTTCCGCGGGTCGAGGCGGCGCCGTCTGGACCGCTGGCACGAGCCGAGGGGATCGAACTCCTCGGCTGCGTGCACGGCTGCGGCTACCGGGACGGGGCCTCTCTGGTCAGGCGCCCGGACGGACAGATCGTCCAGATGGGACAGATCATGTACGGACTGCTCGAGTGCCTGGACGGAGAGCGCGACACCCACCAGCTGGCCGAGGCGCTCGGCCAGCAGATCGGCCGGCGGGTCGACGACGAGCACGTCGCTCGCCTGGCCCAGAAACTGGCCCAGCAGGGCCTGCTGGCCGGATCCGAGCACCGGGCGCCGGCTCGCCGCAACCCGCTGCTGGCGCTCCGGTGGAAGGTGCTCGTCACCAACCCCAAGTGGACGCGGCGGCTCACCGCCCCGCTGTCGTTCCTGTTCAACCCGCTGATCATGTGGCCGGCGGTGGCCGCGTTCGGCGTGGTCTTCTGGTTCGTCCTGATCCACAAGGGGGTGGCCTCGGCGACGGCTCAGGCCTTCCACAGCCCAGTGCTGCTGCTGCTCGTGTTCGGCCTGGCGGTGGTCTCAGCCGGGTTCCACGAGCTCGGCCACGCCGCGGCCTGCCGTTACGGCGGCGCCACGCCGGGGGGGATGGGAATGGGCCTGTACCTCGTCTGGCCCGCCTTCTATACCGATGTGACTGACACCTACCGTCTGCCACGCAGCTCACGACTGCGGGTGGACCTGGCCGGTCTGTACTTCAACGTACTCACGGCCGTGATCACGATGGGCGTGTGGCTGCTGGTGCGGGTCGACGCCCTGCTGCTGTTGGTTGCGCTGCAGGTGTTGCAGATGGTCAAGCAGCTCTCGCCGGTGATCCGAGCCGACGGCTACCACATCCTGTCCGACCTGACCGGGGTCCCGGATCTGTTCGCGCACATGGTCCCCACGCTCCGGCGGCTGCTCCCCGGTCATCGCAGCGAACCGTCCGCACTCACCGGACGCGCCCGTCTGATCGTCACCATTTGGGTCCTGATCGTCGTGCCTGTCCTGATCAGCATGATGATCGGGGCCGTGCTGGTCCTGCCCCGGGTGGCCACCAGCGCATGGAATAGCGGCAGCGCCATCGCCAGCGGCATTCCCCACCAGGCAGGCGAGGGCAAGATCATCGATCTGCTGGCCTCGGTCGTGCAGCTGCTCGCGCTCATGCTGCCGCTGATGGGCAGCGTGCTTGTGACCCAGAAGGTCCTCCGCATGGGCGCGACGTACGGGCGCAACTGGAGCCGTGGCAGCTTCCTCCGGGGGGGCGTGACCACCGTTGCGGCGCTCTTGCTGATGGCCGGTGTGGCCTGGGCCTGGTGGCCGTCGGGCCAGTACCGCCCGGTCCGGGCCAACCAGGGTGGGACGATCGCGACGCTGGCCAATGCGGTTGCCTCTCCGGTGGCCCAGGCGCGCCCGGCGCCGGTGGTGCCGCTGCTCACGCCAGGCACTCACCTGGCGGTGTCGATGATCCCGGTCGGCGGGGTCACACGTCAACACCCGGCGCTTCACGTGATCCTGGGCGGGCGCGGCGGTCCGGTGGCGATCGTCGGCGGAGGCCTGCACCAGGTCGGGACCGCCACGGCCTTCCGCTTCCACCTCACCGGGGGCTCGGGCCCCAACAGCAGTGCAGTGACGCTGGGGACGAAGAACGGTGGCGTCGTCTACAACGTCGCATATTCGCTGGTCACCGTCAGCCACGGGGCCCCGGTGAACAGCCACAACACGGCGATCGCGATCGGCCACTGCAAGGGCTGCACATCGGTCGCCGTGTCCTTCCAGGTGGTCCTGGTCGTGGGGCACAGCAGCGTGATCGACCCGATCAACTCCGCCGAGGCCCTCAACGAAAAGTGCCCGAGCTGCACCACGCTGGCCCTGGCCGAGCAGATGGTGGTCACGCTGAAGCGCCAGCCGCCGAAGTACCTGCTGAAGGAGCTGCGCCAGGCGCTGGCGCGCCTGCATGCCCTGTCTCAGCTCCGGGGCCGCCTGGCCCGGGTGGCGATCGTGGCCGAAGTGACCGCGATCGAGCGCAAGGTCGCCGCTGAGCTCGTGGCCAGCGGACTGCTGGCCAGCACTCCGACGAAGACGTCGAGCTCCGGCGCGGGTTCCGGGTCCGGTCAGAATACGAGCAGCACCACACCGAGCTCCGGAGGTGGCTCGACGACATCGTCCGGCTCGACCACGGCAACCTCGTCCAGCCCGACCTCGACGACGCCCGCGGGCTCGGCTCCAAGCGGGACGACGAGCACGTCCACCGCGCCGACAGCCACGAGCACCACGCCGGCGGCGACCACCCCCAGCTCGGCGACCAGTACCACCTCCGGCGCGTCTGGCTGAGCCCGGGCCTCCGGGGCCCCATATGGCTCGGTGAGTGATGCGGGCGGAGGGACTCGAACCCCCAAGAGCGTAAGCCCACCGGCACCTAAAGCCGGCGCGTCTACCAATTTCGCCACGCCCGCAGTCGGCGCACTGTCGCACGTAACTGCCTGGAACTGCCGCAGACGGCGCTCCCAGATTGTATGGTCCGCAACATGGCACCGGTGCGCAACCTGCGTCCTGGATACACGGTCACCTATCCCAACCGGGATAAGGCGACGAGTCGGGCCACGAAACTGATCGTGGTGCTGATCCTCCTCGCCTCGGTGTTCCTGATGCTGGCCATCACGATCGGCGGCTGGAGCAAGCTGCAGGGTCTGATCCCGATCAACTTCGCCTGGTGCATCGCGTATCTGATCATCGCCTTCTACGTGTGGCGCTGGGCCCAAGGTCTGCTCCCGATCGCTGCGGCCCTGGCGATCCTGCTGCTGATCATCTCGCTGATCGCCGCCACGGGTGCCGGGGGAGCCAGCTGGTTCGACCGTTCCGGCTTCGGCTACTCGGCGCCACAGTCCATGTTCGGTGGGACCGGCCTCAGCGCCGACACCCTGGGGCTGTTGACGGTCCTGCTCGTGCCGGTGCAGCTTCTGCTCATCTTCTTTGCCATGCGCGGGTTCTCGCAGGGCTGGAACGTCGAGGTAGAGGTGCCGATCGAGAAGCTCCGCGAGCGGGCGGGGACGGGCTCGACCGGGGGCTCCTCGCAGGGCGGGACGAGCGCACCGGCCACGGCCTAGGCGCGGGCGTCGCCGCCCCAGCCAGCCGACGATTCTCGATCTCGCAGCGGACTGCTGGCGGCTCCCGCAGCGGACTGCTGGCGGCTCCCGCAGCGGACTGCTGACGGCTCCCGCAGCGGACGACTCGAGGGCGAGCCGGATACCATCCGTGATGGCCCAGGGGAGTAAGCTAGTGGTCCACGCGCGCGGTCTCCAAAACCGTGAACCCGGGTTCGAATCCCGGCTCCCCTGCTTCACCGTCCGGTTCCATCGATGCGCTCCCACACCGTCTACCGGACGTTCAACACCTCCCACCGCCGGGAGTTCATCCGCATCACCGAGGACGTGGCCGACGCTGTGCGCGAGGCGGCGATCGAGGAGGGCATGGCGCTCGTCTGCGCGATGCACATCACAGCCGGCGTGTGGATCAACGATGACGAGCCTGGCCTCCAGGCCGACACGCTGGAATGGCTGGACAAGGTCGCGCCGCCCAGCTGGAAGGAGCCTGCGAACGAGGTGGCCCGGGAGCTAGGCCCCGATCCCGGCGACTACCGTCACCACCGAGGCGGCGAGGACAACGGCGACGCCCACCTGAAGAACCTGCTCGTGCACCACCAGGTGATCGTTCCGGTCACCGAGGGAAGGCTCGACCTCGGCCCGTGGCAGCACGTGTTCTACTGCGAGTTCGACGGCGGCCGACCCAAGCGCCTGGTCATCAAGGTGCTGGGCGAGTAGCCGTGCCCGAGTCGCCGGCGCCGGACATCTTCGCCCCGGGGAGCCTGAACGGCCGTGTGGCTCTGGTCACAGGCGGAGGCACCAACCTGGGCAAGGCGGCCGCTCGTGAGCTGCTGCGGTGTGGTGCCGAGGTGGTGATCGTCGGACGCCGCCCGGAGGTGTTGCGCGAAGCGGCCGGGAGCTGGGTACCGGCTGCGACTGGGTGGCCGGCGACATCAGGGAAACCGCCGAGGCCGACCGCCTGGTCAGCGAGACGCTGGCCCGCCGCGGGCGGCTGGACTTTCTGCTCAACAACGCCGGCGGGCAGTACTTCGTCCCGGCGGAGGGCATCACGACGAAGGGATGGCATGCGGTGCAACGCCTCAACGTGGGCGGAACCTACGCGATGAGCGAGGCCGCCCATCGGCTGGCGATGGCGCCGGCCGGGGCCGGAACGATCGTCAACGTGACCGTCTCGCCACACCACGGCATGCCGGCGATGGCTCACACCGGGGCCGCGCGGGCCGCGGTCGAGGCGCTCGACCCGGGAGCTGGCCGAGCGCTGGGCGCCGGACGGCGTTTCGGTGTGTGCCGTGGCGATCGGGCGCTTCGCCACGGAATCGCTGCGCAAGTACCCGGCGGAGCTCTGGCAGCGGGCCGCCGAGTCAGTTCCGCTTCAGCGCCGGGGGAGATGCAGGAGTACGGCTGGCTGGTGGCCCTGCTCGCCACCTCGACGGGGCGTGCCTTCTCCGGATCGGTTCTGACCCTCGACGGGGCGCTTGACAACTGGACCGGCCGCTGGCCTCCTGAGGACCTGATCCGGGACGGCCAAGTCCCCACCGAGGCGCGCCGGCAGCCGCCAGCCGGCCGGTTAGACTGACGAGGCCAGCTGCGGGCGAAGTGTTGTGGTTGCACAGAAGCCTTCCAAGCTTCTAGGGCGGGTTCGATTCCCGTCGCCCGCTCTCAGCTCAGCGGACGGCTTTCGACCACTGCTGCTTGTGCTCCCGCTTGGCCGCCTGGTAGTCGGCCAGCGCCTGGGCTGAGTCCACGTCCCCCAGCGTCGGGTGCCACGGGATCAGGTCCTGCGCCGCCGCGACGTCGAATCGCTTGGCCAGAACCGAGCCCAATGCCTTGACCTTCATCTCACCGAACCCGGGGAGCGCTTCGAGCCGGGCGCGAAGGTCCTCGCCGTCCGAAGCATCCGTCCATACCTTGGCCGCGTCGCCGCCGTACTCGTCGCGGATGTAGGCGGCCAGCTCCTTGACCCGCGTGGCCATCGCGCCTGGGAACCGGTGCACCGCCGGCCGCTCCCGGAACACCGTGTCGAGGTCGGCCTCGGCCAGCGCGGCGGCATCGAGCGTGCCCAGCCGCTGCTTGATCGCCAGCGGCCCGGAGAAGGCCTTCTGGACGGTCACCTGCTGGTCGAGGGCAAAGCCGACCAGCAGCGCCATCGGGTCCTCGGCGATCAGCTGGTTGGCCTCGTCTGAATCGGTGAAGTGAAGTTGGTCGGGCATGGCGTCATCTTATGGCCGGGAGGAGGGGCGTCGGTTATCCGTCTTGGCGGGCTTGGGAACGGGACAGCAATAACCTCCCTCACTCCACGGCTGGCAAGTGGGGTAGCGAACTTGTGCATCCTTAAGGCCACTAACTTCGCCAACCCCTCACCGGGGGAGGGGGTTAGGGAAGTTATTGTCGTCCCGAGCCCGGGGGATGACGCCGCGCACGCGGCACTGCGGACTTCCCGAGGCCTTATGCGGGAAATCTACGATTGCCGCCGAGTCATGTGCGCCTAGCTTGAGATTGACCCCGTACGTGCCGAGGTACCAGGAGCCGACCCCATGACCACAACCTTGATCCAGATCCAGCGCCGACGGGGCAACGAGTGGGAGGTGTCCATTCCCTCCCGCCAGCAGCAGGTGATCTGCCAGTCATTCCAGGAAGCCTCCCGGCGTGGCTACCAGCTCGCCGCCACCGAACCCGAATGCGACATGGTGGTGCACGACGCTTACCACCGGGTGGTCAGGCGCGAGCATCTGCGCCGCTAGCTCGGCGTCGCAGCCCAAACGTCGTCCAGTTCGACCCCCCCGCGGACGTTTCCGCGGACAGTGCTACGACCTGCAATCAAGCCGTGGCGGCACCGGGCGGAGTGGCGGGCCTCGACGCAGTGTGGCCGACCGCGCGTATGGCCAGGCCGAGGACGATGTTCGCGATCCCGGAGGCGATCAGCCCGATTCCGAGGATCAGGGCGAGGGTCGCATACCCGATGTCAGGACTGGAGACGATCGCAATTCCGGCGATCGCCAGGATTGCGGCCACGACGAGGCGACGCGCTCGGTGTTCGGCGACGGAGAAGGCGACGACGAGCCGGACCACGGCGGCGGCGATGAGCCAGATCCCCAGAAGCAACGCCACAGCTCTCACGCCCGAGATCGGATGGCGGATCAGCAGGATTCCGATGACGACGCTCACCACGCCGAGAATCGCCATCAGACCTCGATTCTCGGTGTGGCTCAGGAGTGACTCGACAATCGCCACGATCCCGTCGACCAGCACGAAGATGCCGGTGATCACCGCGAGGGTCGACAGGCTGTTGCTCGGCTTCGCGATCACGACGATTCCGATCACGGCGCTGATCAGTCCGATCAGCGCCACGATCCACCACGCCTTGGTGCTCTCGCGTATCTCCTCGGAAGACGGGGGTGCCTCGTACACGACGATCTCCTTCGAGCCGGACGGGGCAGTGGGCCCCGAACTCACTTCCACGATCGTGCGCGACCGGGTTCAGGCCAACATCACCCAAAACGGATGAGCCAGGCCAAGAAGCGCCGTCGCTGGCGCGTTTCCCGGCCGAGTTCCCTGCCGGTCAGCCGACCTCGGCGACTGGCGCTGCGAGGCGCGAGGCAGCTTGGCCTGCCAGCAGTCGTCGCCTGGCCCACTTGTACGGTGGCGCGCCGGGTGGAACACGGAGTGTGAGAGGTGATCGTCAAGGTCTGCGAGCTTCACGATTCGTGCCAGTTCACCCGCTGGCCCGGGCGCGTCCGCAATCCGCCCGACGTACGCCTCGTAGGAGTCGGCCGGTGTATGAGCGAGGAGCTCCAGAGCGGCGAGTTCGACCTTGTTCAGGCCCTGCCGCCGAAGTTCGCCCCGGTTCTCGGGACACAGCTCGATCACGTCATGAAGCCAAGCCGTGGTCCGGGCGATAGGCGGAACCGCGGTCGCGACGCGTGCGACGTGATCGATCACGGGCTCACCAAAGCGGTTGGACTGGCCCACGTGGCTGGTGCGGGCGAGCTGGTGCGCGGTCGCGTGTGTCATCGGATCACTCCTTCACCTGGGTGAGAAGTGAAGATGTTGTGAACAGGAGGGTCAATGGTGTGAACACCAGTCAGGCCGTGGTATGTGCGCGCGCCATTCCGCGAACGCCTGGCTCGCAGCCTGGTCCGTCCCGCAAGCCGATGTGCGGCGGAGTACGGACGCTCCGGCACCGATGGTCTGGGATCGTGATCGGGTTAGAGTTGATCCTCTGAGGACGCAGATCGGTGTGTGGGGGAGAGGTGCCGGATGAGCCACACGAAGCACACGAGAGACGATGGGGCGCTGGGGGAGAAACTCGGCCGCAAGCGCTACGAGAAGGAGCTTGCTCGGCTGCAGGGCGAGCTGGTTCGGCTCCAGGAATGGGTCGTCGGCGAGGGGCTCAAGGTCTGCGTTGTGTTCGAAGGTCGTGACACGGCCGGGAAGGGCGGGGTGATCAAACGGATCACCGAGCGGGTGAGCCCGCGCGTGTTCAGGGTCGTCGCGCTCCCGGCACCGACCGAGCGCGAGAAGAGCCAGATGTACATTCAGCGCTACCTGTCTCACTTTCCGGCGGCCGGAGAGGTCGTGATCTTCGACCGCAGCTGGTACAACCGGGCCGGCGTCGAGCGGGTGATGGGCTTCTGCACAGAGGACGAGGTGTTCGAGTTCCTGCGGCTCGTGCCACTCGTGGAGCGGGCGATGCTCGACTCGCAGATCATCCTGTTGAAGTACTGGCTCGAAGTTGGCCAGGACGAGCAGACACGCAGGATCGAATCCCGCATCAACGATCCACGCAAGGTCTGGAAGCTGTCTCGGATGGACCTCGAGTCCTACAGCCGCTGGTATGACTACTCCCGGGCCCGGGATGAGATGTTCGCGGCGACTGACACGGAATTCGCCCCGTGGCACGTCGTCGACTCCAACGATAAGAAGCGTGCCCGGCTGAACGTCATCAGCCACCTGCTGGATCAGATTCCGCACGACTCCCCGCCGAGTGAGCCCGTGGTACTTCCGGCGCGGGACAAGCGACGCGGCTACTCCGAGCCCGACCACTCCCACCTGTACATCCCAGCGAAGTACTGAGTCTCAGCCGGGTCGATTCAAGGGCCGGACGGCGAACGTCGCCGGGCGACTTCATCTGATCTGGGTGAGGTGTTTCCGGCGGATGCGGCTGATCGTGGATCCTTGACCGCGACGAAACGGACCTAGGGTGATGCCCTCGCTTCCCGGGGCGCGAATGCTGGCGAGCTACCACCCGTCCTGGTTGCGGCGGGACCTGGTTGCCGGGCTGGTGCTGACGACGCTGCTGGTGCCTCAGGGGATGGCGTACGCCGAGCTCGCGGGACTGCCCGCGATCACGGGCCTGTACACGTCAATCCTGTGCCTCATCGGTTATGCGGCGTTTGGGCCGTCGCGAATCCTGGTGCTGGGCCCGGACTCGTCGTTGGGGCCGATGATCGCTGCGACGATCCTGCCGATCCTCGGCTCCGATGGCAGCCCGGAGCGGGCGATCGCGCTGGCGTCGATGCTGGCGCTGATCGTGGGGGCGACAATGATCGCCGCGGGCATCGCCAAGCTCGGGTTCGTCGCCGACCTGCTCTCTAAGCCGACGCAGATCGGTTACATGAACGGCCTCGCTCTGACGATCCTGGTCGGCCAGCTGCCGAAGCTGTTTGGGTTCTCGATCGATGCCAACGGCCTGATCAACGAGGCCAAGGGGTTTGTGAACGGGATCGCGTCGGGCGAGGCGGTCGGCGCCGCCGTCGCGATCGGTGTGTTCGGCCTCATCGTGATCTTGGTGCTCGGGCGGTGGCTGCCGCGGATTCCAGCTGTGCTGGTGGCGGTCGTGACTGCGATCGCGGCTTCGTCGGTGTTCGACCTGGCTCACCATGGTGTCTCACTCGTGGGAACGCTGCCGCAGGGCTTCCCGCCGCTCACGGTCCCGCACCCGGTCTCAGACCTTCCGCTCCTGATCGCCGGGGCGCTCGGGATTGCGCTGGTGGCGCTCACGGACACGATCTCCACGGCTTCGTCGTTCGCCGCCCGGACCGGTCAGGAGATCAACGGGGACGGCGAGATGATCGGGATCGGCGCCGCCAACGTAGCCGCCGGGTTCTTCCAGGGATTCCCGGTCAGCACCAGCGGCTCGCGCACGGCGGTCGCAGAGCAGACGGGCGCCAAGACCCAGCTCGCCGGGATCGTCGGCGCGGCCACGATCGTGCTCATGCTCGTCCTCGTGCCCGGGCTGTTCAAGAACCTCCCGAATCCGACGCTTGCGGCCGTCGTGATCGCCGCGTCGCTTTCGCTGGCCGATCTCCCCGGGACGATGCGGTTGTGGCACCAGCGCCGCACCGAGTTTCTGCTCTCGGTCGTTGCCTTCCTTGGCGTGGCACTCCTCGGTGTCCTTCAGGGCATCGCGGTCGCGGTGGCGCTCTCGATCCTGAATGTGTTCCGCCGCGCATGGTGGCCGTACCAGACCACGCTCGGACGCATTCCGGGGACCCCGGGCAAGCACGACCGGCGAATCCATCCTGAGGCGCAGGAGCTGCCTGGGGCCGTGATCTTCCGGTTCGACGGGCCGCTGTTCTTCGCCAACGCCAGAACCTTTCGTGATCAGATCCGCCGGCTGGCGCGCGCCGAGCCCCGGCCAGGGTGGATCATCATCGCGGCCGAGCCGATCACCGACATCGACACGACCGCGGCCGACATGCTCCACGACCTCGACGAGGAGCTCAACGCGGCCGGCACCAACCTGGTGTTCGCCGAGCTCAAGGACCTGGTGCGCGCGAAGCTGGAGCGATACGAGCTGATCGGGCCGCTCGATCCGGGTCACTTCTTCCCCACCCTGGACGCCGCGCTCGACAGCTTCCGGGACCGGACCGGTGCCGAATGGATGCCGGCGACGACGACCGACGAGGGGGCGATATCGGAGAACGTTTAGCGGGTCGCGCTCAGGAATTACTTCTGAGCCGGCTCCCCGGTTTAACCGGATGCCCCGTGGCGGGCACACATGGGAGTCTCGATCGGGCGATGCCCAGTTAGGAACATCTTGAAGACGATTGCCTTTTGCTCATGTATCCACCCTCGGGGCTCCGCCCGCGGGAGATGGACGGCGTCCGATGGTGGATGACGCGACCGTAGATGCAGGCCAAAGCGGGAGCGGGAGCGGGCGCCTGTCGCTGCTGCTGGCGATGGCAATGTTCGTGCTCGTCATCGACACCTCGCTGATGAACGTGTCGATCTCATCCGTCGTGCACGACCTCCACACCCAGGTGAGCTCGGTCCAGTCCGCGATTGCGCTCGAGGCGCTCATCTCCGCCGCATTCATCCTGATCAACAGCAAGGTCGGAGATCTGATCGGCCGTAAGCGGGCGTACGTCCTCGGACTCCTGGCCTACGCCATCGGCGCGCTCGCGATGACGCTGGCGCAGAGCGTCACAGCGATCGTGATCTTCTGGGCGATCATCGGCGGCCTCGGCGCCTCGCTCCTGCTGCCGGCCATGCAGTCGCTGATCCATGGCAACTTCGAGGGGGCCGCCCAGAAGAAGACATACGCGCTCGTAGGGGCGGCGGCCGCGATCGCCGCTGCGATCGGGCCGCTGCTGGGGGGATTTCTGACGACCTACCTGTCCTGGCGCGTTGGCTTCGGGCTGGAGGTGGTCGTGATCGCGGTCGTTCTGTCCCAGATCAGACTCGTCAAGGACGTCGCATACACGGGCGATCGGCACTTCGACGTGGTCGGAGCGATCCTCTCGGTGGTGGGCATGGGTGGCGTCGTGCTCGGCATCCTGGTGTGGCAGGAGGGCGGCGACTACGTCGTGCTCCTGATCGCGGTCGGCGCGCTGGCGCTGACGATGTTTGCCCGCAGGCTCGTGCGACGCCACCGGGAGAGCAAGGTCACCGTGCTCGACCCGGACCTGTTCCGGCTCCCGCACTTCCGGCTCGGAATATCCGCACAGACGCTGCAGAACATCACCCTGGGCGGCGCGATGATCGCCCTTCCCATCTTCCTGCAGATCAAGCTCGAGTACAACGCGATGCAGACTGGCCTGTCCCTGGCCCCGCTCTCGCTGACGATGTTCGCGATGGCGATCCTCGCCGGACGACGATCCGGTCGCCGACGGTCCTCCAGCGTCATCCGCATCGGGTTCGCGCTCAGCACACTGGGCATGGCACTGCTGCTCCCGATCGTCCCGAGAGCACACTCGGGCTGGTACCTGTTCGTCCCGCTGATGATCACCGGCGCGGGGCTTGGCCTGCTGGTGTCCCAGCTCAACAACTACACGCTCGCCCCGATAGACGAGGAGCGCGTCAGCGAAGCGGCCGGAGTCAACTCCGCGGCCGGCTCCTTTGGGCTGTCATTCGGCCTGGCGATGGCCGGCGGCATCCTGCTGGCGACCCTCTCCTGGCCTTCACCAACAAGGTGAACGACAGCGCCGTGATCCCCTCTCCCCAGAAGCAGCAGATCTCACGGACCCTGGAGAACAACGCGGAGGTCATGAGCACGACTCACCTCAAGAAGCTCCTCGCGGAGGAGCCTCCGGCGGTCCAGGACGCGATCGTCAAGATCAACACGGACTCCACGAATCTCGCGCTCCAGGTGGCACTCCTCATCCCGATCCTGGCCGGCCTGATCGGGCTGATGAACTCCTTCCGCATGGCCAGCCTGCCAGAGATCAAGCCCTCTGCGGCCGTCGAAGCCGCCGCAGTCGGGTAGGGCTGGGATTTCAACCCGGTGCTGGCGCACCAGTGGGCTCGGGAGCGTGAACACCCGGGAAGTAGTGCACACGCACGTCGGCGCCCCGAGCATTGCGGCCTATGAACAGATAGTCCGTCTCGAACCAGAGGCCCTTGGGGAAGCGACGTCGCAGGCTCTCGTTCTCGATCTCCATCGCGATGCCCAGTCCGCGGCTGTCATCACCTTCGACGAACCGCTCGATCAGTCGATCCCTGCTCGCGAGTGCCAGCAAGAGCCCCACGTTCGAGTTGCGATGCGCGGGTGCCGTGAACGCCCGGACGTACCACATGTCGGCGTGGAGCTGCTCGCTGCGCGCGAGATAGGCAGTGGATACGCCGGCGAGCGCGCCCTGCTGGTCGATCGCCAGGAGCAGGAGCTCGTCCAGACGGCGCTCGGCCTCTGGGCGAGACAGACCGGCGTCGCCCGTCCACGCTGAGATCACCTCCTCACGGCTGATCCGGTCCTGCCGGTCGAAGCGGACCACCTCATAGCCCGGGCTCGGATTCCCGCCGGGCGTCGGCGCCGACATCCGAGAAACCTCATCATTGAAGTAAGCGACTCGCACCTGCCTGCCGTCCTGCGTGTAACCGGCATGGATCAAGCGTGGGTCTCTCCACTCGGCCTCTGGCCGGCGCCGTCTCTGCTCGGAATCGAGCAGGACGCACAACCCCACAGGGGCACCGTCCGGTCCAGGGCGCTCCGCATCGAGCGCGTTGAAGGTGGCGGTGATCAGGGCTCCGTGCTGATCCTCGGCCTGTTCCTCGAGCAGAGAGCGCATGATCCAGAAGCGCCGGCCTCCGATCGGCTCGAGCGTGGACGGGAACACCGAGCTGGCGCCGACCACGTCGCCACGCTGGCGCAGGAGGCAGACGACCTCGGCGAGTCGCTGACGAGCAGCGTCGCCGACGAATCCCGCCCGCCGCTCCCAGAACTCCATCAGGGCGCGCGCACGGTCCTCGTCGAGTTGCCCGCGCACGACTTCGATCTGGGGTGAGTCGTCGCCCGAGATGCGAGGATGTTATTGCCTATGTGGGCGGCGGCTTCACCGCTCCAGCCAGGAAGGCTTCGAGGTCGCGGACCTCGGCGTCGTCCTCGAACAGCACACCGGAAGCCTCCTCGATCCGGGCGCGGACAGCGCGGTGGTAGTCGCTGTCGGTCGCCAGGCGAACGGCCTTCTCCACGTATGCCTCCGCGGAGTCGACCACCAGTTCCGTATACCCGGCTTTGGCATAGAGCGCCTGCGTGATCCGGTTGCGCAGCAGCTCCCCGGGGAGGGTGACCACCGGCGTGCCCATCGCCAGCGCCTCATAGCTGGTGTTGCCTCCGCCGAACACGGTCGGATCGAGCACGACATCGGAGACGGCCAGCAGCGCCAAGAAGTCATCGCGAGGGAGGGGTGGCAGCCACCTGATCCGGTCCGTCACGTCGGGCATCGTCCGGGTGAACCGCAAGCGCAGCAGCTCAGTCCAGCTCGGCAGCCGTCCTTCGATCAAGACGAGCGAACCGATCGGATCGCGCCGGAGGATCTCGGCAAGCAGCGGGTCGAAGTCCGGGTGAAACTTGAACAGCGTCTGTGGGCACGTGTACACGTGGTCCGCCTCGCCCAGGCCCAGACGCTCACGGGCTCCCTCCACACTCGGGCGCTCGAGGCGAGGGTAATAGGTGGCGAGGCTCGGAAGCCGGACCAGCGTCTCGGTGTAGTGATCGTCAGCCTCGGCAACCTCCAGCAGCTCGCTCGAGAGGAAGTAGTCGATCTGCGGACTGCCCGTGGTAACCGGGTGGCCCCACGTCGCAGCCTGGATCGGCGCCATGCGCGAGAAGGCGAGCGTGTACGTGAGCGCGTCCATGCCCACATCCGTGAACACGAGCAGGTCAAGCTTTTCCGCGCTGATCGCCCGGCGAGCGGCATCGGGGTCGCGGGGGAGACGCACGAACTGGTCGGCGGCCGCTTCGAACTCGGCCGCCACGCGGTCCCGGGCGGCGGAGGCAGATAGCACGACCACCTCGAGGCGATCACGCGGGAGCTTCTGGATCCGCCCCAGGTTGAGACGACCGATCGTGTGGTCTTTGAAGTAGGCGGACAGAAACCCAATCCGGCGGCGACCGTTACCGGACGCGCCGCCGGCGGTTCCGGTCGCCGCCAGGTTCGGGCCCCGGAAGATCCGGCCGAGGTTCGCGTGCAGGTCACGGTCGTTTCTGCCCTGGTAGGCCGCGTAGAAGTTCGTAGGCACCAGCTGGTTGGAGGTATCGATCTGAACCTGCTGGTCGGCGAGCTGCTTGACCTGAGTCTCGATCCGCTGCCGCCATGAGGAGACCTCCTCGTCGCTCGTGTAGATCACCGGCGATGCCGTCGCGATCAGGACGCGGTTGATGTCACGCGGGTCGGCCCGCTGGGCCTGCGTGATGTGCTGGATTCCCTCCTCGGTCCGTCCCTGGGCAATCAGCAGGTAGCCGAGGTTCTGCAGGGCCGGCCCGAAGCTGGGATCGGCGCTGGCCGCGCGCCTGTAGGCCTCGAGCGCAGCGCCTTGGTTCCCGGCCTCCTGGAGCGCGTTGCCGAGATGGTTGGCGATCTCTGCAGAACGTGGCCGGGAGGCGGCCATCCGGTTCAGAATCGCGGCCGCTTCAGCCGGCCGCCCCTCACCCTGTAGCGCCAGGGCCCGAGACACGGCGGTGGTAACGGCCTGGTCGCTGAGACCGTTTCGGATGGGGGCCTCGGTTCCGGGTGGCACCACCCAGATCTCCTCGCCTCGATCCCCACCGGCCAGCGCCAGACAGTCCGTCTCGGGCACGATCTGGACGTCGAAGATCTCCTCGATTCCGGACTCAAACTCCAGGGTGGCGACGGTCGTGGCCCGGTCGAGGTCGACCACCCCCAAACCGCATTTGAGCTGCTCATGGTGAGCGGCGATCGGCACCCCGCCGAACACGGCGGTCTCGCGAATCCGGGACAGGCCGATGAAGGCCAGGTTTCCCCGGCAGGCCAGGCCGCGCGTGAATCCGGGGACGGCCTCGATGTGAGTGCGTTCCCCGGAGTTGACATCGACCGACTCGATCGTGCCCCAACCGGAGTTGAGCACGAGCAGCCGCCCGCCATGCCAGCGGGGCGAGTGAGGCATCGCCAGGCCGGTGGTGATCGCTTCGCCACTGCCCACATCGAGGACACAGCCGGTCCGGTTCTTGTCCGCCCGCCAACCGCCCGGCTCGTCGGTCTGGGACATGGCGGTGACGAAGGCCGGGCGTCCGTCACGCATTCCGAGGCCGTTGAGATGGCAGCGATCCTCACCGGCCAGCCGGCTGATGAACGGCGGCCGCCACCGGGGTACGAAGCTGTGCGCAGGATGTAGGTTGATCAGACACGAGAACAGCGTGTTCACAAGCCACAGCTCGGGTTCTCCGTGCGCGTCTTGACCCCAGGCCAGCTCGTGCACGTGTATCCCGCCGGTGACGGTGGAGGTCCGGGGCAGGAAGCAGCGGTCGTAGACCCCGCGTGGCTCGATCATCGGGGCGAGCTGGGAGTTGTCGGCCAGGAACCACACCTGGCCGCGGGCGCCGACGGCAATCGTGTTGGCAGCGACAGCGATCCCCATCGCCTGGTCGAACTCGTGAAGACTCAGCTGAAGACCCTGCTCGCCTCGCCCCACCGCGATCAGCTTGCCGGCCTGGTAGGTCGATACCAGCAGGGTGCATCGGAGCTGGCGCAGCACCTCCGGGAAGGAGGGGCTGTAGCGGAACCGGACCTCCCGCCAGCGCTCGTCCGGTGCCTCCTCGGCGCCCGAAGGCTCTGCGCCTGGATCGCCTGTCGATGCTTCCGAGATCGCCGAATCCTACGCGAGATGTCCGCGTTTCATTTGCGAGGTGGACCCGGGTCCCACGGACCTTGACTCAACGCACCACACCGGCGTATGCTGCGAGCGCCGACGGGCGCAGATGGTCGTGCGGCCGGGGACATCGAGCGACAGGAACCGGGGAAGGGGCGCACGTGAGCGCGAGGGAGCGTAGGGCTAAGACGAGGCGGCGGGAGCGTGCCACCTTGACTCGGGCAATCGTCCCAATGCTCTCCGGCGCTTTCGCGGGCTCAGCGGCCTTTGGTCTCATCGGGCCCGAAATCCCGACTGCGGCCGCGGCGCCCCGGGCAACCGTCGCGCAGGTCAAGAACCTCAATCACATCAAGGCGGGCAGCAATCCGAGCTGGATGACCGACGTCGGCAGCACGGCGTTCTTCACTGCCTACAAGCCCGGCACGGGCACTGAGCTGTGGAAGTCGAATGGGACCAGCGGCGGAAGCGTCCTGGTCAAGAACATCGACGCGGGACCGTCCGGTAGCTATCCCGCGGAGCTGACCAACGTGGGCGGCGAGCTCTACTTCACGGCCAACGACGGTTCGACCGGCGTCGAGCTCTGGAAGTCAGACGGCACGGCTGCCGGTACGGTCGAGGTCAAGAACATCGACCCGGGCGCGGCTTCCAGCAGCCCCGGGAACCTGACCAACGTGGGCGGCACGCTGTTTTTCACCGCCTTCGACGCCACGCACGGTACGGAGCTGTGGAAGTCCACCGGCACCGCGAGCGGGACGGTGCTGGTCGATGACATCGAACCGGGCAGCGGGGGGAGCTATCCCGGCAACCTCACGAATGTCGGTGGAGAGCTCTTTTTCTCGGCCAACAACGGCACGAACGGGGTGCAGCTCTGGAAGTCGGACGGCACCACCATCGGCACCAGCATGGTGAAGCTGATCAATGCCAGTGGCAGCGCGATCAGTTCTGAAAGCTACCCCAGCTCCGAGGCGATCTTCGCCAATGTGGGAGGCACCCTCTACTTCGCCGCCAACGACGGAACCCACGGGACGGAGTTGTGGAAGTCGAACGGAAGTCCCGGTGGCACGGTGCTGGTCCACGACATCTACTCGGGCAGCAGCAACAGCCTTCCCCAGTACCTCACCGAGATGGGCGGAAATCTCTTCTTCACCGCCGTCGACGGGGTTCACGGCCGCGAGCTGTGGGAGGTGAACACCACCACCACGGCCACCAGCCTCGTCAGCGACATCGACCCCGGGAGCTCCAGCAGCTACCCCGAACGCCTCACGCCGGTCGGCGGCAAGCTGTTCTTCTCCGCCAACGACGGAACTCATGGCAAGGAACTGTGGGAGACCAACGGCTCGGCAACCAACCTGGTCAAGGACATCAACCCAGGAGGTGCAGGCAGCTATCCGTACAGTCTCACCAATGTGAACGGGACGCTGCTGTTCTCCGCCAACGACGGGGTTCACGGCGAAGAGCTGTGGTCGTCGAACGGGACGACCGCGAGCCTGGTCAAGGACATCCGCCCGGGGAGTCGCACCGGGGTCGGCTACGGCTACTACCGCGGTTCGATCTTCGCCAACGTCGCCGGGACCCTCTTCTTTGCGGCCGACGACGGAACCCACGGAACCGAGCTGTGGAAGTCCAACGGCACCGGCGCGGGCACGACCGAGGTCAAGGACATCAACAACCTGGGTGACCTCGGCAGTTACCCAGGCGACCCCGTGAACGTGAAGGGAACACTGTTCTTTACGGCCAACGACGGAACGCACGGAACCGAGCTGTGGAAGTCCAAGGGAACCGGCGCGAGCACGAGCGAGGTCAAGGACATCGACCCAGGGGCGCTCTCCAGCGAGCCCAGGGACCTGACCAACGTCGGCGGCGAGCTGTTCTTCACCGCCACCGACGGCACGCACGGCAGCGAACTGTGGAAGTCCAACGGCACATCGGCCGGCACCGTGATGGTCGACGACATCCACACCGGCTCGGGCAACAGCTACCCCCATGAGCTCATGAACATGGGCGGCAAGCTGTTCTTCGTCGCCAACGACGGAACGCACGGCTACCAGCTGTGGAAATCGAACGGAAGTGCCGGCGGGACCGTCATGGTTGCCGATATCAACCCCACCGGCAGTGCGTTCGGCTCAGGAAAGTACGGCTCGAGGGCAAGTGTCCTGACCAACGTCAACGGCACGCTGTTCTTCCCGGCCAACGACGGAACGCATGGCTTCGAGCTGTGGAAATCGGACGGGACCTCGGGCGGCACGAGCATGGTCGAGGACATACGCCCCGGCGCCCCGGGCAGCTCACCCTCCAACCTCACGAACTTCAAGGGCACGCTGCTCTTCTCCGCCAACGACGGAACGCACGGCTACGAAATGTGGAAGTCGAACGGAGCCAGCAGCGGGACGATGATGGTGGCGGACCTCAACCCCGGCAGCCCCAGCAGCATCCGACGGCCCGAGAAGTACGGAGATGACCGCTTCACTCAGGTGGGTGGCACGCTGTTCTTCCCCGCCAACGATGGGACGCACGGATATGAGCTGTGGAAGACGCAGGGCACCTCCGGCAGCACCGTCTTGGTCAGCGACATCCATCCCGGGTCGAACAGCAGCTGGCCCACGGAGCTGACCAACGTCGGTGGAAAGCTGTATTTCTCGGCCTGGGACGGGACGCACGGCTACGAGTTGTGGAAGTCGAACGGCTCGTCTGCCGGCACACTGCTCGTCAAGGACATCGCTCCGGGATCCGCAAGCGGCCTGAAGTACTATGGCGCCCAGCTCACGAACGTTGCCGGCACCCTGTTCTTCGCTGCCAACGACGGCGTGCATGGCACTGAGCTGTGGGACTCCAGCGGCACCGCGGCCGGCACTGTCATGGTCCGGGACATCCGTCCAGGAGCCGAGAGCAGCATCGGCAGCCGCTACGGCTACTCCTACCCGACCGAGAGCACGTTCACAAACGTCGGGGGGACGCTGTTCTTCGCGGCCAACGACGGTACGACGGGGCCAGAGCTGTGGAAGGCGTACTTTGCCCGGCCGAAGTGCACGCTCAAGGTGCCCACGAGCAAGGTCTACTTCCACCAGCCGAAGTCTCAGCCCGGCCACAAGGCCAAGAAGGTGAAGCTCGACAGTCTGATCGTGATCGCCAAGTGCAACCAAGCGGTCAGCGAGAAGCTCACGGGCAAGCTCAAAGAGACTGTGACGGTGAAGCTAGCCCACGGGTCAAAGACGCGGACCAGGACCTTCACATTGGGGCCCAAGCACGCGAGGGTTAAGGCGAACGCCCGCAAGACCTACAGAATCAAGCTCCCCAGGAGTGCGCTGAAGGGCCTGGAGCACGGCGCCAAGGAGTCGGTCCGGTTCACCCTTGTCGCCAGCAACGGCAAGACGAGCAGCACCACCAAGAAATCCGTCCGAAGGCTGCACGGCGTCTAGTCGGGATTCCAGCAGTCGGACCGACTTGAGAACCATCTGGCTATGGGTACTCTGCGGCCTGCTCGCGCTGGCCGCGGCCGGGTGCGGCGGAAGCAAGTCGCCGGCAGCCTCACCATCCGGTGCCCAGGCGGACGCTGTGACAACCACACAGCCGCGCCCGGCAGTTCAGCCAACAACCACCGGTTCCGCCGCGTTGACACAACCGCGCAGCTCCGCCGCGGCGAAGCCCAAGCATTCTGGGCACCCATCCGGAGCGCCGGGGGCCGTGGCGGCCGGAAGGACCGTCGCCCCCCGCGCACCGATCTCTCGCTTCCAGTACCTGGCGAGCCAGCTGTGCCGCCAGGCGGGGGGTAATGCTCCGATGGGAAGGCCGCCGACCGATCCACGCGCGCTGCGCGCTTACGCCACGGCTGCGCTGCCTGCGACGGTGAGGGTCGCGATCGCGCTCCCAAGACTTGCCGCGAACAACCGGCGCTTCACGCGAGTGGTGCCTCTCGTTGTTCACCTCGAAACGCTGGTGGGGCTGTACCGGCGGGCGGCCTTCGGGAGGTCCGGAGCCGTCCACGCCGCCTCGATCCGCGCCGCGCAGCATGCGGCGGCACGCTCGGCCCGGGCTGCGGACCTTACGGTGTGCGCTCCGGGCGCCGGCGTCGGCGCCTAGTCGGCTCGAACCCCGGCGGGTCAGGCGACCGCAGCGGTCTCATTGGTCTGGAGCTGGAGCTGTGGGGATCGCTCGGCGTGGACGATCAGCACCGGAACGGGGCTGTGGTGCAGCACGTAGTGGCTGGCGCTGCCCAGCAGCGCGGCACGGACCGCGCCGCGACCGCGAGAACCCATCACAACGAGATCGTGATGGCCTTCCTTGATCTGGCGGATCAGCGCGAGGCGGATCGGCTGCTCGGTCAGCACCGTCGTCACTGGGAGGTCAGCGGGGACCAAATCCCGCGCCTGCCGGATGACCGCCTCCGCCTGGCGGTGAGCGCTTTCGATCAGCCGGCCGGTCTCCTCGCCGGCCATCAGGTACGCGGCCGTGGGCGGATCGCCACCGCCGTCATCAGCGTCAACCGGGTGTGCTCGCTCTCGGCGAGGTCGATCGCGTGCGCCAGACGCCGGCATCGGCGTCGGCGGACCCATCGACCGCGACCAGAATGTTGTGAAACATGACTCCCTCCTCAGGTTCGACCTGGACGGAGATGGTGGCGAGACCTCTGGACTGGCAGATAGCGAGGTCAGGGACCTGAAGACTATATCGAGAACAAATATAGTTTGTCAATAGGAATCGGCTACGATCCGTGCCCTGAACCGCTCCGCCCTGATCGACTACGTCTCAAAGCAGCTGCTTCCAGCGCGGCCTGCTCGTGCGGCTGCTGGTGAGGGAGCTTGGCGGCGAGCTTCGCGCACCGAGGTCGGCCTGCTGAGCACGCTCAGCGGCGGCCCGCGGCGGATCACCGAGCTGGCCGAACTCGAGGGGCTCGCTCAGCCGACGATGACCAGCCTCGTCAAGCAACTCGAGCAGCGAGGTCTGGTGCGCCGCGACCGGCAGGCCGACGACGGCCGCGTCGTCCTGGTCCACCTGACCGACAGCGGTGCCGCCGCGCTCGAGGACTACCGGGCCCGTGCCAGCGCAGCTGCTCGGCACCTACCTCGCCGAGATCCCAGACGAGCAGGTCGAGGCACTCGCCGGCGCCACCGAGGCGCTCGCCGACCTGGTCGGGCTCCTCCAGCAGAGAAACGCGCGATGAGCTCACACCGAAACCGTTACCCGCAGGTAGGTCGCAGGGATCGAGGTTGCCTGGTCGCTCGCGCTCTGGTTCTGGCTGTTGAAAAGAGCGTCCAGCTCCGCTTCTAGCTCAGCCTCGCGGCCGTTGGCTGCGGCAGCTTCGAACGCGTTCATGGTCGGTCCGTAGTACGCCCCTGAACTCGGTCACGAGCTCCGACGGGGGACTCGGGAAGTTGAACGTGTAGGTGCCTCTCCCCAGAACGAGATCTCTTCCTCTTCGGGCACGGCCGCGCCCGCGAACCGCTCGATCACGTTGGGCCTCCACGCCCCAGGTCATCGGGCTGACGAAGCCGTCCGGAGGCGGCGGTGAATACGACGAGCTGATCTTCAAGATCTGCGCCACCAACGTCGGATCGTTGGGGATCCAGTTTCCCATCACGATCCGGCCACCCGGCCGCGTAACCCGAACGACCTCCTTGGCGACGTCGAACGGCCTCGGAGCGAACATCGCTCCGAAGATGCTGATGACCAGGTCGAAGCTGTCGTCCTCGAGCCCCCGCAGGTCGGACGCATCGCCCTCCTGGAATCGGCAGTTGGTGAGGCCGAGGGCCCCTTCGCCCGCGCGTTTCCCGCCTCAACGAGGTTGGTGGCGATGTCGACGCCCAGCACGTCAGCCCCCAGCCTCGCCGCCGGGAGTGCCGTCGTCCCATCACCGCATCCGAGGTCTAGGACCCTGACTCCGTCGGTGACGCCCAGCTTGCTCGACCAGCACCTCACCGCTCTCGCGCATGCTCTCCGCGATGCGGGTGAAGTCACCCTTCTCCCACAGCGCCTTGTTCGGATTCATTGGCTCGGTCCCTTGAATCATCAGTCTGGTCCCTTCGTCCTCGGATTGAGCGCTCCGCGCTTTGGCGCGGAGCATTTTCGGGTGCTGGGTTAGAAGGCTGCGTCGACCAGGAGCCGAAAGGCAGCTGCGAGCGAGGTCAGACCGCGAGGTCTGCAGGCATTGACAACGCCAGACGACGGCGCAACACCGTGTCCCGGCGACCGACCCTACCTCTTTGGGGCACGCCGGCGAGGATTACTTCTGGTTGGTCCCAGACACCACTGGTGTTGGGCTCTTGAGTCGGGGAGACAGGATTTGAACCTGCGACCGCCCGGCCCCCAGCCGGGTGCGCTACCAGACTGCGCCACTCCCCGTGGCAGGAACCGATCATATTCGGTTCGCGCTGCGCCCGTAACGCGCCGTTAGCACCGCCACTGCCGGTCCGACTAGGATGGCCCGGCGATGCGAGTTGGCGTGCTCACCGGCGGCGGAGACTGCCCCGGGCTCAATGCTGTGATCCGCGCGCTGGTCCGCAAGGCGATCGACGCCTACGGCGCCGAGGTGGTCGGCTTCCGCGACGGCTGGCGCGGCCCGCTGGAGGATCTGGCTTTAGCCCCTGACGTCGAGTCCACCCGGGGCATCCTGCCGCGGGGTGGCACGATCCTCGGCAGCTCGCGGACGAACATCTACAAGCGTGAGGACGGCCCGCGAGCTGGTCCGCGACACGCTGCACGCCACCGGCTCGACGGCCTGATCGCGATCGGTGGGGAGGACACCCTCGGCGCGGCCAACCGCCTGCAGCAGGAGGGATCAACGTGATCGGGGTGCCGAAGACGATCGACAACGATCTCGGCGCCACCGACCAGACGTTCGGCTTCGACACCGCGCTTCACGTCGCCACCGACGCCATCGACCGGTTACACACGACCGCTGAGAGCCACAACCGGATCCTGGTCGTGGAGGTGATGGGACGCAGCGCGGGCTGGATTGCCCTGCACTGCGGGCTCGCCGGCGGCGCCGACGTGATCCTGATCCCCGAGATGCCGTTCGACATCGACGAGGTCTGCCGGCTGATCAAGCGACGTCACGCGCGGGGGCGCTACTTCTCGATCGTGGTCGTGGCCGAGGGCGCGACGCCGCGAGAGGGCACGACGATGACCCTGTCCACGGGCGAGACCGACGAGTTCGGCCACCCCCGGCTGGGCGGTATGGGTCAGCGGCTCGAGCGGGAGATCGAGGTGCGCACGGGCTACGAGACCCGGGCCACGGTGCTCGGCCACGTCCAGCGGGGTGGCACGCCGACCGCGTTTGACCGGGTCCTCGCCACACGCCTGGGCCTGGCGGCGATGGACGCCGCCCACGAGGGGAGGTGGGGGATGATGACCGCGCTGCACGCGACCGAGATCCGCCTGGTCCCGCTCGCCGAGGCGGTCAAGGAGGTCCGCCGGGTGCCGTGGAGGAGTACGAGCGCTACGGGGTGCTGTTCGGGTGAGTCGGAGCACCCGGAGGGCCGGACTCCGCCGACCTATTTAAATGGGGCTGTCGTGACACTGAACGCATCCGCCATCGACGAGCTGTGCGTGGACACGATTCGCACGCTGTCGATGGACGCCGTGCAGAAGGCCAACTCCGGTCACCCCGGCACGCCGATGGCGCTCGCCCCGGTCGCCTACGTGCTGTTCACCCGCGCATGCGCCACAACCCGCACGACCCGCACTGGCCCGACCGCGATCGCTTTGTGCTGTCGTGCGGCCACGCCTCGATGCTCCTCTACTCGAGCTTGTACCTGAGCGGCTACGACCTCGCCTGGAGGACCTCGAGCAGTTCCGCCAGCTTGGCTCCAAGACCCCCGGCCACCCGGAGCATGAATTGGTGCCGGGCGTCGAGGTGACCACCGGACCGCTCGGGCAGGGGATCGCCAACGCGGTCGGCTTCGCGCTCGCCGAGCGGATGCTGGCGGCCCGCTTCAACCAGCCCGGTCACGAGATCGTCGACCACTACACCTATGCGATCGTCTCCGACGGCGACCTGGAGGAGGGCATCAGCGGCGAGGCCGCCGCCTGGCCGGGCACCTCGGGCTGGGCCGGCTGATCGCCTTCTACGACAACAACCACATCTCGATCGAAGGCCCCACCGAGCTGGCCTTCACCGAGAACTCGGCCGAGCGTTACGAGGCCTACGGCTGGCACGTGCAGAACCTGGGCGAGGACATCTCGCTGGAGCGGCTGGAGGAAGCGCTGCACGCCGCCCGCGCGGTGACCGATCGGCCCTCGCTGATCATGGTGCGCACGCACATCGCCCAGGGCGCTCCCCACAAGCAGGACACCGCGCAGTGCCCACGGCAGCCCGCTCGGTGAGGACGAGATCCTCGCCACCAAGCAGGCGATGGGCTGGCCGAGCGAGGAGCCGTTCTACGTACCGCCCGACGCGCTGGAGCACTTCCGCCAGCGCGGTCGATCGCGGCGTGGCCGCCCAGGACGAGTGGAACGAGCGCTTTGACGCCTATGGCCAGGGCCACCCCGACTGGCCGCCGAGTTCACCCGTCTGGTGACGGAGAGCTGCCGGACGGCTGGGACGCCGAATGGCCGAGCTTTCCTTCTTCGGACTCGCTGACCGCTACACGTAAATCCCGGTCACGACGTGCTCCAGTGGGCGGCCTCACGCGTGCCGGAGCTCGTGGGCGGATCGGCCGACCTGGCGCCTTCCACGCTGACGCACATCGAGGACGCCGCCGACGTCGAGGCAGGCAGCTACGCCGGGCGCAACCTCCACTTCGGCATCCGCGAGCACGCCATGGGCGCGGTCGTCAACGGCCTGACGCTGCACTACCTGCGCGGTTACGGCTCCACGTTTCTCACCTTCAGCGACTACATGCGCGGCTCGATCCGCCTGGCGGCGTTGATGGGCCTGCCCTCGATCTTCGTGTTCACGCATGACTCGATCGGGCTGGGCGAGGACGGTCCCACCCATCAGCCGATCGAGCAACTGGTCGGGCTGCGGGCCATGCCCAACCTGTCGGTGATCCGTCCCGGCGACGCCAACGAGACCTCGCTGGCCTGGCACCACGCGATCGCCTCCACCGATCATCCCTGCGCCCTGGTCCTGTCCCGGCAGGGGATGCCCACCTGGAGCCCCGAGACCGTCCCGGACGACGCGATCGAACGCGGCGCCTACATCCTGCGTGACTCGTTCGAGGCGCCCGACCCGCCGGAGGTGATCCTGATCGGCACCGGCAGCGAGGTGCAGCTGTGCGTTCAGGCCGCTCACCAGCTGGAAGGCCTCGGCGTGGCCACCAGCGTGGTGAGCATGCCCTGCATGGAGCACTTCGCCGTTCAGTCCAAGGAGTACCGGGATCACGTGCTGCCGCCGCGCTGTCGCGCTCGGATCTCGGTGGAGGCAGCCAGCCCTGTCGGCTGGGACCGCTGGGTCGGCGACCGCGGGGAACCGATCGGCATGGAGACATTCGGAGCATCCGGCCCGGCCGGAGATCTCTATCAACACTTCGGCTTCACCGCCGAGGTGATCACCCAGGCGGCTCGGGAGGCACTCGTCCGCGCGGAGGGAGGAGAGGAATGATCACACCTGACATTCAGGTCCTAGACGATCCGGTTCCCGCGTTCACGCAGGTCCTGCTGGAAGCGGCCGGCCGCCAAGGGCATATCGCTCTGACGGGCGGATCCACGCCCAAGCTGGCCTACCAGCGCGCCGCCGAGCAACCCGATGCCTTCTCCGGCGCGCACATCTGGTTCGGCGACGAGCGCTGTGTCCCGCCCGAGGACGAGCGCTCGAACTTCGGCATGGCCCGGCTGGCGCTGCTCGATCCGCTCGAGCAGGCCGGCATCAGCCTCGGCGGGACCTACCGGATGAAGGGCGAGCTCGGCCCTGACCAAGGCGCCGAGGACTACCGCCAGCAGCTCCAGGCCGCGCCGGAACTCGAGCTGATCCTCCTGGGCATCGGCCCGGATGCCCACATCGCGTCGATGTTCCCCGGTCAGTCCACGCTGCAGGAGCGCTCACTGCTCGTGGTGGGGGTGCCCGAGGCCGGACACGAGCCCTACGTCCCGCGGATCACCTTCACCTTCCCGGCGCTGGCACGAGCTCGCCGGGTGGTGCTGCTGGCCACGGGGTCGAGCAAGGCCGACGCGGTCGCCCGCTCGTTTGGACCTGACGCGCGGCCGAGCACCGACGCAACCGCCTCGATGCTGGTGGAACACGTGCAGGCGCTGACCGTACTGCTCGATCGTGACGCGGCGGCGGGCCTGTGAGCGCGGTCGTCGGAATCGACCTGGGCGGAACGAAAGTCGCGGCTGCCGTACTCAAAGACGGCAGCCTAAGCGAGTCCCACCTTGTGCCCACCTGCCTGGACGGAGGTGACGCGCTGGTGGCCCAGCTGGTCGAGACGGTGCGCCAGGTCCGGGGCGATGGACCGCTCGACGCGGTCGGCGTCGGGGTCCCCTCCACGATCGAATTCAGCACCGGGCGCGTGGTCTCCTCGGTCAACATCCCGCTCTCGGACATCCCGCTACGACAGGTCCTGGGCGACGCTCTCAGCGTCCCCGTGTTCGTCGACAACGACGCCACCGTGGCGGCGCTCGCCGAAGCCCACGACGAGAGTCTGCAGCTGGTGGCGCGCAACCTGGTGATGCTGACGATCGGCACCGGAGTGGGGGGCGGGATCGTCCTCGGTGGGCGGATCTTTCGCGGCGCCACCGGAGGCGCGGGCGAGCTGGGACACACGCTGGTGGCGGTGGATACCGAGCCAGACATTCCGTACCCCTCGGGCTTTCCCCAGCCGGGCTCACTGGAAGCGATCGCCGCCGGGCATGCGCTGGACCGGGCCGCCATCCTGATCGCCACGGAGCATCCCGAATCAGCCCTCGGCCGGAGAGCGGCAGGAGGGCATTCCGTGAGTGGGGTGGATGTGGTCGAGGCCGCCGAGAAAGGGGATGCGCCCGCGGCTGCGGCTGTGACCCGCTGGGCGCACGTGATCGGGGTCGGAATCGCCAACGCGATCAACACCTTCGACCCGGACGAGGTGGTCCTCGGCGGCGGCGCCGCCCGGGCGGGAGAGCTTCTGCTGAAACCGGCGGCGGAGGTGGCGGGCGGCTACATCCACCCGGGCCTGCGCGGGCACGCGCGCATCCGCCTGGCCCGTCACGGCCCCCGGGCGGGCGTGCTCGGCGCCGCGCTCCTGGCCGAGCAGGAGCTGACCGGGGGTGCCAGGCTCAGCGGCGGCGCCGAGCTGAGCGGCCATAGCGGCGTGGCGGCATGATCGTCGCGTGTGGCTTTGACCACGCCGGGTTCCCGCTGCGCGCGATGCTGATGTCGACGATCGAGGCCGCGGGTCACCAGGTGCTGGACCTCGGCACCGACACGCCAGAACCGATCGACTATCCAGACAAGGCGCTGGCGGTCGGGCAGACGGTGGTCTCCGGTCAAGCCGAGCGCGGGATCATCGTCTGCGGTTCGGGCGCCGGGGTCTCGGTGGCCGCGTGCAAGATCAAGGGGATTCGCGCGGCGACGGTGCACGACCACTACACGGCCCACCAGTGTGTGGAGCACGACGACGTCAATGTGATCTGCATGGGCGGCCGGGTGATCGGGGCCGAGGTGGCCCGAGAGATCGCCCTGGCCTTCCTCGGGGCCGCGTTCAGCGGCGAGGAGCGTCACGTGCGCCGGGTGCACAAGGTGGCCGAGATCGAGCGCACCGGCGGCGTCGGGCTGTCGTTCGATTAGCGCCCGTGATTGAAGCTCCGATGATCCCGGTGCGCAGCTGATGCCAGAGGCTGGTCCGCCCGCCGGCGGCGTCGTGATCGTCCGCCACGGGGCGACCGAATGGAGCGAGTCCGGTCGCCATACGAGCCGGACCGACCTTCCGCTGCTGCCCGAGGGCCGACGCCAGGCCGAGCAGCTGAAGGACAAGCTCGATCCTGATGAATTTGGCCTCGTGCTCTGCAGCCCGCTACTCAGAGCGCGGCAGACCTGCGAGCTGGCCGGATTCGCGGACCGCGCCGAGACCTGCGAGGACCTGCGGGAATGGGGTTACGGTGACTACGAGGGTCTCCGGACCTCGGAGATCCGCCGGCAGAACCCCGACTGGTTCCTGTGGCGCGACGGCTGCCCGGGCGGCGAGTCACCCGAGCAGGTGGGTGCACGGGCCGACCGGGTCCTGGCTCGGATCCCGGAGGACCAGGGAAAGCCGGCCATCCTGTTCGCCCACGGCCACATCCTCCGCGTCGTGGCCGCGCGGTGGATAGCGCTTGAGCCGGCCGGCGGCAGCCGCTTCGTGCTCACACCGGCTGCCCTGGGGGTGCTGGGGCACGAGCGTGACGTCCGGGTCGTGGAAGGCTGGAACGTCACGTCGCTGGGCTGACCACCTCGGGCGGGCCTGACAAAAGTCACCTCTGATTCCGGCCGCCCGGCACTTCCGCCGGCGCCCTCGGGGAACTACCTTGACCCCATGATCGATGAACACGCGGACCTGGCCGTGGAAGTGCGGGAGCTGGCCAAGTCCTACGGGGACGTGCATGCGGTCCGCGGCGTCAGCTTCGAGATCGTCCGGGGGGAGGTGTTCTGTCTCCTCGGCCCCAACGGCGCCGGCAAGACCACGACCGTCGAGATCCTGGAGGGATACCGTCACCGCAACGGTGGCGAGGTCCGGGTCCTCGGTCTCGACCCTGCCCACGCCGCCCGGGAGCTCCGCGAGCGAGTCGGCATCGTGCTGCAGGAGTGCGGCGTCCAGGACCACCTGACCGTCGCCGAGCTGGTGGAGATGTACGGCCGCTACCACGTGCGTTCGCGGCCGGTCGATGAGGTCATCGAGATCGTTGAGCTGGGGGAGAAGCGCAACACCCGGGCCGGCCAGCTCTCCGGAGGACAGCGCCGGCGCCTTGATCTGGCGCTTGCCCTGGTCGGGGACCCGGATCTGATCTTCCTGGACGAGCCAACCACAGGATTCGACCCCGCCGCGCGCCGGCACGCCTGGTCGACCGTGCGGACGCTGTGCGACCTGGGCAAGACGATCTTCCTCACCACCCACTACATGGAGGAGGCGCAGGCCCTGGCCAGCCGGGTGGCGATCATCAACGCCGGCCAGATCATCGCGCTGGGCACGCCGGAGGAACTGGGTGGCCGGGACGCCCGCCCGGCAGAGATTCACTTCCAGCTGCCGCCCGGACGGACGCTGGACGACCTTCCCGCGCTGAGCGTCGAGGCGCGCACCGCAAACGGTGAGCGAGGGGTGACCCTGGTCACCTCCGAACCCGTCCGGGCGGTCAACGAGCTGACCGGCTGGGCGCTGTCCGAAGGCCTCCCGCTGGCCGGCCTGTCGGTGAGCCAGCCCACCCTGGAGGACATCTACCTGGAGCTGACCGACAATCGCCAGCCCACCACACCAACCCGTGTCGAGGTGCACACATGAGTGTCGTGAGTGCTGATCGCCGTGACCGCTCGACGCTGTCCAGAGACCTCGGGCTGGTGGCCTGGCAGGTCCGCTATGAGCAGCGCGCCTACTGGCGAAACCGAGGGAGGGGGTTCTTCACGTTCGCCTTCCCGCTCATGTTCCTGGTCATCTTCGGGAGCATCGACAAGGGCGCCATGATCGGGCACGGCCCGCACGCGATCGGCTACGACGACTTCTTCGTGCCCGGGATCCTCGCCTACGCCGTGATCGCCACCACTTACGTGAACCTGGCGCTCAGCACCGCGATCCTCCGGGATCAGGGCGTCCTCAAGCGCATGCAGGGCACCCCGCTGCCGCGACCCGCCTACGTCGCCGCCCGGATCCTCTCGACGGTTCTGATCATGCTGGCGATCACGGTCGTCACGCTCGTGCTCGGCGTGGTGGCCTATGGGATCCAGGTCCGCGTCGCCACGCTCCCAGGGGTCATCATCACGCTGATCCTCGGCACCGCGGCGTTCTCGACCCTGGGCATGGGAATCACCCGCTTCATCCCCAACGCCGAGGCCGCGCCCGTTGTCATCAACCTCACCGTGCTGCCGCTGACCTTCCTCTCCGGCGTGTGGTTCCCGGTCACGCACCTGCCCAACTGGCTCAACGACATCGCCAAGATCTTCCCGATCCGGCCACTGGCCAACGGGCTGCAGACCGCCTTCAACCCGTACTCCAAGGCTCCGGCCATCGTCGGGACCGACGTGCTCACGCTGCTCATCTGGACGGTGATCGGGGTCTACCTGATGCTCCGGTTCCTGCGTCAGCCTCAGCGCGAACCCGCGATGAGCCGGTTCCGTTTTTGGCGGGTTCTCTTCTGGACGGGCGGCCCGTGGGCTGAGCGACCGCCGTTCCAGCGCGCCGCCATGCGCACGGTGTGGATCGCCTTCGTGGTGTTCCCGGTGGTCGACGCCGCCCTCACTCGCGGCCCGGCGCTCCAGAAGGCGGCGGTGATCCTCGCTGCCGGGTTGTTCGTGGCCGGTTATGTGCTGATGATCGGCTGGCAGCGCACCGGCGGTGACAGGCGAGCCGCCGCCACGCTGGTCGTAATGCTGCTCCTGGCCACGTTCCTCACCCTCGTGCAGGACCCCGGCTGGGGCTTTCTGTTCATCTACTGCTCGGCCTGCGCTGGGCTTCTCCGTGGCAGCCGGCTCGGCTTCGCCGCGCTCGCCACGTGCACGGCGTTCGCCGCCGTCGTCCCGGCCCTGTCCGGGCAGCTCGGCCTCGGGCGACTCGATCGGCTACGGCACGAGCGCGGCCGGCGTCGGCCTGCTGATGTTGCTGGTCCGGGACCTGCGCATGCGCAACGAGGAACTGGTTGAAGCGCGAGCCGAGCTGGCCGAGGCGGCGGTGACCAAGGAGCGCGAGCGCTTCGCCCGGGACCTCCATGACCTGCTCGGTCACTCGCTGTCGGTGATCGCGATCAAGGCCGAGCTGGCCCGCCGGCTGCGCTCCGGTCGACGCCGAGCGCGCCGCCGCCGAGGTGGCCGACATCGAGACGGTGGCCCGCCAGGCTCTGGCCGAAGTGCGCGAGGCGGTCGGGGGCTTTCGCCGTCCTGCTTTGGATGTGGAGCTGGAGGGCGCCCGGGTCGCGCTCGAGGCGGCGGGTATCGAGGCCTCGGTCGAGCGCGGCTCGGCTTCGCTGAACGACGACGTGGAGGCCGTTCTCGGTTGGGCAGTGCGGGAGGGGGCCACCAACGTGATCCGCCACAGCTCGGCCAGCCACTGCTGGGTGCGGCTCGTCGTCGATGGGCGGTGTGCCGGGCTGGAGGTGATCGACGATGGATCCGGGGTTTCTGCCAACGGTCACGGCGGCAGCGGGTTGGCGGGCTTGCGGGACCGGGTGGCCCGCGCTGGACGGCACGCTCGTCGCCGGCCCCCGCGCCGAAGGTGGCTACCGGCTGTTCGTCTCGGTACCGCTCGCTGAGGAGTCGGCGTGATCCGCGTGCTGATCGCCGAGGACCAGGGGATGGTCCGAGGTGCCCTGGCCAGCCTGCTGGCGCTCGAGCCCGACATCGAGGTGGTGGCCCAGGTCGGCCGCGGCGACGAGGTGGTGGAGAGCGCCCGGTCGGCGCGGGCCGGACGTGGCGCTGCTCGACATCGAGATGCCCGGCGCCAGCGGCCTTGAAGCCGCAGGCGCTTTGCGCCAGCAGCTGCCCGACTGCCACATTCTGATCCTCACGACCTTTGGCCGGCCGGGTTACGTGCGCCGCGCGATGGCCGCCGGCGCCTCCGGCTTCCTCTTGAAAGACGCACCGGCCGCTGATCTGCGCGCGGGCCGTGCGCCGGGCGGTGGCGGGCGAGAGGATCGTGGAGCCGGGCCTGGCCGCCGCCGCTTTGAGTCAAGGCGACAGCCCGCTGACGGTGCGGGAGCGAGAGGTGCTCGCCGCCTCCCGGCGCCATCCCACGGTGGCGGAGCTGGCGGGCGCGCTGCACTTGTCGCCGGGAACCGTCCGGAACCACATCTCGGCTGCGATCGGCAAGCTCGACGCCCGCAATCGCCTCGATGCTGTCCGGATCGCCGAGGACAACGGCTGGCTCTCAGCGTCCCGGGTTCATGTAATCCGCTGGCGGCTAAAGTGAACCCCGGACGCTGACCCATGCGGCTGAGAGGACTCGAACCTCCACGTCCCGAAGAACACAGGCACCTGAAGCCTGCGCGTCTACCAATTCCGCCACAGCCGCGGGGGTTGATCAAGTTAGCATCTGCGGTCACGCTCGCATCACGGGCGAAATCTGAGCGACCAGCGCAACGCGGACGTGCCCCGCTGGTTAGACCGCTGACCGGGCGCAGACGCCAGGTCCCCTCAGATGCCCGACGCTCACTCTCATCCCAGCCTGTGGCCCCGCCACAGGCTCGGTCTCGCCGGCTTCGGGCTCCTCTGCGCCATGTGGCTTCTCCTCGCCGTGGCCCCGGCGTCGGCGGGCGCGTTCGCGAGCCCCGGACCCCTTCTCTGGGCGGCACCGTCGAGCATCGACACGAGTTCGATCCAGAGCCTCTCGTGCGGCTCCGCGCACATGTGCGTCGGGGTCGACGTCCGCGGCGGGGGGGTGTGGAGCACGGATCCGACCGGCGGTCCGGCGGGCTGGCACCGAGCGAGTATTGACGGGGGCAGAAATCTGTCCGACGTGTCGTGCCCGGACGCGACGCTGTGCGTCGCCGTCGACGGGGCCGGCAATGCTGTCACGAGCACGGATCCCACCGCAGGGGGAGGTGCCTGGACTGTGGCCAAGGTCGACACCAACCAGGGCGAGGGGAACACGGACTCCGCCAGCAGGGTTCTCCTGCACGGCGTGGCCTGTCCCACGGCGTCGCTGTGCGTGGCGGTCGACACGGTCGGCGACGTCCTGACGAGCCAGGCCCCCACGACTGGCGCCGCGGGATGGACCGCTGCCCACGTTGACAACAACCGGACACACGGGTGCACGGGAAGCGGTCTCGCCTGCCAGCCCCCGCTGATCGGCGTGAGCTGTCCTTCCGTGGCCAGGTGCGTGGCTGTCGACTTCGCCGGCAATGTACTGACGAGCGGCGACCCGACCTCACCCTCCAGCTGGCAGAGCCGCGAGCACCGACGGCGGCGCGCTCAGCTCCCTCTACGGAATCTCGTGCCCGGCCCTCTCCTTCTGTGCGACGGTCGACGGTTCCGCCGGAAAGGCCATCACCTTCAGCCCCTCCTCCGCCGCCGCTCAGACGGCACGCTCGCTCCCATACTCGCTAAACGGCATCTGGTGTGCCTCGAGCTCACTGTGCCTCGCCTCGGCGGTGAGCCAGAGCGGGGGGTCAGGCCTGCTCGGCTCGTTCGATCCCGCGTCGCCGAGCTCGACGTGGAGCCTGAGCAGTCTGGGTGGCGTCGATGCCGTGGCTTGCCCGCAAGCCGACCTGTGTCTGGCTGCCGACGACGAGGGCAACCTCGCCGCGGGCGTGACGACCCGTGCCGTCCGGGCCGAGCTCTCCAAGGCGCTGCTCGCCCGGCGCCACCTCCCGGGGATTGCCAGCCTCTATCGGACTCGGCGTGACCGCCTCACGGTCACAAGTGCGATCGCCTCCAGAGTCTCGCTGGTCTGGACGGCGAAGCGGAGCGGCCGAACGGTCATCGTCGGGACGGGACGTCATCGCTTTGGGGGTTCGGGCGCCTCCGGCCTCACCGTGCACCTCACGCCCGCAGGCGGCAAGCTGTTGCGCAAGGCCCATCGGATGACCGTCAGAGCTGTGGCCACGTTCACGGCCAGCACAGGCTCGACGCAGAGCTCGGCCAAGCTCACCTTCACCCGCTAGGGCCCCTCCGGACGCCGAGGCGGCGGCGTGCCGAGGGACTAGAGGTAGCGACCGGTCGGTCGCAGAACCCGCAGCGAGACCGACGCCGTCCCCAGTGTGAGGTGCCTCGCGGTGACGCGAACCGTTCCGGCCTTACCGGGGTGGGAGCGGACCATCGCTCCGCCCACTCCGCCGTACTCCCGGAAGGCGAAGGGATTCTGTCCGATGAGCAGCGCCGGCCCGCTCAGTTACAGCGACACGTTGCCGCCGACGTACGGCCGCTGGTTGCCGTATGCGTCGAGCGCGCGGAAGGTGAGGCGGGTGGTGTCACTGCCGTCGCCGGTGATCGCCGTGATCTTGCAGGTCGAGCACCCAGCCGGTCCCTCGCCGGGTCCCCAGACATCAGCAGGTGGCCACCTGTGCCCCTCCGACGTAGCCCCGCACGCTCGAGCTCAGGGCAGGCGGAGCCGTCGACGGTCAGGTCGACGAGCACCGGGCGGATAGGGGAGGTTGCCGAAGTCGGCCCGTGTCCGGCGTGGCCACCGCAGCAGTTCGCCCGCCGACGTATACGTGCAGCTGTTCGCAGTTGGTGGCGAGAATCGCGTTCTGGCCCAGGTCCGCGTGGCCGGGGAATTCGGACCGAAGTCCCAGTAGAAGGCCGGCAGGATCACCGGCGCGACCTGCGGGACTGACCTGCGAGCGATAGAACGACGCGCCCGGCTTGGGCACGCGGAAGCGTGTCCAGCACGCCCGGCCAGTCGGAGGTTCTGCCAGATCGCGTGTCGCCTCCGATGATTCGAGGCGTAGTCGATGCTGGCACCAGCCGAGCACGCCGGCGTACGCCGGGTTCCGCGACGCGATCTGGTTGACCTGGGCATGCAGCTTGGCCTGCAGCTGGAGGGTCGGCGACGCTGTCGATCCAGCGGTAGAGCGGCGGTCCGGTGACCGCGCCCACCGCCTCGCTGATCATGTAGGGGACGCCGGGAACCGGCGGCGAGATCGTGGCATTGCCGTCCGAGCCGGAGTAGTCGTCGTAGGCGAACACGTCCTCGGCCCAGCCCGCCGTGATCTGGGTGTCCATCGCTCCGGCTGGTCTGGCGCGTGCCGTCGAGCTCGTAGGCGAGCTGGCGAGCCTCCGCGTACAGCGTCGGGTAGCTGGCGGTCTCGTTCAGCCGCGTTCCCCAGACGATCACCGACGGCCGGTTGCGGTCGCGGATCACCATGTCGTGCACGTTCTGCAGGAAGATCGCGTCGAAGTTCGCATCGCCGATGTACTGCCAGCCGGGCGGCTCCTCCCACACCATCAGCCCGAGCTGATCGCAGGCATCGAGGAAGTGCGGCGACTGCGGGTAGTGCGAGCAGCGCACCATGTTGCAGTTGAGCTCGTTCTTGATCAGCTGGGCGTCGCGCGCCTGCAGTCGCGCGGGCGCACGCCATCCCCGTGTAGGGGAACAGCTGGTGGCGGTTGAGTCCGAAGATCTGCAGCCGCTCGCCGTTGAGATAGAACCCGTCGAGCTCGAAGCGTCGCCTGGCGAAACCCGGTGGAGATCGTCGACCTCGTGAGCCGGGATCACCCGGGCGCTCAGCGTCACGCGGACCGTGTAGAGCTTCGGTGAGCTCGGCGACCACAGCTTGATCCCCTGCAGGTCCCGGAGGTTCAGGTGGGCCACAGACGTTCACCGCCGCGGACGATTCACTCGGCGGCCTGGTCTTGGCTACGGTCCGACCGCCGTCCAGCAGCTCGGCGCTGAGCGTGCACCGCGGTGCCGGAGGGTGTGGGCGAGTCGACCGTGACCTGCAGTTCCAGACCCGGGCGAGGTGAGCACATCGACCGGCTTGGCGAATACGTCGCTGATGAACGCCTCGGGCACGACCCGGAGCGCCACGTCGCGGTAGATCCCGGCCGGCATCATGTAGTCGACCGCGATGGACGGGCTCGAGCCACCGAACGGAGGCACGTCCAGCAGCCGCCCGTCGACGACCACCGCCGAGATCGTTGTGGCCCCGCTGCAGGGCCTGGGTCAGCTCTACCTTGAAAGGGAGGAAGCCCCCGACGTGATCGGCCATCCGGAACCCATTCAGGTAGACGGTCGCGTTGGTCATCACACCGTCGAAGTCGAGGAACACCCGCCCCGCGGGCAGCCCCGTGGTGGAGAACGACTTCCGGTAGATCCACAGTTTCTCCCAGCTGCGGGAGTTCCAGTCGCCCCACGAGAGTGGAACCACGGTGTGCGGCAGGGTGACGTGCTTGAAGCCGCGGGTGTGGTAGCGCGGGTTCTGGGCGCCATTCCGGTAAGTGCCGCCGAACCGCCAGTTGCTGTTGAAGCTGTACGTCTCGGCCAGGGTCCGGCGGGTAGGGCGGCGGGCGGCGGCCTCCGCCGCGGGGAGCAAGCTGGACGGCAGGGTCAGCGCCGCGCCCGCGCCGGCTCCCGCCCGCAACAGCCCTCGGCGCGTCAAGCTCACGATGATCTTTTGTCGGTTGATGAGGACATCGGTCGGGCCTCCTGTGCCTAGGGGGTGCAACCCCCGGGCCGATGTAGGGTTGCGGTACGGCTCGGCGGGCCGATGCTCCGCTACCCTTGGCCCCGGCGCTCACAGGTCGATTGACAGGTCCACGGGCCATTTAGGCGACCCGCCGCGCCAGAAAACCCTGCACGCCGCTATCGTCTAGGGGACTAGGACGCCGCCCTCTCACGGCGGAAACCCGGGTTCGAATCCCGGTAGCGGTACTGCGGAAACCCCAGGCCTCTACTGGGGTTTTCGCGTTTCTGAAGCGCCTGCGCGCCAGAGCGCGCGCCAGTCAGCCGATTTTCTTGTTCCCAACGGCCAATGTCGGGCCAGGTTTAGGCCGCTCCCGGCGCGCCGATCCACCGCCAAGCGCTCCGGACCTCTAGGGCCGGGGGGGATCCGGACCAGTTCAGGTACATCGGTACTCTCGCCCGTCAATGACGGACGCGGATTGGAGGCTTTCACCGGACGACCTGGACCGCTTTGAGCTCTACCCTTGTACTGAGGAAGCGCTTGAGGAGTATCCGTTCTTGGAGACTGCAGTGGCGGACTTTGACGCCACCGGGCAAGAACATGCGAATGAGGCGGCGGCTCGCGAGGCAACGATGTGGCTCCGCGATCACGCGTTGCACCAACGGGCGGCAGTGACCCGGCTCCTAGTCGTGGACGAACATATCGTGTCCTTCTATGCCCTCGTTTCATCCCATATGAGGATCTCGTCGACTGAGAATCTCAGGCAGATGGGGTACGTGGTTGGCCGGGCCCACCCGGGCCACACGAAGTGGGCACATCGCACATTGAAGTGATCGCGAGGGACCACCGAGCGCCCAAGGGTGCTGGCACGCTTGCTGTAGTTCACGCTGCGGGCGTAGCCGTCCAGGTTGCCCAGCTCCAGGGCAACCGGGCGTTAACCCTCGACCCAAGGGATCCGCAGACCCAAGACATGTGGACCCGGGGAGGCTTCGCTCGCACCGAGACATCCTTCGAGCACGGCACCCTCAGAAGGCTGTACGTGCCCATGTTTGGGCCGTACTACGGCAGCTTTCCGCGCCCACCTAGCGGCAGGCCGGTTTAGCTTCAGACGGCCGCTGGCGTACGGTCAGTCAAACCATGTGATCTCGACCTTCAGCCTGGAGCTTCCTGACGAGATCCAGTCCGGCCTGCACAAACGCACGCGCCTTCGCGCTTTCGAGCGCGGCCACAAAGCTGTCGCCGTCGACAACCGTCGTATTAGCTGATGTCTCCTGAGGGCTCATAGCGCTCCGCATAAGAGTATCGGCAGTTGGATCCGACATCAAATCCGGGTATTCCCCGAATTCCTATTAGTTTATCGGCACGGAGGTCGGACCTCCTTGAATTCCGCGCGGGCATCGGGCCACCGGCCTCCTCCCAAAGTGCCCGCCGAGGGCGTCATCGGTCCCCGTTCCGCCGGGCGAGCGCGAGGACCAACTCCACGACCAGCCGGCACTCCGAGTCCGGCGGAAGTTCCTCGCGCCTGCGCTTGAGTAGCGCCAGGGCGTCCTCATATGGGTCAGGTGCGCCCTCCGCTTTGCCGCCTTCGATGACGCGAAGCTCCACGGTCGCCATCAGGCATCCCTCCTCGTGATGGGCTCGCGGTGCGGAAGTGCTTTAGCAATCCGCTTCAGTGTGTACATCCACTCCTCGGCGAGCGCTCCGCCCGACTGGCTTTCAAGTTCTGCGGCCTCGAGGAGCGCGCGTCGAGCAATCTCGATCGGGTGCTCGGTGAAGATCGCCTCGGCCTCGCCGTGGTGCAGGGTGAGGATCGGAGCCATCAGCCCACGATCCTCTCGCCGGCCAGTTGGCGTCCCAGCTCGTCGCAGACGACGCAGTGCCGGTGCCCTGCCGCCTTGCACGCCTTCCTCGAGCCGATCGGCCTGCACGAGTCTCGCCACACCTTCGCCTCGCTGATGATCGCTAGTGGTGTCAACGCGAAGGCGCTCAGCAAGATCATGGGCCACGCCTCGATCTCGATCACGTTCGACGTGTACGGACACCTGATGCCGGGCGGCGAGAGCGAGGCACGCGAGCGCGTGGACTCCTACCTAGAGCGGCTCGATGGCGGTCCTCATCTGCGAGCCGTCAGCAGCTAGTCCAGATTCAGATTGGCTCGGCAAGTGGGGCAGGTCTCACGTACTCGAATCACGCTGACGGCCTGGAGCGCCCAGATTTGATCTCGGAGCGACAGCTTGAACGTTTCCAGTGCGTCCCGCGCCTCCACGATTTCCTGAGCCTCCGCGAGCTTCTCCATCGCACGAAATAGCTCCTCGCCCTGCTTGTATACCCGCCGGATCCGCGACTCGGAGGTCCACTCAGGCTCCGCCGGTAGGTGTGCGAGCGGCTGTCCAGCGCGACCTAAGAAATGGACCTCGAACTCCTTACCGGGTCCTGGCCGCGGCCCAATGGCGGTCCTGTAGTCGGTGCAGCCCCATCGCAGGTTGATCGGCTTGCCCAGAGCGCCAGCGAGCGCTCGGTCAGCGACCACGTCCATCAGTTGGTCGAGCAGCGCGGGTAAACAGTCGAAGGAGCTGGCGATGTCTAGCCGTTCGGCCTCGGCTTCAGCTGCGTCTCGCAGTGATGGCCTAGCGGCAGCGTTGCGTTCGACCACTGCGTTCCATTCCCTTAGCGGCTCAGCCAGGTCTGGAAAGTGGGCAAAGAAGATCCGTTCGTTTCGATCGTCTCCGTCGAATCCGTCGCCGTGCCCGACTGGCTGCCCCGACCACATCTCGTTGAAGACACTTCGAAGCCGATCGCGCAGCTGGTCTCGGTGCTCGGTGTGAACCTCCTGGACTCGTATTCGGGATAGTTCGGCCTCGCGGGCTTCGGACTGGCGTGCGACCGTGTTCCACACGCGATAGCCCCCGAGTGCCGCAATCACGGAGAACTCGGCAAACAGGGCTGCCAAGAACCATGCCCAGCCGATCTTGCTGAGGCCTGCCATGAAGCCGACCAGCACAAGGACGGCGGCGAGAAGGCCAGGCCCTAACACGACGTTTAGGGGTCTCCAGACACCGATCGCGCCCTCAACGATCACCCGCGAGCCGTAGTGGGCTATACGGCGGGTTCGTCGCGTCGGGATGGCCACTTGGGTATCGCTGTTCACGGGACGCGAGACTAGCCGCGCCCGAGGACCGTGAGACTCGGTGCGCGCCAGTTCCGCGCCAGTCAGGCCCGATCCTTACCGGATTCGAGCGGATTCAGGCGGATTGACAGGATCGGCGAATCCCCTGCAAACAGGCGGTATCTCCCGTAAACACTGAGGATGCGCGCCTCTGTTCCCCCGGGTTCGAATCCCGGTAGCGGTACTTCACGGAAACCTCTGCAAGCGCGGAGGTTTCGTCGTTTCTGGGGTCGCGCTATGCCTCATGCGGACGCCCTGCGGGGAAGCGGCAACGCCACCTCGGTCGACTCAATGTGGGTGCTGGAGAGGGTCACGCTGCCGGACGGAAAGACCGCCCTCTTCGCCGGCAAGCTCAATCTCCTCACCGCAACCCCCGGTTCGTTCGTGTTCATACCTGACAACGGCCATTCCAGCGACCTCGCAGGGTTCTGCGCGGCGCTCGACGCCGGACAGGCCGCTTCCTGACGGAGACCTTTCGATCGTCGCGCCTGAACGGAGACCTGTTTCCCGCGTTACTTGCTGGCCAGCACGTCCGCGGGGAGGATCTCCGGTGGGCTGGCGAGAAGTTCGTCCGCGTTGGCCATCAGCGCCGCGGCAATCTCGCCATTGATGTGTGCCTGGCGGGCATCCTCGCTGCCGAACGTGTCGAAGATCCAAAACGTTGTCGGCGATGTCCGTGCCGCGTACCAAGTGACGGTTCCCGGCTCGGCCTGGGCCAGCGGTAGTGCGCTGGTCAGCAGTGCCGCGACGTCCTCGGCCTTCTCGGGCTTGGCCTCCATCCGGGCCACGAACGCATAAGGCGTGTTCATGATGCCTCCTGGCTTCTGTTTGCGAGCACGCTAACCCCAGACGCGAGCGATGGCAACCGTCAGGACATGAGCTTCACGCTAAGTAGCCCAAGGCGGGAGGCCCAGCATTCATGCGCTCGTCGCCGAGTCAGGCCACGAGCCCGACAACTCTGGTGATGAGCAACGCGGGTGCGGAGCGTGGCGGGACATGGGGCGTTCGAGTCATCCAGATGGGGTGATGAACTCCGTGAGGGTCGGAACTAGGGTGCTCGGGTTGGCCGACGGCGGTGCGCCTTCGAGCTGTCTTCACAAGCACTGTGAAAGGACCTTGAACCGATGACTTTTCTCTGGATCATTCTGGGCGCCTTGTACGTAGCGTGCTGGATCTACTTCGGAATGAGTACGTTCCGCAAAGGGCACTACTGGATGTTCTGGATTGGCTTCTTCTTCCCGGTTCTGTGGATCATCGGCGCGCTGATAGGGCCGACTCCACGCGCAGCCGGCGCGGCGTAAGCGCGGCCGCAGCACCCTAGGCCGAGCGCTTGTCGTCCCGATGAGCGCTCCGGTGACGACGCTCCAGGAGGGATAACCATGGGTCTATTACGAAATCGCGGCGATGCTCCGGGCGGCCGTCGCTTCCAGATGCAGGAGAAGCTCGCTTCCATCGGCGACGACTCCTGGATCGAGGACGACCGAGGCGATCGCGTGTACAAAGTCGACGGCAAGGCGCTCCGGGTCAGGGATACATTCGTCCTCAAAGACCGTGAGGGCAACGAGGTGGCAAAGATTCAGGAAAAGAAGCTCCGCGTGCGCGGCACGATGGAGATCGAGCGCGATGGCCATACGCTGGCAACCATCCACAAGGCACTCGTCGGGATCCGTGACCGCTTCGACGTCGACGTAGAGGACGGCGAGGACCTCAGCGCCCGCGGGAACGTGGTGGACCACGAATACGAGATCAAGCGCGACGGTGACGTGATCGCCACCGTGTCGAAGAAGTGGCTGCGCGTCCGCGATACATATGGCATCGAGGTCCGGGAGGGCGAGGACGAACCGCTGCTCCTGGCGCTGACGGTCGCGATCGACAAGCTGAGCGACGGCTGAGGCTCAGCTTCGGCGAGCGCGCCGCGTTGCCGGTGTCGTTTCATCCTTATTGGGTGAGGAGCTCCGCGTTGGCGCGGTTAGCCTGGGAGCCAGCGCAGGGCGCCTTTGCGTCGTTGAAATCCTCTCGCCGATGGACCTGAATGGAGAGTCGTGATGGCTGAGACACCGGCGGACGTGCTCGTTGCGGGCTATCAGGACATCGACAGGGCGACAAGGGACTTCGAGTCGCTCGTCTCGCTCGTCAGGGACAGGCACATGTCGATCGAGGGCGTGATCCTGGTCGCGGACAGCCCCAACCGGTAGATAGGCGAGTCGAAAGTGACAGAGCCGGAAACCGCCCAGTCCAATGAGGTCGAGCGCCGGGAGGCTCAGGTGGTCCGGGACAAATTGGTACAGCGCCCCGGGAAGGTCCCGCTGACGGCACGGTTGATGCTCCACGACTCACTGACCGCGCGCAGAGCGGCGGGGATCATCGCCGCGTTCACGGTGGTGGTCACGGTGGCGGGAGGAGTTCTCGAGCGAGTGCTCGACCATCAGGAGTATCCGACGATCGGCCGGGGTCTGTGGTTCGCGCTGCAGACCGTCACCACCGTAGGGTATGGGGACGTCACGCCGAAGCAGCCCGTCGGCCGGTTCATCGCCGCGGTCGTGATGCTCTCCGGGATCGGCTTCCTCGCCGTGATCACCGCGTCGGTCACCGCCTCGATGCTCGAGAGCAGCCGGCGACGCTTCGCCGCCCGGGCCGAAGCGGACGATACGCGGAAGGTCGACGAGATCAGTGAGCGATTGGCGAGGATCGAGGCGGCACTCGAGCAGCAGGCACATGGGAGGTCACCGGATGGATCCAGCTGAGCAGCCCGGTCCGATCACCGACGAAATGGGCGACGCGCCATCCGGGCCGGGGCTGCCTGGGCCCGATGAGGTTCCGGTTCCACGAAGCCGGATTAGACGCGCCTTCGGCCGGTCGCGTGAGCTGTGGCGCGTCGTCTATCGCGATCCCGAGCACGTCGCCGAGCGACTGACGCTGTACACGGCCGGTCGGCTGGGTGAGCCGGCGCGGCAATGGGCTGAGTCAGTGCGGAGGGATCGTCCCGACACCCACGTGGCGCAGATCGCCGAGGAGCTGCGTACGCACTCAGCGCATGTCGCAAGGATCGATGGTGCGATCTCAGGGACTCCCTTCTTCATTGCCCTCGTGCCCGGTTACCTCACGTATCTGCAGCAGGAGATGCGCATGACCCTGCGCACCGCCGCGCTCTACGACCGCAACCCCCAGGACTTGCGCACCACCGCGGAGATGCTCGCACTGCGCGGCGTGCACCCAGATGTCGAGGCGGCCGAGGCTGCGTTGATTTCCGTCCGCGACAAAGCGCTCCCCGACCGTCCAGAACATCGACGATCGTGGCGCGCCTGGGTTCACAGCATCTACCTGCTGCTCATCTTCGGCGGCTTCATGTCTCCCTCGGTCGCCAAAGAAGACAAAGGCACGCTGGGCAAGGTCAGGGCGGTCTTCGGCATCCTGCTGGGCGTGGGAATCTGGGTGACGACCTGGGTACTCCCCCTGACCTTCATGATCGTGATGGCCTGGGGCTGCGAGACGCACGCACGTCAGCTCGGTCGCAGAACGCTCCTCTTCTACGACGGCGAGGCCGCAAGTGTCCTCGACGCGATCAAGGCTGCCGATCAGCATCGCGACCATGGCCATGACAAGCGGGCGATCTTGCGGGGTGTCGCCCTGTTCCTGTCCGTCGCGATCCCAATCGGCTTCGTGGGCTATGCCCAGCACGTTCGCCACACGGTCGGGTTCAACTGGCTCGGTGCGCTCGGTGCACTTGTCGCGCTCTCGCTCGTGATCGCAATGGCCGTCATCTCCAGCCGAAAGTAGGCGCGACGATGCCCGCTGGGAGCTTCAGGCGTTCCTTGAGCTCAACGTGCAGCTGCCGCTGGAGGACGGCTGACTACCGGTTCGAATCCCGGTAGCGGTACTCACCGACGCCCGTTAAATTCGCGTCGGCAGGGGCTTCTCACCCGATCCGGACGATGACCTCCGGGGCGGCGGTTCCGGATCATCGGCTCGATGGCCTCATCGCCGACCGACATGCTCGACGTGCTGGTCGTCGGTGCCGGACCCGCCGGCGTCATCGCGTCGCTCCGGGCGGCTCGGCTCGGAGCCCGCACGGCGCTGATCACGCGCGATGAGTTCGGGGGCATGGCCGCGAACGATGGCCCCGTCCCGGTGCGCACGCTCGCCCAGGCGGCGCGGCTGATCCGCGAGGCGAGGCAGCTCCCACGCTACGGGATCGCGGCCGGCGAGCCGTCGCTCGACTACGTTCGGCTGCTGGCTCGCGTCGATGAGGTGACCGAGGACGTGCGCGCGCACTCGCTGCTGCGCAGACGATCTCGACGCCGCCGGAGTGGCGATCCACGAGCGGGCCGGCACGGCACGGTTCGTCGACCCCCACACCGTCGAGAGTGACAACGCGCCGCGGCTTCAAGCGGACAAGATCATCATCTGCACCGGGGGAACCTCGCGGCGGCTTGCGGTTCCTGGCTTCGATCTGACTGCGACGCACAGCGACGCGTGGCAGCCTGTCGGCGGTTCCGGCGTCGCTGCTCGTGATCGGCGCCGGCGCGACCGGCGTGCAGGTAGCTTCGATCTTCAACGCGTTCGGCTCTCACGTCTACCTCGTCGAGGTTGCTCCGCGCATCTTGATGAGCGAAGACGAGGACGTCTCCAGAGCCGTCAGCGCCGCGCTGGCAGCGTCTGGCGTTCGAGATCGTCGAAGGACGCCGGAACGATCGAGCGCTTCGAGCGTTGCTCCGAGCAGGCGTGCGGCTCATCTCGTTCAGCCAACGGAGCCGCGGCACAGCGTCGACGCAACGGTCGCCGTGGTCGCGGTTGGATGGGTGGCAGCCACCGCCGGGCTGAACCTCGACCGAGCCGGCGTGCGGACCGACGGCGCGGGGGTACGTCGAGGTGGACGACCACTTGCGGACCACCGCGCCGCACATCTTCGCCGCCGGCGATGTCACCGGACGCGTCGATGGTCGTACACGAGGCCGTCCGCGAGGCGGTGGTCGCCGCGACCAACGCGGTCCGCGGAGCGACAACCCCGCTGCCCGCCGCAGGTGAGCCCCATCGGCAGCTTCACCGACCCCGAATACGCATCCGTCGGCCTGACCGAGGCGGCGGCCCGGGAGGGCCACGACGTGGCGGTGGCGACGGTGCGATTCGACTCGCTCCCGCGCCCGATCATCGACGGCCGCCAGACCGGGTTCTGCAAGCTGATCGTCGACCGCCAGACTGCACCACGATTCTCGGCTGCCACATCGTGGGAGAACGGGCGGTCGAGCTCGCGCAGCTGGCGGCGACGGCGATGGCTGCGGAGATGCCTGTCGAGCAACTCGCACTCGTCCCCTATTCGTTTCCCACCTACGCGAACGCGCTCGGCCGCGCGGCTATCGGCGCCGCCGTCGAACTCGACCAGACCGGAAGGTGGGCGGTCGATCACCTGGCAGATACAGAGCAGGTCGGCGGCGAATCACGCTCCGCCGAGGCGCCACCATCCAACCGCGGACCGAGCCGGAGTCCGTCCGCTCGGCCAGCTCCATAGGAGGAAGACCTTGGCAACGCACACACCAGGAACGTCACGACCAGGCATCCGCGTCGGCTCCGTAAGCGAGTTCAGCCTGTTCTTCCGGGTCAGGCCGGGCAGCGAGAGCGATCTGCGGAAGGCGGTGGAGGCGCTTCATGGCCAGTCCGGGCTACCGGCCCGGGGATTACGACATGCCGATCGCGTCGATCCATGAAGCTCGGTTCGTGCTGTTCGACGACGACACGCGACTGCTGTTTGCGACGAGTTTCGACGGCTCGTGGGATGCGTACATGGAGGACTTCGCCTCGAAGCCGCTGCAGCTGTTCGACTCGATCTTCCAGCACGTCGAGGGGTACGGAGGTCTTCCCGATCTCGCCGCCGTGAAGGAGTTCATCCTGAGCGCCCAGGTCTCCGCGAGCCGGCTACGCACGGAACTACGGTGGCACGGTGAAGGAGATCCGGAAGGCCGAGCGCGTGAACGCCGCCTTCCAGCAGGTGCTCGATGACCCCCAGGCCGAGGACGCGCTGGCAGCATCCGGCGCTGAAGCCGCTGCTCGACGAAGCCGCCGACGTCCTACTAGCGCGAGACCGAACGTCACGGACCACCGAGGAACAAGATGTCTCATCACCTCTCTTCGCCGCGAGCCGTCTCGGAGCCGATCGCAGACATCACGGACGTTTACGCGTTCCCGAGCCCTGAGCGCTCCGGGCCACCTGGTGTTGGTGCTGAATACGCTGCCCTTCGCGCAGCCGTCGGCGCTGTTCTCGGACGCGCTGATCTACCGCTTTCGACTGCGCTCGCTCGTCCCGAACGCCCCGGGCGACCCAGCACCGTTCGCCGTGCGGAGCCGAGGAGTTTGTGTTCGACTGCGTGTTCTCGGCTCCCAGAAACGGAGACGGCCCCACACCTCTGGGCCAGCAAGGAACGTGCTCGATTCCTACGGGTGAGACGGTCTCGGTGGAAGTCAACGACGCGGCTGGAGGCCAGGCCCACGGCGTTCGCGTGTTCGCCGGGCCCGCGGTGGGATCCGTTCATCATGGACGCCCCGGCGGCGCTCAAGACGATCGCCACGGGCCAGCTTGCGTTCACCGATCCCGGCTCGATCTTCCTCGACGGCAAGAACGTCCTCGGCCTCGTCATCGAGGTGGACTGCGCCGCGGTGCTTGGCGGCGGCGAGCTGTTCGGCGTTGTCGCCGAGACTCTGACGCGCGGCAAACTCCCAGTTCGGATCGAGCGCGCCGGGCGCCCCGAGGTGCCGAACCTGATGCTCGCGCCGAAGCAATTCGACCCGGTCAATCGCGACCTCGAAATCCGCGACTTGTACAACATGGAGGACGCGTTCCACCTCGCGCAGTCCTACCAGGGGGCCTACCGAGCGAGGCTTAACGCCAATCTCGCGTTCTGGGACGGCCTCGACGGCAAGATCGACTGGCCCGAGGACGAGAACGGCGCCCATCCGCTGACCGAGCTCGTGCTCGCAGACTTCCTTGTCGTCGACGTCACGAAGCCCTACGCCGAGCAGGGGTCGTTCCTCGAGATCGAGCTCGCGATCCGCGAGGCTCGAACCCATCGAGACCTGCGGCGGACGAGCCCTCAACGACGACGTGATGGACACGATCTTCACGCTGTTGGTGAATGGCGGGAACGGCCCCAGAATCAGCGACGGGGTGGACCGCGCGACGATGCCGGGGTCGCGCACGTTCCCCTACCTGGCAGCGCCTAATCCGGACCCACCCGTGCCCCCAGAGCATGTCTAGCGATCAGGCCTGTGTGAACACATGAACGTCGCCACCAGCGCCACCAGCGTCACCTCGAGCTCGACGACATCCAGAGCGGGGTCCTCGCTCCGCGACCGTCCCCGTATGTCGGCGCCTATCTCCTGCTGCGCATCGACGACCGCGAGCGGGACGCGAGCTGGCGCGGCGGCTGCACGCGCGTGGTCGACTTCGGCCGGCCCTCCGCGGAACCCGCTGGCGATGCCTGGATCACCGCTGCCTTCACCTACCAGGGCCTGAAGGCGCTCGGTGTTCCGCAGGACTCGCTGGACAGCTTCGCGCCAGAGTTCCGGCAGGGTATGGCCGCGCGCGCCGCCGAGCTGGGAGATGTCGGCGAGAGCAGCCCGGCCAACTGGGAGAAACCGCTCGGAAGCCCCGAAGTCCACGTCGCGCTGGCGGCGCTGTCGCCCGACGCCAAGCGACTGGAGGCGGTGCTCGACAGGGCCCGCTCGCGCCCACCAGGAGCTCGACGGCGTTGAAGTGATCTGGCGCCAGGACTGCTACCAGCTTCCGACGGGACGCACCTCGTTTGGCTTCAAGGACGGAATCGGCCAGCCGACCGTCGAGGGCAGTGGATTCTGCCGCAAGCACCAGCAGAGCGAGCCGATCAGGGCAGGCGAGTTCCTGCTCGGCTATCCGGACGAGACGGGAGGCCTGCCGCCGATGCCGACCCCGGCTGTGCTCGGCCGCAACGGCACCTACCTCGTCTTCAGGAAGCTGCACACGCGGGTCGCGGCGTACCGCCGGTATCTCCGCAGTAAAGCCTCCGAGCCGGGAGAGGAGGCGCTGCTCGGCGCGAAGATGGTCGGACGCTGGCAGAGCGGCGCTCCGCTCGCGCTCGCCCCGGAACGAGACGACCCGGAGCTCGGTGAGCGATCCTGAGCGCAACAACGACTTCAACTACGGCGACGATCCACACGGATTCAAATGCCCAGCCGGCGCGCACGCGCGCCGTGCGAACCCGCGAGACGCGCTCGACCAGGAGATGACCGTCGACGTCCGCCTGCACCGCATGATCCGCCGGGGCACGAGTTACGGCCCGATGTTGCCCAAAGGCGTGCTCGAGGACGACGGCGTCGACCGAGGAATTATCTTCGTGTTCGCCGGTGCGCACATCAAGCGCCAGTTCGAGTTCGTCAAGACGCAATGGCTGAACGACGGCATCTTCATCGGCGCGCCGGCCGAGCAAGACCCGCTCGTCGGACGCAACGACGGGTCCGGCGTGTTCACCATCCCGCGGCGACCGATCCGGCGCCGGGTAGATGACCTGCCGCCGTTCGTCCTCACCCGCGGTGGCGAGTACTGCTTCGCCCCCGGTCTGCGAGCACTGCGCTGGCTAGCCGAGCTCGAAGACCTGACGGATCCAACCTAAGGAAAGAAGGACGAGTTGGCAACCACCCTCGACACGCACCGACCGCTGGAAGACACTCGATTTCGGCGCCCCGGCGGCCGGGCTGGCGGAGCCCGACCAGCCGGTACTCGTCGAGTACGTTTCCGGCGAGCAGGTCGCGCTCATTACCCTGAACCGCCCGCACGCCGACAACGCGATCACGACGGAAATGGGGGCGCGACTGACCGAGATTCTCGAGACGATCGCTGTCCGTCCAGAAAGTCCGTGTCGCCATCATCACCGGGGCCGGTGAGAGAGCGTTCTCGGTCGGTAGCGATCTGCGGCAGCGCAAGGACATGACGAAAGAACAGTGGCTGCGCCAGCGCCAGGACTTCGATCGCACCCTCTACACCCTGCGCCAGTTGCGAAAGCCGATCTTCGCTGCCGTCAATGGGATCGCCTACGGCGGCGGCTCGGAGATCGCCCAGAGCACCGACTTCATCATCGCGTCCGACAATGCGACCTTCGGCCAGCCGGAGGCGATGATCGGCCTGGCCGCCGGCGGCGGCTCACCGGCCCTGCTTCCTCGCGTCCTCCCGCCGGGAAAGGCGCTGCAGATGCTGATGACGGGCGACCCGATCACCGCCCAGGAGGCGCTACCGGCTGGGGATGGTCAACGAAATCTGGCCGCCTGCCGAGCTCATGCCGGCCGCGCACCGGATCGCCGAGAAGATCGCCAGCAACTCACCGACGGCGGTGCAGGCTGTCAAGCGGGCAGTTCACATGGGCGAGGGCCAGCCGACCGAACAGTCGATCGCGATCATGATGGAGGCCCACTGGCGCTCAGCCGTGCATCCCGATCGCGTCGAAGGCATCGGCGCATTCAACGAGGACCGCGTACCGAACTTTCAGGACGCCGACTACTGACCTGCCAGCGGCGCACTTGTCCATCGATCGAGAGGAGACTGAAGGAATGGCGTTACCAGACAACCTAGAGCGTGCGCGGGCAGCTTTGACGATGATCCAACCCGAGCCGTTCAACGCCGAGGCCCCGCCCGAGGCCCTCGTCGGTGATGTCACGCCGACCGGCATGCACTATGTGCGGAGCAACTTCGCGTTACCCACACACGACGGCATCCTCGAGATTGACGGCGCGGTCGACAATCCGACGACTTTGACGCTCGATGACCTGCGCGCGATGCCTTCTGTTGAACGAGTCGTCACGTTGGAATGCGCTGGGAACGGGCGGCTCGGACAAACGCCTCTGCCGGTCGGTGAACCCTGGGGGAGCTATGCCGTTTCGACGGCCAGCTGGAGAGGCGCGTTCCTCCGCGAGGTGTTGGAGCAGGCACGGCCGTCGCCCGATGCCGTGGACGTGAAGTTCGAGGGCGCCGATCACGGCCCGTACTACCAGTTCGAAGACATGAGCTTCAACCGGGCGCTGGCGTTCGCCCATGCTGCGGACCCCGCTGCAGAGATCTTGATCGCTTATGAGATGAACGGCGAGCCGCTCAGCCCGGACCACGGCGCGCCGTTCCGGCTGATCGTGCCCCATTGGTATGGGGTCGCGTCGGTGAAATGGCTGAAGCGAATGGAGGTGCTCACCGAACCCTACGCCGGCGAGTTCCAGGCCGGTCACTACATGTATGAATGGGCCGATCGGCCGCACGAGCCCGTCACCTTGCTGCGGGTGCGAGCGCGCATCACCGCTCCCGCTCCCGGGGCGAGCCTCCCCAAGGGCACGCACACGGTGCATGGAAAGGCGTGGTCGGGAACCGGTCCCGTGACCCGCGTGCACGTCAGCCTCACCGGCGAAGGGGACTGGCACGCGGCAAGGCTCGGACCTCCGAAGGGCCCCTATCAATGGCAAGACTGGTCGTTCGATTGGCACGCGACCGCCAGTGGCCGGCATACGCTCCGCGCGCGTGCGACCGACACGGCCGGGAACGTCCAGCCCGAGGTGCCGCCGTGGAATCGCCTTGGTTACGGCAACAACGCGATCGAGGTTATCTACGTCGACGTTCGGTGACGCCTGTCGGCGACAGTCGCCGACCGCCCGCGATCCTGAACGTCAGATCTGGGCATCGATGGATCAGAAGGCCCCTATAGGGTCACTCTGATCCATGGTTTGGAGTGTGGGTACTCACGGATGGGCGGCCGGACGGATCGCGGCGCGCGCCTCCCGCGCCTTCAGTCGTCTCGTGGTGTCCTTGGCCTGAGCCAGCGATTCCTGTTCCGCTTCGATCACGAGCGTGCCGGACATTCGGTCCGCCAGACTTCTGCGCTTGGAGTCAAACGGGATTGGGGCAAAGCCCAGGAACAGCGGCCAAGCACATAGCAGGAGGCTCACGCACCGAATCAGGGCACGTTTGACGCCGATGGTCTCGCCTCGCGTTGTTTGGACCCGGATCTGCATCACGCGCGAGCCCGGTGTCTGTCCCGTCGTGGTCCAGAAGACCGTGAAATAGCCGGCTGCCCAGAAGAAGTACAGGACGCCCCCGATCGCGGCGATCACAGCCTTCGCGTGATCGGAGGCGCTCACGGCGCTCAGTATCAGCTGGACGCCGGTGGCGACCAGCAGGGAGACCAGGCTGATCAGGCCCACGTCGATCGCCATCGCCACCCCTCGCGTGAGCAGACCGCCGTAGCTCGGTTCAGAGTTCGGACTCGCTGCGCTTACGTCGTGCCCTGGAGGCATCGATCACGGACCGGGTGTCTGGACGGTCGGCGCCGAGCCGTCCCCACGACGTAACAGCCGCCGCGCGCGGGCGGTCAGCCAGTCGTCTGCGCCGCGGGTTCGGGTCCGGACCTGATCGCCCACCTCGTCGGCGAAGCCCAGGCCCTGCCGCGCTATGGCGGCCCTCACCGCTGGGCTCGCCGCGACGGTATCGATCAGTCTCCAGAGCGCGTCGCTGACCAGCAGGCGATCCACGAGCTCGTCGAACAGCCCACTGTCGAAGAACGCCTCGACGATCCGGCTGGCGGCCTCGCTGGCCAGCACCTCGTCGGCCACAACTCCGACGGTGGGGGAGTTCGCCATGCGCTCCAGCTTCTCGCCGGCACCGAGCATCTCCATGGTTTGTCGCTCCAGCCCCATGCCGACGTGGGTAGCCGCGCTGACCACAGGCCTCATCGTCCATGCTGCGGTGCGGGCACCGGTAATGGTGATCCCGCGAAGTATCCCGAGCGGCCGGTTGCGTGTGACGAGGGCCATGAGTCCTGAGATGATCATCCGCGCGAGAGACCCGATTGGGATCACCCGAACCGGGCGATGTCGCCTCCGGGATGGCGGGCTGATCGGCAGGCCCCTACACCCCGAGATTGCTGCGCCCAGGCGCCATTTGAAGCTCGTGCGGCCCTCCCGCAAGAGGCAGGACCACACCATTGCCGGGTCGCCTTCGGAGTGAAATCGTCACTCCCATAGCGGACGCTCTCCGTCCGATAAGACAAACCCTGGAGGAGTCATGTCTGTTAGTTCCACGCCGCAGAGGGCGCAGGAGAGTCGGACGTATGCGTACGCGTACGAGGACGAGGACCGTGGGTATGGATGGGTGGTCTTCGCCGGGATCCTGCTGCTGATGCTCGGGACCCTCAACTTCATCGAGGGAATCGCCGCCATCGGCAACGCTCACTTCTTTGTGGCCAACACGCACTACATCGCGGGCAGCCTCGACACGCATGGGGTTGGGTCGTCCTGTGCATCGGCGTCGCTCAATGGGCCGTCGGGTGCGGAGTCTTCGTCAAGAATCAGTTCTCCCGGTGGGCCGGGATCCTGGTGCTCGGCGTCAACGCGATCGTCCAGCTGATGATGATCCCCGCGTATCCGTTCTGGTCGCTGTCGATCTTCGCGATGGACATTCTGGCCGTGTACGGCCTGGCCGCTTATGGAAAGCGCATCAGCGCAAGCTGATCTGCCCGCGGGGGCGTCCCCTGGCGCCTCTGAGAGCGGCAAGTGGATCGTCACAGAGGCCGGCGCCTAAAGCGCCGGCTTCTGTTTGTGCGCAATGCTCCCGGACCGCACCATTCCTCTGAAATCCGGGACCGCCATCAAGCAAGCAACTGATATAGCCGATGAAACCGGGGTAGTAAAATGCCACGCGCTGCCGGTAATCAGGCCGGTGGCTCGCTGTCGAAGGGACCACGTTGATCGACGACCTACAGCCAATTCAGATGCCGGAAGCGCCTACGGTATCGGCGGTCGGTCTCTCCCGGGCCAGGCTCGTCCTCGGCGTGGCGGCGGTCACCGTCCTCGCCAGCGCAGCGATCTGCGTTGCCGCGATCATCCTGCACGCTCCGCCTGTGGCGATCCCCTTGATCGTGGCGGTGTCCATCGGATGCCCGATTTTCGCCAGCCACGCTGTGCCACCCGCTCTGGCCTCCCTGCGTAGCGAACGGGCGTCGCGCGCGGCACATCGGGCATTTGCCCGCCTCAGGCGGACGCTCGACCAGCTCCCTCGAGACTCCCCACCCGCTCGGTTACTAGACCCCCGCTGTGCTCCTGGCCTGGAGCGGTGGATAGGCACGCCGTACACCTTGGCTGAGGTGACCGTACCGGTGAGCGAAGCTCCGGCGGAAGGCGCGGAGCGGATGACGGTCGCGGATAGGCCGGGCGAGCTCCCGGAGCGCCGCCGCCAGCATCGCCGGCACCAGCAGGTCGGCTAGCACGGGCGTTTCCTCGAACGTGGAGCCGGCGATCTTGTTCAGGACCTCCCGGCCGGTGGCCAGGCCCAGGACGAATTCACCCACAGTTGGGGCGCCCGGTCCGGTCATGGCGCGCTCGAACTTGTCATGGGCGGTGTGGGCCAGCACGCCGATTCCAATCAGGGTGATCAGGTTTGCGTCCTGGCGCGAGACTCCCAACGTCTTCTCCAGCGTGCGGTAGCGTAGGTCGTTCAGGAGAAGCAGGCCGACCTGGAGATCCGTCAACAGCAACCGGCGGTCAAGTGGGTCAGCCATCCTCCTTAGGCTCCCTGGCCTGGGGCGGACGCACAAGGATGCCCACCCCCAGCTTTCCTGGGGCAGGCGCACCACTCTGAGAGAGCGGGAGGGCGACGGCCCGCCCGCCCGGGGAGACGATCACCCCGCGGGCTGCGGCGTCTCGGGCGGAGGCTGGCCCGTACGGGCGTGGGGCGCCAGCTTCACGCTCATCTTGATCGCCCTCACGGACCCGGTGGCTCCGGACTGCAGGGTTGCGCTGATGACCAGCAGGATGATCGCCGGAACCAGCAGCGCTTTGGACCCCAGCATCAGGATCGCCAGCCGGCCCAGAAGGTAGGGGGGAGTGCAAACCGTTGCGCTCAACAGGCCGCCGATCGCGCCTGCCCACAGTTTGTCGCGTCTGGACTGCCGGGTCTTGACGCCGATGATCCGCGCCGGCACCGCGACGTAGCTGACCATCATCACCCCGACGGTGATCCCGAGCGATAGGGCGAACCAAGGGCCTCGCCAACGTGTGACGATCAGAGTGGAGAAGGCGAGCATCGCTCCCACGAGTGCTCCCGACGCGATGATCGCCGGGCTGTGCTTGCCCGCCTCGGCGACCGCCGGCCGGATCTCCGGCCTCTGGCCCTGGGCGATGGCCAGCGCGAACACCGCGTTCAGCGCGAAGCTCGCAACCGTCAACAACACCACGGCCAGGCACAACGGGATGAGAACCGGACCGCGCACCACGTTGAACGACTTGCCGTGCAGGACATGAAACTTCAGGTCGAGCATGGCCAGCCAGATCCACATGGCCGGAAGGATCTGCACCAGCGTGAGCCGCCAGTTGGAGACGAGGAGCTTGACTCCGTTGAACAGCATCACGAGCGCGCCGATGGCCAACCCCAGCGGGGCAAAGATGCGTCGCTGCTGACTGAGGCGAAGGATTGCCTCCTCGATCCGGGCGTCGTCGTTGGCTTCGATAGCCCGAATCAGCACAGCGATCCGCTGCCTGAACGAGTGGTGCTCGGCCCGGTCTTCCATCAGCCGCGGTCGACTAACCTGCACCGGCCAGCCGGACCGCACGACGAGCGCACCCTAGGCCGGCGCAGGCGCCACGGGCTCGGGCGCCGGCTGGACTTGAGGCTCGAGTGGGCTGGCCTGAGTCGCTGGGCGCGCCCTCCACAACGTGATCACGTAGGCCACGACGACGCCGACGACGATCAGGGGCTCGACATCAGCCCCGGCACGACTCGTCAGCACCGTGGCGAGCACGACCGCCGACAGCGGCAGCCTCAAGACGGACACAAACCCCGCACCCAGCCCCACGGCGATCCCGATCTGGACCGGGAATCCGGGCAGATGCGAGGCTGCGATGCCACCCGCCACGCCCAGGAACAGCACCGGGAACGTGGGACCTCCCCGGAAGCTCCCCAGCGACAGGCTGTAGGCCACGCCCTTGAACAAGATCAGCAGGATCAGCGCCGACACTGACCAGCTGCCGGCGGAGCTGATCAGTCCGGGAAGCTGGTCCTGGCCGGAGAACAAGACCTCTTCGACGCTCTTGCCGGTGATCTGCGCGAACGCGATCGCCAGCCCGCCCACGATCAGTCCGATCACAGGCAGCAGCCAGAGCATCCCCTTGCGGGAGACGATCCGGTGCGTGTCGCGACCGCCACGCATGATCAGGCTCGTGACGAGCGCGATAACCACGGCAAACGCGATCGTCCATCCGAACTCGGCCACGTCCGGCCGCGAGGCGTGGGTCAGCGGAAGCGTCCCGAGCGCGTAGGCGCTGGTGCTCAGGCCGGTGAACGAACCCATTCCCAGCGACACGAGCGTTCCGATGCCAGCGGCCAGAAGTCCCGGGACCAGCAGGACCCGCATCCGCTGGCCCCCGATTGCGCTGGCCTCGATCAGGAGCACCGCCGCGATCAACGGCGAGCCGAAGATGAATGACACCGCGGCGAATGCGCCGGCAGCGGCAATCAGCGTCTGTGCCTGTTGGGGCACATCACGGCGCGCCAGCTGAATGGTCAGCGCTGCCAGGCCGCCGCCGAGCGCGATCAGGGGAGCTTCCGGACCTAGGACCAAGCCCGAGCCGATCGTCGCTATCCCTGCTGCCAGCACTCCGGGCAGCACCTGGGGTCCTCCCGGGCTTCCGACCTTCAGTCCCTCGGCCGGAACGTGTCCGCCCTTTCCCGGCAGCCGCGCGATGGCGATCGCGGTGAGGGCAGCGCCTACAGCAAGGATCGGCAGGGGCCACCAGCGCGGCGGCCCATTCTCGTATCCCAGCGCGTGCGGAAGATGCGTGTACAGCTCCTGCTGGATCTGGTGGATGAGCTCCAGGAAGCACCACGCGGCCAGCGACACCAGCACGCCGATGATCGCGACGGCAACGAGCAGCCCGGCGTAGGCGCGGCTCCGAATCGTCGCATCCGCCTGAGCTACGGACAGGTCCGGCGCGGGAGCATCGACCATGTGGCGACGCTAAGGCCGGGGCCGCCCTGAGCCATCACCCGGTTTGGATGAGCGCGACCGGCTGCGATCAGGATGCATGCTCGCCGCGCTCGCACGTGCCTGCCTCCTTGCGGTGCCGCGGGAGGCACGGGACCCTGGCTGGGTGGGTGCCTTCAGCTTCGCCGAGCCTTTCCGTGGCTCGTCTGCCACGGCCGCTGCTCCCCTTTGGTCGGCCTGGAATGGCGAGTTCAACGAGCGGTACACGCTCGGCGTCGAGGAGGAGGTGATGCTCCTCAATCCGCTCGATTGGACGCTGGCACAGGTCAGCGACCAGGTTCTCGTCCGATTGTCCGAGCCACTCTCACATCACATTTCGCCCGAGACACATGCCGGGGTGGTCGAGCTCGTCAGCGGCGTCCATCCGAACGTGGCCCGAGCGGTGAGGGAGCTCTCGTCGCTGCGCCGACGTCTGGCCGACGAGCTCTACCCGCTGAGCTTGGCGGTCGCAGCCGCAGGCATGCATCCGTTCACGGTCTGGGAGGACACCGAGCTCTCCAGGCGTCTCGCTACCGACTAGTGGCGGGGTCGATGCGGATGCTCGCGCGTAGGGAACCGACGATGGCCCTGCACGTGCACGTCGGGGTACCGGATCCCGAGGACGCGGTGCGTCTGCTGGCTGGGCTCCGGCGCCATGCCCCGCTGCTGCTCGCGCTCTCAGGCAACTCGCCTTTCTGGCAGGGCCGCGATGGCGGCTTCAGCTCGGCGCGAACCGTGCTCTTCCACGCCTTTCCTCGCACCGGTCTCCCGCCGTTCTGTGCCACCTACGCGGATTACGTGCGGACAATCGATCCCCTGATCGCGTCGGGCGCGATTCCCGATGCGAGCTTCCTGTGGTGGGATGTTCGGCTCCAGCCGGCCCTCGGGACGGTCGAAGTCCGCGTGATGGACGCCCAGTCAACCGTCACGGATGTCGCGGCTCTCGTCGCCCTGGTCCAGTCGATCGCGCGAGCCGAGCTGGAGGACGACCACTCAAGCTTTGAACCGAGCGCCGAGATCCTGGCTGAGAACTGCTTCGTGGCTGCGCGCGACGGGATCGACGCGAGGCTGATCGAGCCGACGACCAATCGCCTGCAGCCCGTTGAGACGCTGGTCGAGGATGTGCTTGACCGCTGCCGCCCACATGCGCGGATCCTGGGCTGCTCGGAGGCGCTCGCCGGGGTGGAGCGGATTGTCATGGCGACGGGCGCTGACCGGCAGCGCGCGCGCGTTGCAAAGGACGGACGCCTTGATCACCTGGTCGCCGGGCTGGCCGAGGACTTCCTGAGCACGCCGGTGGCAGAGGCGACGGCGGCTGAGGCGTAGGAACTATTTTCGTACCCGACTGAAAGGAGCGGCCGATGTGCCGCTGGCTTGCATACTCCGGAGCTCCCATCCTGCTGAAGGACGCGCTCTACGAAGGAGCAAACTCGCTGGTCGATCAGAGTCTGCACTCACGGCTCGGCGCGGAGCCGACCAATGGGGATGGTTTCGGAGTCGGCTGGTACGGGGCGCCGGACACCCCGGGGGTGTACCACAGCACCGAACCGGCCTGGAACGATGAGAACCTCCGAGAGCTGGCCGGCCATATCAGCTCCCCGCTGTTCTTCACCCACATCCGCGCGGCGATCGGCAGCGCCGTGCAACAGACCAACTGCCACCCCTTCCGCCACGGCAACTGGCTGTTCATGCACAACGGCTACATCAACGAGTTCGCCACGATCAAGCGCGACGTGGTGCTGGCGATCGATCCGTCCCTCTATCCCCAGATCCAGGGGACGGCCGACACCGAGTTCCTCTTCCACCTCGCGCTCACCTTCGGCCTGATGGACGACCCACCGGCCGCCGTCGCCAAGGCGATCGGTTTCATCGAGGCGATCGCCGAACAGCATGAGGTGCCCAACCCGTTCCAGGGCACTGTCGCCACGAGCGACGGCGAGAGCATCTGGGCCTTCCGCTACTCGACCGAACGCAAGTCGCGCTCGCTCTTCTTCACGACGGACATCCCAACGCTTCGCAAGATGTTCCCCGAGCGTGAGGATCTCCAGCAGTACTCAGACGATGCGCGCCTGATCGTCTCCGAGCCGCTGGGTGACGAGGCAGCGGTCTGGAACGAGGTGCCCGAGTCCAGCTGGGGTGTGGTCGGCCCCGGCCACGAAGGCGGAGGAATCCGCCAGTTCCGGCCGGAGGCGCCGCCTGTGTCGGTGGCCGTCGGCGGCTGATCGAGTCCCGGGCGGTCATTCCGACCTAGGCGCGCTGGTCGGCAGGGGGCGCTCCACGCTTGACAGCTCGCCATAGAGGACCCGGCTCTCCCTCGCGCCGAACAGCGATCCGATCATCGTCGTCAGCACCGTGAGGCGCCGGCCACCGACTCCTCCGAGGTAGAACAGGTGCACGCCGACGTAGATCAAAAAGGCGATGAGTCCGGACAGCCGGTGGCCCCGGACCTCGCAAACTGCCCTTCCGCGGCCAACCACCGCCAACGCACCTTTGTCGAAGTACCTGAACGGCTTTGATGCGCCGGGTCCGCCGTCGCGGATGCTTTTGGCCACATGGCGGCCCTGCTGGATCGCTACCGTGGCGAACCCGGGAAGGGGGTTGCCGTCCGAGCCGTTGAGCTTGGCCGCGTCGCCGATCACCGAAATCTCGGGATGGCCGGGAAGCGTCAGGTCAGGATTGACTTCGACGTGACCGGTCCTGTCGATGCTGGCGCCAGCCGCGAGTGCGACTACCTCGGCAATCGCCGCGGTTCGCACACCGGCGGTCCACACCACAGTCCGAGTCGCGATCCGCTCGTCATCGCCGTCGGCTCCCACCGTCACTCCGCCGGCGTCGATTCCGATGACCCGTGCGTGCTCACGTACGGTGACGCCCAGCTCAGCCAGGTCCTGCGCTGCCTTCGCCGAGGTCGGCTCGCTGAACCCAGCGACCACACGCGGGCCGGCCTCGAGCAGAATCACTCGAGCCGCTCGCGGATCGATGCGCCGGAAGTCGTGCTTCATCGTATGGCGAGCGAGGATCGCCAGCTGCCCTGAGATCTCCGCGCCCGTCGGGCCGCCACCGATGACGACGAAGGTGAGCAGCGCATCCCGTGTGGCCGGGTCGGTCGCGCGCTCGGCCGCCTCGAAGGCGCCGAAGATCCGGCGCCGGAGCTCGACAGCATCCGCCAGTGTCTTCAATCCGCACGTGACATCCCGCCATTCGTTGTGACCGAAGTACGATGTCTCGCCACCGCACGCCACGATCAGGCTGTCGTAACCCAGAGATTCGCCGTCATCGAGGACGACCTGGCGTGAGTCGACGTCGACATCCATGACGGTGGCCATCAGCACGTTGGCGTTCGCCTGTTGCTTGAGCATGTGGCGAATCGGAGCGGCTACCTGGCCGGAGGACAGTGCGCCCGCCGCAACCTGGTAAATCAGCGGCTGGAACAGTAGATGGTTGTGACGATCGAGCACCGTCACGGCGACATCGGCGTTTTTCAGCCGCCGCGCCGCCTCCATTCCTCCAAAGCCGCCTCCGACGATCACGACGCGGCGCCGGCCTCGCGCCGCCCCGTTACGCGACGAGGCCAAGGAGCTCTGGAGGTAGCTCATCGAGGCTATCGGCCTGCACGAACTCGTTCGCGAGCACTTCGCCGCTCGTCTGGGCGACGGCGCTGGCCAGGGCCTCGGCCCAGACGTGCTGAACCAGGAGCGCGGCCACTGCGGCGCCTGGCGCCAGCGGCTCTCCCAGCTTGCGGAGCGTATCCGGGGAGATGCCGGCGCCCCCGGCCGCCAGAGCGCGTTCCGTGGCGCGTTGCCGGGCCCGAGGATCGAGTCGGAAGTCGAGCACCGGTGCGATCAGGCTGCCGGCTCCATCGCCTCGCAGGTCGATCATCACCAGTTCGCCGGTGTCGGCGTCGCGCTGGATGAACAGGGCCTCCAGGATCCTCAGCGTGCCTCCGCTCTCCAGCCTCTGAAGGGCGCCTCCGAGTTGCCCTTCGAACCGTGCGTCGGGCCCGAACGAGAACAGGAACAGCTGGGCGGTCGGCAGCGCTGGGCGGGCCATCACTGATCAGCCTGAGCCGGAGACCCGGCTGGCGCATCCCCCGAATCAGATGAGCCCTCACCCAGCATCTCCCGCGCATCCCGCTCGACGGTCTGCTCCAGCCTGCGCAGACGCGGCAGCCGCGGGGACTTCGATGTCCGGCCCGTGCGTAGTGTGAACAGGGCACAGCCAAGGAAGCACGCGGCGCCGAGCGCCGTGTTCCAGTTGGACGCAGCCTGGTCGATCATCGATCCGGTCGACGGCACGATATGCCCGGCCACCGCCGAGATGCCGAAGAAGATGCACCCGAGCAGGTTGACCGCCGACTCCCACCACCCGGGCGAGCCTCGCGCCGGCCGCCAGCCGCGGCGGCTCGAGGCGCGATAGGCGATGGCACCCGAGATCAGGAAACAGACTGACCCGAGGGCATCCGGTCGCCAGACCAGCTTGTTGTACTCCGAGCTGCTCAGCGCGGTGTGCATCGCTCGGTAGGTCGTCACGTTGAAGAACAGGGTTCCGGCGGACTGGATCACCGCGGCCCACCAGGCCGGAGCTCCGTTCGGCGAATGGCGCTCCGGGAAGGCGGCGAAGCTCTGCAGTGCCCCGCCGAGGGTGAACAGGATCGAGCCGGCGAAGAACGTGACTGCACACGCGGCATCGCCGACGAGGTTGGCGTAGCCCGGGAACGGCCCGACCAGGAAGCAGAGCGACCCGGCGGCGAAGGACAGGGCCATCCAGCGCTCACGGGTCATGGTTCCCTGTCTTCCGCTGCCGAGTTATGAGACGCGAAAACGGGTATGACGCTTGCTGCGGGACCCGAACGGTTGGTTCGAACACCGCATCTACTCGCCCCAGAACCCACCTCCTCAGCCATGAACTGGAAGCTCCCTCCGCCGGACCCCTTCGAATCGCTTGGCATGGCCCCGCCGAGCGACTACCGGATGGAATCGCCTGCAGCGATGTACATCGGCGAGGCTCCGACGCCGGCGGCCAAACGCATCTCGCGCTGGATGCTAGATCTCCGGCCCGGTGCGCTGATCGTCGTCGCGCCCGGTTCGGTTCACAGCCAAGCATCCGAGTGACGGTCGCCCCGCCCTTTGAGGGCGGGGCGTGTCCTGTCCGGCTATTCGCGCGCGATCATCGCGGCAGCCTCGCGTTCGAGGTCGACGTAGGGCTCGCCGCTCACGTCGACGGCGACCGCACGGATGGTTCCGCCGGTGAAGGCCCAGGGCCGCTCGCCCGGGTAATGGACGGTGATGCGTCCATTGCTGCGTCCCACAGTCAGATCGGTACCGGAGATTCCGAACATCGCGGGTTGGGTCTTGATCCGGCCCTCGCCGACCTTCTGGTCGCCGTGGTAAAGCGAAACGATGCCGGTCGAGACTCCGGGCGGGTCCTCGCCGTCCTTGACGAAAGCCGCTGACACGATCACTCCCTCGCCGACCGGTAGGTCGGCGCTGGCCACGACATGCTCCTCGGTGACGCCCACGAAGTTGTAGACGTAGTTGAGCCGGTTGTCCTTGACGTACAGCGCGTGGCCGCCGAAATGTGAGCCCTGGGCGAACAGAACGCCGCTGGCGCCGGGAGCCGGGACATCGATGACCGCTCCGATGATGTAGTCGCGGTTGCGGACGTTCACAGCCTGCGCCTCCGGGACCCCGGCGACACCCGGGTAGTAGAGGTACCGGTTGCGTGGGCTAGTCAGCTGCGGCCGTGGGGTGTTGAGGATCTCCACGGGGGACCGATCGTCCAGCGGGAAGGCCCGGTTGGCCCCGGCCTCAGAGAACCACAGGTTGATCAGCTCACGCAGCTTCTCGGGTTGCTCGGCCGCCAGGTCGTGCAGCTCGGCGCGATCCTCCTCGACGTGGTACAGCTCCCAGGTGTCGTCGTTGAAGTGGCTCCAGCCGGCGATCGTCGGGTGAGTGCTGACCGCCTTCCAGCCCTCGTGCCAGATCGCCCGGGAGCCGAGCATCGAGAAGAACTGAGTCGAACGTGCGGTCGGGATCGTCGGCTGGTCGAAGCTGTAGCGCATACTTATGCCGTCGAAGTCGCTCTGGACGTGCCCCCCGATCACCTCCGGAGCCTCGACGCCGAGACAATCCAGGATCGTCGGCGTGATGTCGATCGCGTGGTGGTACTGATGGCGGATCTCGTCTTTGGCCTGGATCCCCTTCGGCCACGAGATGATGCACGGGTCGCAGCTTCCGCCATTGAACTCGTAGCGCTTCCACATCTTGAACGGAGCGTTGAACGCCATCGCCCACCCGTTCGGATAGTGGTTGTAGGCGTTGGGTCCGCCGAGCTCATCGATCATCGCGAGGTTCTGCTCGATGTCATCCGGGACCCCGTTGAACAGTTTGTTCTCGTTGACTGAGCCGTTGGGACCACCCTCGCCGCTGGCCCCGTTGTCGGAGACCAGCACCACAATCGTGTTCTCCAGCTCGCCGGTCTCCTCCAGATGAGTGAGCAGGCGCCCGATCTGATCATCGGCGTGGGCCAGGAAGCCGGCGTAGACCTCCGCCATCCGGCAGAACAGCTTTCGCTCGTCATCGGACAGGGAAGCCCACGGCCGTGTGAAGTCGACCATCGGAAACGGCTTGCCTTCAGGGCCCTGACGATCCTGTGGGTTCCCGATCGGATTGAGCGGTGGTAGCTGCGTGTCGCCGGGGACTATCCCAAGCTGCTTCTGGCGCGCCAAGGTCTGCTCACGCAGCGCCTCGTAGCCCATGTCGAAGTGGCCGCGGTACTTCTCGATCCACTCCTTGGGGACCTGGTGGGGCGCGTGACACGCCCCGGGCGCGTAGTACAGGCAGAACGGCTTGTCCGGCGCCACAGCCTTGGCGTCCCGGATGAACTCCAGCGCCTTGTCGGTCAGGTCGACTGTGAGGTGATAACCGTCTTCCGGCTGGTAGGGCTGGTCGACCGGATGGTTGTCATAGACCAGGTCGGGGTGCCACTGATTGGTCTCGGCGCCCAGGAAACCGTAGAAGCGCTCAAAACCGCGGCCCGTCGGCCAGTTGCGCCGCGTCGAAGCCAGGTGCATCTCATCGGTCGGGCACAGGTGCCACTTGCCGGTCATATACGTGTTCCAGCCGAGCTGGCCCAGGATCTCCGGCAGCATCCCGTTCTCCGGCGGGACGGTGCCGCTCGCGTTCGGGAACCCGATCGCGGCCTCGGTGATGCAGGCCATGCTGTTACGCGTGTGATTGCGCCCGGTCAGCAGACAGGACCGGGTGGGCGAGCACAGCGCCGTGGTGTGCCACTGGGTGTAACGGATGCCGTTGGCCGCGATCCGGTCGATGTGGGGTGTCTCCACCGGGCCTCCGTAACAGCCGATCGCCGAGAAGCCGACGTCGTCGAGCACGATGTACAGCACGCTGGGGGCTCCGTCGGGAGCCTTCGGTGGCTCGAACGGAGTCCAGTCGGGAACCGACTCCCTGATGTCGACGTTGATCGTGCCCTTGAACGGCTTGCTCATCTTTGTCTCACCTCTGCAGAGCTGGGAGTCGGCGCATTGGCCTGGAATGCCACCGTCCCAGAGGCAAGACGATGAAGCCTCATCCGCTTCAGATGATTTCCCCTGACTGCGGGCGGCCATCACCTGATTGGGAGGATGCAGCCAGCCATTCGGCGATGTTGCCTGGCACGATGACAGTCCCATCCCGGACGGATCGCTACGCGCTGACATGAAATGGGCTCTCGCTGCTGTGGCGCTAACGGTGCTGGGCGTAGCGTCGGTGTCGCGCCGCCTCTCGGGCACGCCGGTCACTGCAGCAATGGTGTTCGTCGTGGTCGGAGTCCTGCTCGGCCCGGAGGTCACGGGCGAGGTCGATCCTTCGGCCACGGGCGGGACGGTCCGGACACTGGCTGAAGCGACGCTCGCAGTCGTCCTGTTCGCCGATGCCTCTCGGATCCGTCTGGACTTGCTGCGCCGCGACCATGTCCTTCCGCTGCGACTGCTCGGGATCGGTTTGCCTCTGACGATCGTCCTCGGGGCCGGAGCGGCCGCGTTGCTGTTCGGCCAGCTCACCCTCGCCGAGGTGCTGGTCCTGGCCGTCGTCCTGGCCCCGACGGACGCGGCGCTCGGGCAGGCCGTCGTCACCGACCCCCGGCTCCCTTCGAGAGTTCGTCAGGGCCTTAATGTCGAGAGCGGTCTGAACGACGGCATCTGTGTGCCCTTACTGCTGATCGTGCTCGCTACCGCCGAGGCCGAATCCCACGTGGAAAGCAGCCATCACGCGCTCACGATCGTGCTTGAGGAGATCGGCTACGGGATTGCCGGTGGCGTGGTCGCTGGTCTGCTGGCCGCCGTGGCTGTGCGAATCGGGCGGCGGCACGCGCTGATTTCCGGACCCTGGTTGCAGGTGATCCCGGTCGCCGGAGCGGCCCTCGCCTACGGTGTCGCCGCCGCGCTCGGTGGTTCGGGCTTCATCGCTGCGTTCCTGGCCGGCATGCTGTTCGGGAGGCTGGTTCGTGAATCAGATGAGGCCTCTCGCTTCAACGAGGAGCTCGGCTCCCTGCTCGACGGGCTCACCTTCCTCGCCTTCGGCGCGATCCTGCTCGGGCCGGCGCTGGCTCATCTGGACTGGAGGATCGTCGTCTACGCGTTACTCAGCCTCACCGTCGTCCGGATGCTGCCGGTGGCCGTCTCTCTGTTGGGGACGGGTGCGCGTTTGAACACATCCCTGTTCCTGGGCTGGTTCGGTCCGCGAGGCCTGGCTTCGATCGTCTTTGCCGTGATCGTTGTGGATGAGTCCCACTTGCCTCATGTCCAAACCATCCTGCTCACGACATACGTCACCGTCGGGCTATCGGTTCTGGCACACGGCGCCTCGGCGGCACCGCTGGCCGATCGGTACGCCCGCTGGTACCACTCACACCCGCAACATCGAATGCCGGTGATGGAAAGCGTGCCGGCTGTCGCGCATCGGGCGCGGAGGGGGCTCGCCGCCTCGTCGAGCGCCTCCGTGCCGGAATCATCCACTTCGGATGAGAGGCGTTGACCTCGTGCCTGGTTGCATGGAAGCTCATGGCTGACCAGGCGAGGCCCGAGGCTGGTGCCCGCGCTCGAGGCACATGCTGCAGCCCGCCGCGAGGGACCGGAAGCACAGCCGTCGACCAACGTGCGCAGCCGGTCGCCATCGTTTCCAGCTCCGACCACACCGCTGACATGGTGTCTTTGTCCGGGGGCGTCTTCGTGATCGGGAGCGACGACCGTCTTGCCTATCCGGAGGACGGGGAGGCAACCCGGGAGGTTGAGCTCTCGCCTTTCCGGATCGATCGGTGTGCTGTCTCGAACGACGAGTTCGCCGCTTTCGTGAACGAGACGGGCTATATAACGGAGGCCGAGAACTACGGTTGGTCGTTCGTCTTCGGAGGCCTGCTGCCGGACAGCTTCCCTCCTACACGGGCAGTCGCCGCGGCGCCATGGTGGCGTCAGGTCTACGAAGCCGACTGGCGACATCCCGAGGGGCTGTGGTCAGATCTGGACGAGCGGGGCAACCACCCGGTGGTCCATGTCTCGCACAACGATGCGATCAGCTACTGCCGTTGGGCGGGAAAGCGACTCCCGACCGAGGCGGAGTGGGAGTTTGCCGCCCGTGCCGGCATGCCGGGAATCGCGTTCCCGTGGGGCGATGAGCTTGAGCCGCAGGGCGAACACCGAATGAACGTCTGGCAGGGGCGATTCCCGAACCAGAACACCTGCGCGGACGGATACCTCGGGACCTGTCCGGTGGATGCGTTCCCCCCGAACGCCTACGGTCTGTACAACGTGACCGGCAATGTCTGGGAGTGGACAGCGGATTGGTTCGACGTCAGCTACCGCCGGCAGGACAGCCGAACCGATCCGAGCGGCCCATCCACCGGGGACCGGCGCGTCCAGAAGGGCGGATCGCATCTGTGTCACGCCTCGTATTGCCGACGCTACCGCGTGGCCGCCCGCCAGGGCAACGAACCTGACTCCTCCGCCGGCAACCTCGGATTCCGCTGCGCGGCCGACGCGGCGTGAAGTCAGCCGGCCCGATCCCCGGAACCACCGAGAGGGCGGCTGTCACCAGCCGCCCTCTCGAATGTTGTGACCGACCGATCGTCTCTACGAGGAAACGCCTGAGGGCTGCTCGGGCGTCAACGCCGCCTGCAGCTTGGCTGTGTCCTCGTCGGAGAGCGAGGTCTTGATCACGGTGCCCCCAAAATGCTCGAGCGCGGCGACCGCCTTGTCCGGCGTCGCTTGCTCGATCACCATGAACAGCGCCGACGTGCCGGGCTTCATGTAGTCGCGAACCTGCGCCTGGAACTGCTGGTCGATGCCCTTCTCGCCCAGATGGCCGAACAGAGCGCCCATGCCGGCTCCGAGTGCCAGGCCGACGAATGGGACGAAGAAGAGCATCCCGAACAGGAGGCCCCAGAAGCCGCCCCAAGCCGCCCCGCCGCCTGCTGACGCGCCACCGTGGGTGGTCGTCACGTGGTACTTGCCGTCCAGGTCTCGCGAGATCGCTGCGACTTGGTCGGCTTGGATGATCAGCTCGGCCTCCAGCGACTGAACCGTCTTCCGAGCATCCTCGGCGGTCGTCTGATCTGGATAGCCAATTGCAACCAGCGTTGCCATAAGCCAACTGCTCCTCTCGTGTCTGTCCTGTAGGGCTTTCAAGGTTGCCCTGGATCAGACCGCCGAGCATCACCCAAAACGGATGACCCCACTCTCCGTAGTTTGAGCGCAGTGCGAGCAGTGGAATACACCTACGGAGACGTGGCGACGGACCGTTATTCTTTTCCCTACATATGGGGTCCGGCCCGCGGTCGATGACCGCGGAGCGGACTCCTTGCTTGGAACGGAACGGGACTGACGAGGCGCTCAGCAGCGTCGGGCTTTGGTTCGCAGCACGGCGGTCAGCAAAGCCGCCGAAGTTCACCCCGCCACCGGCCGGGACGAGCGTCCGGCTGAAGGTCAAGGATGATCGGAAGCACTGCTTACGCCAAAACGCGGTTGCGCCCCGTTGGACTCCCTGGTCCCATGGGGCTGGGCGAAGGCGCGGTGTCATTGGCCGTATGCGTGATCGCCGTCGCCGGCGTTACCGCAGTTCTGCTCAGCACTCCGGTGAGCAGCCGAAACTTTGCTCTGCCGGTGCTCGTGATCGGCTCCGGCGCGTTCTTCAGCGTGGGTCTGGCGGACCTGGCGCAGGCCCGCGAGCCCCGCTTCGCCAGGGCGTTGATCCTTTCCGGGGTGCTCTGGGTGATGTCGGCTCTGACCGTGTCCAACGACCCCGTGGCATACAGCGTCGGGCGCGTATGGCTGTTCTTCGCGTGTCTCTCGATCGTCTACCTGGTCCTGAGCTATCCATCAGGCCGGCTGGCGACCCGGGCTGAACGTGGTCTGTTTGCCGGTGGCGCCGTGATCATGGGGCTGCTGTATCTGCTCATGGCACTTCTGGGGGCCTTGCGATCTCCGTCGCTCTGGCCAGGATGCACGCTGCGCTGCCCGCAGGACGCAGTGGCAGTCATCCACGCGACGCCCACATTCGTTCGCCTGCTCGTCACCCCGCTGCGCGAGATCCTCACGGTGGGGATATTTGGTGCTGTCGCGGTGGTGGCGGTGGGGCGAGCCGTCAGACCGGACCAGCTATCCCGGCAGCTGCACACGCCTGTCGCCGCGTTCGCGGCTCTCCAGGCAGGTCTATGGGCGCTGTACTTCTCGCTCAGAGCGCTCGCCCCCGCCTCCGGGGCCGTGGCAACCGTCGGCTGGCTCGTGGTGCTGCTGATACCCAGCATGGCACTGGCCTGCGCGGCCGGGCGGCTCCTGGCCAGGACGTACGCCTCGATTGCCCTGGAGCGGATGGCATCCAACCTCAAGGTCAGCGCCGAGCCAGTCGACGTCAGGCGGGCCCTGGCCAATGCCTTGGATGACCGCTCGCTACGCCTGTATACCGCGCCCTTGAGTTCAGGTGGATGGATCGACGAGTGCGGCGAACCGGCGGATGGCGTATGCCTCTCCCCTGGTCAGATGGTCACCCAGATCTTCGACGGGCGGTCGCGCATCGCGATCGCCCACGCTGCCCGTCTGGCCGAGGTGGACGACCTGGTACAGAGCGCAGGCGCGTACGCGCTCCTGACGCTGGAGAAGAACTCCCTCATTGGGGAGCTCGACCGGTCGCTGGACGAACTGGCTGAGTCCCGGCACGGGCGTCTCGAGGCGGAGCGCTACACCCGCCAGAAGATCGAGCGCGACCTGCACGATGGCGCCCAGCAGCGCCTCGTGGCGCTCCGGATGAAGCTCGCACTGATCACCGCCAGACTCGAGAAGCGAGATCCCGCGGAGGCCGGCCTCCTGCGTTCGCTGGGAGGCGAGATCGATGCGGCGATCGACGAAGTGCGCTCGCTGGCCGGCGGGATCTACCCGACTTTGCTGGCCCGGACTGGGCTCGTGAACGCGCTGCGTGCCGCCGCTCGTGAAGCGTCGGTCCCGGCCATCGTTCAAGCACAAGCGGTCAAACGCCACCCTCCCGAACTGGAGGCGGCGCTCTATTTCTGTTGTTCCGAGGCCCTCCAGAACGCTTGTAAGCACGCTCGCGGCGCCACGAGGATCACGATCTCGATCTGCGAGGACCGGGAACTGCACTTCGAGGTCCGTGACGACGGGGCGGGTTTTGACCTGTCGAGGACTCCGCGCGGAGCCGGACTCGCCAACCTCGGCGATCGGATGGGCGCCGTGGGGGGGAGCGTGAGAGTTCAGTCGGCGCCGGGTGACGGCACGGTTGTCAGCGGCTCGGTGCCCTTGCCGCCGTCGGAGCGGTGGACATGGAACACGTCGGCCAACGGCAGCCGGGCGGCGGCCTCGCCGCCACCCGGCACAGCCTGAATCAGCCTGCCAGCACCCGCTCCTTCTGGGCGTTGAACTCGTCGTCGGTGAGGATGCCCTGGTCACGGAGCTTGCCGAGCTCCTGCAGCTTCTGGACGGCGTCGGAGCTGATCCCGGCGCTCGCCGGGGCGGCTGCTGCCGGCGCCTGCTGCTGGCTTTCCAGATCGTTGATCCGCTGGTTCTGATCGTATTCCTGCTGTTGCCCTTCGGCGTGGCGCTTGCCTGCGAAGTAGGCGCCCCCACCAACGGCCGCAGCGCGGAGTAGAGGTCGGCGTCGCCTGAACATTTGCCGGCCTCCTAATTAGCGTCTTCAGGGAGGTCCAGGCCCAGCGCCACCATGATCTCGGGCGCCGCGGCGACAACTCTCGGACCCCCGACCTGCGGTGCGATAGCGCGCAGGACGCCGAGGATGTCCTCTGGGCTGGCGCCGTCAGCGAGTGCGTTGGCGATCTGCCAGGCATAGGATGCCGGTGGCGCATCCAGTGCGATCAGCGCTGCAATCTTTACGAGCGCGAACGTTCGCGCATCGAGGCCGACTCGCTCCATCTGCGCTTCGCGCAGGCCGAGCGCTTCCTCCAGCAAGCTGACGTCGCCGGTGGCGACGCCCGAGAGCGTCTGGTGAGTGTCCGCTCCAACAACAGCCATGTGGTCTCCCTTCGGAGCTGTCCGGACGATTGGTTGTCACTGACTATCTGGCGTGCCGCCAGTCCGCACATCAACCGAAAGGGGTGAGACGCTCCCCGATGGCCTAATCGGGCGGCCGCATGGCCGGATCTGCGTCTGCCAGATAGATCAGCGCCGCCTTGACGCGCCGGCTCGTGTCGCTCTGACTCGCGCAGCCCGAGCTTCATGAATATCGCGTTGATGTGCTTCTCCACGGCGCGCTTGGTCAAGAACAGCGACCCCGCGATCGCAGCGTTGCTCTTGCCGGTCGCCACGTCGGCCAGCACTTCTCGTTCCCGGGCCGTGAGCTCGTCGAGCGGCGAGTGAGGCCGTACGCGCTCGCTCGGCAATCAGGACCATCGATGATCTTGGCGTCGATCACCGAGCGCCTGTCGGCGACCGCAAGGATCGCCTCGACCAGCTCACTGCGGTCCGCCGAGCCGCTCCTTCAGCAGATACGCCCGGCCCTCCGAGCCTGACTCGAACAGCTCGAGTGCCAGGCCAGGATCGGCGTACTCACTGAGGACCACCACCCCGATTTCCGGGTGGGTCTCTCGCAGCTGCGCGGCGACCCGGATTCCCTCAGAGTCTCTGTACGGCGGCATCCGCAGATCGGTCAAGCACGACATCGGGCGCTTCGCGCTCGACTGCATCCATGAGGGCGTAGCCGTCCTCGCAAACCGCGACCACGGTCAGGTTCGGGACCTCCGCCAGCAGCTGCCTCAGGCCCTCTCGGACGAGGTAGCTGTCCTCCGCAACCGCGACGCGGAGCGTCATACAGCAGACATTAGCCAGCGGTACGCCTGCGGCGTCCGCAGTTATCCGCAGACTCTCCCTGCGTGTTGGTACCGCTCACAGGGTCGAGCGGGCATCCGCCATCTCACGAGCCGTTCATCAAGCTCGCCTTCTCGGCGGCGAATTCGGCGTCGGTCAAGGAGCCGTGGTCATGCAGCGACGACAGCCGCTCGAGCTCAGCCATGCGCCCGCTGGAAGCGCCGCCGCTATCCGCCGGATCTCCCGGGCGGCGCCGTTCCGAGTACCAGGTGCGAGCGGCGCGGGCGGTGTCTCCGGCTTGCGCCTCGGGAAACTCACGGGCGGTCTGGCGACGCAGAGCGTTGACCCCGAGGGCGATCAGCACGATGAAGACGATGATGTAGGGGAGCTGGCGCGTCGCCGGGGTCGGGCCCCAGAGAATCACCAGCAGCAGGGCCAGGTAGGCGGCGAATAGGTGGCGACGGGGCGCTCGCGCAGTGTCGGGGCCAGCGCGTGCCGCAGCGCCTTGGCCGGACGCGTGTGGCCCGCTAGCCACGCCGCGGCCACGAACACCAATCCGTAGACGATCACGGCGACGGCGATGTCATAGAGCAAGGTGGTGGCGATCGCCCACGCCTGGTGGGCGGCCGGCCGGTTCGTCCGGGTTCTTGACCAGGGAGTCGACGACCGCGTTTCCGGTGATCGCGGCGGTCGAGAAGCACGAACATTCCGATTGCGACGAAGCACCACCCGGCTCGCCGCAGGGCCTCGCGTCGGCGGCCCTTGGACAGCCAGACGGCAAGGGCGAACAGGGCGAACGCGAGAGCGGGCAGCACGAGCGCCAAGCCCTTGATGTCGGCGGCAATGTCCTGCACGGTCGAAAGCTGATCGGAGCGCATGATCACGAGCTGGCCGTCCGACGGCGGCAGCTTGACGCCCAGAGCCGCGGCGCCAGTGCTCACCTTCCCGGCGTTGGCATTGAGGGCTGCCGTCGCTGCAGCCACCTGGGACTGGACCCCCAGGGCGGCCGCCAGTTGGGCGACGACGGCGTGCAGATTGAGCGTTACGACGCCCTCCTTGGTCGACACCAGCGACCCGCCACCGTTGATGATCTTCACCAACGTCGCATGGGCTGCCCGGTTGGCCTCACGCCAGGCAGTCTGGACCTGAGACGTGGCCAGGAGCTTGGGTGCGATCCGGCCTGCGAGTTGTTCCAGACCCGCAGCTGATCGGCCCGGCGAGCGGCCGCGAGCACCGTTGGAAGGGCGGACTTGATCTCGGACTGGGGAACTCCGGAACTGAAGAGCTGGTTCACCGCGTACGCCGCCACCGCGGTCTGGATCTCCTTGTTCTGCCAGCAGCTGCGAGCTCGTGCTGACCCAGTTGTCGGTGTTGAGCGCTTGCCGGTTGACCCATACCGCCTGTACGGCAGCGATGCCCACGATCGTCGCGAGCACGAACAGCACGGTGATGAGGACCCGATGGCGGTGTGTCGGCGCCATCGCGGCTGGCGGCGCCGAGCTGGACTCCGCCCGATCCGCGGCGATTGTCGGCGCTTCTTCGCTCACTCAGCGAGCATCGATCCGCGGAGCCGCGGTGACAAGCCAGCCTGCCAGTCGATGAGGTCGCCTGTACGCACCACCACGACCGACCAGCCGTGCGCCTCCCTAAGGGCTTGATGCGTTCCGCCGGTTGCTGGCGAAGTTGCCGATCAGCAGCCCGATCACCGTCACCAGGTAGAGCTGGCCGGTCAGCATCTCGATGATGGCGAGCGCGTGACCGACTGGCGTCGCCAGGGGTGAAGTCGCCGAAACCCGTCGTGGTCAGGACGGTGAAGCTGTAATAGACCTTGTCGCCATCGGTGCCGTCGGTGTGCTGGGCGAAGTACGGCGTCGCTCGATCTGCGCGACGAAGCGACCATCCAGGCGAAGATCAGGCCGATCGAAAGGTAGATCGCCAGCGAGCCGGCCACCGCATTCAGCGTCACCCCTGCCGCCGCAGCAGGCGCAGCAGCCCCCGGACAAAGCGACCGGGATCCCCGCGGTGACGAGGAGCGCCACACCGGCCGTCAGCCACGCGGGAGACCCCGAGCCGCGACGAGGATGACGGTGACGATCATCCACGACGCCGAGCAGCGACGGCCGACGCCGGCGGACCGATTCGCGTTCCCGTGAGGTCGCGACGTGAGGACCAGCGCGCATCCCTCGATCGCGACCCCAGCGCCGTCGACCAGTCGGCGTGGGGGCCGCAATCAGCAGGACGACCGAGACGAGCATCAGCGCGAGCACGGCGGGATAGCGGAACTCCGGCTGCACCAGGCCGTCCCCGCTGACCGGTGCGCTCGGGCCGCCGCCGCGGGGCCAGCGGACCGAGCGCGCCGACCCCGATGATTTACGCACGCGATCTGACCGGGCCACTGTTTGATCCACCCTACCTTCTGACGAACGGTTTGCCCGATCGTTTCCTGCCGGGCATGCGCCTGCAAGAGGGTGGGCACCACTCCGGCCGGATGCGTCCTTCCGGCCGGGAATCACCCGATCAGGACGAGGCCAGGATCCCGCGCGCGCGGGAGCATGCTCCCTGCGATGAACCTCGCAAAGCGACCGGAAGCCGAGCGCTTCTGCGCAGGCTGGCCGCCGGAGATGAGAGCCTCGCTGCGCTCGGTGCTGAGCGTTTCTCCGGCCAGAGTCGGCTTGGACCGTTCACCGCGAAGCGGGGCTCTGCCCACTGGCACGTGCGCGCTGGTGCATATCGCCGCGCTCCTGGCGACGGGTGGGTCCACGACCTCGCTGCGGTGGGCGGTTGAGCTGGCTGCGCAGTCGGGAACTGAGGCGGAGGAGATCGTCGAAGTGCTCGTCATCGATGGCTGCGGTCCTCGGCGCAGCGCGTGTCGTCGCCGCAGCACCCGCGGCTGGCGCTGGCGATCGGATACGACATCGAGGTCGAAGGCTGGGACGGAGTACTAAGGAAGCTTCAGCCTCGCGAGCAGTCCAGCGCTGGTGGCGTGCGCAACCGCTTCCGAGCGGGATGAGGCGTCGAGTTTGCGATAGACGGCGTGGACGTGCGTTTTCACCGTATTAGCCGAGACGTGAAGGCGCTGCGCGATCTCCTGGAAGGAGTAGTGCGTGGGCAGAAAGCGCAGCACCCGCAGTTCAGCGGTTGTCAGAGAGGCCATGCCGGCGAGCACATTCTCGGCTCTCTCGTCGAACTGGTCCCAGGCATCGTCGAACCAACCGTGGAAGACGTTCACGTCCTGGACTCGACGAGCCAGTCGCGATGCGTCCGCCAGCAGTTCGCGCGCTCCCGGCACGTCTCCCAGGCCGAGCGACGCGCGAGCCAGCAGAATCCGCGTCTCGGCTCCGAGCCAGGCTGGCGAATCGCCGAGCCGCTCGAGCAGCACGAGACATCGGGCGACATCTGCATTGGCCTGATCGACCAGTCCGTCCCGCATCATCGCGGCCGCGCTGATGGCAAATACGAGCGCCGATGATGGGGCGTCCGTCAACCCGTGCTCGCCGACAACCGCTCGAGCCCGCCGCGCCAGATCGCTTTCCACTTCGTGATCCGTCGCCAGGACGGCCAGCTGCGCCAGACACAGCGCCGCCGCGTCCGGTGCGAGCACCGCTCCTCGGGCGGAACCGTCCTGCAGGAGTGCCTCGGCTCTGGGCGAATCGCCGCTCAGCAAAGCCGCCGTGCCACCCAGGAGGCAGCAGGTGGCCTGCCAGGGGCTGTCATCGGGAAGCAGGTCGCTGCAGCGAGCAGCGACCTCACCCATGCCCCTCACTCCGGAACGGGCAGCCCAAGCGTGCACGATCTGCACCGCCGCCTGCTGTGGCCCGGTGGCGTCCACTGGCAACTCACTGAGACGCACCCCGGCGGTTCGAGCCCAATCCTCAGCGATGACGATGCAACCCTGGGCCAGATTGCTGTGCGCAGTCGCCAGGGCAAGCCCGGCAGAGGCGGCCTTCTGTTCGGGGGTGAAGCGGCTCAGCCAACGCTGGACCAGGTCGCAATGTCCGTGGCCCAGGTAGTGCGGCAGCTGAGTCCACAGCAGCTCTGCGGTGATTTCGACGTCTCCGGCGCTGCTGGCGTGATCCAGGGCCAGGTCGAGGTTCCCTGTCCGCTGGTACCAGGCGGCCGCCCGGCGGTGGAGCTCCTGCGCTGTCGCCGGTTCTGTGGCATTCAGTCGGGATAGCAGCATCTCGCGGAAGAGCCCGTGGAGCCGGTAGGACCCGCCCGAGTCAGTCGGGCAGAGCGGGAGGTTGCCGCGGGCCAGCCCCGCGAGCAGGGCCGCCGACCCTTTGCGGTCGAGCACCTCATCGCATAGCGAACCCGATAGGGAGTCCAGTACGGAGCTTTGCATCAAGAACCGGGCGGTCGCCCGGCTCAGCTGGTCCATGAACTCGGCCCGAAAGTATTCGGACATCACACGGTCATCGCCGGCGAGGGGGACAGGGGCGTCTCGCGACCTGGAGTGCTGGACGCTGACGCCGGCTGCCAGTTCAAGCGCTGCGGGCCACCCCTCACATCGCCGGATGATCGCGTCACGATGCTCGCCGCTGTCGTGCACCCCTGCGTTGCGAAGGAGCGACGTCGCCTCGACATCTGACATGGCCAGATCGGTTGCGTTGATCACCGCGACTTCGTGCTGAGTTCTCATCCGGCCGAGTGCCAGGTCTGGCTCATTCCGGCAGGAGACGACGAGCTGTGAGGCCTGTGGTAGCCGGCCGAGAATCTCCGTCACGGCAGCTTTCAGTAGCGGAGCCGAGAGCAGGTGCACGTCATCCAGGACCAGGACGAAGTTCTCGCCGAGCGCGGTCTCAACTTCGGCCACAGCCGTCGCCTGCTCAATCGAGGCTCCCAGGCGCGCTGTGCTGCGGTCGGCCTCGTCCAGCGTTAGCCACACGAAGGGGCGTTCGCTCTTTCGCTCCCACTGCGTGAGCAACGCCGTTTTGCCGTAGCCGGCCGGCGCCACGAGCAAAATCAGGGGGCAACCCTGTTCCTGCACCAGACGGCACATCAGGTCAGGCCGTGGAAACCATCTCGCGTTGCGCGCAGCCGGCGGTCTGAACTTGGCGCCCGATGGATCCAGCCTGGAGTCCAGGCCGCCGAGGCCGAGGGCAGGTGGCTCCGTCTGCCGGATGAGCAGGCTGGACATGGGACAAGCCTGGCCGCACCTGGTAGGCAGGACAAGGTGGCAAGCCCGCGTAAGCGCGGGATGCGCCTACCACCTTTGGATGGTCGTGCAATCGAGCATCGAGTGCCTCATCCGGTTCAGGCGAGGCGCGGCCGGCCAGCCGACCTACTCTGGCACGGTGGAGCCGGCCGAAGATCTTCTGCGCCGAATCGCCCTCAACGATGAGAAGGTGCTCCGCGTCGTCCTTACCCGCGCAGGGGATGCCGACCGTCAGATGGTGCTCGGCACGAAGGTTGACCTGCTCGTTCGACTGGCGGCCCTACTGGCGGTCGGCGCGGCCACACCCTCGCTGCGCGAGGCCGTGGAACATGCTTCCGCCGCCGGCGCCACGGTGAACGAGATTGTGGGGGTTCTGGTGTCGGTCGGCCCTACGATCGGGATCGCCGGCGTCGTCGCGTCGGCTCCGAGGCTGGCCCTGGCGATTGGCTTTGACCTTGAGGACGGCGACGACTTGACGGATTCCTGAATCCGGAATCCCGGCGGGCTCCCCGCTCACCAGCCCCAGTGGTGCGCGGGCATGGACTTCATCGCGCCGACCTGATCGCTGGACAGGTTCAGGACCAGTTCGTCCGTGGTGAAGCGCTCGATCGAGTGCGCGGGAATCGCCACTTTTCGCTTTCCCCATAGATGCCCGTGCTCCAGGATCAGTTGGGAGATCTGCTGCCCGTCGTCGATCACGAACCCCACCACGTGCCCGAGGTGATCTCCTTCAGACGAGGTCACCGCGCTGGAACGGCGGATCTCGACGCCCCCTTTCGGGACACGGTTGTAGCTGATGGCGACGTGCTGGTCGTAGTCCCATTCGAAACCCGAACCGAGCATCTCAGTCCCTATCCCGTTGGTAGCCGCCGGCGCGAACATCTCCTGGATGCCCACGTCCCAATCCGGCCCCTCAGTGGGCAACTCGCCGATCTTCAGGTACACGAACTCATGGATCTGTTCGCTCTCCTGAACCTGAGCCATGGTCCGGTCGAGCAGGATCGCCGTGGCGCGATCCCCTCGCTTGGCGCAGTCGACCGGAACGAGCCGTGCGTCCTTGCTGTGCCCGTGCTCACGGACGACCAGATACGTCAGCCGGCGTGAACGCGGGTCGATCACCACGTCCACCAGCTCCGCGGACTCACCGTCCGCGCACACGACGGGTATTTCCAGGTCGATCTGCACGCCTCAGGACCGGTTGACGATCGCGACCATCAGGGCCTGATGCTGTAGGCGCGAGGCTCCCGACGCGTCATCCGTTACGGGTGAGACGAGCGCGTCAAAGAGGCTCCACTCGCTGCACAGTGGTGCTCACACCATCGTTTGCGCAGGATGCCTGTGGGACGATCCGGACCATTGCAATCTGGCCGGAAGGGGCGAGATGAAAACCATGATGGGAGTCTCAGGCCGCTCCACCCGCCCGGCCAGGTCATCGGCCCCGGAGACAAGCCATCGTCCATCCGCGGAGGAGCGGGCGGCGCGGGGCAAAGCCGCGCGGTCCGAGGTCCCACACGTCAGTCATGGCATCTACGAGCCTTCACCGGCTCGGGTCGACCCGCTCGCAGTCCTGGAGCGCCAGGCCGCTACGCGTGTACCCGAGCTCGTACCGATTCGGTACGGCCGGATGCTGGTTTCGCCATTCACCTTCTATCGCGGGGCAGCGATGATCATGGCCGGCGATCTCGCCTGTACGCCCCGGTCCGGACTCACCGTACAGTGCTGCGGCGACGCCCATCTCTCGAACTTCGGGGTGTTCGCATCGCCGGAGCGGCGGCTCATGTTCGATTTGAACGACTTCGACGAAACATCCCCTGGGCCGTGGGAATGGGACGTGAAACGCCTGGCCGCGAGCATGCTGATCGCCGGAATCAACAACGGTTATACGGCCAAGGACCAGGAGCGGGCCGTTCTGGCCACGGTTGAGTCCTACCGAACGGCGATGCGGAGCTTCGCTGGGATGGGCACGCTGGACGTGTGGTATTCCCACGTGGACATCGACACCACGCTGCAGGAGCTCGGCTCAGAGCTGAAGCCGAAGATGGCCAGGCGAACCGAGAAGGCGATCGCCAAGGCCCGCACCCGGGACAGCATGTCCGCGTTCGCCAAGCTGACCCATGTGGTCAACGGACACGCGCGGATCGTGGATCAGTCACCTCTGATCGTCCCGCTCGCCCACCTTGCCGGGGAGGCAGAGCGTGAGCCGTTGCTGGCCAGCTTGCGCGAGTTGATGAGCGCATATCGAGACACGCTCGATCCTGAGCGTCGCGGTCTCATCGACGAGTTCGAGCTCGCCGATTTCGCCCGCAAGGTGGTCGGCGTCGGCAGTGTCGGAACACGTGCATGGATCGCCCTGCTGCTGGGCCGCGACGCGCAGGACCCCCTGTTCTTGCAGATCAAGGAGGCGGAGGCCTCCGTGTTCGAGCCCTTCCTCGGTCCCAGTGCGTTCGAAAACCACGGCCGCCGCGTCGTGGTCGGGCAGCGGTTGATGCAGGCGAGCAGCGACATCTTCCTCGGGTGGCTTCATGTCGATGCCGGACTGGACGGCCAGCCCCGCGATTTCTACGTACGGCAACTCCGTGACTGGAAGGGATCGGCCGAGATCGACCAGATGGTGCCCAAGGGACTGGCTCTGTACGGCAAGTTGTGCGGCTGGACGCTCGCCCGCGCCCATGCTCGTAGCGGAGATCGAATCGCGATCGGCGCCTACCTCGGCGGAGGCTCCAGCTTCGACAACGCCATCCTGCAGTTCTCGCACGCCTACGCCGAGCAGAACGACCGCGATTACCGCCGGCTCACGGCGGCGGTGAATTCCGGCGAGATAACCGCCGAGACGGGTCTCTGAACTCGACCGTCGCGTCAGGCGGCTGCCGCAGCCGCTGAGTGGCCCTCGCGCTTCCGTGGACGTCATCTCAATCGGATGAGGTACCGGGGGGGTCGCTGGGTCACGGTGGGGTTGTGGGACGCGTATTCGCCTTCGCCTTGACGGCCGCACTCAACCCGACGCTACTGGCCGCGGTCACGGTGATGCTGACCTTGAGCAAACCGAAGCGACTGCTCTCCGGGTACCTGGCCGGCGCCGCGCTCACAAGCGTCACTTGCGGCGTGCTGCTGGTTTTCACTCTCAACGGATCGAGCACTTCCAGCAGCTCGAAGCACACTGTCGACCCCATCATCAACATCGTGCTCGGCGCGCTGATCCTGTTCGTCGCCTTCGTCGTGGGCACCGGTCGCGACACGCGGCGGAGGGCCCGCAGCGCCCGGAAGAAGGAGGCCGCCAAGGACAAACCGCCGCCGCGGTGGAAGCGCCAACTGAGCAAGGGGTCGGCCAGAGATACGTTTCTCGTCGGAGTGCTGCTGAGCTTCCCGGGCGCCTCATACATCGCCGGCATGGACACACTTGACAAGCAGCACCTCAGCACGGCGGCGACGGTGCTCGCGGTGATCGGCTTCAACATGGTGATGCTCGCTCTGCTGGAGCTTCCCCTGATCGGCTACGCGACCAGGCCGGAATGGACCGCGGCGACGGTCGCGCGCTTCAACGCGTTCCTGTCCGAGAAGGGCGGTCGCATCGCACTCATCGCCGCCATCAGCATCGGCGTCCTGTTGATCCTCCGCGGGATCGTCAATTGGTGACGTTGGGAGGCGCAGATAGCGCAACGGCGGTATCGACCATTCCGGGCCAGGCGACGAGAATCGACTCGTGCCACCGGGGAACAGCAGCGAGTCGGACCGCGAGACGGAGATCGAGCTTGCGACCCGCAGCGCCGTCGAAGAGATTTCGGCGCGTGAGAGCTGGGAGACCGCGGTGCTCATCGATGCGTTCCTGGGCGCGGCGTGGCCAACCCCCGAGACCCAGAGGCAGTGAACCACCGCCGCGAGGTGGCCAGCGTCTTCTGCGTCGACGATCAAGCAGTGATCCGTGATGCTCTGCGCCAGATCATCGAATCCACTCCGGGCTTTCGCTGGGTCGGCCAGGCGGCCTGCGCCGAGGATGCGCTCAAGGCGGTGCCGGTCCTGCGCCCGGATGTGGTGCTGGTCGACATCCACATGCCCGGCATGGGCGGATATGAAGCCGCCAAGATTTTGGCTGACAGCCGGCGGAACCTGGTCGTGGTGCTCATGTCAGCCGAACCGGCCGGGCCGCCGGAGAGCTTGATTCCCCACACCGGGCCGGTTCCGGTGGTTGCCAAGGTCGAGATCTGCTCGCGCTTGCTGCTCGACCTCTGGCACGGGCGCACAACGCGCTGAAGCTCACACCCAGATGAGGCCGTCGCCGAGCGCCTTGGCAACGAGATGGGCGCGCGACCTGGCATCGGATCTCACCATCGCGTTGCGCACATGGGTCCGGACCGTATCGTGGGCGATCTGCAGCTGGTCGGCTATTTCCGGCCCGGTGTTGCCGAGCGCAATGAGGTGCACGATCTCGCGCTCGCGTGGGGTCAGCGGCTGGGACTCCCGAGCCGGCCCGCGCCGCCTGAAGTGCCTACCCCAACGAGAGGTGCTGAGGACAACCACGAGGGTCAAGCGCCGCCCGCTCACGATCTCGGTAGTGGCCGCCCATTGCACGGCTACTCGCTGGCCATCTTCGCAGAGCACCGTGGCCTCGCCACTTGAGCGCCCCTCCCTCAGTGCCGTCCTCCACCGGGCATCAGTGAGCACCGGGCCGCCGTCGATCATCTCGTAGACGGGTCGTCCGAGGATCTGTCTGCGCGGGCGGCCGAGCAGCCGGTTCATCGCGCCGTTGGCATCCACCATCCGGCGTCCGTCGTCGACCAGCACCATCGCGTTCCTGGACTGTCGAAAGGCCGCGGCGAACAGCTCCGGCATGGTCCCAGCAGTCCCTCCGGGAGCGATCCGGCCGACAGACACAGCGCCCGGCTCCGGGCTGGCCACCATCATCGCAACGTTACGACCTCAGCCATCGCGGGTCTTCACCCTGATCAGGTGACGAAGGCCCGCCCCTGGTTCAGGGCGGGTTCTGGGCTCAAAACCTGTCTGAGCGCGTAAATCGGTCGCCCGCGCGGCGATTTGCGCCTACGAGCAGGTTCTTCATGCTCTGGCGCGCAAATCGCCAAGGCACCGTTCGATTTGCGCGCTGGAACAGGTAATCCCGCCTCCAAGGCCTGACCCGAGCGGGTGGCGTGTCCACACGCCGGCCGCCGGGTGCCGGCTACCTTGCCCGCGCCCGGCGACCGACCGAGACTTCAGCCAATGAGGAGCCGATGAGTTCCGCAACTGACGCGGCCTCCGCCCTCGGATAGCCGCTCCGCCCAGGCCACAAAGGAGCAGCTGATGGATTACACGTCGATCGACATCTATCTGGTCATCGACACCTTCTTGCTGCTCCTCATCGGGATCGGTCCGAAGATCGCACTCGTCCCGTTCCTGGAGGTGACGGCTGCGATGGATGCGCCCACCAAGAAGCTGGTGGTCCGCAAGATGCTCACCACGGCCGGCGTGGTCGCGATCGGCCTCATCTTCGTCGGCGAGTTCCTGGCCCGGCTGCTGCACTTCTCGACGGGCTCGCTGTCGATCGCGGGTGGACTGATCCTCATAATCATTGCGGTCACGATGGTCCTCGGGTCGGCCGACCCGGCGGAGAGCACGGCCATCAAGGGACGCGGGCCGCTCCGAGTGGCGGTGTTCCCGCTGGCCGTTCCGTACCTGCTGAATCCAGCGGGCATCGTGGTGCTGGTGACACTTTCAGCCGAATCCGATTCGATCGCAGTGGTGGCGATGTTCCTCGCCCTGCTCGCGCTGGTCCTCGCTCTTGACGTGGTGGTATTCCGCTGGGCCAATCGGGTGAGCGATCATCTGGACGAAGGTCGCATGCTCATCACCGAGAAGGTCTTCGGGTTTCTGCTGGCCGCCCTGGCCGTCCAACTCGTGCTCGACGGTCTTCACAGCGTGGGCGTGATCCACCACCTCGTCCACTAAGCGCAGCTCGTCGGCGACGAAACGTTGCGATGAGCGCCGACAAGCTCCTGAACCTGCTCTTCAACGCCGCGGTGGTGGTGTCAGTCGGAACGACGGTTCTCTCTCTGGGAATGAGCTACGCGCTGGCGGACCTGCTGGCGCCACTGCGGCGGACCTGGTTGATCGCGTTCATGGTTGTTGTCAACGCGGTCGCGGTGCCGGCGGCGGCGTACGGCATCGGCAAGGCGCTGCCGATCAAGTCAGAGTCAGTGGTCGGTCTGACGCTCGCGGCGATTGGGGCGGCCAGCGCTGTGGGTCTGAAGGGATCTCAGCTCGCCCGCCGCGCCGACCTTCCCCTGGCCGTCTCGATCGTGGTCGTCTTGCAACTGGTGAACCTCGTCGCCGTGCCGCTGTGGGCGGGCGCCGTGGTCAGCGGCGCCTCGATCAGCGCCGGCACGATCCTTGTCGACCTGTCGCTCCTGGTCCTCGCCCCGCTGGCGGTCGGCCTGGTGATCCGCGCCCGGTACACGGGTCAGTCCAAGAACTGGCCCACCGTCTTAGGGAAGATCTCGAACGTCGCGCTCGCCGTCGCGCTGGTGGCCGGCATCTCGGTGAACTGGCACGCGATCGTGTCGCTGCTTGGCTCATGGGTCCTGCTCGCCTCGGTGCTGATCGCGGTCGTCGCCTTCGGGCTTGGCGCGCTGGTCGGCGGCTCGGATGCCGAGACCCGCAACACCACAGGGCTGGTCTCAGGGTTTCGGTTCGGATCACTGGGCCTGATCATCATCGGCACCCAGCTGAACGGGAACGGCGCCTACCTCGGCCCGGCCCTCGTCTTTGCCCTGATTGACCTGATTGTCGTTCTCTTCATCGCGGCGGAGATCGGCAGGAACGCGGCCAAAGCCGCCACAACCTGAGCGGCCTCAGAAGAACGCCGCGCCGTCCGCCCGGGCTTGGCTGGCCGGAACCACCGTCCGCCCGAAGGGCAGCAGCGAGATCGGGATCAGCTTCAGGTTGGCCAGCGCCAGCGGGATCCCGATGATCGTGATCGCCAGTGCGACGGCGGATACCAGGTGCCCGATCGCCAGCTCCCAACCGACGAGCACCAGCCAGATCACGTTGCCGATCACCGAGGGTGCGCCCGCATCCGGGCGGCGGACAATGGTGCGGCCGAACGGCCAGAGCATGAAGCCGGCGAGCTTGAACGCCTGCAGGCCGAAGGGAATCGTGATGATCAGCACGCACATCACGATCCCGGCCAGCACGTAGAGCAACGACATCCACCACCCGCACAACACGAACCAGATGATGTTCAGCAGGGTCCGCACGCCGCCGCTCGCCCTATTGGCATTTCTTGGCGGCGTTGGCGAGGTTGGTCGCCGCCGTGCTGAGAGCGCTGACCTCGCCGGGAATCGCCGCAATCGCCGATGCCCGCGTGCTGGAACTCGTGAGCTGTTTGGCCGAGGTTTCGAGCGCCATCAGCGAGCTCTTCACCGCGCTGGTCTGGGGAGCCAGGGTGGTCTTCGCTGCCGAGAGAGCCGCCTGCCCGTCGCTGGCGGCCTTCTGGATGTCTGACACGAGCTTGCTGGGGCTGGTTACGTTCTTGATCTCCTGGACCGAGTTCTTGAAGGTGGTGATGTCGGAGCAGTAGGCGGGCTTGCTGCTGCCGCCGCACCCGGCCAACAGCGCCACAGCTGCCAGCGTGACGAGCGCCACCGCCACAGCTCGGAGACACCGGACGTTCACTGGCATGGCCCTGCTCGGCATGGTCGGACCTTCCCAAGCGTCGAGGCGTCCGGCATCCCCCGAACAGGATGATCTAGAGCACCGCCCTTTGGGTCTCGCCGGTCATCTCGCCGGGGCCAGCTCGGAAAGCTGCTCCAGCCAGCGGGTGGCCTGGAGATCCTCCAGGATCTGGCGTGCCTCGGCCAGCGCCAGCTCGTCACCGTGGCGGCGAACGCGATCGAGCAGCGCGGTGGCCAGCAGCGGGCGTACCTGCAGGGCACGTAGGGTGTCCTCGGCTTCGTGCTCCAACTGCCGAGCTCGCTCCGCGTCACCGCTCAGGTGCCCGAGTTCGGCGCGCAACCGGGCCCGGCAGGCGCGCGGCAGAGGCAGCTTTCGAGCCGGCGGCAGCTGTTCGACGTGAGCCGCCAGTTCCTCCATCGCGGCCACGTCGCCAAGGGCCATCGCGGCCTCGGTCCGGATGCGCAAAGCTTCCGCCTGCATCTCCCCCGCATATATGTTCTCCGATCCCCGGGCAGCCAGCTCACTGGCAGTGGCTGCATCGCCGCGGATCAGGGCGTGCGCACCCATCGCGATGGTTGCGCTACCTCTGACCTCGAGGTTTTGTGATTCGCTGCACCGCCGTGCCGCGGCTGCGCAGCGGTCGACCAGGTCATCGTCACCGCGGGCGGACGCGACCCAGGCCACGAACAGAGCGGAGCTGGCGGCGGCGAACAGATCGCTCGACTCGAGCAGGGGCAGACCGTCGCGGAGCACCTCCTCCCAGCGTCCGAGGATCGTCAGCGGGGGGATCGCCTGGGATCTCAAGGCCAGATCCCAGCTGCGATCACCCCGCTCCTGGGCCAGCGCAAGACCAGACGTGACCTGGCTGAGCGTCTCTGAAAGCCTCTGGTCGTCCAGGTGCAGCCCGGCGATGTTGTAGTGGGCTCTGAGAGCCAGTGCCGGGAGATCGTGTGCCTCCGCTATCGCCAGGGCCTGGCGCAGGACGCCGAGGCCCTCTTGGAGGCGCCTCGAGGCGATCAGGTACACGCCGCGGGTGGTCAGGCCATCCGCCAGGCCGCTCCAGTCCAACGAATCCTCCATCGCCGACAGCGCCCGCTCGATGACCAGGCCGCCCTCAGCCGATTGTCCATCGAACATGAGGTTCATACCGAGGCTCAGCAGGGCACGCGCCCGGATGACAGGCTCCAGCCCGGCCTCGGCATCACGAAACGGCGCCAACAGCTCCTGTGACTCCTTGGCGTAGCCACCATGGCGAAGCAGCTCAGCCAGTGTCACCGCCGCGGATCCTCCCGTCGGGTCGCCGTCGCGCTGGACCAGTTGGACCGCTTGCTTCAGGCGGTCGATTCCTCGGTCGGCGTCGCCGCTGCGTCGCAGCGCATTACCGGCCTGCTCAAACAGGACGGCGCGTTCGGCCTCGTCGTCGGCCAGCTCTGCCGCCTGGGCTCAAGTACCGGTCCGCCTCCGGTCCCAGGGCCAGCGACGCCGCCGCGCGTCCGGCTGCAGTCAGAGTCTCCCGTGCGGACGCACGCAGCTCGCCGACGTCCGCGGCGTCCGGGTCGGCGCGGATCGCCTGCAGGTAGTGGTCGGCCAGCACCTCGGCGATGTCTCCGATCTCGCCCGGCCAGGTGTCGCGCAGCTGACGCGCGGCGGCGAGATGGCAGCGCCTTGCGCGCGCGGCGGCTCAGGGTTCCGTAGGCCACGGTGCGCAGCAGTGCCTGGAGGAACGCGTACTGGCCGCGTTCGGGCGAGCGCGGGTCGTCATCTCGGGACAGGATCTGCTTGGCGACGAGCCCGTCCAGCAGCGGGCGCACATCCTGTTCGCGACGCTGCGCTGACGGCGGCCAGCGCAGCAGCCGAGAACGACTGACCGAGGACCGAGGCGTTCTGCAGGAGCGTGCGCTCATCGGCCGTCAAACCATCCAAGCGGGAGGCGACCAGCGCGTGCAGCGTCTCGGGCACCTCCAGGTCGTCGACCTCGGCGGTGACGCACGTACTGCGAGCCCTCCTGGACGAGCAGGCCGCGATCCTGCAGCATCCGGATCGTCTCCACCGCATACAGCGGGTTCCCCTCGGCCCGGCGTCACGATCTCGGTGGCCAGCCGTCCGGCAGCCCCGGAACGAGGCCGTCAAGGATGCCGCGTAGATCGGCCGGCCCGAGCGGGTCGAGGATGAGCGGATCCCAGGCCGGCCGCCGCGCTCGCAGCTCGGTCCGGCCCGAGCGCGATCACGATAGATCGGGAACTCGGCTGACCACTCGAGCAGATAGTCGATGAACTCCAGCAGGCCGCTGTCCGCCCACTGCAGATCCTCGAAGGCGAGGATCACGCGGCTGCTGGTGAGCGAGTCCTCCAAGAACAGTCGCCAGCCGCTGAACAGATCGGCCCGATCGGCCTCCGGGCGCTCCTCCAGCCGCAGCAGATGGGCCAGGCGCGGCTCGACGAGCCGGCGCTCGCGCTCGTCCGTGACGTGCTCCTCGACCGCGACCCGCAGCTTCTCGCGGGCCACCGGAGGCGGGTCCTCCTCGGCGATCCGGGCTCGCGCGCGAACCATCTCGGCCAGCGCCCAGTAGGCCACCCCCTCGCCGTAGGACAGGCAGCGGCCCTGCATGCCACCAGCGGATCTCCTGGATCCCGTCCAGGTACTTGAAGAACTCCCACAGCAGGCGGGACTTGCCCGGGCCGGCCTCGCCGACGACCGCCACGAGCTCGGCACGCGCCTCGCTGCGGCGCTGCGCTCGCCGGCGTCGATGATCGCCTGCAGCTCGCGGTCGCGGCCGACGAACGGCGCCTCCAGCCCGACGCTCGCGGCGCGCGCCGCCGGCGCCCGCCACCACGCGCAGCGCCGTCCAGGCGTGCACCGGCTGCTCGCGACCCTTCACCTGGTGGTTGCCCGCATCCTCGTAGGCGATCGCCGCCTCTGAGGCACGCCGCGTGACGTCATCGACCAGCACCGTGCCAGGAGCGGCGATCGACTGCAGCCGCGAGGCCGTGTTGACGGTGTCGCCCAGCACCATGCCCTCGCCCTCGGCGCCCACCTCGACCGCCGCGCTGCCCGTCAGCACCCCGGCCCGCACCCGCAGCTCCGGCATCCCGACCTCCTCGCCGAGCGCGGTCACCGCTGCGGTCAGCGCCAGCGCGGCCCGGACCGCCCGCTCCGCATCGTCCTCCCGGGCCACCGGCGTGCCCCAAACGGCCATCACCGCGTCGCCGATGAACTTCTCGACCGTCCCGCCGTAGCGCTCGATGATCGTCCGGCAGCGGTCGAAGTACTGCGACAGCAGCTCACGGACCTCCTCGGGGTCGCGGTGCTCGGACAGGGTCGTGAAGCCGACCAGGTCGGCGAACAGCACCGAAACGAGGCGCCGTTCGGAGATCGTCCCAGTTGGGCCGGCGCCAGCGGAGGACGGATCGGCCGCCACTCCCGTCATTGCTTCGCCGTCCACGCGCGTTCCACACTGCATGCAGAAGCGCGCCCCGGGAACGATCGGCTGCCCGCAGGCCGGGCAGGTGCTGGCGGCGGGCGTGCCGCATTGCATGCAGAACCGAGCGCCGGTGGGCAGGCCCGCTCCGCAGCTGGCGCAGACAGTCTCCGGCGTGGCGCTCAAACGAATCGTCCTGTGCTCTGCGCTGTGGTCAAGTCCAGCCCCATCGGGGAGCATGTCACACGCGCTTGATCCTGCGGTGGGAGGATCCACCCTGTCAGACGCGAATTCCCCGGCACGCGCGACCCCGGTCGCGCCCAGCGATGCCCAACAGCCGCCTCCAGACCACGCTGCCTGCTCGCCCCGACTCGATCGGGCAGATCCGCCGCGCTGTGGTCGCGTTCGCCAGCTCCGTGGGCGCCGACGCGCAGGTGAGCCAGGCCGTCCGCCTGGCCGTGAGTGAAGCCCTGACCAACGTGGCCATGCACGCCTATCGGGATCGCGACTCCGGGAGCATGCTGGCCGAGGCCTGGCTCGAGGGCGGCCACCTGGTGGTTCAGGTTTGTGACGACGGGGTCGGGTTGATCCCCCGGACCGACAGTCCCGGCATGGGCATCGGTCTGGCGGTGATGGCCCAGTCGGCCGATGAGTTCACGATTTCCAATCGCGAGGGAGTGCCCGGTACGCTCGTCGAGTTGCGTTTTGCCCTCTCCCGAGCCGAGCTCATGAACCGAGCTGAGGGCCGGAGTCGGAACTGAGAGGAAGGAATGAACGAGGAGTTTCAGATCGAGGAGTCGATCGAGGATGGGCGACAGGTCGTATACCCGTGCGGGGAGCTCGACCTGGCCGAGGTCGATGATCTCCGCGACCATCTGCGCCGGCTCATCAGCGCCGAGAAGGAAACGGTTCTGGATCTCTCCGGGCTCAGTTTCATCGACAGCAGCGGCATCCAGCTGCTGTTCGAGGTCACACGTGAAGCCAAGGCCAACGGGTGGAACCTGGAACTGCGCAACCCGTCGCCCATCACCCACCACACCCTCCACCTGGCCGGGGTCCTGACCCTCCTGGATCTCGGCGAACCGACTGATCGGAAGCCCGAAGCCGGATAGCCGGTTCAGCCGCCGGTGTCCGCCGAACCGGCGCGCGGCGGCCTCACCCGTGATTTTCTGAGCTGGCGCAAGTTTTTGGCCGCCCGGGCGTTGTCAATCCAGAGCGCCGCCCGGCGCCGAATCCGGTCAGCCGATTTCACGAGGTGGGGAGCAGATGAGACAACGACGCACGCCAAGCGGCCTGATGGGCCTTCTCGTTCTCGTCGCCGGCGTGGCGCTCGGGGTCCCCGCCAGCGCGGCCGCCCACTCCTCGGCGCGGATCGCCGACAGCGTCGCCCGGCATTCCCGGGCCTGCCCACCGGAGTCCCTGCCGCCGCCACGGCCAGGCCCCGGCCACGCTCCCGGCGCCGTCGCACCAGCCATGGCCGTTCCCGAGCGCCTTCTCCCACACCGAGGGCAGCGGCCGGCTCGACGGGGCGCCACACTGTGGACCGACTTCGTCTACGACGATCACGGGCCGTTCGGCAGCCCGATCGGGATCGCCGACGCAGCCCAAGCGTCCGACCTGGCGCCGGTCCACGGCGGCTTCAGTTATCCCTCCGGCCCGGCCGACCAGAACGGCGCCGACATCTTCACCGCCGCTGTCGGCTACACGCCGCAAGGCGACCTACTGGCGGGTGGACTGGAACACGCTCGTCAGACCGCAAGGTCCCGGTCGCCGAGTGGACGATGACGCGGCGACACGCGCCCGGCGCGCCCGCCGACCAGCCACCGCCTGGCCGGGCAACGCCGGGGTCACTACCTCGACCGGATCCAGTACGCGCTGATCGTGACCGCCAAGCGCGCCGAGCTGGTCAAGGCGGCCGACCCGGCGGTGCCGGTCGCGACGTTCCCGACCACGGTCGACATGAGCTCGCGGTCGTTCATCGTCAGGATCCCCACCAGCGTGCTGCCGGTAAGCGGGACGTGGAAGCTGCAGCTGGCCGCCGGGCTGGCCGACCCCACCGACACCGAGTTCGCCACCGTCCCGCCCGCCAACGGCGCCACCGGCAACGGCGTCAACGTCTACAACGTCACGTTCCGCAGCTACCGCCAGGAGGCCGAGCTCGTGTGCCCGACACGGGCCGCTCCCCGATCCCGGGCTGGCCTCGGCCGGCGCAGACGGACTCGGCGTCGGTGGCGTGAGCTACGACCACCTCCCGGCCGCCGAGTGCGGCAACTTCTGGATGGAGAACGACCAGGCGAACACGCTCGCCGGCGGCAACGTGGCGAAGTACTCCCTGAGCGTCAACTGGGCCCGACTCGGCGGCCAGGGCGCGACCCCGGAGCCCGAGCCGACCGGCTACACCAACCGCTGGTACGTCACGCCGCTGTCGCTCGGCCAGGGCGTGTCGATCCCGCCGAGCTCCACGCTCACGTCGCCCACCTACTGTCGGCCGGGTCCAGCCCTACGCGGTGTATGTCCCGACCGGTACAAGCCCGCCAAGCCGACCAAGCTGACCTGGATCCTGCACTCGCTCGGCGCCAACCTCAACCAGTACGGCGGCGTCGCCCCGAGCCAGATCCAGGAGGAGTGCCAGGACCGGACAGCATCTGTGCCACGACCGAGGGCTTCGGCGAGGGCATGTGGTACTACGCCGCAGGCCGAGGTCGACTTCTTCGACGTCTGGCACCAGCTGGCGCTGCCTACGACCTCGATCCTGACGCCACCGTGATGTCGGGTTACTCGATGGGAGGCTGGGCGTCCTACAAGCTGCCCGAGGAGTACCCCGACCTGTTCGCGCAGTCGATGCCGCTCGAGGGTCCGGTGATCTGCGGGACGCGGGTCTACGGGCAGGCCCAGAGTTACGCCGGCCCGGCCAGTGCACCAACGACGGCGACTCGACTCCGCTGATCGTCAACCTCAAGTGGATCCCGTACGTGATGACCTACGGGGCGATCGACGAGCTCGTGCCGTTCGCCGGCGGCCAGGAGCAGATCGCCCAGTTCCGCAGCCTCGGTACCGCTTCTACGCGGTCGATTACCCCACCGAGGACCACATGGTGTTCTCGGTCCAGAACGACTTCACGCCGGCCGACTCGCAGCTGGGCAACCTCGACCGGGTCCAGAACCCCGGCGCGTTCACGTTCAGCTGGTATCCGGACCTGGTCAGACGATCGGCCACGCCGGCCCGGCCGGGCAGATCGGCCCGACCGGCGACTACTGGATCAGCGGCCTGGCCGCCCGCACCAGCTCTACCGGGACGTTCGCATCGGTGACCGCTGACTCCTCGGCCATCCGCCAGACCACCGAGAAGGCAACGGAGACCTTCGGTGCCTCGACGGGTTTCGAGCCCACGCCCGCGGTGATCGACCACGAGACCTGGAGCGCGGCCGGGACGACCGCAGCCAGTCAGCTGCTCACGCTGTCGTTCGCCAACGTGGCCCGCGCCTCGGTGAACACGGTCCGGGCCAGGCTCACGTGCGCGACGGTCCGGGCCACGACGGACGGCGCCACGGTACTGACGCTGCTCCGCAGCGGCCACAGCCCGCGCCGGGTCCACCTGAGCAAGGGCACCACCACCCTGCACACCTGCAGGTGAGCTCTCGGGCGTCCGGCCTGTGAGTGCCGGACGCCCGGGCCGGGCGGGGCCTGCGGCCCCTCACACCCCGGTGGCCGGCTTCTCGGCGTGGCCGCCGAACTGCTTGCGCATCGCCGACAGCAGCTTGTCGCCGTAGTCGGCCTCGCCGCGTGAGCTGAAGCGGCTGAACAGCGACGCGCTGAGCACGTTGGCCGGCACGCTCTCGTCGACCGCCGCGGCGACCGTCCAGCGACCCTCGCCGGAGTCCGACACGCGACCGCTGAACTCCGCGAGCTGCGGCGACTCGACCAGCGCGGTCGGCGGTCAGGTCGAGCAGCCACGAGGCGACCACGCTGCCGCGGCGCCACACCTCGGCGATCGCGGGCATGTCGAAGTCGTAGGAGTAGTAGCGCTCGCGCGTCGCGGATCGGCGCGGTCTCGGCGTCGTGACTCCTGCGCGGTCTTGCCGATGTTGGCGTGGTGGAGGACGTTCAGGCCCTCGGCGTAGGCGGCCATCAGCCCGTACTCGATGCCGTTGTGGACCATCTTCACGAAGTGCCCGGCGCCGGCCGGCCCGCAGTGCAGGTAGCCCTGCTCGGCGGTGGTCGGGCTCGCCCGTCCGCCCGGGAGTGCGCTCGGCGGCGCCGAGCCCCGGGCGCGAGCGTCTTGAAGATCGGGTCGAGCAGCTCGACCGCCTCGTCGCGTGCCGCCGATCATCAGGCAGTAGCCGCGGTCGAGCCCGAACACGCCGCCGCTGGTGCCGACGTCGAGGTAGTGGATGCCGTTGCGCTCGAAGCGCTCGGCGCGCGTCGATGTCGTCGCGGTAGTAGCTGTTGCCGCCGTCGATCAGGACGTCGCCCTTCTGCAGCAGCTTCGCCAGCTGGTCCAGCGTCTCGTCGGTGAACGCGGCCGGCACCATCACCCAGACCGCCCGCGGCGGGGTCAGCTTGGCGACGAACTCCTCGCACGAGTCGCGCCCCGCGCGCCCTCCTTCTCCAGCGCGGCCACCGAGTCCGGTCGCACGTCATAGACGACGCACTCGTGGCCGTCCGCATCAGGCGCCGAACCATGTTGGCGCCCATCCGGCCGAGTCCAACCATTCCCATCTGCATGACGACAGGCCTCCTGAGTATCGATCGAGCCTCGACTGGCTTCGCCGAGCATGGGCAGCTTAGACCTGGGCGGACTGGCCACCGCCCAGATAAATTGGCCGGCCATGACCTGACCCGCACTTCGGCCTAACCGGCCTGGCCACGATGGGCGCCAACCTCGCGCGTAACGTCGCCCACCATGGCATTCCGGTCGCGGTCCACAACCGCACCGACCAGCCGCACGCAGACGTTCATCGAGGAGCACGGCTCCGAAGGGCCGCTGACCGGCCACGAGACGGTCGAGGAGTGGGTCGGCGCGCTGGCCGCGCCCCGCGTGCTGATGAGCATGGTCCAGGCCGGGCCGGCGACCGACGCGGTGATCGAGGAGATCCTGCCGCACCTCGAGCCGGGCGACGTCCTGATCGACGGCGGCAACGCTAACTTCCGCGACACCCAGCGCCGCCACCGGCGCCTGGCCGAGCAGGGCATCCACTTCCTCGGCGTCGGGCGTCTCGGGTGGCGAGGAGGGTGCGCTCAACGGCCCGAGCATCATGCCCGGCGGCGACCGCGAGCCCTACGACGAGTCGGTCAAGCCGATCTTCGAGGCGATCGCCGCCGCAGGTCGACGGGACCCCCTGCTGCACCTACGTCGGGCCCGACGGCGCGGGCCACTACGTGAAGATGGTCCACAACGGCATCGAGTACGCCGACATGCAGCTGATCGCCGAGAGCTATGACCTGCTGCGCCACGGCGCCGGCCTCGAGGTGCCGGAGATCGCCGAGCACTTCAAGCGCTGGAACGACTCCGAGCTCGAGTCGTTCCTGATCGAGATCTCCGCCACGGGTGCTCGCCAAGACCGACGAGGCCGACCGGCAAGCCGCTGGTCGACGTGATCCTCGACGCGGCCGAGCAGAAGGGCACGGGCCGCTGGACCGCACAGAACGCGCTCGAGCTGCGGCGTGCCGCTGACCGGCATCACGGAGGCCGTGTTCGCGCGGTCGCTGAGTGCGCTGAAGGCCGAGCGGGAGGCCGCCGGCGGCGCGGCTCGCCGGGCCCGAGCCGCCGACGCCGCAGCGGATGACGCAACTGGCCGACGGACCTGGAGCACGCGCTGTACGCCTCCAAGATCGTCTCCTACGCCCAGGGGTTCGCGCAGATGGCCGCCGCCTCGGAGGACGAGGGTGGGACATCGACCTCGGCTCGATGGCGACGATCTGGCGCGGCGGCTGCATCATCCGCGCCCGCTTCCTCGACCGCATCCGTGAGGCCTACGACGCCGAGCCGGAGCTCACGAACCTGATGCTGGCCGACTTCTTCGCGCAGGCGCTGAGCGAAGCCCAGGATCCCTGGCGCCGCGTGGTGGCCCGCGCGGCGGAGCTCGGGATCCCGACGCCGGCCTTCTCCTCCTCGCTGGCCTACTACGACGGCTACCGCCGGGCGCGCGGGCCGGCCGCGCCTGATCCAGGGCCTGCGCGACCTGTTCGGTGCGCACACCTACCAGCGGATCGACCGCGAGGGCACGTTCCACATTCAGTGGGGCGGGGACGGGCAAGAGATGGAGACCTGACGCCGCAAAATCCGGCACTGGCATGCGCCTGCTCGGACTCGTGATCTCGGTCGGCCTGGCCGACTCGATGAACCCCTCCACGATCGCCCCTGCCCTGTATCTGGCCACGGGCGAGAACGCCAAGCGTGATCTGGCCCAGTTCATCCTGGGGGCGGGGGGGATCTACCTGATCGGCGGTCTGCTGATCGTGCTCGGACCGGGGGAGGCGCTGCTGGCGCTGGTGCCCCATCCGCACGCCGAGGTCCGTTACATCCTGGAGACGATCGCGGGGGTCGTGGTCCTCACCGGTGGGCTGGTGCTGTGGCACCGGCGCCATCGCCTCAGCGAGAAGGAGATGCCCGCGCCCAAGAGCGGGGGTCGCTCAGCCTTCGTGCTCGGGCTCAGCATCATGGTGCTGGAGCTGCCGACGGCGCTCCCGTATTTCGCGGTGATCGCGGCGGTCGTGGGCAGCGGTCTGGGCGCCGCCAGCCAGGTGCTGCTGGTCGTCATCTACAACGTCTGTTTCGTGCTGCCGCTGCTGGCGATGCTCGCCACCGTCCTGTTCGCCGGTGATAGTGCCGGACCGCTTCTGGCCCGCGGACGGGAGTTCCTGCAGCGGCGCTGGCCGGTGCTGTTGGCGGTCCTGGCGATCGTCGCCGGGGTGTTCGTGACTGTGCTCGGCGTGACCGGTCTACTCGGGAACGGTCACGGCACCGCGGGCCAGGTGTCCCGGCGCCTGCGCCGTCTGATCACGCACGGGTGAGCCGTTCAGCGTTCAGCCGATGTCCTCGTCTCTGCCCCGGCGTGAAGCCGGCCACGCCCGGGTAGGCCGGGCTCATGGGGATCTACCCGGACCTACCCGGCCCCCGGCGGCGCGCGATCGGGCGGGACCTGCTGTTCATCGTGCTGCTGGCGCTGTTCGTCTGGCTGGGGGTGCGGGTCTACCAGGATGTCAACCGCCTGACCGAGCTCGGCAACGGGCTGGCCAGCACCGGCAGCTCGGTGCGAACCGGCTTTCGTGACGCCGGGTCCGCGGCCGGCAGCATCCCGTTCGCGGGCGGCGCGATCGCCGGCGCTCTCCGCTCGGCCGGGAACGCCACCGGCGGCAACGCGATCACCCTCGGACACGAGGGCGCCCACAGCGCTCATCAGCTGGCCGTGTTCCTGGGGCTGCTGATCTGGGGCCTCCCGACCCTGCTGCTGGTGGTGTTCGTGCTCCCGCGTCGCGTCGTCGAGGTGCGCCGGCTCCAGGAACTCCGGTCGGCCGCCCAGGCACCCGGCGCCGAGGGCTTCCGGGGCCTGCTGGCGCTTCGCGCCGCCGTCAGCCTGCCCGACGATGTGCTCCTGGCCCACTCGGCCGACCCGGTGGAGGACCTGCGCCATGGGCGCTACGACGCGCTGGCGGCCGCAGCCTTCGAGGTCAACGGTCTGCGCTTTCCTCGCCCGCCCCGCTAGGACACAGAGGCGAATGTGGAGAGGGCCTGGCGGACCTCCTCGGGCCACGGCTGCTTTTCGAGCGTGCCGTGCTTCACGCACACGTGGCGCAGAAAACCCTCGGCGATCAGCGTGTCGTCCCGGCGCACGGTGTAGCGGCTCGTCATCGAGCTGCGGGTGAGGGGGTCAAGGGCCACCTCGAGCGTCAACTCGTCGTCGAACTGGGCCGGCGAGCGGTAGCGGACACCCGACTCGATCACCACCACGTCGATGCCGGATCGGAGGGTCTCGGTCCAGGGGCGGCCCAACGCCTCAGCCATCAGCGCCGTGTGTGCCATGTCGAACCAGGTCAGGTAGTGCCCGTTGAAAACATGCCCCTGCATGTCGCACTCGGCGTACCGGACCCGGACCTGGATCGAGAAGGGCGTGGGCATGGCCCGGGCTATACTCGCAGCCTCGCGCGGCTGTAGCTCAGTTGGCTAGAGCGTCTGCTTGCCATGCAGAAGGTCGAGGGTTCGAGTCCCTTCAGCCGCTTTCAGAAGGCCCTCCAAATCGGGGGGTTTTCTTTTTGCTCTGGTCGCTCGGCGGTCTCGGGGGAAGTGCTCGGACGTAAACTTCTAAAAGCCAACCGGGTTTTCCCACAATAGGAGACGAAATGAGCGTCACCGATGAGCTGCTGGAAAACAACAAGCGGTACGCGGAGCAATTCGAGAAGGGCAGCCTCCCCCTCCCGCCGGCCAAGGGCATCGCAGTCGTGGCATGCATGGACGCGCGATTGCACGTGAGCAAGCTCCTTGGCCTCACCGAGGGCGATGCCCACATCATCCGAAACGCCGGAGGGGTTGTGACCGACGACGAGATCCGATCGCTGGCGATCTCTCAGCGGCTGCTCGGCACCCGGGAGATCGTCCTGATCCACCACACAGACTGCGGCATGCTCACGTTCACGGACGATGATTTCCGTCACCAGATCGAAGAGGAGACCGGGGTGCGACCCGAGTGGGCGGCCGAGGCGTTCTCGGACCTGGATAGCGATGTGCGTCAGAACATTGCGCGGATCAAGGCGAGCCCGTTCATCCCGCACAAGGACAGCGTTCGTGGGTTCGTCTATGAAGTCGAGACGGGGAGGCTGCGCGAAGTCGCGTAGCCGTCACGACTACCCGTCGTCGCGGCCGCTCGCCGTCCCTGTAGGCGAGCGATGGGAGGGCGCCCTCAAATCGGGTAGATAGGCGCTGTGGGTCTCATCGCTTACCTGATCATCCTTTTCGTGGTGGGCCTGTTCGTGGGGGCGCTGGCGCGGCTCCTGCTCCCTGGACGCGATCCGATGGGCGTGGGCATGACCGTCCTCATTGGTCTGTGTGGCTCCTTTGCCGCCGGGCTCTTCTCGTGGTACGTGTTGCATCGTCACGGCGGGGGCCTGGTTCTATCGGTCGTGTTCTCGATGCTCTTGGTCTGGCTGTTCCGCCGCACGCGCCGCGGTGGCTACGCCGATCGCGGCGGCCGTCGGCCCTAGCGCCCGGCCGCGCCACCCCGACCCACTGGCGTCACGGGACAATGCGGTCGTCAGTAGCGACCAAGGAGACGAGCATGCCCGTCGGCAAGGCCAAGGCAGTGACGCCGGCAAGCGCGAGCGACGACTTCACATTCGTCGTTCCGTGCTGCACAAGCATCGACGAAGCCCGGATCCGCGATCACCTGGAGCGTGACCACTTCTTCTGGCTGGATCTCACGGCGCCAAGCCACGACGACCTGACGAAGTTGCGGCGAGCTCTTCGGCTTTCACCCGCTGGCGCTGGAAGACACCGAGCATTTCGGCCAACGGCCCAAGCTCGATAACTACGGCGACTACGTGTTCCTGGTGTTCTATGGCGCCTGGCGCCATCGGACGAGGAGCCCGAGCCGCTGCGCGAGGTGCATCTGTTCATCTCTGGCCACTTCCTGATCACGATCCACCGCGACCCGCTTCCGCCGCTCGACCAGCAGCGCGAACAGCTCGACGGCCGTGTACTGCACAGCGAGCAGTTCCTGCTGTACCGCGTTCTCGATGCGCTCACCGATAGTTTCTTCCCTCTGCTCGCCGACATGGACGACGAGATCGACGAGCTCGAGGCGGCGGTGCTCGCCGACCCCACCGAGCATCAGCTCGAGCGGCTGTTCTCACTCAAGCGCCAGCTTGTCGCGATGCGCAAGGTCGTAACCCCGCAACGCGACCTGTTCGCACGCTCCGTCGATCAGATCGCCGATCTCCCCGGCCTCGACTCGACGAGCGAGACTACTTCCGCGACGTCTATGACCACCTGATTCGCATTAGCGATCTGATCGACTCCTACCGCGACCTGCTGTCGGGCGCAACCGACCTGTACCTCTCGACGATCAGCAACCGCCAGAACGATGTGATGAAGCAACTCACGGTGATCGCGACGATCTTCCTGCCGCTGTCGTTCATCACGGGGTTCTTCGGCCAGAACTTCAGTTTCCTGGTCACCGACTTGATCGAGCGCCCTGGACGTTCTGGGTCCTCGGCGTCGGGAGCATGGTCGCAACGTGCCGCGGGTCTGCTGGTCTTCTTCCGCCGCAAGGGCTGGGTCTAGTGGCGGCAGATCCGGGCCATTCCGACACTCGCGGCTCGCTAGTCCGCGGTGCTTGACCACGCTCCCGTCGCGAGCGAGGATTGCACCACCAACCGAGGAGGCACTGTGATCACCCACAGCATCGAGATCGATCGGCGACCTGACGACGTCTTTGCGTACATCGACCAGCCTGAGCGCCACGGCGAGTGGCAGACCCAGATCGTCAGCGCGAGGTTGAGGGCAGGGGGCCCGTTCGGAGTGGGAACGCGCGTGCGCGAGATCCGCAAGATCGGTGGCCGCGAGCAGGATACGAGCTACGAGATCACCGAGCACGAACCACCGCGAAGGAGTTCATTCCGCGGCACAGCTGGGCTCGTCAGGCCTGTCGGGACGGTGATGGTCGAGCCGGTCGGCGATGGCTCGAGGTCCCGTGTCAGATTGGAGTTCAACCTCGTGGGCCACGGAATCGGCGTGCTGATTGCTCCGTTCGCGCGCATGCAAGCCAGTAAGGAGATTCCCAAGGCTCAGGAGCAGCTGAAGGCGAGGCTTGAGAGCGGCGTCTGAGCCCGCCCACAGCGATGCCGATCAAACGCGATGTCCAGACCGTCACTCCCGCGGGCAACCGGCTCGCGCCGCTGCCCGAGGGCATGCTCGTGTGCGACCTGATCACTCACACCGATGAACGTGGCACGGTCTGTGAGCTCTACGACCCACGCTGGGGCATCAGCTCTGACGCGCTCGTATTCGCCTATATGTTCACGATCCGCCCCGGAATGGCGAAGGGATGGGGAATCCACCGCGATCACGACGACCGCTACGCGTTCCTGACGGGAGAGCTCGAGCTCGCCTTCTACGACGCCCGCGAGGAGTCGTCGACCGCCGGCCAGGAGTTCCGCCTCGTGCTCTCAGAGATGCACCGCAAGCTCCTGACAATCCCGCGCGGGGTTTGGCATGCAGAACGCAACATCGGCATGGCTGACGTCCGGGTCGTCAACTTCCCGACGATGCCGTATGACCACGCCAATCCCGACAAATACAAGCTGCCGCTCGACACGGACGAGCTTCCCATAGAGCTCGGGTCGCAGTGGCGTGGCTGGTGAACCTGGGGTAGGGGTACGTCACGCGGGTCGAAGCGAGTCTGACCGTCAAGCTCCCCGATCAGCAGCGCAGTCTTTCACGCTGGAAGCTCGACCCCGGTCAACGATGAGCAGTTCTCGAGCAGCAGCTGATGGAGCTCCTTGTCCTGCGCGAGCGCGGCCGGAGGCCGCGGTCGGCGGTGGTAGAAGTAGCCGCCTGTGATGTCGGCGGTCTCCGAGTCCACGGCCAGCCACACCTGGGTCAGCGGAGCCTGCGCCATGTCGTCTGGCGCTCCAGCCCCGCCCATCTTCGTCGCCACCCATCCGGGCTCCACCGCGTTGGCGGATACGTCCGGCCATCGTCCGGCGACGATGAACGCCAGGGCCGCGTCGAGCAGCTTGGAATCGGCGTAGGCCTGCGCGCTGTTCCAGCGCCGCTGCTCCCACTGCAAATCAGCGAAATCAGGATCCCCGGACTGATGCATGCCCGAGCTCAGGTAGACCAGCCGATCGGGGCGCTGGACTAACGCGGTGAGCAGGAAAGGCGCCAGGACATTGATCACGAACACGTGCTCCAGCCCATCCTCGGTCTCTGCGCGACGCTCTTGATAGCCGACACCCGCGTTATGGATCACCGCGTCAAACCGACCCTCCGCGTTCACCGAGTCGGCGAGTTGCCGCGTTTGACGGATGCTGGAAAGATCGCCCACCAGCACCCCAGCGGCGCCGGGCGCACCTAGTAACGCCTCCTCTCCACGCGCGCGGGAGCGTGCGTGCAAGAACACCTCGTGGCCATCAGCAATCAACAGCCGCGCTGCCATCAACCCGAGGCCATCGGCGGAACCGGTGATGAATACACGACTCATCGCGACCAGTTTCTCAAGGGCGCGCGCGCCGTCAATCCGAAACCAGGCTCAGCGGATGTAACTCAAGCCTCAGGCCGAAGAACTCGATGTAGCTCCGCCCTTGACTGGATGCTTGGGTGCCGTGATGGCGGGACATGGTTGAACTGGCTCAGGGTGATGGTGCCCTGGACGTCGTTTGCCTTGCCGGTGTTGCAGGCGTCCACCTTCCCGCCCGGGCGGGTCGGCCCGGTCGAGGTGACGCGCAACGGGTACGCCGGACCGGTGCTGGCAACCGCAAGTGTGCCGGGGTTGCTGCCGGGCGCGTTCCCTGCTTGGCGCACGACGATTGCCGGCTTCCCGCCCACGGTGGTGGTTCCATCGCGGCTGAGCGTCCCGAGGTTCTCGCCCAGGCACTGCGCGAGCCTGTCCGGCGCGAAGGGTCCGAAGCCGGAGGTGAGCTGTTGGCTTTCGCTGGCGGGAAGCTCGATCCAGTGGTTGGCCGCGACCGCGGCGTTGGGCGCCGCCTGCGCTTTCAAGAACGCTTCGTTTGCACGAACATATGCCGCGTTCGGTAGCGCGATGATCTCTGCGTTCTTCCCGTTCTCACTGACGTGCACCTGCATGCCCTTGGCGCCCCCCTCGACGATGTCGAGCCTCAGCTGCTGGCTGCCCTGTTTCAGTGTTCCCGCGACAACGAAGCCGCTGGCCGAGCGCAGCGCGGACTGGGCGGCAGCGACGATCTGAACGGGCGTCTTTGACGCCATACCCTTGCCGCTCGCGGACGTTGAGGTCTTCGCGCTGGTGGAGCCGGGGCTGCTTGACCCGCAGGCAGCGAGCGCCACGGCGGTGATCGCAACGAGCAGGGCGCCCCGCCCAGCACGGAGACCGCGGGTGATATGTGGGTCCGACGCAGTTCCCCTCATGAACTGCCCCCTTACCCGGATCTGGCATCTCCTGCACCCTGCCGCGGTCGCTTCCCAGGGTGCTCCGCCTGGGAAAGTGCTTTCACCAACGCGAGCTCAGGTCCAGAATCGACCCCGTGTGTGCGCGGCCGAGTGGTTCAGCTTCGGTCGACTGCCAGCGGCTCTGATTGATCTGCCTCGGCCGCTGGCGCCTCCTCCAGCGAGCGGCGCCACCCCTGGAGGACGTCGTGGACGCGGCTCGCCCCGATGATCGGCTCGGACGGAACGGGCAACTCCACCGGATGGAGGATGAATGGGCGGGTCTGCGGGCCGCCGAGGCCACCGTGGAAGGAGATCAGCTCCTCGAATGCGCAGCCCTCCTCGAGTTGTGCGTCGTAGAAGCTGTTGATCAAGATGTCCGGGGCGTGGGTGAAACCGCTGCTGCGGAGCAGGTGCGCCGCGGCGTTGGGCGAGAACGGCGTGAGCGGATCTACTCCTTCGACCCGGTTCTCGCGCAGGTACCGCCGGCCGCCGCTGCCCAGCACCACCGGCCCATGCTGGTCGGAATCCACCATCACGAAGCCGATATGCGGGTGGTCTCGCAGGGTGCTGAGCAGGCGTGGATGGCGCCTCTCTATCTCCTCGAGCCCCAGCCGGTGCTTGCTCTCCATCAGGTACATGAGTCCCAGGTTTCCGGAACCGAGAACCACGACCTGCGCTGCTGCGGAACCCGAATCAGTCGCCTCAGAGCCCGCGCGCAGTGGTCGGCCGGTGGCCTCGGAGAAAGCGCGCTGAACCGATGCGTCGTTTTCGTCGCCGCCGCCGACCTCGGACACGGTCGCGGTCTGGAGTGAACGTTCCACCAGCGACTTGAGGTCATAACCGTTGCGCTGTTTGAAGGTGGCGCCCTGTGTCTGTCCGTGGTCGGACAGCACCACGAGCTTGTAGGGCCGAGGTGCGTAGCGCCGTGCCCGCTCTATCCGCCCGAACTGCTCGTCGAGCTTGCGCAACGCCACCAGCGTGTCGGCACGCTCGAGGCCCGAGTGATGGGCAACCTCGTCGTAGCTGGAGAACGTCGCATAGAGCGCAGGACGGCCGCGCATCATGTCGGTCAGCACTCCAAAGACGATCAGGTCCCGGATGGCCACACACAGGGCGGCGCGGATCAGCGGGTAGCGGCCACCGCGCGGACCGCGCGGCCGTACCCGGTGCCGCCGCTGGCTCAGCGCGGCGATCCACTCGAGGACGACCTCCCACGCGAACAGCACCAGGGTCCGCGTGACGTTGAACCCGTTGGCCAGAAAGGCCCGGTAACCCGGGTTGGAGCGCTTCTCGTCGCTCATCCGGCTGACCGTGAGGATCACCGAGTCGGCTTCCCCCGAGAAGAGATTGCCGCGACTGGCGCCGTCGCCCAGCACGAGGCCACGGCCGCTGGCCAGGCGCCGTTCGAGCTCCGCGCAGTCACCGGGAGACGAGCACGCGATCAGTCGACCAGTCTCCTTCTCGGCCCAGCGGAACGCGGGGATGTCCTCGTTGCTGCCGAGCAGGATCCCCGCCTGGCTCGCGCCCGTCTGCGAGCTGAGGTCGGTCTCCCACTCGGTCAGGTGGTGCGAGCGCTCCGACACCCATCTGGCCATGTTCGGGGCATGCCCGTCGCGCATCGCGCGCTGCAGCACCGGCAGCGCGAGACCGTCGATCTCCAGAAACAGGAGCCCCGGCGTATCGGTCCTCCAGCTGACCCCCTGACGGCGCGCTATGCGCCGGATTACCCGCAGCGCATACGTGTCGTCGTCATTGGCGCCGACGATCGTCTCCACCACGATCACGGTTCCGGAGATGATCAGTGCCGCAAGGAGAGCAGACCAGAAGGAGCTCACGTGAAGGGCGTTCGGGCTGATCGCAGAGGTGAGCAGCAGGATCAGCGCGTCGAGCGCCAGGATCAGCGGGAACCCGATCACCAGCGTGAACGGGAGTCGTAGCGCGGCGACGATCGGCGGCAGCACGGCGTTGAGGATGGAGATGACGGCGGCCGCGACGACCGCTCCGCCAAAGCTGCCGACGCTGACGCCAGACACGAGTTCGGCGGCCACAACGACTGCGATCGCCACGATGAGCCACGTCAGCAGCACCCGAAGCGGGTGGATGACCGGCACCTGTGGATCCCATGTGGGTGCCTGGCCATACTCAGGCTCGGTCTCCGGAACCAGAGGTGGTCCCTCTTGGGCATGTTCGATCATCTGACTGCGTCCAGACGATCGAACATCGCCGCCACCCTCTCGTCACCCCGATCGGATGATGCGCCCGATTCGGGACGCGAGTCCCATGTTGGGGTGACACCTGAGCCTGTGCAGCAGGCGGAGAGCCCTACCTCGTCGACCGGCACCACGGTCCGGTGGTTGGGTCACTCGACGGTTCTGATCGAGATGGACGGCGTCCGCCTGTTGACCGACCCGGTGCTCCGCGCTCGCGTCGGTCACCTGGTTCGCATCGCCCCGCCGGCTCGGCCGCGGGATGTCGGCGTCCTCGACTGCGTGCTGCTCTCCCATCTGCACGCGGACCACGCCGATCTTTCGACGCTGAGGGCTTTGATCCGCACCGGGCCAATCGTGGCCCCGTCACCCGCGCGTGGATGGTTGACCGATCGCGGTCTGCGAACTGTCATCGATGTGTCAGTGGGCCAGGAGATCGCCGTGGGTCCGGTGAGCGTGAGGGCCGTCCATGCAGAGCACGAAGGTCGTCGTTGGCCGCGGGGACCGAGCGCCAACCCGGTCGGGTTCGTGATCCAGGGTTCCCGGACGATCTACTTCGCCGGGGACACGGACTTGTTTCCCGCGATGACGGAGCTCCGCGGTTTGGTCGACCTGGCGCTGCTCCCCGTCTGGGGGTGGGGGAGAGGCGTCGGCCGCGGCCATCTGGACCCCCAGCGGGCTGCTGAGGCCGCAGCCCTGATCATGCCCACGGTTGCCGTGCCGATCCACTGGGGCACGCTTGCCCTGCCCTCCTTACTTCGCTCGCGCAGCGACCCTGCGCAACCCGCTGAGGAGTTCGTCCGCCAGATCGCCCAGCGGGCGCCGGACGTTGAAGCCCGCATCATCTCGCCCGGAGCTGGGACCGCCCTATGAGTACCACCGTCTCCCGATAGCTGAAGTGTCGTCATCTGCCACCACCTTCCTCGCCGTGGCGCTTCCGTCCACCGCCACCGCCGAGGATGCACTCAAAGGGGTCCGCACATCGAGCGCCGAACCCAAGTTTGAGCTTCGTGACTGTGCCATCGTCTCGCGCAACCCGCAGGGTGGAATCGATCTCGCCCAGTCCAAGGAGATCGCGCCGGGCGAGGGACTCGTCGGCCTGGGTACGGCGGGACTGGTTGCCGGCTTGCTCCTAGGCCTCCCGATCGGAGGCGCGCTGATCGGCCTGGCCGGCGGAGCGGTCCTCGGCCTCCGTGATACCGGCATCCCAGATGACCGGATGAGGCAGCTGGGCGAGGTTCTCAAGCCCGGCGAGGCCTTGCTCTGCCTGCTGGTCGATGCGGACGCTCTGGAACTTGCCCGGCAGGCGCTCGGCCGCTACGGCGCCGTGGTCGAGGTGGAGCTCGCCTCCGAGTCGGATTTGTAGCGATGGTTGAACAGCAGGTAGGCAATGCCGCCGGCCGGCAGCGGCAGCCAGAAGGAGACAAGGCGGTAGGCGAGCGTTGAAACGAGGGCATCCTGGCTGCTGACACCGGCGGCGACCAGCATGCCTGTCAGCCCCGCTTCGACGAAACCGAGGCCGCCCGGTGTGATTGGGATCAGGGCCAGCAGGGCTCCTGCGACATAGGCCAGCAGCACGAGCGACGCGTGCGGCCGGGCGCCAACGGCGGCCAGGCAACACACAAGGGCTAGGTAATCGAACCCGACCTTGCCGACCGCGCCGGTCAAAGCGACCTGCCAGCGCCGCCCAAAGACGTCTTTAGTGCGGTCACGCTGGGCGAGTAGGTGCTCCGGGAGATCAGCCGCCGCGTCGTGACGAAAGCGGCGGATCACCCACCGAGCCCCCCTCCCGACGAGCACCAGCGGCCTGTCCCAGCCAAACGCTGCCGCAGCCAGCACCGCCATTGCCACAAAGCCCGCCACCCCCACGTAGGCCGCCTGCAGCAGGCCATCGGGAGCGGCGACGCCACCGATGATCCCCGGTAGAGCCAGAATGGGCATCGAGAAGACCGCCGCCGTGCTGGCGACCGTTGCGGCCGTGAGTCCGGCGGCGACATCGGCTGATTGGACACCGGCGCGGGTCAGCATCCGGAAGCCAAACGCCCCGGCGGCCGCGGCCCCACCGGGGATGATGCTGCCGAGTGCGCCGCTGGCCAGTTGCGAGGTGCTGACGGCAAACCAGCTGGTCGTGTGCAGCGCAACCCGCTGCATCGCCCACAGAGATAGGTAGCTCATCGCCTCGAACAGGAGGGCCAGCCCAACCCATCCCAGCGTCAGGGTCTTCAGCTGCGGCCATGAGGCGAGGACTGAGATGACCTTGGGCGCGAGCAGGTACAGCGACAGCGCTCCCAGGAGGAGCAGGCAGATTCGGCCCGCGATCCGCCACCCACTGTGGTGCCCGGCAGCGGATTCAGGAGGCTCCGCGGCCGAGTTGGTCACCCCGGTCCGCTCGGAGCCAGCTCGGTAGCAGGGGACCCGCCGGTGGCCGTGGTAGCACCGCCAGTGGGCGAGGCCCTCAGCGAGATGAGGTCGCTGCGGATTCGAACTGCCGCCGAGATGAGTGGCGCGGCCAGCACCATGCCAGGGAGCCCGAACAGGGTGCCGGCGGCGATCGTGACGCTAAAGACGACCAACGGATTGAGTTGCAGGGTTGCCCCGTAGACGACCGGTTGCACGATCTGCTGGAGTGGCCCGTTGCACACGAAAATGATCACGGCCATCGCAACAGCGGCCCCTGTGCCCTGGTCGGCGAGCGCCACCGCGAAAACAAAGATGCCGCTCGTCCAGGCGCCGATGATCGGCACGTAGCTGGCCACGAAGCTGACGATCGCAATCGTCCCCACGAGTGGCAGGCCGACGATCAGCGCACCCACCACAACCCCTGCGGTGCTGAGCGCGGCGATGATCGTGAGGCCCAGGAAATACCGGCGCAGGGCGCGGATGATGTCGCTCATCACGATGCGCGCCTCCGCCGGCTGCATGCCCATGTGGCGTTCGATCCAGCGCCCGAGCGCCGGACCATCCTTGAGCAGAAAGAAGGCGGCAAAGGCGGTGAAGCCCAGGAAGACGACCAGCGACGTGAGGCCCGAAATTCCATTTATCACACCCTTCAGCAGGGTGTGACCGATCGCGGGAACCGTTGTCTTGATCTCCTTGGCCGCATCCGACGCCGAGGAGATCCCCAGGCTCTCGGCCCAGTTCTTGACCTTGTCGACCGCCTGGGACATCAAGGCGCCGATGTGCCCCGTCTCTGAGCTGATTCCCGCCAGTACCAGTCCCACGATCAGGATGCTCAACGCGATCAACGCCAGCGTGAGGGTGGCGGCCCCTGCGGCCCGAGACCACCCCCGGCGCTCCAGCCAATCGACGGCCACCCCCCCGACGGCGCCGATCACGAAGCCTGCGATCAGGGGATCGACGATGCCTGCGGTCTTCCCGAGCAGCCACACGGCACCGATGAGGACGAGGACCATCCCGACAACGAGCCACGCACCGAATCCCCAGCGTCGAAACCACATCGGGAGCGAGGAGAATGACTTTTCCACCCGTCTATCGTCCCGCCTGGTCGTATTGGGGAATCGCTCGATCTGGGTGATCTTCTGGCTTGGTCGGCCCCTCGTAGCAACCACGACACAGCCCCGCTTCAGCGAGGCCGTGGAAACAATCGGGACAGCGTCACAAATCGTTGGCGCTCGCGCTGGCGCTGGAAGGCCGCGACGCGAGTTTCTCTGATGGCGATGCGGGCTGGCAGCCGACGGTCTCGCTGCCGGTGCCCATTTCCAGCAGCTCATCGATCAGAGCGAGCACGTCCTCGTGGGCTCTCTCGTCGTGGTGCCTGGGTGTCCGGAACCCTGACACGGAGGGGGCATCTCCCACCAGCCACGGCACCAATGGTGGAATCGCCACCCGTCTGACGAAACGCTCCCAACGAGATTGACGCGCCAGCGTCCAGTTGCTCAGTCGATCACGCCGGGCGGCTTGAACCTCTGTCGATGCCCGGCTTCCAACGATTCGCGCGGCGTATTCGTAGAGATCCTGACGCCGCACGTCGTCGATCTGATCGTTGTACGTCCGCAGGATGAGGCCGACCACCGGACACACCGACTTGGGGTGGTCGCTGAACGGTTCGCCGGCCAGCATCGAGGCGAGCTCCATCACGCATGCACCCTGCTGAGGAGACGTGTGCCGGCCGGGGCTCAGCTTGATCGTCTGGTGGGAGAACTGCTCCATGAAACCCCTCCACGTGTCGTTCAACTTCCGCCGTGTCGCGAGCCTAAAGCGCAGCCGGGCCCCGAGACATCGCCCGATCCGGGTGATCAGTCAGCTTGCGCTGAGCCCGCTGATTCCGGCGCTGCTGGCGAGTCGGCCGGCGGAATTGCAATCGTCGGCAGCACGAAGCGCATCGGCTGCCGCGAGGGGGTCGAATTGCCGTCGTTCATGCGGGAGCCATGGAGCCCGTGACGCCGGGTCGTGGAGGTGGTGGCCTCAGGCACACCAGAGTGGGCTGTGATCCAATCCATGATCGCCGGATAGTCGCGTCCCGCGGCGAGGATCGCTGCGCGCTCGATGACGATCCCGCCGGAGGGATGGGGACGCGACAGTCTGGTGACGAGTGTGGTGATTTCGCTGTCGTTCATGGTTCGCTCCAATTTGCGTTGCGGTTGTGATCGGGCCCTTGCCGGATGGAGAGCAACTCCAGCCGGGGACGCGACGCCGTGGGGAAAGCGGCCGGAACGGACGTCAGGGCGAACGGGAAGCCGGCGAACACCTCTGGGGCCGCTGCTTCCAAGGCCTCCATCGATACTCCTCACGGGCCTCTCGGGCAGGGCACTCAACAGGGCAGAGAGGTCATGAAGGACCTTGAGAGCGCAAGATCGCCAAGACCGGAGAGGTCAGGCGATGGACTGAATCCACCGTAGCACCCAGCCAGGCCAATTCCGGGTGCACACTTTGGATGCGGGCGTTGCGCCTGAGCCCAGTGACAACTCCAGCCGTGCTCATCGTCCACAACCGTGGTTCACGGCATGACCGACCTCATCGGGTCCAGGCGCTGGGGGACGACGGAGCGCTACGACGAGCGGCGAACGCTGTCGCCGGTCAGAGCGTTTGCTGACGAGGGAAAACTCCCGTAGGAACTACTGAGCCCGCCCGGAGAAGCCCCAAATCGGGCGTATGGTTCGTTCTTGGCCCATGCAATCTGAGGACGTTCGAATGAGGCGTTTGATCGAAGCCGGCCGCGCCCTGGTGGCCGAGCTCGATCCCGCCGCTGTACTGGAGCGCGTTCTCGTGGAGGCCCGGAAGATCACGGGGGCCCGGTATGCGGCCCTGGGGGTGCTTGACGAGGATCGCCGGAGGCTGCAGCAGTTCCTCACCTCAGGCATCGACGAGGAGACCCAACTTGCCATCGGCGACCTGCCCAGCGGCCGCGGCGTGCTTGGTGTTCTGATCGAAGAGCCGCAGGTCCTCCGGCTCAGTGACGTGGGATCTCACCCGGCCAGCTATGGCTTTCCTCCCGGCCACCCGCCGATGCGAACGTTCCTGGGCGCTCCGATTGTGGTCCGCGGCACGGCCTGGGGCAATCTCTACCTGTCCGAAAAGGAAGGTGGCAAGGAGTTCAGTCCGGAGGACGAGGACGCGGTGAGCATCCTGGCCCACTGGGCGGCCACAGCGATCGACAACGCTCGCCTGTTCGACGACAGCGAGCGTCGGCGTGAGGAGGCGGAGCACGCCGTGCGCTCGCTCCGGGCGGCACGGGACATCGCCGATGCGATCGGAGGCACCAGCGACCTGGAGGGAGTTCTGGAGCTGATCGTCAAGCGGGGCAGGGCTCTGGTGGACGCGCAGACGATCCTGATCCTCCTGCGGGAAGGTGACGACCTCGTCGTGGCCGCCTCGGCCGGTCGGGCCCGCGGCGCAGCCGGTCACCGGATCCCGATCGCCGGCTCCACGTCAGGCCACGTGCTGGAGCACGGTCAGCCGGTCAGGATCAGCGACGTGGAGGCGCAGCTGCGAATCAGCCCCACCGCGATGGGTGTCGAGGGTGCACACACCGCACTGCTGGTGCCGATGATGCATCGTGGGTCAGGCCTGGGTGTCCTGACCGCCTTTGATCGAGGCGGGGCCGGTGGATCCTTCTCGGCGGTCGACGAGCAGGTGCTGCGCACATTCACCTCCTCGGCGGCGAACGCCGTGGCGATCAAGCGCAGTGTCGAGGCCGATCGACTGCGTTGGGCGATTGCCGCGGCCGACGCTGAGCGGGGGCGGTGGGCCAGAGAGCTGCACGACGAGACGCTGCAGGCGCTCGGCGGCCTGCGGGTTCTGCTGGTCTCCGCTCAGAAGGGGCTGACCGGACCGGGGAAGGCGCAGATCGGCCAGGCGATCGAGGACGTCGAGGTGGAGATCGACAACCTCAGGAGCATCATCACTGATCTCCGCCCGTCCGTCCTGGATGACCTCGGTCTGCTGGCCGCAATCGAAGCGCTGCTGCAGCGCCGGCGTGACACCGGCCTGGAAATCCAAAGTGAGTTGCTCGAAGCGGCCGAGCTCAAGGCTCTCGAGCTGACGCCTGACCTCGAGATGAGCGTCTACCGATTTGTGCAGGAGGCGCTCACCAACATCGCCAAGCACTCCGAAGCTCAGAACGCTCAGGTTTCGTTGCGGATCGAGGAGGGCGAGCTGGTGGCCGAGGTTACGGATGACGGGGCTGGCTTCGACGCCGAGGCGGCGACAAGCGGATTCGGACTGGCCGGCATGCGTGAGCGGATCTATCTGGCCGGTGGAGAGATGGTCGTCGACTCGCGTCCCGGCGAGGGGACCACGGTGACGGCCCGCGTCCCGGTCGGCTCACAGGGGGCTGCGGTAACCGACGGGCCGCCGAGCCGGCTGGCCGGCTGAGAGAGAACGGCACCGGCCCGTCGTCACGGCTGCCGAGTAGAACCCGTGCGGCTTGAGAAACTCCCCGGAAGGTGAGAAGAGCGCCGCCTTGTGCCCTGACGTGTCCGGGCGGGGGAGGTGGCGAGGCCAGCTCACTCACGTATACCTCGCCGTTTGCGGCCGCGGTGACCGCCGGGAGCAGCTCGCTGTCGGCGTGGTCCATCGCCACGACGCCCCGCGCGCCCAGATCCATTGCGTGCTCGACAAAAGCGCTGCTCCGTTCCATCGTGAGCACGACGATCGGTACGTCAGGCCAGGCCAAGTGAACGCGCTTGACCGACGTCAGGCTGGCCCCGTCACGCAGCTGAGTCGCAATCGACACCACGTCCGGATCCCAGCGCCGGATGTCGTCGACCAGCTCCGGGCCGTCTGTCGCCTCCTGGACGTCCAACGCCGCGGAGCTGCGGAGGAGTTCAGCCAGGCTGCGTCGGGCGCGGGGATGGTCATAGACGAGCAGAACTCTGGTCCGATCGGCGCGGTCACCGGACGCCGGATCCCGGCGCTGGCTATCTACGAGTTTCACGGGTGTTTGGGCCACGTAACCGACGGTAGCCCGCCATCTGGGCGCTCACACCGGGGAAACCATGCGCCTGGTTCGCGGGAAAGCTGTACCGAGGTGGTGTTCAGGCTACTGAGCGGTTAGCCGCTCGGCCCAGGTTCGAACCCATGCTGCACGACCTGAGTGGCCCGACCCGCTTTAGGGCTCGGTCCGGTGCTTCACGTCGACCAGGCCGTGGTCCAGCGCGTACTGGACCAGGTCGGACCGGTTCCTCAGGCGGAGCTTCTGCTGGATATGTGACCGGTGTGTCTCGACGGTCCGGATCGAAAGAAACAGCTGGGATGCGATCTCTACGTTTGTGAATCCGAGCGCGACCAAGCGCAGGACCTCGGCTTCACGTTCCGACAGTCCGTCTGGCGGCCCTGGCGGAGGGGCCATGGCGACGCGCGCAGCCAGCCTCGGGTTCAGGTAGCTCTCGCCCGCGGCGGCCTCACGGATCGCGGTGACCAGCTCGGTCTCCGCGGCATCCTTCAACACGTAGCCGCTGGCCCCATCAGTCAGCACCTGACGTGCGTACAGCGGTTCGTTCTCCATCGTCAGAACGACGATCCGGGTTTCCGGATACTCAGCTCGCAGCTGGGGTATCGCCCGGATCGGAGATCCACCCGGCATGTTGAGATCGAGCACGAGGACATCTGGATGATGGCCGTGCACGTAGCGGTGCACCGCGTCGAGGTCACCCGCCTCGGCCACTACTTCAAACCCCCCGTCGGCCTCCAGTACTCGGCGCATGCCCTGACGCACGACCGCGTGATCGTCGGCCAGCACGACGCGGATGCGCCCCGTCGTCTCGTCTTGCTCTATCTCCATGGATTCCACCTCCTTGTGGGGGCGACTTGGAAACTAGGAGGCCGCCGGATGGCGATCATCCGCAAGGGCTCCGCGGGGGTCTGCGGGATAACCCCCATGCTCGGAGACAAACTACCCCCTCATTGGTAGCTCTGCTGCGCGGAAACCGAAGTTCGGGTGGGGCATCGAACGGATGGACGGTCGGCACCGCGCTCATAGGGTGGTCCTAAAGCGAACGAAGGAGGGACCATGTTCAGGAAGGTGATCGTGGGGGTCGACGGAGGCGAGGGCGGGCGTGATGCGATTGCCCTCGCTCTGGTTCTCTGTGCCCCGGGCGCCGAAATGACGCTCGCGCACGTGTACTTGGACGAGCCGGTTGCGTGGCGGGGAACCAGCGCACCGTACGAGGCGACCCTGCGCGCGGACGCCGAGAAAATCTTGGAGTCCTCACGCCAGGAGGCTGGAATCCAGGCGGATATCAGATGGCACGGCGCGCCTACGGTCGGCCGTGGCCTGCACGAGATGGCCGAGATGATCGAAGCGGACCTGCTCGTCATCGGCTCGACCCGCCACGGGCACGTTGGACGAGTCCTCAACGCCGACGACACGCGCCACTCTCTGAATGGCTCACCGTGCCCGGTGGCGGTCGCTCCGTCCGGCTATTCCCAATTGACTGACGGAATCCACAAGATCGGGGTCGGCTACGACGAAGCGCCTGAGAGCGAGGCCGCGTTGAGGTTTGCGCTTGAGCTCGCGTCCGAGCACCAGTGGAAGGTCGCCGCCTGTCAGGTGATCTACTCACCCGCGCGTTACCTCGTTGGTCCGGCGTTTCCCGATCGAAACACCGTCATGCAGAGCCTGGCGGAGATCCAGGACCGGATCGCTCGGATCGACGGAGTCGAGGCGCATGCCGTGTATGGCGATCCCGCGGAGGAGCTGGGGCAGTTCAGCGGGTCGGTCGACCTGCTGGTGGTCGGCTCTCGCGGATACGGACCGTACGGCCGGCTGCTGTACGGAAGCACGGCTCAGAAGCTCACCCGAACCGCACGCTGTCCACTGCTTGTGCTCACCCGGAAGATGCAGCAGCACGAGTCGGCGCCGGCGTCGGCCGACGCAGAGGTAGCGCACACCACCTGATCCGGAGCAGAAGACAGCCTTCTCACCGCGCTACGGCCGGCGGCTTTGATGCCGCCGGCTGCACATCGCTCCCAGGACGTGATCGGCCACCACATCAGTGGTCAACATCAATTACCGCCACAAGCGAGGTCACATGTCAATCGTCATCTGTTACGACGGTCCAAAAGTGCCAAGCATGCACTGTCAGTTGTCTACTCCGTGCTGGCGCCACAGCCGGTGACGCTTCTGCACGTGTGGAGCCCGCCGCCCGCCGTCCTGTCCGATTCTTTCGGTACCCGGGACAACGCGCGGACGGCCACGGTTCCCGATGTCGAGAAGTTCGACCTCGATCGGGCCGCGGAGATCGCCCAGCAGGGCGCCGAGCTGGCCAAACAGATGGGTCTCGAAGTGGACACCCGGGTGGAGCGGGCCGAGACGAGCTTGTCCCAAACGATTCTCGACACGGCCGATGCCCTCGAGGCGGATCTCATCGTCGTCGGAACCCGTGGCCACACGGCGGTCGAGTCGCAGCTGCTCGGCAGCGTCTCCACCAGCGTGATTCATCAATCCAAGCGTCCCACGCTGGTCGTTCCGAGTTAGTCCAGCCTGAGACGGCTAGGAGGCCGGCCAACCCGGCCAGACCCAGTCCCGGATCTCCGGCGGATCCTCACCGTGCTGACGCGTGTAGACACGGTCGCGCAGCCGCTCGTCCACCATCTCCTGACGCAGGTGAGCCCAACGCTCGGCCAGGCCGGGCACGCGGTCGATCACGTCCATGACCAGGTGGAAGCGGTCGAGGTCGTTGAGCATGACCATGTCGAACGGCGTGGTCGTGGTGCCCTCCTCCTTGTAGCCCCGGACATGGATGTTGACATGGTTGGTCCGCCGGTAGGTGAGCCGATGGATCAGCCAGGGGTAGCCGTGGTAGGCGAAGATCACCGGCCGGCTGGTCGTGAACAGCGCGTCGAATTGGGCGTCGGACAGGCCATGCGGATGCTCGCTGTCCGGCTCGAGGCGCATCAGGTCGACGACGTTGATCACCCTCACCTTCAACTCGGGGATCCGGGCGCGCAGGATCGCCGTCGCCGCGACGGTCTCCAGCGTCGGGGTGTCCCGGCGCAGGCCATCACCACGTCGGGCTCGGCCCCGACGTCATTGGACGCCCACTCCCAGATACCCAGCCCGCGGGCGCAGTGCGCCGTCGCTTCGTCGATCGTCAGATAGTCCAGCGCGGGCTGCTTCCCGGCGACGATCACGTTGACGTAGTTACGCGAGCGCAGGCAGTGGTCGGCCACCGAGAGCAGGCAGTTGGCGTCCGGTGGCAGGTACACGCGGATGATCTCGGCCTTCTTGTTGACCACGTGATCGATGAAGCCGGGATCCTGATGTGAGAACCCGTTGTGGTCCTGGCGCCACACGTGGCTGGAGAGCAGGTAGTTCAGAGACGGGATCGGCCGTCGCCATGGAATCTGGCGGGTGACCTTCAGCCACTTGGCGTGCTGATTGAACATCGAGTCGACGATGTGGATGAATGCCTCGTAGCAGTTGAACAGGCCGTGGCGACCGGTGAGCAGGTAACCCTCGAGCCACCCCTGGCACAGGTGCTCGGACAGAACTTCCATCACCCGGCCGTCGGGTGCGAGGTGATCGTCGTCTGGGCGGAGCTCCGCCTCCCAGACGCGGTCGGTCGTCTCGAACACTGCCCCTAGGCGGTTCGACGCGGTCTCGTCCGGGCCCATGAGGCGGAAGCGATCGCGGTTGAGTGAGATCACGTCGCGCAGCCAGGCTCCGAGCACCCGAGTGGCCTCGCTTGAGCCGCGCGCCGGCGCCTCGAGCGTCGCCGCGTACAGCCGGAAATCTGGGAGCTCCAGGTCCCGAGTCAGCTGCCCGCCGTTGGCGTGCGGGTTGGCGCTCATCCGCAGCTCGCCCCGGGGAGCCAGTGCCGCGATGTCGGCCCTGACAGCTCCCTCACCGTCGAACAGCTCGGCGGGTCCGTAGGAGAGCAGCCATCTCTCCAGCTCCGCCAGGTGCTGGGGATTGGTCCGGACCTGGCTCAGCGGCACCTGATGGGAGCGGAAGCTGCCCTCGGCTCGCAGTCCGTCGACCTGCTTCGGTCCGGTCCAGCCCTTGGGGGTCCTCAGGACGATCATCGGCCAGCGCGGCCGGCCCATCTGCGCTCCCGATCGCGCCGTGTCCTGAATCTCCAGGATCTCATCCAGGACCTCGTCAAGCAGCGCCGCCATGGCCTGGTGCATCTCCTCCGGATCGGACCCCGAGAGGAACCGCGGCGCGTACCCATAGCCCTCCATCAGGCTTCTCAGCTCGTCCTCCCCGATCCGGGCCAGCACCGCGGGGTTGGCGATCTTGTACCCGTTGAGGTGCAGCACCGGGAGGACGGCTCCGTCCCGGACCGGGTTCAGGAACTTGTTCGAGTGCCAGCTCGCCGCCAGCGGACCTGTCTCAGCCTCGCCGTCACCGACGACGCACACCGCCAGCAGCTCCGGGTTGTCGAACACGGCGCCGTAGGCATGAAGCAGCCCGTAACCGAGCTCACCGCCCTCGTGGATCGAGCCGGGCGTCTCGGGTGCCACGTGGCTCGGAATCCCGCCGGGAAACGAGAACTGTCGGAACAGTCGCCTCAATCCCTCCTCACCGCGGCCGATGTGCGGGTACACCTCGCTGTAGGTCCCGTCCAGGTAGGCCCCGGCGACCAGGCCGGGTCCGCCGTGTCCCGGGCCGGTGACGTAGATCGGTGCTGAGCGAGCGAGCGTTGATCACCCGGTTCATGTGCGCGTAGATGAAGTTCAGGCCGGGGGTCGTTCCCCAGTGGCCGAGCAACCTCGGCTTGACGTGCTCAGGGAGCAGCGGGGCTCGGAGCAACGGGTTGTCCATCAGGTAGATCTGTCCGACGGACAGATAGTTCGCCGCTCGCCACCAGGCATCGATCTGGGCCAGCTCAGCCGGTGCCAGGACCGTCAGTTCCCGCGTGTCGGAGAAGGTCATGCCTGCTGCGGACCGCCGCCCGGATGCGGTATCGGCTCCGTCACCACAGCCAGCCGCCGCCCGGAGACCGTCCAGGCCCGGATGCGCAGCCAATGTCGCTTTTCGCCGGGCGTCCAGCTGTCCAGTCCCAGGGCGTCCATCCGGCGGATCTCATCTGGCCGGTTCAGCGCCTCGGTGACGCCGACGATGATCACGCTCCAACCTGTCCGGGTGCTTGGGTCGATCGCGTCGACCTCGAATGCCGCGTGGGTCTCGTGCAGCAGCGAGTGCAGCTTCGATCCTTCGGCCGTCTGGAAGACGACGGATTGGGAGCGAGGGTCGAACACGTAGTTGACCGGGCGGATGATCGGGGCCGGGCCGCCGCTGCCCACAGCCAGGCGACCGAAGTGCTCGGCAGCGAGCAGGTCCAGGCACTCGCGCCGGGTCAGCTGCACCAGTGCGCGGGTCCGAGTGTCCGGCTGGGTGCGTGTGGGCGCTGGGCTCATAGGGCAAAGCTACGCAGGCTCGCCGCCGCCGACATTGGCGGCGGCCCGCAGCGAGGCTGCGGTTTTTCCGAAGCCGGCAGCTGGCTCGAGGCGCCGGAGGAAACAGATCAGTGCGGCAACTCCGCACCAATCGTGCGGAGGTTTCCGATGACGCCGGAGGTCGGTGCGACTAAGTTCGCTGAGGTCGATTGAGCGAAGGGGAGTCGAATGTTCTCGAACATCATCGTGGGTGCGGATGGAAACAGCGGGGAGCGAGACGCCGCGGCGCTCGCGGCGAAGATCGGAGGGCCGACTGCGCGGCTGACGCTGGTCCACGTCGAGCGGACGGACCCAGGCCCGACTCGAGCCTCGGATCAGGGCTCCCAGCCGTCCGAGGCCGTCTGCGTCACGGCGTCCTCCGTCGGGGCCGGGCTGGAGCGATGCGCGGCCGATCGGGGAGCCGATCTGATCGTGGTTGGCGCGTGCGAGCGAGGCGCGATTGGCCGGGTATTGATCGGCGACGATGCCGCCTCGGTGCTCCACCAGGCCCAGCGACCTGTGGCCATCGCGCCCCGCGGTTACGCGTCGAGAGACCACACGCTGAGTACGGTTGGGGTCGCCTACGACGGCTCGGCCGAAAGCGAGATGGCTCGTGGTTGGGCTGAGGATCTGGCCCGCGGGCTCGGCGCCGAGCTCGTGGCGCAATGCGTGGTACCGCCGCACTTCTACGCCACCGGCGTGGGCGCGGGGGCCGGCTACATGGAAGATCCAGAGGACCTGGTGGCTCGCACCAGGGCCGCCCTCGGTGACCTCGCCGATGGGGTGAAGATCGTGGTAGGGCTGGTCGATCCCGAGCTGTTGACGTTCAGTCACGAAGTTGATCTGCTGGTCTGCGGAAGCCGCCACAACCAGCTGCTGAGGCGAGTGACGATGGGGAGCACCAGCGGCTATCTGGCTCACCACGCGGCGTGCCCGCTGATTGTGGCGGCCATGCCGGGCGCGCCCGGGAGTCACCCGACCGGGCGCTCGGCCACTGCCACTGCCTAGCCGAACGAGCCTCGGATCAGGAACCTCCGCCTGCCCTGGGCTCATGGCCCTGGGCAGGCGAGCTCACCGTCTGGCCGTTACGCGCCCACGACGTCGCGCCGGCTGAAGATGGCCACCGCCGCGGCTGTCGCCGCCAGACCGATCAGCAGCATGACGACGGCTGGACCGGGCCGAAACGCGTGGATGGGCGCGAGCCCGAGGTGCGCGAACGGCGTCGCATCCACGAGCCACCGCGGTGCTCCGAGCAGCGACCCGAACAGCTGCCACAGCAGGGCGACGACCACCAGGCCATAGGCGAAGCCGGGCGCCGCCCGCGGGACCACTGCGTACACGACGGCAGCCAGCCCGAGGAACAGAACGGCCGGCGCCACGCAGTTGGCCGCCGCCTGCAGCATTCGCCAGCCCGACACCGAAACGCCCTGTGAGGCGGCACCGAGCCAGACCATCCCGGCAGCGATCAGCGCCAGGGCACACGCGGCCGCCACAGCGAGCCCGACCCGCCCCAGCAGCCAGTGCGACCGCGCCACCGGCTGGGAGAGCACGGTCTCCAGCTGGCCGCCCGCCTCTTCATGGCGCGCAGCCGCGACCTGAGAGACCGCGAACAGACTCACCACGAACACGAAGAAGATGAACGTGAAGGAGATATAGCCGACGGGCTGGAGCACGGTGCCGGCCCCCACCTTGGCCAGTTCTCGGCTGAGCTGGGGGAGATCCCGGCCGAGGACACGCTCTTTGAGATGACTCCCACCACGAGCGCGAACGCGCCGGTTCCCGCCATCCACGCGAGCAGGCTCGACCGCTCGTTCCGCAGTGTGTGCCGGGTGGGGGAGGAGAGCAGGGCGAGATGGGGCGGTGCGGTCGATTTGCCGGCGAGCAGCCCGGTTCCGATGTCGCGCCGGGCCTGGAGGCGCCAGAACAGCCCCGCCGCCAACATCGAGGCAGCCACCGGCGCCAGCAGCACCCCCGGCTGCGCTCCGGTGAACGGGCGCAGATGCTCGGCCCAGCCCAGCGGCGTGATCCAGTCAAGCCAGCTCACCCCGGGCGAGGTGTCGGCGATCACCCTGAGCAGGAAGCACAGCGTGACGATCGCTCCGCCCAGTTCGAGGGCCAGCCGGCGCGAGGATGCCAGCTGGCTGACGAGCAAGCCCACCCCGGCAAAGACGGGGATCACGCAGGTGACCGCGAGCGCCAGATACGCCGCTCCCCCAGCGAGAGGCCGGCCACCAGGAGCCCCACGAGCATCGCCAGCCACAGCACTGTGGTGACGATGGCGATACAGGCCAGCACAACCCAGCCGGCCAGACGCCGGGAAACGAGGCCGGAGAGGACCAGCTCGGTCTGGCCGCTGTCCTCACTGGCGCGGGTGATCCGGACCGCCACCAGCAGTCCGAACACGGCCGCAAACAGCGCCAGGGCACCTCCGCTGCGCCAGGCGGTATAGCCGCCGATCGTCAGCAGGTCGTACGCCTTCCCGTAGAACAGCACGACGGCCTTGTTGTGACCGAAGGTGTGGGCAAAGGCGAGCCGGTCGGCCAGGGTCGGGTAGGTATGGCGGTAGGCGACCGGGTTGATGTACGACACCGCCGCGAACAGATAGGCGAAGGCAATCGTTCGCGTGCGGACGTCGCGCAGAGTGCGGCGCAGCAGCGTTCCGAACACCCGCCCTTGCCCGCGGATGGCAACGCCCTCACGCGGATACGCGACCGTTGTCATCTCGGTAGTGGTGCAGGAAGATCTCCTCCAGGGAGGGCTCACGGCTGCGCAGGGATCGAACATCATGGCCGGCCAGGGCGCTGATCAGCGGGTCGATCGAGCCGCTGACCTCGAACTGGAGCGCGCCGGGCCCGGCCGGGGACACGGCGACACCGGGCATTGGGGGGAGCTCGGGTACCCGCCCCCCGAACGTCACCTCCACGCTCTGGGAGGACAGGTGACGGAGCTCCGCGAGGCTGCCCTCGTCCACCAGCCGTCCCGCCTTGAGGATCCCGACCCGGTCACACGTCGCCTCAACCTCACTGAGCACGTGGAGGACAGAAACACGGTCTGCCCGCGCTCCTTGGCTTCGGCGACGCATTCCCGGAACGCCATCCCCATCAGCGGATCGAGCCCGGAGGTTGGCTCGTCCAGCAGCAGGAGGTCGGCCCGTGTCGCCAGTGCCGCGATCAGCTGCACCTTCTGCCGGTTGCCTTTGGACAGTGCGCGCACCCGTTTTTCGGTCTCGAGCGCAAAGCGTTCGACCAGGATGTCGCGGTACTGGGTGTCGATGCCGCCATGCAGGCGACCGAGGAACTCCAGGGTCTCTCCGGCGGTCAGAGACGGCCACAGGAATGGCTCACCTGCCACGTAGGCCAGACGCCGGTGGGCTTGGACGGGGGTGGCCCAGGTATCGACTCCGAACACCTCGGCTCGCCCAGAGGTGGGTCGGTGCAGGCCCAGCAGCAGCCTGATCGTGGTCGTCTTCCCGGCTCCGTTTGGGCCGAGGTAGCCGAACACCTGACCCGGCTCGAGCGTCAGGTCCAAGGCGTCCAGGGCCACGGTCTTGCCGTAGCGCTTGCTCAGCTGTTCGGCGTGTACGGCCGGAGTCATCGGGCGCCAGCTCGGGTGAATGACTAGGTGACGCTACTGCCGCTGCCGGCCGGCTGGGGCTCGGGCTCGCCGGGCGGGGGCTCCGGCGGCGTGCGCGGGGCACGGTAATGATCGCGCCAGATCAGCCGGTAGACCGGCACCCAGCGGGGCACGTCACGCACCCCGGGGATGAACGGGATCAGCACCAGGGCGAGGCTGAGAACCCCCATGATCGCCATCACGTCGATGTCGGCGTTCGACGAGGTCGAAAACGGCTTGATCTGGTACCAGAAGGTGTACAGCCACAGCCACACCTGACCGGGGTAGCTGCCGGTCTCATTCATCATCCCCCACTGCTCCCCCAGCAGATGGTCTGCCTGGGCCCGGCTGTCCAGCAGGCCGCCGTCGGCCAGGAACAGCAGCGGCTTGGTGTAGTCGGTGGCATAGAACTGGCGCCCGGTGAGGAGCGCTCCGTCGAGTCCGCCGGACCGGGCGAACGACAGCAGGCTCTGCATCATGATCGGCAGCGGTCCGTAGCCGCTGCCTGGCACCCTGAGCAGTCCTGCCGGTCCGACGCCTGCCTTGGTCAGACCCTTTTCATACGCGCTGGTCCATGCCGCCTGTTGCTTGGCCGGGGCCGAGTCGTACGCGCTCACCGCAGCCTGGGTGAGCGGCTGGCGGGGCAATGAGCGCAGAGGCGCCAGTACGAAATCCTCCGCGGTGTTGATCGGGTGACTGACCCCCAGCCATTTCTGCAGGTGGATGAACCACAGGCTCTGGCCGTCCGAGGCATGGTTGTAGGGAGGTCCGTACCCACCGGTACCGCTGGTGCCGTCGAGTTCGGTGGTGGCCGTGGTCACGAAGTCCACCGGCATCGTCGTTGCCCACTGCTTGATCGTGCTCGGTTTCTCGTCCGGGGAGGAGAACAGGACGGCCAGCAGCACGGACAGCAGCGCCACGACGGCGAGGGCGATCGCGCCCTCCTTGACGATGTCGTAGGAGCGGTATCCGCCCCTCCAGGTCCGGTAGCCGTCGTCGGTCCGACTCATGACCGACGGCCGCCGGTCATGCGTCGTCCTCGCGCCCGCGATACGGAAGGGGGGCACGACCCCGTGGCGGCGCACGAGCAGCACGTGTGCGACCACCAACCCCACGACCGCCAACGGCAGCAGCAGCACGTGGTAGCTGTACATCTGACCGAAGTTGAGAAGGTTGAAGAACGCACCCGACCCCTGCCGCGTTCATCGCATCCTTGGCCTGGGTGGAGATCCACTGGGAGTCGAAGTTCTGCTGGGACACGTAGCCGGTCAGGGCGCAGGGGATCGCGACCAGAAACGTGATCGCTCCGGTCATCCACACGCGGGCGCGTCCGCCTCTCCAGGCCGCCATCCAGTACTTGCCCCACAGGTGGACGACCATCGCGAAGAAGAACAGCTCCACCGCCCACAGGTGGACCGAGTTGAAGAAATGGCCGATGCCCGTGTAGTGCCACCACCCGGGTCCCTTCAAGGCCAGGATGCAGCCCGTGCCGATGAGCACGGCCAGAGAGCTCAGCGACAGGACCCCGAACACGTAGATCCACGAGGACACGTAGCTCGGCTGCTTGTCAGGCAGGAGCTTCTCCGGAGGCAGCGCCGACACGGCGCGGCGCCGGAGCCGACCTGTCCAGGACCGGTCCTCGTAGCTGCTCACTGCGCTCCTCCCCGGTCGCGGCTGTGCGGGAACGGCGCCAGGATGGCCACGACGAAGACGATGATCATCGCCAGGACGACAAGAAGGTTCGACACCGACACGTCGATGAAATGCCAGTGCAAGTAGCTGGCGTGATGGTTCAGGTTGAACACGGCTGCCATGGGCAGGAACCTATGGTCAGGCGGCTGCGACTCCATCCGCGTGAGCGCGCGGCGTTGATGTGGCTTTCTACTGACGTCCGCCACCGAGGACCGCGAGGACCTGGCGGGTGATCTCCAGGTCCTCCCGGGCGCTCACCACCACGACGGGCACGCGAGCTTGATCCGGGCTCACAATTGCATCCGAGTCCGACCCGGCGTTCCGGGCCTCGTCGATGCCGGCGCCGAGAAACCGCAGGCCCTCCACGGTCTGGCGACGGATCTCGGGAGCATGCTCGCCCACCCCGCCGGTGAAGACGAGCGCATCGAGCCCCCCCAGTGACGCAGCCATGGCGGCGACCGCGCCGCGCAGACGGTGGAGGTAGACCTCCAACCCAAGCCGCGCCTGCTCGTCGCCGTCCTCGGCGCGGGCCAGGACCGCCCGCATGTCGCTGTCCCCGGTCAGCCCGAGCAGGCCGGAGCGATGCTCGAGTGCGGAGGTCATCTCAGAAGCTGAGAAGTCGCCTCGCTCCAGCAGCCAGAGCAGCAGTCCGGGATCGACCGAGCCCGATCGGGTGGCCATGACCAGGCCGTCCAGCGGCGTGAATCCCATCGTCGTGTCGATCGAGCGTCCGTCGCGGATCGCGCACAGGGAGCCCCCGGCGCCGAGATGACAGCTGACGAGCCGCAGCCCGATCTGCGGGACGTCCAGGATCTCAGCGGTACGACGGGCCGCCCAGGCGTGAGAGAGGCCATGGAAGCCGTAGCGGCGAAGCTCCCACCCCTGATTCCAGGACTGGGGGAGCGCGTAGGTGCTGGCTGCCTCCGGGAGGGTGGCGTGAAACGCAGTGTCGAAACAGGCGACCGCAGGCGACGAGGGCAGCAGTTCGGTGACGGCGTCGAGGGCGGCCAGCGACTTCGGTTGGTGCAGCGGAGCCAGCTCGACCAGGGCGCCCAGCGAGGCTCGGACACCGGGGTCGATTACCACGGCGTCACGGAACTGGCTGCCGCCGTGCACGATCCGATGCCCGACGGCATCGATCTCGGCGAAGTCCTTCTCCGCGAGCGTGGCGCCAAGCTCAGCCAGATCGATCTCGGCCCTCGGAGCGGGAAGGCTTCGGGAGACGCGAGCCCGGCCGGCCTCCACAACGGACAGCTTCAGGCTACTGGAGCCCGCATTGACGACGAGTATCCGCACTTCGCTCACGCCCCTGTGGACGTGGACTTCGAGCTCAACGTGCTCGTTTGCCCTGGTTGGGATGGACCTGGTACCCACGCGGTCCGACGCACGTCCCGGCCGTCATCTCCACGGGTGCGCGCGGCCACCCAGCGTCCTCATCTTGCAGATACGCGTCGAGCGAGGCGCTCAGCCGCCGGTTATCCCGGCGCAATTCCTCCCTCTGAACCCGGAGACGATCCACTTCGTGCTCCAGGCGGGTGACCTCGGCCTGCAGATGCCGCAGCTCCGGGTTGAGCTGGGGATCCTCGGGTTTCGCAGTCAGCGCGCTCACGATAATTCGTTCTCCCAGGGCTAGAACTACGCAGGTCACGGTAGGCGGCGCGAGATGCACGGGCATCGGGTACAGAGCGCAGCAAGGCTGCGGCTAATCCGCAGCTGTCCTTTTCGGCCCGGGCCGTTCGTCGTCTGGTTGAAACCACCAACCGGAGCCGACAGGAGGCCCCACATGCGACACAGCAGCGAGATCAAGAGCCGGCGGATCGCCCAGCGGGTGGAGGCAGCCCGCGATCGGTGCCTGCGCCGGTTCATATTCCCCCGCCGCCCGCACTTCTAGGCCGATACGCAAACATCCCCTGACCTGACGGAGACAACATGAACTATCTGCTGTTGGTCTGCAGTGACGGCGTGCCCACGCCGGAGAAGACGGCCGCGATGCGCGAGCACGTTCCGAGCTGGGTGGAGGAGATGGATCGCCGCGGCGTGCGGCGCTTCGGGCACCAGCTGGGGCCGGCCGGCGCCGCCGCGTGCGTGCGCACACGGAACGGTGAGACGATCGTCACGGACGGACCCTTCGCCGAGAGCAAGGAGTTCGTGGCTGGGTTCGACGTGATCACGTGCGCCGACCTGGATGAGGCGATCGAAGTGGCGGCCAAGCACCCGGTGTCGTGGTTCCACGCCATCGAGGTGCGCCCCTTCGCCGATTACCCGATGGGGCTGCCCGTACCCGCCGACGCCCACGCCGATGCCGATGCCGACGATCCGGCGGCAGAAATCCCCGCCGGCGATTCCATCCCCCCGCCCGCCGCAGGGCGTCAGCGCTACCTGTTGTCGTTCTGCGTGAACGGGATTGCCGAGAGCGACGCTGAGGAGGAAGCGGTCCGACGTGATGCCGTCGAGTGGGTGGGCGAGGCGAAGGGCGCCGGCATCCACCACTTCGGGCATGCCCTAAGGGCGCCGAGACGGCAACCACGGTCCGCGTTCGCAACGGCGAGACCTTGATCTCCGACGGACCGTTCATGGAGACGAAGGAGTTCATCGGTGGCTTCGACATCGTCGACTGCCTCAGCCAGGAGGACGCCATCGACGTGGCCGCCAAGCATCCGCTGGCCCGTTATCACCTGGTCGAAGTCAGGCAGTTCGCCGCCGAGGAATGAGCGCGGAGCAGGCGCAGATCCAGGTCGAGGCGGCCTTCCGCGAGGAGTGGGGGAGGATCGTGGCCACCCTCATCCGCCGCACCGGGCACTGGGACCTGGCCGAAGAATGCGCCCAAGAGGCTTTCGCCCAAGCCTCCGTCGTTGGCCGAAAGACGGCGTCCCGCGCCAGCCCGGGGCGTGGCTGACCACCGTGGCCGGCAACCGGGCTATGGACCGCCTCCGCCGCCGCGCGGCGCGGATCAGAGCTGCAGAGCAGGCCGGCCGCGACATGCTCCGGCCACCTCGCCACGGCAGCTCCGACGCCACCGCCGGCGAGCACGACGCGAGACGAAAGCGGTATCGATGACGACCGCCTGAGGCTGATCTTCACCTGTTGCCACCCGGCGCTGGCCGCTGGAGGCCCGGGTGGCTCTCACCCTGCGTACGCTCGCCGGCCTGACTACAGCCGAGATCGCCCAGGCATTCCTGGTGAAGGAAGCCACCATGGCCAAGCGGCTGATGCGGGCCAAGCACAAGATCGCCGACGCCGGCATCCCCTACCGGGTCCCGCCCGCCCACCTGCTGCCCGAGCGGATGAGCGGTGTCCTGGCCGTGCTCTACCTGCTGTTCAACGAGGGCTATTCGGCCTGCAGCGGCGACCTGACCCGGGAAGCCTGTGCGCCGAGGCGTTCCGCCTGTCCCGCCTCCTGGCCCGGCTGATGCCGGACGAGCCCGAGGCGGCCGGGCTGCTGGCACTGATGCATTTCCAGCATTCGCGCCGGGTGGCCCGGCGTCGACGGCGAAGGCAACATCGTCACCCTGGAGCACCAGGACCGCTCCCGCTGGGACACGGACGAGATCGACGAGGCGCACGTGCTTCTGCGCATCGCTTTGCGCCGCGGAGCTCCAGGCCCGTACCAGCTGCAGGCGGCGATCGCGGGCTGCCACGCCGACGCAGCCACCGTTGCCGCCACCGACTGGCCCCAGATCGCGGCCCTGTACGACCTGCTGCTGGAGCTGATGCCGTCTCCGGTCGTCCGCCTGAACCGCGCCGTCGCGGTGGCCATGGCCGGCCAGCCGGAGACCGGACTGGGTCTGGTCAACGAACTGGCCGCCGAGGGTGCGCTGCCGGACTACCACCTGCTGGAGGCGACTCGAGCCGACATGTATCGCCGCCTCGGCAACCGGGCGGCGGCGATCGACGCCTACCGGCGAGCCCTGGATGCCACCAAGACCGACCCTGAGCGCCGCTTCATCGCCCGCCGCCTGTCTGAACTGGCCGACTGAGATGATTTGGTGTCTTGCGGAGGATGCGAATCGGACTGCAGTCAGGGCTGCGGAGATCAGGTACGCGATACAGCGCCGCGGTGCGCGTGCTGTGGGAGACGAGCCGGCCGCTGTCCATCGGCGTCGCCGCGTACACGGTGGCGGCGTCTCTGCTGCCGGTTCTCGTCCTCGATTGCCGCTGGCCACCTGGTCGGTGACGTGCCCGGGGCGGCCCGCGACGGGCTGTCCTCGCCCGCCGGGCACCGCATGATCGTGGCGCTGGCGCTGACCGGTGCCGCCTACGCCGCCGCGCTCCTCCTCGGCCCGATCCAGTCAGCCCTGAGCTCGACCGTGAAATGGCGCGTGGTCTACGGAACGCAGGATCGGCTGATCGCCGCCGCGTGCGGACCCGCGGGCATCGGACATCTGGAGGAGGCAAGCGTGCTCAACGACCTCGCCATGGCCCAGGGCCAGCTCGTTGGTCAGCGCACGGGCAACGCCCCCATGACGCTGGCCATCGTGATCAGCAACCGGGCCGGCGGGCTCCTCGCATGCCTCGTGCTGGCGTCCTTTCGCTGGTGGCTCGGCGTCGGCATGGCGGTCATGTGGCTCGTCGTTCGCCGGCCTCAGCTGAAGCTGATCCGCGAACAGGGCGCGCTGTACGCCGGCGCCTCGGAGGTCCTCCGTCGCGCCTGGTATCTGCACCGGCTCGCCTCCCGCCCTGAGGTCGCCAAGGAATCCCGCGTGTTCGGCCTCGGTGGCTGGCTGGTCGACCGCTACCGGACTCAGTGGCTCCTGGGCATGAGCGAGCCGTGGGATGCTCTTCAACGCGAGAACAAGGTTGTATTGAGGCTCTCCGCTCTGGTGCTTGCGGCGTTCGCCGCGTCCTGTGGCTATCTCGGCTACGCCGCCTATCACCACGAGATGGGCCTGGGAACGCTCGCTGTGATGCTGCCGATGCTCGCCGCCACGACGCCCTTTGGGGACATCTCCTGGGATGACGTGGACGCTCTCCTGGCAGATGGAGGGCCTGCCTCGCGTGGCCAGCCTGGAGTCCGAGCTCGCCGAGCGGGTGTCCGAGCTCGACGGCGACCGCGCCGCCGCCGGGCTCCCGGCTCGGGAGGTGCGCTTCGAGGGCGTGCGATTTCACTATCCCGGTTCCAGAGCGGCGTCTTCGACGATCTGAATCTGGTGCTGCCGGCCGGCCGCTCGACCGCCCTGGTGGGAATCAACGGCGCCGGCAAGACCACGCTGGTAAAGCTCCTGTCCCGGCTGCAGGACCCGATCGCCGGCCGGATCCTCGTCGATGGTGCCGAGCTTTCGTCCCTCGATGCCCGCGGCTGGCAGCGCCAGGTGGCGGTGGTCTTCCAGGACTTCGCCCGCTATCCGCTTTCGCTGCGCGAGAACATCGGCTGGGGCAGCCCCGAGCACGTGGACGACACCGATGGCCTGCGCGATTGCATGCAACTGGCCGGCGCACAGCTCGGCATCGGCTGGGACACCGTGCTCTCGCGCAGCTACGAGGGCGGGGTCGACCTGTCCGGCGGGCAGTGGCAGCGGGTCGCGCTGGCGCGGGCGCTGTTCGCCGTCCGCCACGGGGCCAGGATTCTGGTGCTCGACGAGCCGACCGCCTGGCTCGATGCCCGCGGCGAGGCCGACTTCTTCGATCGCTTTCTTCAGATCACCGAAGGCACGACCTCGCTGATTATCTCCCACCGTTTCTCCACGGTTCGCCGGGCTGACCAGATCTGCGTCCTGGACGCCGGCCGGGTTACCGAACAGGGCGATCACGGCACGCTGCTCGACGTCGATGGTCGCTACGCGGAACTGTTCCGGCTTCAGGCCGCACGCTACGAGGACGACACGTGATCGACGGGCGCGCCTGGAAGGCGGTGTTCAGTTGGGGCTGGCGGGCGGCGCCTCGCCAGCTGCTCGCTGACCGGCGCCCTGCTGATCGGCGGCGGGATCGCTTTGGTCATCTATCCCGTCGGGCTGGCGATCGCGATCAACGCCGCGCAGCACCACCAGAGCGATCGGCTGCTGTTCGGAGTCGCGATCGTGGCGGTGCTCTACACGATCGCCTGGGCGTGCGGAATGTTCGCCGGGCTCGCCGGGGCGAAGCTCTCCGATCTGACGACCTTCTATCTGACCACTCGCGTCGCCGAGCAGCTCAACGCCGTCACCAGCGTCGACCACCTGGAGCGGCCGGCCTACCGCACCGAACTCGACATCCTCCAGGAGAATCTGAGACTGCTCGGCAGCGGCGCCCGGGAGATGCTCGTCGTCCTGCAGGTGCTGGTCAGAACGATCGGGATCGTCGTGATTCTCGCCCTGATCTTCTGGCCTCTGGCGCTTCTGCCGCTGGTCGCGGCGGCACCCGATGCTCGGTGAGCGGTTCTCGGTTGCGCTGCGCCAGCGCGCCGAGGAGCGTCTGGCCGCCGAGCGAAGACTGGCCGACGAGCTGTTCGAACTGGCCACTTCAGCCGGCCCCGCCAAGGAGCTGCGCGTATTCGGCGCGGCCGGCCCGCTGCGTGACCGTCACCGGACCCTCTCCGCCGGGCTGACCGCCGAGCTCCGCCGCGCGATCATTCGAGGATTCCTCAGTCGGTGCCGTGGGTTGGCTCGTGTTCGCAGCCGGATTCGTGGCGGCCATCGCCGTGATCGTGGTCCGGGCCGCCGACGGCCACGCCACAGTCGGTGAAGTGGTGCTGGCCGTGACCCTGATCCAGCGAGCTCAACTTCAGGTCGGGCAGGCCGCCGCGTCGGTCGGTCAGCTGCTGACCACCGTGCGCCACGCCCAACGTCTCCGGTGGCTGGAGGAGTACGCCGACACGGACCGCCGTCGCGTTCAGGACCGGGTCAGGTCGCCCGCTCCGAAGACGCTCAGGGACGGGATCACCCTGGAGCAGGTGAGCTTCTCCTATCCGCCAGGCGAGCGCAGCGTGCTCTCGGGCGTCGACCTCCATCTGCCCGCCGGCAGTGCGGTGGCGCTGGTGGGGGAGAACGGCGCCGGCAAGACCACGCTGGTCAAGCTCCTGACCGGGATGTATCAACCCACGAGTGGGCGGATCGCGGTCGACGGCATCCCGCTGCGCGAGATCGACCTCGCCGCCTGGCGGGCGTGCACGGCCGCCACGTTCCAGGACTTCGTGCGGTTCGAGCTGCTGGCCCGGGAAGTGGTGGGGGTCGGCGAGCTGGCCAGCATCGATGACGAGCTCGCGGTGGGCGCGGCCGTGCACCGGGCCGAGGCCGGCGCGGTCGTCGACCAGCTGGCTGACGGGCTTCAGACCCCCTTGGGCAGCTCGTTCGAGCACGGTCAGGACCTGTCCGGAGGTCAGTGGCAGCGGCTCGCACTGGCCCGCGGGATGATGCGAACCCAGCCGCTGCTCCTGATCCTGGACGAACCCACCGCCAGCCTCGATGCGATTACCGAGGCGGCGCTGTTCGAGCGTTACCTCGCCGCCCGGACCGCCGCCCGCGAACAGGGGGCGATCACGGTCCTGGTCTCACACCGCTTCTCGACGGTGCGAATGGCAGATCTGATCATCGTCCTCCACCGCGGGCGCGTGACCGAGCGGGGCAGCCACCAGGAGCTCATGCAGGGCGGCGGCCTCTACGCCCAGCTGTTCGAGATGCAGGCGCGGGCCTATCGCTGAGCCTGCTGCTGATGCCCCCAGCCGCTGGGCCGGGGGCATCGGTGGATCGATTGCCTTGTCGATCCGCGAGGTTCAGGCGACGGGGACCGCCTGCCTCTTACGCAGCGGAACCTCCTCCTCGGTCCGGCTGGCGTGCCAGAAGCCGAGCCCTACGAGCACAGCCATGATCGCGGCCAGGATGAAGGACGCCACCGCTCCCCAGAGCATGATCGTCCCGATCATCGAGAACGCGTAGGCCTCCAGCAGCAGCCCGCGGAGCGTCGTGCCCGTGAAGGCCGTGCCCTTGAGCGCGGCCAGCTTGGCGTTGGTGGGGCTGGCCAGCCCAGCGGCCGAGATCTTCGAGTAAACGCCCCCGTAGGGCATCTCGGAGAGGTGGACGGCGATGAAGTCATCCGCGTACACGTGCGCCTGGGCGCCGGTCAGCAGCTGCTGGCCCGCGTACTGGGAAACCGACGGGATCATGCTGGGCGTGATCTCGGTTCCCGCCTTGGGATGGGCGAACGCCGCCTTGGATGGGAAGAAGACCTGCTGCTGGGCGAGCTGGCTGCGCACGTTGTTGTTGACGAAGGTGTGCCCCCAGGTCAGGAGCCCCCCAGCCACGAGTAGTACGACCACGATCACGGCGCCGCCCGTACTGGTCAGAACGTCAAAAACCTTGCGAGACATTTGGAGCACTCCTTTCGATGCATCTCATTTCCTACACCGATGATCGCGTCGCCCGGCCGACACGCTATGCGTGATGCACCCCGAACCCCTTGCACGGAAATACGGTGCTCGGAGCAGTGGTGACCCGCTCATGCGCGCTGGGGCGCTGAGCCCCGCCCCGTGGGCTCGCAGGGTGAAGGGGAGCCGGGGCGATTGCGCGCTCTGTATGGGGCGTGGAGCGTGTTCCAGCGCGCAATCAAGCTGAAGCCAGCGTTGATTGCGCGCCAGAACACGCAAAACGTGGCCGGGCGCGCAATCAACGGCTGAGCGGAGATGCTTGCGCGCTGGAACACGCTCGTGGCAGCGGATCGGTCCAGCACGGATGCGCGCACCGAATCTCCTGGCGGGTAGGGCTCGCGGTCGGGCTCGGCTCGGCCGCACCGCCATCGCGTATCAGCGCACGACGCAGCGATATGTCCCCTTCATCGCGCCTATCGCTGAAACCTGGTCCGGCGCGCAAAGTGGACGGCGACCCGGCGAATCGCGCGCCAGACCATGCCGGACCTGGTCCAGCGCGCAAAGCGACCCAACCAGAGTCGAATTGCGCGCCCCACCATGTTCGCGGCCGCAAGATCAGCGAAAGTCGGGCGGATCGACACAGCGCAGCATGGCTTCGCTCCACTCGCACGCGGGTATAGGTCCCGGGTATCGGACAACCAGCCAGAGGAGGTGTACATGCCGCCCAGAGGCATCAAGAAGGGCACCAAGCGCGCCCGTCAGTACGAGCACATCAAAGAGTCCGCCGAGGAGCGAGGTGCACCTGAGAACCGCGCCGAGGAGTTGGCCGCCCGTACCGTGAACCGGGAGCGAGCTCGCGCGGGGGAGACCCGGACGGCATCACCGTCCAGCACGCGCGGTGCCTCGTCGAGCACGCGCGGTGGCCGTCACTCCCACGACAATCCGACCAAGCAGGATCTGTACGACCGCGCCAAGCAGGTGGGGATCGAGGGCCGCTCGAAGATGACCAAGGAGCAGCTCAAGCGAGCGCTGGGTCGCAAGAACGGCTGACCGGGCCGACGCTTCGGGCCGCAGACTTAACCCCGCCCGGTCTGGGCCGGGTGCTTCACTTCGTCTAAGCCGACTTGAGTCAGCCACCTGAAGATCCTCGTCGCCCTCGGCGTCGCCCGCTGCATGAGGCTGCTCACAAGCTGCCCCGCGAGTCTCAACGCTCCGACGCGGCCGATACGGGCGCCGCCTCCCATGACGGTGACGCCAAGGACGGCGTCCCCGCCTCCAGACCCAGCCGCCCGGGGGTGATCCCCCGCGAGCACCCCGACGGCGCGTCGCTGCGGCCGTGGGAGCGCGTACCCAGAGCATCGGACTCCAGCCGCCGCGAGGCGATCCCGGAGCAGCAGGATGTGGTGCTGCACGCGGGCAAGATGCTGCTGGCGCTCGGCGCGCTGGGTGTCGTCTACGGCGACATCGGCACCAGCCCGCTCTACACCGAGCAGGTGACCCTCACCTACAAGGCCGCTCATCGCATCGACCCGACCACGATGTACGGCATCGTGTCGCTCATCTTCTGGGCGATCACGCTGGTCGTCTCGGTCAAGTATGCCGGGGTGATCATGCGCGTCCACAACCGCGGGGACGGCGGGATCATGGCTCTGGCCGCGCTGGCCCGCCGTCTGCGCGTGCCGCACACGCTCGTATTCGTCACCCTGGGAATCTTCGGCGCCTCGCTGTTCTTCGGCGACGGCGTGATCACCCCGGCGATCTCGGTGCTGTCGGCAGTGTCAGGTCTCGAAGTGGTCGACTCCGGGCTGACGCACCTGGTCGTGCCTATCTCGATCGTGATTCTCCTGGTGCTCTTCGCCTTCCAGCGCAAGGGCACCGGGACCGTGGGCGGCCTGTTCGGGCCGATCATGCTGATCTGGTTCACGGTGATCGGGCTACTGGGGCTGACTCAGGTCGTGCAGCACCCCGGGGTGCTGCAGGCCCTCTCGCCCGTATGGGGAGTGCGCTTCTTCTCCGCCCACGGAGTGGAGGCATTTCTCGCACTGGGTGGCGTGGTGCTGGCCGTGACCGGCGCCGAGGCTCTCTACGCCGACCGCGGTCACTTCGGTGCCGCTCCGATCCGTTTCGCCTGGTTCGCCATCGTGTTCCCTGGCGTGCTGCTCTCCTATCTGGGACAGGCGGCCCTGGTCCTCAACCACCCCAGCGACAAGTCCAATCCGTTCTATCTGCTCGCACCCCACTGGGCCCAGATTCCGCTCGTGTTGCTGGCCACCATCGCCACGGTGATCGCCTCCCAGGCCGTCATATCCGGTTCCTACTCGGTGGCCAAGCAGGCCATGCAACTGGGCTACCTGCCTCGCCTCAGGATCCTCCACACCTCGATGGTGGAGGGACAGATCTATGTGCCCGTGATCAACTGGTTCCTGGCCGCGGGCGTCGTGGGGCTGGTGCTGGCCTTCCAGAGCTCCAACGCCCTGTCCAATGCCTACGGCGTCGCGGTCACGGGCACGTTCGTGCTCAACACCGTGCTGTTCCTGGTCGTGGCCAATGCCATCTGGCACCCGCCGGCCTGGAAGCTGGCTCCACTCGGCGCGCTCTTCCTGTTCGTGGAGCTCTCGTTCTTCACCGCCAACCTGGCCAAGATCCTTGAGGGCGCCTGGTTCCCGCTGGTGCTCGGCCTCGTCGTGTCGCTGGTGATGATCACCTGGAACCGCGGGCGGGCCGTCGTCACCGAGAATCGGCTCGCCAAGGAGGGGAGCCTCGGCGAGTTCCTGGCGGGGGTGGCGGGCTCAGATCCTCCGCTTCACCGCGTCCCCGGCACCAGCATCTACCTCAACCCCGGCCGCGACACCACACCGCTGGCGCTTCGAGCCACCATCGAGCACAACCACACCCTGCACAAGAGGGTGCTGATCGTTTCGGTACGCGAGGTCAGCGTGCCTCGCGTGGAGGAAGAACGCCGCTTCACGGTCGAGCGCATCGGCCCCGAGGAGTTCGGGATCCGCTTTGTCGAGATACGCGTCGGCTATCGCGAGCAGCCGAACGTCCCCGTCGCCCTGCGCATGGCTCGCCGCGAGCTGCTGCTGGAGCGCGACCTGGACCTGGAGCACGCCTCCTACTTCGTCTCCCGGATCACCGTGGTCGCCGCTCCAGACTCGCAGATGCGCCGGTGGCAGCGAGCGCTGTTCCTGAGCATTGCCCGCAACGCTGCCAGCGCGATCGACCACTTCGGACTGCCGACCGACCGCACGGTGAGTATTGGTGCCCAGGTCGGAGCCTGATCCGCCGGCCACGCCCGGTTCGCCGCCGGCGGCTTTTGGGCTCGCCGGCTCAGGTGGCGCGGGGGCTGGGGGGTACCTGAGGGCCGGACTGCGCGCGGCCCGCGCCGTGGCCGCGGCCCCGGGACCGGCCGAGGCCTACAAGACGGTCCTGCCGGTGCTGCACTCCGAGCTGGCCTCGGGGGTAGCGCGCCTCTGGCTGCGGGACGCCGGCGGCGAGCAGATGGTGTGCGTGGACTGGATGTGGAGTGATCCCCGGTTCGAGACGGCCGCCGGGCCGCCGCTCGGAGTCACCTGCAATAGGGGCGAGGGGCTGGCCGGCACCTGCTGGCAGAGCGGCGAGCTGATGTCGCTCTCGATCGCGGAGCAACCGGCGCTGTTCCCCAACCAGCCGCTGCTGGCCCAGGCCGGGATCGAAACCGCCGTCGCGGTTCCCCTGGAGGGCATCTCGGACATCATCGGCGTCCTCACTCTGTACTTCGCGGCTGGGGAGGAGCCGGCGCAGGCGGCGTTGCCCGAGCTGGGGCTGCTCGGGGCCGCCCTGGGGGCGGTGATCGAGACCAAGCAGCAGGGCGCCGCCGCCCGCGAGCAGAGCCGCCGTGATCAAATGCTGCTCAGCGCCACCTCCGCCGTGGCTGCCGCCGGTGGCTACCAGGAGACGCTGCGGATGCTGGCCGCCAGCTCGGTGCCGGGTCTGGCCGATCTGTGCCTGATCGATCTCGTCACCCCCGCCGGGGACCTCGAGCGGGTCGCCGCCGTCCACGCCGACCCGGCCAAGGCAGCGCTCGTGGACGAGCTCCAGCGCGATTACGCGCCGCGCCCCGGGTCGGCCCATCCGGCCGGGCGCGTGACCACCTCAGCGCACTCGATCTGGTCGGCCGACATGAGCGAGGATTTCCTCCAGGAGACCACCCAGGACCAGCGTCACTACGAGATCGTGAAGGCGCTCGGGTTCAGCTCCTACCTGTCGGTTCCGCTTCAGGCCGGCGATGAGATCCTCGGCGCGATCACGCTGGTCTCAGCGGGCAGCGGCCGGGTGTTCACCGATCAGGACGTGGCCACTGGCGAACGGCTGGCCGAGCAGGTGGCCGGCACGGTCGCGCGGGCCCGTGACCTGGAGATCGAACAGCAGCGCTCGGCCGAGCTCCGGGCGCTCAACCAGGCGCTGCTGGAGCTGGGCGCGGAGCTGAGCGGCGCCCAGGCCGTGGAGGATGCGCTCCGGGCCCTGCTGGGATCCCCGGTCTGCTCGCTCGGCGCCTCGGCCGCGCGCATCGGTCTGTTGGACGAGTCACGCGGGATGCTGCACCTGACGTTCGGCGGCGCGGTCGAGCCCGAGCTGGTCAACCGGTACCACGCCGTCAGCGTCGACGCCCCCGTGCCGATGAGCCACGTGGTCAGGACCGGTCAGCCGATGCTGATCCCCGACACGACTCAGCTGAGCCGGCGCTATCGCTCGGTCGTCGCCGACACTTCCCATGAGGTTCGGGCGATCGCCCTGGAACCGCTGCGGGCCGAGGACGGCTCGGCGCTGGGCGCGGTCGGCCTGAGCTGGCCAGAGCCGCGCACGTTCTCAGCCGGCGAGGCCGAGCTGCTGGCCGCGGTGGGGACGGCGCTGTCCCGGGCGGTGGCCCGGATCCTGGTCGCCCGGCGTGAGCACGAGGTGGCCGCCTCTCTGCAGGAGCGGCTGCTGGCGCTCGACGCCGGCTCACCATCCGCGGTCATCTCCGCCGCCTACCGCCCGTCCGGAGGTGGGATGCGCGTCGGAGGTGATTGGTACACCGCCCGAGTACTCGATTCCGAGGAACGGATCGGCATGTCGGTGGGCGATGTCGTCGGCCATGGGCTCGACGCGGTGACCACGATGAGCCAGCTGCGCAGCGCCCTGGAGGCGGCCGCGCTGGCCGAGCCCGACCCGGCGGACGTGCTGGCGCTGCTCGACCGTTACGCCCAGGGTGTGCCGGGGGCGGCGTGCGCCACGGCCGCCTATGCCCGGGTGGACGCGGCCTCCGGCCGCGTCCACTACGCCTGTGCCGGCCACCCCTACCCGCTGCTCCTGACTCCGGACGGCGAGCCCCGCTTCCTCACGGACGGCCGCAGCGCCCCGCTGGGCATCGGCGGCGCGGACGGCCCGGGACCGAGCGGCGAGGCGGCGCTGCCCGCGGGTTCGCTCCTGGTCCTCTACAGCGACGGGCTGATCGAACGCCACGGCGAGTCGCTGGAGGTGGGGCTCGATCGTCTGGCCGCGGCCGCCACCGGGTGTGACCGGCTGTCGGCCCAGGCCGTCTGCTCCGAGCTGCTGGAGCGCATGGCCGGGGAAGCCGAATACACCGACGACGTCGTCGTGATGGCCCTGCGACCAGTGGGCACGACCGGCGACTGCCACGTCGACTGCCTGTCGGCGCAGTTCGCCCAGATCGCGCCGGCGCGACACCGGTTGCGGGCCTGGCTGGACAGCCTCGAGGTGGAGCGCTCGCTCTGCTACGAGGTGCTGCTGGCTGTCGGCGAGGCGGTCAACAACGCGGTTGAACATGCCAGCGGACAGGACCCGCGCCGGTTCGTGGCGATCGAGGCGTTCGCCGGCGAGCGCCGGATCGAGATCTCGGTGACCGACTCCGGGCGCTGGTCCAAGGACTCGGCGGTGAGCCGCCACGCCAGTGACCGGGGACGCGGTCTGAGCTTGATCCATGGGCTCAGCCTCGGTGTCGATACGGTTCGGGGCCCGCTGGGCACCCGCGTGACGATGAGCTTCGAGCGCCGCCGTGACGCTCAGGCCAGCGGCGTCTCGTCGAGCTGAGCCCGCAGCTCTTCCACCGACTGGAACACGGCCGCCGCGCCTGATTCGGTCAGCTCCTCGATCGCGAACCCGCCGGTCAGCACGCCCAGCGTGGGCACGCCCACCTGCTTGGCGGCCTTGACGTCCCACGGCGTGTCGCCGATCAGCACGGCGTCCTCCGGCTTGCCGTCGACTTTCTTCAGCGCCGCCTGGACGAGGTCAGGCGCCGGCTTGGTCGACTCCACGTCGGCCGAGGTCGTCCAGCTGTCAGCCGTGTCCCGGGCCTGCAGCAGGTCCAGGTAGTGATCGACCTCGTCCTCTTTGGCCGAGCTGGCGAACACCACGCGATGGCCCCGCCGCTTGAGCTCGCCGATCAGCTCTCGCGCGCCCGCCATCGTCTCCACCTCGCCGATCAGCTTCTGGTACTCCTCCTTCTCGGCGTCGCGGATGTCATCGCCCTTGGCTTCCTCTGTCTGATCATCTGTCAGCGCCGCCACTGCCTGATCGCCGCCCATCCCGATGTGCCGGTGGATGCGCCAGATGGGCAGGATGATCCCGTTCGCCTTGAAGGCCCGGAACCAGGCCAGGCTGTGCTGGTAGTTGGTGTCGACCAGCGTCCCGTCGATATCGAGGATCGCGATCATGGCTTACAGGCTGCGAAGCGCCGGCAGCAACTCGGACTCGGCCCACTCGATGAACCCCGCCTGTTGGTCGGCGCCGATCTGCACGAGCGCCACCTCGGTGAAGCCGGCGTCGATGAACGGCCGGATCTTCTCCACGTGCTCCTCCACGTCTGGACCGCACGGCAGCGCCTCGCCCACCTGCGCAGGATCGACGAACTGCGTGGCGGCCGCGAACGAGTCGGGGTTGGGCAGGTCGGCGTTGACCTTCCAGCCCAGGCCGAACCAGCGGAACTGCTCGTGGGCGCGCTGGACCGCGGTCTCGCGGTCGGTGTCGTAGGAGACGGCTATCTGGCCCACCCGCGGCTTGCCGGACCCGCCGGCGCGGTCGAACATCTCGCCGAGCTCGGCCTTGGGTTCGACCGCGATCATCAGGTCGGCCATCTCTCCGGCCAGGGCGCACGAGTCCGCGCCTGACACAGCCACGCCGATCGGTACCCGCCGGCTGGGCAGGTCCCAGAGCTTGGCGGTCTCCACGTCGTAGTGCTGGCCGCGGTAGTTGAACGTGCCCTGATCGGTCTCGAATAGGCCGCTGATGATCTCCACCGCCTCACGGAACATCTCATGCCGGGCGCCGACCGACGGCCAGCCCATTCCGACCACGTGCTCGTTCAGGTTCTCGCCCGCGCCCAGCCCGAGGCGGAAGCGACCCCCGGACAGGATCTGCATGGTGGCCGCTTTCTGGGCCACCACCGCCGGGTGGTAGCGGAGGATCGGACAGGTCACGTATGTCATCAGCCCGATCCGCTCGGTGGCCTGGGCGGCCGCGCCGAGGATCGACCAGGCGTACCCGGAGTGGCCCTGGGAATCCAGCCAGGGCTGGTAGTGGTCGCTGCACACCGAGAAGTCAAAGCCGGCGTCCTCGGCCATCCTCACGTCGCTCACCAGCTGATCTGGCGGTGACTGCTCAGTCATCATCGTGTATCCGAAGCTCGTCATGCCCTGGCCTTACCCGGGCTGCGGAGCTTCCTCACGGTTCCGCGGAGATAGGCGCGCTCAAGGCTCCGGGCGCCACAGCTCCTTGCGGATCGCCCAGCGCTCGTGGTCACGCCAGCGCCCGCCGATCTTCAGGTAGCGCTCCGAGTAGCCCTCCCGGACGAACCCGGCCCGTCTGACCAGGTTGATCGAGGCGTGGTTCTGCGGCTGGATGTTGGCCTCCACGCGGTGCAGCCCCAGCTCCCCGAAGGCTCGGGCCAGCACCAGTTGCAGCCCCTCGCTCATGTATCCCTGGCCGGCGTACGCCGCCACGGCGTTGTAACCCAGATAGGCACTCTGGAAGTACCCGCGGACGATCTCGCCCAGGTTGAAGAACCCGACGATCACTCGGTCGCTCCGGCGGCAGGCGAGCAGCGGCTCGTAACGCGGATCCCCGATCCGCTCCATCATCATCTCGTACGCCTGGGGCGTCGTTGGCGGGAACGCCCACGGGCGGTGGAGGTCCCGGCTGGCCCGCATCGAGGCCAGGAACTCCGCCTGATCGGCGTAGGTGGGAGCGCGCAGCTCGACCCGCCCGCCGGGCATCAGCTCTCACCCTCCCGCGGCCACAGGGTCACGTGCTCGGGGGCGATCGACAGCCGGCAGCTCTGGCCCGGGGACAGGGCGTGGCCGTCCATCGTGCGCGTGGTCAGGTCGAGGCCGCCGTCCAGCCGCACGTCCACCTCCCGCCACGCTCCCAGGTCGCAGACGTCTGTGACCACTCCGGCGTATCCCCCCTCTGCCGTCAGCACAGCGTGCTGCGGGCGCAGGCACCACGTCACCTCGGTGCCGGTCGGCAGCCCGCCGTCCTCCACCTCCAGCGGCGTCCCCTGGCTGGTCATCCGGCCCCGGCCGCTGATCCGCCCCGAGCGGAGATTCTCGATCCCGAGCAGGCGCGCCACCTCCGGCGAGGCCGGGCGCTCGAACACGTCGCCCCGCTTCCCGGTCTGCACGGCGTGACCGTCCACGAGCACGACGACGTCGTCAGACAGGATCGCCGCCTCCTCCGGATCGTGGGTGACCAGCACCGTGGTCAGATCGAGCTCGCGCTGCAGCCGGCGCAGATCCCGGCGCAGCCGGTCGCGCACCGGGGCATCCAGCGAGGAGAACGGCTCGTCGAGCAGCAGCAGTCGCGGTCGCGTGGCCAGCGCCCGGGCCAGTGCCACCCGCTGGCGCTGGCCGCCGGACAGCTCACGCGGGAACCGGTCGCGCAGGTCGGTCAGCGCCAGGCGCTCGAGCCAGCTGGCGGCCAGCTCCGGGTCGGCGCGGGTGCCGAACATCACCTGGTGCCAGACGTCGAGGTGGGGGAGAAGGGCGAGCTCCTGGGGAACCCAGCCGACGCGCCGCTCCGCAGCCTCCAGCCCGCCGATCTCCTCGTCGCCCAGCTTCACCCGGTCGCTCGTCCCCCGGAGCCCGGCCAGACAGCGCAGCGTCAGCGATTTGCCGGCGCCCGACGGTCCCAGGATCGCCAGATGCCGCGTCGGCGCCGGCTGGGCCAGCGCCAGCGCGAACGCCCCGGCGCGAGTCGCCACCTCGAAGCTCAGCAGGGGTGATGCGTTTTTCCCGTCTATACGACGTGAAAAACGCATCACGTCGTCCGCTCCGTCCCGGTGGAGCCGGCGCCACACCCACCGGCCCGGGCGCCATCGAGCCAGCGCCAGGACCGCCGCCGCAGCCACAAGCGCGGCGGCGGTGGGTGGCAGCGCATTCGGCAGTCCAGTGGAGCTGAACTGCACCCAGGTGAAGACCGGCAGCGAGTAGGGGTGGTAGGCCAGGATCACGGTGGCGCCGAACTCTCCGAAGGCCCGCAGCCAGGACAGCAGCAGCCCGGCCCGGATGCCCGACGCGGCCAGCGGCAGCCCCACCCGCCGAAACTGTGACCACTTGCCGTGACCCAGGGTGGCCGAGACCTCGAACAGCGCCGGGTCGATCGTCGAGAAGGCCGAGCGGGCGGCCACGATCAGGAATGGCGCCGAGACGAACGTCTGGGCGATCACGATTCCGGCGATCGTGTCGGTCAGCTGCCCGCTGAACAGCTTGCCGATCGCCGTGTAAGGCCCCACCACCTCGATCAGCAGGATCCCCGCCATCACTGGCGGCAGCGCCAGTGGTAGCTGGACGGCCACCCCGACCACGTCCCAGGCCCGGCTGCGCGCGTTGGCCAGCGCCCAGGCCAGCGGGATCCCCAGCAGCGCGATGATCGCCGCCGAGATCGTCGCGGTCAGCACCGAGATCCACAACGCCGGCCACAGCCCGGGCGTACTGAAGCTGCCCGACGAGGGCAGGTGCACGAGCAGCACGACGATCGGCGCCACCAGATAGACGACCAGCAGGCCGCCCAGCAGCGCGAGGGGGCTCCGGCGGATTCTCACCCGGTGCTGTGTACCGCGCTGCTCAGCGACGTGGGAACTCCGGACCCCACTGCCTTGGGCGTCACGAGCGTCAGACCGGCTGAATGCAGCGCCGACTGGCCCTGGCTGGAGAGCAGAAACTTCACGAAGGCCTCGGCGCCCTTCTGATTGGGCGCGCGACGCAGGACGGTGATCGTGTAGGTGGCGTGCAGTGCGATCGGGTTGATCGAGACCGTGGGGATGTGGGCGGCATTGGCCTCCACCGTGTAGAAGAACCCGGCGTCCAGCTGCCCGGCCTGCAGACGCCCGACGAGGTCCTGCTCGGGGAACAGATCGGACTGGTCAGAGGCGATTCGCCTGATTGCCGGCTCGTGATATGTGGTGGCCGCCTGCTGGAGCGCCGCCACCGCCAGCACGCCCTTGGGGTCGAGTTTGGGGTCGGTGAAGCCGATGCGAAGGCCCGGTCGGGTGATCACCCGGTACCACGGCTCGGTCTGGAGCGCTTTCGCATAGCTGCTCGAGCGGTTGTAGCCCAGCACCAGCCGTGTCGTCGCAAACGGCGCAAACCAGGACACCCAGCTGCCGTTGGCCGGACCGGCGAGCGTCAGGTTGACCTTCGGCGCGGCGCTGATGAACACGTCGCCGACCCGCACCTTGCTCTTGATCTCGCTGGCCAGGTCCTTGGAGCCGGCCGGATAGCCGCTGAACGTGTAGCCGGTGGCCTTCTGGAACTCCGGGCCGATGTGGCTGTTCATCAGCGCCTCCAACGACCCCGCGTAGAGGACGCTGACCGATCCCTTGCTCGAGCCCGAGCCGCCACAGGCCGCGAGCGTCAGCGCGATCAGCGCCGCCGCGAGGACCCCCGAGAGCCAACCTCGTCGATACATATGCACTGCATAGGTATCACGTCGTCCGCAATTTTGTTCGCTAGTACACAACAATTTCGGATCTGGACCGGTCGGGTGGGCTATAACTCTCCCAACCGGTTTGAAAGGAGGACCGATGTCCTTCGGTTCAGTTCCCCAGCAACCGCCTCCCGGATTGGGCGCAGACACACCCCGGGTGCAGCCGCGTCAAGCGGGCGTTCCAGCCAAGCGCGCGGGCGGTTCTCACCATTTCCACCCGCACGCTCCCGCCAGCCCCGGGCGGCTCATCGCCCGCGTCACCACGGCGCTCCGCGCGCACCGCACTTCCCGTTGATCCAGTTGGCGCTTGGCTGAGCGCACGCTGACCCCGCGTGAGCTGAACCGTGCCACGCTCGCGCGTCAGCTCCTGCTGGAGCGCCGCCGCCTGAGCGCCCCCGCCGTGATCGAGCGGCTGGTCGGCGTCCAGGCCCAGTGGCCCTCGGCCCCATATGTCGGTTTGTGGACGCGCAGCGTCGACTTTCGCTGTGAGGCGCTCGAACGCCATCTGCGAGCGGGCCGGGTGGTCAAGGCGACGGTCATGCGCGAGACGCTCCATCTCGTCACCCGGCGTGACTACGCCATGCTTCGCGCCGCCCTCAGCCAGTCAAACCACTATGACCAGTCGCCGCACGCCGCGCGACTGGCCCCGCTCATCCGCGCCTTCGCCGACGGCGGCTCCATCACCAACGCCGAGGGTTTGGAGTACCTGGAGCGAGAGCACGGCCTGACCGGCGACGAGGCGCACTATGCCTGGCACGGAGCCCGGATCCGTGGCCACCTCCTCCACCACCACGAGACAGCCCTGTGGGGCGCGCGGCCGCAGGCTCGCTTCCTGGCCGTGGAGGAGCCGGAGGCTCAGGATCCGCTGGTTGCGCGGACCGAGATGCTGCGCCGGTACCTGGCCGCGTTCGGGCCGGCCACCCGCCAGGACATCGACCAGTGGAGCATGATGCGAATGCCGCAGATCCTTCCGGCGCTCGCCGCCCTCGAACCACTTCGCCGCATGCGGGACGATCAGGGCCGGGAGCTGCTCGACCTCGCGCGCGCGCCGCTGCCCGACCCGGAGATCCTGGCTCCGGTGCGCTTCCTGCCCAAATGGGACAACGTGGTGCTGGGCTACGCCGATCGGCGGCGGCTGCTGCCCGACGCCTACAAGAAGGGGGTGATCGCCCGCAACGGCGATGTCGCCCAGACGTTCCTGGTCGACGGCTTCGTGGCCGGGACATGGCGCTTCACGAAGGGGAGGGTGGTGCCGGCCCTGTTCCGCAGACTGTCGGCGCACGAACGCGCCGAGGTGGGGGAGGAGGCCGAGCGCCTGCAGGCCTTTCTGACGGCGTGCACGGCCGCCGCCCTCGTCTGAACCGGATGAGGGCGACGGGCCCCCGGTCGGTGATGATCGGACGCCGTGAGCCCACTCGAAACAGTCGGCGCAGCGGAGGAAACACCTTCCGATGGTTGCTTCCGGGTCGCCCAGGAGGCGGGTGCGCTTGATGTCGCGATCTACTCCGCCGTCGCGGAGACGCCGACCCCAGCTCTGGACCGCTTTCTCCGGAACCTCAGCCGCGCTGCGGACCACTCGAAGCTGTCGATCGCTTCAGCCGCGGGTTTGTCGCTGGCCGGCGGGCGCCGCGGGCGGATGGCGGCCGCCATGGGCCTGGCGTCGGTCGCCGTCACCTCGGCGACGCTGAACCTCGGGGTCAAGCCGATCTTCCGCCGGGCTCGCCCCGACCGAGTCGCCCTCGACGTGCCGTACACGAGGCATGTGCGAATGCCGTCCTCGACCGCGTTCCCGTCAGGACACTCCGCAGCGGCGTTCGCGTTCGCGACCGGCGTCGCGAAGGTGCTGCCGGCGGCGGGCTTCCCGCTGCGGGCGCTGGCCGCGCTGGTGGCCTATTCGCGTGTCCACACCGGCGTGCACTATCCGGGCGACGTGGTCGTCGGATCGCTCCTCGGATCAGCCCTGGCCCAGGCCACGACCTCCACGGTGGAAGCGCGGATCAAGTCGTGGCAGCGCGTGGCGTCGACTGGAGCTGAGGCCTCATGAAGCGGTTCTCAGCGATCGCGGCACTGCTGCTGCTGGCGGCCTCGGTCGTGCTGGCGATCGTCCTCGCCGTGCAGCGCTTCCCTCGCGGTCTCACGGTGCTGGCCTGCGTCGTGGTCGCGTTGTTTGCTGCCCTGTGGGCGCTGGTTCACCGAGGCGTCGCCCGCGCAGCCGCGGCCGTGCTCGCCGGCCTGCTGCTCGCCGGCGCGGTGGCGTTCGCGGTCACCCAAGGATGGGTCCTTCAGGATCTCCTGGTCCTGGCGCTGTTCCTGCTGTCGGTTGCTGTGGCACGCCAGGTGTTCATCGTCCACGCGGACCTGCCCGCCGCCGCGCCGCCCAAGCATGCGGTGCTGTTCTACAACCCCAAATCGGGTGGCGGGAAGGCCGAGCGCTTCCACGTCGCCCGCGAGGCCCGACACCGCGGCGTCGAAGCCGTGGAGCTCCAGCTCGGAGACGACCTGCGCACGCTGGTGCGCGACGCGATCGAACGTGGCGCTGATGCGGTTGGTGTGGCCGGGGGAGACGGCACCCAGGCGATCGTCGCCACGATCGCCGCCGAGCGCGGACTCCCGTACGTCTGCGTTCCCGCCGGCACCCGCAACCATTTCGCCCTGGATCTAGGGGTCGACCGGGACGACGTCGTCGGGGCGCTCGACGCCTTCACGAAGGGGCGGGAGCGTGTGGTCGATCTGGCCGAGGTCAACGGCCGGGTGTTCGTCAACAACGTGTCGCTCGGCGTCTACGCCGAAGCGGTGCAGAAGCACGAATACCGGGACGCCAAGCTCCGCACGATCGCCGACACCGCACCGTCGGTGCTCGGCACCGACGAGCAGCGACTCGGACTGAGCTGGACCGGTCCCGACGATCGTGAGCACCACACCCGTGCGGTGGTGCTCGTCTCCAACGATCGCTACCGGCTCGGCCGGGTGCTGGGGTCGGGAACACGGCCGCGTCTCGACGCTGGGCAGCTCGGCATCTCGGTGGCCGGCGAGGACCGGACGACTGTCGTCTCGGAGTTCTCGGCGGAGACGTTCGAGGTCCGCAGCGACGGCCCGGTCGCCGCCGGCATCGACGGCGAGGCCGCGATGCTCGATCCTCCGCTGCGCTTCCGCAGCCGGCCCCAGGCTCTCCGCGTCCGCATCGCCCCCCAGCATCCGGGCGCGTCCCCTTCGGCCACGATGCCCGAGCACCCCTGGGCCACGATTCTCGCGGTGCTGGACATCGCGATCCACGGGCCTGTGTGATTCTCGTCACACCCGACTGAGTAATCCCCGCGCCGGCTCAGTTGGTCCGGATCCCGGACCGACGATGGGGGTTCCGGCGTCCAAACCGTTCGCTATCAACGTGCCCCTTCGCCTCACAAACAGGCCAGGGAGGTCTCACGTTGCCCCGAAAGCTTTGCGTCATCCTGCTCGCCGGTTTCCTGCTCGTGCTCCGCGCTCCGTTCGTGCTGGCCACCACCACTCGCCAGGCCTGGGATCTGCATCGCCTGAACCAGGTGCGGACAAGACACGGAAGGGCTCGGCTCCATCTGGGAGCGAGACTGCCCCGGCGCGCGCAGTACTGGGCCGATCACCTGGCGGCTCGGGACATCGGCACCGCTGGACTGGCCGACGACACTGCCGGTGCGGGCGTGTGCTGGAAGGCGGGAGGCCAGTACTACGCCGGCAACTCAGCCATCGTGGGTGGGCATCCCAGCGACGTCTCGATGGCTCAGCACAGCCTGGAGCGCTCCCGGCCGCACCTCATCAACATGCTCGGCCGCCGCTACCGCTGGGTCGGCATCGGCATCGCCAGAGACCGCCACGGTCTGATCCTCATCCAGGACTTCTGCGGCAGGTGACCCGGATGGGTCACGAACTCGTCGGGGGTTCATTTAAGCCGCCCACAGCGGCTTAAATGAACCCGAGACGTTCCCTCGCGTCTTAAGCGGTCGGCCGACGCGCTCCGCTCCGCAAAGCCAGCAAGGCGACGACCGGAATCGAACCGGTGTAGACGGCTTTGCAGGCCGCTGCGTAGCCACTCCGCCACGTCGCCGAGAGCCATTAGCGTAGCCCGTCGGTGCGTCAGGCCGCCGGCACGGACCGCCTAAGCCGCGGGCAGTGCGAGGAGCACCGCGTTGCCACTCGGGTCGCGCACCAGAGGGCCATCGGAGCCGGACTCGATTGGGACCCGGGCCTCCTCCAGACGGCCCAGCACGGCATCCCGGGCCGCGCTGTCGGGCAGCAGGACCTCGAACGCCCGCAGCCCCACGGCGCCGGGCGCCGGGGCGCCGGAACCCCGGCTGTTCCACGTGTTCAGACCGATGTGATGGTGGTAGCCGCCGGCCGAGACGAACAGCGCGCCCGGGTAGGTGCGCACGATCGTGTCGAACCCCAGGACCCCGTCGTAGAAGGCCTCTGTCTCCCGCAGCTCGGCCACCTGCAGATGCACGTGCCCCATCCGCGTCCCGGAGGGCATCCCGGCCGGCATACCGCCGTGGCCGCCGCCTCGGATCTCATCCTCATCCAGCTCGCCGATCAGGTTCTGGAGGTCCAGCGGCAGCGTGGCCATCTGCAGCTGACCCGACCCGTCTCGCGTCCACTCCGACCGTTCGCGGTCCCGGTAGATCTCTATGCCGTTGCCGTCGGGATCGTCCAGGTACAGCGCCTCGCTGACCAGGTGATCGGAGGCGCCGGTCAGCTGCCAGCCGTCACGCAGCAACCGCACCAGCGCCAGCGCCAGATCCCGTCGCGAGGGCACGAGCACGGCAAAGTGAAAGAGGCCGGTGAGGCTGTGGTCAAGCGGGGGAGCCTCGGGGTCGCCGCGCAGCTCCAGCAGCGGCGTCCCGCCGTCCGCGGCCAGCGTCAGCTCAGGCCCGACATCGGCCACCACCTCCAGCCCGAGCGCCCGCTCATAGAAAGCACGCGACACAGCCAGGTCGCGCACGGTCAGCTTGACCCGGCCGACAGTCGTCGCCGAAGCGATTCCGCTCATGCCCCAACCCTAGCTACAGAACCCCTAGGAGCGCCGGCCGTACCGCGCGATCAGCCCGCGGTAGACCCAGAACGAGGGTTTCGCCACATACGCGTCGCTCATCAACCCGTCTGTCGCAAACGAGTCCGACGCCCCGGGTAGCGACCCGGTCGCCGAGGAGTTCGAGTCCCGCAGGTTGAACCACCGGTAGTCGGTCACGTGGAAGGTGCCCGAATAGGCCCGGACGGCCGAGATCAGCTCCCTCAGCGCTGTGGCCTGGGCCGCGTCGCTCTCAGTCGCCCCCGTAGGGACACCGTTCTCGGTGATCCACAGGGGAGTGCGCATCCCGATCCGTGCCTCGCGCAGGAAGCAGTCGCGCAGCGTGCCGAGCGCCTGCACCGTGTCCGACCGGTAGGACGACCCCGCCATCGTCGGCGGATAGAAGCTCCCCGGGTAGAAGTCGAGCCCCACGTACCCCAGCGCCCGAACAAACCGCCGGCCTCCGTGCGCGCCCAGGTAAGAGAAGAACGACGCATCGGACTCCGGGTTCCACCGGTAGGCGTAGGTGAACCCGAAGCGCAGCCGCCGGAACCCCCGCCGCACCGCCTCCGCGTGAGCCGCCTCGATCCCCTCGATCAGCGCCTGCTGAGCATCTTTGTAGGAACCGTCCGACGTGTTGGAGGACACGTTCAGGTTGACCTCGTTGGTGATCGTCATGTCCACCACCTGCCGGTAGCGACCGAACACGTCGACCACGTGGCGCACCCACGCCCGCCACTTCCGCAGGTTGCCGTTCTCGCTCGAGGACGGGTGATAGCGAACCTGGATCTCCACTTTCAGCCCAGCCCGCCCGTAGCGCCGGGTCAAACCGACGAAACGACGGATGCCGGCCGCGCCGTCAGACCAGAACAGGCGATTGAGCCGGGCCACGAGCACGCGCCGGGCCGGATGTAGCCTGCGCACCGCGGCGATGTCCGCGCTCAGACGGTCTGGCTTGGACGGCAGCTGCGCGGTCCCCGAGCTCCCGGCCAGCCCCGGGTCGATCCCGAACCGCAGCGGCGCTCCGACCCGGGCGACGCCCCCGTAGGTCCCCGTGCACAGGGAACCTGAGGATCCGCTCGACGCGGCCACCGCACCCCCGCTCCCCAAGAGCGCGAGCCCCGCGGCAATACAGGCCGCGGGGCCGCAGACGAAACGCCACCACATCCAGAGGACTGTATGCCTCCTGCCAGCTCTCAGGAGCCGGTAAACCCGCTGATCAGGCGGCTGTGGCCAGCGATTTGTAGTGATCGCGCAGCGAGGCCAGCACGTCGTCCAGCTTGGCGACGATCTCCTCGTCGGTCAGCCGGCCGTCGGCGTCGAACTTCTCGCCCGCCCGGCCGACCGGGAGGTCGACGTCCACGACGCGAGCTCCGGCGATTCCCAGCGCCTTGCGCAGGTGATCCTGAGCCCACAGTGCGCCGTAGTCGGTGACGCTGGCGCCGACCACCGCCACCGGCTTGCCGTAAAGCGCCGCCGAGGGGCCGTAGGGCCGGCTGGCCCAGTCGACCAGCTGCTTGAGCTGGCCGGGCATGGTGCCGTTGTACTCCGGGGTGGAGATCAGCAGCGCGTCGGCCTCAGCGACCTCGCGGCGCATCTCCGCCACGGCGGCCGGCGGGAAGTCCGTGTCGCGATCCTCGTTGTAGGGAGGCAGCGACTCGAGTCCGCCGTACAGCTCCACTTCGACGCCCTCCGGCGCCCGCTCTGCCGCATGGCGCAGCAGAGCGGTGTTGTGGGAGAGCGGCGCGCAGGCTGCCGCTGATGGCTAGGACGCTGCATTGAGCTCAGCCTTCCTTGACTGCCGAGACGCTGATGACGAGCTTGACGTCGTTGGAGACGAGCAGGTTGCCGTTCGGCAGGGTCTGGTTCCACTTGAGGTCGAACTCGCGGCGGTCGATCTTGCCCTCGAGCTCGAAGCCGATGCGCTCCTTGCCCCAGGGATCCTCGCCGTTCTCGGCCAGCGTGCCGGTCAGCTCGATCGGCTTGGTCGTGCCCTTGATCGTGATCTCGCCGACCAGCGTGATCTGGCCGTTGCCGGTCAGCTCGGTCGCGGTCGTCTCGAAGGTGATCTGCGGGTACTGCTGGGCGTCGAAGAACTCCGGCGACTGCAGGTGGCCGTCACGGTTGCTCTCGCCGGTGTCGATGCTGGCGACACCTCGACGCGTGCCCTCCAGGCGGGGGGGTCGCCGGTGGTGTCCACGGTGCCGGTGAACTGCTTGAAGCGCCGCGGACGGTGGCGATGCCCATGTGCCGGACCTCGAAGCCGACGTTCGAGTGGGCCGGGTCGACCGCGTAGATCCCGGTCGGGATGCGTCGGTGAGTGGTGGTTGCTGACATTTGATAGCTCCTTGTACGGGGAGTAATTGAGCTTGCAACTACTACCTAGCACGAATGGTTGAGCTGTCAAGATATCCATCCGGCACGCCTCCCGACCGCGGCCACACCGGCCGAGCCGCCGGCTGACGCCAACGCGCAGGCGCCGCCTAGGCGACGCTGCAGGAGCCCTCGCGTGGCGCCCGGCAGCCGGCCCAGAAGCCCGGCCAGCTGCTCCAGCTCCATCGGCGTGAAGTGCTCGCAGAACAGGCGCTGGATGCTTCCCACGTGGGTGCATCCGGCGCTGCGCAGCTTCTCGTAGCCCTCGTCGGTCAGCTGGGCGTAGGAGACCCGGGCGTCACGCACGCAGGACATGCGCTCCACGAGGCCCGCCCCGACCAGCCCGTCCACCAGCCGTGTGATCCCGCGCGGGTCAGCATCGTCCGCTCGGCCAGCGCCGACATCGGCAGCCGCCGTTCGGGATCCTGGGCCAGATACAGCAGCACCTCGTAATCCCGCGTGGTCATCCCGTGCTCGGCGATCAGCGAGGCGTCCAGCTCACGGACGATCGCGGCATGGCTCTGCAGGTAACCGCGCCAGGCCTCCAGAGCGGCACCCTCGAGCCGGCTCGATGTCGTTGCTTCCATGTGAAAAGTCTAGTTGACAGATCAACGGACACGGTCAGATTCTCTTTCCAGCCGACGTTGCGCTGCCCGTTACCCGCCCCGAGTATGGTGGCCACGAGTGAGTCACCCCCCCGTCAATCGCGCGATCGTGGGCTCACTCGTGGCGACAGTGATCTCGGCCTTCGCCGTGGTGCTGATCGCTCACGTCACGGGAGCCAACGCGATCGGCCACGCCTTCCAGGATGTGGATCTCCCGTGGCTGGCCCTGGTCGCCGTCGCTGAGCTTCTCACCTATCCGGCCTACATGGTCGCCTACCGGTCGATCGCCTGCATGCACGGCCACGCGGCGATGAGCCTCCCGATGGTCGCCCGCATCGTGGTGGCCGGATTCGGTCCGTTCTCGCTCGCCGGTGGCTTCGGGATCGACAAGCAGGCCCTGGAGACGATCGACTCAGACGAGCGCAGCGCGCGCATCCGTGTGATCGCGCTGGGCACGCTCGAATGGGCAGTCCTTGCGCCGGTCGCCTGCGGCGTCTCGATCTACTTCCTGATCTCCGGCGAGAACGTGATGCCGTCGCTGATCTGGCCGTGGGCGGTGGCGGTCCCGATCGGCCTGGGCCTCGCCTTCTGGGCCAGCGCCCATTCGGAGCGCCTGGCTCGCATCGGCGGGAAGCGAAAGGACTGGCTGGCCCAGACACTCGAGGGCGTCGGCGTGCTGCACAGCCTGGTCCACGAGCCACGGAAGTACGCCGGGGCGTGGGTCGGCACGACCCTGTACTGGGCCGCGGACATCTTCGCTTTCTACGGCGCCCTGCGGATGTTCGGACTGGATCCGGGCGCCGGCAAGGTGATCATCGCCTACGGCACCGGCTACGCTGCCACCCGCCGCTCGCTGCCCCTCGGAGGCGCCGGCGTCACCGAGGCGCTGATGGTCTTCGCCCTGTACTGGCTCCGCGAGCCGCTGGCCCCGTCGCTGGCCGCTGTCCTCGTCTACCGCGTGTTCAACTTCCTGCTCGTGGCGGCGCCGGCGATCGTCGCCCATCGCCAGCTCCAGCCGATGCTGGCCGCCGAGGGCCGGCGCAACCGTCGCCGCCGCAAGCAGCGGGCGGTGAAGAGCTGATCACCCCGACGATCGGGGGGAAACGCGATTGGTCCGCACCACCCGGGGGTAATACGGCGCCATCAAGGAAGTCGAATCTGCGGAGATGTCTTCCGCTCGAGGAGGAGGGATTCCAAACATGATCATGCTCGGAGTTATTCTCCTGATCATCGGACTGATCGCGCACGTCGGGATCCTCTGGACGATCGGAGTGATCCTGCTGGTGGTCGGAGTCATTCTCGCCGTGCTCGGCATGATGGGCAGGGCGGTAGGTGGGCGAGCCCACTACTACTAGGTAGACGGCTTGTACCGGGCGGCTGTCGCTTTCTGCGGCGGCCGCCCTTTTGTCTTCTTTTGCGCGCGGCCTTTGAGGCCGCGCCTTCAGCGGAAGGGCTAGGCCACCGGAGCGGGGCGCTTGCGCTTGGACCCGCCGGCGCCGGAGCGCTTACCGGAGCTCTGCTTCGGGTCCAGCTCCTGTAGCGAGAGCTCCAGCCCATCGGCCAGCGCTTCGATGTCGTACATCCGCTCGTAGTCGCCGAGCAGCCCGAAGCTGATCATGCCGTTGTAGGAGAAGATCGCGATCGCCAGCGCGTGATCGCTGGGCAGGAAGGCCACCGGCGCGATCGACTCCAGCTCGCTGCCGAGCAGGTACAGAGGTAGCTGGGGGCCGGGGACGTTGGTCACGATCAGGTTGAACAGTCGCGTGGAGAAGTTCAGCCGCGAGGCCTGGGCCAGGATCGTGGGCGGCGCAAAATGGCTGAGGTCGATGATCGTCTGGGCGGCGGCCAGCTGGCGGGAGCGTTTGAGCTCCTTCATCGTCTGGCGCACGATCTGCAGGCGCTTGGCCGGGTCGTCCTCGTACACAGGCAGCGGCGCCCGGAGCAGCGCGATCCGGTTGCCGAGCAGGCCGCGCTCGTTGTCGGCGCGGAGGTTGACCGGCACCAGGGCACGCACTTCGACACCTTCTGTGTCGATGCTGCGGGACTGCAGCCAGACGCGCAGCGCCCCGGTCACGGTGGCGAGCACGACGTCGTTGACGGTGGCACCTGCCGCGTCCTTGATTTCCCTGACCTGGGGGAGGCTCAGGTGGCGGGCCTCGAAGCGGCGGTGCGGTCCGATCGGTCCGTTGAGGGGAAGGTCCGGGGCGGGATCCAGGAGCTGTGACCCCACCGACGTGGCCGCGCGGGACATGGTCCGCCACTGGCTGCGCAGCCGCGACGGGTAGAGGAACTGGGAGGTCGCCTCCTGAGCCAGCGCGATCGGCGTGCGCACCACGTCCAGCGCGCTGCGGGCCAGCAGCTCGGCCCGCGTCGGCGCCGGCGTCGGCAGCCAGGGCTCGGCGTCGCTGTCGCGCTCGGCCGGCTCGGGTTCCACGTCGAGGATCACGCTGGCCAGGTCGACCCCGGAGATGCCGTCCACCAGCGCGTGGTGGGCCTTGGTGATCAGCGCAAAGCGCCCGTCCTCCAAGCCTTCCACCAGGTACATCTCCCACAGCGGCCGGGCCCGGTCCAGGCGCTGGGAGAAGATTCGCCCTACCAGGGTCTGCAGCTGGCGCTTGCCGCCAGGGCGGGGCAGCGAGCTGCGGCGAAGGTGGTAATCCAGGTTGAAGTCCGGGTCGTCGATCCACCAGGGCCGGGCGAATCCCAGGGGGGGCTCCACGAGCTTGTGGCGGAAGCGGGGCACGAGGTCCAGGCGCTGTTGGACGTGGGCCAGGAGCTCCTTGTGGTTGGGTGCCTGTCCCTTGAACACGGCCACGCCGCCGATGTGCATGTGCGAGTTGCCCCGCTCCTGAAGCAGGAACGAGGCGTCGGTGGCGCTCAGCTGTTTGGGCGAGCGCCGCTGGGGCGCGCGTGCCAGCGCCGCCCCGGTTTTCTTCTCGCCCGCCACTTCCTAACCGTTTAGCAGCCCCTGGCCCCGGAAGTCAACCCGGGAATAGAACCCCCGGTGAGTGGGTATACGAGCTGTACGGTGGCAGGCCGTCGGGGCTTGGTCGCCGTTTACAAGGCCAGGGACCCAGCTACGCATCGTGCACGTCTCGCAGAGTGATCCTCGCATCGGTGCGGTTGCCAGCGCGCTCGAGCGCTTCGAGTGGAGGCGGTTCAGCCCGGAGCTGGTCGCCGGTCACATCCTCGCCGCCCTGGATCGACAGTGGCTGGAGGACGAGCTTGCCTCGGTGTGCGACCTCTCGATCGCGGACTGCCCGCTCGAGGCCACAGGCCTGGATGACGAGCGGGTGAGCGTTGTGGCGCACGGGCTCCGTGGGTGCCGCTGGCGCAGCCTGACCTCGGCAGGGGTCGCGCGCCAGGCGTTGCGGGAACTCCTGGGTGGCGAGATCAGCGCCGGTGGCTCGACGTCGAGCTTGCCCGGTGGCTCGACCAGGGCTCCTGAGCTGCGCAATCTCTAGAACTGGTGACGGGCCAGGCGAAGGCCGCCGCGGGTCCCGTTTTCCAGAAGTGCTGCCGAGGCGGGGACCATCTCGGTCGTGACCAGACCGCGTTCGCTGGTGATCTCATCGACGATCTCGAACGCCTGCGCTGATCCGCTCCGGCGTGTCGATCACCGTCGTGATGACCGGGACGTGACGGCGGACCTGGAGCAGCTTGTCGCCGTGCGGGGGATGGTCGCCATGAAAGCCCCAGATCCCGCGCACGGCTGGTGGCGCCGGCCGCGTCCGTCTGCGCGCAGGCGCGCGGACCAGCTCCAGGTGCAGCGGGCGACCCTCGTGCGCGGCGGCCTCCGAGGTGTGGACCATCAGCTTCTGCCACAGCGCCAGCCCGTGCTCGTCGGTCGCCGGGCAGCTCGTGCGGGCGCGCCAGCAGCTCGCCCGTCCCGCTTGCACACGCGCACCCGCTCCAGCGTCATCAGCGGCTCGCCGCAGCATCCCGGCCAGCTCGGGCAGCGACCGCGCGCGATGCCGCTCGCCGGCGCCGACCGCGATGACCATCATCGGGACCTCGGCGTTGCGGCCGAAGAAGCGCGCGCGCGCTCGCGGCGCCCGCGCGCATCGTGCCGTCCACCCCGAGCAGCACCGTCGCGCCCGCGATCCCGCGGCGGTGCAGCAGGTCGCAGACCGCCACGAACGCCGGCGTGCGCGCCGACGCGCTCCTGCCGGCCGACATACACCGTCAGCTTGGCCGCCTCGCGCCAGCTCCTCGGGAAGCTCGAGCGGGCGGGCGAGCTCGCCGGCCAGCAGCCGCGCGCGCTCGAGCGTGATCAGCCCGCGCCGCTTGATCGCGAGACCTGCTCCAGCACGCTCGATCCGCTCGCTGCGTATCGACCGCGATCGAGACCACCGGCAGGTCCTCCGAGAGCGAGAGCAGACGGTCCGTGCGCAGGCGGTGCTTGCGACCGAACCCCTCGACGCCCCGCAGCAGGATGCTCGCCTGCACGCTGTGGCGGCCGTAGAGGTCGAGCAGCTCGTCGGCCAGCAGCCGATGCTCGGCTCCGGTCGCGCTCGCCGAAGTAGGTGGTCAGCTTCGAGGCAGTCCGCGTTCATGCGTGCAGCTCCGATCGCGCGGCCGAGCGCCGCCGCCCCGACGCCGACCGCCAGGCTGATCAGCACGTTGACGACGCGCAGCCGCGAACGCGCCCTCCTCGGCCAGCCGGTGCGTCTCGAGCATCCAGGTCGAGAAGGTCGTGTAGGAGCCGAGCGTCGCGGTGCCGGCCAGGACCAGCGCGTCGCCGCTGCACGGCGAGACCGGTGAGCAGCCCGAGCAGCAAACGCGCCGGTGATGTTGACCGTGAACGTGCCGAGCGGCAAGCTCGCGGCCGAGCGCCGGCGCTGATCGCGCGCGTCGAGCAAGAAGCGCGCGATCGCCCCGGCGCCGCCGAGCGCCGCCACCGCGCACCCACACGCCAGACGCTCACGCGATCAACCGCGCCCGGCGCACGAGCGCGGTGGCGGCCCAGATCGCCAGGTATCCGGCCGCGATGCTGGCCAGCGCGTACGCGGCGGCCAGCCCGTAGCGGTGTGCGTCGAGCATCTTCAGCATCTCGACCTGCATCGTCGAGAACGTCGTGTACGCGCCGCAGAACCCGGTCCCGAGCAGCGGCCGGCGGTAGGTCGACAGCGGCAGGCGCTCCTGCAGCCGGGTGACGAAGTAGCCGAGCAGGAACGCGCCGCTGATGTTGATCGCGAACGTCACCCACGGCCAGTCGCCGGTGCGCGCCGGGAACGCCGGTCCAGCCCGACGCGCAGCAGCGCGCCGGCGGCCCCGCCCGCGAAGATCGCAGCCAGCTCCCGGCGGTCGGACTTGGGCAAGACCGGCACGGCGACCAGCGGCTCCTTTCGCGGGTTATTTGTCGTTACTGGCGAAAAGAAGCCATCAGCCCAACTGCGGGCGGTTTGGGCGCCGCCTGGACGGCGCCCGCCAGGACCTCATCTGACGTGAGCCACAGCATATCTGCTGTCGCACCGTCAGCCTTTGTTGGCACTCCAGGAACCGCCGCCCGCCGGCGTCGAGTAGCTCCCGGACATCGAGTGGCCGGACACGGTGCCGTTGTATACGGCTCCGCTCACCGTCCCGAACTTGATCGCCCCGCCGGTCACCGAGCCCGAGATGCCCGTCGTCTCCTGCGGAGATGACAGATGGATCGTTCCGGTGAGTTTCGATCCCGACTGGATCCAGTGCAGCGTGAAGTGGCCCGAGTAGGCACCGGAGTACTGGCCGGTCCACGTCCCGGAGAGCCCGGCGGCCGTCGTGCGGGATGTGGCTGCATGCGTGGTCGTGTGGGTTGTTTTCTTGGCCACCGTGGTGTGGGTCGACGGTGCGGAGGTCTTCGTGGTCGACGGGCTGCTCGAGCCGCAACCGGCCACGATCAGCGCGGCCGCCGACAGCACGGCCCCCAACCCCACAGCCGACCTGCGGGAGGTGTGCCGGGCCGGCGCGGCCCGGGTGATGAACGATGGTGAATTCATGAGAGTTGTCTCCTTGGCTGACATGGCTGGGGCGGTTCAGTGGGTCGGCGGGACGGCTCCCGCCGATGAGCCGGGATGAGAGATGACCGGTGCCGCGGCACCGTGCGCCCTGACGGTCAGGAACACGAGCGCGGCGGTCAGCACGACGGCGGCCCAGAAGCCGAACCCGAACAGGCTGAAATGGATGTGGAACAGGAACTTGAGCGCCACGAACAGCGCCAGGCTCCGGCGAGCGCCAGCCGCGTCATCGTCCGGCTGGAGCCGATCGCCGGCACTCTCGTCTCCGGCGAGAGCCGTTCGATCCCGAGATCTGCGAGCAGTGCCAGGCCGCCAGGACCGCCAGGATGCCGAGCCATCCGTCTGGCGCGCCGGTGGCCGTGCTCGTGACCGAGAACGGACCGATCCCGATGTCGAACCACGGCAGGAACAGGAGATCGATGACCAGCAGCAGCGCGACGCCGCCGAGGATCAGCTCATTCCGTTTACGTTTTGCAGGTTCATTTTGCCCCTCCCTATAGTAGCTGTCAGTGCCGTTGGTCCTCGCCCCGACCTCGATGGATTCAGCCCGGGGCCCGCCCGGTGCCTCCGCGCTGCCCGGCGACACCCCGAACTTCTCGTCCCTCGCCCCCTGCAGGATCGACAGCAGCTCTCGCTTGTTCTGGAACGTGGCTTGGAACCCTGTCGAGATGTCCTCCACGACTCCCCTTAGCCGTTCATCGCCGGGCGATGCGTCGCTGTCCCGATCTGTACACCCGGACGACGAACGTGTCCATGGCCGGGCATCTTCGGCACCGGGCCTTCGAGTGGCCTTAGTGCGGTCTTAAGGTCGGGCGTCGACGTGCGCGCCAGCGGCATGGGGGAGATCCCCAGCTCTGCCATCCGGCGGGATAGACGGTGTGCTGGCGGCGCGCCTCGCCGTAGCGGCGCAGCCGCAGGAGCGCCCCCAGGAACGCAGTCCACGCATCGCCGTCGTACGGGTCGCGTTCGAGCAGGCGCCGCAGGTACCGGGTGGCGTCCTCGTCGTCGTCGCGCCGGACGGCCGCGCGCGCCAGTAGTCGCGAGACCTCCTGGGCCGCAGACCGCGCCTCCTCGCGGCAGTCGACGGCCCAGTCCTCGTACAGGTCCTCCTCCAGGAAGTCTCCCGTGTAGAGCTGCTCGGCCTCCCGCAGCTTGTCCTCGGCCGCCGGCCAGTCGCCTTCCGACGCCAGGGCCGACGCCTGCGCCGGCGGCCTCGAGGAACTCGACAACGTCGAGCTGACGTGCTCGACGCGCAGCGCCAGCGACTGGCTGTCCGCGGCGATGAAGTGGTCGGCGGGTGAGCGCGCTCCGGATCGAGGACCTTCCGCAGCGTGCTCAGCGCCACCGACAGACCGGTTCGGCAGAGGTCCGGGGTCCTCGCCCGGCCACAGCGCCTCCGCGGCGGCATCCCGCGTGAGCGGCCGGCCCCGGCGGGCGGCGAGCATCTTCAGCAGGTCGCGCGCCTTGCGCGATTGCCACGCGGCGCGGGATCGGCTGCCCCGCCCGCGGGACCGCGAACCGTCCGAGCGTCGTGACCCCCAGCTCCGCCGCTGCTGGTCGCGAGCGATCAGCAGTCGAGGCGACGCCGAACTCGGGCTGCACGCCGCGGCGCGACAGCTCCTCGCGAAGCTCATCGACGCGCTTGGACGTCGCCGCGGCACGCCGCCAGCATCAGCTCCGCGCGCTGGTCGCGATCGGATCGCCCACCTCCCGCCACAGCTCGGTCGCCGCCTCGAGCCGCGCCTGGTCGGTGGGCCGGCACGCGGCGCCGCGCAACTCGAGGCTCTGGCGCGAGCGACGGGTTGTCGCCGGTGCGACGGGCCTCGGCCTGCGCCTCCGATGGCCAGCCTCGTCGCCTCCTCACGGTTCCCGGAGGCCAGCTCCACCCATGACCACGTGCAGAGCGCATGGGCGCGCTCGAGGCTCGTCGCCCGCCTCGCGGCCTCGGTCGCGTACCGGCGGGCGGTGTCAGGATCGTCGTCGGCGAGGATGGCCGCGAGGCCAGCCAGCGCGAACACCAGCGCATGAACATCGTCGGCCTCCTGCGCCAGGCGACCGCCCGCTCCAGCGATGTGCGCGCCCGCGTCGAAGTCGCCGCGCTCGGCGTCCAGCGCCCCAAGCTCGCGTGTACGGGGCGCACACCAGCAGCGAGCCGAGGTCCGTGAACATCTCGATCGCCTCGAGAGCAGCGCACGTGCTTCCTCGAGCTCGCCCCTGTGCATGAGCGCCTCGGCTTTGTTGGACATCGCCAGCGCGCTGAACAGGTTGTGTCCCGCGCCTGCGCTGATCGCCAGGTCGGCCTCCCTGATCGCGCCGGCTAGTCCCCCTCCTCGGCGGCCCTCGAGCTCAGGTTCGCGTGGATCCGGGCCAGCTGAACCGAATCCCCGGCGCTGGCCGCCGCGCTCAGTGCGAGACGGTAATGGCGCTCATTCCGTTCGCGCTCTCCCGGCTGGCCGCAGCGAGAGCGGCGGCCACGTGCGCGGCGGCGCGCCGCAGGGTCGCCGCTAGCCTCCGCCCGGCGGAGGGCGACCTCGGCCACCCTTCTGCCTCGTCTACCTCGCCACGTCCCCAGAGGGTGGAGCTCAGCCAGGCCGCGACCAGCGCATCGTCGCTGGTCGCCGGACCGTCCTCGCGATAG
>CAVUTV010000016.1:0-6833 GCA_963744525.1 uncultured Solirubrobacterales bacterium | reverse complement strand
CGTGGGCGCTCGTCGTCGGCGCTTCCAACGGCGTCGGGTCCCAGTTCGCCGAGCTACTTGCACATGAGGGTCTGAACGTCGTGCTTGTTGCCCGTCGCCAACACGTGCTCGACGAGGTGGCCCCCGGCATTCGCGAGCGCACCGACGCCGATACCCGGACGCTGTCCGTCGACCCGACCGACGCTGATGCATCGCAGAACATCGTCGATGCCACCGCTGATCTCCAGGTCGGCATGCTGGTGTACTGCGCAGGCGGTGACCCGAATTACCAACCCTTCCTAGCCAACCCGATATCGGCAGCAGAAGCCCTGCTGCAACGTAACTGCCTGGTACTGATGAGGCTGTGCCACCACTTCGCAGGCCCATGGTCGAGCGGGGCAGGGGCGGCATCGTGAACTTCACGTCGGGAGCCGCGCTGGCCGGCGGTCGAAACATGGTGACCTACGGAGGAACGAAGGCGTTCGACATGGTGTTCACCGAAGGCTTTGGGTCGAGTTGCAGGACAAGGGCGTTGACGTGCTCGGCCTGGTACTGGGAATGACCGACACACCGGCGTTGCGCCAGTTGGAATTCGAGCGCGGACGCCTCGCATCGCTCGACGAGATCCCCGAGGGCGCGGTCACCGCCGCGAGCGTGGTGGACGAAGCCTTCGCCAACCTCGGCAATGGACCGACGATCGCCACCGGCGATGACGTCCGCATGGGTCTTGAACTTTTCAAGTCCTTATCGCGCAACGAGGTCGTTCGGCTGATCATGCAAATCAGTAGCGAAGTCATGGGTACCGACGCGCGCCAGGGGAGTTAGACACCACGATGTTCACTCTTCGATTCGACATGCGAGCGCCTGCGATAGGTGGACCGCCAACCGACTTGTACGCCGCAGCAAGTGAGATGTCGGCGTGGGCCGAGACCCGTGGCTGCGTCGCCGCAGTCCTGTGTGAACACCACTGCGCCGACGACGGTTATCTCCCGTCGCCGCTACTGCTCGGCGCGGCCATCGCCGCACGCACCGAGCAGCTGATGCTGAACCTGGTGATTCTCCTCCCGCTCTACGACGTGGCGCGCCTGGCGGAGGACATCTCCGTGCTGGACCACATCAGTGCGGGCCGGGCCACCTACGTCTTCGGGATCGGCTACCGCGCTGAGGAATACGCCCACTTCGGACTGTCCATGTCCGATCGCGGCCGCATTGCCGACGAGAAGCTCGGCCTGCTGCGCCGGCTGTTGGCCGGCGAAGAGGTCGAACATGGTGGCCGGCGGATGAAGGTGACTCCGCGCCCGCGATTGCCGGAAGGTCCCGATGATGAGTTGGGGCGGTTCGAGCCTTGCCGCGGCGCGGCGTGCGGGACGCAACGGGCTCGGCCTGCTCGCCAACGGTGGGGTGCCGGGTATGCAGGAGGCCTACGAGAAGGCCTGCCGCGACAATGGTTTCGAGCCCGGCTTCGCGCTCATACCCGAACGAGACACCGTGGCGAACTGCTTCGTAGCCGAGGATGTCGATGCCGCCTGGGACGAGATCGGCCAGTACCTCCTTCACGACGCGATGGCCTATTCGGAATGGAACCCCGACAACCAGGTGTCGGCCAACATCACCACCGCGAAGACCATCGATGAACTCCGCCACACGGCGTCGTCGCACGTGATCCTGTCGGTCGAGGAGGCGAGGCAGCGCCTCGCGGGCGGCGAGATGTTCAACCTCTCCCGCTGTGCGGCGGGATTCCACCTGAGATCGCGTGGCCGTATTTGAAGAGATTCGCCGAGCTGAACTAGTCGAAAGGGTCGAGATGAACCAGGATCGAGTCAAGCTACACGAGCAGATCGCCTTCGAAAAGTGGGAGGGCTATGCGAAACCCATCGAACGCGGCCGCCACGTCAATTTCGGCGAGAACTACATCATGGCACCGGATTTCGTGATGATGAGCCCGCTGTTCAACAACGGTGTCCCGCAGTCGATAACCGATATGTTCTCGGGCGAGGTGGCGGAGGCCGTGGCCAAGTATGCGCCGGATGGCGACGTGCTCACCCCGGAGTGGCGTATGTGGTGGAAGCACATGCCGGACTACCGCCTCGTCAGCCCATTCGAATGTGTAGCCGGCGACTGGGGCTTCTCCTCCTGCGATACCTACGCCGGGACGTTTCCCGACGGGTCGAGGTTCGAACTGCGCGAGTACGACTATCTCTGGATCAACGAGGACGGACATATCACTCGTTGGGACTGGTTCGTGGACTCCGCCGAGTGGGCGCGCTTGCTGTCGCTCGTCGGGCTCGACCCCAACGGGTTGACGTGCCAGGCCTACACCCTCAACTACCTGCGGGAGAGCGGCGCCGAGAGCTCGGCCGCTGGCTGAGGGTAGGGACATCGCGGCGGTCTGCCGCGAGCTTGGCGCGTTCGCGGTCAAACTGACTCAGTGAATACCCTGCGGCGTCGCCGTTGTCACTCCGCATATCCGGCCCGGCATCACCTTCTACTGACTGTTCTGCGGCTGAGGGATATTGGACGGCCCTGGTCCGCACCCAGTCCGCAGAGCACTCGTCGGCGACCATCTTTGTTAGTTGTCAACAATGACGAAAAGACTTGGGGCGCAGATATCTACCGTCACCAACTCCTAGCTGCCGTTAACTACCGCAAATTCTAAAACCCCAGCTCAGTCGTTCTCATAATCCGTAGGTCGCGGGTTCGAGCCCCGCCCGCCCCACGTCAGAGCCTATTTTCAAGATTATCGGTGCCGAGTCACCGTCTTATTCATCGTTTATAGGGCCGAGATCCCGGCTGCCATGCTGGTCATCCGGGATTTTGGCGGCGGCGTGCCGAGCCGCTCGCACTGTAAGGGGCTCCACAGCGGTATCGCCTTAAGGCGAAGCGCCCCCGAATTACTATTCCGATCCAGCGGCCGCCTCGATCTTGCTAGTTACCGCCTCTCAGGACGACTCGCTCGCCATTGCTGATTGCGGTCGCCACCTTCGTTACAGCAGCCCCGAAATCGGGCGCCCAACCCGGCCGTGACATCGGGACAGCCGCCGAAAACATCGTCGGCGTCAATCCGCGTGCTGATTCACATCATTCGCCCGATGCAGTGACCGATCTGGTCCGGTTGTCCTGTTTCATCAGAACATTATCTAGTCTTCATTAGTCTTGTCGGTGGCACAGTCCGTGGTATGGCCCGACAGCAGCATGCGTGTGCTCCCTTCCCGGAACTTGGAGTGCTCATTGCGAACGGCTATTGATCCCAACAGCTCAAACCGCTGCTGAGGGAAATGGCTAAATTGGCCGGACAGCACACCGGAATCCGATGTGGCTCATGCCGGTATCGATCGGCTGTGGTCTGCGGGCAGCGGGCCGGTAGCGCCGGCAATAGCAGTCGGCGCAAAGGAACGAGCCGCCCTTGATAACTTTGCGTGGGATCCGCAATCCCGCCTGGGTCGTGTCAGAGCTGTCCGCCTCGCAACATGGGTCGGCGGTGCGGGTGTTGGCATACCAGTCACTTGTCCATTCCCAGACGTTGCCCGCCATATCGAACAGGCCGTAGCGGTTTGGCGGGAAGCTGCCGACCGGGGTGGTGCGGCCGTAGCCGGGCTCGGGCGCCACGGGAACCGCCGTGCCAGTAGTTGGCCAGCCGCTGTCCCGGCCGCTCGAGATCGTCGCCCCACGTGTAGTTCATGTGGCTGAGGCCGCCGCGAGCGGCAGTCTCCCACTCCGCCTCGGTTGGCAGCGACCGCCCGGCCCAAGTCGCGTATGCCTGCGGCGTCCTCATACGCGACGTGGACGACCGGATGGTCGGCGCGCCGGCGATCGATGAGCGTGGCCCGGCGGGATGCCGCCACGACGCTCCGGTTGTCCATGTCCACCACTGGCTCAGGTGACGCAGGTCCACCGGGCCGCGGGTGCGGGTGAATACCATCGACCCCGGTCGCAGGTTCTCTTTTGGGGCGCCGGGGTAGTCGGCTGGGTCCAGCGGCCGCTCGGCGACGGTGACATACCAGTGGCAGCGACGAATTCGGCGAACTCTGCGTTGGTGACGGGGTGGGCCTGCGATCCGGAACCCTTCGACGCTGACCCGGTGGGCGGGGGCTTCCTCGGGGTAGTGCTGATCAGATCCCAGAACCGCGGTCTGCGGCGGAATCCGGGAGCAGATCCTCACATCGAATACGGCCGTCCAGTCCTTTCTCATGCTGACCACTGTCCAGTCATACTGCTCGGCCCGCGTCGAGGGCCTTCTCGGCGCCTGCGGCGTAGTCGAATTCGCGGTCGGCGTCATCGTGCACGACCAGTAGTCGCAGTGACGGCGTCGCCGGGGTGCCGGTGTACTCCAACATCGCAATATCGCCGTTCGAGTTGCCGCGGCCAGGATGGGCCGGCCGCCCGACGCGGCTCCACATCCGCACCGGCTTTCCGGGCCCTCGTCGAGGAACTCCGTCTGCGGCTCGTGTAGAGCTGTCGCGTCGCTGTAGTGCAGGCCTACCGAGCTGCCCACGACCCGCTCGGGTGGAATCCCGTAGAGCGAGCGCGCCGACCGGCCGCAGGAAGTCACGCCCACCGCCGGAGACGATGTAGGTCGGTGAAACCGTTGGCCTCGAGGTAGCGCAGCAGTTCCACCATGGGCTGATAGCCGCACGACGTGTACGGCCGCCCCAAGGTCGGATGCATCGCGTCGGCGAAGAACGCGGCACCCGCGCCGATGCTCCTCGACGGTGATCGCGTCATTCGCGCCAGCACCGCCGCCAACAGCTTCGCAAGTCTGCGTCGTCACCTTGGTCGTGTTTGGTCACTGCCTCGCCGAGCCAGTTCAGGTCACGCTCGTAGGCCCCCTGTAGGGCTGCTTTGTGCGCAGGGCCGGTCGCCTGCGCCTGTTCGGCGAACCGGCGTACCAAGAAGTCAAGCTGGATGTACATCGGCTTCTCGCACCACAGCGTGCCGTCATTGTCGAAGACGGCGATACGGGCCTCGCGCGAAACATGATCGGGTCGTCTTCGGACGTGACACGCTCAACGAAGTCGACGATCGCCGACTTCGTCGGCCCTGTCCCTCCAGGACGGCAGATCCGCCCACACTCTCACCCGCCACGCGAAGCCAGGAACTCATTGAGCTCGTCGACCGCGTGGTTGATGGTGAACGTCGCCGCTTCCTGCCGCGGCGGAAATTTCTTGAACGTCTCGAGGAATTGCGTGACGATCGCCGTTCCGTAGAGCACGAGATAGCACCCGGTCCAATGAACCAGTCCTAATAGGTGTTCGAGGTGATGTCGGCGCGCTCGAACGGGTCGGTGCGCAGATTGTACAGCTTCGGCACGCGCAGCGCGATGAACGGCTCGGCCCAGATCTGCAGCGTGCCCTGGCACGCGCTGCTCCATGAACACGACCTTCCAGTTGTCGAACCGGATGCCGAGCACGTCGCCGTCGTCGGAGAAGTAGATCAAGCCCTTGCGCGGGCTCTTGTCGACCTCGCCGGTCAGATACGGCAGCAGGTTGTAGCCGTCGATGTGGACCTTGAAGGTCTTGTCGCCGACCTGTGTGCCCGGCCTTGAGCTTCTCGACGATGTCGGGCTCGCCGGCCGCGGCCAGGAACGTCGGCAGCCAGTCGTGGTGCTGGACGATCTCGTTGGAGACCGCTGCCCGCCGGGATCTTGCCCGGCCAGCGGATCATCTCCGGAACCCGGAACGCGCCCTCCCAGTTGGTGTTCTTCTCGCTGCGGAACGGCGTCGTCCCGCCGTCGGGCCAGGTGTTCATGTGCGGGCCGTTGTCGGTGCTGTAGATGACGATCGTGTTCTCGGCGAGCCCGAGCTCGTCGAGCGCGTCGAGCAGCTGCGCCGACGTTCTTGTCGTGGTCGATCATCGTGTCGTGGTACGGCGACTGCCAGCGGCCGGCCTGGCCGAGGCTCTCGGGCTTGGTGTGGGTGCGCAGGTGCATATGGGTGGTGTTCATCCAGACGAAGAACGGGGTCCCGCCGTCGTGTTGGCGCTTGATGAAGTCGACGCGCCGCGGTGGTCTCGTCGTCGATCGTCTCCATCCGCTTCTTGGTCAGCGGGCCGGTGTCCTCGATGCGCTGCTTGCCGACCGCGCCCGTACCGGTCTCGACCGTCGTCGGTCGTCCTCATCGGTCGCCCAGCGAGTGCATGACGCCGCGCGGCACGAACGGCTCGTTGACAGCGGGGAACTCCTCCTGCGGTCGGGATAGTCGGGCAGTCTCCGGCTCCTCCTCGGCGTTGAGGTGGTAGAGGTTGCCGAAGAACTCGTCGAACCCGTGCACAGTCGGCAGGTACTTGTTCAGGTCGCCGAGGTGGTTCTTGCCGAACTGCCCGGTCGCGTAACCGAGCGGCTTCAGCAGTTCGGCGATCGTCGGATCCTCGGCCTGCAGGCCGACGTCGGCGCCGGGCATCCCGACCTTGCTCAGGCCGGTGCGATACACGCTCTGCCCGGTGATGAACGACGCCCGCCCCGCCGTGCAGCTCTGCTCGCCGTAGGAGTCGGTGAACCGCATGCCCTCGCTGGCGATCCGGTCGATGTTCGGGCGTGCGGTAGCCCATCAGGCCGTCGCTGTAGCAGCTCAGGTTGGTGATCCCGATGTCGTCGCCCCAGATGACCAGGATGTTGGGTTTTCCACCGGCCATGAACGGCCTTCCTCGATCTTGATAGTGCGTCGAAAATCCTGGCCGACGGCCCACGACGGTTCTGACCGGCCTTTGACTACCGGTGCCGTCCGGCAAGCGCTCGATCCGCGAGCCCGCCGAGCGGCTGTGCTGGGGTCTGTTCTGCAGGTTTGTCGTACCGCCGGGTGCGCGATGGACGCAGTCGTCGAGCGCCGCGGGCTGACATCTGTGCAGCTGGTTTGACAAGG
>CAVUTV010000015.1:0-97176 GCA_963744525.1 uncultured Solirubrobacterales bacterium | reverse complement strand
GGGACGCCATGAACCAGACCACCGAATTCATCGATCTCTCCGACCACGACGCGTTCGTCGAGGCGGTCCCCTACGACGCCTTCGCCGCCCTGCGCCGTCAGGATCCGGTCCACTGGAATCCCGAGCCAGACGGGCGCGGCTTCTGGGCGGTCACCCGTTACGACGACATCCGGACCGTGCACCGCACCCCGCACGTGTTCTCCTCGGAGATCGGCGGCACATCGCTGGAGGACCTGGAGCCGGAGTACATCGAGGCGCGCAAGGCGATGATCGACATGGACCCGCCGCGTCATGACGAGCTGCGGGCGATCGTCAACCGGCGCTTCACCCCCCGGGCGGTGCTGGTGTGGGAGGACCAGGTTCGCAAGGTGACGCGGCAAGTCCTGGCCGAGGCGCTGCCCAAGCAGGAGTTCGATTTCGTCGCCGAGATCGCTTCGGAGATCCCGATGCAGGTGTTTGCCGACATCCTCGGCGTGCCCCAGTCCGAGCGGCGGGAGATCATCGAGATCGGCGACCGCCTGCTCGGCAATGCCGATCCCGAGTACGCCCATGACGGAGATGACGATGCTCACCGCCATCTCCCTTTCTCGAGCCCCGCCGCCCTCGAGATGTTCGCGTTCGGGCGCCGTCTGTACGAGGAGCGGCGCCAGGAGCCGCGGGACGACATCATGACCCAGCTGGTGGAGGCGGGCCTGAGCCAGCGCGAGCTCGATGTCTACTTCGTGTTGCTCGCCACGGCCGGCAATGAGACGACGCGTCACACGATCAGCCACGGGTTGCTGGCACTCCTGGAGCATCCTGACCAGATGGAGCGGCTGCGCTCCGATCCGGAAGGGCTCGGCAAGACGGCGACCGAGGAGATGCTCCGCTGGGCCACTCCGGTGCACCACTTCCGCCGTACCGCGGCGACCGACACCGAGCTGGGGGGCAAAGCGATATCGACCGGCGACAAGATCACCACCTGGTTCGTGTCGGGCAACCGGGACGAATCGGTGTTCGACGAGCCCGACCGTTTCGACGTCGGCCGGACTCCCAACCCGCACATGACCTTCGGCCCGGGTGGCGTGCACCACTGCCTGGGTGCCCACCTGGCCAAGATGGAGATCCGGATCACCTTCGAGGAATTGCTGTCCCGGGATCTGGAGATTGAGCTGACAGCGCCGCCGGAGCGGTTGCGCTCGAACTTCTTCAACGGCATCAAGCGGATGCCGGTCCGGGTGCTCCCGGCATGATCGGCCGTCTGGATCACGTGGCGCTCGGGGTCGGCGATCTGGAGTCGGCCGCAGGGCGCTGGGCCGAGCAGTTCGGTTTGACGGTGCGCGAGCGCAGCGCCGACCGTGTCGCCCTGTCCTGCGACGACGAGCCGTACTGCCTGGAGCTCCTGGCCGGTCAGGCACCGGGCCTGCATCACGTCGGCTGGGAATTGGCGCGCGATTGCTCACTCCAGGACGCGGCGGCTCGGCTGCCCGGCGGCGTCGAAGAGAGCGAAGCGCTGTGGACGAGCGATCCAGACGGCAACCGGCTCCAGCTCATGCCGTACCGGGAGCCGGCCTCGCGCCTGGTCCCCCATGCCCGCCCGCCGGCGGGGACGGTCGCGGGCCATCCCCGGAAGCTGGGGCACGTGAACTTCCTCACCGCTGCTCTTCAGAAACAGCTGGCGTTCTACTCCGAGGTGCTCGGCATGCGGGTCGCCGACTGGCTGGGCGACGGGGGGGTGTGGCTGCACACGGGCACCGACCACCACGTGATGGCGCTGGTCGAAAAGGATGCGGCCCACTTCCACCACCTGGCCTTCGACGTGGTCGACATCGGGCAGATGCGGATGGCGCTTGATCATCTCGGTCGCCACGGGCGCTGGCTCGGCTGGGGCCCGGTGCGCCACGGCATCGGAGGGAACATCGCCTCGTACGTACGGATCGTGGAGGAGGAGTGCTTCGTCGAGCTGTACTGCGACATGGAGCAGCTGCAGGCCGACCACGAACCGCGTCACTGGCCGGACAACCGGTACTCGTCCAACACCTGGGGCCTGCTGCCGCCGCGCTCCTACTTCCGCTTCGACGACCGGGCGGTGGAGTCCGAACGGGAGTCCCTGGAGATGCTGGGGGTGCCACTGTGAGCCTGCGCGGTTACACGATCCCCCGCACGCCGACCGGAGCGGCCAGTCTCGTGCCGCCGCCGCCGTGGCACTACGTGGCCGACTTCCTGGTCGTTGATTTCCACGCCGACCCAGAGGCGGCGGCCTCGCTGCTGCCCGAGGGGTTGGCGCCGCACGCCGATGCCGGCCGCTGCGCCGCGGTCTACGCCGACTGGCAATCGTGTTCGGACGCTGGCGAGGAGCTGCTCGACCCGGTCCGCGGCCACTACCGCGAGTTCTACATCGTCGTCAACGCCATGCTCGACGGCGAAGAGGTGACCACCTGTCCGTTCATCTGGGTCGATCAGGACTTCGCGCTGGCCCGCGGCTGGATCCAGGGGTTCCCCAAGAAGCTCGGTGAGGTGTGGATGACGCGCGCGTACGCGCTCGAATGCCGCGCGGCTCCCGGGATCAAGCCCGGGTCACGGTTCGGCGGCACCTGCTCGGCCCGCGGGCGCCAGATCTCCCAGGCCCGGATCACCCTGGAACAGCCCAGTGAGAGCGGCTCGCTCCACACCGCTCCGCCGATCGTCAACGTGCGCCACTTCCCTCGCCTGGCCGCCGGGCGCCACGACGACCCCCAGGTACACGAGCTCGTCCGCTCTCGCAGCCGCGACCGGTCGGTGTCGGAGATCTGGGAGGGACCGGCCGCGCTCGAACTGTTCGACGCGCCCGGCGAGGAGCACACGCTTCTGTCGCCTGTGAGCGTGTCCCGCGGCTACCGCTTCACATTCGCCTACACGGTCGATGACCTCGAGACCGTGAGGGAGATATGAGAGCGTGGTGGCCGGCGTCGAGGTCTCGCCCGATCACTTCATCGGTGGACAGCGGGTCGCCAGCGCCCGGCGCTTCCCGACGATCTCGCCGGTCGATCAATCGGTTCTGGCCGAGGTGGCGCGGGCCGACGCGGACGACGTCGACCGGGCCGTCCGCGCGGCGGCAGACGCGTTCCCCGCCTGGGCGGCGCTCGGCCCCACAGGCCGGGCGCCGTACCTGCACCGCCTGGCCGATCTGATCGACCAGAACGTCGAGCGTCTGGCGCTCGTCGAGTCAGCCGACATGGCGATGCTGTTGCGCTCGCTCCGCGCCCGGGTGATCCACCGAGGCGCCCGCAACTTCCGTAACTACGCCGACCTGTGTGTCTCCTACGAGGAGCGCGACTGGCATTCGAACGGGACCTGGAATCGAGTCCAGCGCATGCCGGCCGGGCCGGCGGCGGTGATCACCCCGTGGAACGCCCCGTTCATGCTGTCAACCTGGAAGGTGGCGCCGGCGCTCGCCGCAGGGTGCCCGGTCGTGCTCAAGCCGGCCGAGTGGTCGCCGCTGTCCTGCTCGCTGCTGGCCGAGTTGAGCGACGAGGCCGGGTTCCCGCCGGGCGTGTTCAACGTCATCCAGGGAATCGGCGAGGAGGCCGGCGCAGCGCTCGTATCCCACCCGCTGATCCGGCGCGTGTCGTTCACGGGCTCGCCCGAGGCGGCCCGCCAGATCGGCGTCTCGGCCGCTCAGAACCTCGTCCCGTTCACGGGCGAGCTGGGCGGCAAGGGCCCGCTGATCGTGTTCGCGGACGCCGACCTCGAGGCGGCGGCCGCAGAAGGCCGCCGGCCAGTACGACGATGCCGGTCAGGTGTGTCTGGCGGGTACCCGCCTGCTGGTCCAGGAGAGCATCCGCGAGGAGTTCCTGGAGCGCTTCCATGCCGCAGCCGACCGGCAGGTGCTGGGCGACCCGGCCGACGACGACACAACCATCTCGCCGCTGATCCATCCCGATCACCTGGCCCGGGTCGAGGGCTTCGTCGAGCGCGCCAGGGCCGAAGGCCACCACCTGCTGCGCGGCGGGCATCGCCTCGAGTCGGCCCGCTGTTCTTTGAGCCGACGCTGTTCGAGCCGCTGTCAAACGAGGCGGAGATCGTCCAGCGGGAGGTGTTCGGCCCGGTGCTCACCTTCCAGACCTTCGCCGACGAGGACGAGGCCGTGGCGCTGGCCAACTCCACGCAGTACGGGCTCAGCGGCGATCGTCTACACGTCCTCGATGGGCCGCGCCGATCGAGTCGGGCGGGCCGTTCGGGCGGGCGTCGTCTGGGTCAACACGTTCCTGGTGCGTGACCTCACGGCACCGTTCGGAGGCGCCGGCATCTCCGGGATCGGGCGGGAGGGCGGCAACTACGCGCTGGACTTCTATTCGGACCTGAAGACGTTGCAGATTCTCGACGGCAGCGTGCGCTGAACTCAACCAAGGAGAGGTGATGGAGGAGACGGGACACCTGGGCGAGCGAAAGCTCACCTCGATCCACGCAATCGGCCAGTCGCTGGCGATTGGGCCGATGTTCTCGGCCGGTCTGCTCACGGGACTGGTGGCCAGCGTGGCGGGGTTCAGCTCGCCGCTGTCGGTCCTGCTGGGTGCGATCGGCGCGCTCTGCCTGGGCTACGTGATCTCGCTGTATGCCCGCCGGTTCTCCGGCGCCGGCGCTATCTACGAGTACCTGGTTCACGGAGCACACCCGAGCGTCGGCGTGTTCGGCGCCGGCCTGTACGGGCTCGGCGTGCTGTTCCTGGGCGGCGGCGGCGTGTTCATCGCCAACGGCTTCCTGGCTGAGAGCTTCTTTCAGACGCATCTGCACTTCGATGTCACCTGGTGGATCTGGGGCGCGATAGCGCTGGTCATAGCGGTCGGACTGAACCATCTCGGTGTCCGCGCCTGGCGATCCGTGGCGTGCTGGCACTGGCCGCGGTCTCGGTGATCCCGTTCCTGATCCTGGCCGTGGCGATCATCGTCCAGGGCGGCGACTGCCGGTAACACGCTGTCCGTGTTCACCACCAGCCACAGCTCGACCAACGGCGTGTTCCATGGGATCCTGTTCGCCGTCACGCTGTTCATCGGCTTCGAGGCGGCAGCGTCGATCGGCGAGGAGGCACACGATCCGCACCGCTCGATCCCGATCGCCCTGATCGGCACGTTGCCCTGGCCGGGCTGTTCTATCTGCTGGTCACCTACGCGGCAGCGATCGGCTTCGGCGTCAAAGGTGCGGCCACGGCGTGGCCGTCGGATCCCTCCCCGATGGGTGCCCTGGCCCAGCGCTACGTGGGCAGCGGGCTCTCGACGCTGATCGACCTGGTCGTGCTGCTCGACTCGATCTCGGTGGCGATCGCCTTCGTGGTGACCGGCTCACGGGTGTTCTTCGCGCTGGCGCGGGACGGACTGCTGCCGTCGTTCGTGGCACGGACCAGCAAGCGCAACACGCCGCTCGGCGGCAACCTGATCATCCTGGCGGCGGGCGTCGCGGCGCTGCTGTTCGGCGGTTCTACCACCTACGGTGCCGCGGCCAAGCTGCCCAACAACATCGAGGCCTTCTCGATCAGCGCCGCCGCGGGATCATTCCTGATCGAGGCCGTATACGGCCTGCTGGCACTTGCCGCGGTCCTGTTGATCTGGCGCAGCAGCACCGGACTGAAACGGGTCTGGCGTCTGGTTCTGGCTGTGGCTGCTCTGGCGACGCCGGTGCTGGCGTACTACGGGTCGCTGCATCCGTTCCCGACATATCCCAACAATCGGGGCATCATCTTCGCCGGCGTGGCAGCCGGGCTGGTGGTGATCTGGTTTGCCTATCTGCAGCTGGCGCGTCCCCGCCGGGTGGCCGGGGCCGCGCAGCACGCCGAGCAGCACCACGGTGTGCCGGCGCTGGATGAGACGCTCGACTACACGCCCGCCGAGACGTCGGGGACGGGACTGACCTAACCCCCACCCGACTGGGCGAGCAGGATGTCCGAGACCTCACCCACCACTTCGGGGATGGCTCGGACGTCCTCCTCGGACGTGCGGTGATTGACCAGGCACGCCCGCAGCCAGAGGTGGCCGTCGGCTTGGGCGGGCGCGATCAGGATCCGGCCATCCCGGGCCACGGCGGCGGCCAGGGCCTGGTTGTGCGCGTCCTCGGCCGCCGGGTCGGGCAGCACTCGCCGGAAGCAGACGACCGAAAGCGGCGGCTCGGCCAGGATCTCGAAGCGAGGGTCGTCGCCCAGCAGGCCGGCCAGAAACCGCGCCTCGTCCAGGTTGCGCTCGATCGCGGTCCGGATTCCCGTGGCGCCGTGCACGCGGAAGGCCAGCCACAGCTTCAGTGCGCTGAGCGGACGTGAGTACTCCAGCGTCCGGTCGACGGCGTGCAACTCCTCCCCGTGCGGGATGTAGCCCTCGTAGTGGGAGAAGGCGTTTTCCAGCGCGGTGGCGTCATGGACCAGCAGAACGCTGCAGGACTTGGGCACGTACAGCCACTTGTGGGCGTCCACCGTGGCCGAATGTGCGCGTGAGAGGCCGTGAAAGCGCTCGCCGTATCTGGTCGCGGCCGCTGGAAGCCCGTAGGCGCCGTCGACATGGAGCCACACATCGCGCTCGGTGCAGATGTCGGCCAACCGGTTCAGATCATCGACAGCCCCGGTCAGCGTCGTCCCGGCCGTGGCCACCACGGCGACTGGCGTGACTCCGTCGGCCAGATCCTGGTCGATCGCCGCCGCGCAGAGCTCGCTGCGCATGCGCCGGTCCTCGTCGATCGGGATGCTGCGGACGTTGTGGGCTCCGATGCCGAGCACCTCAGCCGCGCGCCTGACCGAGTAGTGGGCCTCCTCGGAGCAGTAGATCGCGAGGCGGGCGCCGCCCGTTCCGTCCAGGCGCGCGCCCGGCAGCGCGTGTTCGCGGGCGGCGGTCAGCGCCGTCAGGTTGGAGATAGTTCCGCCTGCGGCCATCAGGCCCTTGGCCTCGGAGCTGAAGCCGACGAACTGGCCCACCCAGCGGACGGTCTGGGCCTCCAGCAGGTCGGCCGCGCCGCTGCTCACCGCGACGTTGACGTCGTGGCTGGCCATCAGGGCGTCGCCGAGGACACTGATCTCCAGGCCGGACGATCCGATGTAGGCGAAGTACCGAGGCCGGGCCTGAGCCAGTGACACGTCGAGCACATCGGCCGCGGAATCCAGGGCGGCCCTCGGTTCCTCCGGCTCCTCCGGGAGCGGTTGTCTCAGGAGCCGGTGGTGGCGCTCGGTGGGCAACGGCTGGCCAGGCCGGGCGTGGTCAAAGCTCTTCCAGGCGGCGAGGATCAGATCGGTGGCGTGCTCCAGGACCGCCTCTCGGTCCGGCAGAGGAAGCGAAGGTCCCAGCGCGGCCGAGTCCTTCCCGGCCTGCGGTCCCGTGTCCACGTTGCTCGGTTGCGCCGGTGGCCCCGGAGCGTCTGTCTCCTGCACGTCGCTCAGCGTAGTCGGCGCCGGGGCAGGGTGGTTTAGTGCTCGACCTTTCCGGGGGGTCCGCCGAGATCGGCGATCAGCGCCGAAAAGCTCCTGCCGGCACGAGTGGCCACGTCCTCGGCGTCCTCGCTCGGGGTCCAGGTCCCGCTGAGCTGGGCATACGTTCGCGTGCTGCGCCCCGCGCCCCAGCCGATCTCCATGCCGGTGTCCCAACCCGGGATGACGTACGCGATCCCCTGGCCGGCGTGAACCGTCTCGCCCACGTGCAGCCAGGACGCCGGCCGCACACCTTCGGCGTAGTACACGAAGCAGCCGGCATCGGGGCCGTTCAGCAGCCGGTACTCGACGAAGGCTCCCGGCCAGCCGGTCCCGGAGGTACCGACGTATGTGATCCGCCCGGCGCCCAGGGCCAGCAGACGGCCGGTACCCGCATAGTCGACGCCCATGTCGATCCGCTCGCTGATCAGCGTCGCCTGGGCGAGTGGGTTGACGTAACCGCTGGTGGCGGCGGTGGGCTGGCACCCGTGAGCCTTGGCGGTACTGCCCGGGGCGAACGCCTGGCGGTTTCCGATCACCAGCCTGGAGCGAGATCTGGCCGCGTTCCTCCAGGTGGCCGAGGTCCGGCGGGCACCGCCGGCCAGGCCGGCTCCGACGGCGACGACCAGCATGGTCACGACCAGGCAAGCCGTTCCCAGGCTGAGCCTGGAGCGACGCCAAGCGGTCCTGGACCGCGAAGCCTGGCGACGAGGGGCAGGTGAGACCGGCGTTTCCGACCCCGCCGAGCGTCTCGAACGCGAACGCTCCAGCGATTCCTGCCACACATCAGCGCTAGCGAGATCCCGCACGACTGCTCCGACCCTCCGTTCGCTCTTCGACGTCTGCCTACGGAGTTAGCTGACGGGCTCGCGCTTACGCGCTACTCCAGGAAATCCTGGCGATTCGCCCCGGCGATCAAAGATCGCTTTGGGTTCTCCGCTCGCCGGCCACGGATGGCTCGGCGACTCGGCAGTTATGTAGCGCGCAAGGTATCACTACCGAGCGCCGGAGGGCGGGGTCGCAGAGGGCGCCGGCGCCGCAGCGCGCGGGGCCCTCCACAACAGCCCTGGAAATGTGCGCCGACCCGGAATCCCGGGCCGGTCAGCTCCGGCGCCTGCGGCGCCGGGGGCTAGGTCGTGACCCGGTGCCGCCTGGTCCGGCGAGCCCGGTGATGGCGGTCGATCCGATCGCGCCACCGGACATCGTGGGCCACGGCCACACCGAGATGTCCGACGATCGCCAGAACGATGCCGGCGCACGCCACGATGCAAACAATGATCAGTGCAGTAGTCATGTTGGTCTCCCTTCGACGCTGGATCCGTCATACAAGGCCTTCCCAGTCGCCGGGACGGTCATGCGTCTGAAAGCTGACGTGAGAGGATGCTCACACTGCCGGGCCGACACCGGAGTTGACGCAAAACATCCAGCTTCCAGGCGGGACGGGTAATAGAGTGCTGCGCGCGATGTCGAAGGCTCCCGAGTCAGTGTCGACCAGCGGGCGCGTGGCGTTTCAGGTGGACAGCGTGGACTTTCAGCGCGGTCGGCCGTGTGCGGTGCACGGTCGCTGGTCAGGTGTGCGTGGACGGCGCTTCATGCGCCCGGCCCTCAGGGTGATTGTCGACGGCCGTCCGGTGCGACTGCTGGCCGATCTGGAGCACAAGCCCTGGGCTGCCGAAGACGGGGAGCCATGGATGGCGGAGTTTCCGTTCGAGTTCGATGGAGCCGAGATCCAGGAGGTGGAGCTCACGGTCGCGCCCGACATCACCGTGGTGCTGCCGCTGGGCGGCGCCGGCAAGGGAAGTGGCCGCCGCACCGGAACCCGCGCCCACACGGCCATGGCCGGGCCGGCCGCCAGGTCGCCGATCACCTCCGCGCCGTCGGCCCGAGAGGCAAGCGCTCCGTCTGAGGAGGCTTCGCACCGCAGCGAAGCTTCTGAGGCGCGGCGCCAGCTGACCGATCTGCGAGACGAGCGCCGCCAGCTGCGTGACGACCTGGAGCGCCACCAGAGCGAGGCTTCGGCCGCGAAGGCCCGGGCCGCCGAGCTGGCGGCACGGCTGGAGCAGGTGACCGCTGAGCGGGACGAGCTGGCGCGGGAGCGCGCAAGCGTGACGGCGGGCTACGAGGACGCGCAGACCAAGCGCGACCAGATGGCGGCCGACTTGGAGGCGGCACGGCGCGAGCGGGCGGCCGCACTCGAATCCGGCGAGGCGGCGCGTGAGGAATCGGACCGGTTCCTCAGCGAGCGTGCGGCAGCGCTGGCGGCGCAGACCCGCGCTGAGTCAGCGCGTGACGCAGCCGAGATGGCTCGTGACCAAGCGCTATCCGAGCTCCATGCAGCGCTGGCGGTGCGCGATCACGCGCTGGTTGACCGGGACGCGGCCACGGCAGCGAGGGACAGGGCTGCGGCCGAGCACGACAACTTGGTGCGCAGCAACGAACGCTTGGAAACCAAGCTGGCCGACCAGGTCTCGGCCCGGCGAGGGGCAGCGCTGGTGATCCGTCGGGCTGCCCAGGAGCCCCCTGCGTCCCGGCCGTTCGCGTTGCTGCTGCCGCGTGCCCTGACGCTGCTAGTGCTGGTGATCATCGCGCTGGTGATCCTGGCCCTGCTCAAAGTCATCTAGCTGCCCGCCGCTCGCTCGACCGAGCCCGGAACGTCCACTCTGGGAGAGAAAGTGGCCGTATAGGCCAGAAACCTTCCCAGAGTGCCCGGGAGGGTGGTCGCCTCAGGCCGGGAGCATGCCGAGCCAGCCTTCGGACGCCTCGGCTGAGACGACGACGTCGGCGATCGCCACCGAGATGTTGTCCCGGCCACCCTGCTCCAGGGCGGCGCGGACCAGTCGCTCGGCTGCCTCGTCTCCCGGGAACTGGCCGAGAACGCCGGCGATCTCCTCGTCGCCGAGCACGTCGCTGAGGCCGTCGGAGCACAGCAGCAGGCGGTCGCCCGCCTGCGCCGGGAAGGTGGTGATCTCCGGGAGCGAGCGCTCGCGGCCGTCCAGCGCCTCTAGGACCACTGATCGCTGTGGGTGCTCCCGAGCCTGCTCGGCGGTTATCGCACCTTGGTCGATCAGTGCCTGGACCAGACTGTCGTCACGGGTGAGCTGCTGGAGGCGGCCGCGGCGGAACAGATAGGTGCGGCTGTCGCCCACATTGGCCACCAGGTAATGACCGTCGTTGGCCAGCGCCACTGCCGTCAGGGTGCTTCCCATCCCGGACAGCTGGGGGCGGCAGGAGATCACAAAGCCCAGGCGCTGGTTGGCGTCACGAACGGCGTCCCAGAACTCATCGCGCAGAGCTCCGGCGAGCCGGCGCTTGTCGAGCGCGGCCATTGCATCGATGACCATCCGGCTGGCCACCTCGCCTGCCGTGGCGCCACCGACGCCATCTGCCACCGCGACCAGCCGGCCAGTGGCAAACACCGCGTCCTCGTTGTTCTTGCGCCGGCCCAGATCGGAACGCAGGGCGCTTTGCAGGGTCAGCGTGACGCTTCCCATCGGCCACAAGGTACCCAGTCCTCGCCCCCAGGACGCGGTCGCCGGTTCATTTACTGAACGTTGGGGTACAACTGACGCCAGGTATCGGGAGAGCAGAGGGAGGGCTTCGTGTCCAAGGTCGGAATCAGAGTCGTGTTCTTCGTCGCGCTGATGGCGGCCACAGTGCTGCCTGCCGCCGGCGCCGCCGCATTGAGCGGGGAGCAGCGCGCGATCAACTTCGCGCAGGGCGAGGTCAGCTATTACGCAGCCAAGGTCCCAGCCCGTCTGCAGGCGCCGGGCACGCCGGCCACGGGGACCGGGGTGGACACCAGCTGCTTTGCCGCGGCTTACAACCACGTGGCGCCGAAGTCCAACTCCAGCGGCAATCCGACCAACCCCGCCTGGTACGTCCGCGACGACCTGAACCAGTACTGCGCCACGCTGAGGCTGCGTGACCAGTTCACCAGCCCGGCCTTCGGTGCCGAGGACGTGCTTCAGGGCGATTCGCTGTGGATCGATCAGCTCGGTCAACAGATCTCCGATGGACCGGGTCACATTCACGGCGGCCTGACCACCCTGGTCCCCGGGTCGCAAGCGGCCGATGCCTTCAGGAGCATCAGCCAGTGGAAACAGCGCACGGGTGGCAACGTCGTCCCGGTGTCGTTCAAGGCGCGTGACGGGGCGATCCTGCGCGGCAACGTGTGGCTACCGCCGCCCGGGACGCCGACGCTCGATCACGGCCGCTATCCGGGCGTGGTCATCACCGACGGCTCGATCCAGGCCTACGAGAACCTCTACTACTGGGCGGCGGAGGGACTGGCCCAGTACGGCTACGAGGTGCTCACGTACGACGTCCAGGGGGAGGGCGACTCAGACCTCCTCCCGGCCGGCTGTCCGACACTGGCTCATCCCACCGAGCAGTGCAAGGGCGTGCCCTACCAGCAGGACTACAACTTCTTCCAGGGGGCCGAGGACTCGCTCAGCTACTTCCTGTCCACCCCGGCCCACCCGTATCGCGGAACCTACGATCCCGGATGGCGGACGCTCGACCGCAGCCGGGTCGGCATCGCCGGTCACTCGCTGGGTGCGGACGCAGTCAGCTGGGCCGGGCAGTGCGACAAGCGGGTCAAGACGATCGTGGCCTGGGACGACCTGTATCCGGCGAAGATCTCGCAGTGCTCGAAGAACCTGACCGTCGCCCGCGGCGATCGCGCCCGCCGCCTCCACGCTCCCGCGCTGGCGCTGACCAACGACTACGAGTTCAACATGGCTCCGCAGACCAAGGTGCCCAATCCGAACGGCTCGGGAATCTCCAGCGGGGGCGGCCTTGATGGCACCGCCGGATACCTCAGCCTGGCCCGCCACCGGATCGATTCCGAGATCGTCTCGATCCGCAACGGGACCCATCTCACCTACAGCTACATCCCATACGTCCTCCCGGCCAACGAGATCGGCGAGCGGGTGGCCTTCTATTACACGCTGGCCTGGCTCGATGAGTACCTGCGCGGCGGTCATGACCCGCTCCTGCCCGCCGGCGATACCGCCTACGGGCGGCTGACCGATCTCCACGGATTTGACCGAAGCGCCGACTTCAACGACAACCACCGCAACCCGGCGGCCGCGGACATCTCATTCGGCGCCGGGACGTTCAGTGCCACCCAGGCAGCCGGCGATCCGAGCAATCCCGCGGCCGGGAACGTGCCCTACAAGATCAGGGGGCTGTCGATCCCGGACACGATGTCCTTCTACTACTACTCCGAATATCGGATCCACGATCCATTGCGCAAGGGGCGACCGGTGCGCCGGTGCCTCGACATGCTGGCCCGCTGCCCGGCGCACCAGCCGAAGACGCCCTGAGCCGAGCGGGCGCCCATGGTCACCGAGAGGGGTCTGGTCTCCGGCTCGTAGATCGGCTGCATCATCGCCGCCAGGGCCTGGGGCTCCGGGGGTGAGCGTCACCTGGAAAGCTATGAGGCGATGACGAGCCGGCCTCAGCCCGAGGTGATAAATCCGGTCCCGCCCCAGGAAGTGGGGCCTTGGGGGCGCTCGATGGCGACGACGTTCCTCCAGGATCCAGGGAGCGCTCGCGCCGAGGGGTGGATCAGCCAGCTGACATCGCGCTGGGAGCCCGAGCGCGCCTGGGGCGTCCGAGACCGCGACAGATGGGTGGCCACGCTGCGGACCGAGCCTCGGTTCCTGACGGTTCCGGCCAGTCCCGGGTGGGCTGCTCCCCGTGCCGGGCGCACCGCGGAGATCCCAGTGGACGCGCTCACCAACGTGACCGTCGCCGCCACGCACCGTCGTCAGGGGTTGATGAGCCAGATGCTCCATCAATCCCTGCAGGCGGCGAAGGAGCGGGGCGAGGTGCTGAGCGTGCTGATCGCGGCCGAGTGGCCGATCTACGGGCGGTTCGGGTACGCACCCGCCACGCTGTCCTCTGACTACGTGCTCCACCGAAGCCGCCGTGGCGCTCGCTGCGACGGGAATCTGGCGGCGGTCCGTCAAGTCGACCGGGGGGACCTGGCTGGGCTCATCGCCGACGTGTTCAATCGCGCCAGGGCCGGGTGGTCAGGTCAGATGGACCGGACACCCGAGTGGTGGGCCAGGAAGCTGGGTGAGGACGGAGCCAGACCGCTCGAGGCGCCGCCACCCAACTGGTTCGTCCACGAAGGGGAAGACGGCATCGACGGAGTCCTCGGCTGGACCCCCGAGGGAAGTCCGAGCCTGCAGGCGCCGGAGCAGCGCGTGATTGTCGACAGCCTGTTCACGGCCAGCGACGCGGCCTATCGGGACCTGTGGGCGTACCTGACGGGTGTGGACGGCGTCGATCAGGTGCAACTGTCCGGTCGCCCCGCCAGAGAGCCGGTTTCTTGGCTCCTGGATGACGCTCGCTCGCTGGTGCTCCTGCGTGAGGTGGACTTCCTGTGGTTGAGGTTCCTGGACCTGGCCGCCGCCTTGCGCGCACGCCAGTATGCGACCCCGGGGGAGCTTGTGCTGGAGGTGAACGATCCCTACGCCGACGGCTTCGCCGCGGGCCGCTACCGGCTGATCGCCACCGACGATGGTGCCGAGTGTGAGACCACCAGTGCTCCCGCCGACCTGGAGATCAGCCAGCGGACACTGGCCTCGGCCTACCTGGGCGGGTTCCGGCTGGCCGAACTGGCGTCTGCGGGGGGCGTGACCGAGCTCAGAACGGGCGGGCTCCAGCGCGCGGACGTCATGTTTTCCTGGTCCCGGCCGCCCTGGAATGCAACCTGGTTCTAAGCGAGCCTCCGGCGACCTTTGGTACAGCCAGGCAAGCCATCTCGCACCCCCCGTTAGCAAAAGCTACGGATGGGTAGCAACTAAATATGGCTACACAGACACGAACACAACGAGAGCAGGCAGGAAAGAAGGCGGCTGCCACGCGTAAGCGCAATGCAGCCTCCCGATCGGCCACTGCCACCCGTCGGTCCGCGTCTCGGACCGGCCGGTCAGTGAGCCAGACCAAGACCGCCGCCACCGGTGCGGGCCGTCAGGCCCAGACCACGGCGCGGCTGAGCTCCACCACTCTGGGTCGGCAGCTTGATGCCGCCGGCACCCAGTTCGAGGCGCTGACGTTGGGCGCTCGTCGTGGAGTGGCGATCCAGGTCGGCGTGGCCCTCGAGGCCCGCGACGTGGTAATTCGCACCGTCGAATCTGCGGTTGCTGCAACGAGCCGGAGGCGTGCCCTCAATCGGCTCGAGCGTCGTGGCGAGCGCGCGCTGAACTGGAACAAGCGCCGCTAACCGACGCACTGGTCACGAGCGGCCGCCTGGGTGACAAGACTGTCGCTCAGGCCGGTCGGGCGTGGCCGTCACTCTTGTAGGGCTGGGGGGCTGGGCCGTGGTCGTGTGTCAACGACCAGCGGCCAGCCACCCATCGATCAGCAAGCGCGCGATCGACACCGGCGGGGGCAGCAGCAGCTGATCCGGCTGCTGCGCGCTGATTGACCAATCCGCCTGGTGCTCCGCGGCCGCCGTCACCGACGCGCGGGCAAACCAGCGGACATCCTCGAGTTCCCCGTCGGCGCAGCGCGGGTCGCCGCCGTCCGACGTGGCGGCGAAGCCCAGCATCAGCGAGGCCGGGAAAGGCCACGGCTGGGCGGCCAGGTAGCGCGGCTGGGCGGCTTCGATATCGGACTCCTCCCTGACTTCTCGCACGACTGCTTCCTCCGGCGTCTCTGCGGGGGCCACGAACCCCGCCAGCAGGGAATAGCGCCCCTGCGGCCAGCCTGGGCGCCGGCCCAGAAGCAGCCGGTCGTCGTGCTCCACGAGCATGATCACGACCGGGTCCGTGCGGGGGAAGTGTGTTCGACCGCATCGCGGGCAGCGACGCGCGAGCCCTGCTTCGGTGATCTGCGTGGGGGAGCCACAGTTGGGGCAGAAGGCGTGATGCCGGTGCCAGCCGGCGAGCGCCACCTGATAGGCGGCGAGGCCTCCCTCGCTCCGGGCCAGGCTCACGCCTGCTTCGCGCAGTGAGACGAGCCTGCCGGTGGCGGTGATCTGGGTGGCCGCGGCTTCCTCCAGGCCGGCCAGGTCGACCCCGAACAGAGGTGCGCCGGCGACCATGCCGAGCAGCAGGGTGTAGGCGGTGGAGGGCGCGCTTGCCCGCACCAAGGCCGAGCCTTCCTCGGAGACGAGCACCTCGTCGCCCCGGCAGAACACGGCTCGTGCCGCAGGGTCAGCGACCAGACGCTGGACCGCGGCGGGACTGGCGCGCAGCTTCGCCGCCCGGTCTAGTCTTGCCCCAGTGAACGCGGGCGTCGGTCGGGACGGCAGCGTCTGAGGGCGAAGGGGCATGGCCTTCAGTGACTCTAGCCACGCCGATCATCTCCCCATAACCACATAGCTGCTGTTCTTGAGTCGACTCGCGGGAGGGCTAGACCAAATGATCGTTCGCCGTGCTCGAAGGGTGGTGCTGCCGGCCGTGGGACTGGCTGGTGCAATCGCCGCCGTCCTTTTCAGCATCGGAGGGAGTGCTGTGGCCGCCGGTGGCGCACCGCATTCCGCCCCCCGGTCCCCCGCCGCCTCGGTGCGCAGCGCCCCGCAGGCGAAGCTCGACACCAGCCCGGACGGCTTCTCACACGCGGTGGTCGTCGACCAGCAGCGCCCTGGATTTGAGCCGGATGTCAAAGTACGCGCCCAACGGCACGATCTTCACGAGTGTCCCGTTCGGGTTCTCCACCACACAGAGCTTCGTGTGGTCATCGCGCGACCACGGCAACTCCTACCAGTTCGTACCCGGAAACCTCGGGCCGGGCAAGCCGTCCACATGCGTGGGGGGCGGGGACACCGACCTGTATGTCGACTCCGGGGGACGCGCTGTACTTCTCGGACCTGCAGGGCCTGACGAACATCTCCAACAGCATGAGCACCGACGGCGGCGCGACCTGGAGCACCAACTGCGCCGGCGCGCCCAACGTCGCTGATGACCGCATGTGGTTCGCCGGCAAGGGCAGCTCGGCCAAGGGGCAACCTCGTCCTGTACCAGGACTACGACGCCACCGACACGTCGGCCAGCGGCGGGAACCAGCTGGTCGAGACGGTGTCGACCGACGGCATCCACTTCCTCCCGGTGGTCAACTCAGATCCCACCGCGCTGACCGGCGGGTGCGCCGGTGCCGCGGTGCAGGACTGCGTGACCGACAACGAGGGGATCTCGGGCAACCAGGTCGTTGACCCCGGGACAGGCAACGTCTACATCGCCCACACCAGCACGGAGGGCTCCAGCGGCGAGGTCGGGGTCCGCGTGGCCGAGGGCAAGGTCACGCTCGGCACGCCCAGCACGGCCACGTGGAGCGAGAGCCCGAACCTCGACGGATCGCTGTGCCCCACCAGCACCAAGACCTCAGACGGAAGCCGCAGCTGCGTCGATTCCAGCGGCAACCCGGAGGAGATCGCCGGCGAGAACTTCGCCAGTATCGCCCGGGACTCGGCCGGCTATCTGTACGTGACCTTCACGGCCGGCCCGATCGATCACAAGAGCAGCAGCGACGCCAACTTCGGCGCCCTCACCGCAGCCGAGCAGATCTACGTGGTCCACTCCCTCGAGCCCGCCGGCAGCAATCCGGCCAAGCTCACGTGGTCAACGCCCCAGAAGATTTCGGGCAGCGGCCTCAGCACCGGCACCAACACGTTCCCCTGGATCACCGCCGGTAGCAAGGGCCGCGTCGACGTGGCCTGGTACCACGCGGCGGAGACGAGCGAGAAGGGCACCTGCGCCAGCGGTTCGGGCACGTGCACGCTGCTACGGGGCCAGCAGTCTCACTCACGCCGAGTGGAACGTGGAGATGGGACAGAGCCTGAACGCGCAGGCCTCCAGGCCGACTTACCGCGCGTCGTATGTCAGCGAAGCCCCCGTCAAACATGGCGCGATCTGCACGAACGGGATCGGCTGCGCCACCGGTGGGGACCGTAGCCTCGGAGACTTCCTGCAGGTGTCGACCGACTGCCCGCGGCGCGGCGCTGGTGTCCTATGTGTTCGACACGTCGGCCAACTCGTCGGCGGGTGAGGATGCTGGACCTGAGGTGATCAGCAAGCAGATCAGCGGACCCAGCCTGACCTCAGGTCGGGTCGTCCCGAGGGCGCCGGGCCGGGAATCGCCGAGCGGCTCGGTTACCGATCCGACCGGAGACGCCGACTACTCGTCGGGTGGCACCCGGACCAAGGACACCACCGGCAACCTCGACCTGACCGGTGCCTCGCTGTCAAACGGCTCCAATTCGACGCTGATCGCCAGGATCGACGTCAAGAACCTCCACACGCTCACACCACTGAGCGGCTTGGGCGGGCCGGACGCCAGCTGGCTGATCCGCTGGACCGAAGTCAAGCCCGGCACGACGGGCAACGGCCACATCTACTACGCGGGCATGGACAACAACCAGGGTGTCGGAGGCTCCAGCACGCCGACGTTCTTCGCCGGCGACACCGCCGGTATCCCTCCGTCCAACTCCGCCGAGCACACCAAGTACCTGACGTACCCCCAGACGCACGTGCTGAGCTCCTCGCAGGCGTCGTACAGCGCCTCAGACAGGGGTGATCACCCTGCACGTTCCGCGCGGTGATGTGGGCAGTCCGCCCAACGGAGAGATCCTGTACAGCGTCACGGCGTTCAGCGCCACCTCGAACGCCCCCCAGTCCTCGACGAACCTGTTCAACCTGATCGACTCGACCACGCCGTTCGACTTCGTGGTCAACTCGCCGAAGATCACGATCACTCCGCCGCCCTACTCGTCGGGAGGGAAGACCTCCCCCCGGTGTGGCAAGGCCACGGGTCATTTCAGCGGAGGGACGATCGGCCGGCTCAGCCTGGGCATGACCCGGAGCAAGGCGCGTCAACGGTTGACGCATTACGCCAGTCACGGCCGGCGGTATGAGGACTTCTTCTGCCTGCGACCCAAGGGCATCCGGGCCGGCTACGGCTATCCCAAGCTGTTGCGCGGCCTGCCCAAGTCCCAGCGGCGCCACCTCAACGGGCGGATCGTGTTCATGGCTGCCTCGGCGCACCGCTACCAGATCAACGGAGTCAGATCCGGGACCTCCGTGGCCACCGCGCGCCGGAAGCTGCACCTCAACCAGGCGATGAAGCTCGGGTACAACACCTGGTACATGGCGCCGCATGGCCGCAACCACGCGCTGCTCAAGACGCGGCACGGAAAGGTGCTCGGAGTGGGCCTCGCCAACCTCAGCCTGAGTTCCAGCCGCCATCGCGAGCGGCGGCTGCTTCTGGCGCTCGGCTAGGCGCAGGGTTCGGGCAGCGCCGGGGCCTTCCCGGCGCTGTCTAGCATCGGGAGCATGGCCACCGCACCAACGGCCGTCCCGCGTGTCGGTCTGCTGTCCCGCGCGCCGTCGCCGGCGCTGGTGATCGGCGGAATCGCCTCGGTCCAGTTCGGCTCGGCGATCGCGGCCACCCTGTTTGACCGGATCGGGCCGGGGGGTGCGGTGCTCCTTCGGCTGCTCACCGCCTCGATCGTCCTCGGACTGATCTGGCGCCCGCGCATCAGACATGTCGCGCGGCGGGATCTGCTGCTGGCTTGCGGCTTCGGCCTGATCCTGGCCGGCATGAACCTGACCTTCTACCACGCCATCGACCGTATTCCGCTGGGCATCGCGGTGACGATCGAGTTCATCGGCCCGCTCGGCGTGGCCGTGATCGGCTCGCGGCGGGTGCTGGATCTCGTGTGGGCGGGCCTGGCCGTGATCGGAGTGATCGCGCTGCTGCACGGCAGCGCGCACAGCCTGAACCTCCTCGGAGTTCTCCTCGCCCTATCGGCCGGACTGCTCTGGGGCGCCTACATCCTCGTCAATGCCCGGCTCGGTCAGGCCTTCAGCGACGGTTCCGGACTGAGCACGGCGATGATCGTGGCCACCGTGGTCGCCTTCCCGGTCGGCGTGGTGGAGGGTGGCGGCAAATTCTTCTCGGCGCAGGTCCTGGCGCTCGGGGTTGCCGTCGGGATTCTGTCCTCGGCGATTCCCTACTCCTTCGAGCTGGAAGCATTGCGCCGGATCGCCACACGAGTGTTTGGGGTGCTGATGAGCCTCGAGCCGGCACTGGCCGCGCTGGCCGGCTTCCTCGTCCTCGGGCAGGCACTGAGCTTTCGTGACGGCGTCGGGATCTCGCTGGTGATCGCCGCGTCGGTGGGGGCATCGATCGGGGCGCGCCGTCCGGCGAGCGCCCCTCTCGACGTCTAAGCGGTTGGCGCGGCCGCCTCGCGCTCCGGGGTCGTCTGAACCCACTTGGAGACGCAGGGGATCTTGGAGGTGTCGCAGCGGTCGCGATACCGGGTGGCGATCTCGGTCACCTCGGTGAGCAGATCGTCCTTCAGCGTGATCGGCTGCAGTCCCAGCTCCAGCAGGTGATCGTTGGCCACGAACAGATCGTTCTCGGCGGCCTCCTTGCGCGGATTGTCGACGTAGTCGATCTCCGCGTGGGTGAGCTCCGCGACGAGCTTGGCCAGATCACGGACCCGGTGGGTCTCGGTCATCTGGTTGAAGACCTGGACGCGCTCTCCCGCCTCGGGCGGGTTCTCGACGGCCAGCTGGATGCACCGCACGGTGTCCTGGATGTGGATGAAAGCGCGCGTCTGTCCGCCGGTTCCATGAACGGTCAGCGGATAGCCGACAGCGGCCTGCATGAGGAAGCGGTTGAGGACCGTTCCGTAATCACCGTCGTAATCGAAACGGTTGATGAGCCGGTCGTCGAGGCGTGTCTCGGCGGTCTGGGTACCCCACACGATGCCCTGGTGCAGGTCGGTGACCCGGGTGCCGTCGTTCTTGTTGTAGAACGAGAACAGCAGCTGATCCTGGGTCTTGGTCATGTGGTAGATGCTGCCGGGGTTGGCCGGGTACAGGATCTCCTGCCTGATCTGCTCGCCCGTGTCGGTGTCGATCTTCACCTCGAGGTAGCCCTCGGGGATCTTGATACCGGCGGTCCCGTAGCCGTACACGCCCATCGTGCCGAGGTGGACGATGTGCGAGTTGACCCCGGACTCGACCAGGGCGGCGAGAAGGTTGTGCGTCGCGTTGACGTTGTTGAAGACGGTGTAGCGCTTGTGCCACGAGCTCTTCATGGAGTACGGCGCCGCGCGCTGCTCGGCGAAGTGCACGATCGCATCGGGCTCGTAGTCCTTGATCAGGTCGAGCATGACCCGGTAGTTCTCCGCCACGTTGAAGCGGTAGAAGGGAATCTCCCGGCCGGTGATCTCGCGCCATGCGGCCAGGCGAGTGCCGATTGGCTTGATCGGGGTGAGTGAGTCGGCCTCGAGCTCATTGTCGGCGTTGCGCCGAGCCAGGTTGTCCACGATTGCCACGTCGTGGCCGCAAGCGGACAGGTACAGGGACGTCGGCCATCCACAGAAGCCGTCTCCACCGAGGATCAAGATGCGCACAAGTACTCCAGAGTGTCGGTTGTGTTAGGGCTAGGGGCTCGCCACCAACGCGCCCGAAGCAGACCCGTCGAACCACGTAATGGTACGACCTCCGGCGGCGGTTGCTCGCCGGTAGCGGCAGGCGGGATCGGAGAACCGGTCCGCGGATCGAGCCGCGCAGGGCGTCATTGTAGTGTGCTCGGCTGCGGTCATGTCCCGAAGGGGTCCCGTCCGGGCCCGCAGGCGGCCCGGGCCACTAGGGCAGGCGGGCCAGTCCACGCCGCCACCACCTCGATTTCCTATGAGCTCCGAGCTGATTCTGATCATCGTGGTCGTCACGGCACTCGTGTTCGACTTCACCAACGGCTTCCACGATACGGCCACCGCGGTGGCGACTGCGATCTCGACCCGGGCATTGCCGCCGCGGTCGGCTGTGGCCGGCGCGGCGGCGCTGAACTTCGTCGGCGCGTTCCTGTCACTCAAGGTGGCCACCACCGTGGGCAAGGGGTTCGTCTCCACCGGTGCCGTGACCGGGTCGGTGGTATTCGCTGGATTGGTCGGAGCGATCTCCTGGAACCTGATCACCTGGTACTACGGCCTCCCGTCGAGTTCCTCGCATGCACTGATCGGTGGCCTGGTGGGCGCAGTCCTGGCCTCGACGGGCGTGGCCGCGGTGTCGGCGAGTGGGCTGTTCGACAAGCTGATTCTGCCGGCGCTGATCGCCCCGGTCCTGGCCTTCCTCGTCGCTGGTGCCGCGATCCTCGTCATCTACCGGATCTTCGCCCGCATGCGCCCGAGCCCGGTTAGCCGGGGCTTCCGCGTGGCCCAGCTCTTCAGCGGCGGGGCGCTGGCCCTGTCACACGGGACCAACGACGCTCAGAAAACGATGGGGGTGATCACGCTGGCGCTGGTCGCCCACGGTGACATCTCGCCACAGCACTTTTACGTTCCGCTGTGGGTGGTGATCGCGTCCGCTAGTGCCATCGGCCTTGGCACGTTCAGCGGCGGTTGGCGCATCATCAAGACGATGGGCACGCGCATCATCAAGATGGATCCGGCGCAGGGATTCGCCGCGCAGGGAGCCGGGGCCGCAGTCATCCTGGCGGCATCAAGTGTTGGTTACCCCCTGTCGACCACGCACGTCACCTCCGGCGCGGTGATGGGCGCCGGGGCGGCCAAGCGAGTGTCGGCGGTGCGCTGGGGGGTGGCCGGGGAGATCGTTCGGGCGTGGTTGCTCACCCTTCCCGCCGCCGCACTGCTCAGTGCCGCTGTCTATGAGTTGGAGCAGCTGTTCGGAGGCGGCATCGCCGGGCCGGTCGTGGTCAGCGTCGGGTTCCTGGCGATCGTGGCCATGGTGTTCGGAAGGCGTCTGAAGCAGCCGGCGCCCGTATTCAGCACCTCCTGAGCTCCAGATCGGAGCCGCTTGCTGAAACCATCGCGGCCCCGGGCCGTAGATTGCTGGCGATGGATGCTGCGCGCGGCCAGGAACTGATGCCCCCGCCTGCCGGGGGTCGGGTGTTTGAGCAGACGATGCGCCCCGGACTGGGCGACTGCGCTCCCTCGGGGCGGATCCGTTTGGATGCGCTGGCCCGGTGGCTGCAGGATGTGGCCTACGCGGACGTCGAGGACGCTGGGCTGGAGGCGGCCGCCGTGTGGGTCGTGCGGCGCATGCGGATCCGGGTTGAGCGCTTCCCTCGCTTCGGGGATCGATGCCGCGTCATCACTTTCGCCAGCGGCATCGGACGGATGTGGGCCGAGCGTCGCACGACGGTGACGCCGCTGGGATCGGACGCTCCGGCGGTGGAGGCGGTGGCGTTGTGGGTCCACCTGGACCCTGAGCTGCGCCGTCCTACGCCGCTCACCGCGCGCGAGCTGGATACCTACGGGGCGCTGGGCCACGACCGCCGGATCTCGGCCCGCCTGCGCCATCCGTCTCCGCCCGAGGACGCCGAGCAACGCTCCTGGCACTTCCGGGCCACCGATTGCGATCTGGCCGATCACGTCAACAACTCGGCCTATTGGCAGCCCCTCGAGGAGGAACTGCTGGCCGGCCCCGATCCCGGATGCATCGATGTCGAGATCGAATTCCGCAACGCGGCTCAACCCGGGGACAAACGATTCCTGGCCAGTGGCAGCAGACGCTGGTTGACTGACACCGACGGTGAGGCGCTGGCATCGCTTCAGCTACTCGCGCGGGGCTGATCGGAATCCCTCAGCCGGGTAGGCTCGACCTACGAGGCACCGGCCACTCCGGCTGCCACCGCTGAGGAGAGGAGTAGTGAGATGGCAGCTCCGATCGAGAACCCGGAGGAGCTCACGGGCAAGGACGTCTACGACCTGGTTGGTGCGCAGATCGGATCGGTCAAGCAGCTCTACGGCGGCGGCGGCGAGGGACGCCCGAGTTGGGTGGCCGTCAAGGTGTCGACCGGCATGATCGGCCGAGAGGTGGTTCTGGTGCCGATCGCGCGCCTGAAGGAGGAGGATGGACAGGTTCGCATTCCCTACACCAAGCAGCACCTGCTCGACGCTCCAGAAGTGCAATCTGAGGATGAGCTCTCGGAGGAGGACGTGGGGCAACTGAGCGACTACTACGCCGTCAGTCGTGGTGACCAGCCTGCCGAGGACAACCCGGACTCGTACGCATCCCAGATGCCCGACGTCGGCGACGCCCCTCAGCCGCTGGACCAGTCGGACCAGTCGGACCAGTCGGGCTGACTGACTGAAACCCCAGACGGGCCAGGACTCGTCCGCCGCCGCGGCGAAACTAATCCTGTGGGCGCAATGCGTCGCCATCCCCGTCGACATTTACGAGCCTTACCCTCAGCGAGGCCGTCTCGCCGTTCTGCTCCCCGGGGCTGGGCTCTGCTTCGCTACGTGCTGGTGGCGGCGGCCACTGTGGCGCTCGTCCTGCTCACCCGCGGTCACGTTGTCTGGCTGGTGATGTTGACGCCGATGCTGGCCGTGGCCGCGGTCCGGCTCGAGCGCCTCGGTGCGCAGCGCGAGCGTGCCGAGCTGCTGGCCGCGGCGCTCAGCGATCCGCTGACCGGATTGGACAACCGGCGCTCGCTGCTGGCCCGAGCCAACTACGAGATCGTTCGCCACCTCCGGGATCGCCGAAGCTTCGCTCTGGTGATGATCGATCTGGACGGATTCAAAGCGCTCAACGACCGCTTCGGCCACGACGCCGGCGATGAGCTGCTGTGCGATGTGGCCGACGCCCTCCTCGTCGTCCTGCGTGCGCAGGATACGGTCGCTCGGCTGGGCGGAGATGAGTTCTGCGTTCTGGCGCCGGAGACCGACCGGGCCGGTACAGCCCACCTGGCCACCCGAATCACCCGCGCCGTGGCGCACGCCAGCGCCGGAGTCGAGGCGCTGCGAGCCAGCGTCGGGATCGCCCTGTTCCCCCAGGACGGCCACACCGTGGACGAGCTGATGCGCGTGGCCGACGAGCGCCTGTTCGCCGCTAAACGCGCGCGGCGCGACCGTGCCCGGCAGCGCCGAGCCGCGGCCTGAGCCGGCAGGCGCCCGCGATCAGCCGGGGATCAGGCCGGCGAGCTGACCTGCTCGCCGGATCCCGCTTCGGTGGGCTCCGTCGTCGCCGCGGCCGGGGCCGTCAACGTGAACCACACCGTCTTGCCGGCGTTGGCGTCGTAGCGAACACCCCAGCGTGCAGCCAGCAGATCGACGATGCGCAGACCCCGGCCACTGACGTCCTCCGGCGAGGGTGAACGCATCGCCGGACGACCGCCACCCTCGTCCCGCACTTCGACGTGGAAGGAATCGCCGGTGTGCTCGACGCTCACCTCGAAGCTTGCGTTGACGTGGCGAATGCAGTTGGTGGCCAGCTCGGAAACCATCAGCTCGACCGTCTCACGCAGCTCGCTGGGTTCGCTGCTGACCATGCCGGCTGCGAAACGGCGCGCGGCGCCGACGGACCGGGGCTCGGCGGCAAACGTACGTGTCTGCTTCACGAGCTCAGCTCCATGCGATCCTCCAGACCCATCGCCGCCAGCACCCTCCGCAACAACGGAGATAGGTCGCGCAGCTCGAACCGGTCGACCTCTCCCGCCCAGCGCAGCCATAGAGCGATGGCCGAGCTGTCGGCGAAGTCAAGTCCGCCGGCTTCGATGATCACGTGCTTGGGGTGCCGCGCCAGGGCCGGAGCCACCTCGGCCTCGACGCGCTCCACATTGCTCAGGTCGAGCTCGCCGGTCAGCCGGATGCTGAGCGTTGCCTCGGCTGGGGCTGTCACCTCGAGGGTGAGCAGCGAATCGACCTCTAGTTCGTCCACCGGAGTCCTACGATCGCGATGTCATCCTTGGCCTCGCCAGCCGAAAGCTCGGCGACGAGCTTACTGAGCAACTCCGGAAGCGTAGCCTCCATGCCCAGCGCAGCCTGGCGCAGCCGCTCCAACCCGACGTCCAGTCGCTCGCCCCGGCGCTCCACCAGACCGTCCGTGAACGCCAGCAAAGTCGCGTGCGGGGGCAACTCCACGGTTACCGCGCTGTAGCGCGGAGCGCCATCCACACCGATCGGCACCCCCACGGGAGGGTCCAGGTAGTGCGTTTCATGTCCGCTCAGCACGAGTGGCGGGAGATGGCCCGCGCTTGCCACCGTGACCCGCCGCGAGTCCGGCTCGATGCGTGCGCACAGGGCCGTCGCCAGCTGACGACTGCTCGTCAGGCTCAGCACGCCCGAGAGCTTCTCCAAGATGCGCTCGGGGCGGCGTTCCTCAGCCGCGTAGGCGTGAATCGCAAAGCGGAGCGAGGCCATCGTCGTGGCGGCGGTCAGCCCACGGCCTGACACGTCGCCGACCACGAGCAGCAGACTTCCGTCCTCCAGCGCCACCACGTCATACCAGTCGCCGCCGATATCGATGCTGCTCTCGCCGGCCTCGTACTGACCAGCGGCCTGGACGCCGGCTACCTGGGGGAGGACGTCGGGTAACAACGCGTGTTGCAGGGTCTGGGCGATGCCTCGTTGCTCGGCGTAGAGCCGGCGGTTCTCTCGGGCGACGGTCTCCAGCTCGCCGGCCAGAGCCTCGGCTCCGAGCCGCCCTTGAGCCAGGCGCAGGACTGCGGCTGCGGCGGCCAGGGACAGGAGCAAACCTCCGATCGCGATGATCCAGGGGAGCGCCCGGGGCAGCGTTCCGCTGAGTGGGCCGGAAGCCGCCATCGTCAGCACGAAGGCGCTGTCGCCGAACGGGACGCGTTGGGTCACGCCGCTGAGCGGCAGATTGTGCACGTCGGTGGCCAGGAGCTTCGACGGCTCGGCCCGCTGCAGGTAGAGCGCATAACGCATCCCGGCGAACGGCGAGCCCTTCTGGACGGGCGAGTAGCGGTTGCGCGGCAGGGCGGCCTCGGCGTAGGCGACGTAGTGGCTGGGGCCCGGCGTGGAATAGCCGTAGCCCAGCCGCGGTTGCGAGGAGGAGAGCAAGCCGATCACGCTGAGCTTGATCGAATGTCCGACCTGGGCGAAGAAGCCGTTGATCGCGCCCGGGTCGTGCATCAGCTGCGGCGCCACGCCCGCCACCGCGATCGGACCGCGGCCGGGATCGCGCAGGTCCCAGATCGACAGCGACGCGAATTCCCCCCGGGGTCCGGCGTAAGGGGCGGCAAAGGCGCGGAACTTGGCAGCCGAGCCGCCCGTGGCATCGGCCAGTTCGGCGACCGAGGCCATCGGCGTCTGCACACCGGTCAGCGCGGTGGTGACCAGCGCCGCCGCATCGTGGACACGCAGGCGGAGCAGACGAAGTTCGTTGTGCACGTAGACCGTGCGTGAGAGCCCGGTCAGGACGCCCGTGATGATCAGCCCGATGGCCAGGGTGAGCGCGGCCAGCCTGAGCGTCGATCTGGGCGCGCCGGCCAGGCGCGCCCCGCGGGCTCTCACCGGCGCGCCGACGGTCAGCTGCGGCTCAACACCGGCTGTGCTCGTCACGCTCATCTCTTCTGGTTCCAGACATCCGGCCCGATCATCCAGTCGGGCGGGCAGTCTCCCACACCAGCACGCACTTTGGGAGGGCGGCGGTTTCGCGTGGTCAGAGCTGAGCCCGGCGATCGGGGGTGGCGCGTCCGCGCGGCTTTGGGCACGCGCGGACGCGGCCGGCCGTGCTCAAAGCCGGCCGGCCGCGCGCAAACCTGCGCCTATGGGGCCGGGCAGGTGTTCTGGTAGGAGCAGTCGTTGAACGACTGTCCGTCGGAGGCCAGCGCCGACGGCGTCGCCTCGTCTACGCCTCCAACCGGTGAGGGCGAGAGGTCGATCTGCGTCGGGTTGCCCTGAGCGATCGTGTACGTGGTGCCGGCCTTGGTGTAGGTCGACGTGGGACCGAAGTGCTGCGTGCCGACATTGGCCAGCAGCGTCTGGGCGACCAGGGTGGGGGCTTCGAGAATCCACTCCGCGGAGGACTCCGAGGAGCTGTAGGTGACGTTCTTGCTCCAGCTCCACTTGCCGGAGTCGGTGATCGCGATGCTCCACGTGTTACCGGAAACGTTGTTGATCTGCACGCTCATGTCATCCCCGGGTGTGACCGTGCAACTGGTGTCACCTGTGCACCCGCTGATCGGCGTCTCGGAGTTGGGGAGCAACTCGTACCAGGCGTAGTACTGCGGCCCGAGAATCGGGTTGCTCGGCGCCGAGTCCTCACCTGTGCCGGCCTGGATCAGGTCGCTGGTGTTGTAACCGCCGATACCGGTCCATGTGGCCGCAAAGCCCGGAGGATCGAGGCCTGCCGAGGGGACGATGTAGCTCGAGGACACGGCGGTGATGCCGCTTCCCGGGGTCACTGCGTAACCCGACCAGTTGAGGCTGTCCACGGTTCCTCCGTGCGTGGGCAGCAGCTGGCCTTTGTGAGCCGGGATCAGGCGACCGATCCCCGGTGCGGCCTTGTGGGCGGCTGCCGGTCCTGCGGCGGCCAGCGCAGCTGCCACCGCGCCCAGGCCGAGCACAACTCTGCGAATCATCTGTTCAACCTCCTGCCGGTTTTGTGAGGCCACGAATGACCCCACGTGACAACAGGGCTGCCGGAGCAACCCACACCTGGATGTGACTGTTTCTACCACCCTCAAACAGTCTTGGCGCCACCTCTTTCACAACCGATTTGACCCTGTCGGCAGCGGTGCTAGATTGGCTGGCGATGTTGCTCCACCGGTGACCCACCTGCCTCCACTGCCGAGCCCCGCCTCGGTTGCTGGACCCTGGCCACCTGTTAGTGAGGAGCGACGTTGTCTGCTGTTGACGTGAACCAACTCGAGAAGAACTTTGTGCGTGGGCACCGCCGGCGCCAGCGGACGGTGGTCGCACTCAGCCCGATGTCGTTCGAGATCGGACAGGGCGAGTGCGTGGCCATTCTGGGCCAGAACGGTTCCGGCAAGTCGACGCTGGTCCGAACCCTCTCGACGCTGCTGCTGCCCGACGGGGGCAGCGCTCGCGTGTTCGGGCACGACGTCGTGCGCGAGGCGCGCGCCGTGCGGCACCTGGTCAACCGCGTGTCCGTGGAGGCCTCTTTCTTCAAGCGCATGTCGGCGCTTGAGAACCTCAGCTACGCGGCGCGCTTCTACGGACTCACGCCGCGGGTGACCCGGGTGCGGATTCCGGAGATTCTGGACCGGGTCGGCTTCGCTTCACGGCGGGCGTCGGAACCGATGGAGGACCTCAGCCGGGGCATGCAGCAGAAGGTGGCGCTCGCGCGGGCGCTGCTGACCTCACCCGTGCTGTTGCTGCTGGACGAGCCGACCACCGGTCTGGACCCGCGCTCCAAGCGGGAGGTGCAGCGGTTCATCGCTGAGCTGCGGGCCGAGCACGACACCACGGTGCTGCTCTGCACCCACGACATGGCCGAGGCTGAGGCGCTCGCCGATCGCGTCGGGATCCTGCATGGTGGCCGGCTGCTGGCGCTCGAGCCGACGGACCGGTTGGTCGAGCGCTACGCGGCCGACAGCCTGGAGGACGTGTTCTTCCGGGCCACGGGGGAGGACATCGAGGACGTCGACTACGAGAGAGAGGAGATGGCATGAGCACGTCGACGGTGCGTCGCGGCGGCTTGCGCACCCAGCTGATCGGTTTGGGCGGGATCGTCGAGCGCAACAGCTATCTGATCAAGCGCTACGGCTGGTGGGAGCTGGCCTTCTTCCTGTGGACCGTGGCGAACACCCTGACCGTGGTGTTCATCGCCAAGGGCGTGAGCGCGGGTGGCGGCCACCTCAACGTGCAGCGCGAGACGACCACGCTGCTGATCGGGGCGGTGATCTGGTCCTACCTCGGGATCATCTTCGAGATCCTGACCGAGACCGTGGCCTGGGAGCGCTGGGAGGGGACGATCGAATACACCTTCATGGCGCCGCTGAGCCGCGCCGTGCACCTGGGCGGCATGGCGCTGTTCGCCGTGATCTATGGCGTGTTTCGCACCACGCTGGTGTTCATCGTCGTGGCGCTGTTCTTCGGGCTGCATCTGGACGGGGCGGACTTCGGGACAGCGCTCGTCCTGCTGGCCATCGCCTCGGTGTCGTTCGCCGGCCTGGGCATGATCGCCGCCGTGCTGCCGCTCATATCCCCAGAGAAGGGTGCGCAGATCGGCTTCATCGCCCAGGGGCTGCTGCTGGTGGTCTCCGGGGTCTATTACCCGGTCAGCGTGCTGCCGCAGTGGATGCAGTGGATCGGGACGCTTTCGCCTGCCACATATGCGCTGCACGGAATCCGCGCCGCGGTGCTCGACGGTGCCGACCTGGCGTCGGTCTGGGGTGACATCTGGCCGCTTCTGGTACTGGGCGTGGTGTCGATCCCGCTCGGCCTGGCAGTCTTCCGCACTGGGGAGCGATACGCCAAGCGGCACGGGAAGCTGAAGCGGTCGGGGTGAGCGCCCGTAGAATCCCTGACGAGCCCCCATGGTCTAGCGGTTAGGACGCCTGCCTTTCACGCAGGAGATCGCCGGTTCGAGTCCGGCTGGGGGTACTACTCCTCTGACGGAACCCACCCGTTTCGGTTCCTGGCGCTCAGGCCGGAATGCCGGGTGGACCGAGGATCTCCAGGCCGTGATCTGCGGCAGCCTGCAGGATCGGCGCCATATCGGGCGGCGCGGTCGGAGCGGGCGGAATCTCCGCGACGGGAGCGGGGGTCCCGAGCGTGCGGATGAACCCCTCGAACCCGGCCGCTTGCGTGACCAGCAGGAAGCGTGCCTCATCGGAGCTGACGATGAACGTGTGTGGGATGTCGCGCGGGCCGAACACGAAGGAGCCGGCGGGCGCGACGACCGTCTGGCCCGCGACCCAGATCGTGAGCTCGCCGTCGAGGACGTAGAACCACTCGTCCTCGTTGTGGTGGACGTGCAGCGGCGAGCCGGATCCGCGTGGTGCGGTCTGCTCGGTCAGCACCATGCGGCCGCCGGTTGCGTCGCCATCGGCCTTGATCGTCGTCAGGCCGCCGAAGAACCAGAGGTGCTCTCCCTCACCGGGACCGAGGGCGATGGGTGCGAGGGCGCCTTCCGGCGCGCTGGTGGGGTGTCTGCTGCGTTGATTGAGGTCATGCCGGCAGTCTGATCTCTGCGGCCGGCGCAAACCATCCCCCGCGCGCGGGGATCTTTCTTGCGCGCGGTGCCAGACTGGCCCGCATGGGATGGACCGTCGAGCGACTGATCGAGGAGATCGACGTGCTCGGCTCACGCGGACTCCCGCGTGAGGAATTCTTCGCGGAGCTGTCGCCACGGCTCCGCAACGTCATCGACAACGACGCCAGCTGCTGGCACACGCTGGACCCCACCACGCGGCTGCTGACCAGCGACGCTCCCAAGGAGCTCATCGAGCGTGGGGTGCTCGCGTTCGATGAGGCCCCGGCCGCTGGGGAGCTGATCGTCCGCAGCGAGTACATGGTCGACGACGTCAACACCTTCGCCGGCCTCGCCGCCCGGCGCGTGCCCGTCGGCATCCTCGACCACGCCACCCGCGGGGATCCCCAGCGCAGCGCGCGCTACCGCGACCTGCTCCTGCCGGCCGACATCCCCCACGAGCTGCGCGGTGCGTTCGTCATCCGCGGGCGCGTCTGGGGCGCGGTGCACATTGCCCGCCGCGCGAGTAGCGGCGCATTCCAGCAGAGCGACGCGGACGCGCTTGCCGCGGTCACCGGGGCGATCGGCCGCGGCATTCGCGCTTCTCTGCGTTTCGATGCTGCCCGGCGCGTCACGGGGCCCGAGGCGCCGGGAATGGTCGTGCTGGGCGCCACATGACGAGGCCGAGCTGATCACCCCTCCGGCACGCGCGCTGCTTGCCTCGCCTGCATCCCGGGGATTCGGGCTACACCGACGAGACGATCCCCACGCCGGTGCTCGCGCTCGCGTCGTTCGTCCGCTCCGCGCCGGAGGGCGGGCAGCGTGACGGCAACGTCGTCACCGTGCCCGGCAGCGCGGGCTGGGTGACGCTGCACGCCTCGCTGCCGGGACCGCCGGACGACGGCCGGGTTGCGATCGTCCTCGAACGGGCGACAGGCGCGCGTTCTGCGACGGTCCGCCTCGAAGCGTTCGGCGCGACCGCCCGCGAGCGCGAGGTCGCCACCCTCCTGGCACGTGGCCTCTCTCGTGTCGAGATGGCGGAGACCCTCGTCGTCTCTCCGCACACCGTCGAGGACCACGTCCAGAACCTGTACGAGAAGGTCGGCGTCGCCTCGCGACAGGAGCTTGTCGCTCGCGTCTTCCTCGACGAGTATCTCCCCGAGGTGGTGCGCCAGACGCCGCTGACATCGCGCGGGCGCTTCGACCACGAATAACGGGCCAGGAGCGGCAGTGAGCATTTCGCACCCGCGCGCCCTGACAGATGGTGGAATGCATCCATGACCGCCGAGCCTGACGCAACCCCTGCCACCCCCGATCCCGACGATCACGTGGCTCGCCTGCAGGCCCAGATCGACGCCGCCAAGGCCCGCCGCGCGGGCTACCGCGCCGAGGCCGCTGAGACTGTCGCCCGAGGCGGACCACCGCGCGCGACAGACGAGGAGCTGGGGATCTTCAAGACCGACGACACGGCCGGCAAGATCGCCGGTGACGCGAGCCAGGAGATCCGGAGCAGGCTGAGCCGCGTGATCTCGCGGTTCGGGCGGGGCGGGAAGAAGTAGGGTGGCGATCACGTGACCCGAGCAGAGCAGGCGGCGGCGAATCTCCGGCATCCCCTGGCGGTGTCCCTGATTGCGCTGACGTTCTCCACCGGCACCGTGGACGCGGTCAGCTATCTGGGTCTCGGCCACGTGTTCACAGCGAACATGACCGGCAACGTGGTCCTGCTGGCGTTCGGGCTGGCAGGCGCCGGCCACCTGCCGGTACTGGCGCCGATTGTGTCGATGCTCGCCTTTGCCGTGGGAGCCGGAGCAGGGGGCGTGCTGGGCCGTCGACTGGGGGCGCACCATCCGGCGGATTTCACCGTGGCACTGATGATCGAGGCGATCATGCTCGCCGCTGCCGCGATCCTGGTGTCGATCGCCAGCATTCACCCCGGCTCGGCTGCAGCTGACGTGACGATCGCGCTGATGGCGGCTGGCATGGGGATCAGGAACGCCACCGTCCGGCGCCTCGCCGTCCCCGATCTCACCACCACTGTCCTGACGATGACGCTCACCGGACTGGCCGCCGACTCTCGCCTGGCCGGTGGCAACGGCAAGGGAACGACCCGGCGTACGGTGGCGATCCTCGCGATGCTGGCGGGAGCGCTGTGCGGGGCGCTGATGCTGAGGACCGGTCTGACGCTGCCGCTGGCTTTCGCTGCCGGGTTGGCGTTGCTCACCTGTGTCGCCTATCCGGCCGCCTCCCGGTCGCTGGCTCCGGCCTGAGGCCTCGGGTCGAGGACGGGCTGACAGCTCAGCCGGCGGCCAGCTCCGCCACCGCCTCGATCAGGCGGTCCACGTCGGATCGGTTGTTGTAGAGGACGATGCTGGCGCGCACCGCGCCGCCGCTGTCACGCAATCCGAATCGGTGCATGAGCTCGTATGCGTAGTTGTCGCCATCCCATACCGCGATGCCGCGATCGGCCAGGTGCCGGGCCACCGAGCTGGGGGACTGGCCATCGATCAGGAACGAGATCGTCGAGGTCCGGTGGCGCGCCTGGCCGAGCAGGCGAACCCCGGGCGTCCCTCCGAGCCCTTGGAGAGCGCGAGACAGCAGCAGGTCCAGATGCTGCTCTGCCGCGGTCAGTGCGCCCAGCACGCGCTCGCGCCGCCCGCCGGACGCAGAGCTGAGCGCCGCGATCCAGTCCACCGCGGCGCTCACCCCGGCGAGCAGCTCGAACGCCGCCGTGCCTGTCTCGAAGCGCTCGGGAATGTCGTCGGATGCGGGGACCAACTTTGGCGGAAGCAGCCGTTCCAGGAGCTCGGGGTCGGCGATGAGGATGCCTGCGTGCGGGCCGAACAGCTTGTAGGCCGAGCAGGCGTAGAAGTCGGCGCCGAGCTCGCGCAGGCTGATCGGCCCATGTGAGGTCGCGTGCACCCCGTCGACGTATGTCAGGGCACCGGCCGCGTGCGCCATGGCGCTTATCACCGGGACGTCCGGCTTGGTGCCGATCGCGTTGGATGCCGCTGTGAGGGCCACCAGCCTGGTGTGCTCGTTGATCAGCGGCTCGAACGCCTCGGGTGCAAGCTCGCCGGTGTCGGTGTCGAACTCGGCCCAGCGAACGGTGGCGCCGGCTCGCTCGGCGGCCAGCACCCAGGGTCGAATATTGGCGTCGTGGTCAAGTGAGGTGACGACCACTTCGTCCCCGGGTGCCCAGTCCGCCGACAGCGTCGCCGCCATCCGGAACGTCAGCGTGGTCATGTTGGGTCCCAGGATCACTCCGGCGGGAACCCCGCCCAGCAGGTCAGCCACCGCCTGCCGGGCGGCCAGCACCGTTTCGGTGCTGTGCCGGCTGGCGGGGAAGCTGCCGTGGGTGTTGGCCATCGAGTCCTTCAGGGCGCCGGCGATCGCGTCGATCACGGCGGCAGGCACCAGCGTTCCAGCCGCGCCATCCAGGCGGACCTCGGCCGGGTCGAGTCCTGGAAACTCTCCCCGGATCTCCTCGATGGACAGGCGAAGTCCGGCGGGCGTGGCGTCGCTCACGACGCGGAGGGCACAGGTGCCGCCGGGGAAGGGAGCTCGGCGGTGGGGGCGGCGGCTCGCCCATCGGGGATGAATCCGGGCAGCTCCAAGGCGAACACCGTGCCTCGCGAACTCGACCTGACCGTGCATCGCCCGTTGTGGCTCTTGGCGATCGCATCGACAATCGCCAGGCCTAGACCGACACCGCCTGGCGAACGGCCGCGGGCCGGGTCGGCGCGGCCGAAGCGATCGAAGATTCGCTCCAGTGCTTCGGCCGGGATCCCGTGGCCCTCGTCGGCCACTTCCAGGATCAGCACGCCGTCCTCGCCCAGCCGGCCGCGGAGCTCGATCGCGTCGCGTTCGTCGGTGTACTTGACGGCGTTCTCCAGCAGCGCGTCCAGCGCGGTGCGGATCCGGTCGGAATCGATCTCGATTCGACCTTTGGGCACCGGGCCGAGCCGCCAGGTTCGACGAGCGATGTCCACCCACCGGACGAACACGTCGTCAAGCAGCGGCTCGACCTCCACTCGCGCCGGCCGGACGAAGTTCGGCTGCGCGGCAGCGGCCAGCAGCAGCAGCCGCCCGATGATCCCGTCGAGGCGGGTCATCTCCTCCAGCGCCACGTCGAGGTCCTGTCCGCCGCCCGTGCCGGCGCGCAGCAGCTCCAGATGTCCGCGCGCGATCGTCAGCGGCGTACGCAGCTCGTGCGAAGCATCACTGACGAATCGCTCCTGATGCTGGAGCAGCGAACGCCGCTCCTCGGCCACTTCGGCCACAGCGCGCATCTCCTCGTTGCGCCGGTGCGCGTGCCATACCATCACCAGGCACATGACCGCCATGATCGGCGGAATATCGACCGGCGTGTTCCACAGACGGATGACGTGCATCGCGTCGAGCACCATCACCCCGGCGGTCGCGCCCGCCACGGCGAAGATGGCCATCATCATCCGGTCCTCGCGCAGGAACACGAGTCCGTAGGCGACGGTCAGGACCACCCAGCCGATTCGAAACGGCAGCGTCTCCCAGCTCTGGGACGCCAGGCCAAGCCCATAGTTGGCGCAGGCCAGCCCGATCCACGCCGCCTCCACGGCATGAAGCCGAGCCCAGCCGGCGAAGCTACGCGGCAGTCCGGTAGCCGACATTTCGCACCGTCTCGATCGGCGTGTCGGGTCCCAGCCGCCGACGCAGGCGACGTACGCACACGTCGACGACGTTCGAGCGAGGATCGAAGTCATAGCCCCAGACTTCGGAGAGCAGCCGCTCGCGGCTCACCACCTGATCGGTGTGAGTCATCAGAAAGTGGAGCAGGCGGAACTCCCGATCTGACAGGTCCACGGTCCGCTCGCCCATCTGCGCGCGGCGCCTGGCCACATCGAGCTCAAGGTGGCCGACGCACACGATCTGGACCTCGTCCTCGCTCTGGACGCGTCGGAGCTGTACGCGCGAGCGGGCCAGCAACTCATCCAGCGAGAACGGCTTGGGTAGGAAGTCGACTGCCCCCAGTTCAAACCCGCGCAGCCGCGTGGTCAGGTCGTGACGCGCGGAAAGGATCAGCACCGGCAGCTCCGGGCGGCGGCGGTGAAGTTCTCGCAGCACGCCCAGTCCGTCGCCGCCCGGTAGCAGCAGGTCGAGGATCACGAGGTCGTAGTGACTGTCCAGCGCCCGGCGCAGTCCGTTCTCGCCATCGCCGGACTGGTCCACGCTGAATCCCTCGGCCTCAAATGCCCGCGCAACGAAGGCCGCAATCCTGGCTTCGTCCTCCACGATCAATATGCGCATTTTCCCGGTATCCCTCCGGTCTGAGCAGCGCGGCCGCGCGCCGTTCAGATTACCTGGAGATGACGCGCACATGACAATGCCGTCATCTTGCTCTCCGCTCTCTCTTCGCGAATGTATAACACCGGCCGAGGAGATAAGACTTGAGCTTGAACGCCAAACGTGCGGTCGGAGTTACGTTGGGCCTGGTCATCATCGGGCTGGCCATCGGGCTCTACGTCGCGGTGTTCCTGACCAGCAGTCCCGGATCGGCCTCGGCCCTGCAGAGCTCCGCCGGAACCAGCCTCAACCTGGCCGTCGTCCCCAGCGCCAAGGGCACAGATCCGCACCCGACGTGGGTGTCCTACTACGCCGTCAACCCCGGTAACGCCAATTACCGGACCGGCTGGCGACACGACACCACCTATGTACTCCCGGCCCATAGCCTCGTCCACGTCACGATCTACCAGTACGACGGCGCCTCCGGCCTGCGCAACCCGTTCATCTCCCAGGCCACCGGGACGGTCGGGGGAACGTTCCAGCTGAACGGCAAGACGACGAACGCGATCAATCCGGACGACGCCTCGCACGTGTTCGCGATTCCGGAGTTGGGCGTGTCGGTTCCGCTCCCGGGTGTGTCGGCCAACGCCAAGAACCCGTGCGCTAACGCTCCCTGTTCGATACGCCGACGATCACGAGCTGATCTCCTTCACGATGCGCACCGGCGCCAAGGGCCTGTACCGCTGGCAGTGCTTCGTCCCCTGTGCCGCCGGCTACATCTCGGGCTTCGGCGGACCGATGCAGACGGTCGGCTATATGGACGGATTCATCAAGGTCGTCTAGACCGCGCGGATGAACGACCAGACAAACCACATCCGCCGGGTCGCCGTCATCTGGTTCGTCCTGAGCGTGATCCTCACCTTGCTGGTCGTCCTGGTGCTGGCGCCGGGGATGCCCCCGGGGAACGGAACGGTCCAGTCATCCGGGCAGGTCGTGGACAACACGGTGCTTCTCGGGCTCTCCACGCCGATCGCAGTTGGCGTTCTCGTGTACCTCGGGTACGTCCTCTGGGCCTTCCGGGAGCGGAATCCGGCAGGGCCTGTCGTGGACGGCGCGGGGATCCGTGGGGACGCACGGATTCAGACCTGGTGGCTGATCGCCTCGACCATCCTGGTCCTGTTCCTGGCCGGGTACGGCAGCATCCGCCTTCTGGCTGACGGCTCGGGCGGTGGCCAGGGACCGAATCCGATCGCCGTTCCCGCGGCGGCGAAGACCGGGCCGCTCCTTCAGGTCCAGGTGATCGCCCAGCAGTGGATGTTCACCTATCGCTACCCGGCCTATGGCGGAGTCGAGACCAATTCCCTGGAGATCCCCGCCAACACGACGATCGAGTTTCACGTCACCTCGCTCGACGTGATCCACTCGTTCTGGGCCTACCAGCTCGGGGTCAAGGCCGACGCCAACCCGGGCATCGACAACATCGCCTACGTCACCACCAAGGCTCCGATGAAGTTCAACGTCCACTGCGCAGAGCTGTGTGGCGTCTGGCATGGCTACATGTACAGCACCGGTGCGGTGGTGCCCAGGGGCCAATTCGTTTCCTGGATCCATCAGCAGCAGCAGCAGTTCGCCCCGGCGACCAAAACGCTGCCGCCCTATGCCAAGCAGTACTTCCCGGCGCCGACGAGGAGAGCAGGATGACCACAGTTGCCGTAGCAGGACCTGCCCGCGCTCCGGCTTGGCGGCGGTTGATCGGTTTCAACGTCTTCACCGGGATCGTGCTGGGCATCGGTGGCTGGTTCCTGGGCTACTTCATCGGGGGCCGCGCCAGCGCTCCCAGCCTCGCCTACTACTCGGCCGAGGCCGGCCAGAACGACATCGCGATCGTGTGCGGCTACGCATGCGGAGTACTCGGCTTCCTGATCGGGCTCGGCTTTCTCAACTATCCGATAAGGCGCATGTTGGGCCACCCGCCGACGCTGGCCGAGCATGAGAGCGAGGGCGAGGGCATCGGCCGCTATCTCCGCCTCTGCACCGATCACAAGGTGGTGGCCATCCAGTACCTGTGTGGCATCGGGCTGTTCTTCTTCGTCGGCGGCATCAACGCGATGTTCATCCGTACCGAGCTGCTGCAGCCCAACAATCACGTGTTCGGGCCCAACCAGTACCTGACGGTGGTCGGTATTCACGGCACGATGATGATGGGGATGATGACCTCGGGGATCCTCGGGCCATTCGCCAACTGGGTGGTGCCACCGATGATCGGCGCCCGCCGCATGGCGTTCCCACGCGTCGAGTCGTTCACCTTCTGGCTGCTGATGGCGGCCGGCGTGATCCTGATCACAACGATCTTCTGGGGCGGCTTCCAGACCGGCTGGACCGGTTACCAGCCACTGGGTGATCAGGGCACCGCAGGCTACGACTGTTACATCTGCTTCTTCGCGCTGGTCGGCGTGTCGATGACGCTGCTCGGTCTCAACCTGGTGGCCACGATCATCACTATGCGAGCGCCGGGGATGACCTGGTCCCGGCTCCCGATCTTCTGCTGGGCCGTGATGGCCACCGGCGCGCTGATGTTCCTGGCCGCGCCGATGCTGATCGCGACGCTGCTGATGGCCACGCTGGACCGCACGGCGCAGACAGCCTTCTTCATTGCCAGCAACGGTGGCTCGGCCTACCTGTTCCAGAATCTCTTCTGGGTCTTCGGTCACCCGGAGGTGTACATCCTTGCCATTCCTGGGTTCGGGATCGTCCTCGAACTGGTCCCGGTTTTCGCCCGCAAGCCGCTGTGGGGCTACCGCCTGGCCGTGGCCGGGATGCTCGGGGTGGCGCTGCTCAGCTTCTTCGTTTGGCAGCACCACCTGTTCGTGAGCGGCATCGATGCCGATCTCCGGCCGTTCTACATGCTGTCCACGGAGCTGATCTCGCTGCCGACCGGCTTCACCTTCCTGTGTCTGATGGGCACGCTGTGGCGGGGTCGTATTCGCTTCACGGTGCCGATGTTGTTCTGCATGGGCTGGGCGTTCAACTTCCTGTTCGGCGGCATCTCCGGCGTGTTGCTGTCCGACGTGCCGAGCGACGTGACCACGCACGGCAGCTTCTTCTCGATGGCCCACTTCCACTACACGATCATGGGCGGCCTCGTGTTCACGTTCTTCGCGGCCATCTACTACTGGGGCCCGAAGATGTTCGGCTTCAACTTCAACGAGCGCCTGGGCAAGATCCATTTCTGGGGGATGTTCCTGGCCTTCAACTCGACGTTCGCGCCGCTGTTCGCCCTCGGCTTCCTAGGTATGCCGCGACGGGTGGTCACCTACGCGGCGAACCTGCAGGGCCTCAACGACTGGGTATCGGCCAGCGCGTACGTTCTGGGACTGTCGATGCTCGTCTTCCTGGTCAATGTCATCTACTCGCTGATGTTCAAGCGTGAGGTAGCCGACGCGAATCCGTGGCACTCGAAATCGGTGGAATGGCAGCTGCCCACACCCGTCCCCGTGCACGACTTCGACAAGGTTCCGGAGTTCGGCCCGGATCCCTATCCCTACGGGATCGAGCCGGCTGCATCGCCCGCCATGACACCGGCCGGGGGAGGTGCGTAGCAATGGAGTACTCCGCCGCCTCGGCGCCACTTCACCCCGGTATCGAACCGGAGCCACCCGGCTGGCAGCCGCGGGCGCTGTGGCTGAATGCACGGCTCCTGTGCGGCTCGATCTCGTTCTTCTTCATCTCGTTCGTTTTCGCCTACTTCTACCTGCGTTCGCTCGACCCGGACAAAGGCTGGAAGATGGGCGCCCATGTGAGCCCGTCGATCGGACTGGGCACCGCGATCATGGTCCTGTTCGTCCTCAGCGGCGTGGTCTTCCGTCTCGGGCGCGGCCGGCCGGCGCGGACGCTGCTGAGCGCCTTCGCTGCCGTGGTCCTGGGCCTGGCCGCCGTCATCCTGCAGTGCATCGAGTACACCACCCTGGGTTTTGGTCCCTCCAGCGGCGGCTACGCGAGTGTGTTCGTGGGCTGGACGACTCTGTACGCCCTGTTCGCGCTGTTCGGCTTGGTGTGGGTCGAGATTCAAGCGGCAAGCATGTGGCGGGTCGGGCGTGAGGGCGTGACCCGCGACGTCCGGGAAGGCGTGCCGGCCCACGATGAGGCCCTGATTCAGTCCGGCATCGAGGCCTGCTCCTTCTACTGGGCGTACTTCGTGGCGATCGGTTTCGTCACCTGGGTGATCCTCTACCTCCTCTAGTGGTGGGCTGACCATGGACTGGACGGCCTGGTCGCTTGACCCCTCTCTGATCTACGTCATCCCGGCCGCGCTTCTGTATTGGCTGGGGGGGCGCCGCCAGTACCGCACGGCTCACACCGAGCCCTGGCGGCCGGTTGTCTTTGCCGCTGGTCTGGCCACCATCGTCCTCGCCCTCGACTCGCCGATCGACGCCTACGCGGACCAGCTGTTCTGGGTGCACATGATCCAGCACATCTTGCTGCTGACTGTGGCGCCGCCTCTGATCCTGCTCGGCCGGCCGTGGCCGCGGATGTGGCGGGCGCTGCCGATGCGGGCGCGGGTCAGGACCGGGCGTTACCTGGCCAAGGCGAAGTGGACGGCGCCGTTGAGGGCCCTGGCTCGGCCGATCCCCGCCTGGATCCTGTTCAACGCCACGATCGTCGTGTGGCACATCCCGGCCGCATACAACGCCACGCTCAACTCGCAGCCGATCCACAACTGCGAGCACGCGATGTTCTTCTTCACAGGACTGTTGTTCTGGGCTCATGTCGTCAATCCGGGGCCCCTGCGCCACCGTCTCGGCTGGGTCGCACGGGTCGGCTACGTGGTTGGCGCGATGGTCGTTAGCTGGGTGTTGGCGATCGTCCTGGTCGTCGTCCAACATCCGCTGTACGGGCACTACGCCGCACTCGCTCACCGGCCGGGCGGAATCAGCGCGATGACCGACCAGCAGCTGGCGGGGGGGATGATGTGGGTGCCCGGCTCGATCTCCTTCACGATCGCCGCCTTCCTCGCCTTCTGGCGCTGGCTCGAGCCCGACCGCGCCAAGCCGGAACGCGCGCGGGTGCAGCCCGGCCCGCATCCGCCCGCGCCCGAGCCCGAGCCCGTCCTGGGACCCGACCGGCCACAGCCGGCGCCTCCGGCCGTCATCACCACCTGAGAGAGAGACGCGCATGAACCTGCTCCCGATCGCCACTTTCCTCGCTGGATCGCTGCTCTCGATGTTGCTGCCGATCCTGCTCCTGATCACGCTGGCTACGTTGCTGATCTGGTACATCAGGCGTATCCCCGGCGGGGATGCCAGCCAGGCCCGCAGGGCCACGGCGGCCGAGCACGCAGCCCCGGCCGCAGCTCCGACCACGGCCCTCAACCAGCCGACCGGAGATCCACCGTTGAAGGAGGTGTGATGGACCCGGGGGCCGTTCTGGGGACGCGGACCAGCCGGGGCGGATTCGGGAAGGAGCCTAGGCCCCGACATCGCCGGCCCGCGCGCTTCGCGCTGGGCGGTTTGGCCGCAGCGCTCTGCGTCGCCGCTGCCATCGCCGGCGGCCTGGCCCTCGGCAACGGTCTCCGGGCCTCGCAGGGCCGCGTCGCAGCGATCCCCGGTACACCCCACCGGTACGGGCTGGACGGGCAGGCGACGTGGGCGGCCGGCGCTCGTCCAGCCCCTCAGATCACGACCCTGGCTGATCAGAGCGGCCACCACTTCTCGCTCGCCTCGCTGCACGGCCGCACCGTGGCCATGGTGTTCTTCGACTCCCACTGCAAACAGGAGTGCCCGCTGGAGGGCCACGCGCTGGCGGCCGCGGAGCGTGGCTTGCCCGCAGCGCAGCGCCCGGTGCTGGTGGCGGTGAGCGTCAATCCTCAGGACACGCAGGCCAGCGTGCGGCAGGCGATCCGCTCCTGGGGGCTTGCCGGGGTCGCCCCGTGGTACTGGCTGATGGGCACCCATCGACAACTGGCTGCGGCGTGGCGCGCCTACCACATCTACGTCGGGCCGAAGGTCAACGGCGACATCGCCCACACCGAGGCCGTGTACTTGATCGACCGCCGCGGCTTCGAGCGTTCGGCCTACCTGTATCCGTTTGCGCCCAACTTCGTGACTCACGATCTGCGGAGCCTGGCCGCTCCACGGGAGTAGACCGCATGGCTGTCACCAACCCCCTGGCCGAGCCACTACACACGCCGAGCACCGTTCCGGCGGACGCGCTGCCGGCCGCCACGTCCCCACTGCCGGGGCCGGCGCTTTGGCGTGACTATCTCACGCTGACCAAGCCCCGGATCATGTCCCTGCTGGTGCTGACCGCCGTTTGCGCGATGGTGGCTGCCGCGGGCGGCCGACCTGATGCTGGGGCGTTGCTCGCGCTCGTGGTCGGAGGTGCGCTCGCCTGCGGAGGGGCCAGCGCTCTGAATCACGTGTTCGATCGGGACATCGATCGCCTGATGGGACAGCGGACAGCTTCGCGTCCGGTCGCTGCCGGGCGCATCTCGCCCAGGCGAGCGGTGGTCTTCGGGCTGCTGCTCTCAGCCCTCTCGTTCCTCACCCTGATTGCGTTCACGAATCTGCTGGCGGCCGTGCTGGCGATGGCCGGCGGCGTCTACTACGTGCTGATCTACACGGTCTGGCTCAAGCGCAGCACCACGCAGAACATCGTCATCGGTGGGGCCGCGGGCGCGATGCCCGTGCTGTCCGGCTGGGCAGCGGCCAACGGTCAGCTGGGCCTTGGCGCATGGCTTCTGTTCGCCATCGTGCTGGTCTGGACCCCCCCGCACTTCTGGGCGCTGGCGCTGCTGCTCAAACGCCACTACGAGGCCGCCGACGTCCCCATGCTGCCGGTGGTCAAGGGCTCTCAGGCCACCGCTCGTCAAGTGTTGGCTTACACGCTCCTGCTCCTGGCGGTGTCGCTGCTTCCGGTCCTGACCGGCACCTTCGGAGCCATCTACCTGGGCGCAGCGGTCAGCCTCGGCGCTGTGTTCGCCGTGCTGGCCTGGCGGCTGTGGCACCGGCGCACGGCGGCCGCCGCCAGCATCGTCTTTCACTACTCGCTGCTTTACCTGGCACTGTTGTTCGTCGCCGTGGCCGTCGATGCGACGCTGGGCTGAACTGGGGGCGCGGCGTGGGCCACGTCCGCGATTGCCACGGCTGGTGAGGCCATCATCACGCTACCCGCCATGGCGAGACGATGGCGGTGAGTGAGGCCTGAGAGGTGTGCTGGGGCGGGATGCGGGCGCTGGTGGCGGCCGGGAACCCGGAGCGACGACGAGCGCTTAGTGCCGGGCTGAGGGAACAGGGGTTGCAGGTGATGGAGGCCGCCGATGGTCTGGAGGCCCTGTCCCATCTGCGGAGCGCCGGTGTCGACGTGGCTCTGATCGATCTCAGCCTGCCCGAGATCGACGGCCTCGAGCTGGTGCGCCGGGTGCGTCGAGAATCGACGGTTCCGATCATCCTGCTTACGGGCCGCGCCGGGGAACGTCCCGGGATCGCGGGTCTTGAGGCCGGCGCCGACGACTACCTGGCCGGGACCTACTCGGCGGGGCAGGTGGCGGCGCGGATCCGTGCCGTGGTGAGGCGCGCTAGAGCGTTTCGCACTGGGGCCAGCGTCCTGCGCTCCGGTCCAGTGCAGATCGATCTGGACACCCGGCGGTGCCTGTGCCGTGGTCTCGACGTGACCCTGACCCCGCGTGAGTTCGATCTCCTCGGCGCGCTTCTCAGCTACGAAGGCCGCATCCACACGCGGCATCAGCTGCTTGCCCTGGTCTGGGGTGATACCGCCACGACGGCTAAGACCGTGGATGTCCACGTCGCCTCCCTCCGCCGCAAGCTCGGACCGGCTATCCGGATCACCACGCTGCGTGGCGTGGGCTACCGGCTCGATACAGCCGATTCGCCTTCTCAGCCAGTGGGTTGAGCAGCTGCGGCCTGGGCCGGTCGTGTCCGGCTGGGCCGGTCGTGTCCGACTGGGAGGACGGCGCGAGGGTGGCCCGGTCACATTGGGACCGGGCCACCCTCCCCGACCATCAGCGCCGTCTACGGGCGCACGTCCGGATCGACGCCTCCTATAGAGCTCCGGACAGCGCTGCCGACTGCAACGAGCCAATGCCCGTGCAGTAGTCGTAGCCCGCGCGAGCCACGCAGCCACCGTTGGTGCCTAGCGTGATATCGCGGAATCCCTTCACCGGCGCCGGGTTGGCGGCGGGCAGGTAGGTGGGACCGAGCGGTCCGCTCACCACCGTGGCCGGGTTGGTCTTGTTGTACAGCCGGTAGAAGTCGTAGGACGCGAGCCCCAGACGGTTGCGGTGCGCCGACTGCACCGAGGCGAACAGGCCCATCGTCACCGGGCTGGCGACGCTGGTACCACCCACTCCCGAGGGAGACCCGCTGGTGGAGCCGTACACGAGCACCGGCGTGTTGGAGTCCGCCACCGCAGCCACGTCGGGCACCGAGCGCCCGCCCTGGTTCGTGTACTCCCAGCTCTGTCCGACACCGTTGGCCTGCAGAGTCCAGGGCGGGGCCGCCTCCCAAGGCGAGATGCCACCGCCGCCGCCGATCCAGGCGATCTCGTTCTGGACATTGCCGCTGGAATCAGCCAGCAGCGTGGTTCCGCCCACCCCGGTCGTGTAGTAGCCGTCCGACGGCCAGCTGTCGCCGGGAGGACCCTCCGGGACGCCGGTCGAGGCCCCTTCCGGGCAGGCATAGCCGTTGTCGCCGGTGGAGGCGAACGTGCTCTGGCCCTGCAGGGCGCCTTCGGCCAGCACCTCGTCGGTGGTCACCATCGCGCCGTCGAGGAAGGCGATGTAGTCGCATTCACCCAGCGAGGCGGACATCAGGTTGGCTCGGTCCTGGGTGACGAACATGTTGAAGCCGCGGGCGACCTCGGAGTCCGTGAACGTGCCGATGTCGTAGATGTCGAGTGCCTTGACGTTCTTGGGCACCATCGTCGAGTACTGGGTGTCCAGATCCCACTCCAGGTTCCCAGTCAGCGGATTGCCGTTCACGATTCCCCCCTTGGGGCCGTCGTAGATGACGTTGACCTTGGCCTGTGGGAACCCGAACTTCTTCTCCGCATAGCGGAGGTTGGCGATGATCGGTGTCATGCTGCCGCTGGCGATGACGGCCACCGTGGTCCGCGTGGCCGCGGCCATCGAGGCGTCGTCGTAGGCCTTGGCCACCGCCTTGGGCGTGAATCCCGACAGGTCGGGCGTCGAGGTTGCGCTCAGCTTGGGGGTCCCGATCGGAACGTCCGACAGTCCCAGCACCGCGTGGACATGGCTGCTGAGCGCGGCCGGCACGCGAGCAGGTCGCACGTTGGCGTACACCGTGCGGCCGTTCAGCCGGTAGCTGTCAATGGTCGTATTGAACGCGCGATCGGCCTGCGCGACGGTGGCCTTGCCGCTGACCAGCAGGCGGTTGCCGGAGATCGTCACGTCCTTGAACCCATGCTCGGTCAGGTAGTGGGCGACGGTCCGCGCGCTGGAGCTGGTGGGGCTGAAGCGGGCCAGCACCTGTGCGTGACTGAGAATCGTGTGCGATTCGATCAGACGGTTGACGGCGGCCCGGTTGCGGAGCGGCAGGACGGCGCTGATCTCCAGACGCCGGGATGCCGAGGTGCGCCCGAGCAGTGCTCCGCGAAGGTGCAGAGCTTGCGTGTGGGTGTTCGTCCACCGCGTGCTCGACGCACTCGCGGCGGGCGACAGCCCGCCAGCGACGGCCGCTGCTCCGGCGATGGCCAGGGTGGACTTCAGTACGCGATATGAGATTCCGGACACGGGAATCGATCCTCCGTGGAAGCGATTGGACGCGGCCGATCAGTGGCCGTATGGGAGGAGGAACGTCCCCGAGGACGGTTTCTTGCGCTAATTCGACGCGTCTGGCGCCAATGTGTCCCTGAGCGCCTCGACACCGCTGTAGGCCGGGTGCCAGTTCAGCTGTTCCCGGGCCTTGGTGGTGTCCATGATCGACGGGTGGCTGAGCGCTTCGACCCACTCTGCCGCGGGCGGCACGAATCCTGGCCAGGGCAGCCGGGACAGCGCTCGGGTGGCCGCGTGAACCACCCCGGCCGGGATCGGCAGCGGCGTCAGGCCGATCTCCCGGGCCACGTCCGAGCCGGTCACGACCCCGTCGCCCGCGATGTTGTATGCGCCCGGGGGCCCTTCGGCCAGAACGCACTTGAGCAGCGCCTGGCCCACGTCCGCCTCGTGGATGAACTGGAGGGGAACGTCGGCGGCCACGGTGGGGACGGGTAGGTGGAACCGTTCGGCCAGCCCGAGCAGCGCCAGCGCGGCGTTGGTCAGCGGCTCCGGAACCGATCCCTTGGCGCCGACGGCGTGCGGGCCGAGCACGATCGGCGGGCGGAGCAGGTACAGCTCCGGCTGTGGTGCGTCAGCCGATTCGTCTTCCAGGATCTGCTCCAGCTCGGCCTTCTCCTGGGCGTAGAACAGCCGCGTGGCGGGGCGCACCGGCCAGTCCTCTTTCATCCCCACCGGGTTGTCCGCGTGAAACCCGTAGGCAGCCACCGAGGAGGCATAGACGAAGCGCTTGACGCCGGCCTCTCGTGCCGCCGCGAACGCATTGCGGGTTCCCTCCACGTTGACCTGGCGAATCGCTTCTCGCCCTCCCGCGCCGGTGATCAGAAAGGCCAGGTGCACGACCACATCGGCGCCGGCGAACGCCTCGGCCAGGGCATCCCGGTCCCGCACGTCGCCCTGCCGGTATTCCAGCTTGTCCCAGCCCTGGGCGGCCGCGTCAAACGGGCGCCGGGCGATCCCGACCACGCGCGACACACGCGCCTCGGCCTCCAGCAGCGGCATCAACCCGAACCCGAAGGTCCCGGTCGGGCCGGTGACGGCGACAACGAGGCGTTCCTGTGCTGGCGGCATAGCGAGTGCGTTGTGCCCGGATTTACCCGGTGGGTCCCGTCGGCACCCGGAACAGGGAGGTCAGCCGTGCTGCCTGCATGATGTCTCCGCGCAGCGACAGTCGTCCGCCGAGGTAGGACTGCATCGGGCTGGTGCGTCCGGTCACCAGTCGCAGAAGCTCGATCGGCTCGATCGTGATCGTCACCAGCGGGCGGCCCTCCGATTCCCCACGGGTCACCCGGCAGCGTCGCTGGACGATGATCAGGTCGTAGACGTCGATCTCGTCCTCGTGCGGTACAGGACCCTTCACCCGCCAGCGGATCGTCATGTCCAGCCCGGTGGCCTGGCTGCGGTTCAGGTAGCGCGGCATCAGCAGGAAGATCGTCTCCACCACGACCCGTCGAGCGGGTGTGCGCATCAGTTGCTCGAGGTGCCGGTCAGGAATCGCCTCCAGCAGCGGGGCCAGCCGGCTGGCCACCTCCTCCGCCCCGGCGGTGGCGGCACCGAGCACCGGGTCGAGCAGTGCCTGTGGGATCGGGACGAGCCGGAGCGGGACTCTCGGGACCGGCGGCAGCAGACGCATGTGGTCCGACACTAACAACGGCGAGAGAGCGCTCGCGCCTCCCTCGTTTGACTTCGGGAGGCGCGTCAGACGGACTGCGAGGATCCGCCGTCGACCAGCAGCGTGGTCCCGGTGATGTAGGCGGCCGGGACCGAGCACAGAAACGCTGCCGCGGCGGCGAATTCATCCACATCTCCGATCCGCCTGGCCGGGATCGCCTCGACCCGGTCGGGGGAGTCCGAACCGAGTTCCTTGATCCGGTCGGTGGCGATCAGCCCGGGCAGCAGCGTGTTGACTGTGACGCCGTCGGCGGCGACCTGCTTCGAGATCGTCTTCAGCGCGCTCAGTAGCGCCGAGCGGTGAGCGGTGGACAGCACCAGAACCGAGTTGGGTTCACGCACCACGCTGGAGGAGAGCGACAGGATCCGCCCCCACTTCCGCCGGCGCATGGCCGGCAGCGCCGCCTCGACCAGGGCCAGCTGGCCCAGCGTCAACATCTCGTAGGCGTCGCGCCACTGCTGCAGGCTGAACGACAGCGCGTCAGGCGAGGCCGGGGGTCCTCCGCTGTTGGCCACCAGGATGTCGATCGAGCCCAGGTCTTTCTCCACTCGGGCCACCAGCTCCGCCGCCCTGCCCGCATCGCCGGCGTCGTGCACGTAGGGATGGGCGCCGATCTCGCTCGCTGCCTGTGCAATCCGCTCCTCCGAGCGGGAGCTGATCGCCACCGTCGCGCCCTCCGCGATCAGGGCACGCGCCACCCCCAGCCCCAGTCCCTTTGACGCGCCCGTCACCAGCGCGACGCGGTTTTCGATGCGGAGGTCCATGCCGGGGTGACTCTAACTCGCGAGCACGGAACCCCGCGCCTCGTCCGCTTTGGCACGGCTGACGGCCGCGGCTGCCTAACATGCGATCCGCCGGGCGGTTAGCTCAGCTGGTAGAGCACCTGCCTTACAAGCAGGGGGTCGGCGGTTCGATCCCGTCACCGCCCATCTGAGTCAACGATCCGCTTCCCCGGTCCAGCGGTCGTGCAGCTCGTCCTCGCGGACCGACCGCACAGCGCGCGCCGGGGCTCCGACCACGACCGTCCCCGCAGGCACGTCCTCGCGCACCATCGAGCCCGCGCCGATCAGCGCCTCCTCCCCAACCTCGACGCCCGGGAACAGCGTGGCCCCGCTCCCGATGCGGCACGCGCGCCGCAGAACGATGCCCTGCTCGGGCGCGACACCGCCGCTCCGGCGACCCATCGTCGAGTCGCCGATGAAGTTCACGCGGACCCCGACCATAACGTCCTCCTCGATCCTCGCCCACGGACCGACGGCCGTGTAAGCCTGAACGCGCGCGCGAGGTCCGACGTCCGCATTCGGATGGAGCATGGCGCACGTACCGAGCATTGCCAGAGCACCGAGCGCGCTTCCCTCCCGGATGAGCGCATGGTCGCCGACGCTTGCGCCCGCGCCGATCCTCGCGCCGTCGACCACGATCGCGTTGCCGCCGATACTGCAGCCCGCCTCCAACGTGGTGACCCCCGCCGGCTCGCGCGGCGGCGTGCGGCTTCTGGAGTCGAGGCGCTGAACACGTCCGATCACCGCGCCCTGCTCGATCCGCACGCCGGAACCGAGCACGACGCCCGCGTGGAGCGTGACGTACGGGGCGAGCTCCGCGTCCTCGGGGAGGACTACTCCCGGCGCGAGCAGCAGGCCGGGTGCCCGGCTCGACGGAAGGAGCACGGGTGTCATCGGCCGCGGAGGCGGTCCAGCCACCGGCCGAGCCCGATCCCGAAGCGGACCCGGCGCGTAGTCAAGAGCGTCCCCATCTCCTGCGCGTCGCGCTCGGCCTCCAACGCGCGGGCTTGCCAGTGGTCCCGCTGCCCTTCGGCCGCCAGCGCCCGGCGCTCCGCGGTCTCGGCGGCGCGGGCATGGCGGATCAGCTCGGCGGCCCGGTCCGGAGCGTCGCGCTCTGCCGTCAGTGCCCGGGCTTGCCAGTGGTCCCGCTGCCGTTCGGCCTCCAGCGCTCGGCGCTCCGCGGTCCAGGCGGCACGGGCATGGCGGCTCAGCTCGGCGGCCGGGTGCGGACAATCCTCCTCGCGCAGCATTCCGCCGCGCAGGAGCTCCACGAGGCGGGAGGCGTGATCGCGCGCGGCGTGGTGGGTGACTGCCACCTCGCGGTTCAGCCATCCCATGTCGGGATCGTAGGCGGCGAGATCGGCGCGCAGCCGCGCGCGATCGAGCGGCATGCCCGACGACCTCCCGGAGAACCCGTCGTCCTCAAACGCCGCGTAGACCTCGGGTGTGACCCAGCCGTCGCCGCCGAACTCGTCAAAGACGTAGACCGCGCGACCGCAGGCCATGCCCTCGAGCGCGGCGCGCGCCTTCCCGACCACGATGTCGGTCGCCTGGATGGCTGCGACCGGATCGAGCTGGGACTCGCCGAACGCCCCGACGAAGGTGAACTCGACACCCTGATCCGTCCACGCCCCGACGAGCGCGTCACGGCGCGCGGCCCGGAGATAGTTGCTGAGAACCAGCGCCCGGCGGGGGCGTGGCGGCAGGTCACCCCCAGGCACAAAGCGGTCCGTGTCGATCGGCTGGCGGAGCCGCACGACCGGGACCGCGAGCGGCATCGCGCGCACGCGCGCGCCGAAGCGCTCCGACGGCACCACCACGGCGCTCACCACGCCGTCGGCAAGCGACGGGAGCTGGTGGTCGAAGATCGCACTGTGGTTGAGGAAGATGAGGCGCGTCCCCGGATAGCGCCCAGCGAGCAGCTCGGTTATCACCGCGTCGTTCGCGATCACGGCGTCACAGCTTTCGGGCAGCTCCCACGGCGTGCGCGCAATCGGGACGGCAAGGCGCTCGGCGTGGTCGGCCATCGGGCCCAGTTCCTCGGCTGCGACCACGACCTCATGACCGAGCCGCTGCAGCGCCTGGGCCACCGTCAGCACCGAGGTCTCCGTGCCACCCGGCTGGCTGAACGAGTACACACCGACGACCAGCCGCACGTGTTCGCTTCTATCACATCACGTTACAAGCAGGGGGTCGCCGGTTCGATCCCGTCACCGCCCATCGGCATCGTTCGAGACGTCCTGTCCCAAGATCCTCTCTTAGGAGGATGGTGCGCGTGGCGTGGGCGACGATACTGGGTCTACACCTGGGCAGACCTTCAACACAAAGCATCCCCGTCGTGAGGCGGGCACGCAAAGCCACGGGACTCCGCCGGAGTTAGCCGGGCTGCCGGCGGGAAGGCCACCCGGACACTCGTCCGGGTGCTAATGACCGTTGACGGAGGCTGCTCTCCATGATCGAGGGTTTCATGTCGAAGTCCCTTTTACCCCGTGTTTCGCGGGCCGCGGTCGGTATGGCCGTGCTCGGCGCGTTCGCGCTGGTCCCGTTCTCGGCTCAGGCCGCTGCCACGAATGCGACCGGAACGCTCAGCGCCGGTTCGCTGTCCGATACAGCACCGGTGATCGCGCCGTTTACGGCGACGCTGACCGGCGACAACCAGACAGTCAATACAGCGGTGGGAGGTTGGAGCGTCACCGACGCTACTGGCAATGTGCACAGCTACACGGTCAACGTGTCGGCCGGCGCCCCGACCATTAACGGTACCTCCGTCGCGGGCAGCCTGGGCAGTACATGGCTGACGCTGACTCCAACCCAATCCGTGGCCGCGGCAAATAACCCGGCCCCGCCCAGTACAGCTCCAGTGCCAGCTACCGCGCAGGCTCTCGGAGCGACGGCTGCCACGATTGACAGTGCAGCTGCCAGTACGGGCGCCGGCGAGTGGGATTTTCCTGCGGATAGCGGCGCTGCCGCGAACCTCGCGGTTGTCATCCCCGGCAACGCGGCCGTTGGTGCCTACAGCGACACGCTGACATTCACGACCGCTCCGGGCGCGTAAACCCGATGGCTGCCGACCCCACGCAGATGACCAGTCCGCGTGTTCGCGATGGGGCGATGGCCGTGCTGGCTACGCTCGCGCTCGCCGCAACTGCGGCGAGCCCAGCGTCGGCCGCGACGCTGCCGTCTCCCAGGCCAGTGGCGTTCGCGCTGTCGCCGGTCGCGACCGCGGGCGCTTTGCGCCTGCGCGGCACCCGCGGCCAGGTTCTGCACGGGGCGGTGTTGGTCCGCAACGTGTCCCGGCACCCGGTCACCGTGATCTTGCAGGCAGCCGATATCCAGAACGCCAGCAACGGCAACGCCGATTACATCACCGCCCCCCTTTCGGTGACCGGCCGCTGGCTGCACCTCACCACCAGACGGGTACGTCTGGCACCGCATACCGGCCGCCAGGTCGGGTTCACCGTGAGTGTTCCCGCCGGGGCCGGCGGGGCTTCGCACTACGCCGGCATCGTCGCGATCAACGCGGCAGACCTGGCCGTCACCGCTGCCCGCGGGACCGCCAAGGGACGGACCTTCACGTTTCATCGGATCGACCGCCAAGCGCTGCCGGTGACGATCCGCCTCCCCGGGCGATTGTCCCGCACTCTGGCGCTACGGCTCGGCCAGGATCGCCGTTCAGCCAGTCGGGGCGGGCCTGGTGCTTGGGCTGCTCCCCGGCGGTACCGAGCTCATCGAAGTCGGCACGGATAAAGCTGCGCGTCCTGCGCGGCGACCACACCATCTTCAACTACGTCTCGACGCTGGGGCAGTTGTTCCCCGACGCCCCTCTTGAATACCGGATCCCGTGGAAAGGTCAGCCCACTCCGGGCAGCTACCACGTGCTCGGCGTGATCTACCCCCAGGGCGCCGCGGCTGTAAACATCAACCAGGCCGTCGAGTTCACCGCCGCCAAGGCCACCCAGCTCAAGCACGCGACCCCTCCCACCGCGCAGCCGGCCATCATCGAGCATGCCGGGCTGGGTATGGGTCGTGCTCGCCGCCGGCGCCGGCGGGCTGATCACACTCTCGGTCGCTGTTTGGAAGCTCGCGCGCCGGCCCGCACGAGCAGTCGCCTAACTTGGTTATGGCCGGCTGGCCACCTATCTCTGGGCGGCCTCGGCATGCAACCGCGACGCGTACCGCTCGCGGGGCCGGGAGTTGTGCCGTCGCTCTTGGCCTGTTGGTGTTGGCCGGGTGGGTGTTGAACGTCCCGTTCCTGAACGGACCGTTTCCCGGACTTGTGCAGATGAAGGCCAACACGGCGATCGGCTTGCTCGCGCTCGGGATCGCCTTGCTGCTCACGACATCCAGGCCGTCACCGACAAGACGGCGCGCGGCGCGCCTGCTCGCGAGTCTGGCGATCGTGATCGGCGCGCTCACGCTGGGCGAATACCTTCTCGGTCGCAACCTCGCCATAGACCAGCTCATCTTTCGCGACCTCAGCGCCTTCACTGCCGTTCACCCCGGCAGGCCGGCGCCACAGACGGCGATCATTCTGATCTCGCTTGGCTGGGCGCTCCTGCTCCTGCAGGGTAAGAAGACCAGGAGCCGGCTGGTCGGCGCGCTCGCGGGGGGTTCGTTCGTGCTCGCCATGTCCGCCGTGATCGGCTACATGTTCGGCGTCTCGGGACTTGACGGAGCCTCCGGAATCGGACCGATCGCGCTCCTCACGGCGGTCGCGTTCCTGTTCCTGTGCGCTGGGATTGCCGCCAGCGACTCGGATGGAGTCTTCGTCGAGGTGCTGACCAGCGACGGTCCAGGCAGTGTGGTGGCGAGGAGACTGCTACCGCTCGCGGTCGTGCTGCTCCCGGTCATCGGTTGGCTTGGCCTCCAGGGCCAACGTCACGGGCTGTTCTCGCCGGCGGAAGGTGCCGCGCTTCGAGTTCTCGTGTCAACCGTCGTCCTGGCACTCGCGATCCTGTCGCTGACCAAGCGGCTAAACCGGCTCGATCTGGAGCGTAGGCAGGCCACCGCCACCGCCGTACGGCTCGCAGCGCTGGTCGACGCGGCGAACGAAGCGATCATCAGCGCCGATCCCGACAGCATCATCACGACCTGGAACCGCGCCGCCGAAAAGCTCTACGGCTACCCCGCACAACAGATCGTCGGTCAGCCTGTGAGCGTCCTCAGTCCACCCGACAAGATTGCGGAACAGCGACGGCTGCTCGCAGCGGCGGCACGAGGCGACGCCGATCACCGAATGCGACACCCAGCGCCTCCACAAAGACGGCACGCTGCTCAATCTCTCGGTGACCCTCTCGCCGATCATGCACGCGGGTTCGCTCACCGGCTTCTGCGCCGTGCACCACGACATCAGCGACCGGCTCCGAACCCGAGACACGCTCGAGAACAAGATCGGTAAACGCACGCGCCAACTGCGGCGCTCGCGCGCCGAGACGCTTCACAGACTTGTGCTCGCAGCGGAGTACCACGACGACGACACCTTCCAGCACACCGATCGCGTCGGGGTCGGCGCGGCAGAACTCGCAACCCGCCTCGGCCTCCCCGGCAGCGTGGTCAGGCTGATTCGCCACGCCGCTCCCCTTCACGACGTCGGCAAGATCGGAATCCCCGACCGGATCCTGCTCAAGCCCGGACCACTGAACACACAAGAATTCGCCGCGATCAAGCAACACACGGTTCTCGGCGCAGACCTGCTCGCCGGGTCCGATTCCGCAATTCTCCAATTGGGGGAGCAGATCGCCCTCACGCACCACGAGCGGTGGGACGGCAACGGTTACCCGGCCGGACTCGCCGCAGAAGCGATCCCGATCGCTGGACGTATCGTCGCTGTCGTCGACAGCTTCGACGCCATGGCCTTCGACCGGCCGTATCGGGCCGCCTGTTCGGTCGAGGACGCCCTCAGTGAGATCGCCCGATGCAGCGGAACTCAATTCGACCCCCAGGTGGTCAAAGCGTTCCTCGAACTACACCATCACAGAGCGCCGCCAACCGACTCCGAGCCACACACCCCGCTGCAGCTGACAAGCCCGCGGGCGCAAACACCACTACAAAGCGCCTGCTGCCAAGACTCGCGTCATCCGCCCATTGGCTACCCGCGATCGGCCACTGCGCCGACACCCTCCAAAATTTCAGCGATATCCCGTGCCGTGCTGCCGTCGCTGCGTGCCGCGGCTAGGGCCGCGCACTAGTAGGCAGCTCGGCGTCGGCGCGCTGGATGAGCTCGGCGGCGCTGTCGCGCGGCTCGAGCGCGGCGAAGCCGACTCTGATCCCCAGAGAATCGGGGTCGGCTGCGAGCATAGTTTGCACGGACGCAAAGCGCTGGCGGGCATCCTGGATCGTCATGCCGGACATTACGCACAGAAACTCATCACCGCCGACGCGAACGATCGAGTCATAGGAACGCAGCTGGGTGCGGATCCTACGCACTGCGTGCTGAAGCACCCTGTCGCCGGCAGCATGACCATGCGCATCGTTGACAGCCTTCAGGCCGACGACGTCGACATAGGCAACCACGAGCGCTCCGCTCGCTCGGCGAGCACGATCGATCTCGTGGTCAAGTGCGACTAGTCCTGGCCCTCGCAGGCGCGCCCCAGTGAGCTGATCGATCTCAGCTATGGCCAGCTGTTGGATCAACGCCTCACGGTCTGCGCGGGCTTGCGCCCGGTCTTGGGCGGCCTGTTCGCGATCTCGCGCTGCCTGTTCGCGGTCTGCCGCCGCGCGGACGCGACCCTCTGCTGCAATGCTGCGGTCAGCGGCTGCATCCTTGCGGTCACTCGCCGCGCGCAGTCGGTTCTCCGCGTTTGTCGCCGCCTGCCCGCGGTCCGGCTCATCAGCCTCACGCGCCGCCAGTTCGCGATCACGACGCGCGGCGGCCTGGTCGCGCTCCAGCGCCGTCAGATCGCGATCGCGCGCCGCTTGATCGCGAGCGGCAGCCCGCTCCAGACGTGCCTGTGCCGTGTGCTGGCGCTGTTCGGTGCTGAGATCCCGAATCTTGCGGGTCGCATCGTGCAGGTGAGGGTCGCTGCCGTGTTCGAATTCGCGATCGCTGGCTGCCTGATCGCTGTCGGCACTTGTCTGGTCCGCATCGGCGAACGTCTGCTCGCGGTCAGCGAGAGATTGACCGTTCCGCGGGAGTCCCTCCAGCCGAGGCGCGGGTCTTCTCTGCGATCCGTTGACCGCCTCAACGTTCTGATCCGAACCAGGATCGCCTGGCGTTCAGTTCGGCCATGGCAGGCATTCCTCGGACAGCCCGACGACTGGTGCTGGGTGGCCGATCACGTAGCCTCCTCGCCGCTCGGCCCAGAGACGCCAACGATAGGCGCGAGCGCGGCATCTCGTCTACTCCGCCGGGCGGGCGAGCAAATCGCGCCACGTCAGTCGGTGCATGCGCCAACGGCCGGCATGCGATCCGGACTCGCAAACCGCGAGTTGACCGTGGATGACCATCCGCGGACAACGGGTCACGCCCAGATCACGGCGACGAGGCGACGCGACGCGACTGCCCTCCGCGCTCGCTTCTCTCGCGCCACTCATTCCAGCCCCTTCCAATCGTGGCCACCTGATCCATGCATCGAATATCGACGGGCAGCGCGCGTCGCGCAATCCTCCGAACATGAGGATCTTCATCAGTGGTAACCAGGTGATTGACGCCGCGGTTGTGCAGCTGATCCGGTAAGAGCGCTGACATGCCCAGGCGGAGGGCGGCCGCGCTGGGCACCGGAGGTGGCGACCGCGGTTCGTCAACCGATCGTCGCCGTCGGATATATCGTCGGTAATCCTCCTCAAAGAGGATGGCAGCGCTCATCCGTTCTCCGTCGACGCAGGCGTTCTTCCCGGTCACATAGCTGGTATATGATGGCCGCCTGCACTGCTTCTCGACACCTGGCCCGCGCCGGTTCCGGGGGAGCTGCGCTGGGATTGATGACACTTCAAACGAATACTGCGTCGGCGCTCGTCTGGGCACTTGACCGAGCCCACGAGCATGCCGGTGCGGCGGCGGCGTTGGCGGCCGCCGGGCTCGATCTGCCGGGGGTCGATCGTTTCGACGGCCTGTCAGACGACTTCGACGAGCTGATGCGGAGACTCCCCGGTGACACCTCCGCGCGCGAGGCGCTCGCTCTTGGCATCCTTGCCGGACGCGTTGCGGATCGCCCCGCACGGGCGCGGCGCCTGCAGGACCCGACGTCGTTCCTGATGAACGAGGACCTGGTCGTTCAAGCCGCGCGGGGCCAGTCCATCCTGCGGCTGCCATGGTTCGAGGACGGCTTATTCGTGGGGCGCCAACTGCCTGAGATCTGCGAGATGCCGACGCCCGTGCGAAGGCTGTGCGTCGAGAACTACACGGCAGCGCTGGCCGGTGAGCGAGGCCGATTCGCATTCACCAGCTACGGCCACGCATACTCGGTGGACGCCGTGCCCGTGCGAGGCGAGAACGGCCGCATCGATGCGGTATTGGCGGTTGCCACGCCCGCGCACAGCTACGCCGCGGCTGTCGCTGCGCACCTGCGAACGGCAGAGCGGCTGGACCGCTCCGCCGAGCTCGCCGAGGAGCGCGCCGAGCGATACCGCCTGGCTGGTCGCGGCGACCCGGAGCTCGCCGAGCGGCACACAGCCACGACTGCTCGCCGGAGCGCAGAGCGAGCGAGGGCGAGCGCGCAGCGCCTGCAGGCACGCATGTCCGCTGAGCCCGGGGATCCGCCCTCGATCACGTCACGGCAGGCCGAGGTGCTCAGCCTGGCCTCCAACGGCCTCACGTCGGCTGAGATCGCCGAGCAGATCGGCGTCAGCGCCACCACCGTCAAAACGCACTTCGACAACATCTACTGCAGGCTCGGCGTGAGCGACAGATGTGCTGCGGTCGCCACCGCCCTGCGTCACGGACTCATCGACTAGCGGTCGGGAGTACCCGGTTCCCCTAACCGGTGCCCACCGGCTCTAGGTGCGGTTCGAGCCACTCGCGCAGCTGCTGCTGCGGCACCGCGCCCACGAGGCGGTCGACCTCGGCGCCGTCACGGAACAGCACGAGCAGCGGGATGCCGCGAATCTCGAACCGCTCGGAGATCTGCGGCGCCTCGTCGACGTTGAGCTTGACGACCTTCAGGCGCCCGGCGTGCTCGCGGCCGACGCTCTCGACAGCCGGAGAGACCATGCGACACGGGCCGCACCAGGGCGCCCAGAAATCGACCAGGACGGGGACCGACGCCGTGATCTCCTCATCGAACGTCCGCCGGCGAGGCGTCGACGATCCACGGCAGCAGGGTGTGGCAGACGCTGCAGCGCGGAACGCCGGTCGCCTGCGGGCGGACGCGGTTCTTGGTGCCGCAGTTGGGACAGACGATGATGGAGCCCGGCACGGCATCACACTCCTTCGGTTTCGCCCCGGCGGGGCGGGAGCTCACGTGTCACCGCTGTCGCTAGGACGCTACGTGCGCCGATCAAGTCCGGCACGGCTGGGATTGACCCGGCCGGGTTTCGGCCTAAGCACCCGCCGAGAGAGCCGACTGAGATGACCGCCACGCCAGACTCGGCGCTGACCGAGACCCCCGACCTCTACGGGGCGTTTCCCCGGCTGAGCGAGGAGCAGATCGCGGCGCTGTCGACGGTCGGCGAGCGCCGGCGGGTGAAGGCCGGCGACGTCCTCTACCGCGAGGGTGACGGCAACTGCGACTTCTTCGTCATCCTGGCGGGGAAGGTCGCCGTGGTCGAGGAGTCCGAAGAGGGCGAGCGGGTGGTCGGCGTCCACGGCCCGCGTCGCTTCCTCGGCGAGCTCGGACTGATCACCGGGCAGGCGGTGTTCGTGACGGCGATCGTGCGCGAGCCGGGCGAGGTGCTTGTCGTCAGCCCGGAGCGGCTGCGCGAGATCGTCACGCAGGACGTCGTGCTGGGGGACCTGATCCTGCGGGCGCTGATCATGCGGCGCGCGGTCCTGATCGGGCTGGGGGTCGGCTTTCGGATCGTCGGTTCTCGCTACTCGCCCGATACCCGGCGCCTGCGGGAGTTCGCGATCCGCAACCGGCTGCCGCATCACTGGGTCGACCTCGAGTCGGATCCGGGAGCCGAGGAGATCCTGCAGCGCCTCGGCGTGCGGCCGGAGGAGTGCCCGGTCGTGCTCCTCGGTCCGCGATCGAGTGCTGCGCAACCCGAGCAATGCCGAGCTGGCGCGCGCGCTGGGACTGCAGCGCGCCGGACCGGTCGGAGACGACGGCCGATCTGGTCGTCGTCGGCGCCGGGCCGGCCGGACTGGCGGCCGCGGTGTACGGCGCCTCCGAGGGGCTCACGACGGTCGTGCTCGAGTCGGTGGCCACCGGGGGGCAGGCCAGCATGTCGTCGCGGATCGAGAACTACCTCGGCTTTCCGGCCGGCATCTCCGGCGGGAGCTCGCCGAGCGCGCGACGATCCAGGCGCAGAAGTTCGGCGCGCGGATCACCATCCCCGGCGAGGCCGTCGGCCTCGAGTCGCTCGACGGCGGGTTCCGGATCCGGCTGCGCGACGGCGAGATGCGGTGCGGCCGCGCGGTCGTGATCGCCGACCGGCGTGCGCTACCGCACGCTGCCGCTCGCCGATCTCGACGGAGCTCGAGGGCATCAGCGTCCACTACGCGGCCACGCGGATCGAGGCGCAGCTGTGCCGCGGCGAGCCGGTCGTCGCCGTCGGCGGCGGCAACTCCGCCGGACAGGCGACGCTGTTGCTGTCGCCCGGTACGTGCCGCGCCTGACCCTCGTCGTTCGCGAGCGGAGCCTCGGACGAGAACATGTCGCGCTACCTCGCCGATCGGATCGCGGACCACGCCGTCGATCGACCGTGCTCACGCACTGCGAGGTCCGCGAGCTGATCGGCGACGACGCGCTCGAGGCCGTCGTCGTCGAGGACACCTCAGACCGGCGAGCGCCGCAGCGTCGACGCGCGCGCGCTGTTCGTGTTCATCGGCGCGCGAGCCGCACACCGAGTGGCTCCGCGGCACGTCGCGCTCGACGACGGCGGCTACGTCCTCACCGGCCACGGACGCCGCGGCGGCGCTCGTCCTCGCTGACGGACGACAACGGCGCGGCGGCGCCCACGCCGCAGCTGCTGGAGACGAGCCTGCCCGGCGTGTTCGCCGCCGGCGACGTGCGCAGCGGCTCGACGCAGCGTGTCGCTGCCGCGGTCGGCGACGGCGCCATCGCGATCCGCCAGGTGCACCAGTTCCTCAGCGGCCAGCCCGCAGGCGTTCGACTCGCTCAGACGTACGTCTCGTCGACGTAGCACCAGCGCCAGTCCTCTCCGGGCTGCGAACGACTGGACGATCGGATGGCCGACGACATGGGCATGCCGGCTCGCGTGGCGGCCCGGCGAGGAGTCGCAGCAGCCGACATGACCGCAGGTCAGGCACAGCCGGAGATGCAGCCACCGCGACGCCGGTCACGCAGGCACTCCTCGCAGCCCGCGGGGTTCGCGGGACGACGGGTCGAATCAGTGAAAGGTGAGTGCATCCCGCGGGCCGGGCGCCAAATGAGACGCTCATGCCCCGACCCCGCCAGTGATCTCGGGCATGCCCGGGAGCGCGAAGCGCAGTGACGAGGCCGCCAGCTCGCGCTCGAGCACGGTCGGATCGCCGAACGTGATGGACCGCGCCGCCCTCGTCGATCACGGCCTCGGCCAGCGCCTCGATCACGTCCGGTGTTTCACGCATCGGCCCTCCGCATAGTGGACACCTGTCTCCGCTGGTCGCGAGCCATCCGGATTGATCGCACACGACTCCAGGTGCGACCGCCCCGTCCTGAACGTACAGCGTCTGAATCGCAGCCACCGACGCCGCCCACAGGCAGCGCTCGAGCCCCACCGCGGCCGAGCCCGCCGGCGGCTGGCGGCCTCGCGCACCTTGCTCACCCCGCGCCGTTGCTCCTCGAGCTCGTAGCGATCCAGGATCTCCTGCGCATGATCGCGGACCGTGCGCCGCTCGCCGTGCGCGGGTCGATCGAGAACGTCCCGACGACTTGCTCGCGCAGCTGGCGGGGGAGAAGGTCGAGAAAGCCCGGCAGCTCGTATTCGTGACCCCCGATGACCAGCACGTCGTAGCGCTCGCCGGCAAACAGCTGCTCGAGCGCCTTCGCGACCCCTCGGAAGTGCCGCCTGGTGAGTTCGTCCGCCTTGTCGCTGTCGCTGCGAGCGGACAGCCCACGCCGGCTTCGCGGTGGCGGGTTGCGCAGGTGCAGGTTGCCCGCGTCGCGCGTCACACCCAGATAAAGCTCCCACACATGGGCTGAGTCGCTATCCAAGACGAGCGTGCAGCAGCGGCGGTACTCGTCTAGCACCGCCAGCATCGGACGGATCCACGGCGTCGCATCGACCATGAGCCGGTCTCGGAGCGGCCGCGGGAGTTGAACGGTCTCGAACAGCCCTGCTCCGCCGCAACTGAAGATCGCCAGCGTCCCGGGTCTGAGCGCTCCGCTCCGCGCCCGGGCCTCGATTCGCTCGATGTCGGTTCGCACCGACTGGCGAGCGGCATGTCGAGGGTGAGCGGGCCGCGCCGAGCTTCCGGATCTGGTGCAGGAGGCTGTCGGTCTTGGTCCGCGCCGTCCCGCGCGGGTCCGAGCCGGGGGGTAGGCTGATGTAAATCGAGACGACGGGAAGCTCGCCGCCGTGAAAGTGGGCCAGGCGATCGATCGTCCGCCGGTTGACCGGCTGGTCGTCCGCATCAGCAGCCGGGCGCACGGTGGTGTCGGCTGGGCCTGAGCTCATCACGATCGCTTCTGTTGGTAGGCCGGACCAGGGAGCGAACAACCCTCTCGTCTCCGGTGGTCCCCGGCTGGACCGTCATTGCGGACGGTCGATAACCGCATTGACCTTGGCCGCGAGGCGCATCTCTGCCGGCGTAAGTCCGGCGTGGTGCGGGTTGCTGATGCTCAGCCGTACGTGATTGAAGTCCAGGATGCACATGTCAGGCCGGCGCAGATAGTCCTCTCCGGCCCTCGCGATCTGCTCCACAAACGCGACCGCCTGATCGAAGTCACGGAACGCCAGTTCGCGGACCAGGGACTGCCCCGCCCGGTGCCAGCCGGGCGGGGGATTCTGGCGCGGGGAGGCCGCGGCTGCCGGCACTCAGCCTTCCGTAACTTCGATCCGACGAGCCCGCGCCTGTTCGGTCTTGGGCACGCGCACCGTGAGGACGCCGTCGTGCAGGTTCGCTTCGATCTGCTCGTCGGTGGACTGCCCGGGCAGCACGACGCGGTACTCGAACCGCCGGTGCGGCGCGTTCGCCGGCGCAGGATCCCCTTGCGCTCCTTCTCCTTGATCTCACCGGTGATCATCAGCTCGGAGTCGCGCAGCTCGACGTTCACGTCCTTGCGATCGACGCCCGGCAGCTCTGCTTCGACGATCCAGGCGTCGTCGGTCTCCTCGATGTCGGCGACCGGCATCCAGGTGCCGCCGTTGCCCGCTGCGGCCGGGACCACTCCTTCCATCAGCCGGTCCATCTGCTCGTGGAGCTGCTCGAGTTCGCGGAACGGCTCCCAGCGCTGCGAGGGGTTGGGACGAGACGACCTCGCTGCGTCGGACTGGGAGAGCCATGTTGCTCCTTCGCGGTTGGGAACCCTCTCGGCGGTCGTACTAGGCCGCCGTGAGGCGGCCCAAGCGTCCCGTGGCCAAGCCTCAACCGCGGGTGCAACGAACCGAACACTCCACCGGCCTTGACGGACGCTGCCGGAGTCCTACGACACAGGCGAGAGCCGCTGCGACGGAGAGGAGCTGGACATGGCAAAGGCGGTTGGCATCGATCTGGGAACCACGAACTCGGTGGTCGCCGCGACGATGGAGGGCGGCCAGGCCGAGGTCATCCCCAACGCCGAGGGCGGTCGGACGACGCCGTCGGTGGTCGCGTTCACCGAGGACGGCCAGCGGCTGGTGGGGCAGGTGGCCAAGCGCCAGGCGATCCTCAACCCTGAGGCGACGATCTACTCGGCCAAGCGGTTCATCGGCCGGCGCTGGGGCGAGGTCGACGAGGAGGCGAAGATCGTCTCCTACAAGGTGGTCAAGGGGCCCGAACGACGCCGTGCGGTTCGAGATCCGCGGCAAGCAGTACGCGCCCGAGGAGATCTCGGCGCTGGTGCTGCGCAAGCTCGCCGAGGACGCGGCCAAGTTCCTCGGCGAGCGGGTCACCGAGGCCGTGATCACGGTGCCGGCGTACTTCAACGACGCGCAGCGCCAGGCGACCAAGGACGCCGGCAAGATCGCCGGTCTCGAGGTGCTGCGGATCATCAACGAGCCGACCGCGGCGGCGCTCGCCTACGGGATGGACAAGAAGGGCCAGGAGACGGTGCTCGTGTTCGACCTCGGCGGCGGCACGTTCGACGTGTCGCTGCTCGAGGTCGGCGACGGCGTCGTCGAGGTCCGCGCGACCAGCGGCGACGGACACCTCGGCGGCGACGACTTCGACAAGCGCGTCGTCGACTGGCTGGCCGACGAGTTCAAGCGCGACCAGGGCATCGACCTGCGCAACGACCCGCAGGCGCTGCAGCGGCTCTACGAGGCCGCCGAGCGCGCGAAGGTCGAGCTGTCGACGCACGACCCAGACGCAGATCAACCTGCCGTTCGTCACCGCCGACGCGGCGGGCCCCAAGCATCTGAACATGTCGCTGACGCGGTCGAAGTTCGACCAGCTGACCCAGGATCTGGTGGAGCGTACGCGCGGGCCCGGTCGAGCAGGCGCTCTCGGACGCCAAGCTGACCGCCGACGACATCGACGAGGTGATCCTCGTCGGCGGCTCGACGCGGATCCCGGCCGTGCAGGAGCTGGTGCGCCGCCTGACCGGCGGCAAGGAGCCGAACATGACCGTCAACCCCGACGAGGTCGTGGCGATCGGCGCCGCGCTGCAGGCCGGCGTGCTCAAGGGCGAGGTCGAGGATGTCGTGCTGCTCGACGTCACGCCGCTGTCGCTCGGGCTGGAGACGCTCGGCGGCGTGATGACGAAGGTGATCGAGCGCAACACCACGATCCCGGCCCGGCGCACGGAGACGTTCTCCACCGCCGAGGACAACCAGACGGCGGTCGACATCGTCGTGCTCCAGGGCGAGCGCGAGCTGGCCGCCGACAACCGCCAGCTTGCCCGCTTCCGGCTCGAGGGCATCCGGCCGGCGCCGCGCGGCGTGCCGCAGATCGAGGTCACGTTCGACATCGACGCGAACGGCATCCTCAACGTCTCGGCGCGCGACAAGGAGACCGGCAAGGAGCAGCGGGTCACGATCTCCGAGAGCACCAACCTCGACCAGGGCGAGATCGAGCGGATGGTCGCCGATGCCCAGCAGCACGCCGCCGAGGACCGCCGCCGGCGCGAGGAGATCGACGCCCGCAACGAGCTCGACTCGCTCGCCTACCGCGTCGACCAGCTGGTCGCGCGAGCTGCAGGATCGGCTGCCGGTGAACGAGAAGGCGCGCGCCGAGCAGCTGCGTGGCCGATGCGCGCCAGGCGATCGAGGAGCAGGCCGGGATTGACCGCGTGCGCCCGCTGATCGCCGACCTGCAGCAGATGATCCACAGCCTGCCCGCGGCGGCAAGCGCCGGCGCGGCGCAGCAACGGCGGCAACGGCAGCACGGCGGACGGTGCGCGCCGAGCGAGGCAGACAGGACGAGGAGGTGGTGGATGCCGAGTTCACCCGAGAGTGAGACGGGCACGGAGCCGGCACGTCCACCGGACTCCCAGCCGCCGGTCCCGAGCCGGCCAACGTCGGCCGACGACGCGGGCGACCTGGCGCCGAGCTCGCGCCGATCGAGGATCGCTACAAGCGCGCGCTGGCCGACCTCGACAACTACCGCAAGCGCTGCGGCGCGCGAGATCGAGCGGCGCGTGGCCGACGCCAGGGAGTCGGTGCTGCGCGACTGGCTCGACGCTGTCGACAGCGTCGAGCGCGCGCTGCGGATGGAGCCGGAGGGCCGTGCGCGACGGCCTGCGCGCGGTGCTCGAGCAGATGGAGGCGGTCCTCGCCCGGCAGGGCGCCCAGCGGATCGGCGCGCCCGGCGAGCGCTTCGACCCGGAGCGTCACGAGGCGATCGCTGTGCAGCGTCAGACGAGGTGCCCGACCGCACGATCGTCGCCGTCGAGCGGTCGGGCTTTGCGCTCGGCGACCGCGTGATCCGCCCGGCGCAGGTCGTTGTCGCGCGCACCCCGAGCACGCGCACTGATGGCGGTCGCGTCTCAGGACTACTACGAGGCGCTGGGCGTACCGCGCGACGCGAGCGCCGATGAGATCCGCCGCGCGTACCGCAAGCTCGCGCGCCAGTACCACCCCGACGTGAACAAGGAGCCGGGCGCCGAGGACCGCTTCAAGGAGATCTCCGAGGCCTACGAGGTGCTGCGCGATCCGGAGAAGCGCGAGCGCTACGACCGCCTCGGCACGAACTGGCGAGCGGGACAGGACCCGGCCGGCGGCCCGACGGGGGACGGGGACGGGTTCGACGCCGGTACGGCTTTCGCGACGTGCGCGTCGACTTCGGTCGGGCGGCGACTTCGGCGACCTGTTCGAGGGACTGTTCGGCGCGCGCGGACGGCGCGGTCGCGCCGGTCGCGCCGGATTCGAGGGCTTCTCGGTGCGCGGCGGACGACCAGGAGGCGGTGCTCGAGCTGACGCTCGAGGAGGCCGCGCGCGGTGGCAAGCGGCGGCTGTCGCTGGGTGACGGGCGCGAGTTCGAGGTCGACATTCCGCCGGGAGTGCGCGACGGGCAGCGGATCCGGCTGGCCGGGCAGGGTGGCGAGGGCATCGGGGGCGGCGCCGTCCGGCGACCTGTTCCTGCGCGTTCGGCTCAGGCCGCACCCGCGCTTTCGCGTCGAGGGCCGCGACCTGTACGTCGATCTCCCGGTGACGCCGTGGGAGGCGGCGCTCGGCGCCGAGGTCCCGGTGCCGACGCTCGACGGCACGCCCGGCGTCAAGGTGCCGCCGGGCTCCTCCAGCGGTCGCAGGCTGCGGCTGCGCGGGCAGGGACTCCCGGGCAACGCTGGACGCGCCCGGCGACCTGTACGCGGTCGTCACGATCCAGGTGCCCAAGAAGCTGACCAAGCGAGGAACGCGAGCTGTTCGAGCAGCTCGCCGCGGTGTCGAAGTTCGACCCGCGCCGGAGTCGGCTGATGGCGAGCAGCGACGAGAACCTCCACGCGTACCGGCACCCGGCTCGCCACGCGGGGTTGCGGCCTGATCGGGATCGACGCGCTCGCCCGGCGGGCCGGGCTCCACCCGGAGCTGGTCCGCCGCCTGATCGCGCTCGGGCTGGTCGAGCCCGCGCGGCGGCACGCGCCGCGGCGCCGCTGTTCCGGCGCCAGGACGCCGCGCTGCTGCGCTCGGGCGCGCGGTCAGGCTGCGGCGCGATCTCGGGCTCAACTACGCCGGCGCGGTGCTCGCCTGCGAGCTGCTGGCGCGGATCGACGAGCTTGAGCGGCGGCTGCGCCGCACCGCGCCCTTGAAACCGACACACGCCAGGCACGAGGTGATCACATGGACCCGAACCGTCTGACGCTCAAGACCCAGGAGGCGCTGCACGACGCGCAGACCAAGGCGCTGCGCTACGGGCACACCGAGGTCGACACCGAGCACCTGCTGCTGGCGCTGCTCGAGCAGCCGGACGGCCTGGTCCCGCGGCTGCTGGCGCGAGCCGACGTCGACACCGGCGCGCTGCGTGCCGCGGTCGAGCGCGAGCTCGAGCGCCGGCCGCGCGTCAGCGGACCGGGGGCCGAGCGGCCAGGTCGGCGTGACGCGCGCTCTCGCCGGCTGCTCGACGCCGCCGAGCGCGAGGCCCAGCGGCTCAAGGACGAGTACGTCTCGGTCGAGCACGTGCTGCTCGCGATGCTCGACGTCGGGCCGGAGACCGCCGCGGGCAGGCTGCTGCGCGAGCACGGCGCGGACGGCGACCGGCTCCTCGAGATGCTGACCCAGATCCGCGGCGCCCAGCGCGTCACCAGCGCCACCCCGGAGATCGGCCTACGAGGCGCTCGAGAAGTACGGGCGCGACCTCGTCGTGAGCCGCGCGGGACGGCAAGCTTGACCCGGTGATCGGCCGCGACGCCGAGATCCGGCGCGTGATCCAGATCCTCTCGCGCAAGACCAAGAACAACCCCGTGCTGGTCGGCGATCCCGGCGTCGGCAAGACCGCGATCGTCGAGGGGCTGGCCCAGCGGATCGTCCGCGGCGACGTGCCCGAAGGGCTCAAGGACAAGACGATCTTCGCCCTCGACATGGGCTCGCTCGTCGCCGGCGCCAAGTACCGCGGCGAGTTCGAGGAGCGGCTGAAGGCGGTGCTCACGAGATCAAGGCCGCCGAGGGCCGGATCCTCCTGTTCATCGACGAGCTGCACACGGTGGTCGGCGCCGGCGCCGCCGAGGGCGCGATGGACGCCGGCAACATGCTCAAGCCGATGCTCGCGCGCGGCGAGCTGCACTGCATCGGCGCCACCACGCTCGACGAGTACCGCCGGCACATCGAGAAGGACGCCGCGCTCGAGCGCCGCTTCCAGCCGGTGATCGTCGACGAGCCGACCGTCGAGGACACGATCTCGATCCTGCGCGGCCTGCGCGAGCGCTTCGAGGTGCACCACGGCGTCCGGATCCAGGACGCCGCGCTCGTCGCGGCGGCCACGCTCTCCGACCGCTACATCACCGACCGCTTCCTGCCCGACAAGGCGATCGACCTCGTCGACGAGGCCTGCGCGGTGATCCGCACCGAGATCGACTCGATGCCGCAGGAGCTCGACGCGATCACGCGCCGCGTGATGCAGCTCGAGATCGAGGAGGCCGCGCTGAAGAAGGAGAAGGACCAGGCGAGCAAGGAGCGGCTGGAGGCGCTGCGCAGGGAGCTCGCCGACCTGCGCGCGCAGGCCGACGCGATGACCGCCCAGTGGGAGGCCGAGCGCCAGGCGATCCACAAGTTGCAGGCGCTGCGCGAAGAGCTCGAGCAGGTCCGCCGCGAGATCGAGGACGCCGAGCGGCGCTACGACCTCAACCGCGCCGCCGAGCTCCGGCACGGCCGGCTGCCCGAGCTCGAGCGCCGACTGCGGGCCGAGGAGGAGCGCCTCGGAGCAGCAAGCAGGGCGGCGACGCGGCTGCTGCGCGAGGAGGTCACCGAGGACGAGATCGCCGAGATCGTCGCGCGCTGGACCGGCATCCCGGTCGCGCGGCTGCTCGAGGGCGAGCGCGAGAAGCTGCTGCGGCTCGACGAGGTCCTGCACGAGCGCGTGATCGGCCAGGACGAGGCCGTGCGGCTGGTCGCCGACGCGGTGATCCGCGCCCGCGCAGGGATCAAGGACCCGCGGCGGCCGATCGGCTCGTTCATCTTCCTCGGCCCGACCGGGGTCGGCAAGACCGAGCTCTCGCGGGCGCTCGCCGAGGCGCTGTTCGACTCCGAGGAGAACATGGTCCGCCTCGACATGTCCGAGTACCAGGAGCGGCACACCGTCAGCCGGCTGATGGGGGCGCCGCCCGGCTACGTCGGCTACGAGGAGGGCGGTCAGCTGACCGAAGCCGTGCGCCGCAAGCCCTACTCGGTGGTCCTGTTCGACGAGATCGAGAAGGCCCACCCCGACGTGTTCAACACCCTGCTGCAGATCCTCGACGACGGTCGCCTGACCGACGCGCAGGGCCGGACGGTCAACTTCCGCAACACGGTGATCATCATGACCTCCAACATCGGCTCGCTCTACCTGCTCGACGGGCTGACCGACAGGGGCGAGATCCGCGAAGACGCGCGCGATCGGGTGATGGGCGAGCTGCGCTGCACACTTCCGCCCGGAGTTCCTCAACCGCGTCGACGACATCGTGCTGTTCAAGCCGCTGACGCTGGCGGAGATCGAGCAGATCGTCGACCTGCAGATCGCCGACGTGCGCATGCGCCTGGCCGATCGGCGCTTGGCGATCGAGCTGACCCCGGCGGCCCGCGAGCTGATCGCCCGCCAGGGCTACGACCCGGTGTACGGCGCGCGCCCGCTGCGCCGCTTCATCCAGCGCGAGGTCGAGACGCGCATCGGCCGGGCGCTGATCGCCGGCGAGATCCGTGACGGCGCGGTGATCGTCATCGATGCCGCCGAGGAGGATCTGCTCGTACGCTGGGAGGACCCGGCACCGGAGGTACGCGACTCCGAGGTCGTGGAGGCCGGCGCATGACCATTGCGAAGGCACCACTGAGCGTGTGGCGTGCGCGCGTACTAGAGCAGCTCGGCCGGCAGCGGGATCGTCCCTCGCACCACCGTCCCGCTCGACGGCGGGCTCTCGAACGCAAAGTCCCCGCCCAGGGCCTCGACACGGTCCGCCAGGCCTATCATCCCGCTGCCGGCGACGGTCATCGTCGCTCCGCCGATCCCGTCATCGCTCACCTCTACCGTCAGCAGAGTGATGGTGGCCACGACTCGGATCCTCGCTACGTTCGCATGCGCGTGCTTGGCCACGTTCGCCAGCGCTTCGGAGATGAAGAAGTAGACGCTCTCCTCAGTGGCCGCCGGTAGCCGCCGATCGGTGATGTCGAGTTCCAGAGGGATCGGAAACCCATCCGCCAGCGACCCGACCGCCGCGCTCAAGCCGAGGTGCACGAGAACCGGCGGATGGATGCCCGAGACGAATTCGCGGAGCTCGTCGAGCCCCGCTGTCGCCTGGCGCAGGGCGGTCTCCAGATGGCGCTCTGCCCGCTGCGGATCCGAGGAGAACCTGGACTGCGCCAGTTGCAGGTTGATCACCGCCGTGACGAACTTCTGCTGGGCACCGTCATGGAGATCCCGGGCGAGTTTCCGTCGTGCCCGGTCTGTCGCTGCGAGAACGCGCTGGGCGATCTCTCGGCTGGGCTGATCGGGCTCTTCGGCTTGGCGCTCGCCCATCCTCGGTCCCTTCTCGACAGCGGGACCAAGAACGCAGGCGCAGGCTACTCCCGCCGCCAATTCAGCGTACTCATGGCTGCCCAGTGATATGTGTCTTTCGCGTTAGCGATGGAGATACTCGATCACGGCCAGGACTCGGCGGTGATCGTCTGAGGATTGAGGTAGTCCGAGCTTGGCGAAGATGCTGGTCACGTGACGCTCGACCGCCGGCACTGTGACGACGAGCGAGTCGGCGATCGAGCGATTGGAGCGACCCTCGGCCATCAGCGCGAGTACCTCGCGCTCGCGGGGGCTCAGATCACCGATTGCGCTGCGCCGGCGACGCCGGCCGACCAACCTGGCCACTACATCAGGGTCGAGAACGGTGCCGCCGCCAGCCACGCGCCGGACCGCCTCGACGAAGCTCGGCACGTCCCCGACCCGCTGCTTCAGCAGATATCCGACTCCGTCGGGACGATCGCCCAGCAGCTTGAGCGCGTAACGATCCTCGAGAAACTGCGATAGCACGAGCACCCCGACCTCGGGCATGCTCGAGCGAATCTGCTGCGCGGCCCGAAGCCCGTCATCTGTGCCTTCCGGCGGCATCTGGATATCGGTCACGACGACGTCAGGCTTGTGCGCCCGTACCTTTCGGATCAGGTCCTCGGCGTCGGCCGCCACGGCGACGACGTCGAGGCCGGCGTCGCTGAGAACGTGGACAACGCCCTCGCGCACGAGTGGTTGGTCTTCCCCGACGACGACTCGGAGCGCCTTATGCGTGATCACCGCCCGTGCAACCTATTCCTCCACGGCTGTCGGGTAAATGGCCCTGGGCGGAATTCTGCTCCGGGTGGTTGGCGACAGGCGACCTCTGGGGGCATCACCGCGCGTCCGGCTTGAGGCCACTCTACGTCGTTTGTGGGGTTTTCCCCACTCGATCTGTGGTGCATGCGCCATGCTGACCTCGCCGTCCTCGGGCAACGGTGTGGACATGGAAAACATATCCCCCACGGCGATACGTCCACCTCGTCGACCCCCATCATTTCCGACCCGCACCGGATCATTCCCGGCGCGGGGCCCACACGCACGACGCAACGCACCGCCCCGGCTGCGGAGCCGGTGGTTCTCGGACGGTGAGCGCCCGATAGTCGTCGACGCCCAGCAGGGCGGCACGTGCGAGCGCGAGCGGCTGATCGAGGTATTCATGCCCTCGATCGCCGGACTCGCCCGCATCTACGGCAGGTCCAGCTCGATCGAGTGGAACGAGCTGATGCAGGACGGCGTCGTCGGTCTGCTTCGCGCGCTTGAGCGCTTTGACCCGGACCTCGGTGTTCCGTTCTGGGCCTACGCCTCGTGGTGGGTGCGCCAGGCGATGCAACAACTCGTCTCGGAGCGGTCGCGGCCCAGCGTGCTGTCCGATCGCGCCTTTCGCCAGCTCGCGCGGATCCGCGACGCCCAGCGCCGATTCGAGCAGAGCCACGGCGGCGAGCCCAGCTGCCAAGAGCTGGCGAGCGCTGTCGATCTGACCTGCACCCAGGTGCAAAGCCTGCTGCGGATCGAGCGGCCTGCGCGGGGCCTGGATGAGCCGGCCGGCGGACAGAGCGGAGGTGGGGCGACGGTGGGCGAGTTGCTCGCCGATCCGGTTGGGGCGGAGCCATACGAGGCCGCGACCGATCGGGTCCTGGTGGCTGAGCTGCCGCGGCTGCTCGCGGCGATCAGCGACCGCGAGCGAACTGTCATCTGTGCTCGCTTCGGAATCGGCACCGAAGCGCAGACCCTGCGCGACGTCGCCGAGACACTCGGTGTGAGCGCCGAGCGCGTGCGTCAGATCGAGGCCGCCGCACTAGAGCGTCTGCGCGTGGCGGCGTGCGCGTGACCCGCGCCCCCGCGCCCCCGCGCCCTTGTCCCGCGCTCCGCTCGGCCTAGCACATCGCGTAGCTACATCTGAAGCCATTATTTAGAAGGGAGCCTGCATGGCAGACCTGATCGCCATTGGATATGACGACGAGGAGACCGCTGCTAAAGCAGCGGAGGAGGTCTATCGCCTGGCAAACGACTTGTTGATCGAGCCCGAGGCTGTGGCCGTGATCACCCGCGATGAGAAGGGCAAGTACAAGGTCACCACAAATCATCACCCCGTGGCCGAGGGCGCCACTTGGGGCATGCTGTGGGGTGCCTTGTTCGGGCTGCTGTTCTTCGTTCCGGTGTTCGGGCTTGCGATCGGCGGGGCCTTCGGACTTCTGTTCGGTGCGATCGAGAAGGTTGGTATCGACGAGGGCTTCCAGCAGGAGGTCCGAGATATGGTCAAGCCCGGGAAGCTCCGCGCTGTTCCTGGTCGTCAGAAAGGTCACTCCGGACAAGGCGCTTGCCGCACTGAGCAAGTACGGCGGTACCGTGCTCAAGACGTCTCTGACCGAAGACGCCGAGGAGCAGCTGCGTGAGGCGCTCAGAGGGACTGCACAAAGCTCGGAGACGCCGGACGCGGACGTCGCAGCAGCCGCGTCCTGACGCAGCCATCAGAGGGCGCTCGGACCTCCCGCGTCTTTAGGTTCCCCGCAATCCCGGAGCTGCCAGTTCAGGGGCAGCTCCGGGGAGGCGCACAGACAGACGTCTATGGCACTGAGATGAACCTCTCGACGGACGAAGGGATCGTTCCTGAGGCGCACGCATGCCCGCCGCCGTCACGAGGGACGATGGCTGGGTTCAGCAGTTTCGTCAGGTCCACTCGCGCCACCCAGCTGGTGGCCCCGTTTCCGAAAAGTCCGAAAGCGTGCCCGCCATTCGGGCTCCGGTAGGCGGTCATGGTGTGAGGATCGAAGCCCTCGCTCCACGGATTGGAGTCTGGCGTGTTGCCGATGCCACAGCTAACCCAGCCGGTGATCGCCGGCTTGCCGCTGCCAGATCTCCTCGGGAGGCTGAAGGCTGTGATCTCGTTGCCCCCGAATTCTCCGGCCAGGACGCCGGTGTGGGTTCCTTGCGCGACGGCTACGGCGCTCGCTCCGGCACTTAGGCTTGATTCGGACAGAGTCTGGACCTGCTCCGGCGCCGTCCACTTTCCGGCAGGTGATCCGGGGGTGAACTTCGCGTGGGTGAGGTTCGCAATGTAGACAGTTGACGGGTCCGAGAACTCGGCTGGGGCGAGTGCAATTCCGGTTGCGCAGTCCTCGCCTGTCGAGTCGAGCTCACCTCCACCGGTGACATTCTCGTAGAACCTAGGCCTTGCCGGATTTGAGATCTTGGCGATTTCGAAGGTGCCGTTTTCCGATGCGGACAACAGGAGGTTTCGGAAAGGATCGATCAGTGCATTCTCCGAGATCTCACCGTTTGGTGACTTGATCGGTGAGCCGAATGTGTTGGAGTTCAAATTCAGGAACTGGAATCCCGGGCTGCCGGCAACGCTCAGCCCGATTACCGCACGGTTGTGCGACGGGTCCATCGAGATCCCGGAGTCAGTCGGGTCGCCGCCCGAGAAGTGGATCGTGCTGGTACCGCCACTCTTCAGCGTCTTGATTCGTTTTTTACCTTTCAAGAGGTAGACGTCCGTGTTGTTTGCAGTGGCGACCGTCTCACCCGTGAACGGATTCGATCCGGCAGCATTCACAACGTTCGGTGTGGGTATCAGTGTCGGCGTGACGCTCGTGCCTTCAACGTTGACCACCGAAACGCCGGTAGTACCGCCTTCCCAGTTCCCCTTCGGGACGTACGCCACCACGTTCTTGCCTCTAGTCAGCACAAATACTGAGCTGGATGCTCCACAGGAGGCTCGCAAGACCTTGGAGCGAGTAACCACCTTGAGCACGAAGACTCGGCTCTTAGCTAGAGGTTGATCCGTCGGTCCTGCAATCACGCGCAGCTTCATCAGACCGGCCTTCCGCGGAGTACGGAAGCGAAGGGTGAAATGGCCGTGCTTCACCTTCGCGTGAGCGATCGTTTTCCAATGCTTTGAGCGCCGGCGCTGGAGCTTCACATGACTGACCGAAACACTGTCGGAAACTCGGCCTGTGATCTTGGCGAAGCTGCCCGCGATCGCGAGCGACGGCGCAGTGACGTGGATCGATTTGATCCCATGATGGGCGTTGGCCGTAGCCAAAGCCGCGCCAAACGTCGATGCCAACACGAACGCTGCGGTGATCGACGCCGCCACAAATAGTCCTCGAAAGCGCTGCACGTGAACCCCCCGGTGTGTGCTCAAATTTGCCCAACAATCTGAGGACAGCGGCCCGACTGGCAGTCGCCGCCCGATGCCGACCATATTCCGCTTCAGCGACAGATGGAGATTTCTTTTCGCTGGCGCAGGCTGCGTCGGGGTGGGCTGTCGGGGCGTCGAGGGTAGACACCGTCGCTGTCGAGCGCCAGAATCCTTCTATGCTCGGCGCCGGTACATCCCGGAACCAGCTGGCGCGCACCCTCCATACGGCCTACGCCGAGGGACTGATCAGCGACCAGACCCTGTCCGTGCGGCTCGAAAAGGTGTTACGGGCACGACTCATCGAACCAGAGCGGCTGGTGGGCGATCTGTATCTGAGGGCACCCCGCCGTCGTGTTCGCGGTTTGCTCTCAAGCACCATGAGCACCGTGATCGAACGCCTCGACAAAGTGTTTGGTGACCGCGATCAGCCGCCTACGACGCTGCTGGGTTTGAACTGGTCCGGCGAAGAACAGCAGCTCGTCATCGGCCGTAGTTCTCGCTGCGATGTCGTTCTGGCCGACCTCAGCGTGTCGCGTCAACACGCACGCCTGATCAGTCGCGACGGGAAATGGGTGGTGCAAGACCTGTCGTCGACAAACGGCACCTTTCTCAACGGCCAGCGCGTCGGGCGATCCGAGCTACGCCCCGGAGACGACCTATACGTCGGGCAAGCCGGGCTCCGAGTCGACTAGGCAGCCCCGTCCCCGACCGTGGCTCCAGCGGATCGTGAGCAATCCCGGTCGTCCCAGACAGAAGCGTTTCCGCAAGGACTGACGGCGTAGTCGATCAGCGGTCCCGCAATTCGTGACGGTCGCTCGTGTGCGCCGTAGTCTCGGCAGGATGCTCGGGAAAGCCTTAGCGTCGGTCGGAGCGCTCCTGGTAATTGCCGGTTGCGGATCCACCCGACTTGTCAGCCGAGTCAGCAGTTGCGGCGAAGCCTACGTTCTGCACGCCGCCACGCAGACGATGCCCACCAACTCGTGTGCAGGCGTGATCCCCTCCCGTCCCACACGCGTGTCTCTCCGCCGCGGCGCACGATTCTCAATCCAGATCGGGCACGAGGCAAGCGGCCGGCTGGACTTCCCGGTCCCGGATCCCATCGGGGCCGGCGTATGGTTCACCGGCCGCCGCGGGGCTACAGCCGAATACCTCGCGCGTTCGTTGGGCAGCACTCGGCTGCAAGCTCGCCATACGAGGTTCTGCATCGGCGTCGACCCTCGGATCGGTTCATGCACCGCGTTCGTCATCGACGTCATACGTTGATCGACGCCGCCCCCCGCTTCGCTGTCGGGTTGACCGAGAAGAGGCACTGTCGTCTAGCAGGTCGGCTGGCCCTAACTCGATGCCTGTGAAACGATCCTACGATGTCAGAGGACCCGCCTGACGGCCTGCCGCGATACCGCCTGTTGACGGGGCCGGATGACGACTCGTTCTGTGACCGGGTCAGCGATGCTCTCGCGATCGGCTACCACCTCCATGGCTCTCCGGTAGCGACCTTTGACGGCGAACGCGTCATCGTCGGCCAAGCCCTGCTCTGGCCCGTGACGTCGTCTGAGTAGCCGACTAGTCACGATGACCAGGCGCTGTCGCTTGGATCGAGAAACGGCTCTACGACCATGCCAATCTCGAGTGGACCATTGGCCGCAGACCCCTCCCACATCGGCGGACGGCCGGCCAGCCGGTCCCTGGCTATGCGCTTGCGATGACTTCGCCGACCTCAACCCGGTGAGGCGTCACGTTCTCCGTGGCCGTCGACTGGGTCCGGGAGGCGAGTGCCTGCGCTGACTCCTTGGACTCGAACACGACGATCGACGTGCCCCGATCTTCGGACAGCGCCACCCAGTGCCCGCTAACGAAGTCCGGAATTCCCCGGAGCATTGGTATGAGCTGATCATCCAAGGCGGCCTTGGCCGCGCCCTGGTCGTCAATGGTCACTTCGATGATGACCGCATGCATGCTGGCGCACCTCCGATCCTTGCTTAGTGACACGGCCAGCCTATCCCCACAGAATCCTCGGATGGGTCCGTGCTCGGCGCAGCAGGCATCGGCGGCGCGACAATGTACGTGCTGACTGCCGCCCCCGGGCCGATCCGGCGGATGCGCCTAGCTGCTGTGAGCGTCAGCGTGTCCGCAGAATGAGGGTCCCGGTACGGCCGGTCGCCATCGCGGAAGGCACGCCGAGTGGCATCGCACTGGCTGGGGTATGAGAACGTAATCCCGTGAGGCGCTTCCGTACGATTCCTGCGGTTATCGCGATCCTGCTCGTAGCCGGCTGTGGATCAGCGGCTACTTCCGGCGCCAGCAACCATTCCGCCTCAGCGCCCGAAACCAGCTCCTCAGGGACGTTGCCCGCGCCGAAGCTCGGACGCTACCCGGCGGCCAACGAGCACGCGTTTCTCCAGAGCTGCGTGAGGGAGGCGACCCTCCATCTTTCCAAGCCACTGGCTACCAGCTACTGCCGTGTTGGGCTCGCGTGCATCGAACGACGGCTCTCACTCAAACAGTTCATCGAGTGGAACCGTGACACCGTCCTCGGGCGTGCGAATCCATATGCCTCCGTGGGCCTCGGCTGCATCAAGGCGGCTGCCTTGCGCCTCCGCCGCTCCTAGTGACAGCGTGCCCCGCCAGCACACTCCCGCTCGCTGACGCAACGATCGGGATCGACAACCTTGGCTAGTGCTTCTGAAGGAAGCTGATCAGAGCCACGACACCGACGCAAAGGACGACCAGCCCGAGACCGCGCCAATTCAACGGGGGCGCCACGCCCGTCCGCCGCCGCTTCCGCTCGCGGATGGCGAAATAAAAGGCAAGGAATACGGCGAAGGCGATTAGATCATTGGCCGCGATGAGCCGTACTTACCCGGGGGGGCTCCTGGCATCGCCAGCCCCGATCTAAGCCACGGGCGACTTGACCCAGCGTGACTTGGCGGCCTCGTAGAAGTCTGGCCAGCTCGACGGCGGGTCCTGTGGCCGACGAACGAGCGCGGGCTCTCCGGCCGGCAACGCACTGAGCCGCTCGCCGACCTCGCCATCGCGGAGCTGCTCCGCCATCGTGCGCCTCGCAGAGGCCATGACTGCCTGACGGCGCCGTCCGTTCATCGGGTTGGGGCCCATGACCGCCACGTCGGCAGCGGTCGGCTGGATGAGCACGACCTCGGTTCCCGCTTCACGCAGTCGCCGTGCCTCCGAGCCAAGCCGGCGGCCGATCATGGTGCGGGCGCGAACGGCGAGCCGGTCTGGCAGTCCGCGCGGGGCGATGCTCTCAAGGGATGACATCGGGTTCAGCGCGATGACCAGGTCGAGGCTCTCGTCGCGCAGGATGTCGAGGTTTGATGCCGAGCGCACGCCCCCGTCGACGTAGCGGCGCCCATCGATCTGCACCGTCCGGTAGAAGCCCGGGATCGCACACGAGGCAGCGACGGCGTCAGGCAGCGTGGCTGCCGGTTCCCCGTCGCGCCCGAAGGCGACGCGATGCCCATCGCCGTAATCGACGGCGATCGCCCAGTAGTTGGGGTGTGGGGCCCAAGGGTCAGGACAGACGCGGCGAATGGTGTCCTTAAGCGGCTCGGTCGAGACCAGGCCCTCAGGTAGCCATCCTGAAATGACCGACATCGGCGAGTACCGGGTCGGATGCGCCAGCGACGCAGCCGCCAGTCGCCACGAGCCCGGGCCAAACGCAAAGCCCTTTCTGTCCAGCCGGTACCGGGAACCGCCTGAGCGATCGACCCGGTCGGCCGCCTCACCACGGGGGTCAGACAGTCCGTCCAGGTTCTCCCCGGTCTGATGGGCGACTATCAGCCATGGCGGCACCCCGCAGGCCAACAGCGCTCCGATCACAGACCCCGCAGACGTCCCCACCACATAGTCCGCGCTACCCGGATCCCAGCCGGTCTCGCTCGCCAGCGCATCCAATGTCCCCATCAGCCAGGCGGCACCCACAGTGCCGCCACCGCCAAGCACCAGCCCGATCCTCTGTTCGCGTTCGGTCGTCATGCCCCCAAGTAGAGCATGTTCACGCTCGTGATTAGGTGCTCCAGCGCACTCAACCGAAACGGCGGTCGGCGGTACGGGGTCCGCCGAGTCGGCCTACCATCTCTGGCTCACTCACCACTGGCGAGGAGCTCACGCGATGCGCAAAGTAGTTGCCTACGAACTGCTCGCGGTCGATGGCGTGGCAGAGGCGCCGGACGAGTTCGTGACCGACTTCGATGGCGTCATGGCAGAGAACCTCGCCCGCGTCATCGCCACCCAAGACGCTGTGCTTCTGGGGCGCCGCACGTACGACGAGTGGGCGGGGTTCTGGCCGACCAGTGACATCGAGCCCTTCGCGAGCTTCATCAATGGCGTTCAGAAGTTCGTGGTGACATCCACGCCTCCCGAACAGGACTGGCCGGAGACCCAGGCCATCGAGGACCGGCTCGCGGACCACGTCCTCGAGCTCAAGCAGCAGCCCGGCGGCGACATCGGGATCCACGGGAGCATCTCGCTGACCCAATCGCTGCTCGAGGCAAGCCTGGTCGACGAACTCCGACTGGTCATCGCCCCGGCTGTGCAGATGCGGGGGCGGAGGCTCTTCGATGGCGGGAGCTCTCGGCGGCTGTCATTGACTCGCAGCGTTACTTCTCCAAGCGGCTGTCTGCTGCTCGATTACCAGCTGGGCTGACCCCGGCGCTGGCGTTGGCAGGATCGACGAACTCCAGCGCGAGCGCAGACCAGGCGAAGTTCTCAGCGCCCATGCCGCGCCCGTCATGTGGATCGTAGAACTCCCGCAGGCCCTCTCGGGCCACTGTCTCGGTGACCGCCCGGGCGAGCCTGGCCGCCTCCTCCTCGTAGCCGAGACGCACGATTCCGCGCCACAACAGCCACGCGCTGTTGATCCAGGTCGGCCCGCGCCAGTACCGTCGCAGACCGTCGAAGTGCTCCCGCAGCGAAAACGACGGCTCATCGAGCGCCACCGACGGCGCGGGCACCTCGGTCCAGAAGCGATGCTTGTCAAATAGGTATTCCGCCAGCCGGTGGCCGATCTCGTCTGGCAGGTCCGGCAACGCCAGCGGGGAAAGCGCGGCGACAGTGAGGGGGATTCGCGAGCTGATTGCGGGCATCACCGCGGGCAGGAACAGCCCGCTTGGTTCGTCGTAGCACCGCGAGATCAGCGCTGGCGTGATCGACGGAAGTCCCAGCGCCAGCCGCGACAGGCCGTGAATCACGTTCGTCATCACCTCGCACACGACCGGATCCCCGTCCGCGCGCACCGCCTCGATCCGAAACTCACGCTTGCGATTGCTTCTCACGAGGTCAACGAAATCCGGAGTCCCTGCGCACGGTGACCCCAGATTGGGCCGAACTGCGGCGAGGCATCCAGGCCGGACTCATCGGGCTGAAGGATCCACAGCAACCCGTCGCCCTCGAGGTCGCGCTCAGATGTGACCGCTTCGTGGTGAGCGACGATGCGTGGCTCGAGCGCCGGGTCGCCTACGGCCAGTCGCCACGCCAGCGCCAGCGCCGGTGGCTGGATCGTCGCCGTCATGAAATCGTCGCGACGGATCACGTTGTAGAACAGCGCCCGCGGCCCGCTCACCGGGTGCTCCCAGAAGATCGTGTGACCGATGAATCCGTCCGGGTGCGCCGCCGCGAGCAGCGTTTCGAGCTCCGCGCGAGAGTGCGCCGGCTCGAAATGGCGCCATGCGATCGCCGCAAAGCAGGAGTCCCAATACCACTGCCAGCGGTACCGTCCCGGACTGGGGCGGGTGTAGGCGAACGGCACCCCATCGCGCTCGCCGACGGTCCAGCTCCCTTCGAGCACCTGCCGGCAACGCTCAGCAAGCCCAGTCACCGCCGCAGCTTCGCAAATCGTGCGAGATCCCGTAGGGCTCAAAGCCCCGGCCTCATCTCGTAGGCTCTCGGCGTGCCTGACGTGGAAGCGGGACCGCTTCGGATCCTGCGACTGATCGAGAGATACGAGCTTGATACGGCCGGCGGGCACATGACCTATGTCGCCGTGGCTGGGCATGCTCTGGCAGAGCGGGGGCACGAGGTGCATGTACTGGCCTGTAAGCAGGGCGGCCCAGACGAGGACTTCTTCGACCGCGGAATCCATGTTCACCGTCGCAACGGCCCTCAGATCGCGCTCGGCACTTCATCTCTACCCAAGGCCGGTAACCGCATCTACCAGATCGTCGCCCACCTCCTGGAGCACGAGCGACTCGGCCAACGCTTCGACATCATCGAGTCGGCTGACTTCAAAGCCTGTGGTCTGCTGCTCAGCCTGGCCGGCAGCTCCCCGGTCGCCGTGCGACTCCACACGCCGCTCATCGTCGAGGCTGATTCGGATCCCGGGCTCGATCCGGTTGACTTCCGGTTGAGCGACATGCTGGAGCGTGCGCTGGTGAGACAGGCAACGATGCTGACCGCGGCGACGCATTGGCTGCCCCAGCAATTACGAGAGCGAGGCTGGCTGGACGACCGGCCCGTGGCGGTTATTCGCAATCCGGTCGAGCCGAGTCGCTGGGTGCGAGCGAGACCGGTCGAGACGACGGCTCCGATCGTCGTTGCCGTCGGCCGTCTGGAGCCTCGGAAGGCTCCGGAGATGCTCGTCCGCGCCGTCGCGCTTCTCCAATCCCGGGTGCCACACGTGCGGCTGGTCCTCCTCGGTCGCTCGAACGGAACGCGCCAGGGGAGGCCGTACGGAGACTGGGTCCGATCGGTGGCCGCGCAGTTAAAGGTCCCATGCGAGTTCCTGGACGAGGTGCCTGCGGCGGACCTCCCCGACATATACGAGCAGGCTCGCGTGGTTGCCGTCCCGAGCGCACAGGAGGGCTTCTCCAACGTCGCCGTCGAAGCGATGGCTGCCGGCCGGCCGGTCGTCTGTACGTCCTCCACCGGGGTCGCGGAGATGATCAGCGGCTCGACCGCCGGAGCTGTGGTCTCGCCGGGTGACCCGATCGCGCTCGCCGACGCCCTGGAGCCGTATCTGCTTTCGACCGACGTGGCCGCCCGCGCAGGTGCGGCAGCTCGGGCGATCGTTTGCGCGGAGTGCGATACGGAGGTCGTCGGGCGTCAACTGGAGAGTTGTTACCACCAGGCGATCAAGCGCTGGCGGGACGCCAATTGAACCTTCCGGGCGTTCGCTTCGGCCATCGCGGCACCTTGACGCCCTCCAGCGCGCAGAACTCCGCCAGTTCTTCGGCCGAGAGGTGCTGCGCGTAGAAGTGGGACATTGAGAAGTCGATCGGCCGCGAGCGGCCAAACGGGATTGCGAGCAGGTCGAACGGCGCGCAGTCGCGGGCCATCTTCACCTCGGAGGACAGCTCACCATCGGTCTCCGATCCCGCCACCAGACCGGTCAAGAATCGCTCCAAGCCCTCGCGGCGAACGATCAGCAGCGAATTTTGGTGCATGGCAGCGGCTGGAGTCTCGGGATCGAGCGCATTGCGGCCCCCAATCGGCAGGCCCCCGATCACCACAGGTTCGGTCGTGCCGTCGAGGGCCGCCTCGAGGATTCGCCCTCCGTGCAGCAGACAGTCCTGCTCCACATGAACGTAGATGTCAGCATCGGAGCACAGTGCATACGCGCAGCCCAGGATCCGTGAGCGAGCGCCGCCGCTGTACTTGGTCTGGATCAGCCCCACGCGGATGTCGTTTGAGTGCCCGTAGTTCCGATCGAGCTCGAACCAGGTCACGCCCGCGCGAAGCTTACGCCGTGGTTTCACCGGCGAAGCGCTATCGATGACCACGATCTCGGCGGGATCGAGACATGTCCTCACCTGCCGGTACCAGAGCTCGAAGAACGCGGGACTGGTGGTCAGCGGGTCTCCCACCTGCCACGCGTGGGGGGTGTACCCACACCACCAGCCGGAGCCTACGATGACCTTCGGCCGTCGAGTCAAGTGGCAGGAATGGGGGCTGTGAGGGTGCGCCCGGCCAGCGTGTCAAGCCGCGTGTTCACACGGTCGATCGCGTGGTCCACGTTCGGAAGCCCGGTCCGCTTGAGGCGGCCGCGCTTATCGAGCTGGTGGTAGTGGATGATCCGCGCGCCGGACACGTCAGCGTCGGGACGATCCGCGTAATCGAGGTGACTGGGGAAGTTCATCCCGGAGTCGAGAGGCCACACCTCGAGCTCCAGTTCCTCCAAGGCGAGCCCGAATGAAATCTGGTCGGCGTGGCTCCCCCACGGATCGAGCAGCTCGGCCCGCTCCAGAACCCAGGCATTCCAGCTGGGCCAAGCTGTCCGCAGGGCCCGGAACGCCTGTCGCGGCAGCACGTAGAGGCCGCCGTTGAAGTTGTTCGCGTAGGTCACGGCGTGGTCGTGCGTCGTTTCCGCCGTGCGCGGAGCTGTGCGGAAGCCGGCTTCGGCGAACAACCAGCGCCATTTCTCGATCGGAGGATTGGGCAGGTCGACGAGTTTGGCGCGGACGTGCTCCCCGCCCAGCGCGGGGTCGAGATCGCCACAGAAAGCGAGATCACAGTCACACAACACCACGCAGCTGGCCTCGGCAAGAATCGGGCTGGTCAGCTGCGCCAGCTTGTTGGAAGGTCCGTGGGAGGGGTGGAGACGATCGACCTCAACGAGCTCCGCTCCGTGCCGATCCGCTTCGGCGATGAGACGGCGCGAAGCTCCGAACGCGTGGATGACCGCGGGCTCTACCCGGTCCGCAACATGGCGCAGCGTCTTGAGCCAGACGATCGCCTGCTCCTCGTATGTCGAGGATCCGTCACAGAAACAGGACCACACCACCCCCAAATCGAGTGACAGGCTACCGCTCCCCTCGTACGGACGGTGCCGCCCAGCCGCGCCGTAACCTGACCGTCGCACCATGCAAGTTGTCCTCGCCCTGATCTCGGCGCTCCTGTTCGCGCTCGGAACCGTGCTGCAACAGAGGGCGGGCATGGATGCGCCCGAGTCCGCGACCAGTTCGGGATTGCTTCTGCGGATGGCGCCCCGGCCGCTGTGGCTGGTAGGGATTGCCGCCGACGTCGGCGGCTTCATCGCCCAAGCCGCGGCCCTCCGGATCGGCCAGTTGGCCGTCGTGCAACCCCTGCTCGTCTTGAGCGTGGTGTTCGCCCTGCCGCTCGGCGCTCGGCTCAGTCACCAGCTGATCGCGCGCCGCGATGCGCTGGCGGCAGCGCTCGTGGTGGTAGCGCTGGTCGGCTTTCTCGCGCTTGCCAAGCCTTCGGGCGGACGCAGCGAGGCGTCGCTCAGCGCATGGGTTGTCGCCGGCGTCGCGTGCTCAGCGATCTGCGCGCCTTTGGCGCTACTCGGCCGTCGCGGCCCGCCGGCCCGCCGCGCCGCTCTGTTGGGCGCGGCCGCCGGGGTTCTCTTTGCGCTCTCGGCGGCGCTGACCAAGACCGTCGTGGACGAGTTGCACCTTGGCGTGGTGCACGTGCTCTCGAGCTGGGAGCCCTACGCGCTGGCCGGCGTGGGATACGTATCGATGACGCTCAACCAGCTGGCGCTCAACACACGCGCGCTCGCCGCGACGATGGCCAGCAGCACCGCGCTCGACCCCGTCGTCAGCGTGGTGCTGGGGGTCACCTTGTTCGGTGAGCATCTTCACGGCAGCACGCTGCAGGCCGCCGGGGCCTTCGTGGCGCTGGCCGCGGCGCTGATCGGCGTCGCCGTGCTTGCCCGGGCCGAGGTTTCGGACACGATCGTCGCCTCCTGACCACGGAAGCGGAGGATCACTTCGAGCGGAGGTCCAGGGCCGTCGGCTCGGCCGGTTCGATGTCAATGACCGTGAAACCGAAGCGGTCGGCCAGGCGCGCGGCCACGAGCGAGCGGTGGCACGCCTGGGCTGTGGCCTCCACACACATCAGCGCGCCGATTCCGTGGACGGGTAGACGCTGGACGAGGGGCTCGAGCGGAACGAGGTCGAGCACCTCGTGCGTGTACTCGGCGATGTAGGCGGGAGACAGCTGCACCCGTGAGCGCTTGCCGACTCCCTGACGGTCGTCCTCCCGGTACTGGAGCTGGCGCATCTCGGTGTCCGGAGCCAGCTCTGGGTGGTGCTCGTAGGCGATCCGGGCATCGTCGAGCAGGGCCTCGAGGCGGCGGGCGTTGGCCCAGGCGTACTCCGAGCCGCGTACGCCACGCCGCTGGCGGATGTCGATGACCTGGGTGACTCCGGCGCCGTCCAGCGCGCGGACGAACGTCCCGGCGTCGAATTCGTAGACGCCGATCGTGGCGATCTGGGGCATCGCAGCAACGTTAGAGCGGGTGGGGGAGTTGCGCGGGGGGGACAGCGTCGTAGGGCGGGAAGCTGACGTTGACCGTGAGGCCACCGGCCGCCTCGGCGGTGGCCGTGACGGTTGCGTTGTGGGCCTGAGCCACGGCCTGGACGATCGACAGCCCCAGACCGTGATGCTCTCCCGGTCCTGTCCGGTCTCCGTCCAGGCGCCGGAACGGCTCGAACAGCCGGTCCACCTGGTCCGGCGGGATACGAAGGCCGGTGTTGATGACGGTGAGCATCGCGCCGTTGCCGGCGGCTCGGGCGCGGACGACCACACGACCGCCCTCGTGGTTGTAATCGACGGCGTTGTCGATCAGGTTGCGAACCAGTCGTGCGAGCAGCGCTCTGTCACCGCTGATCAGCACGGGCTCCAGCTCGGTGGTGACGACCAGCGCCCGCTGCCCGATCGCTTCCGAGCGGGCGGCCAGGGCAGCCTCGACCGTCGCCGTAAGGTCGATCACGTCCCGGTGGTCCACGCCACGCTCGCTGGTGGCCAGCGTCAGCAACGCGTCGAGCAGTCGTTCGTGCTCGCGTCCCGAGGTGATGAGGTCCTCGCACACCGTCCGGAGGCTTGCCGAGCTGGCCTCCGGGTCGGCCAGCGCCACCTGGAGCAATGTGCGCTCGACTGTCAGCGGTGTGCGCAGCTCATGGGCGGCGTTGGCCACGAAACGGCGCTGGGCGGCGAAGGACGTCTCCAGGCGTTGGAGCAGGCCGTCGATCGTGTCACCGAGCGCCTTGAACTCGTCGTCCGGCCCTTCCAGGGCGAGACGGCGATCGAGGCTCCCGGCTGAAATGGCTTGCGCGGCCGAGGTCATCTGGCGCAGCGGGCGGAGCACGCGTCCGGCCAGGAACCAGCCCAAGCCCGCCGAGGCCAGCGCCGTCAGGAGCAGGGTGACCCAGGCGCCGGCCAGCAGCCGGTTGACGTCAGCCGTGTGCTGCTGGGTGGCGACGGCATGCGCCACCGCCCCACCGGCTTGGCTGGGAACGGCGGCGCTGCTGGACGCCGACACCGAACCCGAACCCGACCCGATCGCGAAGATCAGCACCACGATCACGGTCCCCAGCGTCAGGAACATCCCGGAGTACAGCAGCGTGAGGCGCATGCGGGCGCTGCGCGGGACCAGCCGGCGCCACCGGCGCGTGTGGCGGATTGGGTCGGGACCGGCCATCAGATTCTGTAGCCCGCCTCGCGCACGGTCTCGATCACGGCAGGGTCGCCGAGCTTGGCTCGCAGCCGCGCCACGGTGGTCTTGACGGTGCTGGTGAACGGGTCTGCTGCCTCGTCCCAGACTTTGGCAAGCAGCTCCTCGGCGGATACGACCCGCCCGTCGGCAGTCATCAGGTACTCCAACAGCGAGAACTCCTTGGGCGTCAACTCGAGCCGGCGCGGACCGCGAAACACAACGCGCCGGGCCGGGTCAAGGCGTATCTCCCCTCGTTGGAGCCTCGGCGGACTGGCCGCCCCGGGCCGTCGCCCGAGCGCTCGTACGCGGGCCACCAGCTCGGCGAACTCGAACGGCTTGGACAGATAATCGTCGGCTCCGAGCTCCAGGCCATCGACCCGATCGCTGATCGTGCTGGCGGCGGTCAGCATCAGCACCCTCGTCTCGGCGTGCTCCTCGGCGATTCGCCGGCACACCTGATCTCCGTGGACTCCGGGCAGGTCCCGGTCGAGGATCACCACGTCATAGGGAGTCAGCGCCACGTGAGCGAGCGCGTCGCCGCCGTCGAGCGCCAGGTCGACCGCCATGCCTTCGCGCCGCAACCCCTCGGCCACGGCCCGGGCCAGGCGCCCTTGATCTTCCACCACCAGGACTCTCATCGTCTGAGGTAAGCATTGCTCAGCCAGGTAACAGGCGTGTGACAGCGCCGGTCACCGAGTTGTCACCGCTCCCCGACTACAAGTCCGATTCATGCACACACCCAAAGCACTTCCAGCTGCTGTGACGGTTGTGGCGCTCGGTCTGGCGGCCGGGGGCTGCGGCGGCACCTCCCCTACTGACACCGGCGGTTCTGCGTCTTCCCAGAATCCAGCCGGCGCGGCATATGCCTACTCGCGGTGCATGCGCTCGCACGGCGTGAGCGGCTTTCCCGACCCGGTGGTGAAGACCCATGGCGGCTCTACCGCGATCAGCCAGGTGGCGCCGGCCAGTCTCGCCTCCTCGCCGGCGTTCAAATCAGCCCAGAAGGCCTGCGGTCATCTGCAGAACGCCGCCCAGGGGTCGGGCCTGCAGTCAGGCGGCCCGAGCAAGTTGGTTCTGCTGGCGTTCGCGCGCTGCCTGCGCTCCCACGGGATCTCTCGCTTCCCAGATCCCACTTCCAGCGGTCGGCTCAACCTCCAGACGATCAGCTCCGACGGCGTCAACCTGCACAGCCAGGCGTTCTTCACGGCCGGACGGGCATGTGTCGGCGTCACGCATGGGCAGATCACGGTCGCGCAGGTCGCGGAACTGGTCAACGGGTCGCACTGATGCCGTGAACCGTAAATTGGGCGGCGGATTCGCGACGCTAGGCTTGAGCCGACCGATGAGTTCCGGCGCTGAGCGCCGTCATTGGGTTGTCGATCTGAAATGGAGAACCGATGACCGAACAACTCAGCAACCGGACCCGCTGGCTCGCCCTGGTGATCCTGTGCGTAGGCGATCTGATGATCGTCGTGGACACGACTGTCGTGAACGTGGCGCTGCCGTCGATACGCCACTCGCTGGGCTTCTCCCAGACCGATCTGGCCTGGGTGGTCAACGCGTACATGCTGACCTTCGGGGGTTTCCTGCTCCTGGCCGGCCGGCTCGGAGATCTGTTCGGGCAGCGCCGGCTGTTTCTGTTCGGGACGGCGGCGTTCACCGTCGCCAGCGTGGTGTGCGGGCTGTCCGGCTCGCAGGAGATGCTGATCGCGGCCCGCGCTGTTCAGGGCCTGGGAGGCGCCGTGGTGTCGGCCCTGGCGTTCTCCCTGATCGTCGTGCTGTTCACCGAGCCGTCCGGGCGAGCCAAGGCGATGGGCGTGTTCGGCTTCGTGATGTCCGGCGGCGGGAGCCTCGGAGTGATCGCCGGAGGCGTCCTCACCGATCTGGTCGGCTGGCACTGGATATTCCTCGTCAACGTCCCGATCGGCGTCATGGTCACACTGGCCGGCCTGCGCCTGCTCCCCGAGGTGCAGGAGCGACAGCGCTCCCAGCGCCTGGACGTGCTTGGCGCGCTGATGATCACCGGCGGAATGCTGCTGGCCGTCTACGCGGTCATCAACGGCAACCAAGCCGGGTGGACCTCCGCCCAGACGCTCGGCCTGCTGGGTGCCGCGCTTGCGCTGATGGCGGTGTTCGTCTTCCGCGAGTCACGAATCGAAGCGCCGCTGGTTCCGCTCAGCATCTTCAAGCACCGTAACCTCCGCGCCGCCAATATGGTCGGCGTGCTGTGGGCGGCGGCGATGTTCGCACTGTTCTTCCTGTCCGCGCTGTACCTGCAACTCGTGCTCGGATATAGCCCGCTGCAGGTCGGGCTGGCGTTCCTGCCGGGGAACCTGCTGATGATGGCCTTCTCGCTCGGGCTCTCGGCCAAACTCGTGATGCGCTACGGATTCCGGATCCCGCTGGCGTTCGGCTTATCCCTGGCAGCCGTGGCCCTGTTGTGGCTGGCCCGCGCGCCCGTGCACGGCACGTTTGTCGTGGACGTCCTACCGTCCATGCTCCTGATCGGCGTCGGCGGCGGGTTGGCCTTCAATCCCGTGCTGATGGCGGCGATGAGCGACGTGGAGCCAGAGGAGTCAGGTCTTGCCTCCGGAATCACCAACACGGCCTTCATGATGGGAGGTGCTCTGGGGCTCGCGATCCTGGCCAGCGTCGCCTCGGCTCGCACCCAGGCCCTGCTCGCCAGTGGGCATGGTGCCCAGGCTTCGCTCACTGCCGGCTACCACCTGGCGTTTCTGATCGGGGCAGGGTTCGCTGCCGCCGGAGCGGGAATCGGTGCCACTCTGCTGCGAACGCGCGGGTTCACGGCCGGGGCCGAGCACCACGCACAGGGCCGGGGGCCCGAGCCTGCGTTGGAGACCTCGTGATCCCCGCTGCAAGGCGCTGACGCCCGCGAATCAGCGCAGCACGTTGCCCGTGCGGACCGAGAGCAGACCGGCGCCGAGTAGGAGGACGAGCCCTGCGGCGGCGAAGTCGACCGTGATCTCGCGCCGCCGGGTGACGCTGCCCAGCTGCCGCCCCAGCGAGGTGTAGATCGAGCTGAGCTGATCGGCACTCTGGGCGTCGAACCCGCGGGCTCCAGAGCTACTGGCGATCTGGCGCATCAGCTGGGGGTCGGGCGGGACGGACACGGGTGGGCTCAGGGGGCCGGTGTTGAGTACACCGTTGGGAGTGCCGAGGGCCACTGTGTAGATCGGGACGTGATCGCGCCTGGCCCGGGCGGCCACCGTCAGGGGGCTCACGCCCAGGTTGGCGGCGCCGTCGGAGAGCAGCACGACCGCCGAGGGCGGATGGGCCCGGCTGCCGGCGTGGAGGATCTGCAGGGCCAGGTCGAGTGCTCCACCGGTGTTGGTGCCCCCGTTGGCGACGGCCGAGGCCAGCAGGGCCAGCGCAGCGGCGTGCTTGCCCACCGGCTGCTGGACGGCGTCCGGGACGGAGGAGAACGTGATCGCGCCCAGCCGGACCGAGCCGGGGAGCTGACGGGCGAACGCCTGGGCGGCTCGGTTGGCCGCCACCAGCCTGGTCGGTTGGACGTCGGTGGAAGCCATCGATCCGGAGTGATCCAGGACCAGCACGATCGAGGCGTCGCCGACCGGGACTCGATAGGGCACATGCGGGCGGGCGGCAGCGATCGCCAGCGCAGCCGTCGCCGCCAGCAGGAGCACGACCGGGATATGACGCATCCAGCCGCCGGTCGACACCACCGCCAGACGGAGCGACGACAAGGCGGGAAACCGGACTGCGTAGCGGGCCGCACGGCGCCGGGCCAGCCGTTGAGCGATCAGCCCGACCGGGATCAGGAGAAGCGCGAGCAGCCAGAGGGGGTCGGCGAAGCTCATCGTATGTGCCGGCCCAGTTCGGCCAGCCAATCGTGCTCGGTTGACAGGGCGACATGGTGTATGCGAAGCCGGCGCAGCTCATCGGCGACGCGCTGGCGGCGCTCGGCCTCAATCTCGGCGAACCGCTCGCGGATCCCGCGCCGGGCGGTGTTGACCTGGAGCAGCGCTCCTGTCTCAGGATCAACGAGCGCCAGCCGGCCCACCGCTGGCAGCTCCGACTCGCGAGGATCCGAGATCTCGATCGCCAGTGTGGAATGGCGCATGCGCAGCGCCCCCAGGGGCTTCTCCCATTCCCGCTGATCCCTGAAGTCGGAGATGACCACGACGAGGCCGGCCTGGGTGGCCATCCGTCCGGTCCTGCGCAGCGCATCGGCCAGGTCATCCGGTCCGCTGCGGCCGTCTGGTGCCACCCCTTCGGAGAGCAATTTGCGCAGCGCGACCATCGCCGGCTTGGAGCCTCGTGGGGCCACGACGCGCGGCGCTCCGGCGCCGAATCCGATCACACCCACGCTTCCGGCTCGCCGCACTCCGATCCGGCCGAACACCATTGCCGCGCCTTCCGCCACGTCGGCCTTCAGGCGCCGCGCGGTGCCGAATGCCATCGACGGGGACAGGTCGAGCACGAGCCACGTCGTCAGGGCTCGGTCGGGGACGTGTAGCCGCACGTGCAGGGTTCCCGTCCGCGCGCTGGCCGCTGGGTCGAGATGGCGCACATCGTCGCCGGGCTCGTAGGGACGCAACTGGGCGAGTTCCAGCCCCGGACCGACGCCCGTGGCACGGCGGCTGCCCGGGACCGTCCGCGCGACCAGCCGGTTGACGGCGAGATCCAGTGCGTCGATGACCGGGCCGGGCATCGGCCCGGGGCCCTGCCGGGCGGCCGGAGGGCGAAGCGGCGGTGCGCTCTCAGGGCTCAAGCGTGCCGCACCGCCTGCACCCGGGTCGCGGCGGCGTCGTTTCGGATCAGCCGGGCTGCGCCGGGAACCGCGACGGCTCCCAGGATGTGCTCCAGCAGTCCGTCCGCGGTGACGCCGTCGCTGAGCGCGTCGTAGGAGAGCACGATGCGATGGCGCAGCACATCCGGAGCCAGGTCCCGGACGTCTCGCGGGTCTACATGCGTGCGGCCGCGGAGCAGGGCCAGGGCACGGGAGGCCTGGATCAGGCCGATCGGGCCACGGGGGCTGGCACCGAACTCGATCAGTGGCGCCACCTCGGACAGTCCATAGCCCTCCGGATGCCGGGTGGCGTCGGCCAGCGCCACGGCGTAGCCGATCATGTCGCGATCGACGGCCACAGTGGCCACTGCTTCGCTGTGACGCCGTAGATCCTCCAGCGACAGGCATTGGCGGATCACGGGCGTCCGTTCGAGACTGCGGCCGACCACGGCTGCCTCCTCGCCCATGCTCGGGTAGTCGACGACGATCTTCAACAGGAAGCGATCGACCTGCGCCTCCGGGAGCGGGTAGGTGCCCTCGGATTCGATCGGGTTCTGGGTGGCCATCACGATGAACGGAGTGGGAACGCGGTGGCTGACTCCGCCGATCGTCACCTGCTCCTCCTGCATCACCTCCAGGAGGGCGGACTGAACCTTCGCCGGAGCCCGGTTGATCTCGTCCGCCAGAACGAAGTTGTGGAAGACGGGTCCGAGCTGGGTGTCGAACTCGGCCGTGTCCGGTCGCCAGATCCGCGTGCCGACGAGATCGGCCGGCACGAGATCGGGCGTGAACTGGATGCGCCCAAAGCTTCCACCCAGTACCGACGCGAGCGTTTTGACGGTCAGCGTCTTGGCCAGACCGGGCACGCCCTCCAGCAGGACGTGACCGCCTGCCAACAGGCTGACCAGCAGCCGCTCCAGCATCGCGTCCTGCCCCACGATCACCCGCTTGATCTCGTCCAGGGCCTGCTGCAGAGCCCTGCGGGCGTCCTCGCGGGACTGCGTGATTTCGTTGATGTCTGTCATCGATCCTCCAGGAGGTTCAGGCCAGCCGGGCGAACCAGAGCAGGCTGAGCGCGCTGCCGACCAACAGCAGCACGAGCGCGGCACCCGCAAGGCCGGCGATCAGGGATTTCTGGACGTGTGTGTGCCCGAGGGTCTTGGCCAGATGGGCGTAGATGGCACTGGCGTCGGCACTGTCGGCGGCCGTGTACGCCTTTCCCCCCGAGGCTGCGGCGACCGCGCCCAGCTGGCGAGGGCTCACCGGCACCGGGATTCGCCGGCCGTGAGGACCGGTGATCGTGCCGGCGGTGGTGCCGATCGCGATCGTGTAGATCGGCACCCGTTCAGACTTCGCCTGCGCAGCGACCTGCACAGGATCGACGCCGACGTTCGAGGTTCCGTCGGACAGGAGGATGACGGCGCCGGGCGGTCGCTTGCCATCGACCTTGGGTGCCGTCATCACTGCGCTCAGGCCGGTCTGGATCGCTTCGCCGATCGCGGTCCCTCCGCCGCCGGGCTTCAGCTGGGCGATCGCCTGCTCGGTGAGCGAGTGCTCGCTGGTGGGAGATTGCAACAGGGTGGGGCGGCGAGCAAACGCGATCTGCCCCACTCGCACCGAGCGCGGCGCCGCCTGAACGAACCGCCATGCCGCTTGCTGCGCGGCGTGCAGCCGAGACGGCTTGACATCAGTGGCCTGCATGGAGTCGCTGACGTCATTGGCCAGCATCACCGTCGCGCTGCGCACCGGGATCAGCACCCGATGCTCGGGCTGGGCCAGGGCGGTGATCAGGGCGGCCCCGGCCAGGCCCAGGAACGCAACCGGCAGGTGTGCCCGCCAGCCCGGTCGCCGCGGGATCACGGATGGAGTCATCGGTGCAGTGACGAAAGCGCGTCTGGCAGCTGCGTGCCGTCGTTGCTCACGCGCATAGAGCACGGCCAGGGCCGGGAGGACGAGCAGACCCAGCAGAACGAGCGGGTGGATGAAGTTCACGGCGAGGTCGTTGGGTGGCCCTGGATCCCGGCGGTCGTGGAGACGTAGGTGGAACCGCGCTCGACCGAGATCGCCACAGCCTGACCCTGCTTGAGTCCCGCCACGGCGGTCCGGATCTGCTGTGCCGCGCTGACCGAGTGCCGGTTGACCGTCTCGATCACATCGCCGGGTTCGAGCCCGGCGATATCCGCCGAGCTGCCCAGCGCAACGGTCTGAATCACCGCGCCGACGTTCTGAACCGTGGAGATCTGCATCCCCAGCCAGTTCACCGATCGTCCCGTGAGCCCGGTCGGTGGGGGCGCCGGAGTGGTGGGTGTGGTGCGCGGGATCGTGAGTGTGGGCCCGGACGTGCTGGGGAACACGCTGGCGGCTGAGTTGGGGTGTCCCGGCGAGTGTTGCCCGCCGGACCCGCCTGTTACGACCCAGGCCAGGGCGACGCCGGCGAGGAGCGCCACAGCCATCAGAGGGGCGGCCGATCGCCACAGCTTGCGGCGGGGGCGTCGGATCGCCGGCTCGGCTGGTGTCGGGGCGGGAGGAGTGGCCTCCGTGGGCGGATCGGCCGATTCCTGCTGCCAGTTGCCGGACCAGAGGTGCTTGGGGCCAGTCATGCGTCCGAGCGGACGCTAATCGCGAATATTCAGAGGTGCGTAAGAGGCACCGGAAAAGCGTTCCGCCCGCGCGGGTGGTTGGATACCGCCAATGCCCGCCGAGCCGGACGACGAGCAAGCAACGCGCCGCCGGTTCGACTGGCACGACGGCCCGGGCTCCGGGCGCGGTGAATCCGATTCGCTGCGCGCCGCCGCCGTCCGGCGTCTGGCGTTGATCGATCGCCTGCGCACGCCGGCGCTGGCCTCGGTGACTCGCCTGGCTGCCCACCTGACCGGAGCTTCGTCGGCTGCGGTGCACATCTTCGACGAGACCGCCCAGCACCGAGTCGCTGCCACCGGGGCTCCGCTGGTGGAGCAGCCTGCGCAGGACAGCATGTGTCTGGTCGTCGTGGACGGGGAGCAGCGAGTCGTGTGCACCGACGCCACGCTCGACCCCCGTTTCGGCTACTCCACCTTCGTGCACGGAGAGCAGCCGGTGCGCTTCTATGCCGCGGTCCCGGTCCGGGCCAGTGGCGGGATCACGGTGGGGACGGTGTGTGCGTTCGACGAGCAGCCCAGGGTCCTGACCGAAGCTCAGGAGGAGCTGCTGGACGACCTCGCCCGGCAGGTGGAGCTCCACATCGAGCTGGCCGAGCTCGCCACGACGCTCGGTGACGCGGCCGCCCACGACCCACTGACCGGCGCCCTGAACCGCGCGATGTTCGACGACAGGGTCGGTCAGGCCCTGGCTCGGCGAGCCCGGCGTCGGACCAAGGTGCTCGTCATCGTCTTCGACGTCGATGACTTCAAGGCGGCCAACGACCGGCACGGCCACGCCTGGGGTGATGAGATCCTGACGTCGGTCGTGGCGAGGCTTCGCGCCTCGACACGGGCCGAGGACTCGGTCGGACGGCTCGGCGGCGACGAGTTCGGCGTCGTGGCGGAGCTGTTGGAGGACGACGATCCGGGCGCGTTGCTGGAGCGGGTGAAGCGCGCCCTTTATTCAGCCACGGCGACGGAAACGCCGTCGGTCAGCCTGGGCGCCGTCCTCGCCCACCCGGACGACGACGTGCGCACAGCCCTCAAGCGTGCCGATCAGGCCATGTACGCCGCCAAGCGCCGAGCGCGCGGCGAACTGCTCGGCGACGGACCGGCGGAGCCGCTGACCTGATGCCGCCGCCCGCTGTGGTGGTGGCCTCGCCTTTTCCGGTTCTGTGGCTGTCGGTGGCCGCCGTCACCGGGCTGATGTTTGCCGTCTGGTTGCTCGCCACCTGGCTGCGGGACGTATCGATCATCGATCCCGTCTGGGGTCCGGCGTTTGTCCTCGTCGCGCTGGTCGGTGTTTTGGCCGGGACCGGTTGCCTGGGACGCCGCTGGCTCCTGTTCGGATTGACTGCGCTCTGGGGCCTGCGGCTGGCCACCCACCTGATCCGGCGCAAGCTGGCCGAGCCCGGGGAGGATCGCCGCTACCGCCAGATGCGAGAGCGCCATCCGGAGCACTTTCCGATCTGGAGCCTGGGCGCCGTGTTCCTCCCGCAGGCGCTGCTCGTCCTGGTGGTTTCATTGCCCGTGCAGGTGGCCGCCGGACGCCCGGGTCAGCTGACTGCGTGGATCGCGCCAGGGCTGGCCTTGTTCGCCCTGGGGCTGGTGTTCGAGACAGTCGGCGACGAGCAGCTTCGTCGCTTCAAGCTGGACCCGTCCAACCGTGGACAGGTGATGGACCGTGGCCTGTGGCGCCTGACACGACATCCGAACTACTTTGGTGACGCCTGCGTGTGGTGGGGTATCTGGCTCGTCAGCGTGCCCGCCGGTGGAACCTGGTGGACGGCAATCGGTCCGGCCGTCATGACCTTCCTGCTCGTGCGGGTGTCAGGCAAGGAGCTGCTGGAGCGGGACATGGCGGGCCGGCGTCCCGGGTACAAGGACTACGTCGAGCGCACGTCGGGTTTCATCCCGTGGCCCCCAAAGCGACCTCCGAGCTGAGAGCCGCCACAGCACTGGCGCGGCGGGGGCCTAGCAGGTGGTGGCTGACCAGCCACCGGTCGCCGTCCCGGTATGACCACATCTCCTGGGTGGAGAGCAGGAACAAGCGCCAGCGTGCCAGCGTCACACGGGCCTCGCCGCCGTTGACACCAGCCGAGCCGATCGCGGCAAGCGCCCGGTCGCGATTGGCATCCAGTCGTTCCAGCCAGGCCTGCAGCGTGCGGGCATAGTGGGTTCCGGGGATCGCCCAGCTGTCCTTCAGCACGAGATCCTCCTGGAACTGGGCGATCAGGTCGTGACTCGGCATCAAGCCCGCCGTGAAGAACCGCTCGGCGGCCCACGTGCCCTGGAACAGGTAGGGCAGGCGCTGGTGGGAAAAGGTGTGCACGAACAGCCGGCCGTCATCTTCCAGCCATCCGCTGATCCGGCGCAGCAGCTCACGCCAGTTGCGCATGTGCTCGAACATCTCGATCGACATCACGCGGTCGAAGCGCTCGCCCGGCTCGAAGTCGTTGATGTCAGCCGTGACCACCCGGAGGTTGTCCAGACCGCAGCGGTCACGCTCGGTCTCGATCACCTGACGCTGGCCGTGGGAATTTGACACGGCCTCGATCTGAGCGGCTGGGTAGCGCTCAGCCAGCCACAGCGACAGTGAACCCCAACCGCAGCCCAGATCCAGGATGCGCATCCCGTCGCGCACCTGGGCACGCTGACAGCTGAGGCTCAACATCGCCTCCTCGGCGGCGGCCAGGGTGCTGGTGCCCGCCGGCCACAGGCAGCCCGAATACTTCCGCCGGGGTCCCAGGAACGATTCAAAGAACTCGGAGGGGAGCTCGTAATGCTGCTGGTTCGCCACCTCCGGGCGCTCGGCGATCGGCCCGCTGCGCATCCGCTGCAGGAGCGCCCGGCGCCGGGCATCCTGAGCCGAGATCCCGCCGCGAGCCTCGTGGCGCTCCCTAGCCCAGCTTCCGTAACGGGATCCGCCGCGAAGCAGCGGATCCCGCAGAAGCCCGGCGGCGAGTGCCGCGTCGAGCAGTCTGTACCGAAGTGCCGGCATCCGGCTGATCTCCACTCTTACTAACTCAGCCCAGGAAGGGCTTGAGCCTACGCTCGGTGGTGCGCACGGTCGCCGTCTTGGGGAACGACTCCAGTACGCCATGGCCACCGAGGTTGTCCTTGGGGCCAGGCTCCTGCCGCCGCATCGAAGAAGCTGAAGTGAGTCGCCTCGTTGGCGGCGACCTTCGCCGCCACCAGCTTCAGATCCTTCGAGCTGAACTCGTGCACCGCACCGAGGTACGCCTCCACGAACGCTGTCTCCAGCGCGACGCCGGTGTTCAGCAGTGACTGGCCGGTACGGGTGGCGGAGGCGGGGATCTTGAACTTCAGCCCGGTGGGCTTCTTGGCTCCCCAGCGCCTCGCCCAGGAACGCCTTGTGGTCCTTCTCGTTCTTCAGCGCCGCCACGAAGTAGTCCTTGTTCTTCAGCTCGGGTTGCTCGAACTTGCTGAAGTCCTTGAGGATCGCCGAATAGATGACCACGGCCAGGCTCTCCGCGGTGTAAGCAGCCTTGAGGATCTTGATGTCGCCGCTCGGGCGGCGCAAACGCTGAGCCTCGACGGCCGCGAGCACTCCTCCTGAGGTGGCGAGCACGAGCCCTCCCTTGGCGGTGTTGTGAAGGAACTGTCCCCGGTTGACGCTGCTGCTGACTTCCGTCATGCGATGCTCCTTTTCCTATACGCCGGCTAGACCCGGCTGGTTGCCCTGTGTACGGGCAGAGCGCAGCACTGGATCACCCGCGGCCCATGCATCTGGGAGCCGGCAGCGGGGCTTGGTCAGCAGCAGCTGTACGTCGCCGATCCGCCGCTCGGCGAAACCGGCTTCGCAGTAGGCCAGGTAGAGCATCCAGATCCGCTGGAACCGCTCGTCATAGCCGAGTGATTCCAGTTCGTCGGTATGGCGCACAAGCCGCTCCCGCCAGAGGCGGAGCGTGGGGACGTAGTGAGGTGTCAGATCCTGGAGCGCGACCAGTCGCAGGTCGGTCTGACGCGCCAGATCGCCGGTCAGGCTCGCCATCGAAGGCAGTGAGCCACCGGGGAAGATGTACTCCTTGATGAACGAGCGCGAGGCCTTCTCGGCGTCGTAGATCCGATCATCGATCGTGATCGCCTGCAACAACATCGCCCCCTCCGGGTTCAGCAGCTTGGAGCAGGTTCCGAGGAATGTCCCGGTGTGTCGCCAGCCCACGGCTTCGATCATCTCGATCGAGACGAGCTTGTCGTACTGACCGCGGAGGTCTCGGTAGTCCTGGCGCAGGACGGTGATCCGGTCTTCCAGCCCCGCTCGCTTCACCTGCTCAACCGCGTAGGCGTGCTGATTCTCCGAGATCGTCGTCGTGGTGACGTGACAGCCTCGGGTGGAGGCGGCATACAGCGCAAATCCTCCCCAGCCGGTGCCGATCTCCAGCACCCGATCGGTGCCTGACAGGGCGAGCTTCTCGCAGATCAGCTCCATCTTCGCCCGCTGCGCCTGCTCCAGCGATACGCCCGGCTCGGCGAAGAACCCGCAGGAGTAGGTCATCGTCGGATCGAGCATCCGTGTGAACAGCTGGTCGCCGAGGTCGTAGTGCGCGGCGATGTCCGAGCGTCGCCGCTGACGCGTGGAGGGCCGCATGAGCTGGCGGAAGTGCTGAAGTGGTCCCCACAGGGGCGCCAGGCTGGCTCGCAGCCGGTCCATCGTCTCGGCGTTGCGGGCGGCGATCCGGATGACCGCCGTGAGATCTGGCGTGTCCCACAGCCCGTCGGCGTATGACTCGGCCAGGCCCAGACTGCCGCGCAGCACGGTTCGCCACGCCTGCGGGGAGCGCACCCTGACCGTCGCCGTGGGTGCGCCCTGGCCATACCGGCTGTAGCCGGCGGGCTCGACCAGCACGAGCGTGCCGGAGTTGATGCGGCGCAAAAGGAGTCTGGCCAGGCTGCGGGAGATCTGACTCATGCCGCTCTCCCAGGGTGGGCGAACACCGGCGCCCCGGCCAATCGCAGTCCCAGGGCGTGCGCGTAGATCAGCATGAGCACCCTGATCGTGGCCGCGGGATAGCGGACGGTGAAGCTCCGCAGAGACTGGCGGGTCAGCTCGCGGCGGCGCAACCCCAGCCGTGCCTCGAACACCGGATTGCCGTTTCGGCTGCTCTGGATCGAAACCGACAGGCCCGGACCCGGCACCCCGGCGCGGCACTTATACATCTGCTTCATGTCCATGAACGGCGAGACGTGCATCGCCTTGGCGAACGCACCCTCTCCGTGCGGAGCCACGTAAGCGTGACGCTCACCCCAGGGCGTATTGGTCACTTCGGCGAGCACAGCCTCCAACTCGCCGCCCGAAGCGTCCATGCAGTAGTAGAAGCTGACCGGGTTGAAGCAGTGACCGAACGACCGGAGATTCGTCAGCAGCCGGATGCTCCCGGCCGGCCGTACGCCGGAGAGCTCCTCCACCTTCTCGCGCACGGCCTGATCGAGAGGGACGGCTGGATCGCCCAGATAGTCGGCGCGCCGGAACCGGACCAGCCCGGGACGCCGCGAGGCGAGGCGGCCGCCCAGAAGCTCCGGCAGCTCGTCCAGGTCGATGAACGCCAGTGCCATGCGGTTGT
>CAVUTV010000014.1:0-158027 GCA_963744525.1 uncultured Solirubrobacterales bacterium | reverse complement strand
GAGAATCTCCCCAAGCCGCGCGAGATCTACGACGTCCTGGGCGAGTACGTGGTGGGGCAGGAGCAGGCGAAGCGCACGCTGTCGGTGGCGGTCTACAACCACTACAAGCGCGTGCAGATGATGCAGTCCGATGAGAATGACATCGAGCTGCAGAAGTCCAACATCCTGCTGCTGGGACCGACCGGCTGCGGCAAGACGCTGCTGGCCCAGACTCTGGCCAAGATCCTCAATGTCCCGTTCGCGATCGCCGACGCCACCGCGCTGACCGAAGCCGGCTACGTAGGTGAGGACGTCGAGAACATCCTGCTCAAGCTGATCCAGGCCGCCGACTACGACGTCAAGAAGGCCGAGACGGGGATCATCTACATCGACGAGGTCGACAAGATCGCCCGCAAGGCCGACAACCCCTCTATCACCCGCGATGTCAGCGGTGAGGGAGTCCAGCAGGCACTCCTGAAGATCCTGGAGGGCACCACCGCCAGCGTGCCTCCCCAGGGCGGGCGCAAGCACCCCCACCAGGAGTTCCTGTCGATCGACACCACCAATGTGCTGTTCATCTGCGGCGGCGCGTTCGCAAACCTGGACAAGGTCATCGAGCGCCGGATCGGTCACCAGGGCATCGGCTTCGGAGCCGCGATCCAGTCCAAGGATCAGCGCGACGCCGGCGAGATCTTCGAGCACTGCCTACCCGAGGACCTGATCCAGTACGGGCTGATCCCGGAGTTCATCGGACGCCTGCCCGTGATGAGCGCCATCCACCAGCTCTCCCGAGACGAGCTGATGAAGATCCTGACCGAGCCTCGCAATGCCCTGGTCAAGCAGTTCCAGCGCTTCTTCCAGTTCGACGGGATCGAGTTGGTGTTCGCGGATGAGGCGCTGCACAGCGTCGCCGACCGGGCCCTGGAGCGCGAGACCGGTGCCCGCGGCCTGCGATCGATCATCGAGGAGGTCCTGCTCGAGGTGCAGTTCGAGCTGCCCTCGCGCCGGGATGTCAAGAAGTGCGTGGTGACTCGGGAGACGATCGAGAAGGGCGTCTCGCCGACGCTCGTCACGGTGGCCGCGCCCGAGACCGAGGAAGAGGGCGAAGCGGCGGCTTAGCCGGCCCCCGGGCCTGCGGCGCCTGATAAGCCCGCGCCCCCAGGCGGCGGCGCCCGAAGACACCGCCGCCCCAGGTGCTGAGGAGGAGAGGTGCCGAGGAGGCTTACGTCCTCCCCGGCGTGCGCATCGGACGCCACCGTCCATGGCGCCTGTTTACGCCTGAGCGATCCTGCCGGGCCCACGCGTCCTCCGAGTCACCGACTGGTGAACGAGATGTTGACGAGTCGTGAACGCGTCGCCGTCCGGACCTGACCGCCGCCGCGATTCTCTGAAGTCAGGCCTCTCCTAGACTGCTTTCAAGTGTCCGAACTGGAAGCCAGGACCCGTTACGAGCCTTCCGAGGTGGAGCCGCGGATCGTCGATCGGTGGCTGGCGTCGGGCATCTTCCACCCCGATCCTGAGGGCACGGCGGAGGAGAACTACTCGATCGCGATCCCGCCGCCCAACGTCACCGGCGTGCTGCACATGGGCCACGCGCTCAACAACTCCATCCAGGACGTGCTGGTCAGGCACGCCCGCGCCCAGGGCAAGCGGACCAAGTGGATCTTCGGCACCGATCACGCTGGGATCGCCACCCAGACCCAGGTGGAACGGGAGCTGCGTTCACTGGGTATCAGCCGCGAGGAACTCGGCCGCGAGCAGTTCGTGGCCCGCGTGTGGGCCTGGCGCGAGCGCTTCGGCTTCCAGATCGTGGAGCAGCTCAAGCGCCTCGGGGCTTCCTGTGACTACCAGGACGAGCGCTTCACGCTCGACCCGGCCTACGCTGAGGCCGTCCAGAAGGTGTTCGTCGACCTGTACGAGAAGGGCTACATCTACCGGGACCGTTACATGGTCAACTGGGATCCCGGCTCGGGCTCGGCGATCTCGGACCTGGAGGTGGAGGACCGCGAGGTCACCGACACCCTCTACTACATCGACTACCCGCTGGAGGGCGGCGGCGCGATCACCGTGGCCACCGTCCGGCCGGAGACGATGCTGGCCGACGTGGCGATCGCGGTCAACCCGGAGGACGAGCGCTACCGCCGCCTGATCGGCGAGCGCGCGATCCTGCCTCTGGTCGGACGCAAGCTGAAGATCATCGCCGACGACTACGTGAAGACCGACTTCGGCACCGGCGCGCTGAAGATCACCCCGGGCCACGACCCCAACGACTTCGAGATCGGGCGCCGCCACGGCCTGCCCCATCCCAGCGTGATCGGGGAGGACGGGCGGATCACCGATGAGGCGCCGGAACGCTTCCGGAGGCTCACCGCCGCCGAGGCTCAGGACGCCGTGGTGGCCGAGCTGCGCGAGCTGGGCCTGGTGTCCCGCACCGAGTCCTATGAGCACACGGTGCCGTTCAGCCACCGCTCGGGCGAGCGGGTCGAGCCGCTGATCTCGCTGCAGTGGTTCATGGCCATGGACGAGCTTGCCGCCCCGGCGATCGAGGCCGTCAAGTCTGGCCGCGTGCGCTTCTTCCCGGAGCGCTGGTCGCGCGTGTACCTGGACTGGATGGAGAACATCCGCCCGTGGTGCATCTCGCGGCAGCTGTGGTGGGGCCACCAGATCCCCGTCTGGTACCGCGGCCTCGGAGACCTACGTGGGCACCGAGTCACCCGAGGGCGAGGGCTGGGAGCGCGACCCCGACGTGCTGGACACCTGGTTCTCCAGCGCCCTGTGGCCGTTCGCCACGCTGGGCTGGCCTGATCAGACCCCCGAATTGCGGGCCTTCTACCCGACTGATGCGCTCGTCACCGGCCGGGACATCATCTTCCTGTGGGTGGCCCGGATGGTCATGCAGGGCCTCGAGTTCATGGGCGAGATCCCGTTCTCCGACGTCCACATCACCTCGATCATCCAGGCCCCGGACGGGCGCCGCATGTCGAAGTCGCTGGGGACCGGGATCGATCCGCTCGACCTGATCAACGGGGGCGAAGACCCCCCCGTCTTTGAGATCGGGGGGTCCTTTTCCGGCCTATGGCGCCGACGCCGTGCGCTGGGGGCTGCTGGTCATGTCCAGCGGCCAGGACGTGCGCTTCAGCGAGGACAAGGTGGCCCAAGGCCAGCAGCTGACCAACAAGCTGTGGAATGCCTCCCGGCTGATCCTGATGCAGGTGGACGCCTCCGTGCGGGCGGCGGCACGGCCGACGACGGTCGAGGACCGCTGGATCCTGTCCCGGCTGGCCCGGGCCCGCTCCGAGGTGAGCGGGCGGATCGAGCGCTACGAGTTCTCCCGGGCCGCGCTGGAGCTGTACGACTTCGTTTACGGCGAGCTGTGCGACTGGTACCTGGAGCTGGTCAAACCGCGGTTGCGCGACGGCGACGCGGATACCGCGGCCACGCTCCTGCACGTGCTCACCGACACCCTGGCCATGGCCCACCCGTTGATCCCGTTCGTGACCGAGGAGATCTACTCGTTCGTGCCGGGCGCGGACGGGCTCCTGGCCGCCCGCCCGGACACCGGGGCCCGCGGCGAGCGCGACGAGCAGGCCGAGGCGGTGCTGGCCGACGCGATCACCGCTGTGCAGGCGGTGCGCGCCTGGCGGGACTCGGCCGAGGTCAAGCCCAGGGCGGTGCTGCCCGCGCGCCTGGCCGCGCCGGGCTACGAGGAGCTGGCCGGACAGCTGGCCCGTCTGACGCGGCTAACGCTCGACGGGGCCAACGGCGGCGAGCCCATGGCATCGGTGCCGGTGCCGCGCGGCGCGGTCGAGATCCTCGCCTCTGCCGACGTGGACCTGAGCGCAGCCGAGCGCAAGCGCGAGGCCAAGCGAGCCCAACTGACGGCCGAAATCGAGCGCGCGGAGCGCAAGCTGGGTAACCAGGGCTTCGTGCAAAAGGCTCCCCCTCAGGTGGTCGAGGCCGAGCGCGCCAAGCTGGCTTCGCTGCAGGCCGAGCTGGAGGCGCTGTGAGTCCTTCCGGGCGGCCAGCGCTGACCCCGGAGGAGGCCGAACGCCGGCTGCTCTCGCTGGAGCTGTTCGGCATGCACTTCGGGCTGGAGCGGATGCGCCGGCTGATGACGGTGCTCGGTCACCCGGAGCGCCGCTTCCAGTCGATCCACGTGGTCGGTACCAACGGGAAGTCCTCCACGGTCCGGATGACGGCGGCGATCCTCGCCCGCCACGGCCTGCGGGTGGGGGCCTACCTGTCGCCCCACCTGAGCTCCTACTCCGAGCGGATCAGGATCGAGGACCAGGATCTCACGCCTCAGCAGTTCGCTGCCGCGATCGAGCGCGCGCTGCACGCGGCCGAGGTGGTCAACCGCCGGGCGCCCGAGGACGACCAGGTGACCCAGTTCGAGCTGCTGACCGCCGCCGCGTATTCCGAGCTGGCCCGGGGCGGGGTGGAGGTGGCGGTGATCGAGGCCGGACTGGGCGGCCGCTTCGATGCCACCAACGTGATCCCGTCCTCGGTGCAGGTGCTGACCAGCGTCGGACTCGAGCACACCCGCTGGCTCGGCCCGACGGTGGAGGCGATCGCACGGGAGAAGCTCGATGTCGTGCAGCCGGGGGCCACGCTGGTGCTCGGGCCGGCCATGCATCCCGATGCGGTCGAGGTGGCCAAGGAGGTCGCAGCCGAACGCGGCGCGACGATCGTCCAGTCCCCGGCCGACCCTGGCGTCCCGGTCGGCGCGCTCGGCGTCTACCAGCGCCGCAACTTTGCCGTAGCGCAGGCGGCCGCGGAAGCCTTCCGGGGTTCGCTTGACAGTGACGCCGTCGCTGCCGCGGCGGCGGAGATCCGGGTGCCCGGCCGCCTGCAGGAGGTGGACCGCCGCCCGCTCACCCTGCTCGACGGCGCGCACAACCCCGATGGAATGACGGCCCTGGCCGAGTCGCTGCCCGAGATTGCCGGCACCGGCCGCCGGATCGTCGCGGTCGTATCGATCCTGGACGACAAGGACGCGGCGGCGATGCTGCGGATCCTGGCTCCGCTGTGCTCGGCGCTGGTGCTGACCAGCTGTCACAACCCCCGGGCGCTGCCGCCGCCCACGTTGCTGTCGCTGACGGGGCAGCTGGAGGCGGCACGCGAGCTGCCGGCCGAGGCCATCCGTGATCCGCGCCGGGCGCTGGCACGGGCGCGTGAGCTGGCCGGGGAGGACGGCGTCGTGGTGGCCACCGGTTCGATCTACCTGATCGCCGATCTGGTGCCCGGGCGTGAGCTGGCGCCCGGCCGCCGGGCGTCGATGCTATGAACTGGGCGAGCGTGGATGCCATGAGCACCGGACCAACTCCCAACGGCATGGACGACGACCGGCAGGACCCCCCAGCTTCCTGTCCATGGTCAAGCTGGTGGCGATCAGCGTCGCCGTCACGATCCTGGTGTTCTTCGCGATCGGCTACGTCTTCGGTCGCCTGTTCCTTGAATGAGGCCCTCGCCCGCGGGTATACCTCCCGCGACGATGGGCTCAATTCCTAAGTGGTCTCTCACTTGCAGGCATTCGCCTCCGAGCACCGAATTTTTTCCTCCAGGCGCCTGTTGCCAGGCAGTTCCGGCGCTATGTCAACCTGCTGACCACTACACTCCGGCCTTCTTATGACCGCCTTCGCAGTATTCGGCATCACCAACAGTACGGTCAGCCTCGTAGTTGACCTCGTGCTCCTGTTCCTGGTGGTGATCTGGCTCGCCCTCGTGTACTGGACCTACGCCGACGCCCGCCGTCGTATCGCCGATCCGATGCTGGTCGGCTGCGCCACCGCGGCCTCCCTGTTTCCGTTTGTGGGAACGATCGTCTACATGATCGTGCGACCGCCGGAGTACCTGGACGACATCCACGAGCGGGAGTTGGAGATCCAGGCCGCCGAGGCCCGGCTTTCCGAGCTGGGTGTCCACGCCTGCCCGTACTGCGATCACGAGGTGGAGAAGGACTTCCTGCGCTGCCCGAACTGCATGCGCAAGCTCAAGGACCCCTGCGCCAACTGCGGGCGTCCGCTTGACCAGCAGTGGAAGATCTGCCCGTTCTGCGAGGCCGAGGTCGGCAGCTCGCCGATGCCCCGGCGTACGCGGCGCCGCCGCGAGGCCGGCGCCGAGCAGCCGGTCAGTGGGCGCTCACCCGAGCAGGCCGGGCCTGCGAGGCCCGCCGAGCAGATGGCCAACCGGCCGTCCGAGCAGACGATGGTCGGCCGCCCCCCGTCTGATCTGATCTGATCCGAGCTGGGCCGGCGTTCGCCCGGCCCTCTGATTTCAAGGAGAAACCGCCGCATGGAGCGCACGCTCATCCTCGTCAAGCCTGACGCCTTCGCCCGCAACCTGACCGGCGAGATCATCGCTCGCTTCGAGCGCAAGGGCCTCAAGCTGGTTGCGCTCAAGCAGATGACGATGAATCGTGATCTGGCCACCCGCCATTACGCCGAGCACGACGGCAAGCCGTTCTTCGAAGAGCTCGTCGAGTTCATCACGTCCGGCCCGCTGGTGGCGATGGTTCTCCAGGGGGAGTCGGCGATCGAGGCAGCCCGCCAGGTGATCGGCGCCACCAACCCGCTCCAGGCCGCCCCGGGTTCGATCCGGGGTGATTTCGCGGTCGCCGTCGGCCAGAACATGGTGCACGGCTCCGACGCGCCGGAATCGGCCGCGCGCGAGGTAGGCCTGTTCTTCCCCGACCTCTGATTCTGGCCTCTGGATCGCCCCAGCGGCGGGCGATTCTGGAGCAACTCGGGGTCAGCTTCGAGATCGTCGTCTCCGGGGCCGAGGAGGTGGAGCAGGGCCAGCCCGAGGCCGTGGCTCTGGAGAACGCCGCTCGCAAGGCTCGGACGGTGGCCGCCCAGCGCCCGGATGCGCTGGTCCTGGGGGTCGACACCGTCGTGGCCCTGGGCGAGCGCCTGTACGGGAAGCCCGCTGACCGCGCTCAGGCCGACGCGACCCTGCGCGCCCTGGCCGGCCGCGAGCATCAGGTCGTCACCGGGATGTGCCTGATCGACCCCGAGGGCGGCGAGCGCCAGGCGACCTGCTCGACGGCGGTGCTCCTCCAGCCTCTCAATGAGGAAATTCTCAGCTGGTATCTGGACGGTGGCGAGTGGCGCGAACGGGCCGGCGGCTACGCGATCCAGGGTCGGGGCGCGGCACTGGTGGGGGCGATCGACGGCGACTACCTGAACGTCGTCGGCCTGCCGGTGAAGCCGCTGCTGGCGCTGGAACCGAGGTTGCTGAAGGGCTGACGCGGTCGAACGGCCGCGATGAAGGGTGGACGGGCCGCACTCGCGCCCAGGTTTCCGCTTCGCCCACCCTTCATCGCGGCGGACAGAACAACCTCTCTGCGCCCCGCCACAGGGCCGTAATCTCGTTGATTCGCCGCCTTCTGGGAGTCTTCGGCCTTTCCAGCCGTTTTTTGCACTGGCGCCGCTGAACGAAGCACGTGTCTTCGGTTACACTGGGCCACGGACGGGATTTGGCAGCACGGTGGCGGCAACCCCCTTTCGCCGCCCGTCCATCTGCTCCCGTCTGCGTTTCATCAATGGGCTTCTTCACGTACCTAACCGGCTTCGGCGGCCGCGACATGGCCGTCGACCTTGGCACCGCCAACACCCTCGTATACGTGCGCGGGCGGGGAATCGTCCTGTCCGAGCCGAGCGTCGTGGCGGTGGACTCCCGCACCGGCGAGGTCCACGCCGTCGGCATCGAGGCCAAGCGCATGCTGGGCCGCACGCCCGGCACGATCTCGGCCATCCGGCCGCTGAAGGACGGCGTGATCGCCGACTTCGAGGTGACCGAGGAGATGCTCCGGCACTTCATCCAGAAGGTCCACCAGAACCGGTGGGCGCACCCACGCGTCGTCGTGTGCGTGCCCAGCGGCGTCACGGGCGTCGAGAAGCGAGCGGTGGAGGAGGCCTGCCTGTCGGCCGGCGCCCGCCAGGCCTACCTGATCGAGGAGCCGATGGCGGCGGCGATCGGCGCCGGGCTGCCGGTGGGCGAGCCAACCGGTTCGATGGTGGTGGATATCGGTGGTGGCACCAGCGAGGTGGCCGTCATTTCGCTGGGGGGGATCGTCGTCTCCCAGTCGATCCGCGTCGGTGGCGATGAGCTCGACGAGGCGATCATCAATTACGTCAAGCGGGAGTACAAGCTCCTGATCGGCCAGCAGACGGCCGAGGAAGTCAAGCTGGAGATCGGATCGGCCTTCTCGATGCCGGAGGAGGTCCAGGCCGAGATCCGGGGACGCGACATGGTCTCGGGGCTGCCGAAGACGGTGGTGCTGACCAGCGAGGAGATCAGGGGAGCACTGGAGGAGCCTGTTTCCCAGATCATCGACGCGGTCAAGGAGACTCTGGACCGGACTCCGCCGGAGCTGGCCTCCGACATCATGGATCGTGGCATCATGCTGGCAGGCGGCGGATCGCTGCTGCAGGGCCTCGAAGAGCGGCTGCGTCACGAGACGCAGATGCCGGCTCATTTGGCCGAGTCCCCGCTGACGTGTGTCGCCGTCGGTTCCGGACGATCCCTGGAGGAGTTCGAGGCGATCCATCGTTCCAGCAAGAATTCACGCAACCGGCGCCGCCGCTGAGGAATATCTTGAGTGGCTCCACCCGAGATCGAATGACATCCGGGCGGACACCGCGAGGCCGGCGACCTTGGAGACTTCAAGCACGTGCATGACAAGCAAGTCCGACGCAGACGGGCCATTCTCGGCCTACTCGTCGCCGCTTCCCTGATCCTGCTGACCGCCTACTTTGGCGCTCCCCGAGCAGCCCGCTGCACTCTGTCCAGCGGGGGATCTCCGAGGTGCTCTCACCGATCCAGACCGGCGCCAGCAAGGTGCTCTCACCCGTCGGCGATATCGCCGGCTGGTTCTCCAGCACCTTCCGGGCCAAGTCGCAGGTGTCGCAGCTGACGCAAGCAGAACCACAAGCTGACCCAGGAGCTCGACACCGCCCAGTACGCCCAGTTCCAGAACGCTCAGCTGCGCAAGCTGGTCAAGCTGGACACCGGCTTGGGGGACGTGAACGCGTACGGGCCGGTGACGGCCAACGTGATCGAGCGCGACCTCAGCCTGTGGTACCTGACGATCAAGGTCGACAAGGGGTCGGCGGACGGAGTCAAGGCAGGCGATCCAGTGGTGGGAGCGGGAGGCCTGGTCGGCGACGTGTCCCAGGTGGGCCCCAACTTCTCCGTGGTCACCGAGATCACCAGCGACAAGTTCGCCGCGGCGGCGCTGGTCGAGGACGCCGCCGGCGACACCGGCGAGCTGGTGCCCGACGTGGGCAACCCCAACGAGCTGCTGCTCACAACGCTGCCTCCGCACGCCCAGATCTCCTACGGCCAGCAGGTGGTGACGGCGGGCTTCAAGGACTCCACCAACCCCAAGCTCCAGGACCCCTGTACCCGCCTGACCTCCCGATCGGCCAGGTGTCGAGCGCCAACCAGAACACCCTGATCAACGACCAGCAGGTGACGGTCAGCCCAGCGGTCGATCTCCGGCACATCTCGATCGTCCAGATCCTCACGCGGCCGCACGCGACGGTGCCCCAGCGGGGCTCACTGCCGTGAGCGGGAGCTCCATCTAGATGGCGGTCGAATACGCCAGCCTGCGCCTTCCGATCCGGATCGGGATCGTGGCGATCGTGGCTGTGATTCTGCAGGAGACGATGGTCACGCAGATCACGATCTTCGGCGTGACGGCCGACATCACGCCGCTGGTGGTGGCCTCGATCGGGCTGCTGTGCGGCTCCATGACCGGTGCGGTCGTGGGTTTCGGAATGGGCCTGCTGGTCGACCTGACCCTCGTGCAGACGCTGGGGATCACCTCGCTGCTGTTCATTCTGATCGGCTACTGGGCGGGGCGGCTGCGGGAGCTCCGGGATCCCTCTCATGGGCTGGTCCCGCTGGCCGTGGGCGCCGTCGCGACCGCGGTGGCCGGCGTCGGGATGGCCGTGATCCAGTTCCTGCTCGGGGTCGATGCCCCGGTCAGCCTGCTACTGCTCCAGCAGATCTTCCTCACCGTCCTGGTCAACACCCTGATCGCGCTGCCGGTCTACGAGATCGTGCGCCGGATCCTGCACGGCGCGCTGCCTGAGGACCCGCGCCGCCGCCGCCGGCGCGCCTACACCACCGGTGGCCTGAGCCCGCTGCACCGTCCCTCTGAGCGTCTCGGTCAGATGACGAGGTCTGGCCGGTGATCCAGCCTCAGGAAGGGCGCACACCCACGATGACGCCGCAGCTGGCGCTGCGCGTGACGATCGTGGGCACCTGCGCGCTGATCATGTTCGCGATCATCTTCTTCCGCCTGTGGTTCCTGCAGGTGCTCACGGGTTCGCAGTACCTGGCCCAAGCCAGCACGAACTCCCTGCGCGCCATCTCGATCCCCGCACCGCGGGGGAGATCATCGACAGCGCCGGCCGCGCGCTGGTGGTCTCGGTGCCGGTGCCGGCCGTGGAGATCGCGGCGCCGGACCTCCCGGTTCCGATCACCGTGGCTGAGATGATGTCCAACTACGACAGGCCACCGGCCAAGGACGCGGCTCTGTACCGGCACCTGGCCTCGGTCCTGTCGATCCCCAACCGCACGACGAAGTGCCACGTCGACGGCACCTCCGCACCGCCCAACGGGACCTCGGGCAACTTCCATCTGTCGCGGATCGCCTGCCTGGTCGCCCAGGGCGTGGCCAACGTCCCCTACGACGACGTGACCGTCGCCGAGAACGTCGGCAAGGACGTCCAGTACTACCTGGGCGAGCGCCAGGCGCAGTTCCCTGGCGTGGCCGTGGTGCAGAAGTACATCCGCCAGTACCCGCAGGGCAGCGTCGGTGCCCAGGTGCTGGGCACCGTCGGTCCGATCAGCTGCGTATCCAAGACCAACTGCGAGACCAGGCAGAAGCACTTCAGCGGCATCGCTCACACCGACGAAGTCGGCCAGTCCGGCCTGGAGTGGCAGTACAACCGCTTCCTCCAGGGCGTGGACGGAGCCGAACGGGTGAAGGTCAACTCACTGGGTGAGTTCCAGGGCTACGCCAAGCCGACCGAGTCCACCTCCGGCCAGACACTGCAGGTGTCGATCAACGCGCAGCTGCAGAAGGTGGCGCAACAGGCCCTGACCACGTCGATCGGCACCAACAACGGGACGGGCGGCGCGTTCGTGGCCATGAACCCCCAGAACGGGCAGGTCTACGCGATGGGCTCGGCCCCCACGTACAACCCGAGCCTGTTCACCAAGCCGCTGACCCAGTCTCAGTACAACCGGTACTTCGGTCCCAGCAGCGGCGATCCGCTGCTCAACCGGGCGATCCAGAGCGTCGGTCCCACGGGGTCCACGTTCAAGCCGATCACCGCCACGGCGGCGCTCGAGTCCGGAAGGTGGAGTCCGTATGAGACCTACGACGACACCGGCTGCTTCCACGAGGGCCCGATCTGTCTGCACAACTCCGGTCAGTCGGCCAACGGCGTGCTCGACATGACCCAGGCGATCAAGGTCTCGGACGACATCTTCTTCTACAACCTGGGGGCGCTGCTGAACTCGGACGCGCCCCAGGGCGGTCCGCTGCAGCACTGGGCGCACAAATACGGAATCGGCCGCGATCCCGGCATCGACCTGCCGGGTGCGGCCACCGGCGTGCTGCCCTCGCCGTCCTACTGGAGCTATCTGAATCGCCAGGAGGTCATGTGCGAGCACGCCACCGGCCCCTACAAGGGCCATCCCAAGCACCCGGCGTCGCAGGGCGGCTGCGGAATCGGCAGCGGGACGCCCTGGACCTACGGCGACAACGTCAACACGGCGGTCGGCCAGGGTGATGTCCAGGTGAGCCCGTTGCAGTTGGCTGTGGCCTACTCGGCTCTGGCCAACGGCGGCTCGATCGTCACCCCGCACGTCGGCCAGGACATCCAGTCCGCCACCGGCACGATCCTGCAGCGCATCGACCCCAGGCCCCGGCGCCACCTGCCCATCAACCCCGCGTACCTGAGCACGATCCTGACGGGACTGCGGGAGGCCGCCTCGCAGCCCGGCGGCACCTCAGCAGACGTGATGGGGAGCTTCCCCAAGCCGGTGTACGGCAAGACCGGTACGGCCCAGTACTTCGTCAGCGGAGTCGAGCACGACTACGCTTGGTACTCCTGCTTCGTACCCGCCAGCGCCACCAGCAAGCCAATCGAGGTCACCGTCTGGGTGGAGAACGGCGGCTTCGGCGACGTCGCCGCAGCCCCCGTGGCGAGGCAGATCCTCTCCCAATGGTTCTTCCACAAGCCCGGCGCCTACAAGAGCGGAATCTCGGCCACGCTATGAGGTCGACTTCGCCATGAACATGACCGCGATCCAGCTCCCTCAGGAGCAGGCCAAGCCCTGGGCGATCCGGAAATGGCTGGCCATGGACCCGCTGCTGATGCTGGCGGCACTGGGGCTGATCGCGTGCTCGCTGCTCACGCTCAAGGGCGCGGCCGGGACCCCTGTATTACATGGAGCGCCAGGGCCTGTACGCCGCCATGGGGCTGCTGCTGGCGCTGCTGATCAGCCGCTTTGACTATTCGCGTCTGCGCGAATACCGCTACGGGTTCTACGGCGCTATGATCGTCTCCAACATCGTCGTCTACGCGATGCCGGCGCAGCTGGGCGCTCGCCGCTGGATTCCCCTGCCGCTCCTCCAGGTCCAGCCCTCGGAGTTCGGGAAGGTCCTGCTGATCCTGGCCCTGGCCGGGTTCGCGGTCGAGCGCTCGCGGTCCCTGCACGAGCGCCGCACCACGGCCCGGATCATGCTGCTGGCGCTCCTCGGCGATGATCGTGATCGGCCAGCCCGACCTGGGCACCGGCACTGGTCTACGTCGTGATCGCCGTGTCGCGGTGCTGTTCTTCGCCGGCACGAGCTGGAAGCAGCTGACGGCGCTGGCCGCCCTGTTCATCAGGCCGGGGTGCTGGTGCTGGCGGTCGCCCCCGCCGTGGGCGTGAACGTGCTCAAGACTTACCAGAAGGAACGTCTGACGACGTTCATCAACCCGCCCCGGCAGTGCACGCCCCAGGACCCACCTGCTACCAGCTCAATCAGTCGCTGATCGCGATCGGATCGGGCCAGAAGACCGGCCGGGGCGTGTCCGGGGCCACGCAGACGAAATTCAACTTCATCCCGGACGACAGGAGGACTTCATCTTTGCCGTCGTCGGCGAGACCTACGGGTTCGTGGGCGCGGCGCTGGTCCTCAGCCTCTATGCGCTGCTCATCTGGCGCACGCTTCGCATTCTCACGATGGCCAAGAACCTGTTCGGCACCCTCATAGCCGGCGGCGTCTTCGCGATGCTCATGTTCCAGATTTTCGTGAACGTCGGCATGACCATCGGGGTCATGCCAGTGACCGGAGTACCCCTGCCGCTGATGAGTTACGGCGGTTCCTCGGTGCTCGTCACCTTTATATGTCTGGGGCTCCTGCAGTCGATCTACGCCCAAGGCAGGGCGGCTTCGGCAGGCAAGGCCCGGGTCGCCCTGTATGGTTTTCGTGATTTCGAAAGCCGCCGTGCGCTCCTCAAAATCTTTCCCGGCATCCCGTCGGGCCACATCTGCAAAGGAAGAAAATTGAAGAAACAAGTACTAGTCAGCGTCGACCGGGGCGAGACCCGGGTTGCGCTGCTGGAGGCCACCGGGACCGTCCCGGCTCGTAAGACGTTCCTCCAGCAATCGCCGCCGGCGGCGGACGGCCAATCCCGCCGCCGGATACCAAGTGGCCGAGCTGTACCTGGAGCGCCGTGGCGCTCGTTCGATCGTCGGCAACATCTACAAAGGCCGGGTCGACAACGTGCTGGGCGGCCTCGAGGCCGCATTCGTCGACATCGGGCTGGAGAAGAACGGGTTCCTGCACGTCGACGAGATCGTGCTGCCCGGAGTCGAAGCGCCGCGCCGCGGCCGCGGCTCGGGCCGCGACACCCGCCAGATCACCGAGATGCTCAAGCCTGGGCAGGAGATCGTCGTGCAGGTGGTCAAGGACCCCTTGAAGACCAAGGGCGCCAGGCTCTCCATGGACCTCACATCGCCGGGCGCTACATGGTGTTCGCGCCCTTCGGGGAGGGGGTCGGCGTATCCCGGCGTCTGGATGACAAGGAGCGTGACCGGCTGCGCAAAGAGGCGGCCAAGCTGGACCTCAAGGGCGCGGGTGCGATCATCCGCACCGCCGCGCAGGGCGCCACCCGGGCCGACCTGGAACGGGAGCTGCTGTACCTGTTCAAGCTCAACGACGTCCTGCAGAAGCGGGTCGCCGAGACCGCCGCTCCAGCGCTGGTCTTCCAGGAGGCCGACCTTTCGGTCCGGGTCGTCCGCGACATCTATTCGGCCGAGTTCGAACGCGCGATCGTCGACGACGAGAAGCAACACCACCGGCTCGTGTCCTTCTTCAGCCGCACGGCGCCGGACCTGGTCGATCAGGTTGAGCTTTGGAACGAGGACCGGCCGCTGTTCGAGGCCTTCGGCGTGGAGAAGGTGCTGGACTCGACGCTGCAACGACGGGTCGACCTACCCAGCGGTGGCTACCTGATGATCGATTACGCCGAGGCACTGACCGTGATCGACGTCAACTCGGGCAGCTTCATCGGCCGCGGCAAGGGCGCCCGCCTGGAGGACACGATCACCAAGACCAACCTGGAGGCCGCCGATGAGGTGGTCGGCCAGCTACGGCTGCGGGACATCGGCGGGATCATCGTCATCGACTTCATCGACATGGCCCGGGCCCGCAACCGCGACGCGGTGCTCAAGACGCTGCGCAAGGCCTTGGATGAGGACCGCACCAAGACATTCGTGGTGGAGATCTCGCCGCTCGGTCTGGTCGAGATGACCCGTCAGAACGTCACCGAGGGCGTGCGGGAAATCATGACCCGGCCCTGCCCCACCTGCCACGGCGAGGGCGTGATCAAGTCTGAGGAGACGATCGCCATCGAGTTCGAGCGCCGCATGCGCGAATTGGCCACTCAGACCAAGGCACCGGCCCTGCTGCTCCAGATGAACCCCCGGGTGAGCGCCGAGTTCACCGGCAACGACGCCCGGGTCCTTCACGCGATCGAGGCGGACACCGGCAAGTGGTTCCACTTCCAGGGCTCCGAAGGCCTGCCTCTGGACCATTTCGCGGTGCTGATGGAGGATGAGCGTGAGCAGGTGCTGGAGCGCGCGCTGCCCTTCCGCGAGGGCGAGGAGGTGTACGTGGAGATCGTCGAGCCGCACATGTACAACGCGGACGATGCGGTGGCCAAGATCGACGGCTACATCATCGCGATCCGGGGCGCCACCAGTGCGGTCGGCCAGAAGCGTCTGGTCCGGATCGAAGAGGTGGGACGCACGCAGGCCACCGCAGTGCTGATCGACGGTCCCGAATCGTCCGCGTCCGGAGGCCCGGACGGCCCGTCCGAGAAAAAGGACGCGGATGAACTAGAATCAGGCGACCGGCGTCGTGGCCGGAGGGGCGGCCGGCGCCGTTCCACGCCCAAGGCGGGCGCAGCCGCGAAGGCCGGAGATTCCGACTCTGAGTGAATATGTACGCAATCGTCAAGACAGGCGGAAAGCAGTACCGGGTCCAGGAGGGCGAGTCCCTGCTGGTCGAGCGTCTGCCCGCCCAGGAAGGTGAAACGGTCGCGCTCGCGCCGCTGCTGGTGGTTGACGGTTCCAACGTGAAGGACGGCAAGGACCTGGCCAAGGCCAGCGTCAACGCCACGATTGTCGCCCACGAGCGCGGACCCAAGCTGCGGATCGTCAAGTTCAAGCCCAAGCGCGGCTACAAGCGCCGGACCGGGCACCGCCAGGAGCTGACCCGCATCCAGATCACCGGCATCAAGCTGGCGCCCGCCGCCAGCCGTAGCACGACAAGGAGGCGAGCGATGGCTCATAAGAAGGGACTCGGCTCCTCCCGCAACGGCCGGGATTCCAACGCCAAGCGGCTCGGCGTCAAGGTGTTCGCCGGCCAGACCGTGACCGGCGGCGAGATCATCGTCCGCCAGCGCGGCACCCGGTTCAAGCCAGGCGACGGCGTCGGCATCGGCAAGGACGACACGATCTACGCGCGTTCGCCCGGCACCGTCGAGTTCACCCGCGGCCGCCGCGGCCGCGTGATCTCGGTCGCTCCAGGCGACGCCACGGAATAAGCTCCGGTAGACAGGCCGGGGGCTCCGGAATAGGCTGGCCGGCGTGGCTGTGAATCGCTGCTCGGCCTGCGGTACGGAGAACCGCCCCGGCCGGCGGTTCTGTGCTGAGTGTGGCTCCGGCCTGGAGCTGCGCTGCCCCTCCTGCCAGACGGCCAACCTGCCCGGCGAGCGATTCTGCGGTGAATGCGGTTCTCCGCTCAGTGCAGACACCGCCCCCGCCGCGGCGCGCCGTTCGGGCCGGATCCACGCCTCCGGGCGGCCCGGTGTCCGAACGGCGCCTGGTGTCGGTGCTGTTTGCCGATCTGGTCGGGTTTACGACCCTTTCCGAGCACCGTGACCCTGAGGAGGTCCGGGATCTTCTGAGTCGCTATTTCGATCGTTGTCGCACGTTGATCGAGCGTTATGGCGGCACGGTGGAGAAGTTCATCGGGGATGCGGTGATGGCTGTGTGGGGTACGCCGGTGGCCAGGGAGGATGACGCTGAGCGGGCGGTCCGCGCGGCGCTCAGCCTGACTCAGGCGATAACGGCGCTGGGGGAAGAGGTGGAGACGCCGGGACTGCGCGTCCGCGCCGGCGTGCTGACCGGCAACGCGGCGGTTGAGGTGGGTGCCGAGGGGGAGGGAATGGTGCTGGGTGACACGGTGAACACCGCCTCGCGACTGCAATCGATCGCGGCGCCGGGGACCGTGCTGGTCGACGACGTCACCCGTCGGGCTTCGGAGGCCGCGATCGAGTACGAGGACACCGGCACCCATCAGGTGAAGGGTCGCGAGCAACCGGTGCACGGCTGGCGCGCGCTTCGGGTGGTCGCCGGCGTCGGCGGCGCCCGGCGCAGCGTTGGCCTGGAGGCACCGTTCGTGGGGCGCGATCAGGAGCTCGCGCTGATCATCAGATCCTTTGACAGCACCGCGGAGGACCGCCGGGCCAGGATGGTCACGGTGATGGGCGAAGCGGGCTCCGGGAAGTCGCGGCTGCTGTGGGAGTTCTATAAGCACCTCGATGGCGTCGAGAGCAGCGTTCGCTGGCACCAGGGCCGTTGCCTTTCCTACGGAGAGGGGGTCGCTTACTGGGCGCTGGCCGAGATGGTTCGATCGCGGCTGGGAATCGCTGAGGAGGAGGAGCCGACGGCCGCCCGGGCCAGGCTTCACGAGGCGGTGAGCGAGCTCATCGCCGACGACCGTGAGCGCCGCCTGGTGGAGCCGCGCATTGCCCACCTGCTCCGGTTCGAGGAGCGCCCGGACCCCGATCGAGCTGATCTGTTCTCGGGCTGGCGTCTGTTCTTCGAACGCATGGCGGAGACCGAGCCGGTGGTACTCGCCTTCGAGGATCTCCAGTGGGCCGACAGCGGCCTGCTCGATTTCATCGACTACCTACTGGAGTGGTCGGCGAACTACCCGATCTTCATCCTGGCGCTCGGCCGTCCGGAGCTCGGCCGGCGTCGGACGGGCTGGGAGCCGATCACGCTCCGCCCCCTAGATCCGGCGGCCGTCAGGACGATCCTGGAGGAGCTGGTGCCAGGGTTGCCGCCGCAGCTGGTGGGAGAGATCAACAACCGCGCAGAGGGCATCCCGCTGTACGCCGTCGAGACCATTCGAATGCTCCAGGATCGAGGTGTGCTGGTCCAGGAGGGACCTCGCTACAAGCTCACCGGAGATGTCACCGACCTCGACGTCCCGGAGACGTTGCAGGCCCTCGTGGCTTCCCGGCTGGACGGGCTCTCGGCCGAGGAGCGCTCGCTCCTGCGCGACGCCTCGGTGATCGGCCATTCCTTTTCCGTGTTCGCACTCTCGGCACTCCGGGGCTCGAGCGAGGCCGAGGCCGTGATCACCCTGGACGCGCTCGTGACCAAGCAGCTGCTGGGGCGTGACGACGATCCGCACTCACCCGAGCGTGGCCAGTACGTGTTCCTCCAGGGCTTGGTCCGGACGGTGGCCTACGGGACGCTCTCCCGACGGGACCGCAAGACCCGCCACCTGGCTGCCGCTCGTCATCTTGAGCACACCTGGCCGGGCGAGGCCCGCGACATCGCCGAGGTGGTGGCCTCGCATTACCTGGAGGCGATTCGGGCAGATCCTGTCGGAGAGGACGTCCCTGAGCTGCGCGCGTCCGCCCGGGAGAAGTTGATCACGGCCGGTCGCTCGGCCGCCTCGCTGGCCCTCGGCTCAGAGGCCGACCGCTACTTCCACCAGGCCGCTGAGCTGGTTGACGACGAGCTCGAGCGTGCCGAGCTGCTCGAGCAGGCAGGCAAGGCGCTGCGTCAGAGCGGAGACCCTTCATTGGCCGAACAGAGGCTGCGCATGGCCATCGAGCTTTACGAGCGCAATGGAAAGTCGACGGGCGGAACCGCGCTGTTGGCGCTGGGCAATCTACTGGCGCTGGCCGGGCGGCTGAACCAGGCACAGGAGCTGCTGGAGCGCTTCAGGGAGCCCAACGACGGCGAGGTGGACGAGGTGGTGCGCGCGAGAGCCCTGGCGGAGCTGGCGCGAGTGCTGATGCTGCAGGGCCGTGCCCAGGAACCCGCGGTGCTGCTCGATGAGGCGCTGACCACGCTCGAACAGGCCGAGTCATGGGCCTACATGGCCGAAGCGTTCCTGAACCGAGGTTCGTTCATCGTCTATCGCAAGCGCTTGCAGGAGGGACTCGGGGTGCTTCGGCAGGCGCTCGCCCTGGCCCAGGAGCGCGATCTGCCCGCAGTCGAGCTACGGGCGCGTTACCTGATCGCGGCGGTCGCCCTGGAGCGGGACCGTCTGACCGAGGCCGTCGAAGAGGTGAGCGCCGGGTTGATCGTGGCGCGCGAGCGTGGCGACCGCGCCGGCGAACGAGACCTCCTGAGCCAGATGGTGCCGCCGCTGGTGGGCCTGGGCCGCTGGGATGAGGCGACTCCCGTCATCGAGGCGCTGCTGAGCGGTGAGGACGACATGAACGCGATCGCGGCCGCGGCATTCGCCGCTCCGCTGGCCTGCGCCTGCGGGTGGGACCACCTGCTGATTCGCTGCCGGAACATGGCGCAGGGGTCGATCGACAGCGAGTACGTGGACGCCCGGGTGTGCGCAATTCTCATCCTGGCCCGCCTGGCGTTAGACCGGGGGGACGCCGAGGAGGGATTGGCGTGCGCGATCCGCGTGCAGGAGGAGGACTTCACGGGGGGTGAATTCCGGACCGAGGCCTACGCACTCTGCGTCGAAGCAGCAATCCGGCTTGACGACGCGGATGCCATCGACCGGCTGGCGCGGCATGTCGAGTCGCTGCCGCCGGCCAGTGCGACACCGTTGATGCGCGCCAACTATCTGCGAGTCGTCGCCGAACGCGCGCAGCGCGCCGGGGACGTGGAGCAGGCGATCGAGCACGAAGATGGAGCGATCGCCGCCTTCGAGGCGATCGGCGCGCTCCCCCTGCTGGCCCGCACGCTGCTGGAAAGAACGCGGCGGCGAGAGGACCTCGAAGCGCTCGAGCGCGTCCGCCGCCTCTATACGGAGCTAGGAGCCGCCCGCTGGCTGGGACAGGTGAACGAGGAGTTCCCGGTGAGCGCCTGAGTTCTGCGGGAGCTGGGGGCAGCCACAGCCGGCGTCCCCTAAGCCGGCACGGCGGCGCCCGCCGCTCCTGGCGTGTCGCTGATCACCGAGGTGCACAGCGGACAGCGGCGCGCGGCGATCGGAATGTCCGAGGTGCATTCCGGGCACGCCTTGACCGATGGATCCTCCTGCGCCCGGCGCTCCATCAGCCAGGTGACGGGCTTGACCACGGCGAAGAACACGACGGCGGCTACCGACAGGAACCAGAACACGGCATTCAGGAAGTCGCCGTAGAGGAAATGGCTTCCGTTGATCGTGAAGGTGAGCGTCTCGAAGTTCGGCTGCCCGAAGATCATCGCGATGATCGGCGTGAGGATGTCGGTGACGAGCGCCTTGATCAGGGCCGCGAACGCAGTCCCGATCACGACCGCAACCGCCAGGTCGACGACGTTTCCTCGGAACAGGAACTTCTTGAAATCCGTCAGCAGTGACATTGAGCCGGGTCCTCCTGGGGGTTTTGGATCTGATGCGGCCACAATAAGTCGCCGATGAAGGATCGTGCGCGAATTTATGTTCTGGCCGGCGCCGGTGGCGACGGCTGTCTCAGCTTCCGGCGGGAAGCTCACGTTCCCAAGGGCGGTCCGGATGGCGGCGACGGGGGGCGCGGGGGAGACGTGGTGCTGGTCTGCGACGACTCCCTGCGCGACCTGGAGCACTTTCGCCGCCAGTCTCATTTCCGCGCGCGTCGCGGTGGTCACGGCCAGGGTTCCCAGCGCCACGGGGCCAACGGACCGGTGCTCGAGATCGGCGTACCCCCGGGGACCGAGGTGGTGGTGGAGGCCGACGGCACCCGCCACGACCTCGTGCGCCCCGGGCAACGGGCGGTGGTGGCCCAAGGCGGCTCAGGCGGGCGCGGCAACCGGCGCTTCCGCGGGCCCACCCATCAAACTCCCCGCTTCGCCGAGCGTGGACTGACCGGCGATGAGAGCTGGCTAGATCTGCAGCTCAAGCTGCTGGCCGACGTCGGGCTGGTGGGCCTGCCCAACGCAGGCAAGTCCTCCCTGCTCTCCCGGATCACTCGGGCGACTCCCAAAGTGGCCGACTATCCATTCACCACGCTGGAGCCCGTGCTGGGCACGCTGCACGCCGACAACCGTCAGCTGGTGATCGCAGACATCCCCGGACTGATCGAGGGGGCCAGCGGCGGTGCCGGTCTGGGGCACGACTTCCTGGCCCACATCGAGCGCACGAGGCTGCTGGTCCATGTGCTTGACCTGGCGCCACTAGACGGCTCGGACCCAGCCGAGAACCACGCCACCGTGGAGCGCGAGCTGGCTCTGCACGATCCCCGCCTGGCCGCACTGCCGCGGATCCTGGCGCTGTCCAAGGCCGACCTGATCGACCCCGCCACGGCTGACGCGGCCCGGCGCAGCTGGCAGGAGCGGCTTGGCCCGGACATCCCGGTGTTGCTCACCTCTTCAGCCACGCACCAGGGCCTGGATGACCTGGCTGCGCTGCTGCTGCAGCGTGTACCCCTGGAGAACCCGGAGGGCGGGGCGAGCGCGCACACAGCCGGTCGCCCGGACGACACCGATCTGGAGGCGTTGCCCGAGCACCGCGTGTTCCGCCCGGCGCCGCCGCGCGCGTTTGAGATCGAGCGCACCGGCCCGCACGCGTTCGACGTCCACGGGCCCGGGGTGGAGCGGCTGGTGGCCCGATACGACCTGGACAACGAGGACGCGATGGCTCACCTGGAGCGCCGGCTGCGAGGCATCGGGGTGATCCGGGCACTGGAGGAGGCCGGATTCGAGCCCGGGGACGATGTCGAGATCGCCGGCGTGGCGTTCGAGCTCGACCCCAGTTGACACCCTGACACCAACTGCCACTCTGCCTGGCCGGGCCTATTAGGATGCGCTCAACAGCACTCTTAGCAGGGGTCCGAAACGGAGAGGTGGTCGATGCGACGTATCTTTGTTGGGCTGGTTGGCCTGGCTGTCTGCGCCTGGCTGGGCGCAGTCGCGCCGGTGGCCATGGCCAGGCACCACGTGCTGCGCGTGGGGACCTACCACGGCATCCGCGGTCAGTACAAGTCGATCCAGGCCGCGGTGAACCACGCCCGCCCGGGTGACTTCATCCTGGTCGCGCCGGGTGATTACAAAACCCACCACAGCCGCGCTCCCAAGGGCTTCTCGAACCGCCAGGCGGCGGTGCTGATCACCAAACGGAACCTCACCCTGCGCGGGATGAACCGCAACCGCGTGGTCATCGACGGAACCCGTAAGGGCGCGAAGTGCAACGCCCTCAAGAAAGATCAGAACTTCGGGCCCAAGAGCAAGGGCGGACCGCTCGGTCTCAACGGTGTGCTGGTGTGGAAGGCCGGCAACGTCAAGGTGGAGAACCTCACCACCTGCAACTTCCTCAGCGGCGCCGGCGACGCAGGCAACGGGATCTGGTGGAACGGCGGCGATGAGAGCGGGAAGATCGGCGGCTGGCGCTACTACGGCGCCTACATCACCTCCACTTCGCGCTACTACGACGCTAAGAACTCGAGCAACGCGGCCGCCTACGGGATCTTCTCCAGCAACTGGGACGGCGGCACCTGGTACCAGGCCTACGCATCGAACTTCAACGATTCAGGCTTCTACATCGGTGCCTGCCATCAGGTGTGCAACCAGACGATGTCGCACATCTGGGCCCAGTACAACGCACTCGGATATTCGGGCTCGAACTCGGGTGGTTCCCTGGTGACCAAGTACTCACAGTTCGACCACAACGAGGACGGGTTCGACACCAACAGCCAGAACGGGGACAACCCCCCGCCCCAGAACGGTCAGTGCCTGAACGGTGGCATTAGTCGCATCACCCACACGAACTCATGCTGGGTGTTCGAGCACAACTACGTCCACAACAACAACAACCCCAACATCCCCTCCGCCGGCCTGGCCGCCGCGGGGCCGGTGGGTACCGGCATGTCGATCTCGGGTGGGCGCTACGACACGATCATGGACAACACGTTCGCCCACAACAACGCCTGGGGGACGATCATCGTGCCCTTCCCGGACTCCGGGGGGCCGTGCACCGGCGGCACCGGTGGCCAGGGTGGAGGTCCGTGCCTCTATGACGAGTACGGCGATGCGCTGCTCAACAACACCTACTACGACAACGGCAGCTACGGCAACCAGACCAATGGTGACTTCGGGTGGGTCAACACCGAGCCCGACGCCACGTCGTGCTTCTCAGGCAACAAGGACACCAAGGGCACGCTGACGATGACCCCCTCGGACGCGCAGACGCTGCATACCTCGTGCAACGGCACGCCCGTGGACAGCAGCACCTCCGAGCCGCAGACGGACGAGTTCCTGGCCGAGGTGGGCTGCGATTCGACGCTCTACGTTGAGGCCAGCAAACTGCCCTGCCCACCCGGCAGCAACTACCCGCGCCGGACCAAGGTGGTCATGCAACCGCTGCCCAAGCACCTGCAGTCGATGCCGCATCCGTGCAAGGGCGTGCCGCGCAACCCGTGGTGCCGGGCGTCCAAGAAGAAGTAAGGCCAGCGCTAGGCCCGGCGGCGGAACTCAAAGTCCGCCGCCGGGTTCACACCCTCCGGGACATACCGCGGTTGGGGGAGCTCCGGCGCAGCGAGGCGCCGCGCCGCTAGCATGCCGCCGGTCCGCCATGAGGGCGGACCCCGAATCGTCGGGAGTCACGGAGGATGTTTATGCGACGTTTTGTCCTGGTCTGCCTTTCCGCGCTTGCGGTGTTGGCGGTGACGGCGCCCGGAGCGCTCGCCAACCCCCGCGTTCTGCGGGTGGGTACCTACAAGGGGATTCACGGCCAGTACAAGTCGATTCAGGCTGCCGTCAACCACGCGCGCCCCGGTGACTTCATCCTGGTCGCACCGGGCGACTACAAGACCAAGTCCTGGAAGTTCCCGCGCGGGTCCAAGCACCAGTTCCCGGCCGGGGTGGTCATCCAGACCCGCAACCTGACGCTGCGCGGCATGAGCCGCAACAAGGTGGTCGTCGACGGCACCAAGCCGCACACCGCCCGATGCAGCGACAAGAAGTCAGCGCAGAACTTCGGTCCCAAGGTCAAGGGCGGACACGCCGGGCTGAACGGGATCATGGTCTGGAAGGCCGACAACGTGAAGGTCGAGAACCTCACCGCCTGCAACTTCCTGGGCGGGTCAGGCGACGGCGGCAGCGGCAACGAGGTCTGGTGGAACGGCGGCGCCGGGAGCGGCAAGATCGGGGGGTGGGGGTATTACGGCGACTATCTGACCGCGACCTCCACCTGGTATGACACGAAGGTCTCCCCCCAGAAGGCTGAGGTATCGGCGGCGGAGTACGGAATCTTCTCCAGCGACTGGGACGGCGGCACCTGGGATCACTCGTACGCCAGCAATATGAATGACTCCGGGCTACTACATCGGGGCCTGTCAGCAGGTGTGCAACCAGATCATGAACCGCGCCTGGGCGGAGTGGAACGCGCTGGGCTACTCGGGCTCCAACTCCGGCGGAACGCTGGTGGTGAAGAACTCCCAATTCGACAACAACGAGGACGGGTTCGACACCAACAGCCAGAACGGCGACGACCCGTCACCCCAGAACGGGGCCTGCCCCAACAACGGGATCAGCCCCATCACCCACACCCACTCCTGCTGGGTGTTCATGGACAACTACGTCCACAACAACAACGACCCGAACGTGCCCACGGCCGGATTTGCCGCGCAGGGACCCGTCGGGACCGGGATGTCGGTCTCCGGCGCCCGCAACGACACGATCATGAACAACCGCTTCGAGAACAACGGGGCGTGGGGCAACATCGTGGTTCCGTTCCCGGACTCGGGTCCGCCCTGCACCGGTGGCACGCCAAGCGGTCCGGACGATGCGTCGTGCATCTTCGACGAGTACGGCGACGCCGTCATCGACAACCACTACAAGAACAACGGGTTCTTCGGCAACCCGACCAACGGGGACTTCGAGGCCACCAACCGTGTCGGCGAGCCCAACGACTGCTTCCACGGCAACACCGAGATCGGTGGCGGCAGCATCACCCCGGAGGATCAGGCCCTGGAGGCCAAGTACCCGACGCTGCACCACGGCTCCGGCCGCCGCCGACCACAACCCGGAGTTCACCGCGAGGTGCTGTGCGACTTCGCAGGCCAACTCCCCCGGGGGGGCCATGCCTGCCCGAGGGGACCCACTTCCCCCGGTTCAACAGGAAGAAGATGCATGACGGGCTCACAGCTGCCGCCGGCCCGCGAACTGAAGGGCATGTCCAACCCGTGCCGCGGGGTCCCGACGAACCCGTGGTGCCGCGGCGGCCAGAAAGCAGGGGAGGAGGATCCCGGCGGCGGACTCTGAGTTCCGCCGCCGGGCCGCGCGCGGTGCCGGCCATATCCTCCTGTGAGACATGGCTGGCTGGTCGTCAAGCTGGGCTCGAGCATCGTCGCCGACGACGGGGCGCGGTGCGGGCTGACGTCCTGGCGCAGGTCTGCGATCAGGTGGCCGAGCTGCACCGCCAGGGAAGTGCGCCGATCGTCGTCACCAGCGGCGCGATCGCCGTGGGGATGGGGGTCATGGCGATCCCTCGCCCCGAGCGGTGGACGAGCTGCAGGCCGCGAGCGCGGTGGGGCAGGGCAAGCTCTACCAGGTGTATGACGCGCTGATGCGGGAGCGGGTGTTCCCACCGCCCAGGTGCTCCTGACGTTCTTCGACATCAGTGCTCGCACGCACTATCTCAACGCGCGCCAGACGCTCCAGAAGCTGCTGGAGTGGAGCGTGGTGCCGGTCATCAACGAGAACGACACCACCACCACGGATGAGATCTCGTTCGGTAACAACGACTTCCTGGCCGCTCAGGTGGCGATCCTGCTGGGCGCCGAACGGCTGCTGCTGCTGACCGACGCCGGCGGTGTGTACACGGCCGATCCGCGCTTCGATCCCGCGGCCGAGCTGGTGAGAGACGTGACCAACTTCGAGTCGCTCAGCGAGCTGTCGATCGGGCACCAGACTTCGCCCTTGGGCTCGGGCGGGATGCGTTCCAAGGTGGTGGCGGCCGAGATGGCCACCGCGGCCGGAATCCCCACCGTGATCGCCAGCGGCCTCGAGCCGGGGACGATCCTGACCGCGGCGGCCGGCCAGCCGGTCGGCACGCTGTTCCCGGCTCGCTCCGAGCCGCTACTCGAGCTTCAAGCTGTGGCTGCGCTACGCCAAACCGTCCCGCGGTCGCGTCGTAGTCGATGCCGGCGCCGCCCGGGCCCTGCGAGAAGGGGGCACCAGCCTGCTGCCCGTCGGGGTGGTGGAGGTACAGGGCGCCTTTGATGCCGGCGATGCTGTCGAGGTCGCCCACGACGCTCAGCTCGTGGGGAAGGGGATCTGCAACTACTCGGCCGACGAGCTGCGCGGGTTCTGGGCCTGAAATCGACCCAGGTGCGCGAGCTCCTGCCGCGAGCCAGCGAAGAGGCGGTCCACCGCGACTATTTCGTGCTTGCGTAGTCCTTAGCCCCATGGCCACCACCACCGTCACCTCCGTCACCGAGACCTGCCGTGCGCGCGCGGGCGGCGTCCCGCGTGCTGGCCACGGTCGGCTCGAAGACCAAGGATGCCGCCCTCGAGGCGATCGCGGATGCCCTGATCGAGCGCGTCCCGGAGATTCTCGAGGCCAACGCCCGGGATCTGGAGACCGGACGCCGGACCGGACTCAGCGCCGCGCTGCTTGACCGGCTGGCCCTGGACGAGCCCCGGGTCCGCGCTATCGCCGAGGCGACGCGGCGGATCGTGGCGCTGCCCGACCCCGTGGGCGAGGTGATCGACGGGTTCCGCCTCTCCAACGGCCTGGACGTACGCAAGGTCCGGGTGCCACTGGGGGTCGTTGCCGTGGTCTACGAGGCACGGCCGAACGTGACGATCGATGCGGCCGCGCTGTGCCTGAAGTCCGGCAACGCGATCGTGCTGCGGGGGTCGAGCTCGGCCGCACACTCCAATGCGGTCCTGGCCGAGGTGGCGAGCGAGGCGGCGGTGGGCGCTGGACTCCCGGAGGGAGCGCTTTCGCTGGTGGCCGGGGGCGGCCGGGAGGAGCTGGCCGAGCTGGCCACCCAGACCGGCGTGGTCGACCTGATCATTCCCCGCGGCGGGGAGGGCCTGAAGGCCGCGCTGAAGGGTGTGGCCACGGTCCCCGTCATCTACGCCGCGTCGGGCAACTGCCACGTGTTCGTGGACCGCAGCGCGGACCTGGAGGCAGCGCAGGCGATCGTCGTCAACGCCAAGGTCCAGCGCCCGGGCGTCTGCAACGCGGCCGAGACGCTGCTGGTGCATGCCGCGGTGGCCGACTCCTTCCTGCCCGGGGCCCTCCAGGCTCTGCACGAGTCAGGCGTCACCCTGCACGTCGACTCCAGAGCCCACGCCGCCGCGGGCGGCCTGCCGGTGGTCCCGGCCACCGACGAGGACTGGGACCGGAATACCTGAGTCTCGACATCGCCGTCGGGGTGGTCGACTCGGTCGAGCAGGCGATCGAGCACATCAACGCCCACGGCAGCGGCCATTCGGAGGCGATCGTCACCTGCGACACGACCTCGGCGCGGGCCTTTGAGCTCGGCGTGGACGCCGCCTGCGTGTACGTCAACGCATCGACGCGATTCACCGACGGCGGCGAGTTCGGGATGGGCGCCGAGATCGGAAACTCGACCCAGAAGCTCCACGCCCGAGGTCCGATCGGGCTGCGTGAGCTCTGCACGTTCAAGTACCTGGTGGAGGGCGCTGGGCACGTGCGGCCCTGAGCCGCGCCCGCTCCCTGCACCACTCTCGTTTTGCGCGTCGGAGTCCTGGGCGGGACGTTCAATCCGCCACACCTCGCCCATCTGATCTGTGCCCAGGAGGCCTGGCTGCAACTGGGTCTCGACCAGGTGCTGGTGGTTCCCGCCGCCCGTCCCCCCCACAAGGAGGTGGAGGACGAGCCGGGACCGGCGCACCGGCTGGAGCTGTGCCGCCGCGCGGTGGAGGGTGATCCACGCCTCGCGGTGTCCTCGGTCGGAGATGGCCCGTCCGGGGTTGTCCTACACAGTCGATACCCTTGACGTACTGCATTCCCAGGTGCCTGATAGCGAGCTGTTCCTGATCGTTGGCGGTGACGTCGCGGCAGGGCTCGCCGCAGTGGCACGAGCCCGAGCGGGTTCTCTCACTGGCCCGGATCGCTGTGGCCAAGCGCCGAGGACTTCGCGCAGTGCCGTCGATGAGGCGCTGTCCGGATTGCCGGGCGGCGAGCGGGCGCGAGTTCTTCCGCATGCCGCGTATCGGCATTTCATCGACGCTGGTGCGCCGGCGGGTGCGAGCGGGTCAGCCGATCCGGTACCTGGTGCCCGATGCCGTGGCTCAATACATCGAAGAACACCGTCTCTATGGAGGACAGCCCACATTGATGAACCCCGAGGAGATCGCAGCGGCAATCACCGCGCTACGCGACGGACCGCAAGGCCCTCGACGTTGTCCAGCTCGATCTCAAGGAGATCGTGTCCTACACCGACTACTTCGTGATCTGCACCGGACGCAGCGATCGTCAGGCCAAGGCAATTCACGACGCCATCTATCAGGGAATGAAGGATGACCACGATCTCCTGCCCGGACGCGTGGAGGGACTGTCCCAGGCTCAGTGGATCCTGATGGACTACCTGGACGTGGTCGTCCACGTGTTCACCCCGGACACGCGCGAGTTCTACCGGCTGGAGCAGCTCTGGGGCGAAGCCCCGGCACTCGCCCTGGCAGCGCACTGAGCCGGGAGCTCACCAGACAGCCCGGAAGGATCAGGCTCAGGATCGTCTGAGGCTGTCCGCCGGCGCCGTCTCAGGCTCCGGCCATGAACAGCATCAACCACAGCAGTCCCGCCAGCTGGATCTGGCGGTCCTCCAGGAACAGCTTCTCAGGGGCGCCCCCCTGGCCGGCATCCGCCAGTTTCAAGTAGCGAGCCAGACAGGCCGCGAATGGAAACAGGCTCAGTTCGCGCAGGGCCGGCACATCGGTGTGGCCTGCCCCCAGGGCCCAGAGCGCGTAGGCGAGCAGGGCGCCGGCGCATGAGGCGATGCCGATACGACGCAGGAAATCCGGGTTGTAGCGACGCAGGACTGCTCGGGAGCGCCGAGCGGTCGGGTCGATCACGTCCGCGTAGCGCTTGCCGGCCGCCAGCAGGAGCGCCGTCAGCGTCACCACGATCACGAACCAGGGGGACAGGGAGATGCCGGTGGCCGCACCGCCGGCCAGCGCGCGGAGCAGGAAGCACGTGGCCACGACGACGATGTCGAGGATCGCCACCCGCCGGGCCCAGCTCGTGTAGGCCAGGTTGATCCCGGCATAGGCCACGACGATCAGCAGGAGCCGCACGTCGACCATCGCCGCGCTCACGAAAGCCACGAGCAGGCACCCGCCGGCCGCGATCACGGCTTCGGGGCCGGTGATCAGGCCCGAGGCGCACCGGCCGGTGGCGCTTGGTGGGGTGGCGGCGGTCCTTGTCCCGGTCGACGACATCGTTGAGCAGGTAGATGGCGCTGGACATCAGGCAGAAGACGACGAAGGCCAGCGCCGCGCGGCCGGCCACGACCGTGTGGCCGAGGGCGTCGGCCGCTGCGGGTGCCGCCAGCACCAGGAGGTTCTTGGTCCACTGCTGGCAGCGAAGCTCCCGGATCCAGGTGCGCGCGTCGGCCGTGCCGGTTGCCGTGGCGGCAGCGCCGTGTGCGCCGATCGCGGCCTCGTCGGCGTACACGCGAAGGTGCGGCGGCGACACCGGGGAGTCAGTGCGGGGCGCCATATGCGGCCTCGGCCTCGGCCGATTGGGCGCGACGCGAGGGCCGGCGGTGGTGAGGGGAGACATCGCGTCGGCATTTCTGCACGCGGGGGCAATTGCCTGCCGGTGAGCATGAGAGTTCATTCAGATGTCCGGGCGGTAGTCGCTCCGGGAGCGAAACCCGGGAGCAGGGCGGATGGGGCGGAGGCGCGGCTCTACAGGGCCTGCAGGAGCTTCGGGGCGACCTGTTTCTTGCGGCTCATCACGTCGGGCAGGTCGATGGAGCTGTCGCTGGCGTCCTTGCCGAAGGCGCGGGCCACCGGAGCGATTTCGCCGGCCACCAGAAGCTGCGTGTTCTTGTCCAGCACGTCGGTCACCATCAGCGCGTAGACCTGGAGCTGCTCCTTGTCGCGCTCCTCCTCCATCGCCTCCAGAAGCTCGTCCTTGCGCTCCATCAGTCCTTCGCCGACCACCTCCACCTGGGCGATGCAGATCGGTGCTCCGCCACCGGACTGATAGCGCTTGGCGTCCTGGTTGATGATCTCCTGGGCGCTGATGTTGGACACGTCGGAGGTGGCCTCGAACATCTCGCGGCCGAACTGGCGAGCGTCGAGGGACACCACGCTCTCCAGATACGAGACCACCGCTCGGTCTCGCTCGGTGGTGGTGGGCGAGTTCAGGATCACGGTGTCCGACAGCACCGCCCCCAGCAGCGCCTTGGCCGTCTGGCGCCCAGGCTCCATTCCGTTCTGCCGGAAGCGCTCCACCACCAGCGTCGAGGTCGACCCCACCGGGTCGAACGTGGCCATGACCGGGACGTGGGTCTCGATCGAGCCGATGTGATGGTGATCGAGGATCTCCACGATCTCCGCCTGCTCCACTCCCGGCACGCTCTGCGACTCCTCGGCGTGGTCGACGAGCATAACCCGGCGGCGCGGGGGGTCGACGAGGTCGGAGCGAGTCACCAGGCCGATCGGTCGCCGCCGGTTGTCGACGACGACGGCTGCGCCGTAATGGACTTCTCGCACCTGCTCGGAGACGTCGCTCAGCACATCGTCCGGCCCACAGGTGAGGGGATCGGCCTCCATCAGCGCCCGGCACGGCGCGGCCAGGGTGATCATCCGGCCCGATACGTAGGAGTCCAGCGGCGAGACGATGATCGCCGTTCCGTGCTCCTCGGCCAGCGACACGATCTCCGGCTCCGGGCGAGCGTTGTTGGAGACGACCAGCAACGCGGCGCCCAGCTCGATGCACAGCCGTTGGGCATCGCTGCGATTTCCGACCACGACCACGTCCCCCTCGGAGATCCCGCTCTTGGTCTTCACATCCATCGAGTGCACCCAGACGCGCCCGGACAGCTTGCGGTTCTCGCCGGTCACGAGATCGCCGTCCAGCACTTCGAGAACCGCGTTGACCCAGGTGGCCTCACGCAGGGTCGAGCTCTCCCGGCTCTCGCGGACGTAGCTGCGGGCCAGCGCGCGACTGGTCACGACGCCGACCAGCGTGCCTTCGTCGTCGACCACGGGGACCACATCGAGGTTTGCCTGGGACATGGCCAGTCCGGCATGGCGCACGGGGTCCTCGCAGTCGATGCTGGGGAACTCGGTCTGCATCACATCGGTGGCCCGGATCAGGATGTGGGGGAGGAACTCCGGCTCCGAGAGTTCGCTCTGTTCGAGCACCCACCGGGTCTGGGGGTTGATCTTGCCCAGCCGCACGGGCACGTATTCCTGGCTCGGATCGACCCGGCGCTTGAGCTCGGCATAGCCGATCGCCGACACCACCGCATCGGTGTCGGGATTGCGATGGCCGCTGATGTAGACGGTGCTCACCGCGACGATTATCCAGCAGAGGCCCGCGTCGGGAGGTAGCGTGGCGCTCATCCCCATCTGAGATCGGAGCCCGCCATGCCCTCAGCCCCCAGAATCCTGCCCACTCAGATCCAGGAAGGGTCCGCCCCGGGGCTGAAATATCGTCTGGAGGGCGAGCTCGTCCCGGTGCTGCACATGGCGCTCGACGGTCAGATCCCGGTGTACTTCGAGCACCACGTGCTCCTGTGGAAGTACCCGGCCATGCAGGTCGGGCTGCATCCCCTCAAGAAGGGCCTGAAGCGGCGCGTGTTCGGGGGCATGCCGCTGCTGCTGCTCCAGGCCGAATCCGACGGGGAGATCGCCTTCAGCCGGGACGCCCCTGGCCATGTCGTGGCCCTGCACCTCCAGGCCGGTGAGGGAGTGATCGTCCGTGAGCACCAGTTCCTGGCCGCCACCGCCAACGTCGAGTACGACTACAGCCGTATCAAGGGCTTCGCCAACATGATGTACGGCGGCGGCTTCTTCGTGGACCAGTTCTTCGCCGGAGGAGGAGAGGGCGTGGTCTGGGTGCACGGATATGGGAACGTGTTCGAGAAGACGCTGGATCCTGGAGAGACGATCGACATCGAACCGGGCGGCTGGCTGTTCCGAGACCACTCCGTGGGGATGACGCAGGAGATATACGGCTTCCGGACCGGACTGATGGGCGGTGGTGCGGGCAATCTGGTCTTCAACCGCTTCACCGGGCCCGGTCGCGTAGGTCTCCAGAGTGCGTACTTCCACCCGCCCGGTTCCGAGACCGGCGCCGGCGGTGGCCAGGGGGCAGCAGGCGGGAGCGGTCTGCTGGGCGGCATCGTCGGCAATCTGCTGGACAACTGATCCCGCCGATCCGAGCTGATCATGTCCGCCACCACCTTCCCCTCCGGCTATCTGGCAGACCACCCGGTGCCGCCGGGCATCGTCGGTGCCCTGTCCCTCAACGGCTATCAGCTGCTGGTCGATGTGGCCGGCGTCGGCAGCGGCCGCCTCGGTCCGCAGGCCTTTCTGCTCGTGGCCGAGGAGGGCGACGCCACGCCGGTCCCCCACGTCTCCCTGTACCACTCGCGCCTGCGCGACGAGCAGGAGGCCGCTGCGTTCGTCCAGCTGGCCGCTCAGCTCGGCTTCCTGCGGCTGTCGGGCTACCGCCTGGCGCTGGAGCGCGCCGGCCTGCGCTCGCGTGTGAGCGTTGTGAACCCGGCCACGGGTGCCATCGCTCTAGTGATTCCGGACAAGCATCCGGGGCGCCTGCTGGGGGCCGGACGCGGCGGCGTGGCCAGCCTGCTGGCCCAAGCCCGTGCACTCCCGGCCGCCGGGCCGCCGCCGGATCTGCAGCGACCGGAGCTGCTGCGCCAGGTGCTCCTGTCGCTGGCCCTCAGGGACGAGGCGGTCGGTGGCGCCCAGGCCGCCGATCTGGCCGACCGTGCCTTCGAGCTCGTCCGGGCGGACAGCACGCTGGATCCGGCCGGAGCGCTGGAGGCGGCCAGGCAACCGGGTTGAGCTGAAACAATATGGAGTCGCATTTAAGGGGCTCCTGGGCCTTAAGTGCACTCCATCTGGTTACGGCCTGTGCCTCAGACCGCCACTTGGTCCCGAAGAGTGGAGCTAGCCGGGCTCGAACCGGCGACCTCCTGCATGCCATGCAGGCGCTCTTCCAGCTGAGCTATAGCCCCGTCGAAAGCGAAGTCGTCTGCAAGGTTAATGCATGCCCGCTGATTGTTGCGAGTGGGGGCGAATGCTGAGCTGCGCTCGCCGGCCACGCTGCCAAGTCAACCACCCCGGCGCGCCGGCACCTTAAGGATGCACCAATCGGGCCACCCGGTCTCGGGGTAGCTTCAACGAGGCATGAGCAATGGTGAGGAGACCCGCCTCTGGCATCCGTTCGCGGACATGGGCGACGTCCGTGATCACGAGCTCGTGATCGAGCGCGGGGAGGACGTCTGGGTCTACGACACCGAGGGTCACCGGTACCTCGACGGGACCGCCAGCCTCTGGTACGCCAACGTCGGTCACGGCCGCCAGGAGATCGCCGAAGCCGTCCGAGACCAGATGAGTCGCCTGGAGACCTACTCCGCCTTCGGGGACTTTTCCAATCCTCCCGCCCGCCGGCTCGCCGACACGCTGTGCGATCTGGCGCCGATGCCGGCCAAGGCGTTTCTCGTAGCCGGCGGGGGAGACGCGGTCGACACCGCGGCCAAGCTGGCCCGCCGGTACTGGTCGGTCATGGATCAGCCGGACCGGACACTGCTGGTCAGCCGCACCCACGGCTACCACGGCACCCACGGCTTCGGCACCGGCCTGGCGGGCATCCCAGCCAACCGGCTCGGGTTCGGCCCTCAGGTGGAGACGCTCCAGGTGCCCCACGACTCGCTGGAGGCGGCCGAGCAGGCGATCGAGGCGCGCGGCGCTGAGAATGTCGCCGCCATCTTCGTCGAGCCGGTGATCGGAGCGGGTGGCGTCTATCCCCCGATGCCGGGCTACATGGAGGGGATGGCGACCCTGTGCCGGCGTACCGGCGTGCTGCTGATCATCGACTCGGTGATCTGTGGCTTCGGGCGCCTGGGGGACTGGTTCGGGGTCGAGCGCTGGGGCATCGAGCCGGACATGATCACCTTCGCCAAGGGAGTCACCAGCGGTTATCTGCCGCTCGGCGGCGTGATGGTCCACGAGCGCATCGCCGAGCCGTTCTGGTCGGCGCCCAGCGGTCCGGTCCTGCGCCATGGGCCCACCTATGCCGGCCACGCCGCGTGCTGCGCCGCCGCGCTGGCCAACATCGCCCTGCTCGGCGACGGCCTGATCGAGCGGGGCGCCGAGCTCGAGCAGCCGCTTCTGGACTGCCTCACGCCATTCGCCGGGCACCCGGCCGTGTCCGAGGTGCGCGGTGGCACCGGGTTCCTGGCCGCGCTCGAACTAACCGACGAGACGCTGGACCGTCACCCCGACGCGGTCAACCGGGTCGCCCTGGGAGCCCGCGACCAGGGTGTGCTGATCCGCCCGCTCGGAAGGGGCGTCGCCCTCTCGCCTCCGCTGACCGCCACCACCGAGCACCTGGCTCTGATCAGCGAGGCGATCGAGGCCGGGTTGAAAACGCTCGGCTGACCTGCCGGCACGCCTAGCCAGGCGGAATGAACTCGGGCACGTCGAGCTCGTCGCCCGCAGCAGGCGATTCCGTCTCGGGCGCCGGCAAACCCGCGCGCCCGCGTCCCACAGAGCGGGCGCGCGCAGACCGAGAACCACCGGAAGGCCCCAGCTCCGGAACCGAGGCGCCCGGCCCCAGCAGCGTCCCATCAGGATCCAGACGTTCGATCCGGGCCATCATCCGCGAGTGCACCGACTGCACGTCGCGCAGCAGCCGCTCGGCGTTCGAGCGCAGCGAATCGCCCAGCTCGCGCAGGTCGCCGACCGCCTCCATGCCGTCCGCCCGCACCTCCCCGGCCGTCGACCGGGCCTGGCGGAGCAGCTCGCGGGCCTTCTCGTCAGACTCCCGGCGCGTCTTCAGCGCCGCCTCGGTCGCCTCCCGCAGCGTCTGATCGGCGCTCTCCTGGGCTCGCGCCACGACCGCCAGCGCCTGACTCGTTGCCTCCTCCTTGGTGGCGGCGGCCTCCATCCGGATACGATCGGCTTCGGACTGGGCGATCGCCACGATGTCGCGTGCCGTCGAGGTCGCCTCCGCGGCCGTGCGCTCGGCCTCCTCGCGTGCGCCGTCGCGCGTGCGGCCCGCCTCCTCCTGGGCCCAGCGCGCGATGTCGGCAGCCTCGTCCTCGGCCGCCTTGATCCGGTTGGACGCCGCGCGGTCGCCCTCGGCGATCCGCTCGCGCATCCGCTCCTCCGCCTCCGCGATCACCTCGTCGGCGGCCTTCTCGGCCGCTCGCAGGATCTCGGCCACTCGCTTGGAGACTGACGCGCCTTCATGAGCCATGGTCGACCGATGGTAGAGCGGCAAACCATCGCCAAACGCAAGAAAAGCACCGGCAGATACCCTCATGTAGACAGATGACCGATCGCCGCTACGAGCCGCGTGAGATCGAGTCCAGGTGGCAGGAGCTGTGGGCGCGGGAGCACACCTGGGAGGTCTCCAACGATGTCGACCCCGCCAGCAAGTCCTACGTGCTGGAGATGCTCCCCTACCCGAGTGGCGAACCCCACATCGGGCACCTGAAGAACTATTCGCTGGGCGACGCGATCGCCCACTTCCACCGCCGCACCGGCCACCACGTGCTCCACCCGATGGGCTACGACGCCTTTGGGCTGCCGGCCGAGAACCACGCGATCAAGACGGGCGTTCATCCCCGCATCTCCACGGACGAGTCGATCAAGGCCTTCCAGAAGGCCTTCCGCTCCTGGGGTATCAGCATCGACTGGTCGCGAGAGTTCGCCACCCACGAGCCGAGCTACTACCGCTGGACGCAATGGATCTTCCTGCGCCTGTTCGAGCGCGGCCTGGCCTACCGCAAGGAGGCGGCGGTCAACTGGTGTCCCAACGACCAGACGGTGCTGGCCAACGAGCAGGTGATCGACGGCCGCTGCGAGCGCTGCGGCCACGAGGTCGAGGTGCGCCAGCTGGAGCAGTGGTTCTTCCGCATCACCGACTACGCCGAGCGGCTGCTGGATGATCTCGAAACGATCGAATGGCCCGAGCACGTCAAGACCCAGCAGCGCAACTGGATCGGCCGCAGCTCCGGCGCCGAGGTCAACTTCCGCTGCAGCGATCTGGATCCCGCCCACCCGATCGACTACCCGGTGTTCACCACTCGCCCGGACACCCTGTTCGGGGCGACCTTCTTCGTGATGGCGCCTGAGCACCCGGACGTGTTCAAGCTGGCCGCCGGCACCGAGCACGAGCACGACGTCCACCAATACGTCAACCGGACCCTGACCGAATCCAAGGAGGACCGGGGGGCTGCCGACAAGCCGAAGACCGGGGTGCCCCTCGGCCGGACGGTCACCAACCCGGTGACGAAAGAGGAGATCCCGATCTGGGTGGCCGATTACGTGCTGATGGAGTACGGAACCGGCGCGATCATGGCCGTCCCCGCCCACGACGAGCGCGATTTCGCTTTCGCGAAGGCCTACGACCTGCCGATCCGCCGCGTCATTCAGCCCCCCGAGACGAGCGCCGAGGACCCGGACGGCGACCTGCCCTACACCGGCGACGGCACGATGGTGAACAGCGGCGAGTTCGACGGCCTGCCCAACCGCGAGGCCTACGAGCGGATCATCGCCTGGCTCGACCGCGAGGGGATCGGCAATCCGTCGGTCAACTACCGCCTGCGGGACTGGCTGCTGTCCCGCCAGCGCTACTGGGGCTGCCCGATCCCGATCGTCTACTGCGAGAAATGCGGCTCCCGCGCGGTCCCCGACGAGCAGCTACCGGTCAAGCTGCCCGATGTCGAGGACTACCAGCCCAAGGGCCGCTCGCCCCTGGCCGCCGCCGAGGACTGGGTCAACACGACCTGCCCGAATTGCGGCGGCCCGGCCCGCCGGGAGACCGACACGATGGACACGTTCGTCGACTCGAGCTGGTACTTCCTGCGCTACTGCGACGCCCGCAACGACCAGGCGCCCTGGGACCCCAGCGTGCTGAAGCGCTGGATGCCGGTGGACCAGTACATCGGCGGTGTCGAGCACGCGATCCTGCACCTGATGTACGCCCGCTTCTTCGTCAAGGCGCTGGCGGACATGGAGCTGCTGGATGTCCAGGAGCCGTTCCAGGCCCTGTTCACCCAGGGGATGATCCTCGGCCCCGACGGTCACAAGATGTCCAAGTCGCGCGGCAATGTGATCTCGCCCGTCCCGATCGTCGAGCGCTATGGGGCCGATGCCGCCCGCTGCTACATCCTGTTCATCGGCCCGGCCGATCAGGACGCTGCCTGGAACGAGAACGCGCTGGCCGGCCAGCACAAGTTCCTGGGCCGGGTCTGGCAGCTGGGGGAGGACCTGAGGCCTGAGAGGCCCAGTCCCGCGGTGGCCGAGCCGCCCGCCGTCAACGACGCCAACGCCGACGCCGTGGCTGTGGTCCGCAAGGCCAACTGGGCGATCGACAAGGTGAGCGGCGACATCCGGCGCTTTTCCTTCAACACCGCGATCTCCGCGATCATGGAGCTTGTCAACGACATCCACCGCCACCGCCAGGCAGGCCCCGAGGCCGCGCGCTTTGCCTCCGCCACCGTCGCCTCGCTGCTGTTCCCGTTCGCGCCCCATGTGGCCGCCGACGTCTACGAGAAGCTGACGGGCCGGCGCGTCTGGGAGACCCCGTGGCCGGACGCCGATTCCGCGATGCTCCAGGCCGACACGTTCGAGCTGGTCTGCCAGGTCAACGGCAAGGTTCGCGACCGCGTGGACGCCCGCACCGGCGCCTCGCGTGAGGAGCTGGAGGAGCTGGCGCTCGCAGACCCGCGGGGTCCGGCAGCACATCGACGGGCACGAGGTCGCCAAGGTGATCGTGGTGCCCGACAAGCTGGTCAACGTCGTCGTCCGTAGAGCGTGGCACCCCGTACGTCGCGGTGATCGGGGCCAGCCGTCCCACACGCCGACGACCTGGCCCACGCCGAGGCGGTGGGGGAGGGACTGGCCCAGCGCGGCGCGATCGTGGTGACGCGGCGGGCGCGGCGGGGTGATGGCCGCCGCCTCACGGGGCGCGGCGCAGGCCGGCGGGGTGGTGGCCGGGTCCTGCCGGGGCTCGACCGCAGCGAGGCCAACGAGTGGGTGACGGTGGCGCTGAGCACCGGGCTGGGCGAGCTGCGCAACGGCCTGGTCGTCCGCGCGGCCGACTCGGTGATCGCGGTGGGCGGGTCCTACGGGACGCTGTCGGAGATCGCGCTGGCGCTCCAGGCGGGCACGCCGGTGTTCGGGCTCCACACCTGGTCGATCGAGGGGGTGGTCGCCGTCGATTCACCGGAGGAGGCGATTTTGGCGGCCTTTGAGGCCGCCACGGCCCGCCGCGGGCAGTCCTAGACTACGTCGGTGCCTCCGTCCTTCAAGCCGGCCTACCTGATCCACGGGGACGACCACGGCCGGATCGCGGAGCGCCGCGCTCGGCTGCGGGCGCTGGCCGAGCGGCAGAGCGGGGCCCAGGGCGTGGAGGTGTTCGAGGGCGATTCGGCGACTCCCGAGCTGGTCGCGGCGGCGCTCAACGCGATGACCTTCGCGATCGGCCGGCGGTTCATCGTCGTCGACGGGGTGGAGCGCTGGAAGGACAAGGAGCTCGACGAGCTGGTGGCGGCGATGGCCGCCGTGCCCCCGGACACCACGATCACCTTCTTCGCCCGCGAGGAGGGCCGGTTCAAGGCTCCCGGCCGGCTGCACGAGGCGGTCAAGAAGGCCGGCGGCGACATCAGCGCCGAGACCAGCGTGAAGCCGTGGGAGCTGCCCAAGTGGGTGATGGCGCGTGCCCGCGAGCTGGGACTGGAGCTGGCACCCGACGCCGCCCGAGCTCTCGTGGCCCACGTCGGCGATCGCCAGCAGCGCCTGCTCCGCGAGCTGGAGAAGCTGGCGCTCGACCTCGGCCCGGGCGCGACGTGTCGACGTCGACCTCGTGGAAGAGGCGACGGCGCCCTCCGCCGAGCGCCGGCCTGGTCGCTGGCCGATGCTCTGGTCTCAGGCGATTCCCGTCAGGCCGCGTCGCTGCTCCTGCATACACGGGCTCAGGGCGAGCGTCTCCCCGGCCTGATCTACTGGATGAGCGCGCGGCTGCGGGAAGCCCACCGGTCGCGCAGGCGCTCGATGCCGGCCAGGCTCCGGCCCAGATCAAGAAGACGCTGCGGATGCCGTCCCGGGCCGCCGACCAGCTGATCAGCGACGCCGGACGGGCGGGCGTCGACAGGCTGCGCGCCGCGGTCGGGCAGATCGCCGACCTGGAGCTCGCCTCGCGGGAGGCGGGCCTGGCGGTAGCGCCGAGGACACCTCGGCGCTCCTGGCCGTCCTGGCAATCACCGCCTGACGGACGGAGCCACCACAATAAGTTCCCTAGCCCCTCCGGTCTGCAGGGGGTTAGCGAAGTTAGGCACCGTAGAGGTCACAAACTTCCGCAACCCCTACCGGAGGCCGGGGGTGAGGAACTTATTGGGAGGGCGGGGGCGGCGGCTACTGCGCGACGCCGCGGCGGACGCGGGCGGCGCGGGACTTCTTGCGGGCGCCGTTGTTGCGGTGCAGCGCACCGCGCTTGATCGCCTTGTCGATCGTCCGCACCAGTGCCCGGTGCTCGGTATCGGCGGCGGCGTCGTCGCCGGCGGCCACGGCGGTCTCCAGGCGGCGGAAGTAGGTCTTGATCCGCGACGTGTAGCGGCGGTTCTCCTCGCGCTCGCGCAGCGCGCGCTCGATCCGCTTCTTCTGTGAGTGAATGTTGGCCATAGAGAAGGGCGCAGACGGACAGAGCATTCCGCCGCCGCGCGCTTCGTACTATAGCGACGCCGTGGCCAACGAGATGACCGCCGACGGCGGCAATTCCACTCCGCCCGCGGCCACTCCGCCCCGGCGTCGCCTGGCCACCAACACGGCGATCTTCGCGATCGCCACCGCGCTCTCGCGGGTCGTGGGGCTCCTCCGCGAGATCGTGGCCGCCGCTTTCTTCGGCACCGCCGCGGCCGGCGTCGGCGTTCACGATCGCCTCGCAGATCCCCAACCTGATGGCGAACCTGTTCGCCCAGGCGGCGCTGTCAGCGGCGTTCGTGCCGGTGTTCACCGACCTGCTCCAGCAGGGTCGCAAGCGCGAGGCGTTCAAGCTCGCCTCGACGCTGTTCTGGATCATCCTGCTCGCGCTCGGCGCGATCACGGTGCTGGGGATCCTGCTGGCCGGCATCGTCGCTGCCGGCTGTTCAGCGGACCTCACTTCGACGGGGAGCTGGCGGCCACGCTTGACCCAGATCATGTTCCCGGTCGTGCTGTTCCTGGGGCTGACCGGGTTGCTGGTGGGGATCCTCCAGTCCTACGACGAGTTCACGATCCCGGCGCTCGCCCCGGTGGTCTGGAACCTGGTGATCCTCGTGCTGCTGATCGTCCTGCGCACGACAGCTGCACCGCCAGCGATCTAGGCCTACGCGATCGCCTGGCTGGTGGCCACGGTCGTGCAGTTGGCCTGATCGCCTCGGCCCTGCGGCGGATCGACTTCCGCCTGCGCTTCGAGATCGACTGGCGTGACCCACGCATCCGTCAGGTGTTCACGCTGATGCTGCCGGTCACGATCGGCCTGGGGATCGTCAACCTCGACTCGCTGATCAACTCCGACCTTCGGGGCCCTGGTCACCGTCAACGGCCCGAGGGCGATCCAGCTGGCCTTCCTGATCTACATGCTTCCCCAGGGGATTTTCAGCGTCGCCGTCTCCACGGTGCTGTTCCCAACCCTGAGCCGGCAGGCCGCGCGCCGGGCCGCCGGCGAGATGCGCCACACGCTCGGTAACGGAATCCGGCAGATCAACCTGCTGCTGATCCCGTGCGCCGGCGGGCTGATGGTGCTGGCCGAGCCGATCGTGCGCCTCGTCTTCCAGCACGGCAAGTTCGGCACCACCTCCACGCACCTAACCTCGATCGCCCTGTTCTGGTTTGCCTGGAGCCTGCCCTTCGCCGGCCTGAACCTGCTGCTGACCCGGACGTTCTTCGCCCTCCAGCGTCCCTGGATCCCCACCAAGCTGGCCGGGTTGAACATGGTCGTCGATGTGATCGTCAGCCTCGCGCTCTACAAGCCGCTCGGCCTCGCCGGACTGGTGATCGGGACGGCGGTGGCGAACATCGTCATGACCGCTCTGCAGCTGCGCCGCATGCGGATTGGCTTCAACGGGCACCTGGAAGGGAGGCAGACGCTGATGATCACCGCACGGATCCTGGTCGCCTCGGCGATCACCGGCGTCGTGGCCTGGGGGGTCTGGACCGGGCTCGACCGGCTCCTGGGCCTCTCGTTCGTCGCTCAGATCGTGTCGGTGGGTCTGGCCGTGGTCGTCGCCATCGCCGTCTACGCGGGGCTCACCCTGGCCATGCGGATCCCGGAGGCCAGGCAGATAGAGCAGCTGGTGGCAGGGCGCCTCGGTCTGCGCCCGGTAGCGCCCAGCCGGCTGCGCGTCGCTACTTCGAACCGTAGACGCGCTCCATCAGAGCGGTGTCCCCGGCCGACTGGAACCGCACCACCTTGCCGTCCCGGAAGGTGAGCACGTCGGCCGTGTCAGCCTCGTTGCCGTCGGTGCTCGTGTGGGTCAGCACGACCACACGCTCCTCGTCGGAGAACCAGTACTGCGGCGTGGTGGTGAACCCCTTGCCGGCGAGCTCAGCCCAGAACTGTCCCACCTCCTGCTTGCCGCGGTAGGTGCCGCTTATGGCGCTGTTGCCGGCCACGACCCACTCGATGTCGTCGGCCAGATCCTGCATCGCGGCGGCTGCGTCCCCGCGCGAAAAGGCCTCGTAGGCAGTCTTGGTCTTTGCCAGGTTCTCTTCTCCGGCCATATCCACCTCCCTGGTTGTGTTCAGGCTCTCTGACCCGGAGCCGCTATCGCGAGCCTACCCGTCGGGCAGTCACGACGGGCGGTTTCGAAGGCCCGAACTACCCTTCAACCATCCCCCGACCGGTGAACTCGTGACCCCGACCGCCAACATCCGCAACTTCTCGATCATCGCCCACATCGACCACGGCAAGTCGACGCTGGCCGATCGCATCCTGGAGCTGACGCACACGGTCGACCCCCGGGCGATGCGCGCCCAGCTGCTCGACTCCATGGACCTGGAGCGCGAGCGCGGGATCACGATCAAGGCCCAGGCGGTGCGCGTGTTCTACGAGTCGCCCGTCGACGGGCAGATCTACCAGTTGCAGCTGATCGACACCCCCGGCCACGTCGACTTCACCTACGAGGTGTCGCGGTCCTTGGCCGCGTGCGAGGGTGCCCTGCTGGTCGTGGACGCCTCTCAGGGGGTGGAGGCGCAGACGGTCGCCAATACCTACCTCGCCGTCGAGTCCGGCCTGGAGTTGATCCCGTGCCTGAACAAGGTCGATCTGCCCGGCGCCGAGCCCGAGCGCGTGGCCGGGGAGGTCGCCGACCTGCTGGGCGAGCCGGCCGACTCGGTCCGGCGGATCAGCGCCAAGACGGGGGAGGGGGTGACCGACGTGCTCGATGAGCTGATCGCCCGTGTCCCGCCTCCCTCAGGCGATCCCGACGCCCCGGCACGGGCTCTGATCTTCGACTCCGAGTTCGACCAGTACCGGGGCGTGGTCGCCTACGTCAGGGTCGTGGACGGGGAGTTCACCAAGGGCGATGCGATCGTGGCCATGCAGGCGGACACGTCACGCCGACATCGACGACATCGGCTTCTTCACGCCCCAGATGACCTCGGTCGACAAGCTCGGTGTCGGTGAGGTGGGCTACGTGATCACCGGCATCAAGGACGTGACCAAGCTCCGTGTGGGCGACACGCTGACGCTCAAGTCGCGGCCGGCCACCGAGCCGCTTCCCGGCTACCGGGAGGTCAAGCCGATGGTCTTCTGCGGCCTCTTCCCGATCGACTCCGACGACTATCCGGATCTGCGCGACGCCCTGGAGAAGCTGACTCTGAACGACGCCGCCCTGTCCTGGGAGCCGGAGACCTCGGACGCCCTCGGGTTCGGGTTCCGCTGCGGCTTCCTCGGCCTCCTGCACATGGACATCGTGCGCGAGCGCCTCGAGCGCGAGTACGACCTGGAGCTGCTGGCGACGATGCCGAGCGTCGAATACGAGGTCACCCAGACCGACGGGACGGTCGTGGCGGTGCACTCGCCCAACGACATGCCGGAGCCCGTCCCGCGTGGCCACGGTGAGAGAGCCGTACATCCGGGCCTCGATCCTCACCCCCAAGGAGCACGTGGGGGCGATCATGGAGCTCTGCCAGGAGCGGCGCGGGGAGCACGCCGGGATGCACTACCTGTCGGCCGAGCGCCTGCAGATCACCTATGACCTGCCCCTGGCCGAGATCGTTCTGGATTTCTTCGACCAGCTGAAGTCGCGCACGCGGGGCTACGCCTCGCTCGACTATGACCTCATCGGCCTGCGGGAGTCCGACCTGGTCAAGCTGGACATCCTGCTGGGGGGCGAGCCGATCGACGCGCTGTCGATGCTCGTGCACCGGTCCAAGGCGGCCGACGTGGGGCGCACGATGGCCGAGAAGCTGCGCGAGAAGATTCCCCGCCAGCAGTACGACGTCCCGATCCAGGCGGCAATCGGATCCCGGATCGTGGCTCGAGAGACGATCAAGGCCTACCGCAAGGACGTGATCGCCAAGTGCTACGGCGGCGACATCAGCCGTAAGCGCAAGCTGCTGGAACAGCAGAAGAAGGGCAAGAAGCGGATGAAGCAGGTTGGCCGCATCGAGGTTCCCCAGGAGGCCTTCCTGGCCGTCCTCGAGCTCGGCGAGAAGACCCGCGTCTGATGCGCGCCCGTTAGCCCCCGGCCGGGGCGCCGCCGGCCACCGCCGGCGTTCGCGACCGCTCGTCGTCGAGCGCCGCGCTGACCACCCGCCAGCAGTCCCTGAGCTCCCGGACCCGGGCCGCAGCGCTCGCCGGCTCCTGCCCGGCAGCGATCTGCACCTGCCCGGCCGCTTCGGCCAGCGACTCCGCGCCGACCATGTGCGCGCTGCCCTTGATCCGGTGGGCGGCGTGGACGACTTGGCTCGTGCACTCTGCCCGCAGGGCCTCCGCCAGCCGTCGCAGCTGCTCGTTCACGTCGGCCTGAAGCTGGCCGATCGCGTCGCCCGCCTGCCGGCCGGGGAACAGGCTGCGCAGCTCCTCCAGCCGGCCGGGATCGAGGTGCTGTGGCTCCTGAAGCCCGTCCGGTAGCCACCGGGCAAGCATCTGATCCAGCGTGGCGCCGGTGATCGGCTTGGCCAGATAGTCGTCCATCCCCGCTGCCAGACAGCGCTCCCGATCACCCCGCATCGCGTTGGCGGTCATCGCCACGACGGGGGTGTGCGCGCCCGTCCCGGCCTCCCGGCGGCGCAACCGGCGGGTGGCCTCGTAGCCGTCCAGCGCCGGCATCTGGCAGTCCATCAGGACCAGATCGAAGGGCTGTTCCTGCAGGAGCTCCAGCGCCTGCTCTCCAGTCGCGGCGTTGACGGCGAGATGCCCCCGCTTGGCCAGCAGCCGTTCCACGAGCATCCAGTTGACCGCGTGGTCCTCGGCGACCAGGATCCGCCGCCCGGTCGTCGCCTGGGCGAGCGCCGGCTCATCCCGCGGCGCCTCGGTTGCGCCGGCGGCACTCAGCAGCGCCTCGGTGATGGCCTCCAGCAGCCTGGCCCGCCGGACCGGCTTATGCACAGAGCCGGCGACGGCGGCCTGCAGACCCCCGGTCGGGGTCTGGCCGGAGACGGTGAGCAACACGCTTGGGAGCCGGCCCAGGAACGGGCTGTTGGCGATCTCACGCGCCAGCTCGAGCCCGCTGCCGTCGCCGGGATTCTCATCGATCAGAGCCAGATCGAACGGGTCGCCCTGGGCGGCGGCGAACTCCAGGTTGGCCAGACCTCCAGCCGCCGTGTCCGCCAGCACGGGCCGCATGCCCCAGCTCGACAGGTAGCCGGCGAAGATCCGGCGACTGGTGGCGCTCGGATTCACGATCAGGACGTGGAGGCCGGTCAGGCCTCCCGGGACGACCGGTGCCGGACTTTCTGTGTCCAGCACCGTGAACGGAAGCGTGACCTCGAACAGGCTGCCCTGGCCGCTCCGGCTCTCGACGCCGAGGCTGCCGTGCATCATCTCGGTCAGCTCACGGGAGATGGCCAGACCCAGTCCTGTCCCGCCATGGGTCCGGGTGGTCCCGGCGTCGGCCTGCGTGAATGGCTGAAACAGCTGGGCCAGCTGCTCGGGCTCGATGCCGATGCCGGTGTCCCGGACCTCGAAGCGGAGCTTGACCTGCGAGCCGGCTCGAGCGGCCACCCCCACCTCGACGCTCACCTCACCCCGCGGGGTGAATTTCACCGCGTTGGACAGCAAATTGGTGAGGATCTGAGACACCCGGGCTCGATCCCCCTCCACAAGCGCTGGAACGTCAGGCTGCACCAGTGACTGCAGCTCCAGACCCTTGGCTGCGGCGGCCGTCGCCACGACGTCACACGCACCCTCCACCGCATCGACGAGATCGAACTCCCGCTGCTCGAGCTCAACCCGTCCCGACTCGATCCGGGCGATGTCCAGCACGTCGTTGACGACCGACATCAGCGCCTGGCTGGAAGCGCGCGCCAGCTCCACGAACTGTTGCTGGTCGTGGCTCAACGGCGTCTCCGAAAGCAGCTCCATGGAGCCGACGACGCCGTTGAGGGGAGTGCGAATCTCGTGGCTCATGTTGGCCAGAAAGCTCGATTTCAGCTGCGAGGCGCTGTTGGCTTCCTCGACCGCCAGCTCCAGGCGCTCGTGGGCACGAGACAGCTCCGAGTTGCGCGACTCCAGGGTTCTGGCCATCGAGTTGAACGATCGGCCGAGCTCGGCCACCTCGCCCGCCCCGACTTCGGGAACCCTCGTCGTGAGCCGCCCGGCGGCCAGCTCCCGCGCGGCGCCGGCCACTGTTCGCATCGGCTCGAGGAGGCGCCGGACCAGGTAGAAGGCGAGACCGATCAGGAGCAGCACCGACAGCCCGAGGCCGATGGCGCCGAACACCACCGCTCGTCCGGTGGCACCGTCCGACATCGCGCGGTCTCGGCTGCGCAGCGCCTGATCGATGTCCTCCAGGGAGTCGAACTGCGCCCGGATTCCGTCGACCAGATTCTTGCCGCGCAGCGCGGTCGAGATCTCCTGGCTTCGGCTCAGGGCCGGTCCGCGCTGGAGCAGCGGCTGACCGTAGCCGGTGACATAGCGCGCGATTGACTGCCGGATCTCGGCCACCTGGGCCATCTCGCGCGACCCGTTGGCCAGCGAGCCGAGCGTCGCCAGCGCACCGGGAAGGCTCGCCTTGGCCTGGTCGTAGGGCTGGAGGAAGACGCGGCGGTCGCTCAGCAGGTATCCGCGCAGGCCGGTCTCGATGTCGAGCACGGAGCCCTCGAGCTGGGAGGCTTGGGTGAGCAGGTCTGATGATCGCTGAAGGTGGCTCTGGTCGTCGCGGAGATGCTGCAGCGACACCAGCATCAGAGTGAACATCGCGGCCACGAGCAGGGCGGCAACACCGCACAGATCGATGACCGGGCCGGTCAGACTGTGTCGGTGTATACCCCGGAGGCCACGACGCCTACGGGCCACGATCGATCCGGACTGCGTGTGCGGTTTTCGTCCTCATGCTGCTTGGCTTCCTTGCCCGGTTGGCTTACGCCGTGTTTCCATGAACGGTGCGGGCCGGTCCGGATCGTCGGGTGCCGGCCGCGGTTGATCCCAAGTTATCCACGCGCGAGGGACTTTTCGAACCACCAAGGTCTAGTTCGGCGCTATCTACTGCGGCCCATGCTGGACCTATGGCTAAACCCTCAGGTGGTGAACTGCTGCACGGCGCTGGCCAGCGTCGCGCCGAGCGGATCTGTCTGGTAGGCCTGGGACGTGTAGGCCGTGGTCTTGGACAGCTGGATCGCAGCTGATGTCCACGTGTAGGAAGAGCCCGAACCGGTCGGAGTGATCGTCACGGATCCCGCCGCGGTCGCGCTCGTGCACGAGCTCAGGGTGCCGGTGCAGTAGTAGACGGTCACGGTGTTGGCATCGGTGGTGGTGCCGCTGAAGACGACCTTGGCCGACTTGCCGCTCTCACTGGGTGCGGCCTGCGTAACGCTGTTCGTGTCCGCGCTGACCGTCTCGCTGAGGGCGCTGGAGGTGGAGCCGGCGTAGTTGCTGTCACCGCCGTAGACGGCTGTTATCGAACGGGAGCCCGCGGTGGCGAAGGAGACCGTGCAGGTGGCGACGCCGCCGGAGAGTGTGACCGTGCCACTGCTGCCGCAGCCGCTGATCGCGATGCCGCCGCTCTGGAAGGTCACGCTCCCGGTCGGTGTCGCGCCTGACCCGGTGACAGTGGCCGTGAAGGTCACGGAGGCGTTGGCGGCGACCGGGTTGTAGTTGGCGGCCACCGTCGTCGATGAGGTGCTCAGGACCGTCTCAGTCAGCGTGTTGCCGGCGGCCGCGATGTAATTGCTGTCGCCGCTGTAGGCGGCGGTGATGGTGTGCGAGCCGGCGCTCGCATATGTGACGCTGCAGGTGGCCACGCCGGCGGAGAGCGTGACGGCACCGGCGGTGCCGCAGCCCGCGATCGCCACGCCGCCGTCCTTGAAGGTCACGGTTCCGGTCGGCGTCGACCCCGCTCCCGTGACCGTCGCGGTGTAGGTCAGGGCGTGACCGATTGTGGTGGGATTCTGAGCGGAGGTCACGGTGTCGGTGGGGGTGAGCAGCACCACGGATTGGCTCACGGTGTTGCCGGCGGCGGCCGTGTAGTTGCTGTCGCCGCTGTAGGCGGCGGTGATGCTGTGCGAGCCCGCGGTCGTGTAGGTGACCGTGCAGGTGGCCACGCCGCTGGACAGCGTGACCGTACCGCTGGTACCGCAGGTGGCGATCGCGACGCCCCCGTCCTTGAAGGTGACGGTTCCGGTGGGAGTGGTGCCGCCGCCCGTCACCGTCGCGGTGTAGGTCACGGCGTGGTTGGGGTTGGACGGATTGGCCGAGGAGGTCACCGTATCCGTAGCGGTGCCGGGTCCAACCGTCTCGGTGAGCGAGTTGCCTGCAGCTGAGCTGTAGTTGCTGTCGCCGCTGTAAGGGGCGGTGATCGTGTGTGAGCCGACCGTCGCGTAGGTGACCGTGCAGGTGGCCACGCCACCGGAGAGCGTGACGGCACCGGCGGTGCCGCAGCCGGCGATCGCTACGCCGCCATCCTTGAACGTGGCCGTGCCGGAAGGAGTGGCGCCGCCACCGGTGACGGTGGCGGTGTAGGTGACCGCGGTGCCGACCGTGGTCGGGTCAGCCACGGCGGTGACGGTGTCGGTCGACACCCCCGTCGTCACAGTTGTACTGGCCGCGCTCTGGGCTCCGGTCCAGTTGTTCAGGACGGGCGTGATCTTGTACACCCACTGCCCCGGGGGGACGCCGGTATCCGTGCAGTTGAGGCTGGCACCGCCTCCGCTCACCGTCCCGGCGCACGACGAGTTAGGGATGATCGCGGCGCCTCCGGTACTGGCGTAGCGCTGGACGGTGTAGCCGCCGCCGGAGTAGCTGGCCAGCAGCGAGCCCGCCACCGTGTTCTGGTTCCAGCCCACGTGGACGGCGTTGCCGGTCGCCGTCACCGTGGGCGTGTTGGCCTGGGGCAGCGATGCTGCGACGGCGGTGGTGTTGCTGGCACCGCTCAGAGCTCCAGCGAAGTAGGCGCCGGCCACCCCGGTCGTCAGCGCCAGCCCCATGATCGCGGCGACGCTGCCGCGCCGCTGCACCCGCCGGAGGAGCTGGAGGAGACCGCGCATGGCTAGGTCGCGGTCAGGTACACCGTGAAGCTCAGGCCCTGGCAGCTACCGGCTGCCGAGGTCCCCATCGTCACGGAGTTGGTCAGGTCGACCGAGAGGCTGCTGTTGGCGGGGATCGTCCAGCCGTTGCCGCCGTTGGTCTGGGTGGCGAAGCTCAGCGCGCAGGCGCTGGCGTTGGCCGAAAAGCCGCCCGTGCCCTGAGTGGTGTCGAGCTTGAGCGAGTTCAGGTGCACCCGAGCGGCGTTGCCGTTGTTCAGGGTGACGTTGACGTCCCCGGTCGCGGTCCCGGTCGGCAACAGCGATTGGGTGGCCGAACCGCCGGTCACGGTCACGTTCCCGAGCGTGATCGGCACCGAGCCGCCGCCGGTCCCGGCGCCGGAGGACGACAGGACGGCTGAGGCCCCGCCGGCCATCGCCAGCACCGCAAGGAGCGGCAGGACGAGCTGGGGTAGACGTCGTTTGCTGATCACCGTCATTCCTCCGCGATCCGGTAGAACGCGGAAAGGCTGGAGGAGCGACCGATGCCGCTCCTCCAGCCAGAGACCGCGTTTCCTCCAGCCGAGAGATCGACTAGTTGGATGCCGCTGAGTAGCTGGCGGTGCCGGTGCCGATGCATCCGTTCTGGACCTGGGCCAGGTCCGTGAACGTGACGCTGACGGTGCCGACCAGGTGGGGCGAGCCGTCTGCCGGGACCTCGCCGGCGGTCACCGACGGCGTGCCGGCCACGAACGATCCGGCCGGGCAAGTGGTCGTGTTCGTCGAGCTGACCGAGAACGAGCTCAGGCCGTTGAGCTGCTCAACGCTCTGTCCGTTGTTGGTGGCGTAGATGCTGACGGTCTGCGTCTGGGGCAGCTTGGTGAAGTCAGGCTGCGAGAACGTGAGCACCAGCGGCGAGCTGGAAGCAGTCACATTGCCTGCTCCGGTGCCGTTACCGGTCGAGCTCAGGTACGCGTAGGCCGCGCCACCGATGGCCAGGAGGGCGAGGACCGAAATCGCGGCCATTGCTCGCTTCCTGCTTTTGAAGATACGACTCATGGAGATTGATCCCCCTATGTAGGTTTGAGCGCGGGGCGATCTGCTCCGCGTGGCGGTTTCCGTCCCGCCGTTTGTCATCAACCGACAAGGCAACTTGGGGGAATGGACCCCGGTCCGGATGCCTCTGCTGGGCATTTACGTCCAAACCGAGCCGGGGGGGTAGTGCCGAAGGTGCAGTCTCAAACGATCAAGGGTCTAGGCATTACCTAGACCATCGTCTACGCCGCCCCAGCTAAAACGGTTCTTCCAGAAACCGGAGCACCGCACTCCGGGCCGGCGTACAGCTCGCCGGAGCTCACCAGGTAAGGCTCAGGAGGGGACTAGCGAACCCAGTACGGGTAGCGACCGCGCCGCCCGTCATACGGGCGCGCGCCATAGGGACGGCTCCCGTTGGGACGCCCGCCGTAGCCGCCGCGACGGTGAGGGCTGCCCGGGCGCCCGCGTCCGCCGAGACGTGCCACCAACACGATCAGGAACAACAGCCACACCCCTGAGAGGGCGATCACGGCGGCGGTCACGAACAGCACGAGTGTGGCGATCACCAGCACGGCGACCGCAGTCAACGGGTGGGAGCGCGCGAACGTCAGCCCGCGCGGACCCCGGCGGGTCGGACTGTCGGTGCGCGGCAGATCCGATACGACTTCATCGAGCTCGCCGTAGGTCCGAGCGCGAAGCACACGTGCCACCCGCTCCTCGAGTTCATGGGCCAGGATCCGGCCTTCCGTGGAAGCCTGGCGCAGGCGATCAGCGACACGCTCCCGATCGGCGTCCGAAGCCAGCAGGGATGAACGTCTCGCCATGACCTTCAGATTACCGCCCCCCGATGCTCGGCGGAAAAGATCCTGCAGGCGTGCGACCCGGCTAGGGCCAGCGCAGCCACCCGCCCGCCCGGGGTGAGGCGCCGAGACGGGAGTCGAGGACGGCCTGCCGCGGTGAACCACGGGCCGAATGGTGTTCTGGCGCGCAATCAACCGCGCGAGGGCGTTGATTGCGCGCTCAGACACGTTTTTCGTGTTCCAGCGCGCAATCAACGGGTCAACCGACTTTGATTGCGCGCCCAGACACGCTGACCCGGGCGGGTCGCGGCAAAGAGAGCACCCGGTAGGGCGGGGCGGCCGAACTCAAAGTCGGCCGCCCCGGTGATCCCTTTCTACGCAGTGGGGTCCGGAACGATCCGGATGTAGGGCTTGGGCTCCTCCCACTCGCCGAAGATCTCCTTGGCCTGGTCGTTGTTGACCGAGCCCGCGATGATCACCTTGTCGCCGCGCTTCCACTGCGCGGGCGTCGCCACCTTGTGGTTGGCCGTCAGCTGCAGGGAGTCGATCACGCGGAGGACCTCGTCGAAGTTGCGCCCGGTGGTCATCGGGTACACGAGGATCAGCTTGATCTTCTTGTCCGGCCCGATCACGAACACGTTGCGGACGGTCTGATTGTCCGCCGGCGTCCGCGAACCGGGGTCGCCGCTCACGTCGGCGGGCAGCATCCCGTAGGCCTTGGCCACCTGGAAGTCCGTGTCGGCGATGATCGGATAGTTGACCTTCGCGCCCTGGGTCTCCTCGATGTCCTTGACCCAGTCGGAGTGCTTGTCGGTGGGGTCGACCGACAGGCCGATGATCTTCACGCCGCGACGCTCGAACTCCGGCTGGATGCGAGCCATGTAGCCCAGCTCGGTCGTGCACACGGGGGTGAAGTCCTTGGGGTGCGAGAACAGCACGGCCCAGGAATCCCCGATCCAGTCGTGGAAGCTGATCGGACCCTGGGTGGTCTCAGCCTGGAAGTCAGGGGCAGTATCCCCCAGAGAAAGGCTCATAAGTCGGTCTCCTTTCGCCTAATTTCGTCACTTTCAAATCTACTCCTCTTGTACAGCGATTCAGTGATCTTTACGCCTGCCACAATCGCCGGCGAATGGATCTAGGCCTCGGCGGACGGGTTTGCGTGATCACCGGAGCGTCCGGGGGGATCGGCTCGGCCACCGCTCGCGCGCTGGCGGCGGAAGGGGCGAAGCTGCTGCTGGTCGGGCGCCGGCGCGACGCGCTGTCCCGCGTCACCCAGGCCTGTCTCGAGGCCGGCGCGCCGGCCACGAGCGCCGTGACCCTGGACCTGACCGACCCGGACGCCGCCGAGCGCGTCCGCGCCGCGGCGACCGATGAGCTGGGCGGATTCGACGTGCTGGTCAACAACGCCGGCCTCACCGGCACGCGTGATCTCAACGACCTCACCGACGCGGACTGGCAGCAGCAATGGGACCTGCACGTGATGGCCTCGATGCGGCTGATGCGCGCCGCGGCGCCGATCATGGCCGCCCAGGGCTGGGGACGGATCGTCAACGTCACCAGCTCCTCGGCCAAGCGCCCCAGCGGCACCCTGGACATGGCCTATTCGGTCACCAAGTCCGCCCAGCTCTCGCTCTCTCGCGCGTTTGCTGACCGCTTCGCAGACCAGGGCGTGCTCGTCAACGCCGTGGCGCCGGGCGCGATCGAGGGGGACATGTGGCTGGTTGCGGACGGGCTGGCCGATCAGGTGGCCGCGCGCGGCGGTCAGACCCGCGAACAGGTGATGGAGCAGATGGCCTCGCGCACCCCGCGCGGGAAGCTCGGCAGCGAGGACGAAGTCGCGGCGGTGATCGCGTTCCTGTGTTCGGAGCAGGCCGCCAACGTGACCGGGGCCGCGTGGTCGGTGGACGGCGGCTCGGTCCCCACGATCTTCTGAGAGACTCCCGGCCCGTGGCGCTTCCCACCGACAAGATCGGCAAGACCTACCCGGCGCTCGACTACGCCGTGGGGCGCGAGAAGATCCGCGAATACGCCTCCGCGGTGGGGGAGACCAACCCCTTGCACCACGACCTGGAGGCGGCCCTCGCGGCCGGCTACTCCGACCTCGTGGCTCCGCCGATGTTCGCTGTCGTGTACGCCGGGCGGATGCTCGGCCCGGTGCTGTTCGACCCCGAGCTGCAGATCAACTTCGCGATGCTCGTTCACGGCGCGCAGGAGTTTCACTGGAACGGACTCGTGGTGGCCGGAGATGAGATCAGCACGACGGCGGAGATCACCGACATACGCCAGCGCAGCGAGCTGGCCTTCTACGAGTTCCGGACCGATTCGGTCAACCAGCGCGGCGAGACAGTGTGCGTGGGCACCTGGACCAACATCATCCGAGGGGTATCCGAGGCATGAATCCGGACGATCAGATCGAGCTCCAGGTCACCCCCGACCCGTACGTCACCTACCGCTATGCCGGGGCTTCAGGTGACTTCAACCCGATCCACCTCGACGAGGACTTCGCCAAGCAGGTCGGGCTGCCCGGCCGGATCCTGCACGGGCTGTGGGCGATGGCCCAGGTTGCCCGGGCCGTGACAGAGGCGGCCGGCGGCCCAGAGAGCCTGAAATCCCTGAAGGTCGAATTCCGCGGCATGGGGCAGCTGAACGAGGAGATCGTCGTCACCGGCCAGGTCGAGGCGGCAGAGCAGGAGGGCCGGTTCGTGGCCAAGCTGGAGGCGGCCCAGGCCGGGAAGCGGATCATCCGCAACGGCGTGGCCACGATCGCCTCGGACTGAGCCCGCCCCACCCCTTCATAGAATCGGAGACGATGCTCACCGGACGTCAGGAGCTCGTTCTGCGCAGGGTGGTCGAGGGATACCTTGACCAGGGAGCACCCGTGGGCTCCAAGGCGCTCAGCGCCGGCTTCGAGTGGGGGCCGTCCACGATCCGCCATGAGCTGGCCAGTCTGGAGGAGCTCGGACTGCTGGCCCACCCGCACACTTCCGCCGGCCGCGTGCCCACCGAGGCCGGCTACCGGTACTTCGTCGATCGGGTGCTGGCCAGCCACGAACCTGCCCCCGCTCCCCAGCTCTCGCTCACCCTGGTCAAGGGGGAGCTCGACGAGGCGATGCGCATCACCACCGAGGCCCTGAGCCAGGTCACAGACCTCCTGGCGATCGTCACCGCGCCGCCGATCGAGACCTCCAGCATCCGCCGCGTGGAGGTTCTGGCGCTCCAGCCGCAGGTGTTGATGGTGGTCGTCATCACTTCCACCGGCGGTGTGACCAAGCGCCTGTTCACGTTCGACCGGCCTGTCGACCCGGGCCTGGCCGACTGGGCCGCGGCCTACCTCAACGAGCGCCTGGTTGGGATCGGCCTGGGCGCTCGCATGCTGCATCAGCGCCTGCGAGACCCCTCGCTGTCCGATCGCGAGGCGGCTTTCCTCGGGGCCCTGGCTCCGGTCTTCACCGACGTGGCGGAATCGGCTCAGGAGACCCTGTATGTGGACGGTGCCAGCCGCCTGCTCCGCTTCGAACAGCAGGGCGACGTCTTTGAGCTGAACGCGCTGATGGACATGCTGGAGCGCCGCGTGACCCTGCTCAGCGTCCTGCGCCGGTACCTCGGCTCGCCTGACGTCCTCGTCCGGATCGGCACCGAGAACGACCAGCCCGAGCTCCGTTCCCTGGCCCTGGTGGCGGCCGGCTACGGGCTGCCGCAGCGCAACCTGGGCTCGGTCTCGGTGATCGGCCCGCTGCGCATGGACTACCCGCGCGCCATCAGCGCCGTCCGAGAGGCGGCAGCCAAGCTGTCGAGCTTCGTCGCCGAGGTCTACGACGAGCGATGAGCGCCTCGACTCCCCCCCGCGACTACTACGAGGTCCTCGGTGTCTCCCGCGACGCCGGCGAGGCCGACATCAAGAAGGCCTTTCGCCGCCTGGCCCGGGAGCTCCATCCCGACGTCAACACGGACGACCCCCAGGCAGAGGAGAAGTTCAAGCAGGCCGCCGAGGCCTACGAGGTGCTCTCCGACTCCGATCGCCGCGCCACCTACGACCGCTACGGCCATGAGGGGCTGCGCAGCGGCGGCTACGCCCCCAACTTCGAGGGCTTCGGGTCGGTGGCGGACATCTTCGAAGCGTTCTTCGGAGGCGGTGGCGGCGGCGCGGGTGGCGCGTTCGGCGGCCTGTTCGGCGACGCTTTCGGAGGCGGCCGGGCCAGCGGCCCCACCCAGGGCGCCGACGTGGCGGTCTCGGCCCAGATCGAGCTCGGCGACGCCGCGCACGGCACCACCGTCGAGGTGGGGTACGAGGCGATCGTCCTGTGCGAGCGCTGCCACGGCAACGGCGCCGAGCCCGGCACTCCGATCGAGACCTGCCCCCAGTGCGAGGGCACCGGGCAGCTGCGCAGCGTCGCCCGCACGCCGTTCGGTCAGGTGATGCGAACGACTGCCTGCGATCGCTGTGGTGGCGAGGGCAAGATCCCCCAGACCCCGTGTGAGCGCTGCGACGGGCGCGGCCGGCGGGTCGACCATCAGCGCGTGTCCGTCGAGGTGCCCGCCGGCATCGCTGACGGGCAGCGAATCCGTGTCTCCGGGCGCGGTCACGCCGGCGAGCGCGGCGGCCCGCCCGGCGATCTCTACGTGCTGATCCGGGTGCGGGAGGATTCGCGGTTCGTCCGCGACGGCGACGATCTCCTGACGGCGGTGGACATCTCAGGCCCACCGCCGCGCTGGGCACGACGGTGGAGGTGCCCACCCTGGACGATCCGATCGAGCTGGAGATTCCCGCCGGCACCCAGCCCCATGAGACCCTGGTCCTCCGGGGCAAGGGCATGCCCGCCCTGCGCGGACGCCGCCACGGGGACCTGCGGGTGCTCGTCAACGTGATCGTGCCGCGCCGGCTGGGACACGAGCAGCGCGAGCTGTATGAGCGGCTGGCCGGGTCGATGACCGAGGAGAACCTCCGCAGCGACGAGGGCGTGTTCGCCAAGATCCGCCGCGCCTTCGGCGGGTGATCCGCCTCGCCATTCGGGTCCGCCGGGAGCAGGCGGAGCTCGCTCTGGCCGAGCTGATCGAGCTGGCGCCCGGCGGCGTCGAGGAGGTGGATGTCGACCCGGAGACGGTCGAGTACGCGGTCTACGGTCCTCCGGGCGAGTTGCCGGGCCTGCCCGATCTGCGCGCGGCGGTCGGGGGCGCCCTGGTCGAGGTCACCACCAGCGAAGTGGCCGACGACTGGGCCGAGCGCTGGCGGGAATTCCACCGGCCGCTGGTGCTGGGCGACCGGCTCGTCGTCCGGCCCCCCTGGGAGCCGCCGCGCCCCGAGGTCGGCCTCGACCTGGTGATCGACCCGGGCCGTGCGTTCGGGACCGGCGCCCACGCCACGACGCGCCTCTGCCTGGAGCTGCTTCTCGACCTTCAGCGGCCGGTGGTCTTTGAGACCACCGGCTTTTCTGCGGAGGCCCCGGCGGTCGTCGACCTTGGGTGTGGCTCCGGCGTGCTGGGGATCGCCGCCGCCCGGCTCGGCTGGGGTTCGGTGCTGGCGCTGGACTTCGATCCCCTGGCTGTCGAGGCCACCCTGGAGAACGCTTCGGTGAACGGAGTCGCGGAGACGGTCTCGGCTCGCCGTTTCGATCTGCGCTCCGCGCCGGTGCCCGCTGCGCCGCTGGTCCTGGCCAACCTGCTCGGACCGCTGCTGCTGACCTGGTGCTCGCAGCTGGCGCGGGGGGTGGCGGAGCCGCCTGAGCGGGTGATCGCGAGCGGGCTGCTCGAGCGGGAGGCCGACTCGATCGCTGAGGCGTTCGCCGGAGTCGGGCTACGCGAGGATGATCGGCGCGTGCGTGGCGAATGGGCGGCGCTGCAGTTGACCGCTGCACGGGCAGGGTAGGGTGGCAGGCGTGGTCCGCGACGTCGTCATCGCCGGAGGCGGGTTCGGCGGCTACTACACGGCCAAGAAGCTGGAGAAGCTGGCCCCGCCCGACGTCCGCATCACCCTGATCAACGACGTCAACTTCATGCTGTATGCGCCGCTCCTGCCAGGTGCGGCGGCCGGCACGCTGGATCCACGCCACGTCGTGGTCCCGCTGCGCGAGCACCTGAAGCGGACCGAGCTGCGGATGGGCTGGGTGACGGGCGGCGAACCGGATCGCAACATCCTCAAGGTGAAGATGATCAGCGGCGAGGCGATCGACTACAGCTATGACCAGCTGATCATCGCCCTGGGCTCGGTGTCGCGGACCTTCCCGATCCCCGGCCTGGTCGAGCACGCGATCGGCTTCAAGACGATCGCCGAGGCCATCGCGCTGCGCAACCGGGTCGTCCGCCACCTGGAGCTGGCCGAGGGGATCGACGACCCGGAGGCCCGCAAGCCTTGGCTGTCGTTCGTGTTCGTCGGCGGCGGCTACGCCGGGCTGGAAGGTGTCGCCTACCTGGCCGACTTCGCCGACGACATCATCAAGCGCTATCCCCGCTGTCGCGAGGTCGGGATGCGCTGGATGCTGGTCGATGCCGCCGCCGCGCGTGATGCCGGAGATCCAGCCCCAGCTGGCCAAGTTCACGGTCGAGCTGCTGGAGCGCCGCGGGATCGACTTCCGTCTCTCCACGCAGGTCAAGGAGGTGCACGACAACTCGGTGGTCCTCTCCAACGGCGAGATGATCCCAGCCCGGACCGTCTGCTGGACGGCCGGCGTCAAGGCGAGCCCGGTGGCCGAGCAGATGGGCCTGCGAGTTGGAGGGCGGGCGAATCGTCTGCAACGAGTAGATGCGCGTGCCCGGCTACGACAACGTGTGGGCGGTCGGCGACGTCGCCGCGATCCCCGACCCGGCGCGGCCCGGGCAGCCGTGCCCGCCCACAGCGCAGCACGCGATCCGCCAGGGCAAGCTGCTGGCAAGAACGTCGCGGCCACGCTCGGGGCCCGCGGCCAGGTCAAGCCGTTCACGTTCAAGACCCTCGGCTCGTTCGCCGAGCTCGGCCGCCACAAGGCGGTGGCGAACCTGATGGGCGTCCGCGTCCGCGGCTTCCTGGCCTGGGCGATCTGCCGCTTCTACCACCTGGCCTGGATGCCCGGCCTGGATCGCAAGTCCCGGCTGATCGCCGACTGGACGACCGAGTTCATCTTCCCCCGGGACATCGCCGAGCTGGGGCAGCTGGGCCATCCGCCCCGCTGGAGGGGCCGGCGCCGCCGCCCCTGAAGAGCGCCCAGCGGGGGCGCTGCCCGGGACTAGTCGGCTCTGTCGAACTGCCGCGATGAAGGGTCGGCCGCCCGGGCCAACGTGTCTGAGCGCGCAATCAGACGCTGTCACGCCGGTTGATTGCGCGCTGGATCACGAAAAACGTGTCCGAGCGCGCAATCAACCGTGTCGCTCCGATGAGTTGCGCGCAGGAACACCGATCCGCGCCTCCTTCATCGCGGCTGTTCGACCGGTGACCCCGCCCTGCAGTTGGATAACGCCCCGCCCCGGAATCCTGTCCATCTGGCCGATGCCGCTTCACACCCGGACGGGGATCCTCTCATCGCGCAACCCTTGTCGAAGGAGGTGAACACAAGTGCCGAATCCGCTCGCGATCGGCGTGACCCTCGGTGGCCAACTGCTCGACGTCGTCGTGCCGCGGCCCAAGCCTCGGTTGGCTTTGCCGCTGAGCTCTCTCCTCTCCCAGCGCACCGTCACGAGGACAGTGCCCGCCACGTCCGCCGAGGAGTTCGGGGACGCCCGGTTGGGGGCGGCGTGCGCTAGCGGCGGAGCGATCCCTCGCGGGCACGGCTCGCCCCGGAGCGCTGACATCCCAGGGCGGGTTGGCGCCTGCGGCGGCCAGCCGGGTCGCCGCAGGCGCCGGGACCGGTAACGTCGATCCGGTGTCGACGTTCGCGGTCAAGTTCCTCGGCTGCAAGGTCTCCCAGGCCGACGTGATGCTCGCCCGCGCAGGCGCTGCTGGCCGCCGGGCACACCGAGGTGCCGGAGGCCGAGGCCGAGCTGCACGTGGTCAACACGTGCTGCATCACCGCGCGAGGCCGAGGCGAAGTCCCGCCAGTCGGTGCGCCGGTCGCTGCGGACCGCGCGCGAGGTGTACGTGGCCGGCTGCGCGGCCAACCTCAACGCCGGCCAGTTCGCCGACATCGACGCCGCGCGTCACGCCGTTCGTCGGCACCGCCGACGACGTCGCCGCCGCGATCGGCGCTGAGCGTGGCTGGCTGCGCCGACGTCGAGCACGACGTGCTCGCCCGCCACGCCGCGCCGAGCAGTCCGACGCAGCGGACGCGCGGCTTCGTCAAGGTGCAGGACGGCTGCGACTGCCACTGCGCCTACTGCATCATCCCCACGGTCCGCGGCGGCGCCCGCTCGCGCCCGGCCGGCGCGGTGCTGGCCGAGGTGCGCCGGCGCGTGCGCAGCGGCCAGCCGGAGATGGTGATGACCGGGATCAGCGTCGGCGACTACCGCGATCCCGAGCGGGGCCTCGAGCTCGGCGAGCTGATGGTGGAGGTCGCGCGCGTCCCGGGCGTGGAGCGCGTGCGGCTCTCGAGCGTCGAGGTGATCCACGTCAAGGACTCGCTGCTCGAGGCGCTCGCGACCGAGCCCAAGGTCTGCCCGCACCTCCACGTGCCGATGCAGTCCGGCGACGACGAGGTGCTGCGCGGCGATGGGCCGCCACTACGACGCGGCCGAGTACCTCGAGCACATCGCCGGCGTGCGGGCGCCGCGCCGCACGTGAACGTCACGACCGACGTGATCGTCGGCTTCCCGACCGAGGACGAGCGCGGCGTTCGCAGCGCACGCTGGACGCGCGTCGACGCCGCCGGGATCACCCGCGTGCACGTGTTCTCCGTACTCGCCCCGGCCCGGGCACGGCCGCCGCCGGCGCTCGGCGACCGCGTCTCGCCCGAGGAGAAGAAGCGCCGCTCGCAGGCGCTGCGCGGCGCGCTCCGAGGTCCGCTCGCGCCACCACCGGGCCGCCAAGCTCGGGCGCCCGCGAGCGCGTGCTGGTCGACAAGGTCGCCGACACGCAGTGCTCGGGCTACACCGCCGACTACACGCGCTGCTACCTGCCCGCCGGCGCGGCCGCGCGCGGGGCGCAGCTCGTCGACGTCCGATCTGCGTGGAGCTGCACGCGGACGGGATCAGGTGCGAGCTGCCGCGGCGACGTCGCGGGGCTATCCTGAGAAGCGAGATGACGCTCATCGAACAGGTTCGCGCCGACATGACCAGCGCGATGAAGGCTGGCGAGAAGGAGCGGGTCGGCGCGCTGCGGCTGGTGCTGTCCGAGCTGCAGAAGGCCGCCAAGGAGGGCGGCGACGACGAGCTGGCCGTGCTGCGCCGCGAGCGCAAGCGCCGGCTCGAGGCCGCCACGCAGTTCCGCGACGGCGGCCGGCCCGAGCTCGCCGAGCAGGAGGAGTCCGAGGCGAGCTGATCGAGACCTACCTGCCGGCCGAGCTCGACGACGCCGAGCTCGACGCGATCGTCGCGCGCGGCGATCGCCGAGACCGGCGCCAGCCAGCCCGCAAGGACATGGGCCAGGTGATGAAGGCCGTGATGGCCAAGCGCCGGCGGCCGGGCCGACGGCAAGCGCGCGTCGGCGCGCGTCCGGGAGGCGCTGAGCTGCCGTAGGCGAACGGATGCGCAAGCAGTCGAGCTCGACAACGCGGTCGCGGCCGAGCTGGCCGGCAGCGAGGACGCCGTGCTGCGGACGCTGGAGGGCCACCTCGACTGCGACGTCTTCCTGCGCGGCAACGTGCTCACGCTCGAGGGCGAGGCGACGCGGCGGTCGAGGCGGCCGCGGCGGTCGTCCGCGAGCTGTCGGAGCTGATCGCCCAGGGCCACGAGATCGCGCCCGGGACGATCGAGGCGGTGACGCGCGCGCTCGACGAGCACGAGTCGCCCGTCGCGGATCCTGGAGGACGTCGTGTGGCGCCACCGCGCGACCAAGGTCGCGCCCAAGACGGTCAACCAGAAGCGCTACGTCGACTCGATCCGCCACAACACGATCACGTTCGGGATCGGCCCGGCCGGCACCGGCAAGACGTTCCTGGCGGTCGCGCTGGCCGCCGCGGCGCTGAGCCGCCGCGAGGTCAACCGGATCATCCTCACCCGCCCGGCGGTCGAGGCCGGCGAGCGGCTCGGCTTCCTGCCCGGCGACCTGATGGCCAAGGTCGACCCGTACCTGCGGCCGCTGTTCGACGCGCTGCACGACATGCTCGAGCCCGAGCGCGTGTCGCCAGCACCTGGAGCGCGGCGTGATCGAGGTGGCGCCGCTGGCGTTCATGCGCGGCCGCACGCTCAACGACAGCTTCATCATCCTCGACGAGGCCCAGAACACGAGCCCCGAGCAGATGAAGATGTTCCTCACCCGGCTCGGGTTCAACTCGAAGATGGTCGTCACCGGCGACATCACGCAGATCGACCTGCCGCGCGAGCAGGACTCGGGGCTGGTGGTCGTCGGCGACATCCTCGACGGAGGTCGAGGGGATCGAGTTCGTCCGCTTCGGCGAGGAGGACGTCGTCCGCCACAAGCTGGTGCGGCGGATCGTCGCCGCCTACAACGAGCACGCCCAGCGGCTGGCGCCCGAGCTGCGGCCGCGTAAGCGGGCGTGACGCCGCAGTGCTCGACGTCGAGGTGATCGGGATCGAGGTCGCTCGCGGCTGACGGCGCCGACCGCGGTCGAGGTCGAGGAGCTGTGCGCGCTGGCGCTGTCCTCGGCCGGGATCGAGGACGGCCACGTGGCGATCGAGTTCGTCGACGAGGAGCGGATCCGGGAGCTGAACCGCGAGCACCGGCGGATCGACGCGCCGACCGACGTGCTCTCGTTCGGCGTCGACGAGGACGGCGTCAGCGCCGGGCCCGCGCGAGCTCGGCGACATCGTCATCTGCCCGACGCACACCGAGGATCTGCGCGAGGCGGTCGTGCACGGCGCGCTGCACCTGACCGGGATGGACCACGAGACCGACGAGGGCGAGATGCTCGCGCTCCAGGCCGAGCTGATGCGCTGGGTCGCGAGTGACGCGAGCCGCACGTGGCGTCGCCGCGCACGACGCGGTCGGGCTTCATCGCGCTCGCCGGGCGCCCCAACGTCGGCAAGTCGACGCTCGCCAACGCGATCGTCGGCGCCAAGGTGGCGATCGTCTCCGACAAGCCGCAGACGACCCGCCGGGCGATCCGCGGCGTGGCCACCGGCCCGACTGGCAGCTCGTGCTCGTCGACCTGCCGGGCGTGCAGCGCCCCCGCGACGCGCTCACCGAGCGGATGCAGCGGCGGGTCGAGCGCGAGCTCGCCGACGCCGACGGCTGCCTGCTCGTGGTCAACGCCGAGCAGGGCATCGGACCCGGCGACCGGTTCATCGCCGAGCTGCTGCGCGCGGCGCCCGGTCCCGGTCGTGATCGCGGTCAACAAGGTCGACCGGGCCGACCAGGCGCCGCACCGCGGCGACGCTGCAGGCCGCCGCCGAGCTGGACCTGGCCGAGGAGATCTTCCCCGTGTCGGCGCGCACCGGCGCCGGCGTGCCGGCGCTGGTCGAGCACCTCGTCGGCGCTGCTGCCCGCCGGGCCCGTTCTACTTCGCGGCCGCGCAGCGCTCCGACCAGACCGAGTCCGTGCATGCTCGCCGAGCTCGTGCGCGAGCAGGTGCTCGCCCGCACGCGCGAGGAGGTGCCGCACGCGGTCGAGGTGGAGATCGAGGAGATCGAGCAGTCCCGCGCCGGACCTGGTGCGGATCGAGGCCGTGGTGCTGATCGAGACCGAGTCCCAGAAGGGGATCCTGATCGGCGCCGGCGGGCCGGATGATCAAGTCGATCGGGATCGCGGCGCGCCGGCGATCGAGCGCGAGCTCGGCGCCCAGCGTGCATCTGGAGCTGTCGGTGCGCGTCCGCCGCCACTGGCGCGGCGACGAGCGGCTGCTCGACCGCCTCGGGATCGAGTAGCCGGGCCATCAGCGCGCCTCTCCCGCCCCGGCGCTCTCCCCAAAGCACCCTTTAAGAGCCTTTAGGGGCCCGGACCATAACTTTTGGCGCCTTCACACGTTGGGGGAAGGGTCCGTCAGACGGACCAGCTGCGTCCTTTGACCGGGGCAGGGCACGGACCAGCGCCCCAACCGGGGCGCTGGGCACACGAATGAAGGAGCAACGTTGAGAATCCACATCTCTCTCAGGAGGGTCTCGCTGCTGACGGCCGCGGTTCTGATGATCGGAATCGTCGCCGCGGCACCTGCGATGGCCAAGACGCTGTACGTGAGCGCCGCCAAGGGCAGCGACAGCAACTCCTGCACCACCAAGAAGAAGGCGTGCCAGACGATCACCGCCGCCGTCACGAAGGCCAAGCGCGGCGATCTGATCACCGTCGCCTCCGGCACCTACGACGAGCAGGTCACGATCTCCAAGGATCTGAAGCTGCTGGGTAACGGCAAGCCGGTGATCGACGCCGTCGGCCACGCCAACGCCGTCCTCATCTCGGGCGCCAAGGCGGCCGGCAGCCACGTCAGCGGCTTCGTGACCGAGAACGCCCTCAACGAGGGCATCCTGGCCACCAGGACCTCGCGGCTGAAGATCACGGGCAACGTGGTCAAGAACAACGACGCCGGCAGCGCCCTGTCGACCCTGACGGGCGAGTGCACGGCCCAGGGCTCAGTACCCGGGGACTGCGGCGAAGGCCTGCATCTGCAGACCGTGTCGTACTCCAAGGTCAGCGGAAACGTCGTCAAGGGCAACAGCGGTGGGATCCTGCTCACCGACGAGATGGGCCCGACGCACGGCAACGTCATCACCCGCAACCGCGTGCTGGACAACCTGTACGACTGCGGGATTACGATCGCCAGCCACAGCACCACCGCCTACACGGGCGGCCGGCTGCACAAGCGCAAGGGCGGGATCTACAACAACACGATCTCGCACAACGTGTCCGACGGCAACGGCACCAAGGGCCAGGGAGCGGGCATTCTGATGGCCGCCCCGCAGGCCGGTGGCGCCGTCTACGACAACGTCGTCACGGACAACATCGCAAACGGCGATGGCCAGGGCGGTTTCGTCCTGCACAGTCACGTTGCCGGTCAGTACTTCAACGGCAACAAGGTCATCTCCAACACGTTCCACAACGACGGCTCCACCGGGGACTCGAGCTCCGGCGTGACCCAGAAGGCCGGGATCATCGTGTTCAGCGCCACGACCGCGCTGAAGCACCTCCAGATCACCGGCAACCGGATCAGCGGCGAGTACTACGGAATCTGGACGCAGCACGCGCCCAAGATCCACAAGGCCGCCAACCGGTTCAAGAACGTCACCGTCGACGTTCACCAGCAGTAGTCGACGGCTGAGACGACGTCAAGGCGGCCCGCTCGGGATCCCGGGCGGGCCGCCGGTCGTTGCGGCGAGGCGACACTAGAATCCCCGTCCCCGGTGGACGACTCGGAGATCAACTACGACGAGCGGGGGCTCGTTCCCTGCGTGGTGCAGGACTGGCGCAGCGGCGAGGTGCTGACGCTCGCGTACATGAACGCCGAGGCGCTGAAGCCGCACCCGCGAGACCGGCGAGATGCACTTCTTGAGCCGCTCGCGCCAGGAGCTGTGGCACAAGGGCGCGACCTCCGGGCAACACCCAGACGCTCAAGGCGATCCGCTACGACTGCGACGGCGACGCGCTGCTGGCGCTGGTCGAGCCGCGCGGACCGGCCTGCCACACGGGCGAGCGCACCTGCTTTCACCGCGGCGACCTCGGAGCCGACCAGGCGCCGTTCGAGGTCCTTCCCGCGCTGGAGCGCACGATCGCGCCGCGCGCGGCCACCAAGCCCGACGGCTCCTACACGGCAGCGCTGCTGGCCGACCCCGAGCACATCGGCGAAAAGGTGCAGGAGGAGGCCGAGGAGGTCGCCCGCGCCGCCCGCGAGGAGTCCGACGAGCGCGTGGCCGAGGAAGCCGCCGACGTCCTCTACCACCTGTCCGTTCTGCTGGCCAGCCGCAACCTCAGCCTCGCCGACGCCGAGCGCGTGCTCGATGGCCGTCGCCGGCGATGAGCGCCGGCGCTGACCCCGCCGTCAGCTGGACGCGCGCTCGCTGGCCGAGTACGACCTGGTCCCGCTCGCACGAGACCTTGATCGAGGACACCGAGACGCCGGTCTCCGCGTTCCTGAAGCTGCGCGCGGCCAATCCCGGGCGGCCGGCGTTCCTGCTCGAATCGGCCGAGCAGGGGCGTGTCGGGCGCTACTCGTTCATCGGCGATCCGCCCCCGCAAGGTGCTGCGCTGGTCGCTGGGTGATCCCGGCGACCCGTACGCGCTGGCCGCCGCCGAGCTGGCCCGCTCCCGGGCGCCGGCCGGCTGCCGGATCTCCCGCCGTTCGCCGGCGGCGCCGTGGGGATGTTCGCCTACGACCTGGTCCGCACCGTCGAGCCGCTCGGCGCGCCCAACCCCGATCCGCTGGGGACTCCTGATCTGGCGCTGATGCTCACCGACACGCTGGTCGTGTTCGACCATCTCATGCGCACGGTGACCGTGATCGCCAACGTCTACGCCGGCGACGACCCGGGGCGTCCTAAGCGCGAGGCCAGGCAGGCGATCGCCGAGATCCGAGGCGATCGCTCGGCGCCCCGTTGCCGCGCGCCGGCCGAACCGCAGTCGGCCGGGCGCGCCGCAGTTTCACTCGAACATGACCCGCGAGCAGTTCGAGGCCACGTCGCCCGGATCATCGAGTACATCTGCGCCGGCGACGCCTTCCAGGTCGTCCCCGCCAGCGCTGGTCGGCGCCCGTGCCCGGTCGAGCGCGTTCAGATCTACCGGGGGCTGCGGGCCGTCAACCCGAGCCCGTACATGTACTTCCTGGACTTCGGCGACTTCGAGATCGCCGGGGCCAGCCCGGAGCCGCTGATCACGGTCAGGGCCGGCGGCGTCACCACCCGCCCGATCGCCGGCACCCGCCCGCGCGGCGCCACCGCCGAGGACGACGTCGCGGATCGCCGAGGAGCTGCTGGCCGACCCCAAGGAGCGCGCCGAGCACGTGATGCTCGTCGACCTGGGCCGCAACGACCTCGGGCGGGTGTGCGAGTACGGCAGCGTCAAGGTCGAGGACTTCATGGTGGTCGAGAACTACAGCCACGTGATGCACATCGTCTCGAACGTCTCGGGCCGCCTGCGGGAGGGCGTCGGCGCGCTCGCAGCGCTGCGTTCGGTCTTCCCGGCGGGCACCCTGTCCGGCGCCCCCAAGGTCCGCGCGATGCAGATCATCGACGAGCTCGAGCCGGTCAAGCGCGGCGGCTACGGCGGCGCGATCGGCTAGGCCAGCTACACCGGCGACCTCGACACCTGCATCCACATCCGCACCGTCGTGGTCAAGGACGGCGTCGCCCACGTGCAGGCGGGCGGCGGCACCGTCGCCGACGCCAAGCCGGACTAGGAGTACGAGGAGTCGGTGGCCAAGGCCCGGGCGGTGCTGCAGGCGATCGAGCTCGCCGTGCGCCCAGCCCGAGCTGGCGTAGTGACGTCGCGCGGATCCTCGTCATCGACAACTACGACAGCTTCACCTACAACCTCGTCCAGTACCTGGGCGAGCTGGGCCCCGGCCCACGAGATCGAGGTGGTCCGCAACGACCACGCCACCGTCGACGAGCTGCTGCTCCGCGGCTATGACCGGGTGATCGTCTCGCCCGGCCCGTGCACGCCCGACGAGGCCGGCATCTCGCTGGAGGCGGTGCGCCGCTTCCCGATGGCGCGGATCCCCACGCTCGGCGTCTGCCTCGGCCACCAGGCGCTCGTGCAGGCGTGGGGCGGAAAGGTGATCCAGCACGAGCCCGGTGCACGGCAAGACGACCACGATCGAGCACGACGGCCGGACGATCTTCCGCGGTCTGCCGGCAGCCGCTCGAGGTCGGCCGCTACCACTCGCTGGTCGCCGACCCCGCGCTCCCCGACGTCCTCGAGCGCAGCGCCGTCGGCGGTGGCGTGGTGATGGCGGTTCGCCACCGCGAGCTGCCCGCCGAAGGGGTCCAGTTCCACCCCGAGTCGGTCCTCACCGAGTACGGTCGCGAGCTGCTGGCCAACTTCCTGGAGCCGCGCCCGATGAGCCACCTCCTGCCCGAGCTCGATCGACGGCTGGCCGACGGCCACGACCTGAGCCAGGACGAGACCGCCGCGGTGCTGGCCGAGATCATGTCCGGCGAGGCCTCCGAGGTCCAGATCGCCGCCTTCCTGATCGCGCTGCGGATCGAAGGGCGAGACGGTCCAGGAGCTGGCCGGGCTGGCCCAGACGATGCGCGAGTTCGCCGCCCCGGTGCCCGCCCGCCACGAGGACCTGCTCGACACCGCGGGCACCGGCGGCGGCCGCAGGACGTTCAACGTGTCGACCACGGCGGCGCTGATCGCCGCCGGCGCCGGCTGCACGGTGGCCAAGCACGGCAACCGCTCGGCCACCGGGCTGTCCGGGTCGGCCGACCTGCTCGAGGCGCTCGGCGCGCGGATCGACCTCGGCCCGCACGCGGTGGCGCGCTGCATCGACGAGATCGGCTTCGGCTTCATGTTCGCCCCGGCCCACCACCCGGCCACCCGCTACGTGATTCCGGTGCGCCGCGAGCTGGCGGTGCGCACGATCTTCAACTTCCTCGGTCCGCTGACCAACCCGGCCGGCGCCGACCCGCCAGCTGCTCGGCGTCTCCGACCCGGAGTACCTGGCGAAGATGGCCGGCGCGCTGGCCCTGCTCGGCACCCGAGCACGCGCTGCTCGTCTGCAGCGAGGACGGGCTGGACGAGCTGAGCATCTCGCGCCCCGACGCAGGTGGTCGAGGTCACCGGCGGTGAGCTCCTGGAGTACTCGGTCACCCCCGAGGAGCTCGGCCTGCCGCCGCCACCCGCCGGATCGGTCCCCGGGCGGCGACCCGGCGCGAGAACGCGGCCGATCACGCGCGCGATCCTGGCCGGCGAGCCGGGCGCGGCCCGGGACCTGGCGGTGCTCAACGCCGGCGCCGCGATCTACGCGGGCGGCGGTCGCCGAGTCGCTGTACGACGGCGTCCGAGGCCGCCCAGGCGGCGATCGACTCGGGCGCCGCGGAGGCCACGCTCGAGCGGTTCGTCAGCGCCACCCAGCAGCTCGCCGCCGGCCGAGCGACTTCGTGAGACGTGAGCCGGTGAACGTCCTCGACGAATCCTCGCCAGCACCCGTGAGCAGGTGCCGCCCGGCGCGAGCGCGTCCCGCCGCGGAGCTGGCAGCGGGCCGCCGCCAGCGCGCCAGCACGGGCGACCGCGCTCGTTCAGCCGCCGCCCTGGCCGCGCCCGGGCCTGTCGGTGATCGCCGAGCACAAGCGCCGCTCGCCGTCGGCCGGCGTGATCCGCGAGGACCTCGCGCTGGAGGACGTCGTCGCCGCCTACGAGCGCGGCGGGCGCCGCCGCGCTCTCGGTCCTCACCGAGGGCCCGCGCTTCGGCGGCGCGCTCGAGGACCTCGGCCGCGGCCCGCCAGGTCGCCGCGGCTGCCGATCCTGCGCAAGGACTTCATCGTCGATGACTACCAGGTGCACGAGGCGCTGGCCGCCGGGGCCGACGCGATCCTGCTGATCGTCGCCGCGCTCGAGCCGGACCGAGCTGGCCGCAGCTGCACCAGCTCGCGGGCACAGCTGGACTCGAGCGCGCTTGTCGAGGTCCACGACGCGCGCCGAGCTCGAGCGTGGCGCGCTCGCGCTCGAGGCGCCGATCATCGGAATCAACAACCGCGATCTGACCACGCTCGAGGTCGACATCGGCGCGCACCTTCGAGCTGCTGCCGGCAGATCCCGGACGGGCACGATCGTGGTCGCCGAGTCGGGGTTCAGCCGCCGCGCCGAGCTCGACCGAGCTGGCGCGCGCCGGAGTCGACGCCGTGCTGGTCGGGGAGGCGCTGATGCGCTCGCCCGACATCGAGGCGGCCCGCGGGCTCGCCGGCGCCGGCGGTTAGCCGGCGCTTCTACGATGTGGCCGTGACCCCACCCAGCGCCCACGATCAAGTTCTGCGGCATCACCCGCCTCGAGGACGCCGAGCAGGCCGTCGCCGCTGGGCGCCTGGGCGGTCGGGCTGATCCTCTGGCCGCGCTCGCCGCGCGCCGTCGACGCCCGACCGGCGCGGTCGAGATCGCCGCCGCGCTCAAGCGCCGGCCGAGGTCGTGGGCGTGTTCGTCAACCCGACGCTGGACGAGGTGGGCGGGCCAGCCGACGCGGTCGGGCTGACGATGGTCCAGCTGCACGGCGAGGAGGGCCCGGTCTTCTGCGGCGAGGTGGCCCGCCGCACCGGCTGCCGGGTGATCAAGGCCGCGCGGGTGCGCAGCGGCGCCGACATCCAGGCGCTGGCGCCGTTCCACACCGACTTTCACCTGCTCGACAGCTACGTCCCCGGCGTGCCCGGCGGGACCGGCGAGACGTTCGCCTGGGAGCTGGCGGCGGCCCGGCGCTCGTGGCCGGTGCCGCTGATCCTGAGCGGCGGCCTGACGCCGGAGAACGTCGCCGACGCGATCGCGGTCGTCCACCCGTTCGCCGTCGACGTGGCCAGCGGGGTCGAGAGCGCGCCCGGGCGCAAGGATCACCGGCTGATGCGGGAGTTCGCGGCGGCCGCTGGCGGCCGACTCGCCGCGGTGAGCGCCCGTGAGTCAGCGTCGAGCACCGCTTCGGCCCCTACGGGGGCCAGTACGTGCCCGAGACGCTGATGCCGGCCCTGGCCGAGCTCGAGCACGGCGTGGGTGGAGGCCCGCGACGACCCCGAGTTCCGCCACGCGCCTAGACGCGCTGCTGCGCGACTACGTCGGCCGGCCCTCGCCGCTGTACCTGGCCGAGCGGCTCAGCGCGAGGTGGCCGGACACCCGATCTACCTGAAGCGCGAGGACCTCAACCACACCGGCGCGCACAAGATCAACAACGCGCTCGGCCAGGCGCTGCTCGCCCAGCGGATGGGCAAGCGCCGGATCATCGCCGAGACCGGCGCCGGCCAGCACGGCGTCGCCACGGCGACCGCCTGCGCGCTGCTCGACCTGGAGTGCGTCGTCTACATGGGCACCGAGGACATGCGCCGCCAGCAGCCCAACGTCGAGCGGATGGAGCTGCTGGGGGCCCGACGTGGAGCCGGTGGATGCCGGGGCCCGGACGCTGAAGGAGGCCGTCTCGGCGGCGATCCGGGACTGGGTCGCCAACGTCGAGACTCCACTACATCATCGGCTCGTGCGTCGGCCCGGCGCCGTATCCGGCGCATCGTCCGTGACCTGCAGCGGGTGATCGGCGACGAGGCCCGGGCCCAGGTCCTGGAGCAGGCCGGCCGGCTGCCCGAGCGGGTGATCGCCTGCGTCGGCGGCGGCTCCAACTCGATCGGGATCTTCGCTCGCCTTCTTCGAGGACGCCGACGTGCAGCTGATCGGCGTCGAGGCGGCCGGGGAGGGGCTGGATTCGGGCCGCCACGGCGCCCCGCTGACCGCGGCCGGCGTCGCGGGCGTCCTGCACGGCGCCTTTTCGGCGCTGATGCAGGACGAGGACGGGCAGATCCTGGAGGCCCACTCGATCTCCGCCGGGCTCGACTACCCGGGCAGCGGTCCCGAGCACGCCTGGCTGCGGGACACGGGCCGGGCTCGGTATGTGGCGATCACCGACGCCCAGGCGCTCGCGGCGTTCGCCCAGGTGGCCCGGCTGGAGGGGATCATCCCGGCGCTGGAGAGCTCCCATGCCCTGGCCTGGGCGCTGGGACCGGCGGGCACAGCGAGCTCGATCTGATCTGCCTTCGGGGCGGGGCGACAAGGACCTGGCTGAGGCGCTGGATCGCCTGGGCCTCGCCTGAGCGATGACCGGAATCGAGCGGATCGCCGAGGCATTTGCCTCGGCGCGAGCCGAGGGCCGCCGCGCCGCGCTGATGCCCTACATGATGGCTGGCTTCCCGACCTGGCGGACTCCCGGGCGGTGGCGGAGGCCTACGTCGAGGGCGGCGCCGACCTGATCGAGCTGGGGTCCCGTTCTCAGATCCGCTGGCCGACGGCCCGGTGATCCACGCGGCGGCCGTGGCGGCGCTGCGCGGCGGGGTCCGCTTGGACGACGCGCTGGAGGTGGGGCGAGCGATCGCGGATCAGGTGCCGGTCGTGGCGATGTGTTACGCCAACCCGATCCTCGCGCGCGGCCTGGAGCGGTTCGTCGACATGCTCGTCGGCGCCCGGATCAGCGGCCTGATCGTCCCGGACCTGCCCTTCGAGGAGGCGAGGCGGCGGCGGCCGCTTGCGACGCGGCCGGCCTGGCGCTGGTGCCGCTGGCGGCGCCGACGACGCCGGACGAGCGGCTGCGCGCGATCGGGGCTCGAGCCCGCGGCTTTGTGTACGCGGTGTCGGTGACCGGCACGACGGGCGAGCGCACGGCCCTGGACAGCGGCCTGGCCGCGGTGATCGGCAGGGTCCGGGCCAGCACCGACGTGCCGGTGGCGGTGGGCTTCGGCATCGGCTCCCCGGAGCAGGCGGCGGCGGCCGCGGCGGCCGGCGCCGATGGGGTGATCGTCGGCTCGCGCCTCGTGCGCGCGGCTGGAGAGGATGTCGGCGGCGTTAAGGCGCTGGTGGCCTCCTTCTCCGCGGCGCTGCGCTAGATGGTTGATTCCACGGCCGCGTGGGGCCGGGGGATCCGGGGATCAAGCCGGTCAAGGACGCAGGGCGAAGTCAATACTGGAGGTATTGGCGAGACCGAGGACGATGACCGGCGCCGATCATCCGGATTCATCCGGCACGCGGGGTCGTGGACTCAACCATCTGGGTCCCGGTGGGTTAGCATCCAGTCGCATGGGTGTGATCGTCACCGCAACCGTCGGCCTGGCCATCTGGATCGTCCTGTGGTCCCTGAAGGTGTCCGGATTCGACTCGATCATGATCGCCGTCACAGCGGTCCTGATCGCCGTGGCGGCGCGCAACGTCGTGCCGAACCTGACTCGCCGCCGAGACTGACGTGCCGATAAGACGACGGCGGCGGGTGCTGCTCGCGGGTGCCGGCGTGGCTGTGGCGGCGCTGATCGCGGGGTGTAGCGCCAGCGGAAGCTCCGGTAGCTCCTCATCCGGCTCGGTCGTGGCCAAGGGCACCACCCTGGTCATCTACCTGAGCGCCCCGCCCGCGGCGGATCCGGTCCAGAAGCAGGTGTTGGATGCCGAGCAGCTGGCCTGCCAGCAGCTGACCGGCAGCATCTCGGGCACCAGTCTGTCGGTCAAGTGCGAGACCGCGTCCGGAGGGGAGGTGTCGGACAACGCCCGCACCGCCATCCAGAACGAGAGCGCGATCGCCTACATCGGGGAGATCCAGCCCGGCGGCTCCGAGCAGACGCTGGGCATCACCAACGCGCTCGATCTTCCCCAGGTCAGCCCCACCGACACCGCCGTCGAGCTGACTCACGCCGTCAGCGCCGTCCCCGGATCTCCCGGCAAGTACTACGAGGCGGCGGGCACCTACGGGCACACATTCGCCCGGATCTCGCCCACCAGCGCCCAGGAGGCCACCGCTCAGGTGGATGAGATGAAGCGCCTGGGGGTGAAGACCCTGTACGTGGCCCCCGGAGACGGCAGCGACTACGCCAAGGCGCTCGACGCTGCGGTGCGCGCGGACGCTGGCTCGGCCGGGTTGCAGACCAGCACAAGCGCCAGCGGAGCCGACGCCATCTTCTACGCGGGCGATTCGGTCAGCGCCGCGGATCACTTCGCGACCGGAGCGTCGAGCACCGGCGCCTCGGCCAAGCTGTTCCTGCCCTCGGCGCTGGCCGGCGTGAACTTCGCCTCAGGCGGGTGGTCGAGCTTCCACGCCATCTACGTCTCCCAGCCCGGTGTCGGCACCACCAGCGACAAGTCCTTCGTTTCGGCGTTCAAGTCCAAATACGGCGCGGCTCCCGGTCCGCAGGCCGCGTTCGGTTTCGCCGCCATCCAGGCCGTGGTCCATGCACTTCATACCGCGGGCAGCTCAGCCACCAACCGCACCACGGTGTTGCGAGACCTCCACAAGCTGAGCGGGCTCAGCACGGCGGTGGGCCCGGTCTCGATCGACTCGGCCGGTGACTCGAGCCTCGGCCCGACCGATTTCGTGTTCAGCCGCTTGCGGGGCGGCAGCCTCGTGCCGCTGCGCGCGAAGGGCGGCTGATCCACCGCCGGGCCGCAGCGCTCGTCCTGGCCGCGCTCTTCGCCTGGCTGATCGCCGCCTGCGGCGGTGGCTCATCCCACCGGCGAACGGTCAGCCATCACAAGGTCCATCCCGGTGTCCGCGTGGTGGACATCTATTCCAGCCTGCCGCTGACCGGGCCCTCCGCGCCCGCGGGGACAGCGATCGCCCGAGGCATCCAGCTGGCCGTGACCCAGTCCGGAGGCCGTGCTGGTTCGTTCCGGGTCGAGTATCGCTCGCTGGATGACGCCCGCCGCGGGCAGGGGCCGTGGGATTACAGCCAGACCGCGGCCAACGCCCGGCGCGCACTCACCGACCCACGGGCGGTCGTCTACATCGGCGATCTCGACTCGGCGGCCAGCCAGATCTCGCTGCCGATCCTCAACCAGGCCGGGCTTCCACAGATCAGTCCCTGGAGCCCATACGTCGGCTTGACCCAGGGTGTGTCCGACGTGACCGGGCCGGGCGAGCCAGGGCGCTACTACCCAACCCGCCTGCGCACCTTCCTGCGCCTGGCGCCGGACAACGCTGTCCAGGCGGCCGCGATGCTGAGCGCGCTGCGCGACGCAGGCTGCACCCACCTGGCCGTGCTCGACAGCAACTCGCTGCAGTCCTACGGCCACGAGCTGGCCGGCCTGCTGGAGGCCGAACGGGCTCGTTACGGGCTGCGGATCGTGTCCACCATGTCGCTGGCCGCGGTTCATCCGGCGTTGCGCCGGTATCTGCTCACCATGCGGTCGCTGCTCCCCGTGTGCGTGGCCTACGTCGGCAATCCCTCTCCGCTTGCGGCGTCGGTGCTGGGCGACCTGCACGCCGAACTGCCCCGGTCGCCGATCATCGCTTCGGACCGGGTGTGTGCGGCGGCCCTGGGCAGACGTGCTTTTCGCGTCCGGCTGACCGCAGCCGGGGCCGCCTCGCTGCAATGCACGTTCCCAGCCGTCCCGGCCGGTCTCCAGGCGACGGCGGATCTGCTGTCCGCCTGGCGCGGCGCCTACGGGCGCCGCGCCAGTCCGGGCCCCTGGGGCACCTACGGTTACGCGACGATGCAGCTGGCGCTGCGGACGATCGCCGGCCTCGGCTCGAGCGGGGACGACCGGGCTCGGGTCCTGCGCGCGCTGTCCGCCTCGCACATCGGCGACTCGGTCCTCGGTTCCTACGCCTTCCGCAACAACGGAGACTCGACCGTGCGCACCTACGGCCTGTATCAGGCGCGCGCCGCCGGGCCTCCGGTGCTCCTCCGGGTGCTGACCCCGGCTCAGGCGGGCAACGGCCTCAGCTGACTGCGTACCAGCGTCCGCTCGGCGAGCTGGCGGGCGATGTGCGCGATCGTGGCCGGCTCGTGCTCGGTGATGTCCTCCCAGGTAAAGCGGTCGAGGCGGATGCCGTCCGCGGCGAACGTGCGGTCCTTGACCCGATCCCGGCGCCAGGCTGCGCGGCTGCTGTGGAAGGCGAAGCCGTCGAACTCGACCGCGTAGTCCGCCTCCGGCCAGTAGAAGTCGGCCGTGAAGCCGTGAATCGGCGCTTGCATCTCCGGCGCCGGCAGATTGGCGGCGAGGATCAGCGCTCGCAATCGCTCCTCGCCCTCAGAGCAGGTCACGGATGAAGGGCGGCCCCGTCGATCAGCTCCGCCAGCCACCGCGCCCCTACCCGGCCCCTTCCATGCACCGCCAGCGTCCTCCCGCAGCTTTCGTGCGGCTGACCGCCCGCACCGCCAGAGCCTCGTCGACGGCTTTTTCGAGCTCCCGTTCTGGGCCGTATTCCGCCAGCTGGAGCACGGCGAGCGCCGGCTTGACCACGGGCAGACCCTTCCGGATCACCACCTCAGCGCTGCTGAACGTTCGGCTGCGGTGGACATAGATCCCCGGCCGGTTCTTGGTGGTGGCCCCGGTCGACAGGATCAGATGCACCTCCTCGGGGTCTTCCCGGATGAAATCCCACAGCCAGGCGGCGCTGCGATGGGACAGGGCGGCGCCGGGTCCGTAGGCGAGCAGGGCGGCCGTTTCATCCCCGAACTCGACCAGGCCCGCGTGACCAACGGCGTAAACGGCGCGATGAAGGACATGCAGGGATCCGCGGCGCACGCGGGTGCGCACCATCCTGCAGGACATTCCCACGGCCAGGAGCTGCTGATGGCTAATCCGTCCCCGCTGGGTAGCCGCGACCTGCGCCATCCGCTGGTCCGGGCTGCCGGCAGCGACCATATGTGCACTCGCCCCCAGCACGCGGACGGGGTTCGTGTACTTGCGGTCGCTATGCGGCCGCAACTGCACGACCCCTCCCGACGGCACGGGGGTGAGTGCACTTTTGGTCGTCACCCCGGGCACGCTCACGTTGCTTTCCACCTTCATTGCAATAACAGAGCGCCGCCACCGCTCCGGATCACCCCCTCCCGGACAACCGCCCCGCCTCCAGATAGCCTCAGACACACCGTGTCCGACGAGCTCTTCCTGATCGACGGAAACAGCCTGGCCTACCGGGCGTTCTTCGCCTTGCCAGAGTCGATCGCCACCTCCACCGGGGTCCCCACCAATGCGATCTTCGGGTTCGCCTCGATGCTGGTGAAGATCCTCACCGACTACGGCCCCAAGGCGACCGTCGTCGTGTGGGACGGCGGCTACACCGGGCGCAAGGAGATCTACCCGGAGTACAAGGCCCAGCGCTCCACCCGACCGGACCTGCTCAAGGAGCAGTGGCCGAGCTTCGAGCCGCTGGTGGAGGCGTTCGGCTACAAGAACCTCAGGGTCGAGGGCTACGAGGCAGACGACGTGATCGCCTCGATCGCCCACAAGGCCACCCAGAACGGAGACGGCTCCGACCCGATCAACGTGATGGTCGTGACCGGTGACCGCGACGCCTACCAGCTGGTCGACGACCACACCCGGATCATGACCACCAGCCGGGGTATCACCGACACGCGCGTGTACGACCGCCAGGGGGTGATCGACCGTTACGGCATCCCGCCGGAGCTGGTCCCCGACTTCATCGGCCTCAAGGGCGACACCTCGGACAACATCCCCGGCGTTCCCGGGATCGGCGACAAGACCGCCGCCGACCTGCTCCAGAGGTTCGGCTCTCTGGAATCCGTCCTCGACCACATCGACGAGATCTCCGGAGCCAAGCGCAAGGAGAACCTTCAACAACACGCCGAGGATGCCCGCGTCTCCAAGCAGCTGGCCACGGCCAAGCGCGACATCCCCCTGGAGCTGGACCTCGGCGAGTACGTCTCCGCCGAGCCGGATCGCTCCCGGCTGCGGGACACCTTCCGCCAGTTCGAACTCAGAGAGCCGCTCCGCCGCCTCGAGGAGGCTCTCGGCTCGGCCGACGCCGCCGCCCCCGCTCCCGAGGCCGCCCCCGGCCACCTGCTGACCGCCGCCACCAGGGCGACAACCCTGGCCGAGCTCGACAAGCGTCTACCCAACGCCGAGCTGACCGTCGCCGTGCGCCCACCCGACACCCCGGAGGGGGCGCTGTTCGGCGACGTCGGAGGTTGGAGCTTCGGGGTCCAGGCCAGGGGTCCAGGGAGGTGCTCACCGGCACCGCCTCCGCGCCCGGCGATCTGGTCGACGCCATCCGCCACCGTCCCGTGATCGCCCACGACGCCAAGTCGCTGCAGACGGTGCCTCAGACGCTCGCCCACGACACCGAGGTGGCCGCCTATCTGCTGGAGCCGGCCCGGCGGGCGTATCCGTTCCGCGAACTCACCGAGGAGCGCGGCTTCGGCACCGACATCGAAGACCCCGCAGCAGCCGACGCGGTCCTGCTGCGGGCGCTGGCCGACTGGCAACGTGAGGAGATCCGGGCCCGCGGGCTGACGGACCTGCTCACCGACGTCGAGCTGCCGTTGGTGCGGATCCTGCGCCAGATGGAGCTGGCCGGTCTGAGGCTGGACACGCGACGCCTGGCCGCGATCTCTGATCGGGTCAAGGCCGAGGCCGACGCGCTGGAGCGCGAGATCTTCGAGATCGTGGGGGAGGAGTTCACCCTCGGCTCGCCCAGCAGCTGGGGGAGATCCTGTTCGGCCGGCTCGGCCTGTCGCGCAAACGCCGGGGCAAGACCGGATACTCGACCGACGCCCGCGTGCTGCAGGCGATCCGTGACGAACATCCGGTGATCCCCAAGATCGAGCGCTGGCGCGAGCTCAACCAGCTGGCCAAGACCTACCTTGACGCGCTGCCGCTGCTGATCGCCGAGGACGGGCGGATCCACACCACCTTCAATCAGACCGCGGCCACCACCGGGCGCCTGTCCTCCAACAACCCGAACCTGCAGAACATCCCGATCCGCACCGAGCTGGGCCGGGAGATCCGCGCCTGCTTCGTGGCTGAATCTGGCCACCTCCTGGTCAGCGCCGACTATTCCCAGGTGGAGCTGCGGATCCTGGCTCACATCTCGGGCGAGGACGTACTCAAGGAGATCTTCCGTCGCGGCGAGGACGTCCACACCGCCACCGCCTGTCGCGTGTTCAACGTGACACCGGACCAGATCGACCCCGGGATGCGCTCCAAGTCCAAGATGATCAACTACGGCATCGTCTACGGCCTCTCGGCGTGGGGGATGGCCGACCGCCTGGACATCCCCCAGGAGGAGGCGGACGAGTTCATCCAGCGCTACATGTCCGGCTTCCCGGCCGTGGCCCGGTTCATCGAGGAGACGATCGAGCAGGGCGCCGAGCACGGGTACGTCTCGACGCTGTTCGGCCGTCGCCGCCAGGTGCCCGAGCTGCGGGCTCGCCGCTGGGATCTGCGCAAGCAGGGCGAGCGCTTCGCGGTCAACATGGTGATCCAGGGCACCGCGGCGGACATCATGAAGGTGGCCATGGTCCGCTGCGACCGGGCTCTGGCCGAGTCCGGCCTGCGCAGCCGGATGATCCTGCAGATCCATGACGAGCTGCTGTTCGAAGGCCCGGCCGAGGAGGCTGAGGCGGTGAAGGAGCTGGCCGTGCGGGAGATGGCCGGGGCCTTTGAGATGGATCCGCCGCTGGCGGTCGAAGCAGGGGTCGGCGCCGACTGGCTCTCGGCCAAGTGACCCGGCGCCTGGCCTGCCTGTTCCTCCTATCCGCGCTGGCACTGGTCTTTGAGACCGCGCCAGCGGCGGCGCTGGGGGCCGCTAGCCCGCCGGGGATCTCCTATCAGGGCGGCCCGGTGCTGCACGCCAATCGCACCTACCTGATCTTCTGGTCGCCCAGCAACCACCGGAAGCTGTCGTTCGATCCCGGCTACATGGCGCTCATGCAGCGCTTCCTTGGCGACGTGGCGCGGGGCAGCCGCTCCACCGCCAGCACCTACGGGATCACCGGCCAGTACCGGGATTCACGGGGTCCTGCAGCCTACGCCTCCACCTACGGCGGCCACGTGCTGGACACCCACCCGGCTCCGGCCAGCGGCTGCTCCGAGCCGCCCGCGCCCACCGGGCCGGGCTGGCCGGTCTGCCTGACCGACAGCCAGCTCCAGCACGAGCTGAGCCGGGTGATCGCAGCCCACCACCTGCCGACCCAGCCCGACGACATCTACTTCCTGGTCACGCCCGACGGGTTCGGTGACTGCCAGGCGGCCGGACCCTCTGACTGTGCGCTCGGCGGATTTGACGGTGGCTACTGCGGCTACCACTCGGTCGCTGCCACCGGCTTCCTGTACGCCGTGATCCCCTACAACGCGATCAGCGGACACTGCCGCTCGAGCGACCCGCGCCCCAACGGCAGCACCGCCGATCCGGCGCTGTCAACGATCAGCCATGAACAGGCCGAGACGATCACCGATCCGTACGGCAACGCATGGGTTGACTCCGACGGCTCCGAGATCGCGGACCTGTGCGTCAACACCTACGGGCCTACTCTGGGCGGGCGGGGGTCCGCTCGCTGGAACGAGCAGATCGGCGGGCACCACTACTGGCTCCAGAAGCTCTACAGCCGGCTCACCGGCGGCTGTGCCGCTCGGCCGCGACCCGATACGGCGGCGATCCGGACCCCGCAGAGGATCGTGGCGCGCCGCCCGGCCCGGCTGATCGCCCACGCGAACCAGCCGGGCGGAAAGATGGTGGCCTTCAACTGGAACTTCGGCGATCGGCACGGGGGCCGCGGCCCCCGGCCCGTGCACACATACGCCAGGCCCGGCGTCTACCGCGTCTACCTGCGCGTCACCGACAGCGCCGGCAACTGGGCCTACGCCAAGCGGACGGTCTACGTCAGGCGGGCGTGAGCACTCGCGCCGGCCCCGGAACGCCGGGGCGCGCGAACTCGGGCGCCGCAATCTGCAGGTAGTGCCCGAACGACCAGTCGATGAAGCGCTTGGCGGACATCCCGCGCAGGGCCGCTCCGAGCAGGCGCGGCGGCACGCGCGGCACCAGCGACTGCACCCGGAGCATCCACTCGAACTTCCAGCGATGCGCGGCGCTGAAGGCACCGTAAGCGGCCAGCGCCGCCGCCTGGGACTGGTGTCCCCTCCTGTACGTGGCGCAACTCCCGGCCCGCCGCCACCCCGAAGTACAGGGCTGTGCGGATGCCCTCGGCGGTCAGCGGCAGGCAGTGGCCGGCCGAGTCCCCGACGAAGAAGATGCCGTCCTCGGTGGCTTCCCGGATCCGGTGCGGGATCCAGTTGCCCTGGTATCGCACGGGGTCACGCTGCAGCTCCTCGGCCAGGCGGACGGTTGGCTCCTTGACGTGGAAGCGAGGGTCGAACGAGCCCACGCCGACCCGCACCTCATCATCGGCCGGGAAGCTCCAGCCGTACCCGGCCGGCACGTAGGAGCGATCGATCCACACCTCCAGGTCCTCACCGCCGCCGTGCGGGTGGACCTCCAGGCCTCGTGACAGATAGGCGTCGGGGGGCTGGATCGGGTCGCCGCCGCCCAGCACCCGGCGCCAGCCGAGGGCATCGACGATCACGCGGGCGCGTATGTCGCCCCGGTCGGTGTGCACGGTATGGCCGGTGCGGCCGTCCACCTTGGCGGTCTCGAACTCGAAGTCTCCCTGGGCGCCCAGAGCCGAGCACAGGGTGCGGTAATCGAACGTGGAGAAGGTCCACGGCAGGTCGTAGCGCACGGTGGCGTGGGGGGAGTGGATCACCAGCTCCCCGAAGGTCTGCCTGTGGGCCTCCATCAGATGCATGACCTGGAGCCATCCCGTCGGGACCCCGCAGGCGGACGTCTGACGCTCCCCGATCTCGTAGCGGTCGATCATCAGAACGTCCGCTCCGCTGCCGGCCAGCTCGCGCGCTACGGCCAGCCCCGCGAAGCTGGCGCCGCAGATGAGCACGTCGCAGTCGCGATCGAGCGGAGTGCGGTCCTCACCACGTTTGGTTGCCCGCCTTGGCATGCCCGGTGATGATAGGGACGCCGCATTTCCGGATCTGGCTATCCTCAAGTCCAACACATGTCACACCATCACAGCTGAAGTGCCCAACCGATCTGCCGAATGCCAAGGTCGTGGAGGGCTCAGACGGCCTGCTTCTGGAGATCGACGGCAGGATCGTCCCCAATTACGACGCCACAATCCATCCCTTCGCGGAAGGCGATGTGGTCACCGGGAACGTCGTTCGCATCGACAACGACGAAGTCCTGGTCGACATCGGCTACAAGTCCGAGGGCGTCATCCCCTCCAACGAGCTTTCGATCCGCAAATCTGTGGATCCCCACGACGAGGTCTCCCTCGGCGAGGAAGTCGACGCACTGGTCCTCACCAAGGAGGATCAGGACGGGCGCCTGATCCTGAGCAAGAAGCGCGCCCGCTTTGAGAAGGCGTGGCGGCGCATCGAGGCCGCGGCCCAGTCCGGCGAGCCGGTCGAGGGCACCGTGATCGAGGTCGTCAAGGGCGGCCTGATCATCGACCTCGGCGTGCGTGGCTTCCTGCCCGCCTCGCTGGTCGACATCCGCCGGGTCCCGAATCTCGACGAGTACATGGGCCAGGCGATCGAGTGCAAGGTGATCGAGCTCAACCGCTCGCGCAACAACGTCGTCCTGTCCCGCCGCGCGGTTCTCGAGGAGCAGCGCAAGGAGGATCGCGAGCGCATCCTCGACCGTCTTCAGCCCGGCCAGGTGGTGGAGGGCGTCATCTCCAACATCGTCGATTTCGGCGCGTTCGTCGATCTCGACGGGATTGACGGCCTGATCCACATCTCCGAGCTGTCCTGGTCGCACGTCAATCATCCTTCCGAGATCCTGTCGATCGGCGACACCGTCTCGGTCAAGGTGCTCGACATCGATCGCCAGCGCCAGCGCATCTCCCTGGGGCTCAAGCAGACCCAGGAGGACCCCTGGCAGCGAGTGGTGGACACCTACAACATCGGCGACGAGTTGGAGGGCACCGTCACCAAGGTCGTGACCTTCGGCGCCTTCGTCGAGATCCTCGACGGAGTCGAGGGCCTGGTGCACATCTCCGAGCTGGCCCAGCACCACGTCGAGAATCCGCGCGAGATCATCCAGCCGGGAGATCCGGTGCGGGTCAAGATCCTGGAGATCGACTCCGAGCGGCGACGGTTGTCGCTGTCGATCAAGCGGGTGGAGGGCCAGGTCCTGCCGGTCCGTCCGATCATTCCGCCGGCCGACGCCGGGGATCTGGAGAACGTCCCGGAGCTTGGGTTGTCTGAGGATGTGTTCCTCCGACGAGCTCGTCCAGGAGCCTCAGGACACGGCCGCCCCGGATGCGGCTGCTGGTGCTGAGGTGGAGGAAGAGGCGTCTGCTGAGGATGAAACGCCGCGAGCAGCCGCCTTCCGTGGAGCCGTCCCCTGAGGCTCCGCCTGCCGAGGAAGAAGACCCCAGCTCCGACAGCTGAGCTCCGTGACGCCCTTCGTTGGGCTCACCGGGGGGATTGGATCGGGTAAATCGACGGCCCTGGCTGCTTTGGAGCGGCTCGGATGCGCCGTGTTGTCGACGGATGCTGTGGTCCACGAGTTGTATTCGTCGCCTGAGCTCGTTCACGCTGTGACGGGGCGATTTGGCCAGGATGTGGCCCCAGATGGCGTGGTCGATCGTGCTGCCCTCGCCGAGCGTGCGTTCGCGACTCCGGAAAGCCGGGAGTGGCTGGAAGGGCTGCTGTGGCCGAAGGTGGGGGAGCGCGTGGCGGAGTGGAAGGCGGCGGCCGAGCAGGCCGAGGCGCCCCCGCGAGCTATCGTCGTGGAGGTGCCGCTGCTGTTCGAGTCAGGCCTCGACCGCGGTTATGACGCCACGATCGCGGTCATTTCCGATGAAGCCGTCCGCGCCGAGAGGGCCGGGGGCCGGGGTCACAGGGCCCTGGACGAGCGGGCAGCCCGGCAGCTGAGCCAGGAGGAAAAAGCCGCACGATCCACGTATGTGGTCGTGAACGACGGCGACGTCGCCGAAATGGAGCAGAAGCTGTCAGCCGTACTTGACAATATGACCCGCGGGGCCAATGAGCGCGACAAGTAGAGCAGCGGCGGCGCCGGGACGGCAGAGCACATCTCGCCGCCGGGCGATCCGCCGGCGCCGCCGGGTCTTGGGCTCCCTGGGGGTCCTGGCGGCCATCGTGATCGGCCTGGTCCTGGTCTCACCATTGGCCCAGAAGGCCATCGACGATCTGACTTTGCCGCTCCAGTATTCGAGCATCATCCGGACGCAGGCAGCCGACAAGCACCTGCCTCCCGACCTGATCGCCGCCGTGATCTACGCCGAGACCAAGTTCGACGCCCGCACCTCGCCCGCCGGGGCCGAGGGCCTGATGCAGATCGAGCCGCAGACCGCAAAATTCCTAGCCCGGCGCTCGGGCGCGACCAACTTCTCGACCGCCGACCTCGGCACCCCGGCGGTCAACATCGCTTACGGCACCTACTACCTGCGCTACCTGCTCGACGAATACCATGGCAGCCTGGTCGCGGCCCTGGCCGCGTACAACGGTGGCGAGACGAATGTCGACCACTGGATTGCCCGAGCCGGCGGCAATGCCAGCGACCTGAAGATCTCCGACATCTCGTTCCCCGAGACGCGGGCTTACGTCCAGCGGGTCCTCGGGGCCCAGCAGGACTACCGCCACACGTATCCCAAGCAGCTCGGCTACGGATAGCCGATGGCCACGGCGGACGCTCTCAGCCGTCGCACCAAGGTCAGGCGCCACCCCGAACGCGCGCGGTATGAACGCGCGGAGGTGGACGCGATCCTCGATGCCGCCTTCCACGGCCACCTGGCCTTCGTGGCCGACGGGCAGCCATACACGATGCCCATGCTCCACGTGCGCGACGGTGATGAGGTCTACCTGCATGGGTCGGTGAAGAGCCGCTTCGCCGCCATCGCCGGGGACGGGTCACCCCTGTGCTTCACCGTGACCCTGATCGACGGTTTGGTGCTGGCCCGGGCGGCATTCACCCACTCGGTCAACTACCGCTCGGCCGTCGTGCTGGGCTCCGGCCGCGTGCTGGAGGATCCCCAGGAGAAGCTGCGCGCGATGGAGTTGCTCGTGGAGCACGTGGTTCCCGGTCGGATCGCCGACGCGCGAGCTCCGTCTCCCAACGAGCTCAAGGCCACCGAGATCATCGCCCTGCACATCGACGAGACCTCGGCCAAGGTCCGCACCGGTGGTCCGGTCGACAGCCGGGAGGACATGGACCTGCCGATCTGGGCCGGCGTGCTGCCCGTCGCGCTGACCGCGGGCGAGCCGATCGCCGATGAGGAGGCTCGGGCTCCGGTCCCGGACTACGTGAAGCAGCGCCTGCGGGGCTGAGCGCCGCCGCGGCCGAACTCAAAGTCGGCCGCGGCGCAGACCGCGACCTAGGCGCCCCAGCCCACCTCGTCGTGGCTCTCGAGCTTGTGCCAGAACTCGGGAGTGGGGCGGCCCTCAACCCCCACCTCCTGCATCAGCCCGCCGATCTCGCCCTGCATCTCGCCGAAGAAGTTCTGGCAACTCTGCTCGTCCGGCCACTCGTCGATCACCATGATCTCGTCGCCCGCGCCGTAGAAGCGGTGGGCGATCACACCGTGGCTCTTGCCCCGCTCGGAGATCGATCTCAGCCGGTCTGGATTGGAACTCGCGACCTCCTCCAGGCGCTTCGGGTCGCCCTTCATGCGCAGAAGCATGATCACTGACATCGCCCCTCCTTCGGTTGTTTTGCCCATCCTAAGCGGGCGCTACGCTCGGAATGTGCCGAAATTCGAGCTAGACGGGACATACTCACCGACGGCTGATCAGCCCAAGGCGATCAGCTCGCTGGCCGAGGGAATCCAGGCCGGAGAGCGGATGCTGACGCTGCTCGGCGCCACCGGCACTGGCAAGACGATGACCATGGCTGCGACGATCGAGGCGGTCCAGAAGCCCTCGCTGATCATCGCCCACAACAAGACGCTGGCCGCGCAGCTCTGCAACGAGTTCCGGACCTACTTCCCGCGCAACGCGGTGGAGTACTTCGTTTCCTACTACGACTACTACCAGCCCGAGGCCTACGTTCCCTCCAAGGACCTGTACATCGAGAAGGATTCGGCGATCAACCAGGAGATCGATCGCCTGCGTCACGCCGCCACGGCGGCTCTGTTCGCCCGGCGCGACGTGGTGATCGTGGCCAGCGTCTCCTCCATCTACGGGCTCGGTTCGCCCGAGGTCTACGACGAGAACCTGCAGACGCTGGTCAAGGGCACGATGATCGACCGGGACCGGCTGCTGCGCAAGCTCGTTTCGATCCAGTACAACCGCAACGACACGGCGCTGGCCCGGGGGACCTTCCGGGTTCGCGGCGAGACGCTGGAGATCTGGCCGGCCTATGCCGAGACCGCGTACCGGATCGTGCTGTTCGGCGATGAGGTGGAGCACCTGCAGCACTTCGATGCGGTCACGGGTGAGGTGATCGAGGACGACATCGAGCACGTGGCGATCTGGCCGGCGTCGCACTACAACGTGCGGGAGGGGATGATCGAGGACGCCGTGGCCCAGATCGGCCGGGAGCTGAATGAGCGCTGCGCGGAACTGGAGGCTGAGGGCAAGCTGCTGGAGTCCCACCGCCTGCGCCAGCGCACCCAGTACGACATGGAGATGCTTCGGGAGATCGGGTTCTGCAGCGGCATCGAGAACTACTCCCGGATCCTGGACGGGCGCAAGCCGGGGGAGAGGCCGTACTGCCTGCTGGACTACTTCCCAGACGACTTCGTCTGCTTCATCGACGAGTCCCACCAGACCGTGCCCCAGATCGGCGGCATGTACGAGGGCGACCGCTCGCGCAAGCAGACCCTGGTCGACTACGGATTCCGGCTGCCCAGTGCCCTGGACAACCGCCCCCAGACGTTTCAGGAGTTCCTCTCGATCACGCCGCAGATGGTCTTTGTGTCGGCCACCCCGGGCGAATACGAGCGCACACATGCCGCGCGGATCGTGGAGCAGATCGTGCGACCGACCGGGATCATCGACCCCGAGATCGAGGTGCGCGAGACCAGGAACCAGATCGACGATCTGATGAACGAGATCCGGGGGCGGGTCGACCGGGACGAGCGGGTGCTCGTCACGACGCTGACCAAGAAGATGTCCGAGGATCTGACCGACTATCTGCTGGAGATGGGCTTCAAGGTGCGCTACCTGCACTCGGAGATCGACACGCTGGAACGGATCCAGATCATCCGCGAGCTGCGCCTGGGTGAATACGACGTGCTGGTAGGGGTCAACCTCCTGCGCGAGGGCCTCGACCTTCCCGAGGTTTCCCTGGTGGCGATCCTGGACGCCGACAAGGAGGGCTTCCTGCGCGGCGAGACCTCCCTGATCCAGACGATCGGACGAGCGGCCCGGAACGTCGAGGGCAAGGTGTTGATGTACGCGGACAAGGAAACGGCGGCCATGCGAGCGGCCCTCTCGGAGACCGACCGGCGGCGCACCATCCAGCGGGCCTACAACGAGGAGCACGGGATCACGCCGGAGACGATCTCCAAGGGAATCTCCGACATCGCCGAGTTCCTGATGTCCGATTCCAAGGTCCCGAAGTCACGGCGGCGCCGCAAGCGCGATGCCAACGCGATGCCGCCGGCAGAGATGGAGCGGACGATCGTGGAGCTGGAGGAGGAGATGCTGGCCGCGGCGGAGGATCTGCGCTTCGAGTACGCGGCCAAGCTGCGCGACGAGATTCGGGATCTGAAGCGGGAACTGGACCTGGCCCTCTCAGAAGGACGCACATAGGCCGTCTGGCGTGCCGGTCCGTCCCCGGGGACCGGGTCTGCCGGCTGGGTCTGCCGGGCTCCGCCTCGTCCGCTAGGCTCCGCCGCGGTTTCGACAAACGGACACCAAGGGGATTCGCGTGGCCCTCGAACGACAGAGCATTGAGAAGAAGGACTTCCCGATCGGGCGGCGGGGCTATGAGCCCGACGCAGTGGATGCCCATCTGGCCCAGCTGGCCAAGGAGGTTGAGCAGCTGAAAACCTCCTCGCGGCGACGCACCGAGACCCTGGCCTCGACGGCCAGCGAGCAGGTCCGGGCGATCGTGGAGGCGGCCGAGAACAGCGCCGCCGAGATCCAGCGCCAGGCTGAGACCGAGGCCCAGGAGATCCGGGCCGACGCGGCCGAGGAGGCCCAGAGCACCCGCCAGCAGGCGTCCACCCAAGCCCGTGAGTACGTCGGCCGCGTGTCCGAGTCGACCTCGGGGATGCTGTCACGGCTGGACGCGATGGAGAGCGAGCTATCGGCCCTGATCGAGTCGCTGCGCACGGGCGCCAACCGCCTGAACGCTGACCTGCAGCTGCTGGAGACCGGGATGCAGGACGTCCGCACGTCGGTCGATCCACGGCCTCGGTTCGAGCGCGAGCCAAGCACGACGGCAAGCAACGACTTCGGCCCCGCCGATGCCGATTTCGCGGCAGCCGAGCCGCCCCAGCCCTCCTCGCAGGCAGAGCCCGCGCTAGACGAGCCGCCGGCGTCGGAGTCGGCTGAGGACTCGGGATTCGAGCCGGCGGGTGCGGAGGCCACCGCGGCGCCGACAGGCGATGATGAGACGGAAGGCGCCCGTCTGATCGCGCTCAACATGGCCCTCAACGGGACTCCGCGAGAGGAGACCGAGCGGTACCTGTCAGAGAACTTCACGCTGAACGACCCGGATCAGCTGCTCGACGAGGTGTATACGTCGGTCGAAGGCTGAGCCCCCGCCTCTATCGCCGGGGGCGCCAGGTGAACGTCACCGTGGCGTGCCCGGGCATCTTGTAGGCGAACGACATCCCGTGCCAGCGGACGGCGAAGTACTGCTCGAGCGGGGAGTTGTTGAAGACCACCAGTACCCGCCGGCCTCCGGGGTTCACGAACGCAGCGTCGTCCAGGCCGTGGGTGACTCCGTAGCGCGGCGGCGTTGGGGCCGTGAATTCGGAGACGAAGCGCGTGGCCGCAACCCGGACCGCGCCGGGCGGGACGAACTTGGAGAACTGACCCAGCTGGTAGTAGTTGAGGCGGAAATTGGCGCGCCGCGTCTGCGGATTCACCGTGATCAGCCCGGTGCAGCGATTGCAGCCTGAGTTGGGCGGCTGAACCGGCCCGCCCTGCGGGTTCAGGGCGAGATTCCAGAGCTGGATCAGCGAGCTGGAGTTGTGGAGACCACTGAGCGCCGTCTCAGACACCTCATAGGGGACGAGGCCGGGCGAGCACTCGCTGGTCAGGTTGGTCACGCCTGGATAGGCCTTGTGGAACTGCCCGATCACCTGCTGGCCGCCGTAGCAGTGCCACGCCATGCCCGCCAGGTCACGGGCGGCCGTGCTTTGTTCCAGATTCTCGGCGTAGGAGAGCTTGTTGGTGTCGTTGCCGAAGATCCGTGTGTGGATTCCGTTCTGCTGGAAGTCCGGGATCAGGTTCGTGGTGATGAACTGTGTCTCCTGGGCGGAAGGGAACCACATGGCCGGGAACTTGGCGCCTGACAGCGGCTCGTTCTCAGGCGTGATCGCCCAGATTGGGACACCGAGCGTCTGATAGGCGGTGATGAACTTCACGAAGTAGTTGGCGTAGGCCTGGTAGTACTGGGAGAGCAGCGCACCGCTGTGGTTCCTGTCATCCAGGCGGTCATTGGCCTTCATCCAGGCGGGCGGACTCCACGGGGTGGCCAGGATCTTGAGCTTCGGGTTCTGGGCCAGCATCTCCGTCAGCGCCGGGATGACGTAGCGCTGGTCACGCGCGATCGAGAAATGGCTCAGCTCCGGGTCGGTCTGGCCGGACGGAAGGTCGTCGTAGGTGTAGGGAACGCCGGTGGCAGTGAAGTCCGAGGCGCCGATTGGCACCCGCGTGACGCTCAGCCCGATCCCCCGGGTGGGGCTGAACAGCGCCTGCATGATCCTCGTGCGCTGGGTACTCGTGAGGTTGTCCTGAATCAGCCAGGCCGAGGAGTCGGTCATCGCGCCGCCGAAGCCGATCATCCGCTGAAAGCGGATGTGGTCGTTGACCACCACGTTCGGCCGGGGGCTCCTCGCCCTGACGAAGTACTGGGACGGCATCGTCCGGAGCGCGTACTGCTCGTTGTTGGTGGTCAGCGTCGTCTTGACGACCGGCCCGTGGTGCTTGGGCACATGGACCGTCGTGACCACCGGCGAGGGTTTCGGCTTTGGCTTGGGCTTGGCCGTGTGGGCCTGGGCGACCGCGACCGGAAGCGCGCCGGCCAGCACCAGCCACAGACCAATCAGGAGCACAGCTCCCCTACCCCTTAGCGCCCTCACTGGGCGGACAGCGTAGCTCGCGTCTACGACCGACGCCTGGGGGCGCCTGTCAGGACTGTGACGGACTCGCCTCCGCCTCCAGCTCCGCCAGCTCGCGCTTGAGCACTTTTCCGGTCGGATTGCGAGGAAGCTCACGCACGAACAACACCTCGCGAGGCACCTTGTAGCGGGCCAGGTTGCTCCGGACGTGATCCTGCAGGGTCTCCTCGGTGGCTTCGCGACCGTCCTTCAGCACCACGAACGCCCGCAGGCGCTGGCCGAAACGCTCGTCCTCGACGCCGATCGCCGCCGCCTCAGCCACGGCTTCGTGACCACTCAGGACGTCCTCCACCTCCTTGGGAAACACGTTCTCGCCGCCGGACACGATCATCTCGTCGTCCCGTCCCTCCACGAACAGGCGGCCGGCCTCGTCGAAGCGGCCGATGTCGCCGGTGGCCATCAGGCCGCCGAGCCGGTCCTTGTCGCCACCGCCGGTGTAGCCCTCGAACAGCATCGCGTTGCCGACGAAGATCCGGCCGGGCTCCCCCTGGGGCACCGGTTGGCCATCCTCGTCGAACAACCGCACGATCGAGCCGCGGGCCGGCTTGCCTGCCGTGCCCGGGGCTCGGCGCATGTCGTGAGGCCGGGCGACCGCGGCGGCCGCCACCTCTGTGGATCCGTAAACGTTGTAGAGGTTCTCGCCGAACTCGTCCATCCAGCGGTTCGCCAGGTCGCCTGGGAGGGCCGAGCCGCTGGCGCACACGACCCGCAGACTGCTGGTGTCATAGCGCCCTCTGACCTCGTCGGGCAGCTCCAGGATCCGCTGGAGCATCACCGGCACCACCACCAGAACCTGGCAGCGATGGGCATCGAGGTCGGCCAGGGCCTCTTCTGGATCGAAGCGCCGGCGCAGGACGAATGTGGAGCCCAGCGCCATGCCGAGCGCGAAGTTCGAGAACCCCCAGGTGTGGAATAGCGGCGCGCCGATGCGAACGATCTGGTTCTCGCGCTGGGGGATGCGGTCAAGCAGCGAGGCCGGAGGGTCGAGGGTCAGCGGCGTGTTGGTCCGGGTGGCTCCCTTGGGCGTGCCTGTCGTGCCGGAGGTCAGGATCGTGATGTGGGCGGTGCTGCCGGGCGGAGGCAGGGGCTCGGAGCTCTCCTCCTGGATCAGCTCGCCGACTGTCTGATCCTCGGAGGCCTGCTCGTGCCAGACGAGGATGCGCCGGCACTCCTGGCCGGCTTCCTCAGTCAATTCGTCGAACTCCTCGTCGTAGAGGATCGCTGCGACCTCTTCGCGGCGGCACACCTCGGTCAGTTGTGGTGATGAGAACGACGTGTTGAGGAGAAGGATGTCTGCGCCCAGCTTTGCCGCCGCGAACACTCCTGTCACGAAGCCGCGGTGATCTCGGCACATCACCGCCACGCGATCGCTATCGCTGATTCCCTGGGCCTGGAGCGCGCGGGCCAGGGCGTTGGACTGCCGGTCCATCTGTGCGTAGGTGAGCGGACCGAGCTCGTCGATCAGCAGCGCGCGGTTGGGGTGGCGGATCGCCCCCACCAGCAGCTCGGTCGCCGGCGAGGCGCGCCAGCGGGCGCCGACCCAGGCGATCTTTGCCAGCTTGTCCGGGCGCAGCGGAGCGACCATCCCGGACTTGGCCAGGATCGTCAGGTTCCCGGCCTCGTGCAGGACCCGCGACGGCAGGCTGGGCCCCTGGGCGATCGGCCGCTCCTTGCCTTCGGCCTCCAGCTTCACGTTCTGGAGGCTCCGCTTCACGCTCCCGTTGATCTGGGGGATCGACAGCAGTTCGGCCAGGGTCCCGTACAGGGGTCCCGGAGCGCCGTAGGAGACGCGCATCGTCAGGCGAGAGCCGTTCTCGCCCCGGGGGCGGAGCCGCAGCCGGCCGCGCTGCTCGACCCCGGTGATGCTGGTCCAGACGATGTCACGCTCGGACTCGTACTCCACGATCTCGACGAGCCCGCCGACGCTGGCCGAGCCCACCCGGACGCGCATCTCGTAACGCGTGCCCACGACGGGCTCGCTCCCATCCTCCTGCGGCTTGAAGGTTTCGATCCAGTCGAGCAGTCCGGGGTAGTGAGCGGGGTCGCGGATCAGCTCCCAGACCCGTTCGGGCGGAGCAGCGACGCTGACGCTCTCCTCGATCCTCACCCGATCACCGGGAAGCGTCGCTCCTCGGCCAGGGACTCGAGGACGTCCTGCATCTGGTCGATCACGTCGTCGTAGATCTCGTCGACGTCTGGATCCTCGCCGTAACGCTCCTTGAGGTCGATCGGGCGCATCACCTGGATCGTGATCTTGGAAGGCAATGGGATGTGCCCGAACAGCGCCGGCATCAGCCCGAACGGGAGACCGACCATGAACGGTGCGGTCTTCAGGCGCAGCAGCTTGTCGAGGCGGGCGAGTTTGGCCAGGCGGCGTCCGCGAGTCAGGAACAGGGCGGTTTCCTGGCTGCCGATAGAGACCACGGGCTGGAGCGGCACGCCCATCTCCAGGGCCAGCCGGATGAACCCTCGGCGGCGGCCGAAATCGACCTTCCCGGATTCCCAGCTGGGACGGAACACCTCGTAGTCGCCCCCCGGGTACACCAGCACCGCGGCGCCGCTCTGGAGGGCCAGCTCGGCGTTGTGGGGATCGGCGGCCACGGTCCCGTACTTGCGCACCATCCCGCCCGGCGGTCCTGCCACCACCCCGTTGTGGGCCAGCTGGTAGAAGCGGCGCTCGACCCCGAAGTAGGTGGAGAAGGCGAGCACGAACACGAACAGGTCCGGGGCCATGATCCCGCCCGAGTGATTTCCGACCAGGAGCACGGGGCCGTCCTTGGGCACATGGTGCAATCCCCGCACGTCGGCCCGGAAGTACAGGCTGGCGAGCATCCACAGTCCGGGAAGGGTCTCCCGGATGTAGTCGGTGTCGCGTGCGTCCAGATCGGCGGGTGGGATCCGATCCCGCACGGCCTGGCCGGCGCGGTTGACCGCGACCGAGATCACCTCGGAGACCGAGTGGGGCAGACGCAGGCCTGAGCCTGTCTCGCCGCCCCCCGACGTCCCGTCCGCTTCGGCCGGATGGTCGGTAGCTCGAGGCGCGGGAGCGGGCGCGTCCTTGCCCTCGCTGCTGCCGCGGCCGGGCACGCGCTTGCCGTCCCGGTTCCGCGCCCTCTCCCTGGCGGCGGCCTCCATGCCATCAAACCTACCCAATCTGCGTACTTTCGCTCACCCGAACGTCCGTTCGCCTCACTAGACTGGGTTATGTGGATCAGCTGATCATTTCGGGCGCCCGGGAACACAACCTCAAGGACATCAGCGTCGCGATTCCGCGCGGATCGCTGACCGTGATTACCGGGCTTTCAGGGTCTGGGAAGTCGTCGCTGGCCTTCGACACGATCTACGCAGAGGGGCAGCGACGCTACGTGGAATCGCTGTCCGCCTACGCCAGGCAGTTCCTGGGGCAGATGGACAAGCCCGACGTGGACTCGATCGAGGGTCTCTCGCCGGCGATCTCGATCGATCAGAAGACCACCTCGCGCAACCCGCGCTCGACGGTGGGGACGGTCACGGAGATCTATGACTATCTGCGCCTGCTCTGGGCTCGGATCGGGCACCCGCATTGCCACATCTGCGGCCGGCCGATCAGCGGGCAGTCGGCCGAGCAGATCATCGATCAGGTGATGGAGCTCCCCGAAGGCTCCCGGTTCATGGTTCTGGCCCCGATCGTCCGCGGCCGCAAGGGCGAATACGGCAAGCAGCTGGAGGAGCTCAGGGCGGAGGGCTTCGGCCGCGTCAAGGTCGATGGCGAGCTCCGCCGGCTGGATGAGCAGATCGTGCTGGACAAGAAGTACAAACACGACATCGCCGTCGTCGTCGACCGGCTGGTGATGAAGGGCGAGCTGCGCAAGCGGCTGGCCGACTCTGTCGAGACGGCGGTCGCCCTGGCTGACGGGCTGGTGGAGATCGAGATCGTGAACGGGGACGGATCGCCGGGCAAGATCCAGACCTACTCGGAGCGGTTCGCCTGCCCGGTGCACGGGCCCTCGCTGGTGGAGCTGGAGCCCCGGATCTTCTCGTTCAACTCGCCGCATGGCGCCTGCCCGCGCTGCACAGGCCTGGGCTCGCAGATGGAGATCGATCCCGACCTCGTGGTGCCGGATCCCGGGTTGTCGATCGGCGAGGGGGCGATCGCGCCGTGGGCCGCCAGTGCCTCTGACTACTACGAGCAGCTGACCCAGGCGATCGCCGATCGCTATGAGGTCGACCTCGACACCCCGTGGCGGGAGCTCCCAGATGCCCAGCGGGAGTTCTTCTTCTACGGGACCAACGGTGACCGGGTCCAGGTCTCCTACCGCAACCGGTTCGGGCGCCGTCGCTCGTACACCACCCAGTTCGAGGGGATCATCCGCAACCTGGAGCGCCGCTACACCGAGACTGACTCGGAGTTCACGCGGGAGAAGATCGAGGAGTACATGACGCTGCGGCCGTGCCCGGAGTGCCACGGCGCCCGCCTTCGTCCCGAGTCCCGCGCGGTGTTGGTGTCAGGGATGCCGATCCACGAGTTCACTGCGCTCTCGGCGCGGCGGGCGCTGGAGTGGGTCTCGGCCCTCTCCCTGACAGAGCATGACCAGCGGATCGCGCGGCTGGTGCTGCGGGAGATCGAGGAGCGGCTGCGTTTTCTGGACAACGTGGGGGTCGGCTATCTGAGCATGGAGCGCGCCGCCGCGACGCTGTCGGGGGGAGAGGCGCAGCGGATCCGCCTGGCCACCCAGATCGGATCGTCGCTGGTCGGCGTCCTGTACATCCTGGACGAGCCTTCGATCGGCCTGCACCAGCGCGACAACGAGAAGCTGATCGCCACGCTGAAGCGCCTGCGTGACCTCGGCAACACGGTGCTCGTCGTGGAGCACGACGAGGGAACGATGCGGGCGGCCGAGCATCTGCTGGACATCGGACCGGGCGCCGGCGAGCACGGCGGCCGCGTCGTCGCCCAGGGGACCGCCGAGGAGGTGGCCCGGGTACCGGAGTCCCTGACCGGCCAGTTCCTGGCCGGCACGCGGGTGATCGAGGTCCCGGCCCGCCGGCGCAAACCCTCGGGCTACGTGGGCATCAAGGGCGCTTCGCAGCACAACCTGAAGAACGATGGACGTCAAGATCCCTCTGGGGGTCCTGTGCAGCGTGACCGGAGTCTCAGGTTCCGGCAAGTCGACCCTGGTCAACGAGGTCCTGCTCAAATCGGTGTCGAACCGCCTGCACAGGTCACGGCTGCAGGCGGGCAGCCACCGGGAGATCACCGGTCTGGACCAGGTGGACAAGATCATCTCGGTCGATCAGTCCCCGATCGGCCGCACGCCTCGCTCCAATCCGGCCACCTACATCGGGCTCTTCGACCAGATCCGTGAGCTCTTCTCCAAGACGCAGGAGGCCCGTGCCCGCGGCTACAAGCCCGGCCGGTTCTCGTTCAACGTCAAGGGTGGCCGCTGCGAGGTGTGTCGGGGCGACGGCCAGATCAAGATCGAGATGCACTTCCTGCCGGACGTGTACGTCCCCTGCGAGCAGTGCCACGGCAAGCGGTACAACCGGGAGACCCTGGAGGTGCGCTTCAAGGGCAAGACGATCGCGGACGTGCTGGAGATGCCGATCGAGGAGGCGCTGGATTTCTTCGTCCACATTCCCAAGATCAGGCGCCGCGTGCAGACCCTGAACGACGTCGGGCTGGGCTACATGCGGCTGGGCCAGCCGGCCACCACGCTGTCCGGCGGGGAAGCCCAGCGGGTCAAGCTTGCCGCCGAGCTTTCCAAGGTGGCGACCGGCCGCACGATCTACATCCTGGATGAGCCGACCACGGGACTGCACTTCGCCGATATCCAGAATCTGCTGGAGGTTCTGCAGCGGCTGGTCGACGCCGGCAACTCGGTCGTGGTGATCGAGCACAACCTCGACGTGATCAAGGTCTCGGACTACCTGATCGACCTCGGGCCCGAGGGTGGTGACGAGGGCGGTCGGCTGATCGCCACCGGCACGCCGGAGCAGATCGCCGCGGTGCCCGAGTCGTACACCGGCCAGTTCCTGGCCGAGATCCTGCCGGTGCGGGCGGTCAAGGCCCCGCGGCGACGGTCAACGCGGCCGCGCACCAAAGCCGCGGCCTGAACCGGCGGACCCGCGCCGACTGGGCTCGCGCCGACCGGGGTGGCCGGGCCGGCGGTACGACGAAGCTCCACGCTGACCGGGGCGCGTTTGGTCGCTGGTCAAGCCGGGCATGGACCTACCCACGGGGGCGGGCGAGCGCTCTCGTGAGGGAGGCTTTGCATGGTTGTTCGTCGATACAGCGGGGCAGTTGGGGCGGTGAGACATGCCGACCGCTCAAGCTGAGGCAGAACCGGCTCCAGCCGTCGCCAAAGCGCGACGCCGGGGCAAGCGCAAGCCCCGGCCCGTCCGGGCCAGCAGCTCCTGGACGCCTCGATACGCGATCGGGGTGCTGGCGGCGATAGTCCTCGCCGCGATCGCCGAAGGCCTGGTCATCCGTGCGCTCCTCGGCCGCGGACCTTTGGGCCTCGGGATCAGCGGTCTTCTCCTCGACGCGACGATGCTGGCCAGTCTGGTGCCGCTGTATCGCCGTCGTCATTTCGGGCGCCGAACCCTCGGCCTGCAGGGCTCTCCGCCGGCCGCTTCGGTCGGGTTGGTGTTTCTCGCCTTCATCGGGGTCGCGATCACCAACGCGGTGTGGCTGCAGGGGGTTCTGGGCCGCAAGCTGCCCAATTCACTGGGCATCACCCTGCACGGGCCTACCGGGGCCCTCGTCGTGGCAGGGCTGTTCATCGCCATCTCAGCACCCATCACCGAGGAGATCTTCTTCCGCGGTTTTCTATACCGCGCGCTGCGCAACCGGATGAGCGTCGCCTGGGCCGCAGCGATCGGCGGCATTCTGTTCGGCCTCGTCCACGGTCTCAGCAATCCGCTTGACACCCTGCCGCCGCGCATGGTCTTCGGCGTCATCGCGTGCCTGCTGTACGAGCGGACGGGATCGCTGTTGCCCGGGATCGCCCTGCACTGCATGATCGATGCAGGCGGCTTCGAGATTGCCGTGACAGGTCACAACAGGATTGTGTTGCCGGCCTTCGTTCTCCTGGCCATCATCCTGCTGGTCTACGCCGCGGTGCGGCGCGCCCGGACCTCGACGCCGGCCCGGGCGCGCGGCGGGCCGGATCCCGCGGTGGGTGCTCAGCGCACCGCCAAGCCCGCCTGAGCGACGACTCCGGTTGAGGGTCCCTGGTCAGGACCCGGTGCCGCTAGTCTCGCCGCGTGGATCTCTCCGCCATCAAGCTCTGGGGGCAGAAATGGCGCTGGTATGAGCGCAACTCGCTGCCCTGGAATCGAGCGGCGATCCACTGGGAGCTGATGCAGCGCCGATCATTTGCGCGCTGGCCGCTGCACGGGAACGTCCTCGAAGCCCTGCGCGAGGGACGGCTGGAGGTCGGTGAGAACGTGCTCTTCGAGCCCGGCGTCTGGATCACGGCTCCGGGTTCGGCGCGCGTCCGGATCGGTTCCGGCACGTTTCTCAACCTCGGGGTGATGGTGGCGGCCGCCGAGCTGGTGGAGATCGGCGAGCACTGCATGTTCGCCAACGGCTGCTTCGTCACCGACGCCAACCACCGGTTCGACGACCTGGAGAAGCCGGTGCCCTGGCAGGGGTTCACCAGCAAGGGCCCGACCAGGATCGGCGACAACGTGTGGTGCGGAGCCCACGTGGTGGTGACCAGCGGCGTCACCATCGGCGAACGCTGCGTGATTGGGGCCAACTCCGTGGTCACCGAGGACATTCCGGCGTTCTCGATCGCGGCGGGAGCGCCGGCTCGGGTGCTGCGCTCGCTCCGAGACACGCGGTGAAGCTGCGTCCGGCCACCCTGGACGACCTGGAGGCCGCATATGAGGTGGTCTGCGCCCGAGACATCGCCGACATCGGCGTAATCGACTACCGGCTACACGATCTCCGCGACGAGTGGCAGCTGAGCGATCTTGATCTGGCCCAGGACGTGCAGCTGGTGGTCGACCAGCAGGGCGGCGTGGTCGGATACGGCATCGTCGCCAACCCCGGAGCGTTCGCGATCGTCCGGCCTGACTCCGAGGGCCGGGGGGCGGGGAGCCTCCTCCTCGGCTGGGTGGAGCAGCGCGAACGCGAGCTCGGCCGCTCCACCCACCGCCAGTACGTGGCCTCGGCCAACCGGACGGCCAGAGAATTCCTGTCCGCTCGCGGCTACCGCCTGGCCCGGAGCAACATCCGGATGGTCAGGCAGCTGGACGGCGCGGACCCCGCCGGCGAGCCGCCGCCCGAGGGGATCGTTCTGCGGCCCTTCGCCCCCGAGGACATCGAGTCGATCCACGGGATCGACGATCGCGCCTTTGCCGCCGACCCCGGTTACGAACCTGAGTCGCTGACCCTGTTCCGCGAGGAGCACCTTGAAGGCCACGACTCGGCGCCGGAGCTCAGCCTCGTCGCCTGGGGCGATGACCACCCGGTCGGCTTCCTGCTGGCGCGCCGCTGGAGCGAGGAGTCGACCGGCTACGTGGACGTCCTGGCGGTCGAACCCGGCCAGCAGGGTCGCGGCATCGGTCGAGCCCTGTTGTTGCACGCCTTCGCCGCCTTCGCCCGCGCCGGCCTCCGCGAGGCTCAGCTGGGCGTCTCCTCAGCCAACCCGACCGCCCTCAAGCTCTACGAGACCGCCGGCATGACCCCCCGATTCCGCGGCGACATCTACGAAAAACCGGTCTCAAGCTAGACGAGAGCTCGGAGTGGCATGAGCTGACGAGTAGTGCGGGCGCTCCATCTCGCCGAGCTCGCGCGTCGCCCGCCCCCGCCTCGTCCACCCAACCCGGCTCCACAGCGCGAAGCTCCGCGAGAGGGAGCGCCCGCACTAAGAGTTCTTAATGACCACTCCCTCGAGGATGTTGGCCGCCTTCTCAGTGGAGTCGATCGCCTCCTCGAGCTTCTCGAACAGGTCCTTCCAGCGGATCACCACCATCGGATCGATCCCGCCGTCAAATAGGGAGGCGATCGCCTCCCGGACGATCCGATCGCCCTCGTTCTCCAGCCGGTTGATCTCCACGGTTTGCTCGGAGATGTCGTTGAACGCCCGCAGCTGGGGCATCGCCTGGCACACCTGCTTGGAGGCGGCATGCACGACACCGGCGAGCTTGACCGCCTGGTCCATGGGCGCCTCGATCTTGTAAAGGCCCAGGTAATCAGCCACTTCCTCGATGTAATCGACGATGTCGTCGAGCGCCGAGGCGAGCGCCAGGATGTCCTCCCGATCGATCGGCGTGACGAACGTGTGGTTCAGCCGGTCGATGATGTCGTGGGTGATCCGATCGCCCTCGTGCTCGCAGTCTCGGATCTCCTCGGCCAGCGCCTTGCTGTCCGGGTAACCGGTGAGCAGCTCATCCAGGAGCTCCGCTGAGCGCAGGACGTTTCGTCCCGCCTCCTCGAACAACTCGAAATAGATGCGGTCTCGAGGAGCGAAAACCTGCGGGAGGCGTGGCACTCGCACATGGTATGGGACCGGCGGCGCCGGGTGTACGCCGCCGGTCAGATTTAACCCGGTGCGTGCAGCTACGTCTGGTCTGAGGCGGTCGCCGCCAGCGTCCTCAGCTCGGCTCGGAACTGGCTCAGCTCCAGCTGATCGATCGAGTAGGTGTGCTCCGGGCGGGGGTAACGGCGAGCTCGAACGTCGGCGGCGTAAGCGGCCACACCGGCGTCCATCTCGCCCTGAAGCTCGGCGTAACGCTGCACGAACCGGGCTCCCCGCCCCTCCCGGATGCCGAGCAGATCGTGGAACACGAGCACCTGCCCGTCGGTGGCCGGACCGGCGCCGATCCCGATCACCGGGACCTCCAGGAGCGGCATCAGCTCCTCGGCCACCGCGGCCGGAATCGCCTCGAACACGATCGAGAAACAGCCGGCTCGCTCGAGCGCCAGTGCCTCCTGCGCGATCGCCGTGGCCGCCGAACCGTTGCGCCCCTGGGCTTTGTACCCGCCGAGTGCCGTGGAGGTCTGAGGCGTCAGGCCCACGTGACCCATGACCGGGATCCCGGCCGCCACGATCGCCTTGGCCCGGGCCACGGACGTGGGGTTGCCGCGCTCCAGCTTGACCGCGTCGGCGCCGGCCTCCTTGACGAACCGCAGCGCCGTCTCCACGGCCTGCTGATCGGAGACCTCATAGGAGCCGAACGGGAGGTCAGCCACCAGGAACGGGGTGCGCAGGCCCCGGCGCACGGCGCGGGCCAGCACCAGCAGCTCGTCGGTGGTGACCTCGACCGTGGAGGGGTATCCGAGCACGGTCATCGCGCCCGAGTCGCCAACCAGCACGATGTCCACGCCTGCGGCCTCGGCCGCGCGGGCGCTGGGGAAATCGTAAGCCGTGACCATCACGATCGGGTCGCCGAGCCGCTTCTTCTCCTGCAGGATCGGGAGCGTCACCGGCAGCCGGGATGCGTCGGCCGGGACGGTGATCTGGATGGGTGCGGTGGACATTCCTACCTCCTCAGGCGACAGACGGGCTCGATGGCTGACCCGGTGGACGGTGGACGTGAGGGTCATGCCGTGCATGGCGGTTTTCTCCCTGTTTGTGGCTTCCCGCCGCCGAGAACCGGCGGTCGTGAGCATCTCGTTGTCGATCAGGCGCGTACGGCCCACCCGTGCAGCCACCACGGCCAGCACGGTTCCGTTCACCTCGCTGACGGGCGTCAGCGTGTCCGGCAAGACCAGCTCGAAGTAGTCAGGCTCAACGCCGGCGCTGGCCAGCTCGGACAACGCCCGGGCGCAGATGGCGGTGGCGTCCCGCTCTCCCTCCCGCACCGCAGCGGCGGCGTGGCGCAGCGCCCGGGAGAGCGACAGGGCCTGCTCGCGCTCCTCGGGTGTCAGGTGCGCGTTGCGGCTGGACATGGCCAGGCCGTCGGCTTCGCGCACAGTGGGACACACCGCGATCTGGACCGGTATGTCCAGATCGCGGACCAGACGCTTGATCACCACGACCTGCTGGGCGTCCTTCTGGCCGAAGTAGGCCACGTCGGGACCGACCATGTTCAACAGCTTGGAGACCACGGTGGTGACACCGTCGAAATGGCCTGGACCCCGAACCGCTCCTTCGAGCCGGTCGGTCAGTCCGGTCACGGAGACGATCGTGGCGAACCCCGGCGGATAGACGGCCTCCACCGAAGGCGCGAACAGCACGTCGACGCCGGCGCCCGAGGCCAGGGCGGCGTCGCGGTCCTCGTCGCGCGGGTAGGCCTCGAGATCGCCCGCATCGTTGAATTGGGACGGGTTGACGAACAACGAGGCGACGACGACATCGCAATCGGTGCGGGCCTGTGTCATCAGGGACAGGTGCCCGGCGTGAAGCGCACCCATGGTGGGGACCAGGCCGATGCGCCGCCCCGCCCGCCGTGGCTCGGCCAGCAGTTCGCGCAGCTCGTCCACGTGGCGGACCGTCCTCATACCGCTTCCAGCTCCCGGACGGACTGCCCCGCCAGTGACTGCGTGGCATGGACGAGGGCGTCGAACAGCTCCAACAGGTCCGGCGCGCGGGTGGCGATCGCCTGACGCTGAACGGCGACGGTGGCCGCGTCGCCCCGCGCCACCGGTCCGGTCAGGGCCTGCTGAGGACCGAGGCGGGCCCAGTTCTCCACGGTCGCCCGCACCAGCGGCACGAGCATCTCTCGCTGCACGCCCGTGCTCGCCGCCAGCCGTTCGGCGGCGGCTTCGAGCGTGACCAGGAAGTTGGAGGCGATCGAAGCGGCGGCGTGGTAGGCGGCGCGATCATCGGATGAGACCTCCACCGCGTTCAAGCCCAGCCGCTCGGCGAGCCTGCGGGCAAGCTCGAGCGCCGCCGGGGTGCTGCCGGCGATCGCGGCGCCGGCCCCGGCCAGGTTCGCGCCCTCGGCGGTTACCGTCATCAGTGGGTGCAGCGAGAAGGCCTCGTGGCCGGCCAGGACCTCGAGTCCGGTGGCGCCCGAGCAGTGGCCGACGAATCGCCCCGGCTTGACCAGAGCGGCCGCGCGGGCGATCTCGCCGTCCGGCACGCACAGCAGGACGGCACCGTAGCCGTCGCCATTTGCGCCTCGGCCCAGAGGCCCGGCCACCTCGGCTCCGGCGGCGTTCAGCGCGCTGACCAGGGCGCGGCCGAGACGGCCGGCTCCGATCGACGGCAACAGGGGGGATGTCGGTTTGGGGTCGCAGTCCAGTTCTCCTGGGGAGATACCGGCCACTGAAGGGCTTGGCGTGATGCTTCCCGTTTGTCGGGAAATGTCCCGAGGTCCATCCCAATCTGGTGACGGCCTCGTTAGGAGGAATGTTACCCCGGAGACGGGATCCGGTTACCACATCGGGCGCGCGCCGCGTCGCGGGCTACCATCCTCGGCGTGAGGAGCGCTTCAAGAGCGTCGTGAGCTCCTGAAGAGCGTCTTTGACGAGGCGCAGGGGTGCGTGGCGTGCCAGCTGCACAAGTCCCGCACACGGGTCGTTTTCGGGGCCGGAAACGCCGACGCCGACCTGATGTTCGTGGGCGAGGCGCCCGGAGCCAATGAGGATCAGCTCGGCCTTCCGTTCGTCGGTCAGGCGGGCAAGCTGCTGGACAAGCTGCTGGCTGAGATCGGGTTGGACCGCCAGGACGTGTTCATCTGCAACACGATCAAGTGCCGGCCGCCAGACAACCGAGACCCCCACCCGCACGAGATCGAAGCCTGCCGGCCATACCTGTTTCGCCAGATCGATCTGATCGAGCCCACCGTGATCTGCACGCTGGGAAACTTCGCCACGAAGCTGCTGCGGGGCGACACAACCGGCATCTCTCGGCTGCACGGTCAGGTCGAGGTGCGCCAGATCGGACCCCGGGCGGTTCGCCTGTACCCGATCTACCACCCCGCCGCGGCGCTCTACACGCCGTCGACCCTGGAGATGCTGCGGGCCGATTTTGCTCGCATTCCGGAGCTGCTGGCCCAGGGCGCGCCGCCACAGCCGGAGCCGATCCAGCCGGTTCCCGAGCCGGAGCCCGAGCCTGAGCCCGAGCCCCCCTCGGAGCCCCTGACCGCTGAGGACCCGGTGGGGGTCGACGCCCAGCAGCTCGGGCTGTTCTAGCTACTCGCTGACTCGCTCCACCAGGAAGGAGACCCGCACGTGCGCGCGCCACTCCTTCAGGTTCTCGCCGCGCAGACCGACTGACACCACGTCAATCGCCTTGATGCCGCGAATGCTGGCTTCGGCTTCCTTCTGTGCGGCCCTGACCGCATCGTCAGAGCTGGTGCTCGAGCTGCCGACCAGCTCGATGATCTTGGTTACCGCCATCGCTACCTCCAGGTTGAGGCTCTCTGGCGAACCTAGTGGCTACGCGACCGGTTCGGGGGTTATCCGTTCGGCAGGGGCTTCAGGCGATGGCTCCGCTGGTCGCCGAACAGCCCGCCGGCGGTCTGGCCACAGAGCCATGATGTAGGCGAGCGTGGCGCCGACCGCCTGGACTCCCAGCACCACGAGGGCAAACGAGGCCGGATCGCGGGGGGCCTGGAGCAGCAGCACCGGCTCGACCACGGCGACCGCTCCGATCACGGCCAGGAACGCCACTCGCTTCAGCGCCAGCATGTATTGCACGGCCAGGTAGGTGGCGGCCAGCGCCGTGAATGCGGCGCCGAGCGGGAGCAGCGAGGAGGAGGCGATCGCCCGTTTCTTCCCGAACACGATCGATAGCAGCGGATGGGCGCCGAAGGCGTAGATCAGGAGGCACGGGATCGCGCACACGCCGATGATGGCCAGCGATCGCAACAACACGATCCGGGTGTCCTCACCCTCGTCGTGCCGCCTCGACGTTTCGGGAACGAGGTAGAACCCGGCGCCCATCGCCACCCAGATCAGAACCTTGGCGGCCACCGCGGCCACTGCGTACGAGCTCGCCACGTTCTTGGAGAACTGATGCTTGGCGGTGATCAGATCCAGGTTCTGGAGTAGCTGGATGACAGCCAGGCCGGCGATCGGCACCCAGGCGCCGCGGACGTGCTGCCACAGACTGAACACTGCGCTGGAAGCGGCGCGAGCGGGGCTGCGCCGGCGGCTGGGCTCGGCCAGCTGGGCGTGGAGCTGGTAGGCGCAGTACGCGCACATGACCACGTAGGAGACGAGCGAGCCCAGGTAGGCCCCGCCGACGCCCAGGCCGATCACGGCCAGTAGGGCACCGCTGATCAGGCGCGTGCCCTGCTCGCCGATCAGGCTCAGCCCCACGCTCTTGTAGTCACCGACGCCCTGCAGCGCTCCGCGGAGGATCGACACCTCCAGGTAGAAGCAGGCCGCGGGGATCCCGGCCGCCGCGGCCCAGGCGTCGTGCTTGACCCCCACGAGGTCGGCGATCGGGTGGCGCAGCAGGATCGAGACGATGGCGACGATCACCGTGAACACCCCCAGCGACCGGGCCCAGCGCCTGAGCGTCGCCAGCAGTTCCGGCCCCTCGCCGAGATTGCCGAGCACGCCCTTCACGTGCTGTGGCCACCTGCATGGCCTGGCCGACCACGGTCAGGATCAGCAGATAACTGATCAGCGCGGCCAGGGAGCCGTAGTCGTTGATCAACCGCGCGAAGACGATCGTCGACCCCAACGCGATCACGTTGTTGACGATCATCGCTCCGGCCAGACCGGCGGCCTTGCCCGTGTCCGAACCCCGGAGATTGTCTAGAGCAGGGTGTATCCGCTTGCCCATCAGCTGGTTGAAGGTAGCGAAGGCGACGGCCGCTGCCTGGCCGTAGGACTGCCCGTGATGACCGGTCAGCCCGGCTCCGCCTGCTGGCAATACCTCTTTAGAGTGGCCAGATCGATGGGCGTTCCCAGGCAGACGGCGGCCCTGATCGCGACCATCCTGATCCTTCTGACGCCCGCCGCGGCGCTGGCCGCTGGCGGTCAGACAGGTGCGCTCTCTCGGCTTAGCCCCACCGCGCCGAGCTGGCTGGCCTCGGGCAACGGCCAGGCTCCAGCAGCCTCAAGCACCACCACGAACCCTCCCGCCGGAACTCCGGCGCGCGGGACGCTTCCCCCGAACGGGCTTTGATCTGCTCCCCGAGGTCGTGATCGGGGCGCTGCTCCTGGGTTGCGGAGCAGGCCTGCGGGTGGCGCTTCGCCTCCGCAGGGGGTGACTGCGGCCGTGCGGCACGGCCAAACCACCCGGACATCCCGTTCCAGCCTGGAAACGGAGGAGCTGGCTGCCGATCTGGCGGGCGAGCTCCAGCCCGGCGACGTTGTTCTGATCAGCGGAGAGCTGGGGGCCGGCAAGACCACGTTTGTCCGGGGTGCCTGCCGGGCCCTGGGCGTGAGCGTCCCGGTGCCAGCCCCACCTTCACGATCGGTCAGCGTTACCCGGCGCGCGACGGGGCGACCGTGGGCCACATCGATCTCTACCGGGTCGCCTGCGCTTGCCGGCCGAGGACCCCGATTGCTGGCCGACTACACGGGGCCGGGGACGATCACCTTGGTGGAGTGGCCCGAGGGTGCCGAATCGGATATCGTGGCCTTCGGGCGGATCGACCACCACGTCCGGCCGAGCCAGGCGGTGGGGATCTGCGCCCGTGGAGTTCGGTTGAGGATCCTGGCTTTTGACACGGCGACGCCGGGCCACCGCCGTGGCCGCGGCGGAGATCGCCGGCCGCGGGACCGAGCCGACGCGGGCGGCGGAGTCGCGCGATGATCCCCGCCGGGCGCTCGACCGGGGCACACGAGCCGGCTCCTCGAGCTGATCGAGCAGGCCCTGGGGCAGGCCGGCATGGAGTGGGCCGAGCTCGACCGGATTGGCGTGGGGGTGGGGCCCGGGACCTTCACCGGTCTACGCATCGGGATCGCCACGGCGCACGCGCTGCGCCCGCGCCGGAACCTCCCTCTGGTCGGCATCTCGACGCTCGACGCGCCCGGAGTGACGGCCGCGCCGGCCGGGCCGGGCCGGCCACGTCCTGGCGGTGATCGACGCGCGACGTGGCGAGGTGTTCGCCTCAGCCTGGTCCGCGGATGCCCAACCTGGATCGGAGTCCCCGCTGCTTGAGCCGTCGGTACTGAGCCCCGGAGAGCCTCGAGCAAGTCGCGTCCGAGCTCGGTGCAGGCACGCTGGCCGTCGGTGACGGGGCAGTAAAATTTGCCGTAAACCTGAGGCGTTTCGGGCTGGTGGTCCCTCCGGAGGACTCCGAGCTCCACCGGGTCACGGCCTTGGCCCACTGTCGACTGTCACCGCCGCGACTCCCGGCGACCCCGGCGCCGTCCAGCCGATTACCTCGGCAGCCGGATGCCGAGATCGCCAGGCGCCCAATGCCTCCCTGACCATCGCCATCGCGCACTGACCTATTCGGATCTGCCGAAGGTGGTGGCCGTCGAGCGGAGCATTCCCGACCCCCGTGGTCTCTGGCGATGTTCGTGCTGGAGCTCTCCAAGCCCTCGAGCATCGCCGTGGCTGCCGTCCAGCGGCGCGAACCTGGCCGGCTATCTGATCGCCTCCCGCTACGCCGAGCGTATCACCTGATGAACGTGGCGGTCGACCCGCCGCTGCGCCGCAAGGGGCTCGGCCGGGCGCTGATCGACGCGATGCTGGACAGGCCGGGTCGATGCCGAGCGTCACGCTCGAGGTACGACCGTCCAACACCGGCGCGATCGCCCTGTACGAGGCTTCGGTTTCCGCGCTGCGGGCCCGCGCCCGCGGCTACTACCGGGACACCGGCGAGGACGCCCTGATCATGTGGCGGACGCGGTGGGCGCTCCGGAGGAGACCGCGTGATCCTGGCCCTTGAGACCAGCTGCGACGACACCTGCGCGGCGGTCGCTCAGCTCGGAGGGCGAGATCCGGGCCAACGTGATCTCCTCTCAGGGCATCCACGACCGCTACGGCGGGATCGTGCCGGAGATCGCCTCCCGCCACCATCTGCAGCTGATCGGTCCGGTGGTGGAGGACGCGCTGCGCCATGCGGGCATCGGCCTCGAGGAGATCGACCTGGTGGCCGCCGACCCAGGGCCCCGGGCTGGTGGCGCTCTGCTCGTCGGGTGGCTCACCGCCAAGGCGCTGGCCGCCGTCCCGGCGGCCGCCGCTGGCGCTGGTGGACCACCTCCATGGCCACATCGCCGCGCAGTTTCATGCGCTCGCGGGGAGGACCCTTCGAGCCGCCGTTCCTCAGCCTGCTGGCCAGCGGGGGACACACGCTTCTGGCCCGATGTCCGCGACAAGGGTCCGGGGTGCGAGGTGCTGGGCGAGACGCTGGATGATGCCGCCGGGGAGGCGTTCGACAAGGGGGCACGGCCTGCTGGGGCTGGGCTATCCCGGCGGCCCGGCGCTGGAGCGGCTGGCCCGGGAGGGCGATCCCACAGGCATTCGACTTTCCCACCGCTCACGCGGCTGCCCGGGCTCGACTTCTCCTTCGCCGGACTGAAGACGGCGCTGCTGTACAAGGTGCGGGACCTGGGAGAGGTCGAAGGCCGATCGCCGCCGCGCCGATCTGGCCGCTTCCTACCAGCGGGCGATCGTCGAGGCGCTCCGCTTCGCGTCCGCCGGGCGCTGCCAGACCGGCCGCACCCGCCTGGCCGTGGGCGGCGGCGTGGCGGCCAACGGCCCGCTGCGCGAGGCCATGAGCCGGTCTGGGCGTGGAGCTGGACATCCCGCCCATGAAGCTGTGCACCGATAACGCTGCCATGATCGCCAGCGCGGCCGATACTCACGCCGCTCGCCTTCCCCGCCTACCTGCCGGCCGGATGTGTACGCCACTGGCGAGCCCGGCGGCAGGCGGCGTGAGCCCGGCTGCGGTGACTGCTCTACTGCCGTCGGGCTGCTGCCTGTGTGACGAGGCGCGAGGTCGTGATCGAGCGCGTGCGCCTTCCCGTGCCTTCGACCTGGCGGAGCACGACATCGAAGCCGACGACCGGCTCTGCTGCGCCTACCTGGAGCGGATCCCGGTGGTGACGATCGACGGCCAGGAGAGCGTTCGAGCTGTTCCTGGACGAGCCGGCGTTCGAACTGGCTGTCCGCCGCCCGCAGCCGGGATGATCGCCCCGTAGACGCGGCGCCGCGATGTACGTTGACGTCAGGATGATCTGGAGCGTGCGAGGAGAGAAGCTCTCACTCGGCGTCGCCGCGCGCCTTCGCGCTACCTGCAGGTGCTGACCCAGGCCCGCAAGATGGGCAAGGACACGATCTCCTCCCAGGAGCTGGCCGACTACACCCACGTCAACTCGACCCAGATCCGCCGGGACCTGTCCGGCTTCGGCAAGTTCGGCAAGCGCGGCGTGGGCTACAACGTCGACTCGCTGGTCAACCAGATCCGGAAGATCCTCCGCACCTCCGGGCAGCACAACATCGCCCTGTTCGGCGCCGGGCATCTGGGCACGGCGATCGCCACCTCGGATATCTTCGCCGACCACGGGTTCCGCGTGGTGGCCGTGTTCGACACCGACGCGGACAAGGTGGGCACCCAGATCGGCGACGCTCACCGGTCCGCACAACTCCGGACCTGCGCCAGGTGGTGGATCGACGAGGAGATCGTGGTCGCCGTGCTGGCCGTCCCCTCGGGCTCCGCCCAGGCCCTGGCCGACGACCTGGTCGACGCCGGCGTGAAGATCATCTTCAACTACTCGGACGCCCTGCTGGAGGTACCGCCGGAGGTGACCGTCCACACCTCAAGCCCGGCCGTCGACCTCCTCTACGCCCTGTACTTCTACCTGACCTGATCGCCGGTGGACCGCACCTGAATCGTGGTGCTCGACTACGACACTGCCCGCGCGGCCTTCGAGGACTCGCCCGACTTCACGGTCGGGCTGGAGGAGGAGTTCGCGCTTCTGGACTCGGGCCTGGGCATGATCGCCCGGCGTTCGAGAGCTGCGGGACGCGGGCCGGCCGGGATCCCGTGCTGGCCGAGTCGATCGCCGGCGAGCTCATCTCCTCGGAGATCGAGATTCGCTCCGGCCGGGGATCGGACCTCCGGCGGCGATCGCCGCCCAGCGCGACCGGCGCCGGCGGTTGTTCGCGCTGGCCGCCGAGCTGGGCTTCGGCGCTGGGCGCCACCGGCACCCATCCCGTGGGCCGACTACCGCGAGCAGCAGATCATCGACACCGACCACTACCGCCGGGTCGAGGACGGGCTCAAGTATGTGGCCTGGCGCAACAACACCTTCTCGCTCCACGTGCACGTGGGATTCGCGGGGCGCCGATCGGGCCGTCCAGGTGTGTGACCGCCTGCGACCCGTGCTCCCGCTGCTGCTGGCGATCTCCGCCAGCTCGCCGTTCCTGGACGGCCGCGACTCGCGGGCTGGCCAGCGCCCGGTCGCCAGATCTTCACCAAGAGCTTTCCGCGCTGCGGAGTGCCCGACCCTTTCGGGAGCTGGGACGCCGTTGCCTCCTATGTGGATTCCTGGTCCGCACCAGCTCGATCGTCGAATACACCCAGGTCTGGTGGTCGATCCGGCCGCATCCCGCGTTCGGCACGGTCGAGGTCAGGATGTGCGACTGCCAGATCACGCCCAGGAATCGGAGGCGCTGGCCGGCCTGATCGTGGCCTGCGTGGCCCAGGCCGCGCGCGACATCGACGAGGGAGTGCCCTGGACTGACCATCCGCGGAGCCTGATCGAGGAGAACATGTGGCGCGCGATCCGCTACGGGCTCGACGGCGAGCTGATCGATCTCGAGCGCGGGAGGCCTATCCCGGCAGCCGAGGCCGATCGAGCGGCTGCTGAGCCTGGACCGAGCCGGCCCGGGCCGAGCTGGGACTCGAGTCGAGCTGCCCGGCCCGCAACGGGGCCCAGCGCCAGCGCGAGCTGCTCCAGTCCGGGGCTGTCGCTGCAGCGAGGTCTACGCGGCTGCCGTGGCGGAGACACGCGAGACGTATGCTCGTGCGACGACGGCCCAGAGGAGGTAGATGAGTGGCTGACCAGGTCAGGAGGTGCCCGCCGGGGAGCTGGCCGCGGGCGACACCCCACCGAGGAGGAGCTGCGGGCGGCCTACGAGGAGCAGATCAAGCAGATCCGGGTGGAGCAGGTCTGCTCGAGAACGTGGTGATGGTGGCTGAACCTGGGTATGCGCCGCACCGGCCTGGCGCCCGGCACCGAGGACGAGCGCGACGCCGGACAGGTCAGATGGCGATCGAGTCGGTCCGCGGCGCTGCTGCCGCTGCTGGAGAAGGCTGCACCGGAGCAGGCCGGCCAGATCCGCCAGGCGCTCTCGCAGCTGCAGATGGCCTACGTCCAGATCGGTGGCCCGCCGCCCCGGCAGGCGAGGCAAGTGAGGGCGCGGACCCCGGGCCTGCGACCACTGGAACCGGTCCGGGTACCGAATCCACAGAGCCGGCGAGCTCACAGCCCGCCGGCTCGAAGCCCGGAGACGCTCGGGCCGGCCCAGCGCAGCGGGCGTCTGTGGATCCCGGGACAGTAGGCGCTCCGCGCAAGGATTGCCGACACGCGCTCCGTCTGAACGCGCGGTAAACTGGCGCGCCTCGTAGTTCCCGGGCCTCCGTCCGTCGGGTGGTGGCCCTTTGCCGTTGGCTGGCCGCCGGCGCCAGCCCCCTGAACCAGCTTTCCCGGAGGAACTTCCTTGTCCAGCTTCCTGACGCACCATGGCGTGTGGGTCGCGCTTGTATGCGCCGGCGTCGCCTTCGTGTACGGCGCCGCCACAACCCGCTCGCTGCTCGCCCTGTCGCCCGGGAAACGAGCGCATGCAGGCGATTTCGGCGGCCGTGCAGGAGGGCGCCCGGGCCTACCTGAACCGCCAGTACATCACCATCGCCGGTGTCGGCGTGGTCGTGTTCATCCTGCTGATCCCGCTGCAGAACATCCGTGTGGCGATCGGCTTTGCGATCGGCGGCGGTCCTATCGGCAGCTGCCGGTTACATCGGTATGAACGTGTCCGTCCGGGCCAACGCGCGGGTGGCTGAGTCCGCCCGCTCCGGCGTTCCGGCCGCGCTCTCCGCAGCTTTCCGCGGAGGCGCCGTCACCGGCCTGCTCGTGGTCGGCCTGGCGCTCCTCGGTGTAGCCGGTTACTACGGGATCCTCACCTGGATCGCCGGCGAGAGCACCCGCGAGGCCGTCGACGCGCTGGTCGGGCTGGGCTTCGGCGGTTCCCTGATCTCGGTGTTCGCCCGACTTGGCGGCGGCATCTTCACCAAGGCGGCTGACGTCGGCGCCGACCTGGTCGGGAAGATCGAGGCCGGAATCCCCGAGGACGATCCGCGCAACCCGGCCGTGATCGCCGACAACGTGGGCGACAACGTCGGCGACTGCGCCGGCATGGCCGCCGACCTGTTCGAGACCTACGCGGTGACCGCCGTGGCGGTGATGCTGCTGGGCGTGCTGCTGTTCCACCAGCAGACCGCGGTGGCGCTGTATCCGCTGATTCTGGGCGGGATCTCGATCGTCGCCTCGGTGATCGGGACCTTCGCCGTGCGCTCGCAGGCCGGCAACGTCGAGCGTGCGCTCTACCAGGGCCTGGTTCGTGTCCGCCGTGGCTGGCCGCCGTCGCGTTCATCCCGGCCACGTACTGGATGATGCACGGCCTGACCTTCCACGCCGGTACCGCCGCGCCCCGCACTGGTGGAAGCTCTACCTGTGTGCGCTGATCGGGCTCGGGGTCACCGGACTCCTGTTCGTGATCACCGACTACTACACCTCGACCCGGTTCGGGCCGGTGAAGCGGACGGCGCGAGCCTCCCAGACCGGGCACGCCACGAACATCATCCAGGGCCTGGCCTCCGGCCAGCAGGCCACCGCCGCTCCCGGCGCTGGTCATCGCCATGGGCATCCTCGGCTCCTGGAAGCTGGCCGGCGGCGGCAGCACCGGCATCTACGGCATCGGCGTCGCCGTGATGGCGCAGCTGTCGCTGATGGGTCTGATCGTCGCGCTTGACGCCTTCGGCCCGATCACCGACAACGCGGGCGGCATCGCCGAGATGGCCGACCTGCCGGAGGAGGTGCGCAACGTCACCGACCCGCTGGACGCGGTCGGCAACACGACCAAGGCCGTGACCAAGGGCTACGCGATCGGCTCGGCGGCCCTGGCTGCGCTGGTCCTGTTCGACGCGTTCTCCGCGCGAGGTGGGCGCCAAGGTATCGAGTTCCGCCTGGGTAATCCGCCGGTGCTGATCGGGCTGCTGATCGGCGGCCTGATGGTCTACCTGTTCACCTCGCTGTCGATGGAGGCCGTCGGTCGCGCCGGTGGCGCCGTCGTGGAGGAGGTCCGCCGCCAGTTCCGGGAGAAGCCCGGGATCATGGACGGCACCGAGCAGCCGGAGTACGGCACGGCCGTGGCCCTGGTCACCCGGGCGGCCCAGCGGGAGATGATCCTGCCCGCGCTGATCCCGATCGTGTTCACCGTGATCGTCGGCCTGATCAGCATCGAGGCGCTGGGCGGCATGCTGATCGGCGTGATCGTGGTCGGCCTGTTCATGGCCATCTCGATGACCGCCGGTGGCGGCGCCTGGGACAACGCCAAGAAGCTGATCGAGGACGGGGCCTACGGTGGCAAGGGCTCCGAGGCCCACGCTGCCGCGGTCACCGGCGATACGGTCGGCGACCCATACAAGGACACGGCGGGCCCGGCCATCAACCCGATGATCAAGGTGGCGAATATCGTCGCGCTGCTGATCATCCCGCTGATCACCTGATTCGCGCTAATGCGGAGGAGTGATCGCCACCGTCTGGAGGAACCGCGGAGGATTGGATGGGCGCGTGGCGCTTGTCCGGGTTCCCGCAAGTTCCTCCGGCCGGAGGGATCACCCCTGCGCTGCGTTAAGCCTGGGCTGATCAGCGGGTGGTCGGCCGCGCTCCTCAGCGCTAGCGGGGAGGTGCGGAACGTGGTGCAGGGAAGTTGTGCGGGATGCGTCGCCATCGCCCGGCGTGTGTGTCTAGAGTTGGGGCCATGTTCATCCTGATCATCGGGTGTGGGCGGGTTGGCTCCGCCGTCGCCAAGCAGGCGCTCGAGTGCCGGACACGAGGTGTCCGTGCTCGACAGCGACCCGCTATCCCACGAGCGGCTCGACAAGGACCAGACCACGAGCTGGGAGGACGCCGGGGGGCGCTTCACCGTGAGTGCCGCGCTGGAGATCGACGGGCTGATCGAAGCGGGGATCGAGGGGGCGGATGTGTTCATCGCGGCGACCAGAGGGGACAACACGAACCTGGTCATCGCGCAGATCGCCCAGCGCCGGTTCAACGTTCCGCGGGTGGTCGCCCGCGTGGCCGACCCGGGCCGGGCCAAGTGGTACGCGGAGCAGGGCCTGCACACGATCTGTCCCACCCAGATCGCGATCGAGCAGGCAGAGCAGATCGCCCTTTCCACATGAACGCGCGTCGCCCACAGCATGAGAACAAGGAGGCCCGCACGCCGTGTACGTGATCATCGCCGGTGCGGGCAAAGTCGGCTGGAACCTGGCGCGTGAGCTGATCAACAAGGACCGTGAGGTCACGGTCATCGAGTCAGACCACACCCGCTACCGGGTGGTGGAGGAAGAGCTGGAGCACGCCGTCCAGTACGGCGATGCCACCGAACTGTGGGTCCTGGAACGAGCCGGGATCCAGCGCGCCGACCTGGTGATCGCCGTGACCGGCGATGACGAGGACAACATCCTCATCTGTCAGGTGGCCAAGGAGAAGTACGGCTGTCAGCGGATCGTGGCCCGCGCCAACAATCCCCGCAACCTGCAGCACTTCAAGCTGCTCGGGATTCAGCCCGCCGTGTCGGCCACCGACCTGATCCTCCGCCTGATCGAGCACGAAGTACCGGAATACGGCCTCATCCAGCTGCTCGCCCTGGAGGAGGAGCATCTGGAGATCATCGAGCTGGAGGTGGGGGAGGGCAGTCCGGCCGCCGGCCTCCGCGTTCGGGACGTGAACCTCCCGGACGGCTCGCTGATCATCTCCGTCCTGCGCGGCGGCGCCGGGTTCGTGCCCAAGGCCGACTCCGTGATCGAGGCGGGAGATCAGGTCCTGCTGATCCTCGATCCGGGGCTGGAGGGCGAGATCACACCGCAGTTCGCGCCGAGCGTCGGCGCCTCGGCCTGAGTCAGCTCTCGTCGTCTTCGGGCGGCGGCCGGCGCCGGGGCGGCCCGGCGCCAGGAAAGCGGTCGACGAACCGGCCGAAGCGGTCGATCGCGCCCTCCAGCGGCGTGGCCAGGTCAAGTGCTCGCTCCAGCGCGGGCAGCATCAGGATCAGCTCGTGCCCGGTCTGGCTGACCAGCTCGGCGCTGGTCACGATCTCGGCGCCCCGCTGGTCGATGCCGTCCCCCATCGCTCGCATCTGCTCGCCCATGACAACCAGCTCGCCTGCCCGGCGATCGAGCCGCTCGCCCAGCTCGCCAAACGACTCCGCGCGCGCGTCCAGCCTCTCGGCGATCACCAGCATCTCGTGCCCGATCGCCACGATCTCCTCGGCCAACGCCAGGAGCTGGCCAATCTGAGCGGGTGCCGTGCGGATCAGGCGCTCCACGGCACCGAGGTCTCCGATGAAGCGGCCCGCCAGCTGCTGAGGGCTTGGGGCAGTGACGCCGAACATCCGCATCGACCTCACGTTACCCCGGGGACCGTATCGGCGCCGGGGCGGACCGTGAACCGTCAGCCCGCAAACCCGCGTTTTACCGCGAACCGGTGCGATCGTAGGTCGAATAAGTCAACCCAGGGTTGAAAAATTCGACCCACAGCCCCTGGCTGTGGACGAAGCGGGCCGCTGCCTTGCGCTATCTTCGCGTTTGGCTTCGGTGCGGTCGCTCGCGCCGACTCCGACACACTGCGGATTGGTGTAATTGGCAGCACGGCGCACTCTGGCTGCGTTAGTCTAGGTTCGAGTCCTAGATCCGCAGCTCCGGGCTGCAGAAGCAGCCTCCGACCCCTACGGATCGACGAACTCAGCCGGCTGCTTCGTGAATCCGGCTGTGACCGCCGCGATCTGGTTCGGCGAGCCGATCAACTTCTCCTGAAGCGCGGCTTCCAGCGCCAGGGTGTCCTGCGGCGACCCGCTCCAGGCCTCGTCGTACAGACGCTTGGCGGCCCGCACGGCGTGGGGCGAGCGCTGGGCGATCTGGCCGGCGAGCTCCTGTGCGGCTGCCAATGGATCCTCGGCGCAGTGCGTCACCACCCCGAGGCGAAGCGCCTCTTCGCCATCGAATGTTCGCGCGGTGTAGGTGAGCTCCTTGGCCACGTCGATGCCGACCAGGCGAGGCAGGGTCCGGGTGATCGACATGTCGGGAACCAGCCCCCACTTCGCCTCCATCACGGACAGGCGGGCGTCCCGCCTGGCGATCCGGATGTCGGCGCCCAAAGCGATCTGGAGACCACCGCCGAGGCAGTTGCCGTGGATCGCCGCGATCACCGGGACCGGCAGGCGTATCCAGTCATAGCCGGCGCGCTGAAAGTAGTTGGGCGTGGGCTCGTGCAGTCGCTGGGTGATGGCGGTGCCGTCCGGCGAGGAGGACATCACTCCGGCCACGTCCAGACCCGAGCAGAAGCTGGGGCCCGCCCCGTGCAGGACGACGGCGCGCACGCCGGTCTCGCCCGCCAGTCGCTCGGCGGCCTCCAGGATCCCGTCGAACATCGGGATATCCAGGGCGTTGTGCTTGTCCGGGCGATTCAGCGTGACCGTGGCCACGTGGTCGTCAATCTCGACCTTGACGCGGGGCTCGCTCACGGCAGCGAGACTCAGATGATCGATCAGCCGGTGATCAGTTCGACCGGATCTCCGACCGACACCACTCCGCCGCTCAGAACCCGGCCATAGACTCCGAAGGGCAGCGGCTCCGTGGTGTTCACCTCCCCTCGGTATCCGCGGATGATGTCCAGTGTGGGTAGATCGATCTCTCCGGACTCGGGATCGCGGCTCGTGATCAGACAGCGGCCCACATGACCTTCGAACCGCACCGTCGCGGCACCGACCTGGACGGGCCGGCCGATCCAGCCGTCCTCCTGGTGCGCCGGTACGCCATCGATCTCGATCAGCATCCGGAACCGGCGGGCATCGACATCATCGGCGCCGGCCTCCGAGGCCAGGCGTGCCAGTGAGGCGCGGGAGATCAGGCTGACGGCCCCTCCGGCCCCGCGGTCGACCGCCGGGCCCCCGTCCACCAGCCGCACCGGCTGGCCGACGAGGTCCGACACCGCCTCGGCCCAGGGCCCGTCGACAAGGCGGGCTGCTCGCGGGCGGGAATAGAAGCGAACCTCCAGCTCGGCCCCATCGACGCTGACGGCGTCCTCCACGGTACCCCCGCCGGGGAGGGTCAGCTTCAGACGCCGCGAGGCCTCGTCGAAGTCGGCGATCACCGTCTGGAGCTCGCCGAGCGTCTTGGCATTGACCAGGCGATTTCGCTGGTCGATCCAGAAGAAGCACCGGTCCCCGCGAGCGCCGCCGCGTTCCAGCTGGACAGATTCGACGGTGTGCAGTCTCGTGCCCTTCACCGGCGTCAGGGAGAGCGCGTTGACCGTCCCCTCGCTCACCGGCTCAGGCCGCCTCGGCCGAGTTCTGCTCCGCCCAGTCGCGGTACAGCTCCCAGTAGCGACCCTGCAGGGCCAGTAGCTCCTCGTGGGTGCCGGACTCGACGATCTGCCCGTGATCCATGACGATGATCCGGCCGGCGTTGCGAATCGTCGACAGGCGATGCGCGATCACCACCGCGGTTCGCCCGGCTACCAGCCGGCGCAGCCCCTGCTCGATCAGCGACTCCGTATGGACGTCGACGTTCGATGTCGCCTCGTCCAGGACCAGGATCCGTGGGTCCGCCACCAGCGCCCGGGCGAACGCCAGGAGCTGACGCTGTCCGGCTGACAGCTGGACCCCGCGCTCGCCCACCTGCGTGTCGTAACCCTGCGGCAGGCTCATGATGAACTCGTCGGCCCCGACGGCTCTGGCGGCGTCGCGCATCTCGGCGTCCGTGGCCTCTGGCCGGCCGAACACGATGTTCTCGCGGACGGTCCCGCTGAACAGGAAGCCCTCCTGGGGAACGATGCCCATCTGAGAGCGCAGCGACTGTGCCGTCACGGACTTCAGATCGTGCCCGTCGATCAGCACCCGACCTTCGCTCGGGTCATAGAAGCGTGAGACCAGCTTGGCGAACGTCGACTTCCCCGCACCGGTGGCTCCGACCAGCGCCACGGTCTGGCCGGCGGGGATCTGGAGATCGACGTCCCGCAGCGCCCAGCCCGCATCGGCGTCCCTCCCTTCGCCGCCTGCCTTGCCGTAACGGAATGACACGTGATCGAACCGCAGCTCGCCCCGGATCCGAGGCAGCTCGATCGCGTCCGGAGCGTCGACCAGATCCGGCGCTTCGTCCAGCAGATCGAAGATCTTGTCGAGCGCCGCCATGCCGGACTGGTAGGTGGTGTAGAGCTGCGACAGCTGCTGGATCGGATCGAAGAAGTTGTTCAGTGCCGCCACGAAGGCGAACACCACACCGGTCGTGACCTGACCGTTGATCGCTTCGACGCCGCCGATGACCAAGATCTCCACTGTCACCAATGCTGAGAGCAGCTCCACGACCGGGAAATAGGCGGCGTTCAGGTTGACGGTCCGCATGTTCGCCTTCCGGTTGGCTTCGTTGAGCTCGCCGAACCTGGCCATATGCGTGCGTTCCTGGGCAAACGCTCGCACGACCCGGATCCCGGACAGCGTCTCCTGCAGGTAGGCGGTGATCGTCGCGATCTTCTCGCGCGTGAGGCGGTAGGCGTCCGCTGAGGCGATCCGGAAGGCGACACCTCCGACCAGCAGCAGAGGCAGGACCAGGAACGTCAGCAGGGCGAGGTGCGGGTCCATCACCACCAGGATTACGACGACGCCGATCAGCGTCAGGCCGGACTGGAACAGCGTGGCCAGCCCGTCCTCGATCAGCTGATCCAGCGCTTCGACGTCGTTGGTCAGCCGGGAGATGATCACCCCGGTGCGACGGCGCGAGTAGAACCCGATCGACAGCGTCTGCAGGTGCGAAAACAGCTGCACGCGCAGGTCCTGGAGAGTGCGCTGACCGACCCAGCCGACCAGGTAGGTCTGCCAGTAGGAGGCCACCGCGTAGATCACGGCGGAGACCAGGAAGGCCACGACGACCAGGTTCAGGGTGCTGGTGCTGTGCTTGTCGATCCCGTCGTCGATCGCGAGCTTGGCCAGCGGCGCCGGGGCCAGGGCCGCGGCGGTAGCCAGCACCAGTGAGAACAGCATCGCGCTGAAGCGCCACTTGTAGGGAGCGATGAGCGTCGCCAGTCCGCGCAGCTTGCGGCCCCGGCCCCCGGTCTGACGCAGGCGGCGGATCAGATCGCTGCGCCGGTCGTGGTGGTGGGCGGTCTCGGCGCTCACAGTCCGGCTCCCGTCGTCTCCAGGTCCTGGTCCAGGAATGCGCGGTCAGGCACTCCGAGCTCCACGATCTCCCGGTAGGTATCCGAGCGCTCCAGCAGCTCTTCATGCGTGCCCCGGGCAGCCACGTGCCCGTGGTCCAGCACGATCACCTCATCGGCGAGTGAGATCGTCGACAGCCGGTGGGCCACGATCACCGTCGTGCGCCCCTCCATCAGCTGTTGCAGGGCCAGCTTGATCTCCTGCTCAGTGGAGGCATCCACCGACGAGGTGGCGTCGTCCAAGATCAGGATCCGCGGGTCAGCCACGATCGCGCGGGCAATGGCCAGGCGCTGGCGCTGACCTCCGGACAGGGTCAACCCGCGCTCGCCCACGAGCGTGTCGTAGCCGGCCGGGAGCTCGGCGATGAACCCGGCGGCCTGTGCGGCCTGAGCCGCCTGCTCGACCTCTTCCCGAGTGGCATCGGGCCGGGCGTAGGCGATGTTGTCGTGCACGGTGGCGGAGAACAGGAACGGGTCGTCGTTGACCAGCGCGATCGAGCTGCGCAAGCTGGTCATGCTCACATCGCGGACGTCGGCGCCGTCGATCAGCACCGATCCGGAGGTGACGTCGTAGAGCCGCGGAAGCAGTGAGACCAGGGCGGTCTTGCCTGAGCCCATCGCGCCGACGAGAGCCACGGTCTGGCCTCCGTCGACTTCCAGGTTGACGTCCTGGAGCGCGGGGTGCACCGTGCCCTCGAACATGAGCGTGGCGTGGCGGAGCTCGATCTGGCCGGGCCCGGCGGGCAGGTCCGGTGCGCCCTCGGGAACCGTCATTGCCGGCTCGCGGTCGAGGATCTGGAAGATCCGGGCGCCGGATGCGGTCGCCCGCTGGGCGGCGCTCAGCGTGTACCCGAGTGTGCGCATCGGGGAGATCAGCATCAGCAGGTAGGCATAGAAGGCGGTGAAGTGGCCCAGCGTGAGTGAGCCGTCGATCACCTGGCGCCCGCCGACCAGGAGGATGATGGCCAGACCCAGGTTGGGCAGGAACGAGATCGTCGGCCCGAACCGGGCCTGCAGCTTGGTGGCGTAGATCGACTGATCGAACAGTCGCTCAACCGCGCCTCGGAAGCGGTTCAACTGCCAATCCTCACGAGCGAACGCCTTCACCACACGCACGCCGCCGATGTTCTCCTCCACCTCGGCGGTCAGCTCTGCGATCCGCTGCTGGACCTCCTGCAGGGCCGGGCGCGACCGTCGTCCGTACCGGCTGGAGAGCAGCACGACGAACGGCACCGGAATCAGTGACAGGAGCGCCAGCTCAGGCTGGATCAGCAGCATCGCCACGGCGGCGAGGAGGATCGTCAACAGCGACTGGGCAATGAAGACCAGGCCGTAGCCCAGAAACCAGCGCACCGACTGAAGGTCGACGGTGGCGCGCGACATCAGCTGACCGGTCTGCTGGCGATCGAAGAACGCCAGCTCGAGGCGCTGCAGCTGGCCGTAGATGTGGTTGCGCAGATCCAGCTCGACACCGAGCGAGACCCGGCCGGCCACCAGCCGGCGGAACACGCTCATCACCAGTCGCACCAGCCCGGCGATCGTGATCGCCACCGCCAACAGGATCAGGGTGTGATGGTGATGCTGGCGGACGGCCTCGATAGCCTGACCGGTGAGGAACGGGATCAGGATCGTCGCGCCCATCGCTCCGAAAGCCAGGACGAACGCCCACGCGACACTGGGCCGATAAGGCCGCAGGAAACCGAGTAGCCGTCTGAACGTGGGCATACTTCATTAAGTATAGTGGTGCAATGGAAAAGGCGTCGCCACCAGCCGGCGCAGGCCTGTGCGACAGCTGCCGGCACCAGCAGATCGTTCGCAACACGCGAGGCTCTGTGTTCTCACTGTGCCTGCGCTCGCGGGACGAACCCGAGCGTTTCCCACGCTACCCGCGGGTGCCGGTACTCCAATGTCCGGGCTTTGAACGGGCTACTGAGCCGGGAGCTGATTGAGCACCAGCAGGCTGCCGCCCGTCTGCTCGGCCTCGATCTGCTCGGAGAACAAGGTCTCGGCCGTAATCTCGTCGACCAGCCCGGCCTCCTGGGTCTTCTGCCACAGAGCAAGTTCCGAAGTAGCGAGCTGGATCGGACTGAGCGTGCTGGACAGAGGCTGGTTCAGCCAGGGCTGAAGCTCCTCGCGCCGGAAGACCACCGCGACCGTCACCGGCTTCGAACCGCTCGCCGTTGCCTTGGCCGAGGGGAGCGTGGGGGAGAGCTTGCTGGAGGAGAGGGTGCTAGCCACCTGCGGATATCCTGGCGGCAGCACGCAGATCACGTTCTCGGTGCCGCTGACGTACTTGAACGTGTACAGGGCCAGTTCCAGCGCCTCGCGACGGAGTAGGAGCATGCGCGCGGACGACGGGGTGCCGGGGAGCTGGCAATTCCGTCCCCGGGTGCCGCACAGGTTGTAGGCGATCGTCGATCCGTCCAGGAGCGAGAGCGATGAGGTGGAGTGCGCCGAGCTGCCCGTGTTGACCGCCACCGTCAACCCGCTGCCCGTGGTGGTGCCCTGAGCAGTGGGATTGGCCAGGTTGATCAGAGTTACGACGTCCAGCTGCGCGGCGGTGGACAGGCGGTAGTAGGGGGCGACGTGCTCGGCGATCTCGGTGGCGCCGAGCTTGCCGCCGGTGCTGGGGGTCCAGTCCGACCAGGCCTGGCCCGGTGTCGAGGAGGCGGGTCGGGCCGCCAGCGCCACCGCCAGGACCAGAGCCGCCAGGCCGACCCCCAGGAGCAGCCCGGTGGCCAGCCGAAACTTGGTCGAGTGCGGAGAGCTTGGACGGGCAGTCGTCACGTTTCGCGTGGAGACGAGGCCGAAGCTACCCGGGCGCTCGCTTTCCGCTGCGCGGTCCTCCACAGCCTGGGTGGTCTCCCGGCCCGCCCCGATGTCCTGCCCGCGCGGCGGCTCCATCGCTGAACGTCGCCTCATACCGACGGCCAGGTTCGGTCGTCGGTCAGGTCGATGCGGGGGCGCATCAGGCAGGCACGATCGAGCAGGTCGACCACCTCGTCGCCGTGCATCTCCCTGCGTTCCACCAGGGTGTCGGCGATCCGCTCGATCTTGTCGCGGTTGGCCGCGATCAGCGCGTACGCCGTGACGTAGGCCTGCCCGAGCAGCTGGGCCGCAGCGGAGCGCTTGGCCCGCGTCGCCGAGCACCGCGGCGATCGGGTCTCCCATCATCGCGGAGCCGCCGCTGGCGCGGTTCATGATGCGGCTGCCGATCAACTCCAGCCGCGCTGGCGACGCTCGTCCGGGTCGGCGAATCGCCGTCGACCGACAGGAGACTGTCGAGGTGACACCGGCATCCGGGCCCATCGCCCAGCTGCCCGACCATCGACGCCGCGGTCGCGGTGGCGCGTGTAGACGTCGCCGCTGACGCCCTGGGAGTTCTCGCCGTAGAAGACGTGCTCGGCGGCCATTGCGCCGAGGATCATGATCAGGCTGCCCATCACGCAGCTGCGGAAATGGCTAGAAGCGCTCGTCCTTCTCCATGCTCTGGTAGTGACCGAGCGAGCCGCCGCGCTTGCGGATCGACAGGCGGGTCGAGAGCAGGTCCTTCTCCAGATACACGTGCCCGGCAGCGGCGTGGCCGGCCTCGTGGATCGCCACCGCCCGCGTCTCCTCCTGGATGTACTCGATGTTCTGGGCGGTGCCCGTCTCGACCGTGGTCATCGCCTCGACGATGTCGCGCCAGGCGAACGCGCGACGTCCTTCGGAGTGGGCGATCGTCAGCGCCATCGAGCAGCACTGCTCGATCATCGAGGGCGAGTAGCCGCTCGTGATCCGCGCGAGCTCGTCTCGGCGGCGGTCGGTGTCGAGGTCAGGCTCGTGATCGACCTTGGCCATGTACAGATCGAAGATGTCCTTGCGGTCGTCCTTGGTCGGGGTGCGGAACCAGATGTGGCGACCCATGCGGCCGGGTCGGGTCAGCGCCGGATCGAGCACCTCGATCGGAACGTTGCAGGCGCCGATGAAATAGATCTCCTCCTTGCGCGGCTTCGGCGGTCGGCAGCCGCAGCCGGACCTTGCCCGACCTTTCTGCGGCACCACGAACATCGCGTCGAGGAACGTGTTGAAGCGGTTGGTCATGAACTTGCGGAACACCGGCGGCTCGCCCATCCCGTCCATCACCACCAGCAGCTGGTTGAGCGCCTGGCCCTGGTAGCCCATCCCGCCCATCCCGCCGGGAAAGGCGATGTTGACGCGCCGGGCGACCGCGCTGCAGGAACGCCGCTGTGCCGGCCGCGTCTCGGCGCGCTGGGCGAACAGCTGCTCGCGCCACTGCCGCGTCTCGATCACCAGGTCGCCGGTCGGGGTGATCGACCCGTTCGGTCCGAAGAAGCAGAGATCGTCGTTGCAGCGACGTTGCGGCAGGCTCTGGCCGGCTCCAGCGCCGGACATCCGCTGGCCCCGCCCAGCGCCTGCCGCCGCATCCCGACGGCGTCGATCTCGTCGATGAACACGATGCACTGGCCGCCCCACTTGCGCGCCAGCTTGCGCGCCTTGTGGGCCAGCAGCTGGACGACGAGCGCGTCCATACCCATGAACATCTGGGCGAAGCCGGAGCCGGGGATCGTCACGAACGGGCAGTTGAAGTTGGTCGCGATCGCCTTGGAGATCATCGTCTTGCCGGTGCCCGGCGCGCCCAGGAACAGCAGCCCGCGCTCGCGCTTGCCGCCCGCCTTCTCGAACTCCTCGCCGGACTGCCACAGCGTGATCACGCGGGTGATCTCCTCCTTGGCCTCGGCCTGGCCGCGGACGTCGTCGATCTTCACGCCCCAGCTGGCGTCGCCGGGCTCGTAGCTGCGGATCCCGCGGGCGGCCATGAACAGGAACGGCCCGAACAGGATGAACACGTTGATGAACAGCAGCAGCGGCAGCTGGATGAACACCAGCGCCAGCTGGGGCAGCGTGTCCGGCGGGAAGATCTGCCGCAGTCCCTCGAACGGGTTGAAGAACGCCGGCGCTCACGCCGGCGAACGCGAACAGCAGCTGGCACAGCGCCAGCAGGATCAGGATCGCCACGATCAGCATCGGCATGCGCCGGAACTTGGTGCGCCAGAACCAGTAACGCCGCCGCGCGACGATGTCGTCCTCCTTGAGACTCGGCGTCGGCGCCGAACAGGCTGGGCCACGGGATCAACTTGCGCACCACGACCTCGACCAGGCCCGCGGAACAGCACCACGCGCGAGCGCGGTGAGCAGGAGCGACGCGACCAGGCTGAGGTGGTTGGAGTCGTAGAGGACGAGGAAGAACGCCGGCGCGGTCAGCAGCGCCACGACCGTCGCGGCGCGCGTCAGCCGGCGCCACTCGTAGGCCAGCGCCGAGGCGTGCTCGTTGATCGGCCCGTCCGATCTCGTGCTCTGCTCGGCGTAAGCCATACAGCTTCCCTGTTCAGGACTCCAGTTCCCAGCTGCTGAGGGTACAGGCGCCTACGCGGCATGCGCGACACAGCAGTTCGGTCCCGCCCCGGCCGGACCGATGGATGAAAGTGACGCTATAGCGACCTTTTCATCCACCGATCCCCTGGCTAGCGGACCTCGGCCGGTTCCCTCACTGCCTCAGGCGCCGATGTGAACTCCATCGGAGATACCCGGGTCAACTCAGCCGGAGCCGGACCCGCAGTCGCATCGGGACCCGGAGCGATCTCCGCCTCGGAATGCCCGTGGCCTGAGATCGCTTCCTTGAAGCCCTTGAAGCCCTCGCCGAGCCCACGGCCCATCTCGGGCAGTCGCTTGGCTCCGAACACCATCAGCACCACGGCGAGGATGAACAGGATGTGGACTGGGTTCTCTAGGCCCATCATCATGCGATGAGGGGCTTGGCGATGGTCAGGACCTGCTCCATCGTGAGCGGCTTGTCGAACGCTCCGTTGGGCGTGGGCGACTTGCCGGTCAACAGGGCCAGCGAGGCGGCGTGCCGTGCCTCGATCTGGACGATCGAGCCGGCGGCGGCCAGGTAGGCCTTGCTCTTGAGGGACGGGCCGGCGCCGTTGTAGGCGCTCACTCCGGTGTTCTCCAGCGTGTAGGCCAGCGACAGGAAGCTCGCCGGGGTGCTGACCGGGAACTTGAACATCGGCTTGGCGGCGGGCTTGCCACCGGCAGCCTTGATCGCCTTGGTGAGCGCGACAACATGCTGCTGCTCCTGGCTGCCGAACTCGGCCGCGAGTGCCTTGGCCTGACCGCTCAGGCCGACCTCCTTGGCCTTCTCCTCATAGAAGTCGGACTCCAGGTATTCGAGTGTCAACGCGAAGTTGAGGATGTCGAGGTCGCTGGTGCCCGACGCGGCCAGCGCCTGGCCGACGAACGGCGTCGCAGCGCCGGCCCCCAGGGTGGCGGCCGTGGCCAGGGCTCCCTTCAGGATGAAGGAAGACCGGGTCACGCCGTGGACTTCGATCGCCCCCAGTTCCTGCTCAGCGGTTCTGGCATTGCTCATGGTTCTTTGTGAAAGCTCCTTTCAGGCTCAGGCGATGAACGGCTTGACGACCGCAAGCACCTGGGTCATCGACATCGGCTTGGCGAACGCGCCCTGCGGCGTGGGGCTCTTCTTGATGAGCGTGTTCAGCACCGCCGCGTGCCGAGCTTCGATCGTGTGGATGGCCAGCGCTGCGGCCAGGATCTCCTTGCTCTGGATGTTCCCCGCCTGGCCCAGATACGCGGCCGCGCCGAGGTTCTCGACGGTGGCGGCGAGCTCGGCCACCTGCGTGGCGTTGTGGAGCGGGAACTTGCCCATCGGCTCGGTGGCCGGCGTGCCGAGGCTGGTGGCCACTTTCTTCAGGGCCACGACGTGCTGTGTCTCCTCGGAGCCAAAGGTCTTGAACAGCGCCAGGGTCTTGCCGCTGAACAGGCCGCAGCCGCGACCTTGCGTAGAACTGAGACTCCAGATACTCGAGCGTCAGCGCGTAGTTGACGATTTTCAGATCGCCGGATGAGGATGAGCCGGACGTCGCAGACGCGCCGCCGCCCGTGGTGCCGGTGCTGCCTGAGGACGCCGAGGTGCTCGACGTCGCCGCGTTGCTGGAGCTACCTCCACAGGCGGCGATGAAGGCGGCCAGACCGGTGGCCGCCGCGGCGGAGCCGATGCCACGACCCGCCATCTTGAGAAACTTCTTGCGCTCGACGTCGTCGCGAGCGAGTTCCTGTACCGCGCCAGCGCGCGGCGAATCCACCCTGCTGGTGTCGTGCTGGGTCACCTAGATCTCCTTCGCTTTCGTACCCCGGTGCCCCGGTTGGTCGGGGCTTGTAGTACCTGGGGGTACGGGCGCCCGCCAGTCACGGATCACTTCCGCCCGCCCGCCCGCCCCGCGCCCAACCAAGCGCCCAACTAGATTCCCGCGCATGCCTGCGCCGCCCTGGGCCGTGCACCTCCCGCGTGGCCTGAACCCGGCGGCGCTCGATCTCACCGGTGGCGGCAACCTCACGGCCGTCGCCGCCGCGGGTTGGCGCCAAGACCCCGAGCACCGTGTGCTGCAGGACATCGACGGGACCTGGGTCTCAGCCGGCCGGCTGGATGAAAGGACGGCGGACGTGGCCCGCCGCTTCGAGGCGGCCGGGCTGACCCCTGGCGAGCGCGTCGTGCTGTGCGCCGGCACTTCGGCGGCGCTGGTCTGCGCTTACCTGGGGGTCCTCCGGGCGGGTCTCACAGCCGTCCCGGTCAACCCGACTTACACCCGCACAGAGGTGCAGCGACTCGTCCGGGCCGCCCGCCCCGCCGCGGCCCTGGTGGAAAGCGACCAGGCCGCGTCCTGGATCAAACAAGCCACGCCCAGCGACCGACCGATCGCCTCGGACCTGCACCAGCTCGGCCTCCCAACGGCGCCATCGACAACAGCCTCCCCAGCCCGCCTCGACGCCTCGGACCCGGACGCCCCCGCGCTTCTGCTCTACACCTCCGGGACCACCGGTACCCCGAAAGGGGCGCTGCTCAGCCACAGGAACCTGCTGGCCAGTGCGCGAGCCGTGGCGCTGGCCTGGCACTGGAACCGGGAGGATCGTCTGCTGCTGACCCTGCCGCTGTTCCACATGCACGGGCTCGGGGTGGGGATCAACGGTAGCCTGGTCAGCCAGGGCCAGATCATCCTGCGCCCCGGCTTCGACGCATCCGACGTTGCCGAGCACGCCCGGACAAACGCCGTTTCGCTGTTCTTTGGCGTCCCCGCCATGTACCAGCGTCTGCTCAGCCAGGGGCGTGCCGCCGAGTTGGCTCCCCTGCGCCTGATCGTGTCCGGGTCGGCGCCGCTGTCGATCACCCAGTCAGACGCCATCGCCGCCGCCTGTGGGCAGCGCCCGCTGGAGCGCTACGGCATGACCGAGACGGTGATGCTGACCTCGAACCCGGTGGACGGCGTCCGGAAGCCAGGCTCCGTGGGACCACCGCTGCCCGGCGTGACGCTGCGGCTGGCCGGCGACGGGGAGGTACAGGTCGAAGGTCCGAACGTGCTGGCCGGCTATGACCCTGACGCCGGCCCGGCACGCCCGGCAGATGCTTTCACCCCTGACGGCTGGTTTCGCACCGGAGACCTCGGTGAGCTCGACGAGGATGGCTACCTGAGCCTGGTGGGGCGGGCCAGGGATCTGATCATCACGGGTGGGTTCAATGTGCACCCCCGCGAGGTGGAGGAGGCTCTGGCCGAGTTTCCCGGAGTCCGCGAGGCGGCGGTGGTCGGTCGTTCCAGCCCCGAGTGGGGGGAGGCGGTCACGGCTGTGGTGGTGGCCGACGGGCCGGTTGATCCGGCCGAACTGCGAGCCTTCGCCGCCCAGCGCCTGGCGGCGTACAAGGTGCCAAAGGCGGTTGAGTTCGTGGACGAGCTTCCGCGCAACCAGCTGGGCAAGGTTCTGCGCCACGAACTGTGAGGCCCCGCGGGGGGTCCGCTGCGGTAGGGTCGAGACCCGTTTTCCCAGCTTCCGTCCCTAGGAGATGTGATGAGTGAGTCGATCGTCGTGGGCACCGATGGCTCTGACAGCGCCAAGCTGGCAGTCGAGGAGGCGGTGCGCCTGGCCAAGGCGCTCGGGGCCGAGGTTCATGTCGTGTCAGCATTCAGGCCGCTGCGGGGCGCGCACATCGGCGGTGACGCCGGGCAGGAGTTTCAGACGCTGCCCCACGACAAGGTGGAGTCGACGCTGAGCGAGGCGGCCGCCTTCGTCCGCACCCGGGATGTCCCTGTCACCACGCACGCCGTGGAGCGCGATCCGATCGATGCCCTCCTGGAGGTGGCAGGTGATGTGAAGGCCAAGCTGCTCGTCGTCGGCAGCAAGGGGATGCACGGCGCCCGGCGCCTGACTTTGGGCAACGTCCCCAACCAGGTTTCGCACCGAGCGCGGTGCAACGTGCTGATCGTGAACACCGACCGGGTCGACCCGGCGGGCTGACCCACAGCCCCCGCGTCCGCGCTCAGGCGAACGCAGGGGCCAGAGCGCTCAAGCGACCACGGACCGCGGATTGCGAAGCGGCGTCAGCATGCGCTCCAGCTGCGGCCGCAGATGCTCGTGCTGCTTGGGCAGGCGCAGCTCCTCGCCGAGGTGCGCCGGGATCCTCGTCGACAGCGAACCCGGGCGAGGTGGTGGCGATCTCGAACAGGATGCCCTGAGGCTGGCGGAAGTAGATCGCCTTGAAGTAGTCCCGGTCGATCACCGGCGTGACCTGCATGCCCGCCTCGGCGACGCGCTGCTGCCAGCTCGACGTGGTCGTCGTCGCGCGAGTGCCAGGCGATGTGGTGCACCGTTCCGGCCCCCTGGATGCCCCGCTCGGTCACCGCGTCATAGCCCCAGTGGAAGTGGCGCTCCTCACCGTCGAGGCGGTAACTCGCCGTCGCCGAGCTCGGTGAAGCCGAGCGTGTCGGTGAGCAGGGCTCGGTCGGCCTCGGGGCCGCGCCCGATGTAGGCGCGGGCGCCCTCCACGCCGAGGATCGCGTGCTCGGCCGGGATCTCCGGGTGCGCGGCGCGCAGCGGCGGGTTCCCGTCCTCGGCCACCACGAGTTCGAAGCGCCAGGCCGTCGTAGTCGGCGAAGCTCAGCGAGCCCGTCGGTCGCGCTCGCTGGCGTAGCCCCTGGCACGCAGGCGCTCGCCCCAGAACTCCAGCGCCGCCTCCGAGCCCACGCCGAGCTGGATCGTGTGGATCATCCCGGCGCCGGGTCGGCCGCGCCGGGCGCCGGCGAACTCGAACCAGGTCATGATCGATCCGGGCGACCCCTGCTCGTCGCCGAAGTACAGGTGATACGCCTCGGGCGCGTCGAAGTTCACCGTCTTCTTGACCATCCGCAGACCCAGGACGTCGGCGTAGAACTCGACGTTCCGCTGGGCGTCCGCGGTGATCATCGTGATGTGGTGCAGGCCCTCGAGCTTCATGGCGTTCTCCTCGTAGGCGGCGGGAAAGTAGTTGCATCAGCAACCATATCACCGATCCGCGCGTCCGCCAACGCTGCGTCACATGATTGTAGCGCAACCAACTGCTAAAATGGGCTGAGGATGGCAGTCACCCAGCCCGCCCCACCCACGCGCCTCACACCCCACGAGCTCGCCGCCTGGCGGGGGATGCTCGAGGTCCACGCGCGGGTGACCCAGGAGCTGGATGCGCAGATGCATGCCGAGCACGGCCTGTCGGTGTCGGCCTACGAGGTTCTGATGTTCCTGGCCGATGCCCCGCAGCACCGGATGCGCATGTCGGAGATCGCCGAGCGTGTGCTGCTCAGCCGCAGCGGCTGTACGCGGCTGGTTGACCGCCTCGTGGAGCAGGGCTACGTGACCCGCTGTGCCGCCAGCAGCGACGGCCGTGGCCTGTTCGCATCACTGACAGCGGCCGGCCTGACCAAGGTCCAGGCGGCTCGCCGGACTCACCTCGAGGGGGTGCGGCGGTTCTTCCTGAACCAGCTCACGCCCACAGACCAGATCGCCCTGGGCGACATCTGGAGCCGGTTTCCGGCGGCCATTTGACCGCTACGAAGCCGGGGGCGATTGAAAGTCACTCTGAGCGGGAAGAATTCGCGCCGACCGTTGCTCTGAAACGACAGGAGGTCACAGATGGGACTCGGTACGTCACTTTTCTTGATTGCCGTGGGGGCGATCCTCAAGTTTGCGATCACCACCACCGCGCATGGCGTGAACATCAATACGATCGGCGTCATCCTGATGATCGTCGGCGCAGTCGGCCTCATCATCTCGCTGTTCTGGATGACCATTTGGGCCGATCGGCGCCGCCAGACCGTCGCAGGTGCGCCCGTGTACGAGCGTGAGCGGCCAGTGGTGCGCGACCCCAACGGCTACTAATCAGGTCTTTCTAGGTTCAGCGGCGGCCTTTGAGGCCGCCGCCAGCACCTCCGCTGCCCGCCGGAGGTCGTCTGGTTCATGCGCGGCGCTGACCGTGAGGCGGAGCCGGGATGTGCCGTCCGGAACCGTCGGCGGGCGGATGGCCTGGACGTAGATCCCGTCCCTCAGCGCCGCCTCTGACCGGCGCACGGCCTCGACCGGGTCGCCCACCGGCAGCGGAACGATCGGGATCGGGCGATCTCCGGGGGCCACATGCCCGGCCGCGCCGCGGGCAACGAGCTCGCTGCGCATCAGTCGCGTGTTCTCGTGCAACCGGCCGACCAGCGAGGGCTGGTCGCGCAGCAGCCCCAGCGCGCACAGCCCCGCGGCGACCGAGGGCGGCGGCAGCGCCGTGGAGAAGATCAGAGTCCGGGCCCGGTTGACGAGCAGCTCGGCCATCGCGCTGCGGCAGCAGGCGAAGGCGCCGTAGCTGCCCAGTGCCTTGCTGAGCGTCCCGATCGTCACGTCGACCCCGTCCTGCAGGCCGAGCTCGGCCGTCGAGGCCGCGGCCTCCGGGTCCCACCACGCCGGTCGCATGGGCCTCGTCCACCAGCACTCCAGCGCGCGTGGCGCTGGGCCAGCTCGACGATCTCCCGCAGCGGGGCGCAGTCGCCGTCCATCGAGAACACCGCGTCGGTGACGACCAGCTTCGTGCGATGGTCGGCTCGCACCAGGCCCGTGAGCCAGCGAGTCCAGTCGCAGTGCTCGTAGACGATCGTCTCGGCGCGGGATTGGCGGCAGCCGTCGATGATCGAGGCGTGGTTGAGCGCGTCGGACAGGATCACGTCGCCGGGGCCGGCCAGCACGCGGATCACCCCGGTGTTGGCGAGATATCCCGAGCCGAACAGACCGCCGCGTCGTAGCCCTTGAACTCGGCCAGTTCGCGCTCGAGCTGGGCTGCAGGTCGAGTGTTCCCGGCCACCAGGCGAGAGGCTCCCGACCCGGCGCCCCACTGCTCGAGCCGCTTGCGCCGCAGCCTCCCGCACGGCTCGGGTGCGTCGGCCAGCCCGAGGTAGTCGTTGGAGCACAGCACGAGACCTCCCGACCGTCGATCACCACCCGCGACCCTCCCCGGCTCCCCGATCAGTCCGCATCTGCCGGTAGAGCCCGGCGCGCCGTAGCTCCTCGATCGCCGAGACCGGGTCATCCATGCCCGAAGCTCCCGTCAAGTCGTTTCAGACCAAGCTCGGCGTGGGCGACCGCGCTGAAGGCGGATCGCTCGAGCCGGCCCGCTCCTTCCGGCAGGCGGCCCAGCAGCGGCGCGCCGGCGTAGCGCGGGAGATCCTCCAGGTTGCAGCGGGCGGCCAGATCCGGGTTCTCCGGCCAGGCGCCGATGACGACCCCCGCGCAGCGGAGCTCGCGGGCCTCGATCGCCTCGCAGGTGAGCGCTGTCGCGTTGAGCGTGCCCAGGCCGGCCCTGGCCACCACCACCAGCGGCGCCGCCAGCCGCTCGGCCAGCTCGGCCAGGGTGGAGCCGGCGCCATCAAGCTCCACGAGCAGGCCGCCCGCACCCTCCACCAGGATCAGGTCTCGCTCGGACAGGGCCTCCACCGCCCGGGTCATCTCGCGCACGGTGGGCAGCTCGCCCCCGGCTCGGCGGGCGGCCGTCCCGGGGGCCAGCGGCTCCGGGAGGCGGGCGAACTCATGCAGGTCATCCACGCCGCTGAGCCGGCGGATCTCCTCCAGGTCCCCGGGCTCGCCGGGGCCTGCCCCGGTCTGCACCGGTTTGACCACCGCGACCCGCAGGCCTGCGGCGCGGCCCACCGCGGCGATCGCCGCGGTGACCACCGTCTTACCGACCCCCGTGTCGGTCCCCGTGACGGCCAGCACCCGGGTCAACCGGGCGCTCCCCCAACGCGCCCGGCTCCCGCACGGGCCGCGGCCACCACCGCCTCGGCGATCGCCGATACCTCCTCCGGCCCCGACACGTACGGCGGCATCGTGTAGACGAGATCCCGGAACGGACGCAGCCAGACCCCGTGCCGGATCGCCGCCTCGGTGGCCGCTGCCACATCGACGGCGTCCTGGAGCTGCACGACGCCGATCGCGCCCAGCACTCGCACGTCACGAACGCCGGCGAGTTCGCGAGCCGGGGCCAGACCATCGATCAACCCCTGCTCGATCATCGCCACGGACCCCTGCCAGCCACCGTCGGCGAGGAGCTCGAGGTTTTCCAATCCAACCGAGCAGGCCAGCGGGTTGGCCATGTAGGTGGGGCCGTGCATCAGCGCGCCACCGGCGCCGCCCGACACGGTCTCGGCCACGGCGCCCGTGCACAGGGTGGCGGCCAGCGACAGATAGCCTCCGGTCAGCGCCTTGCCCACGCACATGATGTCGGCGCTCACCCCGGCATGATCGGAGGCGAACATCGCCCCGGTACGCCCGAAGCCGGTGGCGATCTCGTCCAGGATCAAGAGCAGACCGTGCTCGTCGCACAGGCTGCGCAGCAGCCCAACGACCGCAGGGGAGTAGAAGTGCATGCCGCCGGCACCCTGCACCACCGGCTCCACGATCACCCCGGCAAGCTCGCCGGCATGCCGCTCCACCATCTCTGAAAGGTGCATCTCGTAGGCCGGCGCCGGCCCCGACGCAAACCCGGCCGGCGGCTGCTCGGCGAACACGTGCCGGGCCAGCACGCCGCTGAACATCGCGTGCATCCCGTTGACCGGATCGCACACCGCCATCGCCCCGAAAGTGTCCCCGTGGTAGCCACCGCGAACCGTCAGCAACCGGTGGCGCGCCGGCTCCCCCTTAGCCTGCCAGTACTGCAGCGCCAGCTTGATCGCCACCTCCACCGACACCGATCCGGAGTCGGCGAAGAACACCCGGTCCAGGCCGGCCGGGGTCAGCTCCACCAGGCGGGTGGCCAGGCGCACGCCCGGCTCGTGCGTGAGCCCCCCGAACATCACATGCGCCATCGCGTCGAGCTGGTCGCGCGCGGCCTGGTCGAGCCGTGGATGCCGGTAGCCGTGGATCGCGCACCACCAGGACGACATCCCGTCGATCAGCTCTCGCCCGTCGGCGAGCTGCAACCGCACTCCCGACGCCGAGTTCACAGGAAGCGGAGGGGAGAGGGCGGGCAGCGGGCTGTAGGGATGCCACACGTGCCTGCGGTCGAGCTCGAGCAGGTCTTCCATCACGCCAGAGGTTTACCGGTCGGCAGCACCCGGCGGCTCTTGCCATCGCGCCGACACGCGACGGGTTCCCGGCCGACCGTCGCGGGTACCACTGTTCGGTGCCTGTGAAAGTAGGGCCCCGCCGCCGGATCACCACAACCCTGTCCTGGCCGTTCGGCATCGCCTGGACGTCATGGCACTACATGTGGCGCCTGCTGCCGGTGCACCGGGTGCAGGAACCGGGGGCGGTGCCAGACGACCTCCCGCCGCCGCTGCCGGACGGCATCTCCCATGAGGAGATCCAGACGCCCGCCGACGGGGTGGGGCCACTGTTCCATCGCCTGTACTGGACCCGGATCGTCGACGCCGGCGAGACACCCGAGCAGCTGATCGCTCGCCTGTCGGCCAATCCCGACGACATCGCTCCGCGGCAGATCGCCCGCTTCACCAAGGCCAAGGGCGAGGAGGGCCGCATGAGGCCCGGCGACGAGTTCCTCGTGCACATGCCTGGCCCCTGGGACGGTCCCGTGCGGACGGTCGAAGTCCGCCCGGATGGTTTCCGCTTCGCGACGCTGGCCGGACACCTGGAGGCGGGGCAGATCGAGTGGCGGGCGTGGGAGCAGGACGGTGATCTTGTCCTGGCCATCGAATCGTGGTCTCGCGGGGGTGACCGGCTGTCGGCGATCATGCATGACCGGCTGCGGATGGCCAAGGAGGTACAGCTGTACATGTGGACGACGGTGCTTGAACGCGCTCCGCGGCTCAGCGGGGGCAGGCTCCGCGACGGGGTTCACGTGACCACGAAGCGCGTCGACCCAGAGGTGTTCATATCGTGACCGACGTGGTCGTCATCGGCGCAGGCCCGAACGGGCTGGTGGCCGCCAACATGCTGGCCGACGCCGGCCTTGAAGTGCTGGTTGTGGAGGAGCAGACGACTCCCGGCGGAGCCGTGCGGTCGGGCGAGCTCGGTGCCCCTGGGTTCGAGCACGACCTGTTCAGCGCCTTCTATCCGTTCGCCGCCGCCTCGCCGGCGATCCAGTCACTGGAACTGGAGCGCCACGGGCTGCGCTGGCGCCGTTCGCCACTCGTCGTGGCCCACCCCACCAGCGAGGGTCCCACGGCCGTGCTCTCGCAGGACATCGCTGAGACGGCTGCCTCGCTGGAGCGGTTCGGCGCCGGCGACGGCCAGGCCTGGCGGGAACTGATGGCCTTCTGGGCCCGCGTCGAGGGTCCGTTCATGGACGCTTTCACCACTCCGTTCCCGCCCGTCAGCGCGTCGGCGAAGCTGGGCCGCCGCCTGCGCGTCGGCGGGGCGCTCGAGTTTGCGCGCCTGGGGGTCATGCCGTTGCGACGGTTCGACCAGGAGTACTTCCGGGGCGCCGGTGGGGCTCTCCTGGTGGGGGGCAACTCCCTGCACGCCGACCTGACGCCGGAGATGGCGGGCAGCACCCTGTTCGGGCTCGTCCTGTGCGGGATCGGCCAGCGCCATGGCTACCCGGTCCCCGAAGGCGGTGCCCAGCGACTCACTGATGCGCTCGTCAACCGCCTGAAGAGCAAGGGTGGCCGCCTGCAGACCGGCGAACGGGTGCAGCGCGTGCTCGTCAGAGGCGGCCGCGCGGCCGGCGTGCTCACAGCCGCCGGCCGCGAGATCAACGCCACCGCCGGGGTCCTCGCCGACACCGGCGCTCCGCAGCTCTACCGGGAACTGCTGTCTCCGGCCGACCAACCGGCCCGGATCCTGCGTCGGCTGGAGCGCTTCCAATACGACCCCTCCACGATCAAGCTCGACTGGGCGCTGTCGGGGCCGATCCCCTGGACCTCGCCGGAGGCCCGCCGGGCCGGGACCGTCCACATCGCCGAGAGCCTGGATTTCCTCAGTGACGCCACCGGCGCGCTGGAGCGGCAGGTGATCCCGGAGCGGCCGTTCCTGATCCTCGGGCAGTACAGCATGGCCGACCCGACCCGGGCCCCCGCCGGCGCCGAGACCGCCTGGGCCTACACCCACGTACCTCAATCGGCCCGCGGCGATGCTCGCGGCGAGCTCAGGGGCACCTGGGACGCGGCCGAGCTCGACGCCTTTTCCGCCCGCATGGAGGACGAGGTCGAGCGCTTGGCCCCCGGGTTCCGTGAGCTGATCCTCGCCCGCACTGTCATGGGTCCCCGCGAGCTGGAGCGCCACAACCGCAACCTGGTGGGTGGCGCGTTGAATGGCGGCACCGCCCAGTTGCACCAGCAGCTGGTGTTCCGCCCGGTGCTCGGCAGCGGCCGGCCGGAGACGCCGATCCGCGGTCTGTACCTGGCTTCCGCCTCGGCACACCCGGGTGGCGGCGTGCACGGAGCGCCCGGCGCGATCGCCGCCAAGGCTCTGCTGAGCAGCCGCCGGCGCCGCCGGCTACGAGTCTGAGGCCTTCTCCCCGTCGTCTCCGTCGCCGTCTCCGTCTCCGGAGGCAAAGGCCCTGAACCGGTCGGTCATCTCGCGGTCGGGATCGGATTCCTGATCGGCTTCCTCGGCACCGCTCTCGGTTTCCTCTTCGGAGGCGTCCTCGTCGGCCTCGTCGGGCTCCTGCTCGGCATTGGCCTCCTGCACGACGCTCTCCAGGAAGAAGCGCAGCTTCTCCTCGCTGCCCTCCTCCAGGTCCTTGACCGTGATCGTCCCCTTCTTCAGCTTGATCTCCGGCCATGTGCCGCGATCCAGCAGCAGCGCGGTCCGCTCGAAGACCGCCGCCCACTCGCCGTCGGGCTTGTCGCTCAGCGACACGCTGAGCTTGCCGCCACTCACTTCAGCCGTGCTCCAGTCCAGCTGCAGATTCCCCATCGCGCCTCCTCGTTCGGGTTGACTTCCAACTCGTACCCGGAGAGGATGCTTCTCGCACTCGGACGCCAATCCCAGATGACCGAACCGACGCAATCCACGAGCGTGATCGTGGCCGGCACTGACGGCTCCGCCACCGCTGAACGGGCGGTGGCCCGCGCGGGCGAGCTCGCCCAGGCGCTGGGTGCCACGCTGCATCTGGTCACTGCCGTCAGGCGGGTGGCCGATTCCGCTTGGGTGGCCGCTGGCGGCGGCATGGGGGTCTCCGCGATGGTCGACGATGACGCCTTGGCGCGCGAGGATGGCGAGAAGATCGTGGCTCGCTCCGCGCAGAGCCTGCGCGATCTCGGCGTAAGCGTGCAGGGTCACGTGTGCGTTGGGGAACCGGCCCAGGCGCTGATGTCGGTCGCCGAGGACGAGTCGGCCAGCATGATCGTCGTCGGCAGCCGGGGCATGCACGGGGCCAAGCGCCTGCTCGGCTCGGTCCCGGACCGGGTCTCGCACCACGCCAAGTGCGAGGTGCTGATCGTCCCCACCGGCTGACCCGGACCGGCGCAGTCCTACACACCGGAAGGTTAGGCTGCCGCCGTGGCCCGATGTCTGCCCTGGCGAATCTGCCCGGCGTTGCTCAGCGCGGTGTTACTGGCGTTGCTCCTGGCGCCGACCGCCGGCGCCCAGAGCCCGCCCATCTACTCGGGCTTTCACTCGGTGCTGGCCTTCGGCGAGGGTGAGGGCACCACCGGCAAGGATCTCGCCGCCTACGAGGCCACCAACCAGGCGCCGCCCACGGATCTGAGCCAGGAGCAGAAGTACGAGGGGCTGGAGCAGGCCTGGCCGGGCTTCTCCACCGCCGATCTCGGCCGTTACTACAAGAACTCCTCGTTCCAGGCCGAGCCCTCCACCGCCGCCCTGGCCGAGCTGCTGGCGCAGGGCAACGGGGGCGATCCCGGCCGCCCGCAGAACGTGGAGACCCCCGAGCAGGGCGTGACGGTCGTGCGCCAGCCGCCTGACTTCGTCCCCCGCATCTACGCCGCCACCCGCGCCGAGGGCATGTGGGCAGCGGGTTACGTCACCGCCGAGGACCGCCTGTTCTTCATGGACGTCCTGCGCCACACCGCCGAGGGCACCACGGCCGACCTGCTTGGCCCAAGCGCCGTCCCGGCCGACAGCACTCAGCTCGGGCTGCAGGACGCCAGCCCCCAGCACCTGACCGCAGAGCTCGACGCGCTCCCCAGGACCAATGGTGCCGAGGGGGCCCAGGCGCTGTCCGACCTCAACCAGTACGTGGCCGGGATCAACGCGTTCATCAACCTGACGAAGATGGACCCGGCCCGCCTGCCGGCCGAGTACCCCGCGCTCGGGATCACGCCGCAGACCTGGACGCTGGCCGACACCGCCGCCGTGGGCATCTATCTCGTCGGGCAGTTCACGGTGTTCGGGGGTGACCAGGGGCGGCAGGCGCAGGCCCTGCGCATGTTCGAGAAGCGGCTGGACCGGAAGATCGGCACGCGGGTCTACGACGACCTCCGCCTGGCCCACGATCCCTCGGCTGTGGTGACACTGCCCCGGCGCTTCCACTCAGACAGCCTGGGCAGGATCAAGCCCCGCTCCGAGGCGCTGATCGACCCCGGCTCGCTGGCGGCCCGCAATGCCCAGACCGGTCGCCCGGCCCGCGCGTCTGACTCCCAGTCGCTGTCCGCCGCCGACACCCGAGCCGGAGGCGCGCTGCCCGCCTGGGCGCGCAGCCTGGCCACCCGAGGCCTGCATCTGCCCCACCTGGAGTCAAACGCCGTGCTCGTCGACGCCAGGCGCACGGGCACCGGTCAGGCGCTGGCGGCGATGGGCCCCCAGGTCGGCTACTACACGCCCGAGGTGTTCCTGGAGTACGAGCTCCACGCGCCCGGCATCGACGTCAGCGGCGTGTCGTTCCCGGGTGCCAGCCCCTACCCGCTGATCGGCCACGGCATCGACTTCGCCTGGACCGGGACCTCGGCCTTCTCCTCCAACGAGGACGTGTTCGCCGAGAAGCTCTGCAATCCCAACCACTCCAAGCCCTCTCTCGGCTCCAGCCACTACCTGTACAAGGGGCGCTGCACCGCCTTCAGCACCCGCGCGGTGGTCGAGCACACGCCGGTGGCACCCACCAGCCCGGGCGTACCGCAGACGATCACGCTGCACACGCTGAACTCGGTGCACGGCCCGATCACCAGCTACGCGCGCGTGCACGGCACCCCGGTGGCGCTGGCCACGGCCGCAGCCACGGTCGATCACGAGGGCTCGGCCTACGTGGCGTTCATGCGCCTGGCCGAGAACAAGCCCACTTCGCCCCAGAGCTTCATCGCCGCGATGCGCGCGTATCCCGGCAGCGAGAACTGGTTCTACGTTGATCACCGGAACATCGCGGTCTATCAGTCGGGCATGTTCCCCGAGCACGCCCGCGGCACCAATCCTGACTTCCCGATCTGGGGGACCGGCCGCTGGGACTGGCGCGGGTTCAAGCCGGCCACCGACGGCTACCGGCGGCTGCCGGCCGGGGCCAACCCGGAGTCGATCGATCCCAAACAGGGCTACCTGGTCAACTGGAACAACGCGATCGCCCGCGGCTGGCGGGTGGCGGCCGGCGACTGGGAGAGCGGACCGGTGGTGCGGGCCACGATCCTCCAGGATCTCCTGCGCAGCGCCCTGAGCCATGGACCGCTGACGCTGACCCGCCTGACGGGGATGGTGACGGCCCCCTCGCTGACCGCCGATCTGCGCGGGATCGCGGTCTGGCCGTGGCTGCGGCGCGTGATCGGACGCTCCCACTCACGTCAGGTCCGCCGCCTCGTGTCGGTCCTGCAAGCCTGGTCAGCGGCCGGTTCGCAGCGGCGCAGCCGCACCTACGGAGGCGATGTGGCCGACGGCCCGGCCGTGCTGCTGATGGACACCTGGTGGCCGCTCCTGGTGCGGGCCGAGTTCCAACCGGTCGTGGGACGGTCGCTGATGGGCTTCATCAACAAGAACTTCGATCTGATCCAGCCCGACGGGCTCCGCGACGGGACCGGGAACGGGTTCTTCGAGGGCTGGGAGATGGACGTCCAGAAGGATCTGCGCCAGGTGCTGCACCGGCACGTGGCGGGACGGTTCTCCCGGACCTATTGCGGTCACGGCGCGCTACGCCGGTGCCGGCGGCTGCTGACCCGGACCCTCCTACAGGCGGCGGCCGATCTACGCCGCCGGTTCAGCGCCTCGATGAGCGCCTGGAAGCTCCCCACGCTGTGCGCCGTGAGCGCCCATCCCGCCTGTGACCAGATCGTGCCGATCGCCGCCGGGGCGATCAACGTGGCTCCCCAGCCGTTCGACAACCGGGGCACCTTCTACCAGGCCGACGCGATCACCGGGCATAGACCCTGATCGTGCCGCCGGTCTATGAGACCGGCGGCTTCACTTCGTACGTCAGGCGCTGTGTGGGGTGCGTGACGGCCAGGCGGTTGCGCGCGCTCTCGATCAGGGCGGATGAGGCCGGTGCCGTGGTGAGCGCCTCCAGCAGCACTTCGCCGCCGATCTGCTCGCAGCGGCACGCCGTTGTGGCGGTGACCGTCGCGGTCCGCGGGATCCGCTCCAGCACGCCGATCTCGCCGAAGAAGCTCGGGGCCGGCATCACCCTGATCAGTCGCTCCTGGGTCGACTCGCCTCTGGCGGTGACCTCGACCTCGCCCTCGGCCAGGACATACAGGGCGTCGGCTTGATCGCCTTCCCGGACGATCACCGTCCCGGGCTCGAAGCGCACCTCTTCCGCCGCGCCGGCCAGGCGCTCCAGGACCGGCCGGCTCGACCCGGCGAACAGCGCCAGCGCTTCCAGCAACTCCACCCGCGGAGCCAGCTGCCGGGCGCGCGCGGCGGTCTGGCGGTCGATCGCCAGCAGCGCAGGGAGACCGGCCAGCGCGATTGCAGCCGGGGCCAAGGCCATGACCCACAGGCCTCCGTTCAGCCCCGTCGCGTGCACGACGATCGGGGTGATCAGGGCGCCCAGCGTGATCGCCGCCAGCGTCAGCCCGAAGAACACGCCAAACACGCGGGCCAGGCGGTCGCTCTCCACCGAGCGCTGCAGGGCGGTGATCGCCAGCACGTCGACGATCAAGGTGGACGCCCCGCGCAGGACCTCCACGAAAAAGGCCGGGATCGGCGAGTGGATCACCGTCAGCAGCGCGGTGGGCAGCGAGTAGCCCAGGGTGCCGGCAAGGATGATCAGCGCCAGACGGCCGGATCCGGCCATCCGGTCGACCGCCGGCGCCATCAACACCCCTCCCACACCGAGTCCGGCCATCAGCAGCCCGAAGCCCCGGGTGCCGGTGCCGAGCCGGTGTGCGGCCACTCCCATGAACAGCACCGTGTCGGTTCCGTACAGGAAGCTGACGAGCGCGCAGTAGCCGACCAGGACCCGTGCCGCCGGCAGGGCCGCGATCGTCTTGAAGCCCAGGGTCATCTGACTGATGACCCCGGCGGTGCCCTCCTCGGTGACGTCGACGGGCCGGCTGCGGGTGTGGATGGTCCCGACGAGCGCCGCCGAGACGAGGAACGAGGCGGCGTTGACCGCGAAGCCGAGGGCCGTGGAGCCGAACACCAGCAGCAAGGCTCCGATTGCCGGCCCGGCGATGATCACCAGCTGGTCGATGGTCGCGTTGAGCGCGTTGGCGGCGGCCAGGTCGTCCTCATCCACCAGGCTGGGGATCGTTGCCGCGGTGGCCGGCCCGTAGGCGATGCCGGTCGCGGCGCTCAGGCCGGAGAACACAAGCGCCAGCACGACCGGCGCGCCGGTCAGCGCCACCAGAACCAGCCCCAGCTGCCACACCGCGCAGACGATGTCGATCCCGACCATCAGCCGGATCCGCTCCATCCGGTCGGCCAGGACTCCGCCGTAGCTGCTCAGCAGCAGGGGCGGGATGAACCTCACCATCCCGGTGGCTCCCACCCAGCCCAGCGAATGGGTGCGCTCGAACACGAACGCCAGCAGGATCGTGTTGTAGGCCCAGTCCCCGGTCGCGGAGATGACCAGCGCCGAGAACAGCCGCCGCACATCGCGGTGGCCCAGCACAGCGCGATACCGCCCGAACCAGCCTGCTCGCCCGTCGGGCTCCGCCGCCACCGTCGTCAAACTGCCCTCCTTCGCTGTCTTGTGGCCGGGGATCTTACGATCGGCCGCCGATCGACCCGCGGGAGTGGTTGACGCCTGCCTCGTGGTTTAACCTGCATCCACGATGGAGCGAGGGGGCCAGGGAGTGGTGCTTGAGTCCGCAATCAGCGATGCGGAGCTGGTCAGGGCGTGCCGCGCCGGACAGGCGGGGGCCTGGACACTGCTCGTCCAGCGGTTTTCCCGCTATGTGTACGCGATCGCCAGCCAGGGCTACCGCTTGGCCGGACCCGACGCCGAGGACGTCTTTCAGGAGGTGTTTGCGCGCGCCTACGAGCACCTGGATCGCCTGCGCGACGATGAGGCCATCCGTCCATGGCTGGCGCAGCTGACCCGCCGGCTGGCCGTCGACCGGCTGCGGGCCGGCTCCCGGGAGCAGGCCGACGAGGCCGCGCTGGAGCTCGCCGACGAGGAGGCCAGTGCCGAGCTCGAGCGCCTGGATACGGCGATGAGCGTTCGCCAGGCAATGCTCACGCTGTCCTCGGACTGCCAGGAGATCCTCGACCGGTTCTTCGCGCAGGACCAGAGCTACGCCGACATCGCGCAGGCGCTGGACATCCCGATGGGCACGATCGCCAGCCGCATCAGTCGCTGCCTGACCAAGCTACGCACGTCACTGGACGAGTAAGTGGCCGAGCCGGACGAAGTGGCCGACGGCGAGGAGGAGGAGGACGACTGGCTCCCGGCCTGGAGCATGCGCCGGGACGACCCCCGTGCCCACTCAATGCAGCCGGGGCTCCCGGTCGGCATCAACCGGGACTGGGCGTGGGGCGGATCCACGGGACAGGGTGTGTCGGTGGCCGTCGTCGACAGCGGCATCGATGCCGATCATGAGCTCGTCGGCGGGGTCCAGCGAGCAGCCCACGTTGAGCTGGACGAGGAGCGAGAGCCGCACGTCGTGGAGGAGTCCGTGGGGGACCGGGCCGGCCACGGCACGGCCTGTGCCGGGATCATCAGATCGATCGCGCCCGACTGCGACCTCTGGGACGTGTGCGTGCTCGGTGCGGAGGCCAAGGGCAACTACGCCGCTCTGGTCGAGGGCGTGGCCTGGGCGGTGGAGCAGGGCTGCCGTGTGGTCAACCTCAGCCTCTCCAGCTCCAAGGCGCGGGCGGCGGAGTTGCTGCACCTGGTCTCGGACGACGCGTACTTCAAGCGCGCGGTGATCGTCGCCTCCGCCCACAACCTGGAGGTCCGCAGCTATCCGTGGCAGTTCTCCTCGGTCATCTCGGTCGCCAGCCACGAGGGAGACGATCCGATGGAGTTCCTGTTCAACCCCGACCCGCCCGTGGAGCTGTTCGCTCGCGGGATGAACGTGGAGGTGGGATGGATCGGTGGCAGCCGCATCGTGGCCGCCGGTAACTCGTTTGCGACCGCCCACGTCAGCGGCGTCTGCGCCCTGATCCTGGCCAAGCACCCGGAGCTGACGGCCTTCCAGGTCAAGAGCGTCCTGTACGCGACGGCCACCAACACCCAGGCGGCGGCGTGAGCACTCCCGGGGGAGCGGACGCGATTGGTGCCGCGGTGGCCGCGGGCGCTCTGGCCGCCGAGGCCGCTCACCGGCCTCTGCTGCAGAGCATCGTTGAGGTGGCCAGAGCGATCCTCGGCGCCCGGGCGTCCTCGATCATGCTGCTCGACGAGCCCGCCGGCGAGTTGGTGTTCGAGGCCGTCACGGGAGAGGGGGAGGGCGAGCTTGTGGGCCAGCGGCTGCCGGCCTCCAGGGGCATCGCCGGCTGGGTGGCGCAGTCCCGCCAGCCGCTCGTGATCGAGGACGTCTCCCAGGATCCCCGGTTTGATCGGGAGGCCGCCCAGCGCACCGGTTATGTTCCCCAGGGTCTGATGGCCGTGCCGCTGATATACGAGGACGAACTGCTCGGTGTGCTCAATGTCCTTGACCGCCCGCAGCGCAGCCGCTTCAGCCTGGCCGAGATGGACCTGCTGGAGCTGTTCGCCCAGCAGGCGGCCACCGCCCTGCATCTGCTGCTCCAGGCCCGCCGGACTCAGGCTGTTCTCTCAGCGGCCGGGGACGACCTGGTTGGCGTGGCTCGGCTGGCGGCGACCGTCGATGCCCTGGAGGGCTCCCGCCGCGACGCTGGGCTCCGTATGATCGCCGAGCTGGAAAACGTTCTGCGGCCGGGCAGGAATGCGAGAGGACGATGATCTGCCCCAACTGCCAGGCTGAGAACAAGGACGGAGCCAAGTTCTGCAATGAGTGCGGGACGCCGCTGTCGCTCAGCTGCCCCCGCTGCGGGGCTTCGGCCCGGTCCGGGCAGAGGTTCTGTGACGAGTGCGGATTGGCGCTCGCCGGCGCCTCCGCCGCCCCGTCGGTGTCCCCCGCCGTCCCACCGGCGCCGACGTCCGATGCGGCACTCGTACCGGAGTCCGCCGAACTCCGCCTGGTGTCCGTCCTGTTCGTCGATCTGGTCGGGTTCACGACGCTGTCCGAATCACGGGAGGCGGAGGACGTCCGGGATCTGCTGGGGCGCTACTTCGACTCCGCCCGCACGATCGTGGAGCGCTACGGCGGCACGATCGAGAAGTTCATCGGCGATGCCGTGATGGCGGTGTGGGGAGTGCCGGTGGCCCGGGAGGACGACGCCGAGCGGGCGGTCCGCGCCGCGCTCGAGGTAGTCGATGCCGTGCAGGTACTGGGGACTGAGATACAGGCCGACGGATTGCAGGCTCGGGCCGGCGTGGTCACCGGCCAGGTGGCGGCACTGGAGAACCCGGGCGAGGGGCTGGTGGTCGGCGACCGGGTCAACACCGCCTCGCGGGTGCAGTCGGCCGCTCGGCCCGGGACTGTGTTCGTGGACGAGATCACCCGCCAGGTCACTTCGGCTGCGGTCACCTACGAGGATGCCGGCGAGCACGAGGTCAAGGGGAAGGCCGAGCCGCTGCGCCTGTGGCGGGCGCTCCGGGTGGTGGCCGGGATCGGTGGCGCCGAGCGCGAGCAGGGCGTAGAGGCTCCGTTCGTCGGCCGCGATGCCGACCTGCGCTTGATCAAGGAGCTCTTCCACGGCGCGCTGGAGCGCAGGTCAGCCCGGCTCGTGGGGGTGTTCGGCGAAGCCGGCGTGGGCAAGTCCCGTCTGCGCCGGGAGTTCAGCAACTACCTGGACGGGCTGGCCGCCGGGATCCTCTGGCACGAGGGTCGCTGCCTGTCCTACGGCGACGGAGTGGCGTACTGGGCGCTGGCCGAGATGGTGCGCCAGCGGATGGGGATCTCCGAGGAGGCCGGCGTGGACGACGCCGCCGCCCGGCTGGCCGCGGGACTGGAGCGATGGATTCCGGACGCCGGGGACCGTGAGTTCCTGACCCCACGCCTGGGAGCGCTGCTCGGGGTGGCGCAGCCCGGTCTGGCTCGAGAGGAGCTGTTCGCCGGGTGGCGGCTCTTGTTCGAGCGCCTGGCCGCCCATCAGCCTGTGGTCATGGTGTTCGAGGACGTGCAGTGGGCCGACGAGGGCCTGCTCGACTTCATCGAGCAGCTCGTGGAGTGGTCCTCCGCCAGCCCGATCTTCATCCTGATCCTGTCCCGCCCCGATCTGACCGCGCGCCCTCAGGGATGGCCGGGCGGTCGCCGTGGCGCCACCGTGCTCCAGCTCGAGCCGCTGTCCGAGGAATCGATGGGCGAGCTCCTGCAGGGCGTGGTTGACGGGCTTCCGGCCGCGGCCGCCGAGCGAATCATCTCGCAGGCGGAGGGCGTCCCCCTGTACGCGATCGAGACGATCCGGGCGCTGATGGACCAGGGCGTCGTCGCCGAGCAGCAGGGCCGGCTGGTCATGCGTGGCGAGCTGGGTGAGCTGAACGTCCCGGCCACCCTCGGGTCGCTGTTGGCCGCCCGGCTGGATGCGCTGGAGCCGCTGGAGCGGCGGCTGGTCAAGGCGATGTCCGTGTTCGGAGGCGCGTTCCCGCGCTCGGCGGCGGTGGCGCTGAGCGATGTTCCCGAGGGCGACATCGACGGAGTGCTGGATGGGCTGGTGCGCAAGCAGGTGCTGGTGATTCGCAGCGACCGCCTGTCCCCGGATCGGGGGCAGTACGCGTTCGCCCAAGGACTCCTGCGCACCGTCGCCCACAGCATGCTCTCGCGCCAGGAGCGAAAGCCGCGCCACCTTGCCGCCGCCGAGTATCTGCGCGAGGTCTTCCCCAACGACGGCGAGGAGGTGGCCGAGATGATCGCCTCGCATCATCTCGAGGCCTATCAGGCGGCAGGCGACGATCCAGATGCCGAGGAGCTGCGGGGGCTGACCGTGGCGGCACTGCGCCGGGCGGCCGATCGCGCTCTGGCGATCGGCGCCCCGGAGGTGGCCGAGCGTTCGCTGCGTACGGCCGCGGAACTGGCGGGCGATGCGGTCGAGCGCGCGGAGCTGGACGGCCGCGCGGGGCGCATGGCGCTGGAGGCGGGACGTTCCGAGGCTGCTCTGGAGCTGCTCTCGGCGGCGATCGCCACCTACACCGAGCACGATGACCTCGAGCGGGCCGCTCGCCTGGCCGGACCGCTCGGGCAGGCGCTCGGCCGGTTGGGACGGGCGGAGGAGTCGGTGGAGCGGACGCGGGCTGCACTGGAGGTGCTTGCTGGGGCACCGCCGGATGTCGACATCGGGCAGCTGCACTGGGTCCTGGGGCGGTCACTGAGCTTGCTCGGCCGGTACGAGGACGGGATTCTGGCCATGGAGCGGGCCTTGTCGATTGCCGAAGCGCTCAGGCTGCCGGAGCTCCTGGCTCAGGGGCTGAACGGCAAAGCCACCATGTACGTGAACACGGCTCGGGTCGAAGAGGCCCGGCTCCTGCTGTCCGGCGCGGCGGATATCGCCCGGCAGCACGGGCGCAGCGTTGCGCTGGGGCGGGCGGAGGGGAACCTGGGCAACGTCGCGATGGAGTGGGACCTTCCCGATGCGGCCGAGCGGCTGGAGATCGCGCTGCAGGTATCGCTGCGCACCGGGGACCGCTACGGCGCCGAGATCGCCACGGGCAACCTGATGCTCGTCCACCTGTTCCGCGGGCGCTGGGAGGAGGCGACCCGGCTGGCGAACGAGGCGCTGGCGGCCAGCGATCACCCCGACAACGTCGGGGACATCCATCAGCGCCTGGTGCTGCTGGGCGTTCTGCGCGGACAGCTCGCGGAGGCGCAGGCGAGCCTCGCCGGCCTGGGTACGTGGGAGCACTCCGACGAACGCGAGGCCTTCGCGCTCTACGGGTCGGCGTTGCTCAACCTCCAGGCGGCCGAGGGCGACCAGGCTGGGGCCCTGGAGCAGGGCACGCGCGTCGTGCGCTGGACGATCGAGAACCTGGCCGCCTCCAACGAGAGCATGCGCACGGCCTGGCCGCCGACGTTCCAGGCCGCGCTGGCGCTGGGGCGCCTCGACGCCGCACACGAGCTGCTGACTCTCCTCGCCGAGCGCCCGCCGGGGCACATCCCGCCTTATCTGAACGCGCAACTTGTGCGAGGACGGGCGCTGCTGGCCGCAGCGGAGGGCCGGCACGACGAGGTGGAGGCGCCTCTCACCCAGGCGATGGCGAAGATGCGGGAGTTCGAATACCCGTACTGGCTGGCCGTGACTCAGACTGACCTGGCCGAGTGGCTGATCGGACAGGCTCGCGCCGGGGAAGCCGAACCACTGTTGGCGGAGGCGACCGAAATCCTGACTTCCCTCGGAGCCGCACCGGCCCTGGCCCGTGCCGAGGCGCTCAGAGGTGCGCCGGCGCCAGTGGCACGGCTGACGGTGTCGCCGTGAACTGCCCTAGCTGCCAGGCCCTGCTGCAGCCGGGCATGAAGTTCTGCCCTGAGTGCGGCACGCCGCTGGCGCTGAGCTGTCCCGCGTGCGGTGCCGAGCATGCCCCGGGACAGAAGTTCTGTGCCGAGTGCGGGCAGCCGCTTGGGGTCGCGGCCTCGGTTTCGGGCGCTGACCCAAGGCTTGCCTCACCGGTTCCCGATCTGCCGGCGGTGGCTGAATCGGCCGAGATGCGCCTGGTGTCCGTGCTGTTTGTCGACCTGGTCGGGTTCACAACGCTGTCTGAGTCACGGGATGCCGCCGATGTGCGGGACCTCCTGGGCCGATATTTCGATTCGGCCCGGACGATCGTGGAGCGCTACGGCGGGACGATCGAGAAGTTCATCGGCGATGCGGTGATGGCGGTGTGGGGAGTGCCGGTGGCGCGCGAGGACGATGCCGAGCGCGCGGTCCGCGCGGCGCTTGACGTGATCGATTCGGTAGCCGTTTTCGGAGCCGAGGTTGACGCACCGGATCTGCAGGCCCGCGCCGGGGTGGTGACCGGTCAGGTGGCGGCCCTGGAGAACCCCGGGGAGGGGTTGGTGGTGGGGGACCGGGTCAACACGGCCTCTCGCGTGCAGTCAGCTGCGGCGCCAGGGTCTGTGTACGTGGACGACGTCACCCGGGGCGTGACGTCGGCGTCGATCGTCTACGAGGACGCCGGCGAGCATTCCGTGAAGGGCAAGGCTGAGCCCCTGCGCCTTTGGCGGGCCCTGCGGGTGGTCGCGGGCGTCGCTGGGAACCAGCGCGCACAGGGGATCGATCCGCCGTTCGTCGGCCGCGATGGCGATCTGCGCCTGCTCAAGGAGCTATTCCACTCCGCCCAGGAGCGACGCGCGACCCGGTTGGTCGGAGTCATCGGCGCCGCCGGGATCGGCAAGTCCCGCCTGCTGCGGGAGTTCTTCAACTACATCGACGGTCTGTCCAACACGGTGCTGTGGCATTCCGGCCGCTGCCTGTCCTACGGCGAGGGTGTCGCGTACTGGGCGCTGGCCGAGATGGTGCGCCAGCGGTTCGGGATCCCTGAAGATGCTCCGCCGGACGAGGCAGAGGAGAAGCTGACGGCCGGCCTGGCCCGGTGGGTGCCAGATGCTGGCGATCGGGAGTTCCTGGCGCCACGGCTTGGCGCTCTGTTCGGTCTGGCCGAGCCCGGGTTGGGCCGCGAGGAGCTGTTTGCCGGCTGGCGGATGTTCTTTGAGCGGCTGGCCGCGCACGAACCGGTGGTGCTCGTGTTCGAGGATCTCCAGTGGGCCGATCAGGGCCTGCTGGACTTCATCGAACAGCTGCTCGACTGGTCCTCGGGCAGCCCGATCTTCATCCTAACGCTGGCCCGCCCCGAGATGGCCGCGCGCCATCAGGGATGGCCGGCCGGTCTGCGCGGGGCCACGCTGATTGGACTGGAACCGCTCGATGAGCGGGCGGTGCGGGCCTTGCTGGACGGCGTGGTGGCAGATCTGCCGCGCGTGGCCGCTGAGCGGATCGTGGCGCAGGCCGAGGGTGTACCCCTTTACGCCGTGGAGACCCTGCGCGCCCTCGTCGACCGCGGCGCAGTGGCCGAACGAGACGGCGAGCTGGTGCTGGTCGGCGACCTGGGCGCGCTGGACGTGCCGGCCAGCCTCGGATCCCTTCTGGCCGCTCGCCTCGACGCGCTGGAGCCAGGCGAGCGCCAGCTGGTGAAGGCCATGTCCGTGTTCGGCGGGACCTTCCCCCGCGCCTCGGCCGCGGCCCTGAGCGAGGTCGACGAATCCCATCTGGACGGCGTGCTGAGTTCGCTGGTGCGCAAGCAGGTGCTGGCCATCCGAGCCGATCGCCTGTCGCCAGATCAGGGGCAGTACGGGTTCGCGCAGGGCCTATTGCGCACGGTGGCCTACGAGATGCTCTCCCGGCAGGAGCGCAAGGTGCGGCATCTCGCCGCCGCCGAGCATCTGCGCCAGGTATTCCCCGGTGAGGGCGAGGAGGTGTCCGAGGCGATCGCCACCCATCTGCTCGACGCCTACCGGGCGGCGCAGGGCGACGCCGATGCCGAGGAGATCCAGGGTCGAGCCGTGAGTGCGCTGCGCCGGGCCGCCCAGCGCGCGGGCTCAGTCGGTGCGCCGGAGACCGCCGAGCGCACGTACCTCACCGCCCGTGACCTCGTCACCGACGAGGCGGAGCGAATCGAGCTGACAGAGCTGGCCGGGGAGATGACCCTGGAGTCGGGTCGGTACGAAGTGGGGCTGGACCTGTTTGAGGAGGCCTTCGCCGCCCACCAGGCGGCGGGACGCGATCGTGACGGTGCCCGGGCGGTCGGCCGGATCGGGTTCGCGCTGACTCGCTTGGGACGCAACGATGAGGCGATCAGCCGGATCACGGCGGCGCTCGATGTGCTGGGGCCGGAGCAGCTGGATCCTGAGGTGGGAGAGCTCAATGCCCACCTGGGCTTCGCCTACGCATTCGTGGGGGAGTACGGCCACGCCAACATCGTCCTTGAGCGGGCACTGCAGATCGCCACCGACCTGCAGCTGATCAAGCTGTTCACGCGGGCGCTGAACACGAAGGTTGTCACCTACGTCTACCTGGGGCGGGTCGTCGAGTGCCGGGCACTCCTCCGCACGGCCATCGAGCTGGCCGAAACCCATGACCTCACTGAGGAGCTGGCGCGGGCCCAGAACAACAGCGGCAACCTGTCGCTGCAATGGGACATCCTCGATGCCGAGCAGCATCTGGACGCCTCCATGGTTCTCGCCCGCCGAGGTGGCAACCGGTTCTTCGAGGGTCTCGTCGCGGTCAACCTGAGCATGCTGTACCTGTTCGGGGGACGCTGGCACGAGCACGAGGCGCTGCTGGACCAGTTGCTCGACGAGGCCGATGATCGACCGGGACGGGAGTACATCCATCAGGGTCGAGCGGTGCTTCTGGCGCACAGGGGACGGGTCCCAGAAGCCGAGGCCGATCTGGCATATCTGGCGGGCTGGGAAAGTTCCGACGACGCGGATATCCGCGCCACCTACGTAGCGGTGCAGATGATCATTGCCCAGTTCGACGGTCGGGCCGAAGATGCGCTGGCGCACGGCCTGCAGATGCTCCCGGGTGCCATCACGTCCGTCGGGGCAGCCAGCGATCCCGTCCGGCTGGCCTGGCCAATTGCTGTACGCGCTGCCCTGGACCTGGGACGCCTGGAGGACGCCAGGTCCGTTCTCTCCCAGCTGGACGAAGCTCCCTCAGGGCGGATCCCGCCCTTCCTGCGGGCCGAGCTGTCCCGAGGGCGAGCGCTTCTGGCCGCGGCCGAGGGCAACCATGACAGCGTCGAGGCAGAGCTCCGGACGGTCATCGAATCGCTGTCCGTGCTCGGGTATCCCTATCACCTGGCCCTGGCCCATATGGACCTTGCGGCCTGGCTGATCGATCAGGGCCGAGCCTCCGAGGCTGCGCCTCTGCTGGAGGAGGCGGTGGCCACCCTGACTGCACTCGGCGCGATGCCCACCCTGGAGCGAGCCCAGCGCCTGCTCGACCGGCTGACCGCTCAGCAACCGGTCGAGGTGTGATGGTCTGCCCAAACTGCCAGACCGCCAACCCGGAGGGCATGAAGTTCTGCGGTGAGTGCGGGACGCCGCTGGCCCTCAGCTGCCCCGCCTGTGGGGCCGGCCACGCGCCGGGTCAGAAGTTCTGCGGCGAGTGCGGCGCACCAGTCGGCCCGGAGCCGGGTCTCGCGCCTCCTGTGCCATCTGGCCCGAAGCTGACGCCGGCGGGTGCCGAGATGCGGCTGGTTTCGGTGTTGTTCGTGGATCTGGTCGGCTTCACATCGCTGTCGGAGTCGCGTGACGCTGCCGATGTGCGGGAGCTGCTCGGCCGCTATTTCGATTCGGCCCGGACGATCGTGGAGCGCTACGGCGGGACGATCGAGAAGTTCATCGGCGATGCGGTGATGGCGGTGTGGGGGGTGCCGGTGGCGCGCGAGGACGACGCCGAGCGTACGGTCCGTGCGGCGCTGGATCTGGTCGAGGCCGTGGAGGTGTTCGGCGCCGAGGTGGGAGCCGGTGAGCTACGAGCCCGCGCCGGTGTGGTCACCGGTCAGGTGGCGGCGCTGGAGAACCCGGGGGAGGGGCTGGTGGTGGGCGACCGGGTCAACACCGCCTCCCGTGTGCAGTCGGCCGCCGAGCCCGGGTCGGTATACGTGGACGAGGTAACCCGGGGTGTGACGTCGGCGTCGATCATCTACGAGGACGCGGGTGAGCACACGGTCAAGGGCAAGGCCGAACCGCTGCGGCTGTGGCGCGCTTTCCGGGTGGTGGCAGGGGTGGCGGGGAACCAGCGTGAGGAGGGAATGGAAGCTCCGTTCGTCGGACGCGACGCCGACCTGCGCCTGCTCAAGGAGCTCTTCCACCAGTCGCTGGACCGGCGCGCCGCCCGTCTGGTCGCCGTGTTCGGCGAGGCCGGGATCGGGAAATCTCGGCTGCGCCGAGAATTCTTCCAGTACATCGACGGACTGGCCGGGACGGTTCTGTGGCACTCGGGTCGCTGCCCGTCATACGGCGAGGGGGTGGCCTACTGGGCGCTGGCAGAGATGGTGCGCCAGCGGCTGGGGATTCCCGAGGACGCGCCCACGGACGAGGCAGCGGAGAAGCTCGCCGCGGGATTGGCCCGGTGGGTGCCCGATGCCGCGGACCGGGACTTCCTGGGCCCGCGGCTGGGCGCCCTGTTGGGTCTGACCGACCCCGGGCTGGGCCGAGAGGAGCTGTTTGCCGGTTGGCGGATGTTCTTCGAGCGACTGGCCACGCATGAGCCGGTGGCGCTGGTGTTCGAGGACCTTCAGTGGGCCGACCCGGGGCTGCTGGAGTTCATCGAGCAGCTGCTCGACTGGTCCGCCAGCAGTCCGATCTTCATCCTCACGCTGGCCCGGCCCGAGCTGACCGAGCGGCACGGCGGCTGGCCGGCCGGCCACCGCGGGGCCACCACCCTGCAGCTGGAGCCGCTCGGCGAAGAGGCGATGCGCGAGCTCCTCTCCGGGGTCGTGGCCGGATTGCCTCAGGCCGCTGCGGACCGCATCATCGGACAGGCCGAGGGGGTTCCGCTGTACGCGATCGAGACGATTCGAGCGCTGGCCGACCGCGGGGTGCTGTCCGACCAGGACGGGCGCCTGGTCCTCCGAGGCGAGCTCGGGGAGCTGGACGTTCCGGCCAGCCTCGGATCGCTGCTGGCCGCGCGCATCGATGCGCTCGATCCGACCGAGCGCCAGCTGGTCAAGTCCATGTCCGTGTTCGGCGGCTCCTTCCCCCGCTCGACAGCAGCAGCGTTGGGCGGTCTGCCCGAGGCAGAGCTGGACGGACTACTGGCAGCTCTGGTCCGCAAGCAGGTGCTGGCCATCCGGGCCGACCCGCTGTCGCCCGATCGGGGCCAGTACGGCTTTGCCCAGGGCCTTCTGCGGACGGTGGCCTACGAGATGCTCTCCCGGCAGGAGCGCAAGACTCGCCACTCGGCCGCGGCCCAGCACCTGCGCGAGGCGTTCCCCGGGGACGGGGAGGAAGTGGCAGAGGTGATTGCCAACCATCTGCTCGACGCCTACCGAGCCGCGCTGGACGATCCCGACGCCGGCGCGCTGCGGGCCCAGGCGGTCGCGGCGCTCGGCCGGGCCGCGAATCGCGCCGCGTCGGTGGGGGCGCCGGAGACGGCCGAGCGTAACTTCCTCGCCGCTCGCGAGCTGGTGGCGGCCGGCGAGGAGGAGTGGGCGACCCTCACCGAGCTGGCCGGCAGGATGGCACTCCGCTCCGGACGGCTGGACACGGCGCTTGAGTTGCTGGAGACCGCTGGGGACGCTCATACCCGAGCGGGTAGGGTGAGGGAGGCCGCGCGCACGGCCGATGCCAGGGCCGACGTCCTCGGCCGCCTCGGGCGTCTGGAGGATGCCGCGGCTCTGGCCAGTTCGGCCCTGGAAGCATTGGGAGACCGGCGGCTCGACGCCGATGTGGGACGGCTCAACCACCGCCTGGGCCGGAGCCTCGCCTATGCCGGCGACTACGACGGTGCCATCGGGCCGCTGGAGCGAGCGCTTCAGATCGCTGAGGCCCTGGAGCTGCCGGACCTGTTGGCCACCACACTCGAAGCCAAAGGCGTGATCTACGGCTACACGGGGCGCATCCGCGAGGCGGAATTCCTTGTCGAGGGAGCCATCAGCATCGCCGAGCCGCTGGGCCTCAACTTCGAGGTGGCCCGGGCTCACGCCAACGCAGGGAACATGGGCGTGCAGTGGGACCGGCCGGGTGCGGAGGCTCATTTCAGGGCGACTCGCGATCTCTCTCGACGTCAGGGCGAGCGGTATATGGAGAGCGTCGCCGGGGCCAACCTGATGACGATTCTGCTGTTGACCGGGCGCTGGGACGAGTTGGGGGAGCTGAGTGCAGAGCTTCTCGGCAACACTCCGGACCGCCCCGGTGTCGAGCACCTCGCAGCCGGCCCCTGCATCGTCCACGCGCACCGAGGGGAGGCCGCTGAGGCGGCCGCGATGGGCGAGTGGATGGCTCCGTGGGAGCGCTCGGATGATGCGGAGTATCGACTCATTCGGCAGGCCGTGATGGCTGTCGTGGAGCGCGCCGCCGGACACCTCCAGGCTGTCGTGGACGGTGCGAATCAGACCCTCGTGGAGGCGATCGAGATGGTCAGCGCCGCCAGCGATCCAGTACGCCTGCTCTGGCCGGTGGCGCTATGGGCAACTCTGGAGCTCGGTCAGCTGGATGATGCACGAGCGTTGGTGAAGATGCTGGACGACCTTCCGCCCGGGCACATCCCGCCTTATCTACGGGCTGAGCTGGCTCGGGGAAGGGGAGTCCTAGCCGCCGCTGAGGATCGCCACGAGGCGGTCGAGCCGGATCTGGGGGCGGCCTTGGCCGCCTTCCGGGCACTCGGCTATCCGTACCATCTCGCCCTGACCCAGACGGACCTGGCCGAGTCGCTCAGCATGCAGGGGAGGTCGGATGAGGCCGAACCGCTGCTGGCCGAGGCGATCGAGACATTTGAACGTCTTCGCGCCCGGCCGGCGCTCGAGCGAGCCCAGCGCATCAGCGGAAACCCGGCTCCGGAAACAGCAAATCCGGTCAGCTTCACTGCCTGACCGGATCTAAAGGCGGGCGGGGCGGGACCGATTGGTCACCGCCCGCCCAATGAAAGACCTATGACCTACTAGCCGCGGTGGGCGATGTGCGCCTGGACGTCATCGTCGTCGTCGGTGTGGCCCGCCGAGCGACCCCTGGCCGCACGACCCCTCGCCGCACGGGCGGCTTCGTCTTCAGGCTCGTCCTGGAAGCCCTTGCCGCGGTGAGCGATGTGGGCCTCAACGTCCTCGGCCTGATCCTGCTGCTTGCTCTGCTCGTCCATCGTGCCCTCCTGGGAGATTGAGATCGATGCCCACCTGACGGGCCAACCAGGGAGAATCTTCCCAGGTGGAGGAAATTCTTTTTCAAGAGGCCGAACGGGCGGCCGTGTTGGCGGGGCTCGATGGTGCGCCGGCCAGCGGGGTCGTCACCGGGATCGTGGTCGGGCTGGCCGCCTCCCTGCTAGCCGTTGCCGCCGACCGTTCACGCGAGGCGTGGCCGGGAGCTGCCGGCGCCGTGGCGCAGGCCGTGGCGCTCCGGCGGCGCGGCCACGCATTGGCGCAGGACAACTCGTTGGCCTATCACGACGCGCGGGTGGCGCTGGCCGGTGGCAGCGCTTCCGCCGGCGGCGCGGCGCAACGAGACTGGGCGATCGGGCGTGCCGTGGCCGCTGCTGCCGACCCTCCGCTGGCTCTGGCCGGCACCGCCGACGATGTGGCACAGCTGGCGCTGGCGCTGGCCGGCCACGGAGCGGCCGAGGTACGCGCCGACTGTGTCGCCGCCGCCCAGCTGGCAGCCGGAGCCGCGGCTTCGGCGGCACATCTGGTGGAGGTCAATCTGGTGGCCGGCGCCGACCCGCAGCGATCCGGACGCGCGCGCCGCCACGCGCACTCGGCGGCGGAGGCGGCCCGGTCGGCCGCGAGCGGCTGAACGACGTTTTTTAAACCGGGCTGGGAAGAAACCGCCCGCGTGCTCCGTCAAGGGGACACGATGCCGAAATACACCGAGGAACGACTGGCGGATCTGATCGCCGTGCTACCACCCGCTCCGACCGGATGGGTGGAGGCGGCTTCGGAGCTGCCCTTCGCGTCCGGAGTGCTCGATGAGATCGTGGTGCGCTGCCTGGCAGAGGAGGGGGCGCGCCAGGCAGCGCTGGCCAACCTAGAGCAGGCATTGCGCGATGGGGGCGTCGAGCCGAGCCGGCAGCTGGTAGAGCGGCTGCGCGCCCGGCTCGTCTGACTCACGCCCGTCGCTGGGCCGACCGGCAATCGGCGCGCCGTGCTCAAAGCCGGCGCGCCGATGAGTTTCCCTCTCGCCGGAGGTCCATGCTGTTATGCCGTCCCCAGTTCTCTGGCCGCTGCGCTGTGACGCGAGTTCGCTGCCGGCCGAGGCGGAGATGGTGGACAGCCTGGCCCGGGTCGCTCTGGTCGCCCGGCGCCACGGCTGCGAGCTGTGGCTGATCGAGCCGGGGCCGGAATTGCTCGAGCTGATCGGGTTCATGGGCCTGGCGGACGTGCTCCGCCAGGAGGGCTGAGCTCAGTCCAGGCGGGGAGGCAGCCCGAACAGCTTGAACAGGCGCTCCGGGTTCAGAAAGAACGTCATCCTGGCCACGCCGCCGTCGCCCAGCTCGACCAACAGGAGGGCCCACGGGTCGCGGCCCGGCCCGGTCTCGCTCGGCTTGTACTGACCGTAGGCGGCAAGCCCGTTGGCGGTGCCGGCCGGAATCAGCCGGGAGTCCTTGCAGCCGATGCCGGGTCCCCACCACCAGGAGAAGATGTTCTCGCGGCCGTCCAACCACATGTCGTAAGGGGGCATCGACTGTGTCGCGTCTTCACGGATCAGCTCAGTCAGCGCGTTCATGTCGTAACGCTCGAATGCGGCCACGTACCGCTCCAGCAGCGCCCGCTGATCGCGGTCGAGCGGAGCGCTCTGGCCTGCGGCATCGGCCCCGTTCTCCGCCAGCCGGGCGCGAGCCCGCTGCAGCGCGCTGTTCACCGAGGCAACGCTCGTCTGCAGAAGCTCAGCCGCCTCGGTCGCCTGCCAGCGGAGCACCTCACACAGGATCAGGACTGCTCGCTGGCGGGCGGGGAGCAGCTGTAACGCGGCGACGAACGCCAACCGGACGCTTTCGCGGGCCTCGGCTACCTCGGCCGGATCGCCGGCATCCAGTCCCAGCATCGAGTCAGGCGCAGGCTCGAGCCAGACCTCGGCCGGGCGCATGTTGAGCAGCGCCGGATCGGGCGCCGAGGCCGGTCCGAGGTCGATCGGAAGCGCCCGGCGCTTGCGGCCGGCCAGCGAGTCCAGGCACACGTTCGTGGCGATCCGGTACAGCCAGGTGCGCACGGCCGAGTCGCCGTGAAAGCCCTTCCAGGCCCTCCAGGCGCGGAGCATCGTCTCCTGAACCGCGTCCTCGGCGTCGAACGGCTAGCCGAGCATCCGGTAGCAGTAGCCGGTCAGCTGCCGGCGGTGCGTCTCCAGCAGGGTCTCGAGCTCCTGGCTGTCGGTGGAGGTGAGCGTCTGCTCCACGACCGACATGCTACGCGCCGCCGCTGGGATCGATGAAAAAGGTCATGCTCGGCGTGTCCTTTCTGGGGGTTCTACGCGTGCAGACCGGCGGAGGTGTAGAAACTCATCGGTCATGGCCAACTCAGGCAAGGAAGTCGCGGCGTGGCTGGATGGCCGGGCCGGAGACGGATCGAGGCGGCCGTCAAGCTCAAGCATCGCCGGCGGCTGGCGCGGCTCGGCCAGAGCGAGGCGCTCCACCCCGGAGCCGGCTGGTGGGCGGCTGGGGATCCGCCGCCTCGGGAGGGTTGCTCGCTGGAGATCTTCATCGACGGGGCGGACTCTTTCGCGGCGGTGGTGGAGGCCCTGGGCCAGGCTCGGCGTTCGTTCACATCACCGGCTGGCATCTCGCGGCGGACTTCGAGCTGGTTCGGGGCGGAGCCGCTCGGCCGTTCTGGGAGCGCTGCTGGCCGAGGCGGCCGAGCGGCGTCGACGTCCGCGTGCTGGTCTGGGCGGGCGCGCCGGTCCCGCTGTTTCATCCCACCCGGGCCGAGGTCGCGCGAGGCGTGCGCGCGCTGGTACGCCAGACCAAGATCCGCTGTGAGCTCGACCCGCGCGAGCACCCGTTTCACTGCCACCACGAGAAGACGATCGTGATCGATGGCGAGGTCGCCTTCGTCGGCGGGATCGACATGACCGACTTCGGCGGCGACCGCTACGACTCCTCCGCTCACCCGGCGCGGCGGCGGCTCGGCTGGCACGATGTCGGCACCCGGCTGCGCGGCCCGGCGGTGGCCGACGTGGCGAGCGCACTTCGCTCTGCGCTGGCATGAGCTGACCGGTGAGACGGTCCCCGAGCCGCGCCGCCCGCCGCCGTGCGGCGAGCACACCGTCCAGGTCGTGCGCACCGTCGCCGAGGGGATGTACGACGTCGCTCCCCAGGGCGACTTCCGGATCCTGGAGAGCTACATCCGGGCGCTGCGCGCCGCGCGCGACTTCATCTATCTGGAGAACCAGTTCCTGTGGGCGCCGGAGATCGTCGAGCTGCTGGCCGACAAGCTGCGCGACCCGCCGCAGCGACAGCTTCCGGCTCGTCGTCGTGCTGCCCGTCCAAGGCCAACAACGGCCAGGACGACACCAAGGGCCAGCTGGGCCGTCCTGGTCGCCGCCGACGGCGGGGCGGGATCGGCTGCTCGCCGCCACGCTGCGCTCGCTCACCGGCGCCCGGGATGACCCGCTGTACGTGCACGCCAAGGTCGGGATCGTCGACGACCGCTGGCTGACGGTCGGCTCGGCCAATCTCAACGCCCACTCGCTGCTCAACGACACCGAGATGAACGTCGTGCACCGATCATCCCGAGCTGGCCCGCGACACGCGGCTGCGCCTGTGGGCCGAGCACCTCGACACCGATCCGGAGGCGATCGCCGACCGCTCCGTCGCAGCGGTCGTCGACGAGCTGTGGCGGCCGATCGCCGCCGAGCAGCTGCGCCGGCGCAAGGCCGGGCGAGCCGCCCACGCATCACCTGCTCGCTCTGCCCGGCGTCTCACGCCGCTCGCGGCGGCTGCTCGGCCCGCTTCACGGCCTCGTCGACGACGGCTGACCCGCTCGAAGATCGGGCAAAGCCGACCTTCGACTGAGCGGGCGTGGGCCTCGATCACTCGATCGGAAGCTCGCACGAGACGCGGCTGTGCCCGATCTCCTGCACCACGCCCAGGCATCCGACAGTGTGCTGACGATCAGGAGGCCGAAACCGCTGGTCCGCTCGGGATCGGGTGGGAGGATCTGAGGCTCGAGTGGGGACCCCGGGTCGATGACGCTGATGCGCAGCCGGTTGTCGTGCGACATCAGCTCCACGATCACGGTCTGCGTGGGGCCGACGCCGGCGTGAACCACGCTGTTGGTGACGAGCTCGCTGACCACGAGGGCAACCTGTTTGGCGGTCTCCTGTGGGATGCGGCCCTGCAACTGCGACAGCGCCGCCCTCCGCGCTCGCCTGGGCGCGCCCACCCCACCGCGGATCGGCATGGAGATCAGATCAGGGAGGCCCCATCGGTCTGGTTCTGACGCCATCAGGGGACCGTTCGCTTGCCGCCAGATTCTGACCTCGTAGTCTCAGAAGAGCCCCGCGACGCCGCGGCTCCCCCGAACCGCGACGTCGCCCGCTCGAACCGTGCCCCAGCTGTCGGCCCGATCAGCGTGAATCCGTTGCTATAACGCGCTTGGCTGAGCCGCCGCGTGATGCGTCCACTCAGCTCCTGAAGGAGTTACGTTGCCTTCGCAACGCCTCCACTAGCCGCCGTGTGGCCGCTGCAGACGCGCCATTGCGGTTCGAGTTCCCGAATCCCGGCCGGCGCAGCGACAAGAGCGTCGTCAATCAGGATCCGATGCGGAAGAATGTACCCGATTTCGAAAGAGATGGCAACCCGATTGGAGGCGTCCGGAATTAGTTGACGCTAAAATCGACTCCGTTCGACGAAGGAAACACCTCGTGGGACCGGGGTGTGAGGTATTTAGGCCACCAGTGACCACAGTTTGGCTCACAGCGTCAGAGGGACCGGTATGAGCGCCGGCGGATCGGAGCAGAGGTCCGAGGGGCTGGTTGGTGGACGGCTGCTGGCCGAGGTCACGAATCGGATCGTGGCGTTCATGCGTGAGCATTACGGCCGCGGGCCGATCAAGGCCAAGACCTACGTCCTGGACAACCTGATCGTCTGCGTCTTGAGCGACGGGTTCCTGGCGATCGAGCGCACGATGGTGGAGGGGGGCGAGCAGAACCGTGTGCTGGACATGCGCCGGGACTTCCAGCGCCTCATGCAGACCCGCTACACGAACATGATCGAGCAGCTGACAGGTCGCAAGGTGCTCGCCTTTCTCAGCCAGGCCCACATCGAGCCTGATCTCACGATCGAGATGTTTCTGATGGACGGCCCGGTCCCAGGGTTCGGCTCGCTGGAACTCGTCGATCCAGAGGCCGCTACCGAAGGCGCCGAGCCGGATTCTCAGTAGCCGCCGGGCCAGATGTGCCAGCATGAATTACTTTGGCACGGTTCGGAAGACGAGCGTCTCCTCCCAGCCAGGAAGAGCGCAAAGCGGCAGCAGAGGACCTGGAGCGCATCCGTGGCGGTGGAATCCCGCTCGGAGCCGAGGAGCGTCTGAAACGGGTCGCGGCGTCGAGCGCACCGGTCTTCACCAGCGATCTGACCGTCAACGAGTACGCCATCGCGCTGGCCTCCGGTATGTCGCCGATCGCCCAGGTGATGGGCTCCTCCGTCGTCCAGCACGGCTGGCAGAACTACGGCTGGCAGGCCTACGGCGGCGGGATCAGCGAGATGCCGGCGTTCGCCGCGCCCTGGAACCTGGCCCGCGAGCGCTCATTCGATCGCCTGCGCCAGGAGGCCCAGCTGGCGGGTGCAGACGCCGTCATCGGAATCGAAATGACCGCCAAGAGCTCGGTGGGGGGCGCCGGCAACGTCGAGTATCTCGTGTTCGGGACCGCCGTCCGGGAGACGGTGCTCGCCGTTCGTGACGGTCCTCGCCCCCGCATGTGCACGCTGTCCGGCCAGGACGTGGACAAGCTGCGCCGGATCGGAGCTGAGACGCTGGCCGTCATCGGGCACACCGCCGTCGTGTGCGCGGCCCTCAGTCCCAGGGCCAATCAGATGATGGGCTCCTGGTGGGGCAACCAGGAGATGACCGAGGTGAGCAGGGGCGTTTACGCCGCACGCCGGCTCGCGATGGACGAGGTCCGCCGGCAGGCCGATGAGGCCGGGGCGAACAACATGGTGATCTCGACTTTCACCCACAACATCGACCATCAGGAGTACGAGAGCGCCGGATACCGGCACCACTTCTTCATCGTCTCGATGCACGTGCTGGGCACCGCCATTGCCCTCGGTGCGCACGAGCCGCATCCCGATCCGCTCGGAGTTCCGGTGATGTC
>CAVUTV010000013.1:0-85369 GCA_963744525.1 uncultured Solirubrobacterales bacterium | reverse complement strand
GGCGCCCGCCGCGCCCGCACGTCCAGCCCGCACGTGCACGCGCGTACGAGTTAAAGCGAAAAGCTTAATGATTTCGGTAGGGAGCGGCGACCAATGTCCGACGTGGAAAGAGCAACTTCACCAGCTCAACTAGGCTTGTCACCGTCTTCGGCGCCGTCACCTGGTCTGGGCGACCGGCGCTCACCCCGTACGCCCCGGTGGCGCCCCGAGCATTGGCTCAAACCTGTTGACCGCTTCCGGGAAACTTTCAGGAAGCGCCGCTTGCCAACCGACCGACCGGGGCGACCCTCCGGACCGTGCAGACGCAGCGCGGACGCATCGGGAAATGGAAAAGGAATTAACGGATATCCGTTAGCTCTCAACTGAAATGCTATCAGCACCCTTCTAACGCTATTACGATCAGGACGATCATTTGTTCGTCTCAGGCGCTGGCAACGGGCGGAACGATTTCAAAGGTATTGAGCTCTGGTGTGAACGCCGTCGCGGCGGTGACTTGCCAATGTGGGACTCCTCGCAGTTGGCAAAAGCTACTCCAACGGGTGGTGCTTCCGTTGTCTCGAGACTTCCGAACTGTCACATGCCGGAAAAGGCGCCAAGAACATTCAGCACACGGTCAGATATACAGAGCTGTCGCCGACCCGGTTCAAAGACTTCTGGCGCTAAAGCCGGTACCCGACATCGGAGATCCTAACGCACACCCTCGTCTCCATTATGTGGAATTTGGTTGCTTGAAATCTGGAGAACGATGCTGCTTGATGTCGTTTGAGATGTGTGTTGCTGCGTTCTTTTCCAGCGCGTTTAGACGGTGCGCAACCAAACAAAACCACCACGCAAACGGAACGGTTGGGTCCTGTACCACCAGGATGGTCGGGGGGTATGCCCCTTTATGTGACTAATCCCAAAAGCGACAAGGAACCAAACGACACCCCGCGCGCGGCGCCCGCCGCGCCCGCACGTCCAGCCCGCACGTGCACGCGCGTACTAGTCAAAGCGAAAAGCTTAATGATTTCGGTAGGGAGCGGCGACCAATGTCCGACGTGGAAAGAGCAACTTCACCAGCTCAACTAGGCTTGTCACCGTCTTCGGCGCCGTCACCTGGTCTGGGCGACCGGCGCTCACCCCGTACGCCCCGGTGGCGCCCCGAGCATTGGCTCAAACCTGTTGACCGCTTCCGGGAAACTTTCAGGAAGCGCCGCTTGCCAACCGACCGACCGGGGCGACCCTCCGGACCGTGCAGACGCAGCGCGGACGCATCGGGAAATGGAAAAGGAATTAACGGATATCCGTTAGCTCTCAACTGAAATGCTATCAGCACCCTTCTAACGCTATTACGATCAGGACGATCATTTGTTCGTCTCAGGCGCTGGCAACGGGCGGAACGATTTCAAAGGTATTGAGCTCTGGTGTGAACGCCGTCGCGGCGGTGACTTGCCAATGTGGGACTCCTCGCAGTTGGCAAAAGCTACTCCAACGGGTGGTGCTTCCGTTGTCTCGAGACTTCCGAACTGTCACATGCCGGAAAAGGCGCCAAGAACATTCAGCACACGGTCAGATATACAGAGCTGTCGCCGACCCGGTTCAAAGACTTCTGGCGCTAAAGCCGGTACCCGACATCGGAGATCCTAACGCACACCCTCGTCTCCATTATGTGGAATTTGGTTGCTTGAAATCTGGAGAACGATGCTGCTTGATGTCGTTTGAGATGTGTGTTGCTGCGTTCTTTTCCAGCGCGTTTAGATGGTGCGCAACCAAACAAAACCACCACGCAAACGGAACGGTTGGGTCCTGTACCACCAGGATGGTCGGGGGGTATGCCCCTTTATGTAACTAATCCCAAAAGCGACAAGGAACCAAACGACACCCCGCGCGCCATCTGCGCACTTCTATAGCCCATAACCAGCTCCCCTATTTTAGGATAGCGCGATCATGCAAGTTGGTCGCGTCCCGGCTGGTGGTGTAACTCGGCGGAGCAAGCCGCGAGCGAGCGCGCCCTTGATAGCGCCGTAGTGAGCGAGCGGCTTGCGGTGGTCATCGCGAATTATCGGTAGGGTTTGGTCGCTGAACCAAGCAACCGAACCGAGGATCCAGCGATGACCGACGAGATGATGACCCTTCGCACGCTTTTGGAAAAGAGCTCCGATACCGATCTTTTGCGCGAGATGATCGGCTTCACTGCCCAACGCCTGATGGAGTTGGAGGTCGAGGGGCTGACCGGCGCCGCCCATGGCGAGCGCAGTCCGGAGCGGATCAACCAGCGCAATGGCTATCGGGACCGGCTGTGGGAGACACGCGCCGGCACAGTGGAGCTGCGCATCCCCAGGCTGCGCAAGGGCAGCTACTTCCCGGGCTTCCTGGAGCCGCGCCGCCTAGCCGAGAAGGCGCTCGCCGCGGTGGTGCAGGAGGCTTATGTGCATGGCGTCTCGACCCGGTCGGTCGACGATCTCATCAAAGCGATGGGCATGACCGGCATCTCCAAGAGCCAGGTCAGCCGGTTGTGTGAGGAGATTGACGAGAAGGTGAAAGCCTTCTTGAGCCGCCCGATCGAGGGCGACTGGCCCTATCTGTGGGTCGATGCGACTTACGTGAAGGCGCGCGAGAGTGGGCGCATCGTCTCGGCGGCGGTAATCGTCGCGGTCGGCGTCAACAGCGACGGCCGCCGCGAGGTGCTCGGCATGGATATCGGACCTTCTGAGGCCGAGACCTTCTGGACCGAGTTTTTGCGCAAGCTCGCCCGGCGCGGTCTGCGCGGCGTCAAGCTGGTGATCTCCGATGCCCATGAAGGCATCAAGGCCGCCATCGGCAAAGTATTGCACGCCTCATGGCAACGCTGCCGAGTGCACTTCATGCGCAACGTGCTCGCCCATGCCGGCCGCCAGGGCCGTCGCGTGGTCGCCGCCTTCATTGGCACCGCTTTCGTTCAGGACGACGCCGAGGCCGCGAGCAAGCAATGGCGCCAGGTCGCCGATCAGTTGCGTCCTAAAGTGCCGAAGCTCGCCGCGCTCATGGACGAGACGGAGGCCGATGTCCTTGCCTTCATGAGCTTCCCGAAGGATCATCGGCTAAAAATCCACTCCATCAATCCGTTGGAACGCCTCAACGGCGAGATCAAGCGCCGCACCGATGTCGTCGGCATCTTCCCCAACGAAGATGCGATCACGCGCCTCATCGGCGCGCTGCTGCTCGAACAGAACGACGAATGGGCAGTTCAGCGCGGTCGCTACATGAGCCTGGAAACGATCGCGCCTTTGAGCGATGATCCAATCATCAAGCTGCCCGCAGTGGCAGCCTGATCGACCCGGCCCTGCCGGAGATCACGACGGCCTCGCCGTTGTTACACCACTCACTGGGACACGATCTGCAAGTTTCTTTCTCCCTGTCAAGTCATCGAAACCATTGATTTTGCGCGGTTATTTTCGGTATTGTGGAGTGGATTTTGCGAAAAAGCCCATTTATCAGGGGTTTTCCTTATGGTCTAGATTTAGTCCTTGATTTTATTGCGCTTTTTTCATCTCCCCCCCTTCAAATCGGGGGCAAAATCGAGTACAAAGACAAGTCACCCAACGGAGCAAAACCGACGCCACGGCGGTGTGGGAGACCGTGGCGAGCCGGGCTTGGCTAAGACGCCGAGACGGCATGGCTTTGCGATGTTGTGAATGACTGGCTTGGTGCCTGCTACCGACCTCTCCGACCTAGCGGCTCGAATTCAGATCGAGCACAGCGCTGTTGCTGCTGCGGTAGAGGAGTGCCTCGATCACGCTCTGGCCGCAGGCGACTTACTGATCGAAGCCAAGACGCGAGTCCAGCGCGGCGATTGGCTGCCGTGGTTGCGCGATAACTGCGAAATGTCGGAACGCAGTGCGCAAGCATACATGCGCCTCGCCAAGAATTGCAGCCAAGTGGAACAAATCCGCAGAGAGGTCTGCGGATTGTCCATTGACGGAGCCTTGAAGTCCTTAGCCGCTCCTACCGTCGCGGTGAGTGCTCTCGAAACAGACGAAGCTCGCAGCGCCGCAATCGAAGCCGCGACAAACGGGACCAATCTGCGAACGGCTGTGCGCGTTGCTAGGAAGCATGATTACTTCGCGCGCATCGCTGCTGCGAAGCCGAAGGCGCTCGAAGGCAAATACCGCATCATCTACGCGGACCCACCTTGGAAATATTACGGCCTGAACCAGGCTGACGAATACGGTCACGCCGAACGGCACTATGACCCCCCTCGATGACGATCAACTCTGCGCGTATCGGCTGGACGGCAGCCGCGCGGTCAAAGAACTAGCCGACACGGACTCGGTTCTATTCCTTTGGGTGACATCGCCCCCATTGATCAGATGCGCCGCGATCATTGAGGCGTGGGGATTCGAGTACAAGGCAAGCTTTGTGTGGAACAAGGTCCGCCACACGATGGGCCATTACAATTCCGTGCGGCATGAACTGTGAGATCGAAATTGGGCGGAGCGGTGAGCTCCTCGTCGATGATCTCGTTACAGAGATCGATGCACTCGTCGCAGATGTAGACGCCGGGGCCGGCGATCAGCTTCTTGACCTGCCGCTGCGACTTGCCGCAGAAGCTGCAGAGAAGTTGCTCGTTGGAGTCCGTCGGACGTGCCATCTGCTTTCTCCCCTCCGGATACGAGAGCCCGACTTGAGCTCACCGCACGGATCGCCCAAGGTTACCCGCTGGTCAGCGCGGGGCCTAGGAGGAACCCCTAGTGCTGTGAGATCACGCGGTCGATGATCCCGTAATCCTTGGCCTCCTCGGAACTCATGAAGTAGTCCCGCTCGGTGTCCTTGCGCACTTCCTCGACCGGCTTGCCGGTGTGGTGGGCAATGATCTCGTCCAGGCGGCGGCGGATGTCGATGATCTCGCGCGCGTGGATCTCGATGTCGGTGGCCTGACCCTGGAAGGCCGAGGACACCTGATGGATGAGGATCTTGGCGTTGGGCAGCGCCATGCGCTTGCCGGCCGCGCCTCCGGACAGGAGCAGCGCGCCCATCGACATGGCGATGCCGACGCAGATGGTCTGCACATCGGGCTTGATGAACTGCATCGTGTCGTAGATCGCGAGCCCGGCGTACACCGAACCTCCGGGGCTGTTGACGTACAGCGAGATGTCCTTGTCCGGGTCCTCGGACTCCAGATGCAGTAGCTGCGCCACGATCAGGTTGGCGATCTGGTCATCTACCGGGGTTCCGAGGAAGATGATCCGCTCGTTGAGCAGTCGGCTGTAGATATCGAACGCGCGCTCGCCGCGCGAGGTCTGCTCTACAACCATCGGTACCAGTGGGCTCATGGTCCTCGCTTCTTTATCTGCCTGGGGCGGGATTCCTGCCCGGGCGACTCTAGCAATCGGGTTTCGGGGGCTTCCGGGGGTTGGATGGACGTTTGAGTCCGGTTCTCGCCCGGTCTTTGAGACCGGGCTCTGGGGTGGCCGGGCGGCCGCGGACGGGGACGCGCCCCGGTGGGCTGGCGCTAGTGTCGTGAGTCGGAAATTCGTGAGCAGCAGCGCGAGTGGCTGGGCGTGTATGTCAGACGGCGATGATCCGAGTCGGACTGGTGGTACGGCGGGATCGTCGCCGTCTGACAGGCGCGTCCAGACGCCGCGAAGCTGCCACCGAATTTACGACTCAGGACACTAGCTGCCGGGAGTCCAGAGACGGCCGGGCGCGGAGCCGGCGTCCTCGCCGGTCTCGTCCTTGCCGGGCGTCCAGATCAGGTTGCGGGCCTTGGCCTGCTCGACGCTGATCGGCTTGGCCTCGCTGACCATCAGCTCCACGGCCTGGCGGCCTGCGAGCTCCTGGCTGAGGCGCTGCAGGCGGCCCGAGGAACGCAGCTGCTCCAGCATCTTCTCCGGCTTGGACTTGGCGCGTTCGGCCGACGGCCGGATGACCTCCAGCAGATCCTCCTCTGAGGGCTCGATCTGCTCGGCCTCCACGACCGCGGCGATCACGGCGTCCCGGCGCAGGGCCTGCTCGGCCTCGGGCTCAGCCTCGTGAGCGATCTCCTCCTCGGTCTTGCCGGCGATCTGCAGGTACATCTCCTTGGCGATGCCCTGACGGGCGAGAGCGGTGAGCGTCTCCTCCAGCATCTCGTGCGCGCGGGCGTGAACCAGCTGGGGCGGAATCTCGATCTGGGCCGCAGCCACCGCCGCGTCAACCACCGCTCGTTCGAACTCGTGCTCGATTTCGTGCTCGTCGGACTGGCGCAGGCGGCCGGCGATGTCCTCGCGCAGCTCCTCAAGCGTGTCCAGACCGGCGGCCTCGGAGGCGAATTCATCGTCGAGCTCGGGCAGGCGCTTGGCCTTCACCTCTGAGACCTTGACCTCGAATGTGGCGTCCTGGCCGGCCAGCGGCTCGGCGTAGTCGTCGGGGAAGGTGACCTGCAGCTCGCGCTCCTCGCCCGGGGAGACGCCGATCAGCTGTTCCTCGAATCCGGGGATCAGCCGTCCGGATCCCAGCTCGATCAGCTGGTCCCGACCTTCGCCGCCTGCGAACGGCTCACCATTCAGCTTGCCCAGGTAGTCGAGGACCACGTGGTCGCCGTTCTCCGCCGGGCGCTCGACGTTGTCGAGCGTGGCGAAGCGATCACGCAGGCCATCCAGTTCGGCATCGATGGCCGCCTCGTCGACGGTCGGCTCGCGGCGGCCCACCTCGAGCCCCTTGTACTCGCCCAGCTGGGCCCGAGGGCGCACGCCGACCTCGATCGAGAAAGCCAGGGGCTTGCCCTCCTCCGGCAGGTCTCCGACATCGAGGTTCGGCTCGCCCACCGGGGCGATGCCCGAGGAGTCGATCGCGTCCACGTACCAGTTGCCCAGCGAAGACCGCAGCGCCTCGTCGAGGACCGTCTCGCGGCCCAGGCGGCGGATCACCACGGGGGGCGGGACCTTGCCCTTGCGGAAGCCGGGGATCCGGAGCTCGCGGCCCAGCGCGCGGGCGGCCTGCTGCAGCCGGCGCTCGACCTCTTCGGGCGCCACCTCGGCTTCCACGCGCACGCGTGACTCGGGCAGCTCGGTGACGTTGGTGGTTATGGGAACAGCCATGCTCGCTTGAGACGATAGCTTGACCCGGTGGTTTCCAGGACTCTCGGCCGGCTCGTCACCGGCCCGGTGGCATTCCTCATCTCCGGCCTGCTCGATGTCGCGACCGGTCTGAAGCTGGCCGCCATCTACCTGTGGCGAACGCGCGTGGAGCGGCGCCGCTGAACCGCAAGCTCGGGCGCCGCGGGCTGACGGGGCGATCAGCCCAGGAGGCCGTCGTCCTCCGCGCCCAGGGGCGTGGGGACGGCGGAGCTGCCGGAGCTGGCGCGGGCCAGGTTCCGCAGCTCACGCAGTGCCACCGGAAGCGTGGTGGTGTCGTAAGTGTGGGAGGCCTCGATGTCGGCCAGGACGCCCAGGCAGCGCTCAACTGCGCCGTGATGACCCTCCTCCCAGGCAGTGATCGCCTGCTCGGCGTCGGCGCCCTCCCCGCCCGCCTGCAGCACCTCCTGAGTGAGCACCCGGACGAGGCTGTTGAGGTCATCGCGCAGCGCGGCCCGGGCCAGGGCCTCCCAGCGGTTGTCCCGCGGGAGGGCCAGGATCCGCTCTCGCAACCAGCCCAGCCTCAGCCGCGAGGTGAGGCGGAAGCTCGTGCGCATGACCACGTCGGGGGTGCGCCCCGTGGCCTCGGCGACCTCGATGATGTCGAAGGCCGGCAGCGCCCAGGGCAGGGCGGCCACGCGGCGGGCCAAGGTATCTGGGACACCCTCGGACATGAGGTTCTCGGCGTGGGCCTCGAACGTCTCCCGGTCATCCTCGTCGAGGATCTGGGGCATCGCCTCCCACAGCATCCGGGCCCCGGGCTCGTAGCGCTTGACCAGCGCCTCGATGTCGATCTGCCGCGGATGGGCGCGCACCAGCCAGCGCGTGGCACGCTCGACGAGACGGCGGACGTCGACCAGCATCGAAAGCTGGATCTCGGCCTCGACCTGATTGTCGAGCGCCTCCACCCAGCCCCACAGCTCTCGCATGCCGTACACCTCGCGGGCCACGGCGAACCCCCGGGCGAGGATCGAAGCGGGGGCTCCGGTCTCCTCGCCGACTCGGAAGAAGAAGGTGGTCCCGGCCAGGTCGACCAGCTGGTTGGCCACCTGGGTGGCGATGATCTCCCGGCGCAGCCGGTGATGCTGCATCTGCTCCCGGTAGCGCTCGGACAGGGGCGGGGGGAAGTAGCGCTCCAGGTCGTGCCGCAAATAAGGATCCTCGGGCAGATCTGAGTCCAGCAGCTCGCTGTGCAGGAAGATCTTGGTGAAGGCCATCACCACGGCGAGCTCAGGGGAGGTCAGCCCGCGCCCTTCCTTCTTGCGGGTGCTGATCGTCGATTGGCTGGGCAGGTACTCGAGCTTCCGGTTCAGGCCGGCCCGGCGCTCCAGCTGGCGGATCAGCCGGCCGTGGACGTCGAGCATCGTGGGGGCCTGGAACAGGGAGAGGCTGACGGCCTGCGTCTGGCTGTAGCTGCCGGCGATGACGTGCTCCGCCACAGCGTCGGTCATCTCCTCCAGGAGCGCGTTGCGCCGCTTCTCGGTCATGTCACCCGCTTTGACCAGGGAGTCGAGGAGGATCTTGATGTTGACCTCGTGGTCTGAGCAGTTGACACCCGCCACGTTGTCGATCGCGTCGGTGTAGATCCGGCCACCCTCGAGTGCGTACTCGATCCGTCCGGCCTGGGTGAAGCCGAGGTTCCCGCCCTCCCCCACGACCCGGCAGCGCAGATCCTCACCATCCACCCGCAGAGCGTCGTTGGCCTTGTCGCCCGCCTCGGCGTGGCTCTCCGTTGAGGCCTTCACGTACGTGCCGATGCCCCCATTCCAGAGCAGATCGACGCGGGCGCAGAGGATCGCCGAGATCAGGGCGGCCGGCGAGAGCTCGTCGTCGTCGACGTCCAGTGCCTGCTTGACCTGGTCGGTGAGCGGGATCGATTTGGCCGTACGCAGGTGGATCCCTCCGCCCTCGGAGATGAGGCTGGTGTCGTAATCGCTCCACGAGGAGTGCGGCAGCTCAAACAGCCGGCGCCGCTCGGCGAAACTGGTGGCCGGATCCGGGTCGGGGTCCAGGAAGATGTGCTGGTGGTTGAAGGCGGCCACCAGGCGGATGTGCTCGGAGAGCAGCATCCCGTTGCCGAACACGTCACCGGACATGTCCCCGATGCCCACCACCGTGAAGTCCGTCGACTGCACGTCGACGCCGAGCTCACGGAAGTGTCGCTTGACCGACTCCCAGGCGCCGCGGGCGGTGATGCCCATCGCCTTGTGGTCATAGCCGCGGCTGCCGCCGGAGGCAAACGCGTCACCCAGCCAGAAGTCGTACTGCGCCGCCACCTCGTTGGCGATGTCCGAGAATGTGGCCGTCCCCTTGTCGGCGGCCACCACCAGGTACGGGTCGTCATCGTCGCGGCGTACCACCCGGTCCGGCCCGACCACCTGGTTCCCGACGATGTTGTCGGTCAGGTCCAGCAGGCCGGACAGGAACATCCGGAAGCAGGCGACGGCCTCGGCATGGAGCTCGTCGCGGTCGCCGCCCGCCGGAGGACGCTTGAGCACGAAGCCACCCTTGGCACCGATCGGCACGATCAGCGCGTTCTTGACCATCTGAGCTTTCATCAGGCCCAGCACCTCGGTGCGGAAGTCCTCGGGCCGGTCTGACCACCGGATCCCGCCGCGGGCCACCTTGCCGCCGCGCAGGTGCACGCCCTCCATCCGCGGCGAGTAGACGAAGATCTCGAACTTGGGACGAGGCTGGGGCAGTAGCGAGATCCCCTCCGGGTCGAGCTTGAAGCTCAGATATGCCGGAGGTCGTCCCGACCCCTCCTCGTCATGGCGGTAGTAGTTGGTGCGCAGGATCGCGCAGACCACTGAGTGGAAACTGCGCAGGATCCTGTCCTCGTCCAGGCTCGGCACGGCGTCGATCGCGCTGACGATCTCGTCGGACAGGCGCTCGGCTTTCGGCTCGTCCTGCCAGTCCGGGTCCAGGCGGGCTCGGAACAGCCGCAGCAGCAACACGGCGATGTCCGGGTGGCCGTTCACAGTGCGCTGGATATAGCTGTCGGTGAATGGGCTGCCGGCCTGGCGCAGGTACTTGGCGATCGCCCGCAGCACGGTGATCTGACGGCCGGTCAGGCCGGCCCGCAGGACCAGCGCGCCGAGGCCGTCGTCCTCCAGCTCGCCCCGCCAGACACCCAGGAAAGCCTCCTCGAAGAGGTCGTGGATCTTCTCCAGGTCCTCACCGGCGCAGCGCATGCCGAAGTCGTAGATCCACAGCGACGGGCCGTCGGTCGGCGTGATCTCGTAGGGGCGCTCGTCGATCACGCGCGCGCCCATGTGCTCGAACGTCGGCAGCACGTCAGACAGCGAGACCCGGGTCAGGCTGAACAGCTTGCAGCGGATCACACCCTCCTCGGCCTCGAGCGGACGGTAGAGCCTGAGGATCGGTTCGCCGCGCTCCTCCACCTCCTCGATCCGCTCGATGTCCGCCACCGCCGAGCGCGCCAGCCAATCCGCCCGGTAGGCGGGCGGGAAGGCGGTCTCAAAGCGCTTGAACTGCGGCAGGCCGACCTGTTCGCCGTGCTCTTCGATCAGCGCGTCACGAAGGTCGTCTGACCAGGCCCGGATGGCCGCGACGATCTGGCCCTCGATGTCCCGCTCGTCGTAGTCCGGGACGCCGTCGCGACAGTGGACGATGTACTGGATCTTGGCGACCGTCGACTCGGTCAGCTGGAGGCTCCAGTCGAAATGGGTGCCGTCGAACGCTTCGAGCAGAATGCTTCCGGCCCGCAGCCGGTTCTCCGTGTTGAAGCGGTCCCGCGGCAGGCAGATCAGGCAGGTGACGAAGCGCTCCAGCACGTCCGGGTGGGCGAAGACGCGCACCCGCTGGCGCTCACCGAGGCCGAGAACGCCCATCGCGATCCGGAACAGCTCGTCGGCCTCCATCTGGAACAGGGAGTCCCGGGGGTAGGACTCACAGATCTCGCGCAGCGCCTTGGCGTCGTGGCTGTCCGGCGGGAAGGCGGCCCGCTCCAGCACGTAGTTCACCTTGCCCCGGAGCAGCGGGATGGCCAGCGGACTCTCCTTGTAGGCGGCGGTCGTGAACAGACCGAGGAAGCGCCGCTCCCCGATCACGCGGCCCTGCTCGTCGAAGCGCTTGACGCCCACATAGTCCAGGTAGGAGGGCCGGTGCACGGTGGCCCGGGAGTTGGCCTTGGTCAGCAGCAATGGCGTGTCGGCCAGCGCCAGGTTGAACGCCTGGTCGCTCAGCTCGGTGATCTCGGAGGCGGGACGGCCGCGCAGGATTCCCAGGCCGCTGTCGGCCACCACCTGCAGGCGAGCGCGCTGGCCGTAGGAGGTCGACTCACGGAGCAGCTCGTACTCCCGGTAGCCGAGGAACGTGAAGCGGTCCTCGGTCAGCCAGCGCAGAAAGCTCTGGGCTTCCTCGAGCGCGGGTTGGCTGACCGGCACATTGCCGTTCGACAGCTCGTCGATCAGCCCGAGCGCACGCTCCCGCATCGGCTGCCAGTCCTCCACGGCACGGGTCACGTCACCCAGGACACGCTCGATGCGCTGCGCCAGCTCGGCCAGGCGCTCCCGGTCGGTCTCGCGATCGATCTCGATGTGAAGGATCGACTCGGCCCGCGATTCAGGCGGTCCCGAACCCGGTTCGGTTACCCCGATGAGGTTGTCATCGCCATCGCGCAGAACCCGGATCACGGGATGGATGACGAGGTGCGTGCCGTACCCGCTCCGAGATAGCTCCATCGTGACCGAGTCGACCACGAACGGCATGTCGTCCGAGACCACCTCGATGACGGTGTGGGGTGACTGCCAGCCGTGCTGCTCGAACTCCGGGTTGTAGACGCGCAGCTTGACCTCGCCCGGATGGCGGTGGGCGGTGAGATTCCAATGCGACACCGCGGCGCCGTATAGATCCAGAGAGGAACGATCGGCCAGATCGTCCGGGGGCACCCAGTGGTAGTACTGGCGCACGAACGCTTCGCAGGAACCGACCTGGTCGCCGGCCAGTCGCTCACGGACGCGTCTACAGACTCCGGCGATGAGCTCCGCCTCGGCCTCGGTGGTTCTGACTGCCATCCCGAAACGCTCTCTCTTTCGCCAGGGACAGATCCAGCCTACCTCTACGCCCTAGGGGGTGCCGCTCCTGCACACCGAATTCCAACACCCTAGTAGCGTTAGGTGAGGATGTCGGGGGACACGCTCACCGCCAGGGACGATGCGCTCACGGCACCGGCCGAGGCGATCCCTCGCCGCCGGGCGGATGTGCTCACGCTCGGTGACTGCTGGCGCTCGTTCATCCGCCGCCCGTCCCCCCGGCTGCTGGGGACGGCGATCCTGGCCGCCGTGGTCCTGCGGGTGCTGCTCGGGGATCCGGGGTGGCAGGACGCGGTGTGGGTCGTCGGGCTGGTGGCGGTCACACCCCCGGTCGAATGGCTGATCCACGTGTACCTGCTCCACGCCAAGCCATGGCGGATCGGGCGCTTCACGCTGGACCTGATGGCCGCCCAGGAGCACCGCGCCCACCACCGGGAGCCGTCGATCCTGAACGGAGTGCTGATCCCCGCCTACGCGGTCCTGATCTTCGTTCCGATGATCGCGCTGACGATCTGGGTGCTGTCATTCCCGATCGCGCTGATCCTGGGGGGCGACCGGCTGGCTCAGGCGAGCACGGGATTGATCGTCGCCTACGTGATCCTCGCCTCCTACGAGTGGTGTCACTACCTGATCCACACCCCCTACCGCCCGCGGGGGCGCTACTACCGCTCGATCTGGCGCGGACATCGGCTGCACCACTTCAAGAACGAGCACTACTGGTTCGGCGTCACTTCGACCGTCGGCGACCATCTGCTGCGCACCGCGCCAGACCAGACACAGGTGCCCCGGTCGACCACCGCGCGCACGCTCGGCCAGTCTTGAACCCGGCGCCGTCTGGCGCTTGACAAGCATGCGAACGTATGTTCGTAATGACGAGCGAAGGGAGTCCCTACCAGCGCTTCCGCCGGGCCCTGGCGACCGGTAACGCGTCGCTGGTCACCGCCGCGGCCCTGGAGCTGCCCCGGGTCGCCCTCGACGACGCACTGCGGATCTGCCTGGTGCTGCGGGGCGGTGACCGGGAGCGCTACGAGCGCGCCGCCGTGCGCTGGCTGGGCCGCTTCGCCCTGGAAGGCCGCGGGGTCACGATCGCCGATCTGCGCACTGGCGCCGAGGCGCTGGCGCTGCTGCCCGAGCGGGCCGGCGAGGCGATGGAGCGCCTGCAGCGGCTCTGCCTGGAGCGCGGGGTCGGCTGAGCACGGGTCGGCTGAGCACTAGTGTCTTAAAGCTGTGCGCGATCCCTGGGGACTGAACGAGCGCCTGTTCGCTCTGTATTACCCGCCGCTGCTGGAGCTGGCCGAGCGGGCGGGCCAGCGGGAGACGCGCCGGCAGTTGCTGGCCGAGGCCTCGGGGCGGACGCTGGAGCTGGGCGCCGGCGCGGGCGTCAACCTCCCGCACTACACCGACGCCGTCAGCGAGCTCGTGATCACCGAGCCGAGCCCCCACATGGTCGCCCGGCTCCGCCGCACAGTGGCCGGCGAGCCACCAGCCGCCGGCCGCTGGGAACTGGTCCGGGCCGGCGCCGAAGAGCTGCCGTTCGGGGATCAGTCGTTCGACACGGTCGTCGGGACGTTCGTGATGTGCACGATCCCCGATCCGACACGGGCATTGCAGGAGATCGTGCGAGTCCTGCGGCCGGGTGGGCGCTACATCTTCCTGGAGCACGTGCACGCGGGCGAGGGAACGCGGCTCGGACGCTTTCAGGACCTGGTCGAGGGGCCTCACACATACGTGGCCGCGGGCTGTCACCCCAACCGGCGGACGGGGGAATTGATCGAGGCTTCGGAGTTGAGGGTGGAACAGATGGAGCGGGGGCGCCAGCCCAGAGCGCCGCTGACGGTGCGCCCCACGATCATCGGCTCCGCGGTCAGGGAGTGAACCGGGTGTGTGTCCGCTCGGCCGCCCCCGGGTAGCCCGGACTCTCATGGCGCAAGACGTACTGATGGAGCTGGAGCTGGAATGTGACGAACGGGCCCCACGGCTGGTGCGCCAGTCCCTCTCCGGCCTGGACGGAGTCGGGCAGAGCCCGGACCTGTTGCTGATCTCCAGCGAGCTGGTGACGGAGGCCGTCCTGCACTCGGGTTGCACCGAGCAGGACCACCTGGACGTGCGGCTGTGCCGGCACGAGCGCGGGTTACGGCTGTCGGTCAGCGACCCGGGCCGATCCGGCGAGTCCCTGGGAACGGCGCCCCCACCCCCGCCCGGCGCGGGAGGACTGGGTCTGAAGATCGTGGAGGCGCTGGCCGCGCGCTGGGGCCAGAGCCGCGAACGCCGCTACGAGGTCTGGGCCGAAGTCGCCCTCTGAGCCGGCAGCACCACCGGGTGGCGGCCTGAGCCGACGCTCACCGGCCAAACGAGGCGATCAACGCCGGTCATGGTGAGCAGCCGGCGTACGGGGCGACTGGCGTCCTGGGCGACCTCGAGCTCGCAACCCTGGAGCCTGCCGTCGCGCAATTCGACCAGCAGCGCGGTGAGGCCACTGCAATCGATGAACGTGACACCGGACAGGTCCAGGCACAGGTGCACCGCCTCGCGCCGCACCCGCCGCAGGCTGCCGCTCAGACGCGGTCCGGTTTCGGCGTCGAGCTCGCCACTCACCCTGAGGTGACACACGCGGCCGGGCCGGGTGGTCCTGCGGATCTCAAACAGCACAGAGCTCTCCGTCCCCATCCGGGGCAGCGTAAGGTGGAGCAGTGGTGAAGGACACCGTAGAAACTCCTAGACCCCCCGGTGGTGTCTACAGTTTCGATGTCGGCCGCTGAGCGGCGCAGGGTCGGTCGCTAGGCGCGGACCGCTCGGGTCCGCGAGCCGACCTCCTCGACGCTCAGCGAGGGTGAATCGCGCCGGTTGCGGTCGCAGACGTAGGCACGCCCGTCGGCTTCGAGGTGGAAGTGGACGCTCTGCTGGGGGTCAGGCTGGGCCGTGGCACGTCGTGCCGCGCGAATTCTCAATGTCATCGGGGTCACTCCCGCTTCGAGGCGAAAGCCGAGGGTTCCGGCCTCCGCGGCTTGTCGTGTGTCACGCCACGAGGTCGGTCAACGGACAGACGCTACGTAGCGTTTTGTACGTACCCCACGATAGCGGCTAATGAGCGGCCACTAGGGCCGAGTGCAGCGGTTCGTTCTCGGTCTTGGTCTGGGGCCTGGGGGTGACTCGGTTCCGCGCTGAGATGGCGACGGCGACGCTGACCGCGATCACCAGAAGGTTCTCGATCATCGTTGGATTCGCGACGGGTACCACCCAGAGGACGAGCAGGCAGAGCCAGACACGGTCAAGTCGAGGCCGGGCGATAGCCAGTGGTACGAGCAGCACCGAGAGGTAGTGCAGCCAGACGACCGGGCCGGCGAGGAGCATGACGCCGCAGACTGCCACCAGGGCGCCGAGCTCATTTCCACGGCGCCCAGCTCGCAGGGCATAGACGCCCGCGGCGGCCGCGGCTACGTACCCGATGGCGGCTGCCCAGGAGCCGGCGCCGAGATGGGCGGCGAGACCGGCCGGGCCGTAGCCGGTGGAGATCATGCGCTGGCTCACCAGTTCGGACACCCGGATGAATCCTGTCAACGAGCCGTGTCCGAGCAGGGCGAATCCGAGCAGGTTGATCGCGGCACCGAGGCCGAGTGACCATGCGGCGGCGCGGTAGCGGCGCGTGGCGAGGAACCACAGCCCCACGGGCCACATGAACGGCTTCAGCGAGACCGCCACTGCGCCCAGTGCACCGGCGACGAACGGCCTGTCCCGGTAGCGCCAGGCCAGCGCCAGTCCCAGCACCGCGACGAGCGTTACGTTGGCGTTCGCCCAGCCGCTCATCACCGGCGGCAGGACGATCACCAGGCCATACAGCCGCCAGTCGCGCACTCGGAGCACACGGAGCGCCAGCACGGCGCACCCGCCGGTCAGCAGCGCGAACAGGATTGCCCCCACCGTGACCGGAAGGACAGCGAACGGCCACACGAAGACGAGACCGACCGTCGTCGCCGTGAACGGAAGCACCGGACCCAAGGCGACGCCTGCGTAGCCGACGCTCGCAGGGTTGTACGGATCGAGCCCCCGCTGCAGCCTCCCAGCCGCAACCACGTACTCGTGCACGAAGTCCACAGCAAAGCTGTGGGCCTGCGTCAGGCCTGCGTATGAGCAGACCACGACGACGACAGGTAGGACGATGAACAGGACGCGCTCCGCCACGCGTCGATTCCCAAGCAAGGGGGCCGCTCCGGGTTCGATGACACCGGGACGGTAGATACCGCGATGACCCGCGTCTACTGCACCTTGGTGGAGGTGGTCCTGGCCAATCGTGGAGGTTATGTCGGCGGTCTGACCGGAGCCTGCGGCCGGCCGAACCGTTGACGCTTCGCTACGTTGTGTTTTGTGAGGGAAGGCACCCGGCACCGAATTCTGGCGGCCACCCGGGAGCTGCTGGTGGACGGCGGCGTTCACGGTCTGACCGTCGAAGGTGTCGCCGCTCGCTCAGGCGTGGCCAAGACCACCATCTATCGCCGCTACCGCTCCAAGTACGAGCTGGCGCTGGCCGTCGTCCTTGAGCTGGTGGAGGAGGACGTGCCGATGCCGGATCTCGGGGACACCCGAGCGGAGCTGGTGGCACTGGTTGGCGCCGCGGTCAGGGTGCTGGGGGCGACGGTGATGGGCCGCGTGATGCAGGGCCTGGTGTCGGACTTCGCCGCCGACGCCGAGCTCGGCGACGCATTCCGGGCCCAGGTCATCACGCGGCGGCTGGCCGAAGTTGAACGGCTGCTCGAGCGCGGCGTCCAGCGGGGTCAGGTCCGGCCGGGGATCGAGCCGCAGGTCGTCCAGGAGCTGCTGTTCGGCGCGATCTACTACCGGCTGCTGCTGAGCGGCTCGCCGCTTGATGAGGGCCTGGCCGAGCGCGTGGTAGACGCCGTCATGCCCTGGCTGAGCGCCGCCGGCCAGGGCGGCTGAGCTCCGCCGGCCAGGGCGGCCGTCAGGACAGCTCGTCTATCAGGTCGGCCACGGACTCGACCACGCGCGAGGCGCGATACGGGTAGCGCTCGGCTTCCGCTCGCGTGGTGACGCCGGTCAGCACCAGGATCGTCTCCATGCCGGCCTCGAGCCCCGAGACGACGTCGGTGTCCATCCGGTCCCCGATCATCGCCGCGGTCTCGGAGTGGGCGTCGAGCGCGTTGAGCGCCGAGCGCATCATCAGCGGATTGGGTTTGCCGACGAAATAGGGGTCGACCCCGGTGGCGTGGCGGATCAGTGCCGCGACCGAGCCGGTGGCGGGGAGCGGACCGTCCACGCTGGGGCCGGTGGCATCCGGATTGGTGGCGATGAAGCGGGCCCCGCCCTCGATCAGCCTGATAGCGCGGGTGATCCGCTCGAAGCTGTAAGTGCGGGTCTCCCCCAGCACCACATAGTCGGGAGCGCGGTCGGTGAGCGTGTACCCGGCCTCGTGAAGAGCCGTGGTCAGCCCGGCCTCGCCGATCACGAACGCCGAGCCTCCGGGACGCTGGTTATCGAGAAAGCGTGCGGTCGCCAGCGCCGAGGTCCAGATCGAGGTCTCAGGGACCTCCAGACCGCTGGCGAGGAGACGGGCAGCCAGGTCCCTGCGGGTGTAGATGGAGTTGTTCGTGAGGACGAGGAAGGGAGTGCCGCGGTCGCGCAGGCGCTGCAGAAACTGATCAGCGCCCGGGACCGCCTGCTCCTCATGTACGAGGACGCCGTCCATGTCCATCAACCAGGAGTGGACCTCGCGCTTGCTCACGGCAGCGACGATACGCGACTGGTGGCATACGACGGGTGGGGATGCGAACATGCAGCGAATGAACTGGGGTGAGTTCGCTGCGGCGGCCCCTGAGCTCGCAGAACAGGGCTGGGAGCGGTTCAGGGCGCACGAGCTGTGCATGCTGGGCACTTTGCGGTCCTCCGGCTGGCCGCGGATAAGCCCGTGCGAGCTGGACCTGGTCGACGACCAGTTGCTGCTGGGGATGATGTGGGAATCGCCCAAGGCGCTCGATCTGGCCCGAGACGAGCGCTGCGTCCTGCACAGCTGCACTTCTGACCGGATGGGCACCGAAGGTGACTTCAAGCTGTACGGGCGGGCGATCGACCAGCCCGACCCAGGGGTCCGGGAGTCCTACTGCAGGGCGATCAAGGCCCGGATCGACTGGGAGCCCACGGAGCCGTTTCACCTGTTCGCGATCGACGTGACCTCGGCCGCCTACGTCGTCTTCGGCGGCGACGGATACAGCATCGTGTGGGACCCGGAACGGGGTCTGCGGCGCTGGAGCCAGCGGCCCGAGTGAGCCGCGATGCGGTGCTCATCACCGGGACGCCGGGCGCGGGCAAGAGCTCGGTAGCCGAGGCACTCGGAACGCTGCTGGAGCTCGACCGGATCTCCTACGCCGGCATCGAGACAGACCAGCTGTCGTGGGGCTGGCCATGGCTGACCGTGGAGCAGTGGCTCCCCCATCTGCACTGGCTGGCCGGGCGGCAGTGGCAGCTGGGGCGTGAGGCGCTGCTGGTGGTCACCACGACCGAGAACGAGGCCGAGCTGGAAGCGGTGCGGCGGGCGATTCAGGCCGACCGGGTTCTCATCATCTGCCTGAGTGCGCCGGCTGAGCTGTGTGCTCAGCGGGTGGCCGCCCGCGAGCCGGACTCCTGGCCGGGGAAGGCCCGCCTCGTCGAGCACGCCCGCGCGCTGGCCAGGGTGATCCCTGAGCTGAAGGGGATCGAGTGTGTGATCTCGACCGAAGCGCGCCGACCTCCGGCGGTGGCGGCCGAGATCCGGGAGCTGATGCGGACGAGGTTCGAGGGCGGGAGCTCCGGGTAGCGCCGCCTTGTCGCGAACGACGGGAGCGTGGGGTGCCGAGAGTCGAAGGCAGATCTCAGTCCGGTCAGCCGGGAGACCGGCTCCGAGTCATGGTTCTGTGCGCGTTGATCCTGGCGGTGGTCGGGTTGATGTCGCTGATCTTCGCGGCCTTTGACGGGGCCGCTCCGCTCTGGGGCCTCGCAGCACTCAGTCTCCTCAGCGGTGGGCTGGCCGGGTGGGGAGCTCAACGCCAGTGGGAGGCCACGCGGCAGGCCGCGCCTGACCAGCTGATGTCCCGGCGCGATCTGGCCAGATACGCCTTTCTGGCCACTGGCGTGGTCGTGCTCACGCTCGTGATCCACGGCCTCGGCGCGCTGGCCAGCTGACCCCCTGACCCGCGCCACCACCGGTCCCCTTCACAGCAAGTTCTCAGGGCTGCGCAGCCGAGCTGCCAGCATGTTCGTCATCACCGAGAGCCTCGAACAGCCCCACTGGATCCCGCTGCAAGGCGCGGTCAACGCGCGTGTCGTGGTGCCTCAGGTGCTCGTGCGGTCCGACAACCTGCAGTCGCTGACCGCCGCCGACGTGCGGCAGCTGGTGGACGAGCAGGCCGTCGCGGTGGTGCTCGACCTCAGGACCGAGGCCGAGGTCGAGCTGGAGGGCCCCGGGCCGATGCATAGCGAGACAACGGTGCGGATCGAGCACCGGTCGCTGCACCCTGAGTCCGGCGACAAGACCGACCTCGAAGCCGGCGCGGTCAGGCCATGGCACCGGGTCCACGCGGACGGCTTTGCCGACGAAGCGCCGGTCATCCGGGCCTACCTGGGCTACCTCGCCAACCGTCAGGACTCGGTGGTGGGCGCGATCCGCTCGATCGCACGCGCCGAGCGGGCAGTGCTGGTGCACTGTGCCGCGGGCAAGGACCGGACCGGGGTGCTGGTGGCACTGGCGCTCGATGCGGTCGGCACCAGACGCGAGCTGATCGTCGCCGATTACGTCGCCAGCAGCCAGCGGATCGATCAGATCCTGAGACGACTGCTGAGCTCGGAGACCTACCGGCGGGAGCTGGAGGGTCAGGATGCCGGGCCGATGGCTCCCCGGCCAGCGACGATGGAGCGGTTCCTGGCGATTATCGACGAGCAGTTCGGGGGCTCAGCTCGGTGGCTGCTGGCGCACGGGCTCGACCCCCACGATCTCCGGCGTCTGCGCCGTCGGCTCACCGAGCTCGGCACGGCGGCTGCCGCCTAGCGGTCAATCAACCCGCGCGTCAATGGCGCGGCCGGCGAGCCACGAACGCACCTGTCTGCTTGGTGATCGTGAACACCCCCTCCCCGTCACGAAACCGTGCGCGGACGGATCGATCGAGCGCCGCCAGCTGGCCGGCGTCCGCGTCCTCCCCGGGCGGATACGACGTGACGAAGGCGATCGCGTCATCGGGGTCTGTGCAGCGGAGCTGATCCGGGTAGGTGCGCCACTCGACGGTGGCGAAGAGCTCCTGCAGCAGCGGCAACCCGCTGACCGATCCGAACCGGAGCGTAAGCCCGGAGACGGTCGGCAGATCGAAGATCTCCGCCCGGATCTCCCACAGCTCCTTCATGTTCTCGGGCCCGTTGGCTGCCGCCAGAAGGGTGCCCCCCGGCCTCAGCACCCGGGCCAGTTCGGCCACCGCCTCCCCCGGCTCGGGAGCGTGGTACAGCATGTGATTGGCGAGCGCGACGTCGAAAGAGGCGTCTGGGAAGGGCAATCTCTGCGCGTCGGCGACCACTGCCTCGACGCGGTGAAAACTCTCCAGCGCCGACACGCGATCGATGGCCGTCTCGACCATCCCCGGCGAGAGGTCCGTCAGTATCAGCCGCAACCCGCGTGGAAGCTCGTCGGCCGCCTCCGCCCACAACCAGCCTGGTCCACACCCGACTTCAAGTACGACTGCCTCGGCGGGCCAGTCCAGTTGCGACGCCAGCCACGGGAACCACCGCTGCTCTGCCGTCCGGTACTTGACGTGCAATCGAGCGCGGTCGGCCAGCCTGCTCGGGTCCCGGTATTGCTCGTCCCGCAGGTAGGCCTGGTCGCCTCCAGCGAACTTGTCTAGCTTCCCCACGCGAGACATTCTCCCGGGAAGGTCGCCGCGCGACGTCCCAGCGTCCGAGGCGGACGGCGAAGCATCGATGGGCCAGGTCGACGATGATTGTCGGCGTGCCCGAGAAACCCGTTGCCCGAAGCGTCAAGATCTCCCCGGACGAGCGCACCGGATGGTCGTCTGAACGCCCCCGCGCGGGCGGCGCCCCGCCCCGGCCGCCCGACGTGTCCGTCCGGTGCCGTGTTTTGGCTCCCGCCCACCGCCTGCGCTACTCGCCGGGCAGCCTGCTCGTGATCGTCGGCGCAGAGGCGTCGGAGCCCGCGCGGTTCGCCGAACGCGCCGTCGAGGAACGCGGGGCGACGCTCGCCCCCAGCCGGGTACGAGCGCTGCTGTCCGGTCGGGTGGCGCCCGACGTGATCGACGAACGGGCCGCCGAACTTCTCACCAGCGCCGTTCTCAAGCGACTTCAGGCCGAGCAGAGCGTGGTTCTGCCGCTGGACGGATTCGATGCGCTGGAGCGTGAACGGTACGTACGCCTCGCGCATGGTCTCCGGCGCCCGCGACATCTGATCTTGCTCGACGCTCCGCGCGACAAGGTGCGCGACGACGAGCGACCTGCACTCGATCAACTGCGACGGTCGCTGGACGCCGGCGAGCTCGGACTCGAGGGCTTCCAAACCGCGCTTCGTCTCGGAGGCAACGCACTCTCCGAGCTCAAGCGAATCGTCTTTCAGCCTCCGCCGCGCGACGACTGACCCTCGCGCCAAGGCGATGTCTGGTCTGCGTTACGCCGTCGGTCTACCGAACGTCGGCGAATACGGGGATCCTCGGCTCCTGGTGGAGCTAGCGGGCCGGGCCGAGACCAACGGATGGGATGGCATCTTCATCTGGGATCACGTCGCGTACCGCGAGCCGGGTTGGTCAGTCGCCGATCCTTACATCAGCATCGCCGCGATCGCCTCCCACACGAGCCGTGTACGAGTGGGTGTGCTGATCGCGGCGCTGGCGCGCCGGCGCCCGTGGAAATTCGCTCGTGAGATGGCGACACTTGACGTGCTGTCGGAGGGTCGGCTGATCGTGGGCGTCGGGCTGGGCTCCCAGCCCTGGGAGGAGTTCGCCGCATTTGGCGAGGACCCCGAACCGCGCCGGCGTCACGAACTGGTCGACGAGGGACTCGACATCGTCTGTGGATTGTGGAGTGGTGAGCCGTTTGCCTACGAGGGCCAGCACTATCGCGTCGCCGAGAGCCTGTTCCTCCCGACGCCGATCCAGCGACCCCGTCCCCCGATCTGGATCGGGGGACGCTGGCCAGCGCAGCGGTCGTTCCGCCGCGCAGCTCGCTTCGACGGGGTGTTTCCGACGTTCAAGGGCATCGGGCATTCCGAGCTGCCGACACCCGAGGAGCTCAAAGCTGTCGTCGAGTACACCCAGTCGCAACGAGCCGCGCCGGCGACTTCGTTCGATGTCGTGATGGAGGGCCAGTCCGACAGTCAGGACGACGAGCTGGTCGCGGCCTACGAGGAGGTCGGCCTCACCTGGTGGATCGAGAAGCTCGGATGGTTTCGCGGCTCGGTCGACGTCACCCGCAAGCGCATCGAGCAAGGACCACCGGTCGGGGCGGACGTCCGGCGCGACAGAAGGGAGCCACGGTGACAGCCGTTCCACACACAGATCTCGACTACTACGAGGGACCTCATGTCACACATACGACGTTTTGACCATGTCGGCATGACCGTCGCGGACCTCGACATGGTGACGGAGTTCTTCGTCGGGCTGGGCTTGGAGGTCGAGGGCCGGACGTTCGTCGAGGGCGAGTTCGTGGACACCGTGATCGGCATCCCCGGCTCCCGCAGTCACATCGTCATGCTGCGGCCACCCGGGGGAGGTGCCGGACTGGAGCTGTCGAGCTTCGTCCAGCCGGACCATGAGCCAGGGTCGCCCGCCGCCATGGCCAACGAACTGGGTCTGCGCAACGTCGCCTTCGAAGTCGACGACCTGCAGGCTGTGCTCGACTGGCTGGCTGCGGACGGCTACGGCCTGGTCGGCGGGATCGGCCAGCACGAGAACATCTGGCGCATGGCCTATGTGCGCGGGCCAGAGGGGATCATCGTTTCCCTGGCCGAGCGAATCCGCTGACCCTCCCCCACGGCGATATCGACGCTGGCGACGAAATCCATCGGACAAACGGGCCGGGACCCTGGCCGCAGTGCGACGTCACGATCCGGCCTCATACGCGGGCTCGAGCGTCGTCCGCGGCTTCGGGGTCTGCTCGGGTTCGATCGCCACCTGTGGGAGCCGTCGCTCAAGCCAGCGCGGCAGCATCCAGGTGGTTCGGCCAAGCAGTTCGAGCACGGCGGGCAGCAGGAGCATCCTGACCACGATCGCGTCGAGGAACACAGCAGTTGCCATCGCAAGCCCGAACATCTCGAGTACGCGGTTGCCGCTGATCGCAAATGCGCCGAACACTGCGACCATCACCGCGGCCGCGGCGGTGATGACGCGGCCGGTGCGGGCGATTCCTTCCCTCACGGCGGCGCTGGCGTCCCCTCGCGCGGTCCACTCTTCGTGGACCCGAGAAACGAGGAATACCTCGTAGTCCATGGACAGGCCGAACACGATCGCGAACGTGAGCACCGGGATGAACGCGTCGATCGGTCCCGCTTGGACACCGAACAGCCCACCGAGCCAGCCACCCTCGAACATGGCTTGGATCACACCCAGCGCGGCGCCGATCGAGAGCAGGTTCATCAGGGCGGCCTGCACCGGAATCACCAGCGACCGGAACACCACCAGCAGGAGGAGAGCCGCCAGCGCGATCACGACCGCGATGAACAGCGGCATCTTGCTCGACAGAACGTGCGAGAAGTCGACCTGTGACGCCGTCGCTCCTCCGACGTACACACGCGCTCCCGTGGTCCGCTCGACCGGAGGGATCACGTTGCCCCGCACCCGCGCAACCAGGCTCGAAGTCTGCGCGCTCTGCGGCGAGGTGGTGGGGTAGGCGATGACCGCCGCTGCGGTCCCCGTGGGGTTCAGGCGCGGCGTGGCGACGGACGCGACCCCTGGGGTCGCCGCCACTGCCGCGGTGATCTGCTTGAGAGCCACGGTGTCGTGGGCCTTGGGGAGCGCTACTGCCACCTCGAGCGGCCCGTTGAAGCCCGGACCGAATCCCTTTGCGAGCAGGTCGAAGGCCTGACGGGTCGTCTGGGTCCCGGGATCGTTGCCGGCGTCGCTCGAGGCGAGTCGCAGGCCAAGTGCCGGAGCCGCGAACACGAGCATCAGCGCGGTGGCGGCGATCGCGGTCATGGCCGGGCGCCGCTGCACCTGATGCACCCAGCGTCCCAGAAGCCCGGCCTGCCGGTGTCCGCGTCCTCGTCTGCGCCACGGCGCCCGACCTCACCGATCCGTCGACCAGCGAAGCCGAGCAGCGCGGGCAACAGTGTCAGTGACGCACTGAGCACCAGCACAACGCCGATCGCGGCTGCCACCGCCGCGCCGTTGAGCACGCTCACTCCGAGCGCGAACATCCCGAGCAGCGCGATTACCACGGTCGCGCCGGCGAACACGACTGCGCGCCCGGAGGTGTTCATCGCGGCCTCGACGGCCCGAGGCACGTCCCCACCGTTGCGCCGGTAGTTCTCTCGGAAGCGAGTGACGATGAACAGGGCGTAGTCGATTCCGACGCCGAGCCCGATCATCAGCGCAAGCTCCGACGCGAAATCCGGCATTGCGATCACGTGGCTAGCGAGTGTGATCACTCCGACTCCAGCGCCGAGGCCGAGCAGCGCGGTCGCGATCGGGAGGCCCATCGCGCTGAACGAACCGAAGCTGATCAGCAGAATCAGGATCGCCGCGGCGATTCCGACGATCGTCGCGAAGCCCAGCGAGCTCTGCTGCGCCTGTTCGATCGCCTGGCCTCCGAGTTCCACCTGGAGGCTCGCCGAGCGCGCCGATTCCGCCGTGGTGATGACCCGGGTGACCGCGGATTTGGGGACCACGCCCGCGCGTTTGTCGAAGCTGACGGTGGCGAACCCGATCGTGCCGTCGCGGGAGATGCTGTGCGCGCCGGCCGCGTACGGGCTGACTACGCCGGTGACGTGGGGGAGCTTGGCGACGTTTGCGAGTGTGGTTCCGATCGTCGCGCGATCGGCGGCGTCGTTCAGGGTGCCGGTCCGGGCATGGAAGACGATCTGGTCGGAATCGCCGGCCTGCGCCGGAAAGCGGCTCGTCAGCAGATTGGCTGCCTGCTGCGACCCGGTGCCCGGCAGCGTGAAGTTGCTGGCGCTCTTCTTGCCGACCGAGCTGGAGACCGCGAAGATCCCAACGGCGGCGACGATCCATGCGACCACCACGATCCGGCGGTGCGCCATGGTCAGCGAGCGATTTTCAGCATCTCGAGCCCCGGCTTTCACTAGTAGCAAATCTGCAAGCGCTGCATTTATATATAAGTCGCAGGAGAAAGTCAACACTCATTGCAAAATTTCCTGGTGTGAAGCTTTGCTGATAAACTCGCGCTAAATGGACACGAGCGAAGCGAGCCTCGCCAAGCCGGGGCTGAGGGAACGGAAGAAGCAGCAGACGCGCGAGAACATCGAGCGGGTCGCCCTGCAGCTGTTTGCCGAGCGCGGTTACGACCACACGACGCTGGCCGAGATCGCCGACGCGGCCGACGTCTCCCCACGCACGATCTTCGCCTATTTCGAGAGCAAGGAGGACATCCTCTTCTGCGACGAGCCGGTGATGTTCGAGCGGCTCAAGGACACGCTCGAGCAACGGCCCGTCGGTGCCACCACGGTGGACGCCCTGCGCGAGTTCGTGTCCTCGATTCGACAAGTACGACGAGCAGACCAGGCTCCGGAAGCGAATCATCGGTGCCAACGAGGGGCTCCGGCTCAGTGAGCGCGCGCGATCGGCAGCGATGGAGGAATTGGTCGCCGCGTCGATCGCCCAAGACCTCGGAGACGTCGGTCCTGACGACGTCCGGCCACGCCTGATCGCCGCCTCCGTGACCGCCGCGTTCAGCGCGGTCCGCGAACGTCTCCAGGACGACTCCGGCGAGCCGATCTCCCACGAGGAAGCGCTCGTGATCCTCGACCAAGTGATCGAGTTCCTCCGCGGCGGGCTCGAAGCGCTCGAGCGGCGGTAGCCGCGAAGTTATTGAGGCCGAGGGTTGGTGTGGTGAGCAGTGGTCTTGGGATCTTCTGTCGCGTGGGCCGGGGGGTGGATGTGGAATCTGTGTCCGTCGGTGCGGATCACTGCCACGCGGCGGACGCTGACCGGTGGCAAAGCTGTGTGAGTGAGTTCTTGGTCTGGCATACAGGCGAGTCTCACGCCCCGAGCTTGAGCCCGGCTGGGGAGAACATGAGGGATCCCTGAGAACGGTTGTCAGGCTTGCGCCGCGGCGGAGTCGCCAGCGTGGGCGACCGGGGTCCCCGGCAGCGTCACTCGGAAGACAGCCCCATCGCCGTCGCCGTTGTATGCATGAACCTCGCCGCCGTGACGTACCACGATCGCTTTGACGATCGCCAGACCAAGCCCGGCGCCGCCGCGCCCGCGGCTCCGGCCTCCCTCGGGTCGCCAGAATCGTTCAAACAGGTGGTCGCCGGCACCCGCGGGAAGTCCCGGACCATGGTCGCGGACCTCGATCACCGCCTGTCCGTCCTCCGAGCCGACTGTGATCTCGATCGCGGTCGCAGGTGGTGTGTGAACGACGGCGTTGCGGATGAGATTGGAAAGCACTTGACGTAGCTGCGCGGGATCTCCGAGCACCTGCCACCGGGGGCCGAGATGGACGACCACCTCACGGTCTGGCGCTGCCGCGCGCGTGTCCTGCGCAGCCTGGTTGGCCAGTTCGGTCAGATCGACCTCGACCAGCGGCACTTCCGGTAATTCCTCGAGCCGAGCCAGCAGCAACAGGCTCTCGACCAGGCCTCCCATCCTTGTCGCCTCGGCTTCGATTCGATCCATCGCTCGCTCGACTCTCGGCAGGCTCGTCACCGCTCCCAGGCGGAACAGCTCCGCATACCCTCGGATCGAGGCGAGTGGAGTGCGGAGCTCGTGTGACGCGTCGGCGAGGAACCGTGCGCAGACGCTCCTCGCTTCGTGCTGCGATCGGCGAAGGCACGCTCGATCTGGGCGAGCATCTCGTTCAACGACGTCCCCAGACGGCCGACCTCGGTGCGGTCGTTGGCGGGAGTCACCCGTTTGTCCAGGTTGCCGTGCGCGATCTCGCTCGCCACGCGGCCGATCCGCTCCAGCGGCAGCAGGCCGACACCGGATCACAACCCAACCCAGCGCGACGAGCCCGAGGATCACGCCGCCGCCCACGAGCGCCTCGACCTCGATCAGCCGCTGAAGCGTCTGATCGACGTCACGAAGCGGAACGGCGATGACGAGCGTCCGGCCGTCCTTGAGCGTGAACGCGGCCGCGCGGTAGCTCAGGCTCGATCCCGCTTTCGAGCTCACCGTGAACAGGTGCACGTCGTGGCGAGCTGAACCGCGAGATCGGCAAACGGCGAGGCAGCGCCGGCGGGGACGCCGGCGTTTCCCCATAGGTGAACGAGCGCGCTCTCGATCACCTTGCCGCTCGAGCTCGAGCACGATCCCGTAGGTCCCGGAGGTTTGAAAGGTTCCCGGCGCGCTGCCGCCCGCCGGTTGCCGCGAGCCGCGTTGTCGCGCCCTGGGGATGGATCAGGTCGAGCGCCACCGACACCGGGATGCGAGAGTCGCCGACCTGCTGGTCGATCCGCGTGAGCAGGAACGAGCGCTGCTCCTCGTAGGTGACCACCGCCGCCACCGCAAGCCCGATCACGGTCAGCGCGACGAGACCGATCAGCAGCCGCGCCCGGAGCGACAGCCGGCTCATTCCTCGGGAGCCGCAGGACGTAGCCGACGCCGCGGACCGTGTGGATCAGCGGCGGCCCGGTGGCGTCGACCTTCTTACGCAAGTAGCTGATGTACGTCTCGAGCACGCGCGCGTCACCGCCGAAGTCATAGCTCCAGACGTGATCGAGAAGCTGCGCCGCGCGTGAGCACCCGACGGGGATTGAGCATCAAGTAACGCAGGAGACGGAACTCCGTGGCGGTCAGCTCGATGATCCGGCCGGCTCGGGTCACCTCGAGCGTGTCCTCATCAAGTTCCAGATCGGCGAACTGGAGCCGCCCGGAAGACTCCCGAGCGACGCCGGTGCGCCGCAGGATGTTCCGCAGCCGCGCGATCAGCTCCTCGAGACTGAAGGGCTTTGTGACGTAGTCATCCCCGCCCGTGGTGAGCCCGCGGATCTTGTCCGCGGCGGCATCACGCGCGCTCAGGAACAGGATCGGTACCTCGGCGTGATCGGCCGCCAAGCGACGGGCGACCTCAAAGCCATCCATGTCCGGGAGCATCACGTCCAGCACCATCACGTGCGGGTTCCACCGCCGGACCAGATTGCAGCGCCTCCCGGCCGGTCCCGGCCGACTCGACCCCGAAGCCGTGATGGCGAAGAGCCATCGAGACCACATCGACGATGCTCGGCTCATCGTCGACCACGAGCACCCGGGCTGTTTCAGGCTGATCATCCACACCGCGATTATCGGTCGGCAGGCTGAGAAAAACCTGAGAACCGGCCGGATGGCCGCGGCAGAGGCCACGACGCCTCTCAGCTACCGCTCAGCTTCCTCGCAGGACTCCCCCAGGTTGCGGCGCGACGCTGGGCTCCACCAACCAAAAGGAGCCTTTCCAATGCCTTCCCACAAACTCAGGTCCGCGCGCAGGTCCACCAGATTCCTCGCCGCCGGATCGCGGCCATTGTGATCGCCGCCGGTTCGCTCGCGATCGTCAGCGCCACCTCGGGCGGTAGCTCAACTGCCGCAGCGTCTGTCCCCACGACCATCGCTGGAGGGGGACGCGCATCCGGCCGGCTTCCCCGGGTTTTCAGGACCTGGCGGCGCAGGGTCGAATGCGCGATCCGGACCCGCCGCGGGCGGATCAGTCGGGACTGTGAGCAAGCTGTCGAGCTCCGGCTTCACGCTGACGACCCCTACCGGGGGCAAGGTGACCATCAAGGAGACAGTCGTCCACCAAGTACGAGAAGGGCACGACCGCGGCATCGAACAGCGCCGTCACCCAGGGCGCGACCGTGCTCGTGCTTGGAACCGACGACAACACCACGATCACCGCCACGCAGATCATCGTGCGGACCGCCTAAGCCCAACGCCACGACTGCGTCCCAAGTAGCTGCCTTCAGCCGCGGCGCGGGCGGCAAGTCACAAACCGTTGGTCAGATCCCGGCTAGCTACAAACAAGGGACCGGCACCATCGTCAGCGGAACCACCGCCAACAAGGCCACCGAAGCCGCGTTCCTGGCCTACCCCGGAGGCATTGTCGATCGAGTTGTGCAACTGAGCAACGGCGATTACGAGGTCCACAACATCGGCGTCAGCTGGCCTCACCACGTGTTTGTCAACAGCGACTTCAAGGTAATCGGCGCCAACGACTGACGAGGCGAGTGGAAACATCATCGGAGCCCATGAGTCCCTGGCCGCGACGATGATCGCGGCCAGGGACTCACTACATCAGCGAAAGGCGCCGAGCGTGCTTTCGCTGTGTCTGTTCGTTGCGACACGCGGTCGTTGGCGCTCTGATCGCGCGGTCTCGTGGGTCGGGTGCGCGCGCACATTTCGTGCGCGCGCACATCGTTCAGAGACCGCCGAGCAGTTCGCGGAGCGTTTCGGTGTAGGCGTCGAGTGCGGTGCGGCCCTGGCGGGTGAGCGTGATCGTGGTATGTGAGGCTCTCCCGTTTCCGGTCGTCTCGCTCACCAGGTAGCCGGCGTCTTGGAGCTTTCGTAGGTGGGTGATCAAGTTGCCTGGGGTCAGGTCGAGGATGTCCTGAAGGCGGGTGAAGGACAGGCTGTCTCCGTCAGGCAGGGCGGCGAGCGTCGCGACGATCCGCAGCCTGGCGGGGGCGTGGATTACCGCGTCAAGCGCGTCGGTGCTCATCGGTGCCTACCGTCGGGTGGACGAAGCGCCCGCGGGTCATCGCGGCGTAGCTGACCACAGCGATGAACAGGGTGATTCCGGCTGCCAGCCAGGCTCCGCTCGGTCCCACGAAGAGGGCGACGATGCCGCCGGCGACGACCACCAGAGCAGTGATGAACTGCGGCCAGTTGGCGTTGCTGGCCGCGACGCCAAGCACCGTCGTACCGACGATGATCAGCGGCCCAGCGGCCGGGATCACGCCGTAGACGATCGTGTGGCTTGCGTGATAGTGGTACATCGCGCCTTGAATCACGGGGCTGCCGATGTAGGACAGCGCGATCGCTGCCCCCTCGACCTTCTGCTTTCTCAGGGCGGGTCCGCTGACGCCCGCGGTCGCGCGCTGGTAGACCTTGACGGATACGGCGATCGAGACGGCTACCGCGACGTACACCAGCACGATCGCGCCGGCGCTGGGACCGCTGTATGGATGCTGTCCTCGCGTTGAGAGCCACAGCGCCGCGTAGCCGAGGAGGATCACGAGAGCCATGAATGCGGAGATCCAGGGCGGGCTGAGACTGAACTGGCGCTGCGCATCGCGCTTAGTCTCAGCCAACAACCGCGCCGCCTCACGTGGATCGAGCCCGTCGCCGTCGTTGGCTGTCGTGGTCTTATCGACGTCGTGTGGTCCCTGCATGGTGCTGCTCCCTCAATTCGGTTTGTGTTGCAAAGCTAACCATACTTTGCCACCCAAAGTCAAGCCGCCGCCGAGCAACCACGAGTCCGTGCGCCCCCGCCGCGTCGTGCATCAAACGACGTGCGACATGCGAGAGCGCGGAACGCGTGCGCCGCTGAGAGCGATTAGGGAAGCTCCCGGCAGATGAAAGCGGTCTGAGGCCCGGAGCAGAGTTGCCGCTTCGATCGAACCAGCGGCGGCGACGCAAAGTAGCCCGATCCAGAACCGAGCCTCCTCGTTCCTGTGAGCAGGCCTTCGGCGGCCCCGGTTTCGTCTTGATGTGGAACTCCGGAGCGCGCGGCCGGAACGCGACCGCGCGCCCGGAGGTTCGGCGTCTAGGCCAAAGCAGCGTGTCCCGGTTGCGGTGGCTGTTGAGTCGTCACTGGCGCGCTGCGGGAAAGGATCGGGGCATCGCGCCTGAACCCCCAGAACGTGCAGTAGACGCCGAGGAACAGCTCCCATGCGAACTCCGGGATGGTCAGGACCGCTTGGAGCGAATGGACTGTGTTGCTCGGATTGTTGCCGCCGAACATGATGACCGTCCCGGACAGGATGATCAGCGGCCCTCCGATGAGGCCTAGCCATGTTGCCCGTCGCGGCACCAAGCCCGATCTGTACATCAGGTAGCCGAGGATCAGCCCGTTCCCCCAGCCGACGACCCAGCCTGGGCCAAGGAGGAACGTCCAATCCTTGATCCCGGCGAGGGTGTAGGCGACCGTGCCCTCAGCTCCACCCGCAACCTGGTTTCGCAGCGTGATGATTTCGGCCATGCAGAGCAGGCCAACGAGGATGAACGTGCACTCGACCAGGCGCGCGGTCACGTAGCCGAGCGCCAACTCCTCGTTTTGTCGTCTGAGGATCGGAAAGATGACGACCGCGGTGCCGATGTTCGCGATGATCAGCAGCAGCTCAAGCAGGACCCCGAACAAGACCTGCTTGTCGTGCCCGGAGCCGGCGATGTAGCTCACGGGGTGTCGGAGCACGGTCTCGTAAAGGGCCAACCCGAGGATCGAGGTGACGAACGTGATGAGGTAGAGCACGCCAAACCAACGTGCCCTCTTCTGATCAGACAACTTGGCCCCTTTCTTCGCCCTCAGAGCGAAGTTGTGCGGCGCCGATGGCGCCGCTTCCCTCAAGCTAGTGGGGGCTCGACCCGCTGGGGGGATTAGTCCAGGACGCAGGTCACGGGTCTGACTATCAGCGACTCGCGGCCGTGGGCGGCGCGTCGTCGTCGGAAGCAGATCTCCGCCCACATCCCCTTCGATCGATCACCAGGAGTGACGCAGGGAGCCCAAGGCGGAAATTACGGGAGGCTGTCTGTCGCTGCAGGCTAGGGGGCTCTGAAGCCACACTTGGCTTCGGCGCGCTTGAGCGCTGGCGACTGAGGCGGGAATTCGAGATAGACCCCGGCGATGCCGACAGCATTACCCGTATGGCCGCCGGGTGGCGGGGCTGGTGGAGGCGAGGTTGTTGGGTCAGGGAAGTTGGTCAGACCGTGCGCGCGCATGCACTGGGCGAGCTTGACCAGGCCGACCCTCTCGCCCTCCCGGTCCGAGGGTGAAACCCCGCCTCCACCCAAGAACTTCGAGCACGCCTTCTGAGCTGACAGGAACGCGGGTGCCTCCGGATTGATCCAGTTGGGAACGACGCTCGGACCGCCCGGCCTCGGATCCGGGAAGTTCGGCACACCGTGCGAGCGCATGCACTGAGCCTCCTTAAGCGGAGAGCCGCCAGCTGCGGCCGCATTACCCGTGTTCATTGACACTCCGCAGGCTGCAGCGATCAGCGCCAAGCTCACGATCACGGACGTGACTCTGAGGTTCTTCCCGGCGGTCAAGGATCGTCTGATCATGCAGACCGGGCTCAACGCTATTCAGCACCGAGTTACAACAACGTAAACGGGACGACCGCAAGCGCCGATGCAGGCGCTCGGCTCAATCCTGATCACACGCGCGAGCTACATCACCATCTACATCGCATCCGCCGCTCTGGCCTGACGATAGCCGCCTGGCTTGCCCTTCAGACGGCGTTCTAACCCAAAGCAGGCGGGCTGAAGGCAGAGCCCTGATGTCTCACGCGAGCGGCCCAAACATCCCGAGGAATTTCGCACTGTCGCTGAGCATGAAAGGAAGCAGCCGGCCCGCCGTACAAGCGTGGCGACAACGGAGAAGTGACTTTGACGGGGGCTCGGCTGGGGCTTGCACGCGACGTCGATCCGTTACCAGCGGCCGAGCACACCGCCGTCGACGGCCACGCAGGTTCCGGTGACGTAGGAAGATGCTGGCGAGCAAAGCCACAGGATCGCGGCGGCTGCTTCGGACGGATCCCCGATGCGGCCAAGCATCGTCGCGGCGACACCGGGGGCAAGGACACGTTCGGGATCTGAGCCTGTCTCCCAAGCATCGTGGAGCATGGGCGTGTCAAATAGGCCCGCGCGTAAGGCATTGACCCGAATCCTGCGTCCGCCCAGCTCTTCGGCCGCCGCACGGGTGAGACCCTCGACGGCAGCCTTGGCCGCCGCGTAGTCAGCAGGTCCACCGACGACCGCGCTGATTGAGGACACGTTCACGATGGCGCCGGCCCCCACCTTGAGCATCGCTCGCGCCTCATGACGCACACACAGCCACGTCCCACGGAGAGTCGTCGCCATCGTGCGGTCGAACTCGGACATAGGGAGATCTAAGACGCCGCCTCCCGGCTTGACGGCAGCACAATTGGCAGCCGCGTCGAGTCGCCCGAACGTCTCGATCGTCCTGTCAACGATGTGCACGACATCTGCCTCGCGCGAGATGTCCCCCGACAGGCACAGTGTCTCCGCCGATCCGCAGGCGGCGGCGGTTCCCTTCAGGGCGTCCAGCCGTCGACCCGCCAACGCGACCCGGTAGCCGGCCGACGAAAACGCAATTGCCGTGGCCCGTCCGATGCCGCTACCCGCTCCGGTGACCAGCGCGACGTGTGATCCCCCACTCGACGTCGACATCTCCTCGAAACCCCTTGCAGAATCCTCCGACCACAAATTCCTTACAGCGACACAGCTCCCTCGGGCCTACTCGGCTCAGCCTAACTGAGCAAGCTGGGTGGCTGCCGCGTTGCGCCCCCCGGGGTTGCTCCGTCCCAGTCGCCGGATGGTGTGGCCGTATTCCCACTGCGCGCAAGATGACCCGTCGATCTTGACTCGGCGCGCTGCCGCGGCGAGGATGGGCTGGTCGAGGAGAAACGGACGTCTGGCGTGTTCGAGCACGAAGTCACTACCGGTGACGGACGCATCTTGAAGGTCCTGGAGCGGGGCGACCCGGCGGGCAGGCCTGTGCTGGTGCACAACGGCATGCCGAATTCGCGCCTCCTCTACGACCCGGACGTTGCCGCCGCCACGCGACAGGGCGTCCGCCTCATCTCCTACGACCGGCCCGGGTACGGCGGTTCGACCCGCCAGCCCGGGCGCTCGGTCGCCGACTGTGCGCAGGACGTGCGCGACATCGCGGCAGCGCTGAACATCGATCGCCTCGGCGTGTGGGGGATCTCGGGCGGCGGACCGCACGCGATCGCCTGCGCGGCGCTGCTGCCCGAGCTCGTCCCGGCGGTGGGTGTGCTCGCCTCGGTTGCTCCGTGGGGAGCCGAGGGGCTGGACTACTTCGCCGGAATGGGCGAGATGAACGTCGAGAACATGCTCCGGATGCGTAGCGATCCGGTGGCTGCACGCGCCAAATGCGAAAGTGACCGCGAGGAGATGCTGGCGATGACGCTGCCGGAGCTGATGGGTTTCATGGAGACGCTGCTTGCCCCGGTCGACGCCGCCGAATTCACCGGCGAGCTTGGTGAGTATCTGATCGAGAGCACGAGGTCGGGGCTGGCACCCGGACCGGATGGATGGTGGGACGACGGAATGGCGATGATGGAGCCGTGGGGCTTTGCGCCGGTCTCGATCACGACGCCGGTCCTGCTTCTACACGGCCGCCAGGACCGGTTCGTTCCGTTTGGCCATGGCGAGTGGCTCGCGGCTCACATCCCGGGAGTGCAAGCTCGCCTCTCCGAGGATGACGGGCACCTCACCCTGACCGCGCATCACCTCGACGACGTGCACGAGTTCCTGCTGCAACACATGTAGAAGCCGGGGCCGCTTCCCCCTTTTATCTGGTGGACACTTGACAGCGGCTCGTATCATCTGTTGCAACCGCGTTCGGCGCGGCTATCCGACTTGCGGCCGCGGGATTGAGGGAAGTCAGCCGCATCGATCCAACTCGACCCCAACGGTCAGTTTTGGTGGGGTCAAAGGGAGGCCATTCATGGCCGATATTCGTAACAGCGCCCAAGTGAACGGCGGCGCCGAGTCAGGATCATCGCTGGTGGAAAGAGGCTGTCCTGGGCGGGTGGTCTTGGAACGTGCCGAGGAGCTCGCACAAACTGGTAGCTGGGACTGGAATCTTGAAACCGACGAGCTCCTGTGGTCGGACAACATGTTCCGTCTACTGGGCTTGAAGCCGGGCGAGGTCACGCCCACGCCGGCGTATGTTGCTGGACGAATACATCCCGATGACCGCGAGCGCGTGCAGCGGGAGCTCGATTCAGCCAGGCAACGCGGAACTCTGCCCGACGTCTCATATCGAATTTCGTGGCCTGATGGGACCGTGCACGTGTTGCGTTCCCTTTCGGACGCCGCGGTGGAGGGCGATGGTCGGCCATCGCGGCTGGTTGGCTCTGTCCAGGACGTGACCGAGCTCTCCGAGGCGCTGCGGCAGACAGCCGAGTCACTCAATCTGATGGAGACGCTTCAGTCTGCGGCGCCGGTGGGTTTTGCATTCGTGGACCGTGCTTTTCGCATCGTGCGCGTGAACGCGACTCTCGCTGAGGTCAGCGGTTGGGGCCCTGAGGAGCTGATCGGCCGCACGGTCGCGGAGGTGATTCCGGACCTCTGGTCGCAGATGGAAGCCGTTTATCGCCAAGTGTTAGAGACCGGGGAGCCGGTCGTCAACGTCGAGGTGGAGCGCGAGCTGCCCTCAGCCAGCGGTCACCGCTTTTGGCTGGCGAGCTGCTACCCGGTCCGGATCGAGGACCAGGTGATCGGGATCGGGGTCGTCGTGGTCGACATCACCGAGCGTGAGGAGGCGGATCGTCTTCGCGCCGCCGTGATGGACACGATGGTGGAGGGCCTTTACGTACTAGACGGCGATGGGCGCCTGACGCTCATGAACTCGGCAGCTTCACAGATGCTCGGCTGGAGTGAGCAGGAATTGCTGGGCAAACCGGTGCACGCCGCGATCCATTTCCAGCATGCGGACGGGTCGCCGCACCCGGAGGCTGACTGCGCGCTGTTGAAGGTCAGGACCGAGGGTCGGGACGTTCGCATGGCTCATGAAGCGTTTACGCGCAAGGACGGCACGATCTGTCCGGTCGCCTATTCGGCAGCGCCGCTGCGGGCGGGGGCGGCGATACGTGGTGTCGTCGTTGTGTTTCGCGACACGAGCGCAGAGAACTCCGAGGCGGAGCGACGCAAGCGCGAGTTGGACAAGATCGCTTGGGTAGGTCGCATCCGGGACGCGCTCGATGAAGACAGGATGACGTTGTACTCACAACCGATCGTTCCCCTCAGCGGCGGCGAGCCAAGTCAGGAGCTGCTGTTGCGCATGGTGGGACGAAGCGGCGAGATCATCCTGCCCGGGAGCTTTCTGCCGGTCGCTGAGCAGTACGGACTGATAGCTGAGATCGACCGTTGGGTCGTCGTTCAAGCAATCCGCCTCGCCGCCCGCGGCCAGCGCTTCGAAGTGAATCTCTCGGCGGCCACAATCGGCCACCTCGACCTGCTTCCGTTGATCGAGCGAGAACTGCGCGAGGCGCACACGGATCCCGCGAACATTGTTTTCGAGATCACCGAGACAGCGCTGATGCACAACATTGAGGCGGGAGAGATCCTTGCGCGCGGACTAACTGCGATCGGCTGCCAGCTCGCGCTCGACGACTTTGGCACCGGGTTTGGCAGCTTCACCTACCTGAAGAAGCTGCCCATCACCTACCTGAAGGTCGACGTTGATTTCGTGCGCGACCTCGCGACCAATCGGGATAACCAACACCTCGTCAGGGCGATCGTTGGACTGGCCCGGGACTTCGGCTACGAAACGATCGCCGAGGGCGTCGAGGACGCCGAAACATTGGCGCTCGTGAAGGAATACGGCGTGAACTTCGCTCAAGGCTTCCACCTCGGCCGCCCAGCACCGATCGACCGCTAGCTCGACCCCAAAAATCCCAACAGGCCTCCCTTGTCAGGCTCGGGTGGCGGTGAGATGATCGATCCGGATGGCGGTTTCGTTGGATACGCCGTTGTGTTCGCTGCTTGGCTGTCGGTTCCCGGTGTTATCGGTTGGGTTCTCGGAAGGAGCAGGCCCGGAGCTCGTCGCCGCTGTCTCTAATGCTGGTGGGTTCGGGGTGCTTGGTGCGGCCGGGATGGGGCCGGAACTCATTCCTGCTGAGGTCGAGCGAACGCGTGGATTGACGAGCCGGCCGTTCGGCGTGAACCTGATCATCGCCCCGGACCCCGAGGATCCGGATGGGGACCGGGAGTGGTTCCTGTCTCAGATCGCGGCGGCGGGTGACGCGGGCGCGGCGGCGGTGGTTTTGTTTTGGGGTGATCCGGCCCCTCTTGTTGATGCGGCGCACGCGCGTGGTTTGAAGGTGCTTGTCCAGGTCGGTTCGGTCGAAGAGGCTGAAGCGGCGGTCGTTGCCGGGGTGGATGCCGTGATCGCTCAGGGAATCGAGGCGGGGGGGCATGTTCGTGGGACCACGTCGATCTGGGAGCTCATCCCGAGGACCGTCGAGGCCGTGAGCCCCACGCCGGTGCTTGCCTCGGGCGGCATCGGTGACGGCGCCGGACTCACGCGTGCACTTGAGTTAGGCGCGCAGGGCGTCTCACTCGGGACCCGCTTCGTGGCCAGCCACGAGGCCAATGTTCATCCCGCGTACAAACAGCGCGTCGTCTCAGGCACCGCGTCCGAGACGGTCCTCACCCTCGATCTATTCGATGTCTACTTCCCTGATGCGCCTCACCGATCACTCCGTAACAGGATCCACGAGGAATGGGAGGCCGCTGGGCGCCCACTCTCCGGCGAACGGCCGGGTGATGGGACAGTGATCGGACGCAAGCGGAGCTGGTCCGGTGAGATCGTGGACTGGCCGCGCTACGCAGTCGGGATGGCCACCCCCGAGTTCGACGGCGATATCGAATACGCCCCTCTGTGGGCGGGTGAGTCGTGCTCGGTCGTCAACGACATCAAGCCGGCGGGAGAGATCGTCAAGGACCTTGTCCGAGACGCTGCGGACACGCTCGCCGCCTCGGCCGCGCCGGTGAGTCCTGAGTGGTGACGGCGGGCGCCCTCCTATTCCGATAAGGAGGGCACAGACCACCTGACCTGGTGTCTGGGCCCTGCTTCAGTCGTCCCGCAGCTCGGGTCTGTCAAAGCCCTTGGGGCTGGGCCGCTTGCGAGCCGGCTTGGTCTTCCCCGCGGCACTCTTCCTTTTGACGCCACCGTGTTGGCTCAAGAAGTCGAGTATGCGGTTCAGGCGATCCTCACTCTGCGAGGGAGGTGCGGCGAGGTCGGCTGCTGACATGTGCGATCCGCCTGGGTAGCGCACGTACTCGACTTCCTTGCGGTGCCAGCGCAGGCCGTTGAAGAACGCGTCCGCCTGGTCGGGCGGGCAGCGGAGGTCGCCCTCAAAGACGTAGAGAAACACCGGTGTGTTCACTTTGGGGATGTGCGTGAGTGGCGAGCGCTCCTGCAGGACGCCGCTCGGATGCCACGGATCGCCACCCAGGTCCTCAGCTATCGTCGGGCCGACGTCGCTCGCTCCAAATTCGGCGACGAGGTCGATCACGGGCGCACCCACACAGGCCGCCTTGAAGCGGTCGGTGTGACCAACCATCCACGCCGACATGTAGCCACCGTAGGAATATCCGCCAACGAACTGGCGATCCTTGTCACCCAGCCCGCGACGGATCACGTCGTCCGCGCATGCCAGCAGGTCGTGGTAATCCTCGCCTCCCCAGTCCCCATTGACCGCCATCGCGAACTCCTCTCCGTAGCCGATGCTCCCTCGGGGGTTCGGCAGCACGACGGCGTACCCTGCGGCCGCGAGTACCTGGTAGCTGTGGAACGAGAGTTCGAACGGGTTCCAGCCTTGCGGGCCACCGTGGATGTCGAGGAACATCGGCGGCGCGCTTTGTGGGGAGCGGGGGCTGATGATGAAGTACTCGATCTCCTTGCCGTCTCGCGCCTTGGCGCTGAAACGTTTGGCCGGCAACAGGTCAACAGCATCCAGCAGGCGCTTACCGGCGTCACTCAGCTGGCGGCTGCGACCGTGGGCCGCGTTGAGGTCGAGGCAGAAGACCTCAGCCGGTTTATCGACCCACGTGGCGGTGAAGGCCGCCAACAGCGTGCTACCGCGCTTTGCGACGGTGACGCTGGTGACCTGCAGATCACCAGCGACCACAGGCCGCGCGAGCCGCTCTCCGAGCTTGGCGCGCTGCATGCTGATGGTGCCATGATCGACGACGTTGAACAGCAGCTCGCGGTTCGACAACCAGGCGTAGTTGCCGACGGGGAACCACGCCATGACCGGGCGGTCGAGGTCAGGGGCCACCGGGACCGGTTGGCTTGAACCGTCAGCTGGAACCACAAGCAGCCGTGGATTGCGACCCATCAGCGGCCGCGCCAGATCCGACTGCTCCAACAAACGCGATGCGTTTGCCGTCGGGCGAGAACAACGGGTCTGCGGCAGCGATCACCCGAGACGCGACCTTCCGCGACCGTCCACCTGCTGTCGGGATCAGCCAGAGGTCGGCGAACAACCATTCGTCGTTTCGGTGACGCGTGCGGTCTGAGAAGCAGGCGATCGTCGTGCCGTCCGGCGACCAGCAGGGTTGCCTGTGGTCGTAGTCACCCGAGGTCAACTGCCGCAGCGAACGGTTCTCAACGGTGTAGATGAACAGCTGGTCACGGCCGGCGAGGTATCCGCGGCCGTCGAGCCGGTTAGCCATGCCACGGACCAGCTTCGGCGCGTTCTTGACCTTGGGATCATCCGTCGCAGGCGTGTCTGGCGTTACGGTGACCACCAACACCAGCGAGTCCCCAGACGCTGACCACGACACAAAACTCACCGGTCCGGGCGTGTCCACCCTGAGCGGAACCCCACCAGCCAGCGGCGCAAGGTGAAGTGCGGGCGAGTCGTCGATCACAGATATGTACGCGAGATATCGGCCGTCGGGGGACCACCTCGGCGCGCTGTCGCCAGGTCCTTCGGTGAAGCGGCGAGGAGCTCCGCCCGCGCTTGGCGCCACCATGATGTTGGTGACTGGCCTGTCAAGCTCAAGGTCGAGTGCGGTCTCAACCCAGGCGACCTGGTCGCCGTCCGGCGACAGCTGGGCGTCACCGGCCCACCGAAGAATGCTGAGATCGCCCGCCTGCAGCGCTTTGTTTCCCATGGCTACCGGGCCGAGTCTTTCATAAGCTCCACTACCAGAGCGGATCTTGTCATCCGGATCGTGAGAGTCTGACCCGGTGGACTTTCGCGCACGGAGCGGCGATGAGTGCCCCGTTACGCTGTGGCTCGTGAAAGCCATCGAGAAGCTGCGCGCCCGCATGGCCGAGCTTTCGGACTTGGATGCGCGTGCATAGCCTCCTTGCCTGGGATCAGCGGGTGATGATGCCGCAGGAGGGCGCCCCGGGACGCGGGCAGCAGCTCGGAACGCTGGCTCGTGTCGCCCATGAGCTCGGCACGGCTGAGGAAATCGGGAGCTGGTTGGCCGAACTCGAGGGCGTACCGCTCGATGAGCTCGATCACGACATCGTGCGGATTGCGCGTCGCGACTGGGAGCGGGCGCGTCGCGTGCCTGAAGATCTTGCCGGTGAGCTTGCTCGCGCTCGCGCCGAGGGGGAGGAGAGTTGGCGGCTCGCACGAGAGCACGACGATTTCAACGCTTTTGCGCCGGCTCTGACGCGTAACGTCGAGTTGGCGCGCGCTTACGGTGAGTGTGTTGCAGGCGAGGGAGCGAGTCCGTACGACGGACTGTTGGACGACTATGACTTCGGGCTACGCACCGTGGATCTGCGTCGCATGTTCGGCGAACTCGCGGAGACGCTGCCGCCATTGGTGGCCGATGCCCAACTGCACTCGCCGCGCCACGTACTGCAGGTGCCCACAGCCGCGAAGCAGGCGGCTGTCGAAGGTGCACTGAGCCGGCTCGGGGTCGAGTCCGGAAGTTGGCGGGTTGATGTGTCCGCCCATCCGTTTAGCTCCCGGATCGGCCGCCGCGACTCGCGTGTGACCACGAGGTACACCGACGACGACCTGTTGGCGCTGGTGATCTCATTGCACGAGTACGGCCATGCGCTGTACGAGCGACAGATAGACCCGATGCTCGAGCGCACCAACCTTGGACACGGGACATCAATGTCCATCCACGAGTCGCAGAGCAAGCTGTGGGAGAACCACGTCGCACGCAACCCCGCATTCGCTGAGGTGATCATCGCCGAACTGGCGCGCGGCGGGTTTAAGGTGACTCCGAGCGAGCTGCACTCCGCGCTGCTTGGTGTCGAGGCCTCCGCCATCCGCGGGTCTGCCGACCCGCTGACCTATCCGATTCACATCATCCTGCGCTTCGAGCTCGAGCTGGCGCTCATCGACGGTCAGCTGGCCGTCGCCGACCTGCCGGCGGCATGGCGCGACGGGATGCGCCGCCTGCTTGGCGTGCAGGTCACCTCCGACGCCCTCGGCTGCCTGCAGGACATCCACTGGGGGGCCGGCTCCTTCGGCTACTTCCCCAGCTATGCGCTCGGCTGCTTGATCGCCGCTCAGCTGTGGGAGACGATCGAGGCCGAGCTCGGGCCGCGCGAGGATGATCTGCGACGGGGAGAAGTAGCGCCTATTCAGCGCTGGCTGGCCGAGCATGTGCATCGCCACGGACGCCGGATTGACACGCTCCCGCTGGTTGAGCAGGCCACCGGCGCACCGCTTGAGGCCGAAGCATTCCTGCGTTACGTCGGCCCGCTTGCCGGCCGCTGAATCTCGGTCTGCGCGGATCTGACGACGGCCGAAACGTCGCCGCGGGCCGGACCGTTACCCTCGCTCAATCTACATCGCGCGTCCGCGAGCTCATCCCATCACGACGCGCGGAGGAGCTCACTATGTATGACAACCAGATCGCGCTGATCACTGGGGCCAACAAGGGGATCGGACTCACGATCGCCAAGAATCTCGCTAAGCACGGCCTTACCGTTCTGGTCGGCTCGCGCGACCTCGCGAACGGTGAGATGGCGGCACAGGGCATCGACGGCGACGCGCACGCGATCCAGCTCGACGTCACCGATCAGGCCTCGATCACCGCCGCCGCAGACCGCGTGCGCGAGGAGTTCGGCCGGCTCGATGTTCTCATCAACAATGCGGGGATCTCCCACGCGACACCCTGGGAGGAGATGCCGGGAAACACGTTCGAGGAGAAGGCGCAGTCGGGTCAGCTCAGCAAGGTGTCGCTCAACGAGTTGCGCGAGATCTTCGACACGAACGTGTTCGGCGCGCTCGCGGTCACACAGGCAGCGCTTCCCCTGCTTCGCGAGGCGCCATCTCCCCGTGTCGTCATGGTCTCAAGCGGGGTCGGTTCGCTCGCCGCTGCCTCCCAACCCGGGAATCGCTACCGCGCGATGTTCGGCGCCTACTCGGCCTCGAAGGCCGCGATGAACGCAATCACGGTCGGCCTCGCGATCTCCCTCGAGTCTGAAGGAATTCGGGTGAACGCGATCTCACCCGGGTTCGTCGCCACCGACCTCAACAACCACAGAGGGGTTCTCCCCGTGGAGGAGGGCGGCAGGGACGCGATTCGCCTCGCGCTGCAGGAGGGCGGTCCGACGGGAACGTTTACCGATCAGGACGGCGACACCATTCCGTGGTAACGCTCCGGAGATGGGCGCTCACCCGGCCACTCCTTTGACGACAACTCCATCGCCGACTTAGCCGTCCTTGTCGCTGAGCTGTTGCCTGGCCTGGAAAGCAGCAGCCGCGGTTGTGTCAGAACGGCGCGTTGCCGTGCTGGGCTGCGGGTGGCGCAAAGGCGGTCGGTTCTTGGGGCCGGCGGTGCGAGGCTCGACTGATGAGTTGTGAGTGGTACATCGTTTCCTCGCCCCGGCTGACGATGAGCCACGAGAGCCCGACGGCGATGATCCCGGGTTCGATGCTGCCGATGCTGCCGGTCATTTCGGCGACCATGAGCAGTACTGCGAGTGGTGCTCGGGCGATGCTGCCGAAGCAGCACATCATCCCGACGATCACGTAGGGCGTCGGGTCGTGGCCCATCCAGGGAAAGGTCGGTTCGAACAGCCGCCACACGGCAGCGCCGAGGAACGCGCCGATGACCATTCCTGGCCCGAAGATCCCGCCGGAACCGCCGGTCCCGATCGATAGCCCGGTCGCCAGGATGCGGGCGAGCGGGAGGAGCAGCACGATCCATAGTGGCATCGAGAGGAGTGTCGGTCCGAGTGCGTGTTGGATCCAGCCGTATCCGGTGCCGAGTATTTGTGGGACCGCGATCGCGATCACGCCGACCAGGAAACCGCCGATCGCGGGCTTGACCCATGTCGGCACCGGCAGTTTGGTGAACAACCCCTGCAGGCCGTAGAACCCTTTGGCGTAGGCCAGTCCGACGAGCCCGCCGAGCAGGCCGATGAGCGCGAACCACACCAGTCGCCCGGGGTCGGTGAATTGGTAGGTGTGGACGCCGAACAGCGGTGTGTAGCCCTCCGCGGCTCCGAAGATCGCGTAGCCGACACCGGAGGCGATGAAGCTCGGGAGCAGCGCGGCGGGGTCGAAGTCGTCGCGGTAAAGGATCTCCGCGGCGAGTACCGCGCCGCCCAACGGCGCGCCAAAGATCGCACCGATCCCCGAACCAATCCCGGTCGCCACCGCCACTCTTGCGTCGGCCGGATCGAGCTTGAGCGTCCGGGCCAACAACGATCCGAACCCGGCGCTGATCTGCCCAGTCGGGCCTTCGCGCCCGCCTGACCCGCCGGACCCGATCGTCAGTGCGGACGCGATGATCTTCACGGCGACGGCACGAAGCCGAACTCCATGGGGGTCGTGATGCACTGCCGAGATTGCAGCGTCGGTCCCGTGCCCTTCTGCCTCGGGCGCGATCCGGTAGACAAGGATTGCGCCGAGCAACGCGCCTGCGGCCGCGATCAGCGGTAGCGCCCACGGCCGTGTCGGTCCGGCACCGGGGGCGATGTTCCCCTCACCGAACGGGGTGGGGATCTGGTAGCCGGCCAACAGATGTAGAAACAACCCTGTCGCTGCCTGCAGCGCCGCGTAGAACACGATTGCACCGCAGCCCGCGATGACCCCGATCGCCGTCCCCAATACAACCCACTTGCGAACATAGGAAGCGCTTGCGACCCACCGCACCGACGCCTGCCGCAGCGACGCCATCCGCCCACGTCGCACTCTTGAGAGTTCGTGCACGCCGCTCACAGATCCCAGCCCGTGCTCCACTCCTGCTCCGGGACCTCACCGGCCGCCTGGCCCAATAGCCGCAGCGCGTCAACCATCGAGCGCTGCGCCCCCTCAGGAATCCCCTCCAGCAGACGGGCGATCTCCGTCCGGCGCCGTTCGGTCACTGCATCGACCAACGCCCGACCCTCCGCAGTGAGCGCAAGCCGTACCGCCCGCCGGTCACGACGGTCCTCACGACGCCGAACCAGCCCCTTGCGAACAAGCCGGTCACTCAGCCTCGACGCCGTCGACGGGGTCACGGCCAGCGCCTCGGCCAGCACAGCGACGCTCTGCGGCCCAAACGAGGCCAACACCACCAGCGACCGGTACTGCGTCAACGTCACCTCATCGGCGACCTCGGCCAACGACCGCGCGGCGATCGCGACCAGCACACGACTGGCCGTCAACACGGCATCAACCGACTCCCGCCCGGCCGACTCCTCGCCAGCAGATTCATTCACATAACAACTATTGCATATAGCAACTAGTTACGCGCAGCTCTGGCTTTCAGGCGCCAGGCGGCTCGTCGAGAAGGACGCCGTAGAGCCGCTTGACCTTCAGCCGTACGACGAGACGCCGAGCCTCGATCATCTGCGCGAAGAACGCGCCCTCGTCCAGGATCTTGCCGTAGAACGCCGAGTGGACCTCAAGCAACTCGCGACATGCCTCATCTCCCGGCGAAGTCGCGACATCCGAGACCGTCGCGTCACACTCCGCCACGGCAAAGGACCAGAAGTGCGATCCCGACACGTGCAGCGCTGCACGCGGATCACGTCTCAGAATCCGACCTTTCACACGATCAGCCGTCGTTGAGATCTTTGCGATTCGCTGCGCCGGATCCCAGAGGTAGAGGACGTTTGTCAGGTGCGGATACCCGGCGCGGGTCACGGCGGCGAGAATGGCCTGGCTGTTGTTCGCGATCAGGTCGAGCAGCTGCTGGTCGTCAGGCATGCGGTGTCACCTCGCTTGATACCGAGTGGTCGACGACCCGAGATTACGCGAGAGCACTCACTTCTCAGTGCCGAGATTGTCGAGACGCGGATCTACCCGAGGATCGTTGCGAGGAAAATGACCTGACCCCCGACCTGCCGACGATTAGGATCATGGGGTGATGAGTAGCGGGAGCTTCGTACCGTCGCTGGTTAACCACGAACTTGGTGGAGCTCGGACTGACTTCGTCATGGTGGAGTGGACGGATTCCGGCGAGTCTGAGCAGGATTGGATCGTCCCGCTACACGTGCACCACTCTGACGATGAAGCGTGGTATGTCCTTGACGGCGCGCTGCGGTTCAAGGTCGGCGATGCGATGTTCGAGGCCGGTCCAGGGAGTGCCGTCTTGGCGCCGAAGGGGGTCCCGCACGCGTGGGGGAATGCAACGCCGGGACGACCCGCTCGATATCTGCTAGTGATGACGCCGACGATCCGAGCGTTGATCGACGCCCTCCACGCGCCCGGAGACAAAGACCAGGCTATGATCTTCCGAGCGCACGATTCCGAACTGCTCAGCTGACCGATCGAGTCGGCGCAAGAAAGGCGCACCACCGCATATGCGGGATCGGCAGTCGGCGCGCGTCCGACCGTTCGAGCGCCGGAAGGCGGTGGTCCCGCTCGAAGCGAGACGCTGTCAGGAACGTCTCAGCGCGGGGGGCGCGGGGGTGACGGCGGCCGCCCGGCTGGACCCATGAAGGCGAAGACCTGGTCGGTGCCCGGAAGGAGTAGCAGGCCATCGCCGACCGACGGCGTTGAGAAGTGGTTCGCAACCGTGCCGAAGTGGATCGAGATGACCTCCTCGCCGTTGGCCGGATTAAGACCATGCACCGCGTTGTCGTGTCCAATCGTCCAGACCAGTCCATTGGCGATGATCGGCGCGCCAGCGGCGCCGTCGTTATCCGTCCACAGCCGTTTCAGATGCGGCACCTTTGGCGAAACCTTGATCGCCGTCACGCCGTTCGGGCACGGTATGTAGACGACCGAGCCCTTCACCGCGTGTCCCCCATCCGGGTCTCCGTTGCACACCGAAAGCGACGCGACCTCGCCTTCGGAGCCGCCGAGATGTCCCTGACGCAGCAGATAGCCGGTGTCTGTCTTGCCGACCTGGAACACGGAACGATCCACGAGTGCCGGGTCTCCGGTCCCGAGGTCGAGATCCTTGCCGCTGAGCTTCTGCCAGTCCTTGGGGTGGAAGATCGACTTGAGGTGCATGGTCCTCGATAGCTCGAGCACCGCGTCGCTGTCGTCGTACCGTTGGCCCGCGCCCAGGTCATAGCCGTCGGCGCTGGCCACGTAGACGTTCGCGTGGGGGTCGACGACCGGGGAGCTGCCGCCCATCCACACGGCTCCGCGATCCTTGCCTCGGCCGATCTGGAAGTAGTGGAGCCGTCCTCCCTTCTCCGAGATCGAGACGACGAAGCCGTGGGCAGGACCGTTGGGGCCGGGACAGTCGCCGGAGTTCTGACCGTAGGCGATGACCACCAGACCGTGGTCGAGCGCCAGCCCGGGACGCTGGAGCTGCGCGAGCTGGTCCTCGCCGGCGTTCGGCATCGCGTGCTCGTTCAGCTTGACCGTGCCAGAGAACAGGTTCAGCCCGAATAGACGGTGCGACGCTTCCACACCCCCGGAGGCAGACGGTCCCTTTATCAGGGTGTCCGCGTCGACGAAGATCTCGTGGCGCTTTAAGTCGATCACAGGGGTGCCCGTTATTCCGACATCGGGCGAGATGTCACCGCAAGGCAGGTCACCGGATGGCACGGGCTTGGCGAGATGACGTGACCACAGGATCCGCCCGGTGCGGGCGGACATCACGTAGACGGTGTTGTTCTCGGTCGCCGCGACGACGCGGCCGTCGGCGACGAGCGGCTCGCCATACAGCTGGCCGTCGAGGATCGACGAGGTCCAGGCCCGCCGCAAGGGCCGCAGCTTCGTCTGCCCCGCATGCACACCGGTCGCCTCAGCATTCCCGTGGTAGGTGGTCCAGTTGGAGCCGAAACCGGAGGCCCGCGGCACCGGCCTCGATCTCCCGGCCGCGGTGCTCACGCCTCCGGGGGTTGACACCGCCGAGCCGGTCACGGAAGAACCACAGCCCAAGCAGCCGAGCGACACAGCCGTCATCGCCGCCGCGGCGAGGGGTGCACTCAGGCGCCTCCGGATTCCACGCCGGACGGCGACTAGTCGAACTCCAGTCCTCACCCCGCAACCCCAGTAGCTTCCACCGTTCACTGAGTGTACCCGGGCACGGATCCCGCTCCCACGACGGACGGGTGTCTTCGCGCTAGCTGGGGTCGCTGAGTCGGGCGACCAGTTCGAGGATCGAGTCGAGTGCGGCTTCGAGCGGTTTGGTGTCGCGTTCGATTTGCGAGAGGAGGAGACCGCCTTGTAGCTTCGAGCACACCGGCCGGGCACGGCGCAACCCCGGAGGAGATCGCCAACGCCGTCAGCTTTCTCGCTTCGGACGAGGCGAGCTTCATCTACGGCGCAATCCTTCCCGCCGACGGCGGCCGCGTCGCCGTCTAAGCCCCGACGAACAGCTCAAGCGCAACCCGAGCCAGCTCGCACGTCCGGTGCCTTGTTCTCGCGCGCGCGGTGACTGGATTGAATGCGGAGATCGCGCGGCAGTTCGCCGGCCTGCGCTAGCCGGGCCGTCCCGTTCACCGCCCCGCGGTGGTTGGACGTCGACTGGTCGGCTGGCCGCATCCGCGTCCGACGCAACTTCGTCCGCGGCGAGTTCGGAACTCCGAAGTCGAAGCGATCGTCCCGGAGCGTCCCGTTGCCGACTCGAGTCGCTCGCGAGTTGGCGCTGCTGTACCAGCGCAGCATGTACAAGGCTGACGAAGAACTCGTGTTTGCCCACCCTCACACCGGCAAACCGATCGACCGGTCTCGACTTCTGAAGCGCTTCAAAGGCGCCGTCCGAAGGGCGGACGTGCGGGATGTTCGCTTTCACGATCTTCGACATACGTTCGGAACTCGCATGGCGGCGCAAGGTGTGCCGATGCGCACGCTCCAGGAAATGCTCGGGCACAGAGACTTCAAGACGACGCTCATCTACGCAACTACGCGCCAAGCGAACGAGAGATCGAATGGGTGGAATCAGCCTTCGCCTCGGACGTATCGTGTCTCCCACCGGCGGGTGAGCTGGACTCGGCTCGCTCAAGCGGCTGATCGGCGCCCCGGGGCCAACTCGCACGGTGGTCTTACGCTCGAAGGGAGCGGACCCCCACGACTATGGGCGTTCCGGAGCTGGTTTCACCTCGCTCCGATCCGCAACCTCTGGCCGGCCCGCAGAGCTTGTCATTACAGAGACAGAGTTCGGCTCACGTTCGGCGAGCCCCGTAAGAACAGCGACCTCGTTGATCGTCCACGGACGCATGCCGGTGAGAATCGATTCGGGGAGCAACGCAAAGGAATAAGGAGAGCCCGTGTCGACTAATCCAAAAATCAGGAAGTCCGAGTCCCCCTCAAATAATGGCGCCGGGCGTCGCCGGAACCGGCACGACGAGGTAGTAATTCAGGCGGAGGTGCGACGCCTCACCCGAGCCCTGGCGCCCTATCGGATTTTGCCCCGAGACAGGCTTGAACAAGAGGCCGGCGCCCAACGCTGGCGGGACGGTACGTTCGAGTCTGCCCTTCATTACGCAGAGCGCAGTGGACAGATCGTTCCGCTGCCAGGCGAGTTCTTCCGAGACGGGACCCACGTCCGTTCTTGCGAGTGAACGCGGGGGCCGCGGGTAACTAGGTGAGCCTCGTGGGCTGACACCTGCTCGACCCCGGGTCCCGGCTGCGGGTTACACCGCCGTCGGTGCAGCGAGAGTCGTTCTCGATGGATCGCGAACGATTTCCCCGTCTCAAGGCGCGTGGCCGACCCAGATCAACGCAGCCGTTGCCCGAACCGAATGGGTCTGTGGGCGCGAGGTGAAGGAAATGGTGCTCCGGGTTCTCGACCGGGCAAGGCTCAGGCCGGGGCAAGCGGTACCGACCAAGGGGTCGCCTGCCCGCGGTTGGTCTTGGCTAAGCACGCTGCACGGTCTAGCCGGGCATGTCGTCACCCGTCTTACAAACCAAGCGAGGGAGTGCCCAGGGAGGGGCAGTATTGCGCGCGCCGCACCCCAGCCTCCGCCCTGCCGCCCCGCCCCACAGAGAACCGTGCTCGCACTCGGACTCGTCGACAACCGCCATGAATACCAGCGCGTCTTCGACATCTACACGCCGATTGCCATCGGGGTGTTCGTCCTCTTCACAGCCCTCATCCTCTTCTTCGCTCTCCGCGGTCGGTTTCGGCGGCCGGAGGAGGCCTCCCGGCGGCACGAGAACAACCCACTCGAGATCAGTTACGCCGTCCTGCTCGCCTGCGTGGTGGCGTTCCTGCTGTGCGTGACGTTCTCCGCCGAACATCAGATCGACACCGTCTCGCTGAGCGAGCACCCGAAGCTGACGGTCGATGTCGTGGGTTCGAAGTGGGAGTGGACGTTCGACTATCCGGCCTATGGGATCACCCATCGCAGCGGCGCAGTCGGCCACCAGCCGCTGGTCGTGCCCGTCAACGAGCCCATCCGATTTGACCTCACCTCGCGTGACGTCATCCACGCGTTCTGGATCCCGGAGATCGACTTCAAGCGCGACGCCATCCCCGGGGGGCAGGAGGTGGTCGTCCTCGACTTCGACCGTACCGGCACCTTCCTCGGACACTGCGCTCAGTTCTGCGGGTTACTCCACGCCGACATGTGGTTCCCAGTCGACGCGGTCAGTCCCGCCAGATTCGCGGCCTGGGCGCGAAGCGGGGGGAGGGCATCTGTATGAGCACGACTAGCTCGGCGCTTCGGCCGCCGGTGCGGATCCCCGGCTGGCTCGGCGCGGCCATCAGCACGGACCACAAGCGGATCGGCCTCAACCTGGGTGCCCTGTCGCTCATCTACTTCCTCCTTGGAGGCGCGTTCGCCCTGCTCATGCGCAGCCAGCTCGCCTCGCCCAACGGACAGCTCCTGTCCAACAGCTCCTACAACGAGCTGTTCACGATGCACGGCTCGACGATGATCTACCTGTTCGTCACGCCGATGGCGCTCGCGCTGGCGATGTACTTGGTGCCGCTGCAGATCGGAGCGGTCACGATCAGCGCGCCACGCGTAGCGCTCGGCGGATTCTGGGTCTGGGTCACCGGCGGACTGGTCATGCAGTCAGGCTGGTTCACGTCCGATGGCGCGGGTCGTGCGGGATGGAGCGCGTACGCTCCACTCTCCAACGGCACCAACACCCCGGGAACGGGCCAGGACCTGTGGACGTTGGGCGTGGTACTGGCCGTGTTCGGGATGCTCCTGATGGCGTGGTGCATCGCGCTCACGATCCTGCGGCGACGCGCCCCCGGCATGTCGCTGCTGCGCATGCCCGTCTTCACCTGGACTGCGCTGGTCAGTGTGCTCATGGTCATCGGGGCCTTCCCGATGCTCGTCGTCGCGATGGCGCTGCTTTACATCGATCGACACGGGGGACACATCTTCACGGGCTTCACCGGCTCGATCGACTACGAGGACCTGTTCTGGTTCTTCGGGCATCCGGTCGTCTACGTGATGTTCTTCCCCTATCTCGGATCGGCGGCCGAGGCAATCGCCGTCAACGCCCACAAGCGCTGGTTCGGTTACCTGGCCTTCGTGGCCTCGATGATGGCCTTCGCCGCCCTGTCGATGAGCGTGTGGGGACACCACATGCTTGTCACCGGCGGAGTGACCAACGAGTACTTCGCGTTCACCTCCACAGCGCTGGTCATACCCGCCGGGATCGAGTACTTCGACCTCATCGGCACGCTGGTCGGCGCCTCGATCGTGTTTCGCGCGTCGATGCTGTTCGCGCTCGGCTTCTTCATCCAGTTCCTGATCGGGGGGCTCACCGGCGTGTTCGTTGCCTCGCCCCCACTCGACTACCAGACCTACGGCACGTACTTCATCGTCGCCCACTTCCACTACACCCTGTTCGCCGGCAGCATTTTCGGGTTCTTCGCCGGCGTCTACCACTGGTTCCCCAAGGTCACCGGCGCTCGGTTACGCGAGGGTCTCGGAAGGGCGCATTTCGTCTTGCTCGCGATCGGCGCCAACATGACCTACCTGCCGATGTTCTTTGTCGGCGATCAGGGCATGCCGCGGTGGATCTCCCGGTATCCAGAGGACCCTCAGTGGGCGACCCTCAACCGGATCGAAACGGCAGGAGCCTTCGTCATCGCGCTGGCGGTGGCCGTCTTCCTCTGGAACGTGTTCGTCTCGCTGCGGCGCGCGACAGCCCGCCGGTGCCGATCCGTGGCAGGGCCACACACTCGAATGGTGGACAACCTCTCCCCCGCCCCCTCACAACTTCGAACGCCCACTGCCGCCGATTCGCACCTACGCTCCGCTTCTGGACCTCCGCGAGGAGGCGACGGAGAGGACTCGGCAATGAGAGGAGGCGCGTTCGTGCCCCTCATCTGGGGCGGGATCCTACTGGTCCTCGGAACCATCAACGCGATCTGGACCGACGGCAACGTCATGCAAGGGGGGACGTTCCTGGGCGCAATCGGTTCGGTTCTGGCTCTGGCCTGCTGCTCGTCGCGCTCTCCCCGGAGGCGCGGCGTCGCGGCGCACCAGAGGCTCGGAGCCACCTGGAGACAGTACCGTCGGCAAGCCTGGCGGCGGTGATCGCCGGGCTGTCGTTCGGCTGCTTCCTGTTCGGCTTTGCCTTCGGTCATTTCCCGATCTATTTCGGGGCGGGCCTGCTCATCGCTGCGCTCGGCCGCCTCGCCCTGGAGATGCGAGCCGAGCGTCGTGCGCGCCGGCGATTTGAGGGCTCCGAGGAACCGTGATGGCCCCCTCTCTGCCCACCTTGTTGATCTCACATTGGCAGCTGTCGTGGCCCCAGGCGAGCGAGTTCACAATGACGGCGATCCTCTACCTGTGGGCCACCCGGCGCGTCCGCCGCGGGTGGCCCTTGCTGCGCAGTGCGTCGTTCCTGGCTGGATTGGGTTCTCTGCTCGTGGCGCTTGAGTCCGGCCTGGATTTCTACGACGACCGACTTCTGTCCGTGCACATGATTCAGCACCTGGTTCTGCTCGAACTGGCACCCGTGCTACTGCTCGGCGGCCGGCCGGTGTGGCTGGCGCTAATGGCCCTGCCCAGCTCCGGACGCCGAACGCTGGTCGGGGCAATGAGCTGGCTGCGCCACTACACCCACCCGGTCGCCTGCCTGCTTGTGTTCTCCGCTGTGGTAGCCGGGACGCACGTCCCGGCCTTCTACGACGCCACCCTGCGCCACCCTCTGCTCCATGACGGCGAGCACGTCGCGTACCTGCTGGTGGGCCTCCTGGTCTGGTGGCCGATCGTGGGGGGCGATCCCGCGCCTACGCGACGCCTCAGCGGCATCGTGCAGCTCGGCTACGTGATCGCGGCGATGCTGCCGATGGAGGCCATCGGCGCCTACCTCAACCGCCAGCCCACTCTCGTCTACGGGGCCTACGCCCTTCCCAGTCGTGAGCTGGGGAGTATCAGCCGTGCTTGACCAGCAGCACGCAGGAGCGATCATGTGGGTGGCAGGCGGCGTGGTGTTCGTTGTCGTCGGTCTTTGGTGTGCCGTAAGCGCGTTGCTGGCCGAAGAGCGCCGACAGCAACGCCGGGACCTGGGGGCCGGGATCGTTGCGAACGAGATGCGCAGAGCGCCACGCCTGCCATGAGAAGTCGCGTTGTGCGCAGTCTGACCCGCCCATCGCGCATCCCTCGGTGCGTCCGCTGGTTCATGGCGCTCGCGCTCGGCGCCGCAGCACTCATCGGCTTGGCGGCATCGGGGTCACCGGCGTCACCGGCGTCAGGCAGCAAACCGGTGTTCAGAGCTCGAACTCACCACATCGTCGCCAAGCTGACGAAGCCGCCCTTCGGCGCGGGCGCCGGAAATCCGACTGCCAGCTTTCCTACCTCCGCGGCATTGCAAGCCGAGGGCTTCAGCCTCTACGCGCAGAGCTGTGCCTCGTGTCATGGAATCATGCTTCAGGGACAGAAGAACGTGGCACCCTCGCTCATCGGCGTAGGCGCCGGCCCGGTCGACTTCTATCTCTCCACCGGCCGGATGCCGCTGCAGGATCCACGCGATGAACCGGAGCGCACGACGCCGCTGTTCAATCGCCGGCAGATCGACGCCCTGATCGCTTTCATCAGCAAATTCGGAGGGCCGTCGGCTCCCACCGCCGATCCAGCCAACGGAAGCCTGTCCATTGGGATGCAGCAGTTCACGCTCAACTGCGCCGGGTGTCACCAGATCGCCGCTCGCGGCGGTATCACGGTCGGCGCGGCGATACCGGATCTGCAGGAGGCCAGCCCGCAGCAGATCGCCGAGGCCGTGCGGATGGGGCCGTATCTAATGCCCCACTTCGACGCTAAGCAGATCGATCAGTACCAGCTCGACTCCATCGCCCGGTACGTCCTGTGGACGCGGCACCCGGACAATGCCGGCGGCTGGGGGATCTACAACATCGGCCCCATCCCGGAGGGAATCGTTGCCTGGTTCATGGGGCTGCTGGCGCTGGTCATCGTCGCCCGTTTGATCGGCGAGAGGCAAACCGGATGCTCGCGTTCTGTCATCAACCAACCAGTGCGAGGAGAGTCCCATGAGTCCGGAGGAACCGGGCCGCATCCGACGCTTCACTCGGGTCGCGGCTGCGTTCATCGCCGTCAGGGCGCTGGCACGCCGGCGTCCAGCCGAACTGCCGGCGGCCGACGATGTGGAACAGACCAGCGGGCCCGACCAGGACCCATCGGAGCGCACCGTCCCCGCCAACCGACGTGCCGAAGCATTGGTGGCCGGGCTGCTGACTCTGGCCGCCGTCTTCGGTTTCGGCTTCACGGTCGTCTATATCGTGGCCTCGCTGAACACCCAGCTTCTGGGGCTGGCCATCGGAGCCATGCTCGGGCTGCTCGCCGCTGCCGCGATCGTCGCCGGAAAGCTGGTCGTGCCGCAGGAGACCGCGGTCGAAGAGCGAGATGTCCTGCTCAAGGCGGACAAGGTCGATGAGATAGTCGAGATGGTGGAACAGGGAGGCGAAGGACTCTCCCGACGGGGCCTGATCGCCGGCGCCGGCGCGCTGGCCGGAGCCGCCGTGGTAACGGCGGCGGCCACGCCGCTAGCCTCGCTCGGGCCTCGCCTGACCTCGATCCACGAGACGCCATGGAAACGAGGTGTGCGCTTCCTCGACGAGGAAAGACAGCCCTACTTGGCCAGCGAGATCGAGGTCGGCAGCTTTTACACCGCGCTGCCCGAGGGAGCGAACTGGGAGCAGCTCGGAGCCCCGCTCCTGGTCGTCAAGCTGCCGGCGCACTACATCCACCTGCCTCCGCAGCGCCGCAACTGGGCTCCAGAGGGAATTCTCGCCTACTCGAAGATCTGCCCCCACGCCGCGTGCGCGATCTCGCTCTATCGCTATCCGACGTTTGGACCGACCTCCGGGGTACAGCCCGCGTTCACCTGCCCCTGCCACTATTCGACCTTCCTGCCCGGTGAGAGCGGCAGACTGATCTTCGGGCCTGCCGGCCGCGCCCTGCCCCAGCTGCCCGTGATGATCGACGACTCCGGCTACCTGCGGGCGGGCGGCGACTTTGACGAGGACGTCGGCCCCTCATGGTTCGGCATCCACCGCGTCCAGGCATGAGTCTCATCAGTCGCTCTCTGCGCCGCCGCGCGGTTCGCTTCGCTCGCTGGAACGAGCAGCGGGTCGGCGCCGCCAAGGGAATCAAGTGGGCGATGCGCTACGTGTTTCCCGACCACTGGTCATTCCTGCTCGGGGAGATCTCGCTCTACTCATTCATCGTCCTGGTCGTCACCGGAATCTTCCTAGCCCTCTACTACGTCCCGAGCGATGCCCAGATCACGTACCTGGGCCACTACGCCCCCCTCTACGACCAGACGATGTCCGAGGCCTATCGCTCGGTGCTCAACCTGAGCCTGAACGTGCCCGCCGGATTGCTGATGCGCCAGACCCACCATTGGGCCGCCGACGTGTTCATTGCCTCGATCGTCCTCCACCTCATGCGGATCTTCTTCACCGGCGCATACCGCAAGCCGCGGGACCTCAACTACTTCATAGGGCTCACCATGCTGACGCTGGCGATCCTAGAGGGATTCGCCGGCTATTCGCTTGTCGACGATCTCCTGTCCGGAATGGGCCTGGCCATCGCCTACGCGGCGGCCTTGGCGATCCCGTTCATCGGCGGGCAGTTCGCCTTCCTGGTCTGGGACGGTCCGTTTCCCGGATCAAGCCGGTTTCTGCCCCGGCTGGAGATCATCCACGTGTTCCTCATTCCGGCGGCCCTGGCTGGACTGATAACCGTCCATCTGGCGATCATCATGCGCCAGCACCATTCACAGTTCCCGGGCCGCGGGCGACGGGAACGCAACGTCGTCGGCACGCCGATGTGGCCGGCCTACGCACTGCGCTCGATCGGACTACTACTCGCCGTAGCCGCCGTGCTGTTTCTGCTCGGCGGACTGGTCCAGATCAACCCCATCTGGCAGTGGGGGCCTTATCACGTCTATCTGTCCGAGAATGGCGCGCAGCCGGATTGGTACATCGGCTGGCTGATCGGCGCACTGCGTCTGATGCCAAATTTCGAACCGACGTTGGCTGGCAAGACGATCATCCCCAACCCGTTCTGGGGCGGCCTTTTCTTCCCGACCGTTGTGTTCGGCGTCATGTTTGCCTGGCCATGGCTGGAGCGCAAGGTGACGGGCGATCAGCGCCGCCACGACCTGCTTGACCGTCCCCGCGATCATCCCCTGCGCACCGCTATCGGAGCTGCATTCTTCAGCTGGGTCGTGATCATCTTCGCCGTCGGATCTACGGACCGGCTGTTCTACCGGCTCGGCATCTCCTATGTCGGACAGATCCACTTCTGGCGCATCGGTGTCTGGGTGCTTCCGGTCATCGTGTTCTTCGCCACCCGGAGCGCCTGCCGGTCGCTGCAGCGCAGCGATGCGCACCCGCTACGGCGATGGAGCGGCGAGGTCGTTCGCCGGCAGCCAGATGGCAGCGTCGTCCCGGTCACCAGCAGCGAGGATCGCCAGGAGGAGCCGATCAGTGAGCCGCCCGTCGGCACCGTTCCCGGGACGGACCCCGATTGACACCAAAGGTCGCTCAGCCGGAGAACAGCTCAGTGGCCGGCAAGACCGACCCCGGTAACAGATTCCGAGTTTCTACTTGTCAGCGGAGAACAGCGCGGCCGCGCTGATCAGGGCCAGGTGCGTGAGCGCTTGGGGGAAGTTGCCACGCATCGCGTGGCTGCCTGGTTCCATCTCTTCGGTGTATAGACCGACGTCGTTGGCGAGACCGACCACGCCGTCCATGATCTCCGCCGCTTCGTCCTGACGGTGAGCGAGACTGAGCGCCTCGGCCATCCAGAACGAGCAGGCCAGAAAGGCATTTTCCTGCTCCTGCATGCCGCTGTAGCGGTAATAGAGGGGGCCTTCCGCATGCAACTCAGACCTCATCGCGTCGATCGTCCCGTGCATGCGCGGGCCCGTGGGGTCGGCGTAGCCACGGCGGGCGGCAAGCAGCACCCCGCAATCCAGCATGTCACTGCCCGCCTTCATCAGGTAGCTGCCGCGCTCGTCTGACCAGAGATCGTTCTCGATGAAGTCGCGTATGCGGTCACGTTCCGCTTTCCAGCGGGACACGTGCCGCGCAGGTGCCTGCCCAAGGTCGACCAGGTCGAGCAGACGCGAGAATGCGGTCCAGCAGCTGATCTTCGAGGTGGCATATTGAGCGTAGTCGCCCAGCTCCCACAATCCGGCGTCCTGGTTAGCCCAGACCGTGCACAGAAGGTCCACAGTATCGGCGAGTCGTTCGCCGGTCTCTGGGGCGAGCACGTGGCCGCTCTGGGCGTAGCGGAAGATGGTCTCGATCAGGTCGCCAAAGCCCCCGAGTTGCAGTTGGCTACCGGCCTGGTTGCCGAGATGCACGGGCTGGCTTCCACGGTAGCCGGGGAGCTCGAGCTTGCTTTGGGAGCGCACAACCTGTCCGGTGAGCGAGTAGACGGGATCCACCCTGGGGTGGGTGTTTCGCACCGCGCCGAGGAGCCAACCCACTGAGGCGTGAGCGAGCTCTTCCATCCCGACTCGGAGCAGTGCCTCGACGGTGAAAGACAGATCACGTACCCACCCAAAGCGGTAGTCGTAGTTTCGTTGGCCGCCGATGGCTTCCGGCAGCGAGGTGGTGCCGGCAGCGGTGATCGCGCCGGTGCGCCCGTCTGCGAGCAGCCGGAGGGCGAGGAGGCTGCGTCTCACCGCCGCCTGCCAGGGACCGTCGTAGCCGCACCGTCCGACCCACTCCTTCCACAGTTCGACGGTGGCCTCCAGTCGTCTCTCCACGGCTCGACGCTCGGGGCTGGGAAGCGAAACGTCATCGCTGGCGAGTATCGCCAGCGTAGATTGCTGACCCGCGGCGACCTCGAAATTGCCTTCCAGGACACCACCGCGGACCTGGGGCTCGCCCGCATCCCATGACTTGAGGCCGAGCTGAAGCTTGTCGTAGCGATACACGAACGCGTCGCCGAAGCGCACCGGGTCCGGAGTGCTCTGCCCGTAACCGAACCGCGGCCGCAGGCGCCACTGCATCGGGACGCTGCCCGAGATCCCCTCCACGCGACGCACAAGCTCGCGCCAAGGCGCATTTTGGGCGTTGTCCACGGTGACTGCCTCGGTGACTCGGACGGTTCCCTGCTCGGTGGAGAACTCGCTCTGGAGCACGTTGGTGTCCGTGATGTACGCACGGCTGATCTCGAACGGAATAGCTGGGGCGAGCGAGAAGCTGCCTCCGTCGGCCGGGTCCAGAAGGGCACCGAAGACGCTCGGGGAGTCGAGGTCGGGAAGACACATCCAGTCGATCGATCCGTCGATGCCGACCAGCGCGACGGTGCGTCCGTCCCCGATGATCGCGTAATCCTCGATAGGCAGGTAGCCATCGCTGCGGCGAGGCTGTGCCTGTGCCCGTGTGTCGGTCGCTGGTTGTGTCATGGCGACACTTCTCCCCGAGCAGGTGGTACGCCACGCGGCGTTCGTCACCGTAAGTACAGAACCGGCGATGGCATCGTCACTGCGGATACGCGCCGCGAGATCCAGCCTGCCAGACGGCAAGAGAGGAGTGGGCCGGAAGAACAACTACGAAAGGAATCAGACATGCCCAAGCCAGGCGAGGTCGTTGTCATAACCGGCGCGTCCGGTGGCGTGGGCCGCGCCGCGGCGCGCAAATTCGCGGCGGATGGCGCCAAGGTCGCGCTACTGGCGCGAGGTCGCAAAGGCCTGGAGGCAACCGCACGTGAAGTGGAGCAGGCCGGAGGCAAAGCCCTCGTGCTTCCAGTGGACGTGGCTGAGTACGACCAGGTGGAGGCCGCCGCGGCGTCGGTCGAGGACGCGTTCGGAGAAATCGACGTGTGGGTGAACGACGCGATGGTGACCGTCTACGCCGAGTTCATGGACATCGAACCAGACGAGTTCAAGCGGTCGACCGACGTCAGCTATCTCGGAATGGTGTGGGGCACCCGAGCGGCGCTCAAGCGGATGATGCCGCGTGATCGCGGGTCGATCGTGCAGGTCTGCTCAGCCATGTCCTATCGCGGCATCCCCCTTCAATCTCCGTACTGCGGTGCCAAGCATGCCTGCAAGGGATTCACTGAGAGCGTCATCACCGAACTGCTGCACCACAAGTCCAAGGTGCAGGTCTCGATGATCCAGCTCCCCGGCGTGAACACCACCCAGTTCACGTGGGGACGCACCAAGCTGCCCAAGCAGACGATGCCGGTGCCTCCGATTTACCAGCCGGAAGTGGCCGCCGACGCGATCCATTTCGCAGCCCGCCACAAGCGCCGCCAGATCTACGTGGGGATACCAACCGTAATGAACATCATCGGCGAGCGCACAGCACCCTGGCTGCTCGACCGCTACCTGGCCAAGACCGGCTTCTCCTCCCAACAGACCGATCAGAAGCTCGACCCGCAGGGCCACGACAACCTGTTCGACCCGGTCGATGAGGATCGTGGTGCCCACGGGCCCTTCGATGAGAAGGCCCACGCGATCAGCCCGCAGTACGAGCTGGCCAAACGCCGTGGAACCGTCTTGGCCGCAGTTGCCGCTGCCACCGTCGGGGCCGGGGCGGCGATGGCATTGCGGAACGGCGAGAACTGACGCACCCCGATGCGGTACAGCTCGGAGCGAGCCTGTACGGCTAAGCCCTGACAGCACTACGAGAGATTCAGAGAAGGAGCAGATCGATGCCCAATACAGCCCAGTTCATCCTCAACCGTCTGACCGACTGGGGCATCCAGCGTGTCTATGGCTATCCGGGCGACGGAATCAACGGGTTGATCGGAGCCTTCCATGAGGTAGGCGACCGGCTCGAGTTCATCCAGTGCCGGCACGAGGAGATCGCCTCGTTCGCCGCGACGGCACACGCGAAGTTCACCGACGAGGTCGGCGTGTGCATGGCTACCTCCGGTCCCGGCGCCGTCCACCTGCTCAATGGGCTCTACGACGCCAAGCTCGATCACCAGCCGGTGGTGGCGATCATCGGGCAGCAGAAGCGGATGTCACTGGGCGCCAACTATCAACAGGAGGTAGATCTCAATTCGCTCTACAAGGATGTGGCCAGCGAATACCTCATGACCGTCATGGATCCGACGCAGGCGCGCCACGTCATTGACCGCGCGATCAGGATCGCCAAGGACTCGCGACACCCGACCGCGGTGATCGTGCCTGAGGATGTGCAGGAGGCAGAGCACCACGAGCCACCGCGCGAGCACGGGGCGGTGTACTCGTCACTCGGCTTCTCCAAGCCGATGATCCGACCCCGCGAGCAGGACCTCAAGCGGGCCGCCGAAGTGCTCAACAGTGGCCAGAAGGTGGCAGTGCTGATTGGCCAGGGCGCTGCGGGCGCCGCCGACGAAGTGGTACAGGTGGCTGAGCTGCTTGGGGCGGGGGTGGCGAAGGCGCTGAACGGGCGGGCCGCCCTACCCGACGACCTGCCCTTTGTGACCGGCTCGATCGGCCTACTCGGCACCAAGCCGAGCTACGACATGATGATGGGCTGCGACACACTGTTGATGGTTGGCACCAGCTTCCCCTATGCAGAATGGCTGCCGGAGGAGGGATCGTGCCGAGCGGTTCAGATCGACATCGACGGCCGCCTGCTGGGCATGCGCTATTCGCCCACTGAGTGCAATCTGGTGGGCGATGCCAAGGACACCTTGGCGGCATTGATTCCGCTCCTGGAGCGCAAGCAGGACCGGTCCTGGCGCCAACAGCTGGAGGAGGAGATCGGCCGCTGGTGGCGGCTGATGGACGAGCGGGCCCATCTGGATGCCCAGCCGATCAACCCACAGCTGATCTTCGCTGAGCTGAGCCCGCGGCTGCCGGATAACTGCATCCTGACCTCCGACTCCGGGTCAGCCACCAACTGGTGGGCCCGTCACCTCCGGATGCGCCAGGGAATGAAGTCGGCATTGTCGGGCACGCTGGCCACGATGTGCCCGGCCGTTCCCTACGCCCTGGCCGCGAAGTTCGCGTTCCCCGATCGGCCGGTGATCGCCTCGATCGGAGACGGGGCGATGCAGATGCTGGGCAATGCCGGCCTGATCGACCTTGCGCATTACTCCGAGCGGTGGATCAACAAGCAGTGCATCGTGGTGGTCCTGCACAACAACGACCTCAACCAGGTGACCTGGGAACAGCGGGTGATGTCCGGCGATCCGAAGCTGGAGGCCTCGCAGGTGCTCCCGAACTTCGAGTTCGCGCGCTATGCCGAGGTCCTGGGCCTGAAGGGGATCAAGGTCGACAGTCCGCAGGACGTCGGGCCAGCGTGGGACGAAGCGCTGGCGCACACGGCCGGTCCGGTCGTCCTCGAGGCGATCACCGACCCCGAGGTACCGCCGCTGCCGCCGCACATCAAGTTCGAGCAGGCCAAGAAGCTCGCGAAGGCGCTGCCGGGTGACCCCCACACCGGTCGAATCATCCAGCAGTCGATCAAGGGCAAGCTCGAAGAGTTCGTCACACGATGAGCGCCACTGAGCACAAAAAGGTGCCGGCCCGCATTGATACGCGGTTCAAGGGGGGCATGGCGGGCGTAGCCACAATCGACGTGCGTGGACTGCGTCGCCAGCTGGAGGCGACTCTGGCCGGAGAGGTGCGCTTCGACACGCAGTCAAAGGCGCTCTATGCCACTGACGCCTCCAACTACCGCCAGGTACCGATCGGCGTCGTCATTCCCAAGACGCTGGACGACGTCGTCGCCGCCCACCGGATCTGCCACCAGTTCGACGCCCCAATCGTCAACCGCGGCGGGGGGACCAGCCTGTCCGGCGAAACCGTCAACTTTGCCGTGGTCATTGACCACTCCAAGTATCTGACGGAGATCGGTGACGCCGACGCCGAAACGCGCACAGTGATCTGCCAGCCGGGAGCGATCAACGAGCACGTCAACGAGAAGACGGGACGGCAGGTGAACATGGTCTTCGGCCCCGACCCGTCCACCCACTCACGCTGCGCGATCGGCGGGAACATCGGCAACAACTCGTGCGGGATCCACTCCGTCCAGGCGCAGCTGTACGGCCCCGGACCGCGTACCTCCGACAACGTCGAGGCGATGGAGATCGTTACTCACGACGGCGCCCGCTTCTGGGTCGGGTCAGAGGAGGAGGACCAGCTCGATCAAATCATCGCCCAGGGAGGACGCAAGGGCGAAATCTACGCCCAGCTGCGTGACCTCCGCGACCGCTACGCCGACCTCATCCGCGAGCGCTACCAGCCGATCGACCGACTGCCTCGCCGCGTCTCGGGCTACAACCTTGACGAGCTGCTCCCTGAGCGCGGCTTCAACGTCGCCCGGGCGCTCGTCGGCACCGAGTCGACCTGCGCGACCACGCTCCAGGTCAAGCTCAAACTGACGCCTGCCCTGCTCATGCGAACCCTGGTGATCGTCGAGTACGACGAACTCCCAGACGCCGCCGAGCAGGTCACAGAGATCATCGAGCGGTGGAAGCCGATCGGCCTCGAAGCACTCGACCATCGCCTGATCGAGGACGAGACGATGCTGGGCAAGCACGTAGAGGACCTCAAAGACCTGCCGCGGCGCGACCACCCGCACTCGTCTTGGTTGATGGTGCAGTTCGGCGCCGACACGGCCGAGGAATCCGAGGAGACGGCCAGCCGGTTCCGCGACTGGCTGATCGACGAGAAGGACTGCAACCCCGAGCGGGTGTCCATCTTTCGCTCCCAGCAGGAGGGCGGTAACTCGAGCGAGCTCTGGCAGGTACGCGAGGGTGGCCTCGGAGCCACAGCCTTCCCGCCCGACGGCCAGGATCACTGGCCGGGATGGGAGGACTCCGCCGTCCCCCCAGAACGCATCGGCCCGTACCTCCGGGACCTAATGGGGCTCTACGACACGTACGACTATCACGGCGCGTTCTACGGCCACTTCGGTCAGGGCTGCATCCACTCCCGCATCGACTTCGACCTGCGCAGCGCCCAGGGGATCACGAAATATCGCGCCTTCCTCGAGGAGGCGGCTGACCTCTGTGTCTCCTACGGCGGCTCTCTGTCGGGCGAGCACGGGGACGGACAGCAGCGCGCCGAGCTGCTCTCCAAGCAGTACGGGCAGGCGCTGCTGCAGGCCATGCGGGAGTTCAAGCTGATCTGGGATCCGGACTGGAAGATGAACCCGGGCAAGGTCATTGACCCCTACCGGCTCGACGAGCACTTAAAACTGGGCACCGACTACAACCCGTGGCGGCCACGGGTCCGCTTCAACTACGCGGAGGACGGCGGCGACTTTGCTCATGCCGCGCTGCGGTGCGTCGGAATCGGAAAGTGCCGAGTCCCCGATGCCTCAAGCGTCATGTGCCCCAGTTACATGGTGACTCGCGAGGAGAAGGACTCAACCCGAGGGCGGGCTCGCCTCCTGTTCGAGATGCTCCAGGGAGACGTCATCACCGATGGGTGGCAGAGCCGCGAGGTCTACGACGCGCTCGATCTGTGCCTCTCGTGCAAGGGCTGCACCAACGACTGTCCGGTCCAGGTTGACATGCCGACCTACAAGGCCGAGTTTCTCCACCACCACTTCAAGAGCACACGCCGCTGGCGGCCACGCCACGCTTACGCCTTCGGTCTCATCGACCAGGCCGCACGGGCGGCATCTGTGATGCCGGGGCTCGTCAACTTCGTGACCCAGACCCCCGGTTTATCCCGTGTCGCAAAGTTCGCTGCCGGTATGGCACCGGAGCGCCAGATTCCCCAGTTCGCGCCGATCACGCTGCAGCAATGGTTCCGACAGCGTGGCGGGACCTCCAACCCGCACGGCCGGAAGGTCCTGCTATGGCCCGACACCTTCAACAATCACTTCCACACCGACGTCGGCGTCGCCTGCGTCGAGGCCATCGAAGCGGCTGGCTGGCAGGTGATCATGCCCGAAGGCCATGTGTGCTGCGGGCGACCCCTCTATGACTACGGGTTCCTCGACCTGGCTGAGCGGTACCTACGCAACACGATCGCCGTGCTGCGGGACGAGATCCGTCAGGGAACGCCAATCGTCGGAATGGAGCCAAGCTGCCTGGCCGTCTTCAAAGACGAGCTCACCGGAATGCTGCCCCACGATGATGATGCCGCACGCCTGTCGCGCAACGCCATGCACTTCGCGGAGTTCTTCGAGCATTACGAGATCCCGGTGCCGCCCCTTACCGGCAAAGCGCTCGTGTGGGGACACTGCCACCACAAGGCAACCGGAAGCATGGACCCGGAGCACAGGCTCCTTCAGCGCATGGGGGTCGAAGTGGAGCCGATCAGCGGCGGATGCTGCGGACTGGCCGGCTCCTGGGGTTTCGAGCAGGGGCACCACGACATCTCGATGCAGTGCGGCGAGCAGGCGCTGCTCCCCGCTGTCCGCCGCGCAGACCGGGACACCTTGGTCATTGCCGACGGCTTCTCCTGCAAAACCCAGATCCAGCAGTCCGATACCGGCCGCAACGCTTTACACGTCGCTCAAGCGATCAAGCTGGCCCGAGGGCAGGGCCAGCCTGGCGGCCAAGCTACGGAGCCGTCCTCCGCCGGCGAACGACCCCAGGCCCCCAGGACATGGAGTGCCGCGCGCGCGGCGAGCGGTGGGTTCGCAGTCCTCGCCGCCGTCGCTTCTGCTCGGGCGGTAATGGCGAAGCGGAGGGCCGGGCGGTGAGCGCACCCAGTCCGGAAATGCTGGTCTCGAGAGTCGTCCTCAGGCCTCTCGGCTCACCGCTCACGATTGGAATGTCGGGCCTGGCGATCGCATCACTGGTGCAGAGCGGCCTTGACCTGCACTGGATCGCCATCAACCAGACTCATGCTGCCGGGCTGATCCTCATCTCGGTTCCGTTCCTCCTGCAGACGATCGCCTGCGTCTTCTCCTACCTGGCCCGCGACGGAGCCGCCGGTGCTGCGGTCGGCGTCCTTTCCGCCAGCTGGCTGGCCGAGGGGCTCGTCCACTTGGCGTCGGTTCCCGGCTCCAGAAGCGGGGCGCTTGGTCTCATGCTCCTCGCCGCCGGCGGAACTCTGATGCTCTCCGCTCTCGCGGTGGGAACCACCAAGCCCCTTCCCGGGGCTGTGTTTGCGCTCGCCGCGTCGCGCTTCATCATCGCCGGAATCTACGAGCTCGGAGGAGCAGGCTCCTGGCAGGACGCCGGCGGGCTGGTCGGCCTCGCCGTCGTCGCCCTCGCTGGATACTGCGTATTGGCCTTCGAGCTGGAGGGCCAGCAGCATCGTCCGGTACTTCCGACCTTCCGGCGGGGCAAGGCGAAGGCAACGCCACACGACCTGGCCGAGCAGCTCGCCAGCGTGGTCAATGAGGCCGGAGTTCGGCAGACAACATGAAAGATAGTGTCAGGAGGGTGGGTCCTCTTCGCGTCGTCGATCTGCGCGTTCTACACGGCCAGCGCGATGATGTGGAAGGCCTCATTCGGCCGGGTCATCCTGCCCTTGGGCGAACCCAAGGTGGAGGCGAACATCCCGGGTCGAGAGCTCACCCACCCCATCGAGTACCACTACGGTGAACCAGGCGTCAAGCAGGGTCAGTAGCGACAACCGGATACGCGAGCTCCCGCCTCATGGCGGGGGCTCGCCCCGACTCGCCGCCATGGACAAGTCTCTGCGGATTCACGGCAGTTGGGGTGTCATCCTGCTGCTCAGGCCCCGAACCTGCCTGACCCTGGGTCAGGCGCCGGCATCGAGGTCGGCGATATTTCTGGTCCGGGTTCTCGGCCTGAGGCACATCGCGGAGGGCTTGGCCATAGCAATAATGGCTTCTCCCAAAGCCCTGCGGTGGTGCGGGGCGATCGATGCGGTTCATGGCGTAACGATGCTAGGGCTGGCCGTGCGCCAGCCGGCGTACAGACGGGCGGCGGCTGTAAGCCTGGCCGTTTCCGGCGCGCTCGCCGTGTCGGCATACCGCGCGTAGCCGCTCATACAAGCCGTCCAAGTGTCATCCCTCGCCTGCTCGCAAAGTTTAGGTCAAGTTGGTGTACGAGACCTAACTGTCATTCCACGTACGTTCGAGTTGCCATTGCTGGGTGTGTCGGTCAGCCTCATGGTGTGAATAAAAAGTCTCCTCGTAGCTATCCGCAGCACCACACCCTTCCAGCGCGAGAGGTACATCGGGCCGATCGTGACCGAACGCGGCTGAATCACGACACGCTCACCGCAATGCTCGAGCGCCGGCGGCTCGATGGTTTGGCTTCCGCTAGACCGCGTCCCCCCGGTGACGATTTGGCGCATATTCCGCTCGGAGCCCGGGTGCCTCCTCGAACGATATGCGTCACCGTACTCGCACGGGAACTCGATCTGGCCGGCGCCCCAGGCTTGGAGCGGCAACTCGATTTGGTGGCCTTGGAGCATCTGCAGCAGATCACGCTGGACATGCGGCGCGTCGAGTTCATGGATTGCAGCGGCCTGGGAGCGATCGAGCAATCCCGGGCTCGACTCGCGGATCGCGGCATCAAGCTGGTGCTCCGGTATCTCACACCGCAACCCCTGCGGCTGATCCAGTTGACCCGTCTAGCTGTGGCGATCGAGCTGTAGCGGCTCAGCCCCAATGCCTTCGCCACCTTCTCGGAGGGCGACCGCGCTGGCCCGCGAATCGCGCAACTCTTCTGGTGGGTCCCCGGGCAGCAACCAGGTGCGATCAGCTCGGCGAACCAGCTCGCCCCGAGCGCTCAATCTCGACAGCCGGGCCGAGACAGAGGGTCGCTGCGCACCAACCAGCTCGGCCAGATCTTCATGGCTCAGCGCCAACGGAACCACCGTCCCCGCCGGGGTGACATGTCCGAAGCGGTCGGCCAGGTGCCAGAACAGCACGAGAAGGCGGAGCTCCACGTGCTGGAGACTGTGGATCGCCACGTTGAGGGCCAGGGCATGTGAGCGCCCCACGGCCCGCCTTACGATCGCATGCATCAAGCTCGGCCAACGCGCCGAGATGGTGACGAGCCGCTGGTCGAGCAGGGCCAGCTTCACCGGCTTGACGACACGCCATTGGACCTCAAAGGGCAGAGGTGCGTAGTTTCCGAAGTGATCCCACGGCCGGAGGATGGCTCCGGGTCCCGCGACTTCACCGCAGCGTCGCTCGGCGACCTGCACGCTGCGGATGAGCAATCCGTCGATCACCAGGAGGCCGAGTAGATCTGCCGATCCGACGGTCCAGGGATCGTGAGTCCCGCGGCCGAGCTCGGCCGTCTCGCACACCAGGTAGCGCCGAGCAAGCTCGAGGTCCCCGGGCGGTAGGTCGTCGCCAAGTTCGGGATCGGCGTCCAAAAGTCGGATTAGCCGTGGTCGTGGGTCCTTGAGGGCTTCCGCCGCCACCCGAACGAATCTACTCGTGCCCGGTCGACGCCGCTCCACCTCCGGACGCCGATTCCGGCCGTCCAGCGCAATCTCGCTTTGCGCACTCTCAACCCCGATCCCGGGCATCAGCGGTCCTGAGGACGTTTGATTCGCGACCTCACCAACCCGGCATGACAGAGGTCCGCTCTTCCCGCTGAGTCGCCCGCGAGGCGATGGGCGCGAGGATGATCACGCGTTCTCCAGCGCTCAGGATCGTGTCCTCACCGAGTGCGACGAGCTCACGCCCTTCGGTGACGGCGACAACGAGGCAGCCCGGCGGCCAGGCGATCTCGTCGACTCGCTGCCCGACTGATGCCGAGTCCGCGCTGACGGTGATCTCAACGATCTCATAGCCGGTCAGTGGGGTGCTGGATCGGTGGGCGACGAGCGATGGATCATAGGCGCCGAAGTCCGCGGCGACGGCCCCCTCCTCGATCGACTGCTCTGAGGACTGCACGGTGCGCGTCAGCGCACCGAGGAGGTCGCTTCGGGTGACCCAGCCCTGCAGATGCTCACGGTCATCGGAAAGCACCGGCAGGCCTGCCGGGCCGTAAAGGGTGAGCTGCCGCAGCGCTTGTTCGAGAGTTTCGTCGCTGAACAGCTCCTGCGGTTGTCGGGTGTCACTCACGGTTCCGATGAGGCCGCTCCAGTTCCTGTCAGTCACGATCCCGCCGTCTGACTTCGAGTCTGGAGCTCCGCGGAGTCGGGCGGCGGCCACGAACCGCGGGATCGGTCCCATGGCGTCGGCGACGGTAAGGGTCTGCAGCACGTTGGTGGCCTTGGGGCGTTCGATGTCGATGCCGCGGCGCAGCAGCTTGGTCGTGTAGACGCTGCCGTAGGAGACGTATTTGGACATCGCTGCGGCGATCCCGCAGGTGAGCATGATCGGAAGCATCAGGGCAAAGTTGGCGGTCATCTCCGCGACGCTGGCGATCGCGGTCAGCGGCGCCTGGGCGGCGGCCGCGAACACTCCGCCCATCGCCACGACGGCGTATAGCGCCGGCGGGCCGACCGCGGGTCCGAAGAGGTTGTGAACGAGGGTGCCGAACGCCATGCCGGCCATGGCGCCGATGAACAGCGACGGAGCGAAGACCCCGCCGGAACCACCGATCGACAAGGTGAGACTCGTCGCCAGCACCTTGCTGACCAGGAACAACAGGATCAGGCCAACGACAACGTGGCCGCTGATCACGTCGTTCATCACCGGATAGCCGACGCCATACATCTGAGGCACGGCCAGCAGCAGCACACCAAGTGCGATGCCCCCGACCGCAGGACGCGCCCACTCGGGACGGCCCTTCCACAACTCGTCGACAAAATCCTCCAGCCAGTACAGGAACGTCTTGAAGCCGATCCCGATCAGCCCGGCGGCGATCGCGAGGACGGCCACCAACAGATAGGTGGCGTCGTTGGTCACCGTGAGACCGTGCGGGATCACGCTGAAGAACGGCGCCGACCCGAAGATGGCGCGGCTGATGATGTCGCCGGTCACTGCGGCAAGACTGGTGGCGACCAAGGCATCGAGCGAGAACTCGCGCAGCACGATCTCGAAACCGAAGAACAACCCGGTCAACGGGGCGTTGAAGGTGGCGGCGATCCCGCCGGCCGCGCCGCAGGCCACCAGGATCCGGAGCCGGCTCTCAGACATGCGCACGAGCTGACCGAGAGTCGAGGCCAGCGCCGAGCCGATCTGCACGATCGGCCCCTCACGTCCCACAGAACCCCCGACGCCGATCGTGATCGCCGAGGCCACCGCCTTGACGATCGTCACCGGCGGCCGGATCCGGCCACCGTTCTCAGCCACGGCGAGCATCACCTCAGGAACGCCATGTCCCCTGGCTTCACGGGCAAAGCGATAGATCAGCGGCCCGTAGATCAGGCCACCCAAGACCGGGACGAGCAGCACAAACCAGATGCCCAGACCAGGCAGGTGCGCGCTCGCGGCGTGACCCTGTTGACCGAACTGATCGTGACCGGTGACCAGCCAGGTAGCCCCGAACACCATCTCGCGAAACAAAGCGGCGCCCAGACCGGCGCCCGTCCCGACCACCAACGCCATCACCACCAGCCCCAGCCGATTACCACCCAACCACGCCGACGCCGTCCGCCCGACCGACCGACGCGCCCGATTCGACTGCGTGCCGACTGCAGGCCCGGCAGCCATCAGGCGAGGTCCCAGCCCAGCGACCAGTCCTGCTCAGGCACCTCACCCGCGGCGTCGGCAAACGCCCGCAAAGCCCGCACGACGGGGTCATGATCGAGCCGCCGGCATCCGCTGAACGATCGTCGCGATCTCTCCCCTCCGACGTCGGGTCACCTCCGCCACAAGCTCCCCGCCGACAGCAGTCAGCGACACCCTCACCGCCCGACGATCATTCTGGGCACGACGACGGGTGACCAAGCGCTTACGCACCAGGCGGTCACACATACGCGTGGCCGTGGAAGGATCGACACCCAAGGCGCCAGCCAGGTCTGCCAGGCGCTGGGGGCCCCGAGACGCGAGCTCGACCAGGAACCGGTATTGCGCCAGCGTCACGTCCTCAGCGACATTGGCCAGAGACCGAGCTGCGACCGCCACCAACGCCCGGCTGGCCCCCAGCACCGCGTCAACGAGCTCTTCACGGACCGGCTCAGTTGCCTTTCGCGCTCTGGGGGAAGCTGACGAATCGATTGGATGCATGTGCGTAATCATTGCATAATGCAATCACATTTCACGCCGGTTACCACCCGGGGGGGCGGACCAGACGCGCCCCTCAAAGTCAGGCACGCAGGGCATCGCATACCGTGAACCACGGTCGGTACCTCCGTTCGATTGGCTGGCCGCGCGGCCGCTATGCGCGCGCGCCTACACCGCCGTTCGACGCGGAGGACCGCCACCTTCACCGCCTGGTCACGCCAACTGGCTCATGTCATCTTCCGGCGAGGAGTGCTTCTCGACGAGCAGGCACGGTGAATCGCATTTCGTCACTGGCTCGCGTCGGAGCCGACGACTCGGATGGCGACCGAGCGCTCAGCCCGAAGCAGGCGGCTCCGTTACGACCGATTCCACCATTTTTGGTAGACGCTTGGTGGAACGGTGGGGGTTCGGGGGTCCGCTCTAGCTTCTTGAGCGAACAATGCGAATTGCAGGCACTTCGTGAAGGGTGAGCGAGGGGACTCGAACCCCCGACCGCCTGGACCACAACCAGGAGCTCTACCAGCTGAGCTACGCCCACCACGGGCCTGTTCAAATCTAGCGCGGAGTGGGATGGCGCGGCCGGCGAGCGGTCCAAATCCGCCCGGTGAGGTAGCTGACGGCACCGATCGCGCCCACGAAGAAGCCGATTGGATAGTTCGTCCAGTAGGAGGCGGCGATCGCGATCCAGATGGTGAAGAGCGCCAGGACGACCGAGAGGGCGATCGCTTGCGGCGGGCGATCGGTGAAAGCGCGGGCAGCAGCAGGCGGCCCGATCGTCAGGCTGAAGATCAGGAGCGTGCCGACCACGGGGACGGTCATCGTGGTGAGCAGTGCCAGCACGCCCAGAAACAGGAATTCCATCCGCGTGGCCGACACGCCGCGGGCGTGTCCGGCGTCCGGCAGCAGCGTGGACAGGAGCAGCGGGCGGTAGAGCAGGCCGACCGCCAGCAGGCATGCGGCCGCCAGCACCAGCGTGGGAAGTACCTGATTGCTGCCGATCCCCAGCACCTCGCCGAACAGCAGCGAATAGACCAACGGTGCGTAAGCGGACCCGAGGCTGAGGAACAGCGAGCCCAGGCCGAGCATGAACGTGAGCATCAGCGCGGTGGCCACATCGCGCCGGCCCCAACGGGACAGCCACCCGATGCTGGCGGCGGCCCCGGCCGAGAACACGCCCAGCCCGATCAGCGGGTTGATCCCCACCAGGAAGGCCCAGGCGGCGCCGGCAAAGGACCCGTTGGGAATCGCGTGGGCGGCGAACGCGTTGCCGCGCAGCAGCGTGAAGAACCCCACCACCCCGGCCACGACAGCCACGATCGTGCCGACCACCCAGGCGTTGACCATGAACGGGGCAAACACGTCAGCGACTCCCCTGCTCGCGCTGGCCGCGCCGCCTGAGCCCAACCAAACCGGAAATCAAATAAAAGAGAAAAACCAGAGAGACCACGAAGAAGCTCACCGGCCACCCGTCGCTGTCATAGGCGAGCAGCACCCCGAGCCAGACGGCCAGGACCCCCAGGCCGGCCGCGGCGAGCATCGCCGTGCCGGGCCGGCGGGTCAGGCGCAGCGCCGTGGCGGCGGGTCCGACCAGCAGCGCGGTGCCGAGGATGGCTCCGATCGTGAGCGCGGCCAGGGCCACGGCCACGGCCATCGCACCCAGGTAGATCACGCCCAGCGAACGTACGCGGATCCCCTGAACGACCGCCAGATCCGGATTGAGCGAGCTCAGCAACAGCGGCCGCTGGAGCAGGCAGACGGCTCCGGCGGCGATCACGCTGAGCGCGACGACGGCCGGGATCAGCGAAGGGCTGAGGGCGAACATGGAGCCGAACAGAACCGTCACGGTGGTGCCAGTGCCGGTTCGGAACGTGGAATCCAGGTATAGGAACAGCGCCGCGAGGCCGAGGCTCGCCCCCAGCACGATCCCCGTGGCCAGATCCCGCCCGCGGGCCCGCTGGACGCCGATCATCTCCATCGCCGCGGCCGACCCCAGGCTCGCGGCCAGAAAGCCCCAGACGGGGGCGACGCCGGCCAGGAACGACGCCGAGCCCCCGGCGGCACCGATGTCCGACAGCGCCTCGCCGGCGAACGCCTGGCCTCGGATCACCGTGAACACCCCCACGACTCCGCAGACGATGGCCACGACGCTGCCCAGCGCCAGGGCGGTGTGGACCGGTGCGCTTCCAAAGAATCCCGGCGCGAAGACGGCGGCCGCGGCGGTCACGGAGTGAAAGTCGGGCCGTGGTCGTGGGTGACGGTGATGTCCTCCCCGGGAGCTCCGGAATCGCCGTCGCCCGCCACCACCAGCACACGACCGTGGAGGTGCAGGACATCGACGTGCTGGCCGTAGAGCCGGCTGAGGACCTCGCTGCGGATCACCTCGTCGGTCGGCCCACTGGCCACGCGGCCGGAGGCGATGTAGACGACCTGATCCATCGCCCGCAGCAGCGGATTGACTTCGTGCGCCGAGATCAACACCGCGACCCCCTGCTCGCGGGCCAGCCGGGAGATCAGCGCCACGATCTCCCTGACGCTGCGGATGTCCAGGTTCGCCAGCGGCTCGTCGAGCAGCAGGAGGCTCGGACGAGAGACGAGTGCGTGGGCGATCAGCACGCGCTGCTGCTCGCCGCCGGACAGGCGGCCCACCCGCTCCTCAGCAAACGCCTGCGCCCCGACGGCATTCAGCATCTCGTCGACCCGCTCGCGCCGGGAACGCGAGGGCAGCGGTATGCCGAGGCGATGGCCGTCAAGGCCGAGGGCGACGAGATCCCTGGCACGGAGAGGGATGTCGGGGTCCAGGAGGAACTTCTGGGGTACGTAGCCGACCGGCGAGGAGCGGCGGGCGTCCGGTGTGTCCCCCGCCAGCACCAGGCGTCCATTGGTCGGCGACTGGAGGCCCAGGATGACCCGCATCAGCGTGGTCTTGCCGGCGCCGTTCGAGCCGATCAGGCCGGTGAACTGGCCGGGAGCGATCTCGAAGTTGACATCGCTGAGGATGGTGCGCCCGCCCAGGCTGACGTCGAGGTCATGGACGGCGAGGACCGGACGGGAGCCCGGCAATGCCGCGTCGGTGGCGGGGTTGCTGGTGGTCAAAGGCTTCGGGTGGAGACGCCATGAGCGACCGCCCGCTGCAGGGCGTCGGTCTCGGCCAGCATCCAGCGCTGGTAGTCGAAAGCCGGCGGCATCGTTTCGTAAACGCCGACGATCGGGACGTGGTGGGCGGCGGCGAGCTTCAGGAACGACTGCGTGATCGAGTCGGTGACCTGCTGGTTGTAGACGAACGCCTTGACCTGGCGGCGGCTCAGGAGCTCGTCCTGGCGGCTGATGTTCTGGGGCGTCGGGTCGACGCCGTTCATGATGTCCAGCTGCAGGCTCGACGGGGTGAGCAGGCGGGCCCCGGCGGCACTCAACATGTAGTCGGCCACCGGCTCGGTCATCGCCACGCCAACGCCCCGGTAGCGGTGCCGAAAGGCGGCGAGGGCTCGGTACCACGGCCCCAGCGAGCGGTCGAAGCGGCGCATGTTGGCGTTGAAATAGGCCGCATGCTGCGGGGCGATACGGGCGAGAGCCTTGGCCACCGCGGCCGCCACCAGCGGCATCGTCCGAGGGCTGTACCAGAGGTGCGGATTGGACTCCGAATCCGGTACCCCGAGCAGATGCTGGACGTTGATCACGTGGCGGCCGGAGCCGGAGGACGCAGACTCGATCCGGTTCATGAAGTCGTCGTAGCCGAGACCGTTCTGCACCACCAACCGAGCCGAGCTCAGGGCGCTGGCCACGCTCGGGCTGGCTTCGAAGCTGTGCGGATCGGTGTTGGGGTTGTTGAGAATCGAGGTGACCGAGACATAGCGCCCGCCCACCTGGGAGATCACGTTGGCGTACTCGTTCTCAGCTCCAACGGCGGTGATGGGGCCGTGGCCGGTGGTGGCCAGCGAGGCGCCGCAGCCAGACAGCGCGACGGCGACGGCGGCCCCGGCGAGCAGGCACCTGGGAAGGAGAGCGCCGGACACCGGGCAGACTGTACTACAAAAGTGAGTCTCGTTCCCATCTTTACTTCTGCCTCCCCTCCGCTTACACTCGCCTCGTGTCCCAAGGACTGCAGGAAACGTGGGCTGAGCGAGCTCAGCGTCTGATCAAGGCCGGGCGCCGGCACAACGGCGCCGCGCGCCAGGCCCTGCTGGAGCTGCTCGATTCGCAGCCCTGCGCCCTCTCGGCGGTGGAGATCGAGGAGGCGCTACGGGCAGGCCGGCGGCCAGTAGGCCGGGCCAGCATCTACCGCATCCTCGACGAGCTCGAGCGCCTGGACCTGGTTCAGCGTGTGCAGGTGGGACAGTCGATGGCGCGCTATGAACCGGTGCGGGGCGAGGGCGAGCACCATCACCACCTGGTCTGCGACAGCTGCGGCACGGTGATGCCGTTCACCGATCCGGCTCTGGAGCAGGCGATCCAGGGGCTGAGTGGCCGAGTTCCCATGCAGGTGGCCGAGCACGAGATCGTGCTGCACGGGTCCTGCCGGGACTGCGCCTGAGGCGATCCCGGTTCAGGCGAGCGGGACGTCTGCGTGGAGGCGATAGCGAACATCGCTCGCCCCGTCGAAGCGCGTGGCGCCGTCGAGTTGCCAGCCCATCCGCTCGTAGAAGCCCCGCGCGCGCGGATCGGCTTCGAGTGCCCACAGGGTCAGGCTCCTGATGCCGGGCTTTGTCAGCCGCTGTACGGCGGCCCCGAGCAGCGACCGGCCGATGCCCTGGCCCTGACAGGTGGGATGAATGTAGAGCCGTTGGATCTGGCCGACCTGCAGGGGATCGTCGTCAGAGTCCTCCGTAGGGCCGTATTGGCATAGGCCCACCAGGCCGGTGCGCGTCCGGGCCACCAGCACGTCGCCTCCGGCGGAGACCTGGTCTCGCGCCAGCCTGGCCCAGTCCCGGGCGCGATGCGCGGCCACCCGCTCGGCGAAGAAGGCCGGCGGCAGGAGGCCGGCATACGTGGCTATCCACGTCTGCCGGTGAAGCTCGCGGAGCGCCGGGGCATCGTCGCCGGTGGCCGAGGAGATCAGCATGGAAGGCCTTGGCGTGGCCCGTACATGCGCCCAGTCTCACACGGGCAGGCGGTTCTCGGACGGGTTCCCGGAGATGGCGGCAAACCCTTGCAGGCTCTAGGCTCCGCATGGAATGCGCAGAGGGGGCAGAAGGAGCCGCGCGCTGACTGGGCGCCGACCCGCAGCCGCCGGACGGGGGCGGACCCACCTGGTCCGTGTCGTGGCGGGAATGGCCATAGCCGTAGGTCTGACAGGCCCGGCTGCCTGGGCGACTGACAGCCCGGTCGGTTCACACAGCGCAAAGCCCCAGACGAGGTGTGCAGCCAGGCGAGAGAAGCTGCCCGACCTGGTCCAGGAAGTCCCGAGTGAGGTGAGCGTCAATCTTGATCGCTCCCCCAGTGGACGCATCACGTTCCTGCTCGGATTCACCACAGCAACCGCCAACGAGGGGGCGGGGCCGATGAAGATCATCGGCCGGCGAACCGCGGGCCAGTCGGAGATGCGGGCCGTGCAACTGGTGAGCCGCCGGAGCGGTGGCAGCTGTCGATACCGCAACGTCGGACGGGTGCGGTTCGACTTCAACCAATCCCATGACCACTGGCACCTGTTGGGTTTCGATCGCTACAGCCTCACGGCACTCGACGGCAGTCATCCCGTCGCCCCCGTGCGCAAGGCGGGCTTCTGCCTCAACGACGATGAGCGCGCACCGCGGCCCGTTCGTGGGATGCCCTCCCAACGGGTGTTCATGTCTGACTGCGATCTTGGACAGCCGCAGGCTCTGTCGGTCACCGAGGGGATCAGTCCGGGTTGGAGCGACGTCTACCTCTCCAACGTGGAGGGGCAGGCGATCGACATCACTCGTGTCCCGGCCGGACGCTACATGCTGGCCAACCAGGTCAACCCCCGCCGTCTGCTCCACGAGTCCGACTACGCCAACGACGCTGCCTCGCTCCTCATCCGCCTCAGCTGGCCACACGGGCGCCAGCAGTCTCCGGCTGTGCGGATCCTCCGCGCCTGCCGTCACAGCGCGGTGTGCCGTCCCCGCCGCGCCGGCAGATGAGCCCGTAAGGCCGGTGTCGGCCCCGGGGCCTCAGCCCAGCAGGGGCACGTCAGCCGTGATGACCTCCGGTCCGTCGGCGGTGATGAGCACGTTCTCCTCGAGGCGGATCCCCCCGAAGTCGAGCATCCCGTCCACCCGACTCCAGTCGACCTGGTCTCGGTAAGAGCGGCGGTTATCCGGGTCGGCCAGGAGGGCTCCTACGAAGTAAACGCCGGGCTCGACGGTCACGACCATCCCCGGCTCCAGCGGGAGATCGATCCGGAGGTTGGGGTAGGGCTTGGGGTGGTCCCGGCGCTCCGCGAGTGGTCCGCCGGCGTCGCGGACGCCCAGACCCACCAGGTGGCCGATTCCGTGCGGAAAGAACAACCAGATCGTGCCGTCGTCGACCCGCGCGTCCGGGTCTCCGCGCAACAGTCCAAGGTCGACCAGACCGGCGGCGATGTGCAGCGCGGCGGTGCGATGGATGTCACGCCACTCCACACCCGGTTGGCATGCGGCGATCGCGGCCTGCTGGGCACCATGCACCAGCGAGTGGAGCTCCTGCTGGCGGGGATCGAGTTGGCCCCCTACGGGATAGGTGCGAGTGATGTCACTGGCATAGCCGAGGTACTCGCCGCCCGCGTCGATCAGAACCAGCTCGCCGGCCTTGAATCGCCGCTGGGTGGGGGCGAAATGGAGTACCGCCGAATTGGGGCCACCGCCCACGAGCGTGTCGTAGGCCATCGAGTCGGCGCCGTGCCGATATGCCTCAGCCTCGAGCTCGATCTGTACCTGCCGCTCGCTGACCCCCTCGTTGATGAGCCCGACCGCGACGGCGAAGGCGGCACGGGTGGCCTGCTCGGCCGCGCGCATGCGCTCGAGCTCAACCTCGTCCTTGGGGCGGCGCACCCGATCCAGCGCGAAGCGCAGCTCATCAGCCAGCGCCTGATCGGAGTCGGCCTGGGCGGGGGGGCTGCCAAGCCAGGCGACTGGCCGGTTGCGCCTGGCTTTGAGCCAGGCGCCGAGATCGTTGGTCGTGGGACCTTCCGGGTCTCCGGCCGGGACCCCCGACCACAAGCGGTCGTCGGCGGTGATCGGGGGAACGAAGTCGACCCAGCCCGTCTGAGGATCGAACGCGAGCACGCCCTCGGGGCGGTTGCGATCGGTCAGGTAGTAGTACTCGCTGTGAGCTTCGAAGCGGTAGGTCACGTCGGCCCGTCCAGGACGGTGGATCAGTCCCCCAGCGCCGATCAGAACCACCTGATCGCTCAGGTTCCAAGCGTCGGCGACGGCGGACCGGCGCCGGGTCAGCTGCTGATCGATGCTGGAGCTGAGGAGGGCATCGGGCATGCCCTCATCTTGGCATCGTCGCCATCGACGCGGGCCCGGCGCCCGGCACGACCAGGCCCAGGAACCAGCCGAGAGCTCCGAGATCCGTGCCTGGGCCCGCGTCCATCCCGGTCATCCGGTCGATCGTGGACCACCACGCGACCGCGGCGAGGCCAAGCACCGCGGCGAACAAATCCAATCGCGCGCGGACGGCTTGGAATGCGGTCGCCAGCTCACCTTGGCCAGCCTCGGACCGGCCGAGCGAGTGGCCGGCGGTCACCTCACCCATCGCCGCCGGAACGTCGCCCGTACACGGATACATGAGATCAAAAATTACTCTCGGAGGCGGTGGCGAGGAACTGCTGGGGCGTTCAGAGGAGAAACGGGATCAGCTTCTTTGTCTTGGCCTGATAGGCGGGATAGTCCTCGGGAAAGCTGGCCGTGAGATTGCGCTCCTCGACGGTGGCCGAGTAGTAGAAGAACGCACCCACCACAAGGGCGAAGAGCAGGTCGATGACGTTGCTGACGAGCGCCGTGCCGACGGTGGCGAGCAGCAGGCCGGAGTAGATCGGATGGCGGATCACGTGATACGGCCCTGTCCTGACCAGCTCCGGCTCCGCCTTCTGCGTCATCGGCATCCCCCAGTTCCGACCCAGGTTCACGCGGGCCCAGATCGCGAGCCCCAGCCCAAGTCCCACCAGCACCGCCCCGACAGCACCCACGATCAGGCTGTGCACGGCCAGGCTGCCTCCGTTGAACACGCGCAGGATCAGGATCACCGGAAGCGCGATCACGCCGCCCGCTGGCACGCGGCGAGTCCCCGCCGCTCGCTCCTTCGCGCCGCCGGCCGAAACCAGCCAGTAGATCCAGAACAGGACCCAGACGACGGCGATGGCGATCCGAAGGGCGTGCACGAATTCAGGCGCGTGGCTGAGGACAGCCTACGCCCAGGCAGTGGTCGTTTTGGCCGGCTTGCCGTACCGCTTAGAGCGGCGGGACCTGATTGTTGACCTGCCGGCCGTGATACAGATGATCGTGGCTCTGGCAGGCAGCCGGGAAGGTGAACTTGACGCTGTCGCTGCGCACGTTGTTGTAGCTGGCGAACAGGACCACGCGACCGATCGTCCCTACCGCGCACCGAGAGTCGGTGCTGCTCTTCACCCGAACCTTGATCTTCATGATGTTCCCGGGCACCCCCCACCTGTTGGCGTAGTGAGAGTGGTACAGCAGGTGGTGCTCGACGGTCATGATGATCAGCCGGTCCGGATGGTGGCGAACCCGGTCCACCTGACACAGGATTCCCGACACCGTGTTCTTGGACAGGCTGATGTGCCCGTGGCCGCGCGCGTAGCTACCGGTGGCGCCGGTAATCGGTGCACCGGTGTGAAAACCCCACGGGGGAATCCCCTGGACGATCGGAACCGGGGCGCAGTACTGAACCGGGTGGCCGCTCGCCGACGCGGTGGATCCCAGCAGCGGCAGCAGCGACGGGAGCCCGAGCAAGGTGAGTCCCGCAACCCGGATGAGCTGGCGCCTCCACATGCCGGGTCGAGTGAATCGGCCCATAGGACAGACTTCGGCACGCTGGGGCCGTTGCTTGAACGCCCTGAGTCAGGGTGTCATCCATCGGACCGGGGAGTCAGCCGGCGGCTCGAGTGGGCGCCGCTGCTCACTGGTCGGCTGTGATCTCTGCCAATCCCTGGTCTCGCATCGCCCGGCGATAGGCGACTGCGACGGCGTCGAACTTCACGTGCATCTCCGCGGCCAGGTCGAACGGCACCTTCCAGGGACGTTGGGACTCCACCATCCGGCGGTCCTGCTCGAAGATCGTGTCCTCGAAGTCCTGCAGAACCTCCACCGGCTGGTCCCGGTCGTAATTCCGGCCGACCATCAGGTAGCCGGTACACGCCTCCTCGCCTACAGGCTGAGAGGCGAAGAAGTACACCATCCCGCGCTCACCACCCCACCCGAGCCTCAGCACGATCGTGTAGGGCAGGTGGAGCGCGTACCGGCTTCGTCGCTCGGGCGTCTGGGTCTGCTCGTTGGCGAACACCGGGAAGTCCTCGCTGTTCGGCGCCTCGGGCCGAACGATCTCGTAGCGGAGGATGTGGCCCTCCGTGCGCACCGTGTGCTGCGGGACGATGGGCCGCTCAGGATCGCCGAGCAGGCCGGGATGTACCCAGGGGAAATGCCCGAAGTCGGTGAAGTTCTCCACCTGGCGGGAGGCGTCTGCTTTCCACGAGTACGGCCCGCACGGGATGACCTGCCACTGATCGGGAGTCTCCAGCTCGGGCACCTCGGGGATCGGCCAGCGAGGCTCATCCAGCGCCACCCAGAGGAGTCCGTAGCGCGACTGGCAGCGGTAGGCGGCCACGCGCGCCTTGCTCGGCACGCGGCTGGGATCGGCGAGCTGCGGGATCGCCTTGCAGCGCCCATCTGATCCGTATCGCCAGCCGTGGTACGGGCACATCAGCTGATCCTCGATCACCCGCCCCAATGACAGCGCGGTTCCACGGTGGATGCAGATGTCGCTCAGCGCGTGCGGCTCACCGCGGGAGTCGCGCCACAGCACGATCGGCTCGTCCAGCAGCGTCGCGCGCAGCGGCTCCCGGCCCAGAGCACCGGCGAGCGCCACCGGCTGCCAGGCGTGGCGCAAAGCTCGCCGATCAGGCAACGAGGCGGGCGGATCCCCACTGGATACTGCGGTGGACATGGTTCGGATGGTTCGGAGCTCCTTATGGCCGGCGGAGCGGGTCGTGCTCCAGGCTGTGGCCTCACCCTAACCGCTGGCGATCCGGAATCGCCTCGGCAGCCGCCGACCAATCGGTCACCAGCAGCTCCAGTCATTGCTTGACGAGGGTGCCGACGGTGACGTGTGGCCAGTGGATGCCATTGAAGTCGAGCATCACCTGCTGCGTGTACTGAAGCTGGTGCACATCCGGGTTGCCTCCGGTTCCGGCGATCGTCTGGATCCAGAATGTGGCCTCAACCTGTGTCGCGTGGGCGTTGCCGCCAGTGGGGTTGTGGGTGGAGGCCAGAAACGCCGTATTGGCCGTCCCGCCGCCACCTTTGATCGGATTGTTCGTACTCGACACGTGCAGGAAGGTGCGGCTCTTCATCGTGGTTCCGGTCAGGGACTTCTGAAGCGCCTGTTGGAGAACCAGGTTGGGATTCTTGACCATGTCCTGAGTGACGCCAGCCGACTCGAAGCGGAACGCCGTCGGTGTCGACAGATCGAGCTCGGGGAATGTCAGGGCAACGCTGGTGAAGTCGGCATTTGCGTGTGGTGGTTGCCCGAAGAAGAACGGCAGGATGTTGTTGTCAGGGATGTTCGGGGGACCACCAGCGAGGACCTGGCTGACCCCCTGGGCGAGGATCACGGTCCCGTGGGGAATCGACGCCATGCGCACGACCGTCGCCGGCTCGGTGGGATCGCTGGTCTGAGGCACGTGGGCCCAGATCCCGGGCTCGATATGCAACCCCTTGGCCGGCTGGCCGGCCTCATTGATCTGCTGCAGATAGGTGACCCCAAACATGTTGATGTCCGGCATCGCCAGGCCACGGTTCGGGATCGCCCCGTCGATCTGGGTGAAGACGAGCTTGTCGTCGGTGCGGTTGAGCTCGAGGAAGCGGTCCTGCCCTGTGGTGACCCGATGCGGCCGCCAGATGGTGTTGAAGCCGTGCCCGATCCAGGTTCCCGGCAACTCCGACAAGGGTCCCAGGTCCGCGGCGGTGACCACGGCCTGAGCCGAGGCGGCGTCAGTGAAATCGGTGGCTCCGGCGAATGCAAAGCTCGGATCCAGTGCAACGTTGGGTGTCATGGCGACTCCTCCACAGCAGGTCGGTCCGCTTGGGACCTTGCGTGCTGTAACGCTCAGCTGTCGCGTTCCGCCGTGCGTGTGTCGTAGCGGAACGTGGGGCCGCCGCTATCCCAGTCGGGCAGCGGCAACCGCCCGAGCGCACAAACCGAAAGGCCCCTTGATGTGCCCGGTTATGGGGGCACATGACAACGCTCTCACCGACGGCGCGACGTTGCAACCCCTTCTGGACGTTCGGTCGAGTGCGGCTGCGGGAGGGAGCTCATCCGTCCCGGTTGGGGGGCCGCCCGCGCCTGGGCATCGGCCCGGCCTGCCGGGGCATTCGCCCGGCGTCGGTGAGAGCGCGCCGGAGCAACATCTCGATGTGGGCGTTCAGGCTGCGGAACTCGTCGGCAGACCATCGGGCCAGGGCATCATGGACCATCGGGTCGATGCGCAGCAACACCTGTTTGCGGTCACGGCTCACGTATAGAGCGTGCCTGCGTTGACGATCGGCGAGGCCGGTTGGTCAGCGCAGAGCACGACGAGCAGGTTGCTCACCATCGCGGCCTTGCGCTCCTCGTCGAGCGCGACAATCCCGTTGGCCTCGAGGCGGGTGAGGGCCATTTCAACCATCCCGACGGAGCCCTCAACGATCCGAGTACGCGCGGCCACGACGGCGTTGGCCTGCTGCCGGCGCAACATCGCCTGGGCGATCTCTGGCGAGTAGGCGAGGTGACTTATGCGCACCTCGACGATCTCGACCCCGGCGATACCCACCCGCTGAGCCACCTCCTGAGCGAGCTGCGCGGCGACCACGTCCACATTCCCGCGCAAGGACGTTCCGTCGCCTCCGGGATCGTCGTAAGGATGCGTGGTGGCGACATGACGCAAGGCCGACTCGGCCTGGACCTCGACGAAATTGACGAAGTCATCGACCGCGTACACGGCACGCGACGTATCGGCCACCTGCCACACGACAATCGCGGCGATCTCCACCGGGTTGCCGTCAGCGTCGTTGACCTTCAGATGGTTGGTCTCGAAGTTCCTGACCCGGATGCTGAGGTTCCGCCTGTCCGCCAGCGGCACGATCCATGACAGCCCGGTCCGACGCACGGTGCCGACGTAACTGCCGAAGAACCGCACGACCTTTGTGTGACCGGGCTGAACGATGACCAGCGAGCTCAACACGATCCCTCCGGCGATCGCCGGCAGAACGGCGAGCCAAGCGGGCTTGCCCTGGGCGAGAAGAATCGTCCCAGCGATGCATGCGAGTACAACAAGCACCCCGAGCCAACCGTTGATCGCCCATGCGGGGCGCTCGCGGATCTCGACGCGGATCCCCGCGTGCCCGACCGGTGTTGCCTCCGGCTGGCGGTCCTGCTGAAGGTCTTGATTCATGATTTCCCCCCTGGGGACGCCCGTCATAAAGTGTTATCTAACTGATATCACTTTTCTGGTCGGCGCGCAAGAGGGCTTCAGGTGCTTCGTTCCGGCTACGTGTAGGTTGTCTGGCCGATGCCTGAGGCCGTGAGTAAGCCCACAGTTGCGGATCACCTCGATGAGTACTGGCACCGGTCGCTGCTGGACGAGCTCTGCAGCTTCAGACGTGAGACCGCCTCGACGGGCGCACGCGACGCCGCGCACTGGCTCGCAGAGCAACTGACGTCCGCGGGCGCCCGGAGCGCACACGTCGAGGACGAGCGAGGACACCAGACCTTCTGGTGGCCGCTCGGTCTGGCGGCAGCGGGTGGCGTACTCGCAGGTGCGCGCGGGATGCAGCGGCGCAGTTTGGGCGCTGCGGTGCTGGGAGCTGCCGCCGCCTGGGCGGCTGCCGACGAGCTCCCGCCGAGGGGACGGCACCTTCGGAAGGTGCTGCCGCAGGCGACCGGAACCAATGTCCTCGCCACACTCGGACCGGCCGACGCCCAGCGCACGGTGGTCCTCGTCGCCCACCACGATGCCGCGCATTCGGGACTGGTGTTCAGCCCGGCGATCCCCAGCGCCATCGAGCGCGCTGCCCCATGGTTCTTCAAGATTGCTGACACCAGCCCACCGCTGATGTGGCCGGCGGTGGCAGGCCCGGCTCTGGCGGCGGTGGGCGCGATGACCGGCCGGCGCGGCCTGGCCAAGGTAGGGGCGGCGGTGTCGGCCGGCTTCGCTGCGGCGATGGCGAATATCGGCGCCAGTGCCGTTGTCCCCGGCGCGAACGACAACGGCACCGGTGTTGTCGCGCTGATCGCGCTGGCCCGAGCGCTGGCTGAGCGTCCAACCGAGTCCGTCCGGGTGATGCTCGTGTCCACGTCGGAGGAAGGCCTGTGCGAGGGGATGCGGGCGTTCGTCGATCGCCACATCGACGAGCTTCCGAGATCCGACACCTTCTTCCTCGCCATGGACACGGTCGGCTCCCCGCATCTGCTCGTCCTTCGTGGCGAGGGGATGCTCGGCGTCACGGAGTACCCGCAGCGGGCGCTGGCGCTCCTCGACGATCTCGCCGACCAGCTCGGGATCTGGTTGTTCCCCAACCTCCGTCTGCGCAACGCGACCGACGGCGTCTACCCGCTGGCCGCCGGGTACGAGTGCGCATCGCTCTGCTCCTGTACGCAGATCAAGCAGCCGGCCAACTATCACTGGCCGACCGACGTCCCGGAGAACGTGGACTTCGGAACCCTTGCTGACGCGATCCGCCTCGTGGAGGCGCTGGTCCGCCGCCTCGACGAGCGCTGGCTCGACTAGCCACGACCAGAGCCGCGGGCTTCTACTGTCCGAGCGCGGTTACGGCTTGCGCCGCCACGATCACGAACACCCAGGCTATGTAGGCGAGAACGGCGGCCAGGACGACGATCCCCAGCGTGATCGCAAAGCCCCGCAGACCCGATCCGACTGCGTGTAGTCCGGCCTGCATGAAACCTCCTCTTGACGTCAGGCACGGATCAGTCCGTCGCCCAACTGTCCAATCGGAGCGAACTGCCTCGATTCTGAAGCCGAGCTCGCCCGGGCGGAAACCAAACATCGGCTGGCCCAGTAAGCGAAAAGTCGGCTACTCGGAAACCGTCCTAAGACCCAAGCTACTCCGATCGCCGGCGTATTGGCGATTCTTTGCTTCTCAGCAAATCTGACACCGCAGTTCCCGGTCTCGATCGCGAAGCGGCAGCGGTGCCTGGCTTCTGTTTTTGCGGCAAGCAGGCGCGAGCCGAACGGTGGCCGCCGGTCGGTTGAGAGTGGAGCGGCATGCATGATCGCGGACGGGTGAAAGATTTCGCCGCCCGTTGATGATTAACAGGACATGGAGTGGAATACGGGCGAGCGTGAGCAGCGATTCACGGAGGTGTACGAGCGCTGTTACGGCAGCGTTTACGCGTATGCGGCAAGGCGGGCGGGCCGCGAGAGCGCTGATGAGATCGCCGCTGAGACCTTTGTGATCGCGTGGCGCAGGTTCGAGTCGTTGCCTACCGAGCCGCTGCCGTGGCTGTATGGGGTCGCGCGCAATGTGGTCATGCGCGTGCTCGCTGTGCGTGATCGCGAGGCGCGGGCGCTCGCTGGAGTCGTCAGCGAGCTTGCGATCTCGTCGGGAGGGGACTGTGATCGTGGTGGTGATGAGCGGTTGTCCGAAGCATGGGAGCGCCTCAGCGTCCGGGATCGGGAGGCGCTGGCGCTGGTTGCATGGGAGGAGCTGTCGGTAGCTGAGGCCGCGGTGGTGCTCGACTGCTCGGCGCCCGTGTTCTCGGTTCGGCTGCACCGCGCGCGAAGGCGACTCGCGCGTCTGCTGGCCACGAGCGCACAGCCGTCGTCGTCACAACTCTCGGAGGTCAAGTCATGAGCCCGTTCACAGATGAGCTGGCGCGTCTGCGGGCTGCCAACCCGGTGCCGGTCGAGGCCGATCGCGGTCGGACGCCGGTCGCGACCGCATCGCTAGCCCGGATCCTCCAGGACCCGATTGAGCAGTGCTCAGGCGGGCGCATCCGGCCGTCTCGCCGCTGGGGACGAGGCGTTACCCGGTCATCACGACGACTGACGATCGTGCTCGCTGCCGTCTTCATCGCAGGTGGGGCGGCGTTCGCGGCCACGGATCCGCTCGGATGGTGGAGCGCGAACCCGACGTATGCGAGGTACGGATCCAATCCATCCGTTCACGTGCGCACCCCGACGGCGCAGACGCTCGTCTGCAAGGCGGGCGGTAGAGCGTTGCGCTGCATGCCAGCTACGTGGCGCCCGGGGTCAATCAAGCCGCTTGTGGCCGGCCGGCCGGTCACGGGGCAGCCGTACGCGTTCGCGATCGCGATCGCTCCGCCGGAGCGTGGGATCACACGGCAGCGGCTGCTCGCCTACATCACCAGTCGCCGCGCGGCAGGAAAGATGACGACGGCGGCCGCCGCGCGCTTCCGCAGGGACCTCGATGCGGTGCCCGACAGTTTC
>CAVUTV010000012.1:0-86198 GCA_963744525.1 uncultured Solirubrobacterales bacterium | reverse complement strand
CGACGTGCTCGACATGGGCGAGACGGGGGGGATCCTCGTCGCCGCCCACCTGTTCGGCGATGAGCTCCGGCGGATGGTCAACGAACCGGAGCAGCGACGGGAGATCGACGCATCGCCTCCAGGACGTCTACAGGGATCTGGCGTGGCTCCCCTCGCATGCACGACGAAGGCGGCGCTCAATCTGATCGGGCTCCCAGTCGGCGGGCCACGGCTTCCCTATGTCGAGCTTGACGACCAGGAGACGGCGGTCGTGCGCGCGATGCTGGAGCGTCACGGGCTGCTCGGGCCCCGCCACGTGAGCGACGGCCGCCTCCGCGTCCTGCCCCTCGGGGGCCTGGGCGAGATCGGGAAGAACATGATGGTCGTCGAGTACGACGGGCGGATCGTCGTCGTCGATTGCGGGCTGCGCTTCCCGACGAGCGACATGCTCGGGATCGACCTCGTGCTCCCGGACTTCGCCTATCTCCGTGACCGGGTGGACGACATCGAGGCGATCGTCGTCACGCACGGGCACGAGGACCACCTCGGGGCCCTCCCCTGGGTTCTGCGTGAGCTGGGCCAGGACCTGCCCCCGTGTTCGGCGGCCCGCTGACGGTGGCGATGGCGCGCTCAAAGCTCGACGAGCACCGCCTGCGCGAGGTTCCCCTGGAAGACGTCGCTCCCGGCGAGGAGCTCGAGCTGGGGCCGTTCACCGTCGAGTTCGTCCACATGACCCACTCGATTCCCGACTCGTGCGCGGTCGTCATTGAAACCGAGCTCGGGAAGGTCGTCGTGACCGGCGACTACAAGTTCGACCAGACTCCCGTCGACGGCCCACCGGCCGACGTCTCGCGCCTGGCGGAGCTGGGACGCGACGGGGTTCTCCTGCTCTGCGGTGACTCGACCAACGCCGACCGACCCGGGTTCTCTCCCTCCGAGCGCGTTGTGGGGCCCAATCTCCAGGAGGTGTTCGCCGAGCCCCGGGCCGGATCGTCGTCACGAGCTTTGCCTCCAACATCCACCGCGTCCAGCAGGTGATCGACGCCGCCGCGGCGCTCGAGCGCAAGGTCGCGCTGGTGGGACGCTCAATGCGCAAGAACGTCAATATCGGACGATCGCTGGGCCACATCCAGTTCCCCGAGGGGATCCTGATTCAGCCGCAGGAGGTGGAGGACTGGCCCGACGAGAAGGTGGTGGTGGTATCGACGGGTTCACAGGGCGAGCCTCTGTCGGCGCTGCGCCGGATGGCGCATAACGACCACCGGACGATCAAGCTCCGCCGTGGAGACACAATCGTGTTCTCTGCCACTCCGATTCCGGGCAACGAGCGTGCGGTGGGGGAGACGATCGACCGCCTGTACCACATCGGGTGTGAGGTGATCACGACCCGCGAGGCGCCGATCCACGCGTCTGGGCACGGCTACCAGGAGGAGCTCAAGCTGATGCTCAACCTCCTGAGGCCCCGTAACGTCCTGCCCGTCCACGGCGACCACAAGCGCATGCACCTCCACGCGCAGCTGGCCGCCGCCGTCGGCATCGACCCCGAGGCCGTGTTCGCGGGTGAGAACGGCCTGCCGCTCGAGATCGACGACTCCGGAGCGCGCTTCGGCGAGGCCGAGGAGTCAGGGATGATCTTCGTCGACGGGGTCGACATCGGAGACCCGGCGGACGTGGCGCTGCGCGACCGCCGGATGCTCTCCGACGACGGGATCTTCATCGTCGTCGCGACGATCTCCGAGCAGACGGGTGAGTCGGTGGTCGCGCCCGAGGTGATCTTCCGCGGCGTCCCGTTCATCGAGCAGGCCGATGGGCTCGTGGAGGAGATCCGGGAGCAGGTCGAGCTCGCGCTGACGCGGGCGGTCGCCGACGGAATCCGGGAGATCGACCTCCTCCAGCAGGAACTCCACGACGACCTGGGAGCGTTCGTCTACGACCGCCTGCGGCGCCGGCCGATGGTGCTCCCGGTCGTCGTCGAGGTGTAGGCCCGCGCGCGGTCGCGCCGGCCCTGCGGGGGCTTGGCGTCGCCCTGATCGGGAGTCCCGGCGACCCCGCCCGCCGGCCCCACCTCGGGTCGCGCCGCCGGGAGCCTGACCTCGAAGCGTGTCCCGGCGCGGTGCGTCTCCTCGCAGAGAGTCACTGACCCGCCGTGCGATTCGGCCACGGCACGGACGATCGAGAGCCCAAGTCCCGACCCCTTGGCGCCGTCGCCGCCACCGCGGACGAAGCGCTCGAACACGCGCGGCGCGAGCTCGGCGGGATCCCCGGGCCGGAGTCCTCCACGACGAGAACCGCATCGCCGTTGGAGCTCCATGTCGAGGCGCTGATGCGAGTGCCCGCCGGGGTGTGCTTGACCGCGTTCTCGAGCAGGTTGAGGACCATCCGGTGAAGGTCGTCCCGGACGCCGGAGACGGTGGCCGGGCGGGCGTGGATGCCGAGCTCGTGGTCCTCGGACACGGGGCCGATCTCGGACGCCGCCTCGGTCAGAACGTCCGCGAGCTCGGTCGGCGCTCGGGGCTGGACCCGCTTGGCATCCGCCCGGGCCAAGAGAAGTAGGTCGCCCACGAGCCGTCGCATCCTTCGGGCCGACCGCAGCGCGCCCTGGGCGGTGTCGGCCTGTTCGCCATCGAGCTCCTCGCCCAGAAGCTCGAGGCTCGCCAGTACGCTCGTCAGCGGGGTTCGCAGCTCGTGCGACGCGTCGGCCACGAATTCGCGCTGGCGGTGGAGCGCAGTCTCGGTTCGGGTGCGCGCCTCGTCGAGGCTCTGGAGCATGCTCTCGAGCGTGTGGGCCAGCTCGGCCACCTCGTCATTGGCCTTGGGCAGTGGAACATGCCGACTGGGGTCACGTGTGCGCTCGATCTCACGCGCCGCCTCGGTCAGCTCGACGATCGGTCGGATGGCCCGGGCGGCGGTCGCCAGGCCCGCGAGCAGGGCGAGCACCGTCCCGCCGAGGACGCCCAGGATCAGGAAGAACTGGACCCTGGCGATCGTGTGATCGAGGTCGGACAGCGGCCGGGCATAAAGCAGCCATACGGGGTGGCTACTTGGGCCCCAGCGCGCGGACCTGGTGGACGACCACTCGGTAGCCGGCCTCCTGGGCGATCGTCCCGGCGCCCGAGAGGAGCGGGGAACTCGGGGCGCCACGGAGCCGCCTGGCTTTCTTCCCCGAGCCGCGGAGTCCTGGATGCACAGCAGCTTGCCGCTCATCGAGTAGATCCTGATTTGCGCGCGCGAACCCGAGTCGTATTCGCTCAGATCGGGAATCGTGTTCGCAGTCGACCGTCCTGGTCGCCGGCAGCCAGGTCAATTGAAGCTCTCCGGCCAACCTCCTCGCGCTAGCCCCGACCTCATTGCTGAAGCTGCCCCGCACCTGCCCCGCGGTGTACACCCCGACCAGCGCCGCGAACGCGGCCAGGATCACGAACGTCAGCGCGGCAGAACCGCCGGCGAGGCGCCAGCGGACGGGAATCCGCCTATACGCGGAGAACGTAGCCCGCGCCGCGGATCGTATGGAGGAGCCTGGGCTCTCCATCGGCTTCAAGCTTCCTTCGCAGGTTGGAGACGAACACCTCGATCGTGTTCGTCATTGAGAACGGGTCGTAGCCCCATACTTCGTCGAGCAGCCGCTGCCGGGAGATCACGATGCGCTCATTGCGCATCAGATATTCCAGCAGCTCGAATTCTCGCTGAGTTAAATCGATCCCACGCCCGCAGCGCGAGACCTCGTGGGTGTCGGGGTTCAGCAGCAGATCTCCGACGGTCAGCGCCGCCTGGCCGCGGGGCGGCCGGCGTCGCAGAAGGGCGCGCAGCCGGGCCAGGAGCTCCTGGCGCTCCAACGGTTTGACGAGGTAGTCATCGGCTCCGGCGTCAAGGCCCTCGACGCGCGCCTCGACGGCATCCCGTGCTGTGAGCACCAATATCGGTACGTCGTCTGATTCGCGCAGCCGTCTGGCGACCTCGATCCCGTCCAGCCGTGGCAGCCCCAGGTCGAGGATGATCAGGTCGGGGAGGAACGAATGCGCTTCGTCGAGCGCCGCCATCCCGTCGCCGGCGACTTGACGTCGTAGCCCTCCAGGCGCAGGGTGCGCTGCAGGACCTGCGCAATCGCCTCGTCGTCCTCGACGACCAGGACTCGCGGGGAGCGTTCGTAAGCCGGCATCTTGGCTGTCAATGGTAGGGGAGGGCAGGACCGGCGCGCAGGTCTTTAGAGCGGTCTTGATACGACCGGTGCGCTGCGTCGCAGGAGCCTCGCACTCCGCTCTGTCGAAGCCATCTGTTCGGACAGGCTGCAAGCGAAGAAGCGCCACCCGCCGGCGGGCCAGGCGCCCTCGCTGCTCAGCGCGCCCGTCCGACGCTGCCGCGGATCGACCTCGCGCCGCATCACGTGGACATCATCGCGCTGGCCCTGATCGCCGTCGGTGTCTTCCTGGCCGCGGTGGCCTACGGCACTGGGCCGGCGGCCCGGTCGGCCGCGGGCTCGACGACGGCGCCCGGTTCCTCGTCGGCGCCCTGGGCTATGCCGTCCCGGTGGCGGCTCGTGCTCGCCGGGGGGCTGCTGCTGACTGCGCGAGCTTCGCCCGCCCGGTCGTCCGCTCCGGCCGGGACGGTTCCTCGTAGCCTCGGTCACCCTGGCCCTGGCGAGCGGCACGCTCGGGCTGGGTCCCGGTCCGCTCGCAGCCACGCCTTCTGGCATTCGGCGGCTTTCGCAGCCCGCGGCGGGCTTCTCGGCCAGGGCGAGTTCTGGCTCGCCTCCCATCTGCTGTCGAACGCCGGCGCCGAAATCCTCGCCGTCTTCCTGTTCATCGCCGGCGTGCTGCTCGTCACCGGTGCGGGCATGGCGGGGATCGTGCGGGCTCCGGGCGCGAGACGGCGTCGCCGGCACGACCCGGCGCTCCGCCGGACGCAGGAGGCTCGCCCGGACCGCCGTCGGCACGCGCGCCGCAGCCGCAGATGCCCACAGCTCGAGGACTCGAGCCGTTCTTGCCGCCGGAGCCCGACACCTCCGAGCTCGTCATCCGGGCGACTCACGTGGAGGCGCCACCGGCGGATGAGTCGACCCGCTCGAGGGGCCGGAGGCTCGCTTCGAGCTCGAGCGAGGAGCCGGCGATGGCGCCGGAGCCCGAGCCCGAGGACGAGTCGAGCCGGCGATTCCCGCGCCGGGCTGTCGACCCCGCCGAGCTCACCCCTCAGGGCCGCTACCGGGCGTCGGTGACGGATGATCCGGAGTTTCGTCTGGCGGGTGCCGCCCGCGCGCTTCCTGGTGCGCTCGACCGGCGAGGCGGCCAAACCCGACACCGCGGGGCAGGAGCAGGTCGCGCGCACGCTGCTGGAGACGCTCGGGCATTTCGGGATCGAGGCCAAGGTCATCGGCCGGGTGACCGGGCCCCACATCACCCGCTACGAGCTCCGGCTGGCTCCCGGCACCAAGGTGGCCAAGGTGGCCCAGCTCAAGGACGACCTGGCCTACGCGCTGGCCGCCACCGACATCCGGATCCTGGCGCCGATCCCCGGCAAGCAGGCCGTGGGAGTCGAGGTACCCAACGCCCGCCGGCGAATCGTCCACCTGGGCGATGTATTCCAGGATCCGCCGGCCGACTGGTCGCCGCTACCGTATGGCTGGGTAAGGACGTTGCCGGACGTGCGATCGGCGCCGACCTGGCCAAGATGCCCCACCTGCTCGTCGCCGGCACGACCGGCGCCGGGAAGTCGGCCTGCGTGAACGCGATGCTCTGCTCGATCCTGCTCCGGGCCACGCCCCATGAGGTCCGCTTCGTGCTCGTCGATCCCAAGCAGGTCGAGCTCAACCACTACGAGTCGATCCCCCACCTGCTCACCCCGGTGATCACCAGCCCCCGGATGGCAGCCAACGCGCTGCAGAACCTCGTCAAGGAGATGGAACAGCGCTACGGGATGATGTCGCTGGCCCGGACGCGCTCGCTGCCCGAGCTCAACCGCGCGCGGGAGAAGCGCGGCGAGCCGCCGCTGCCGTACATCCTGTGCGTGATCGACGAGCTCGCCGACCTGATGATGGTGGCGCCGGCGGACGTCGAGGACTCGATCATCCGCCTGGCCCAGAAGGCCCGGGCGGTCGGGATCCACCTCGTCCTGGCCACCCAGTCGCCGCGGGTCGACGTGATCACCGGAATGATCAAGGCCAACGTCCCCTCGCGGATCGCCTTTGCCGTCTCCAGCCAGACCGACTCACGGGTGATCCTGGACCAGAACGGCGCCGAGTCGCTGCTCGGCCAGGGCGACATGCTGTTCTCGCCGGTGGGCGCCTCCAAGCTCCAGCGGATCCAGGGCGCCTACATCGACGAGGAACAGATCGCCGAGCTCACCGAGGCCTGGCGGCGCCAGGGCGAGCCCGAGTTCCACGAGGAGCTGCTCGAGGAGGTCCCGTCCGAGCCGACGCCGGGGACGACGGAGGACGAGTTCAGCCGCCGACGAGGATCCGCTGCTCGAGGAGGCGATCGCGCTCGTGGCGCAGATGGGCACGGCTTCCACCTCGATGCTCCAGCGCCGGCTGCGCCTCGGCTACACCCGAGCCGGCCGGCTGATCGACATGCTCGAGCGCCGCGGCATCATCTCGGGCTATGAGGGATCAAAACCGCGGCAGGTGCTGATCTCTGAGGCCGACGTGCCCAGGATCCTCGTCCATCTGGCCGAGGCCGACGGGCACCCGGACCCCGGCTCGTGCCTGACATAGTCCGTCGGAGCGGCCGAGCCCGCTCCCGGCCTGGACGACGATCCGCCACCCTCCTGACGGCCCGTCACCCCTCCCTCCGCTGGCATCCAATTTCTGGGCCGGGTCACTAGCCTTCCGGCATGGCGGACATCGGCTCGACCCTCCGGGAGGCGCGCATGCGCGCGCAGATCGACATCGGCGAGGTCGAGCGCGCACCAAGATCCGCGCCAAGTACCTGCGGGCGATCGAGAACGAGGAATGGGACCTCCTTCCCGGCCCCGTCTACATCAAGAGCTTCCTGCGGACCTATGGGGACTACCTCGGCCTCGACACGCGGTTGCTGGTCGACGAGTTCAAGCACCTCTACGAGCGCCCGTCGGACCATGAGTGCGGCCGGCTCGGGTCGCTGGGGCGCGAGCGCGAGCGAGAGCGCCGGGAGCGCGGTCGGCCCGCGTACCGCCGTGGGTCTCGATCTGGTCGTCCGCCGCGGCTGTCGTCGGGGTCGTGCTGTCGCGGTCGTGGCGGCTTGGCCGATCGAGCGCCGGCTCGAACCCGACGCCCACCCACCACCTCGACACGAACACGGCCACCACGCCACGCATCGCCAAGCCAGACGAGCCGCCCGGCGCAAGTCCAAGCCGAAGAAGGCCATGGTCAAGCTGGTCGCCACGGGCCCGGTGTACGTCTGCGTGGTCAACGGCGCCGGGCAAGCTGATGATCCCGGGGAACCTACAACGCGGGCCAGACCATCCCGATCGAGTCGGCCGCAGATCTTCTCTGACGCTGGGCAACAACGCGATCACGGTCAACGGTCAACGGGCAGCCGTACCCGGTGGCGGCCTCGGGCACGCGATCCGACTGCAGATGACCTCCAAGGGCGCACATCGCACTGCGCCGCGGGCCATGGAGCCCACTGCGCGACCGGATCGCTCGCCCGCCCGCGAGCCGGGATCCTCGTCACGGGCACCGAGGTGCTGACCGGGATCATCTCCGACCGCAACGGTCCCTGGCTGTCCGAACGCCTGGCCGACATCGGCGTCGACGTGGCCATGATCGAGGTCGTCGGCGATCGCCCGGAGGACCTGCTGGCCGCGCTGCGGCTACATGGCCCCGACGGGCTGGCGCTGATCGTGACCAGCGGCGGCCTCGGGCCGACGGCCGATGATCTGACGGCCGAGATCGTGGGCCGTTTCACCGGCCGGGAGATGGTGCTGGACCCGCGCCTCGAGGAGCGGATCGACGAGATCCTGCGGCCGCTCATGCAGCGCTGGCCGCAACCTGGACACGGAGGCGATCCGGAGTCCAACCGCAAGCAGGCGATGATCCCAGAAGGAGCGACGGTGCTCGATCCGGTCGGGCACCGCGCCGGGGCTGGTCGTTCCGCCGCGCCGGCGGCGAGGGTCCGACCGTGGTGGTGCTGCCCGGGCCGCCGCGGGAGCTGCAGCCGATGTGGGAGACAGCGGTCGAAGACCGAGGCGTTAGGCAGGCGATCGCGGGGGCGCCCGAGTACGAACGGGAGATCGTCCGGCTGTTCGGGATCCCGGAGTCAGAGATCGCGGGCACCCTGCGCGCCGCTGCGGCGGCGGGCCTGTCGCTGGAGCCGCTGGAGATCACGACCTGCCTGCGGCGCGGGGAGATCGAGGTCGCCACCCGCTTTGAGCCGGACGCCCGACCGGCCTATGACGCGCTCCTGAAGTTCATCGCCGAGCGACACGCCGACACGCTGTTCTCCCGCGACGGCACGACGATCGACGAGCAGGTGATCGAGCTCCTGGGACGCCGGACGGTAGCCGTGGCCGAGTCGTGCACGGGTGGGCTGATGGCGGCCCGGCTGACCGATCGGGCCGGGGCGTCTGATTACTTCGCCGGCGGTGTCGTGGCCTACAGCAACCGGGCCAAGATCGACCTGGCCGGAGTGGATCCGGATCTGATCGAGCGCCACGGTGCGGTTTCGGTGGAGGTCGCCGCCGCCCTGGCGGCCGGAGCGCGGGAGCGCTTCACCACCTCGGTTGGCCTCGGCATCACCGGCATCGCCGGGCCCGGGGGCGGGACCGAGGAGAAGCCGGTGGGGCTGGTGTGCTTCTCGGTGGCCGGCCCGGGCGACGGCGGCCTGACGCGCAGCGTGCGGCTCCCGGGTGATCGCGCCGACGTCCGGGACCGCTCCACGACGGTGGCCCTCCACCTGCTGGCGCGGGCGCTGCGCGGCGAGCACGACTGATTTTGTGTGAGCGCCTGCGGCTGTTCGTCGCCTTGGATCTACCGGCGGTGGTGCTCGGGCCACTGGTCCGGTGGCAGGAGGAGGCAGTGGGGACGGACCCCGGTTGGCGAGCCGTTCCGGACGCGTCACTGCACGTGACCCTGTGCTTCCTGGGCTTGCGTCCGGCCGCCGACGTGGAGGTCGTGGCACAAGCCTGCGATCAGGTCGGTGAACGACCGGTCCGGGACCTCGTCTGGGGAGAGGTCCTATTCCTGCCTCACCGCCGCCCGCGCGTACTCGCGGTCAAGGTCCAGGATCCCCACCGCCAGCTGGCCGGGCTGCAGGCAGACCTGAGCCAGGCGCTGGTGGCCGGCGGCGTGCTGCAGGAGGCTGAGCCGGGGTTCCTGCCCCACGTGACGGTGGCGCGGGCACGGCGGGGTGCCCAGCTTCGGCCCCGCCAGCTGCCGGCTCCGGTCGGCGACCGGTTCGACGCCGGATCTGTGACCCTGTATCGCTCCCATCTCGGCCGCGGCCCGGCGCGGTACGAGCGATTGCACCGAGCCGAGCTGTCTCGGAGATAATTTCACTGTGAGGACACGGAGTCTCACCAGGCCGGTGATCGGCCTGTACGCGCTGAGGACGATCCTGCTCGGCAGCGTCTTTGTCGTGCTGCTGCTCTCGGTGCTGCAGCTGCAATCCGATGTCAACCGCACGCGAGGCGCGGCCGACCTGGCGATCGCGGCCGTCAACGTCGACCGCTCTGTCTCCGACGTGCAGTCGTCGCTGCGCGGGTATCTGCTCACCAGACAGGGCTCGTACCTGAGTGCTTACCTGAGAGCCCGCCTCGAGCTGCGCGCCGAGCTCTCCACCCTGAGCGCCGCCGTCGTTGGACCGGCTGAGAACGCCGCGGTCCGCCAGATCTACCAGGACATCAACGCGTACACCTCCGCCCTGTCGGGGCCGCTGGTGGCCGGCGGACGCGCCCTCAGCCGGCGGCGCATGCTGGTGCTGCTGGGTCGCGGAGATGCGATCGTGAGGGTGGTCGGCGACCGGCTCACGCGGCTCGAGTCCTCGGCCCTGGCCATGCGGCGGCGCCGCCGGTCGAGCCTGGCTACCGTGGCCACGCTGGCGGGCATCCTGGCCGCCGTGGGGCTGATCCTCTCTTTCACGCTGGATCTGTGGCTCACCACCTTCCTGCTCCGGGGGATCCTGCGACCGATCCGCGCCGTGGCCCGGGCTGCAGCGGCGATGGCGCGAGGCGAGCTGAACGTCCGGGTGCCCGTCGGTGGGCGCGGCGAGGTGGCGATGCTGGCCAGCTCCTTCAACGAGATGGCGGAGTCGACGCAGTCCCGCACCACCGAGCTGGCCACGACCGAGGAGCGCTTGGGGCAGGCGCTGGCGGTGGCCGAGGAGGCCTCCGATCTGAAGTCGAACTTCGTGGCCAACATGAGCCACGAGATCAGGACGCCACTCAACGGACTCATCGGCATGCTCTCGCTGCTGTCCGAAACCTCGCTCGACGAGGAGCAGCGCAAGTACGTCGAGGTGGCGCTGTCCTCGAGTGACGCGCTGATGCACGTGGTGGGAGACGTGTTGGACATCGCCAAGATCGAGGCCGGGCGGATGGAACTCGAGCACATCGACTTCGACCTTCACGAAGCGGTTGAGTCGGTCTGCGACCTGATGGCCGCGGCGGCCCAGGCCAAGCGCCTGGAGCTGCAGAGCTTCGTCCACGAGGAGGTGCCCCGGGCGGTTCGCGGTGACCGTACCCGGGTGTGCCAGATCCTCCAGAACCTCGTCTCCAACGCGGTGAAATTCACCTCGGTGGGCGAGGTGGCCGTCGAGGTGAGCTGCGTGTCGAAGACAGAGGAGTCGGTCCGGGTGCGGTTCGAGGTCCGGGATACCGGAATCGGGATCGAGCCCCAGCGGGTGGGGCAGCTGTTCGAGCCGTTCACGCAGGCTGAGCTCGGCACCACGCGGAAGTTCGGCGGCACCGGCCTAGGTCTCGCCATCTCCCGGGAGCTGGCCCAGGTCATGCATGGAACGATCAGCGGCGAGAGTTCGCTCGGCCGGGGGAGCACGTTCAGCTTCGACATTCCGTTCCAGCCAGCTCAGGCCGAACTTCCGGAGCCGGTTCCCACCGCCGAGCTGAAGGGAGTACGCGTGCTGGTGGTCGACGACAACGCCACGAACCGGCGCGTATTCCAGTCCTACGTGGCCGGCTGGAGGATGCGCGCCCTGGCCACCGCCGGGGTCCAAGACGCGCTGGCGGCGCTCCACGACGCCGCTCGATCCGGCGATCCATTCCAGATCGCGCTGCTCGACCTGACCCTGGACGGGGAGAGCGGACTCGAACTGGCCCGGCGGATCACCCAGGTGCCCGAGCTGGACGGCACGCGCCTGATCATGCTCACCTCCTCGGCCGGTCCGCGGCCGGAGGACGCCAGCTTCGGGATCGTGCGGCGGCTGGCCAAGCCGGTGCGCCGGGCGCGGCTGCTGGAGGCGATCGGCGCGGCGCTGGCGGCCGAACCGACGTCCCGCGATGCGCTCCGCGCGGCCTTGGGAGAAGATGACGCTGCGGGTATGGAATCGCTTGGGGCTTTCGGTGTGCTCGACGCGGGGTCGGGATCGGCGGGGTCCGCGGGGTCGGCGGGGTCCGGGCCGGGGGAGGATGGGGGCGCCGGCGCGCTGATCCTGGTGGCGGAGGACCACGACGTCAACTGGATGCTGATCGAGCGATTGCTCAGCAGCCGCGGGCACACGGTGCGCCGTGCGGTCGATGGCGAGGTGGTCCTGAAGATGGTCAGCGAGTCCCGCTACGACCTGATCCTGATGGACTGCCAGATGCCGGTCCGGGACGGCTATGACACCACGCGCGAGCTGCGCCGTCGCGGCGCCCGGGCCCGGCGCGGCGGTGGCCCGGTGCCGATCGTGGCGATGACCGCGAGCGCGCTGGACGAGACCCGGGAGCGGTGCGTGGAGGCGGGGATGGACGGCTACCTGGGCAAGCCGATCACGCCCGAGGATGTGGAGCGGATCCTCAGCACCCATCTGCCCTTGGAAGTCGGGGCGCCCCCGGCGATGAGCCGGGCCGAGGACGAATGGGCCGCGGACGGGCCTGGTGGGGGCGGCGGGCCTGGTGGGGGCGGCGAGCCGGGTGGGGACGGCGGGCTGGGTGGAGATGACGGGGGGCACGGGGATGGAGATCGGGCCGGTGGGGACGGCGGCATAACGGGACGGGACGGAATCAAGCTCGAGGCGCAGCAGCTCGACCAGCTCCGGCGCATCTACCCAGGCGAGCGGCTGGAAGCCGTGATCCGAGAACTGGCCGACGAGGTGAGCGACGACCTGGCCGAGCTGACCGCCGGACTCCAAAGCGGCGACCAGGCGCGAATCGCCAACGCCGCTCATCGGATCCGTAACACCGGGCGCGCGGTGGGGGCTCCTGAACTGGTCGATCTGGCCGCCGAGCTCGACCATCCGCCGCGAGCGGGCCAGCCGCCGGTCGTGTTCGACGAGCAGGTGGTGCAGCGCCTGAGGGACCTGTGGCAGCAGGTCCAGGAGGCGCTGGCCAGTTTCTCTCGGTCCTAAGGCCGCGGCAGGGCGTAGACGTAGTGCGGTCCGGGCTCACCGGCCACGCTCACCCCAGCCCGGGTCCGGCGGAACCCGAGCTTCTCCAGGCATCGCCAGGAACGGCGGTTGGCTTCGGCGACATCGACGCGCACGCCGCGCACGCCCGGGTCGGCGAACACCTGCTCGGCGATGAAGGCCGTCAGCATCACTCCACCGAGACCGTGGCCCATGAGCTCTTCCTCGCCGAGAAAATAGTCAACGCCGTCCTCGTCCGGAGCGGCGCCGATCGGCTCGGCCTCCGCTGCATGGTCGGCCCAGTGGTAATGCTCGATCACTCCCGCGGGCTGGTCCTCCAGGAGGGCGAGGTGGTAACGCACCGGCTCGCCATGGGAGAAGTACTCGGCTGCCAGGTCGCCGGGCTCGCCCCACCAGCGGCTGACGTGCTCGGCGCCGCGCCAGCGGGTGAGGAGGGGCAGGTCCTCCCGGCGCAGGAGCCGGAAGGCGAACCGGTGGGGGAGGGGCGATGCGCTCGTCACGGGGCAAACCTAGTGACCCACGGGGCAAACCTAGTGACGGGGTGACGCACTCTGGCGAATCGTGCCTTTGAGCGTCGACTCTGGGAACGAAACCCGCGCCAGGCGCGGGAAACCTTCCCAGAGTGCGCCGGAGGATGGTCACGGCACCGGTCTGGAGCGCTTTCCGACCGGCCCTTTTCACACAATTGGCACGAAGCGCGTCTTGTTTCGTCACAGGGCGACGACCTAGGTTTCGTTCCGTCCGCCCGCCGCCCTACCGTGAACTGTTCAAGGGCATGAGACAAGGAGCCAAGCGAGAAATGAGCGAACAGGACAGGGTCGGCGCCAAGTCTGGCCATTCAGCCGTCGCCAGGCCTGCAAATTCAGGCGTCGTCAGGTCTGGGAATTCAGGCGACGCCAAGGCCGATGCCAAGCGGCAGGCGGCACTCCAGGGCGCCTTGACTCAGATCGAGCGGCAGTTCGGCAAGGGCACCGTGATGCGGATGGGCGATCCGGGTGCCCGAGTGTCCGTCAACGCGATCCCCACCGGCGCGCTGTCGCTGGACATCGCGCTGGGCATCGGCGGTGTCCCGCGCGGACGGATCATCGAGGTCTTCGGCCCAGAGTCATCGGGAAAGACGACGCTCATCTACCACATCCTCGCCGAGGCCCAGAAGCTGGGTGGCGTATGTGCGTTCGTGGACGCCGAGCACGCCATGGACCCGCTGTATGCCCAGGAGATCGGGGTCAACATCGATGAGCTGCTGGTCTCGCAGCCTGACTACGGCGAGCAGGCGCTGGAGATCGTCGACATGCTGATCCGCTCGGGCGCGGTCGACGTGATCGCGGTGGACTCGGTGGCGGCGCTGACGCCGCGGGCCGAGCTGGAGGGGCAGATGGGTGACCAGACCGTCGGCGTCCAAGCGCGGATGATGTCCCAGGCGATGCGCAAGCTGACCGGCAACCTGAACCGGACCCAGACGCTGTGCGTGTTCACGAACCAGATCCGAGAGAAGGTGGGAGTCATGTTCGGCTCCCCGGAGACCCAGCCGGGCGGCCGGGCGCTGAAGTTCTACGCCTCTCAGCGACTGGACATCCGGAGGATCGAGACGCTCAAGGACGGCGCCGAGGCGGTCGGCAACCGGGTGCGCGTGAAGGTGGTCAAGAACAAGGTGGCGGCGCCGTTCAAGCAGGCCGAGTTCGACATCGAGTTCGGCCGGGGCATCTCCACCTCTGGCTGCCTGATCGACTTCGGGATCGAACACAACGTCGTCACCAAGTCGGGCTCGTTCTTCTCCTATGGGGATGAGCGGCTGGGACAGGGCCGAAACAACGCCAAGGCGTTCCTGGATGATCATCCGGAGGTGGCCAAGGAGATCGAGGCCAAGATCTACGCCGCGCTGGGGCTGGCACAGGACCTGGTCCAGCCGATCGAGGCGCCCGATGAGATCGAGGAGGCCGATGGTCCTCTGGCGGCGGTGGCTCCGGTGGAGGAACAGGCTGCCTGACGCACTTGATCTCGCCTACCGCTACCTGAACCACCGCGAGCGAACGGTGGCGGAGGTCAGGGCTCGCCTGGAGCGGGCAGAGCTTCCCGGCGACGAGATCGAGGCCGCGATCGACGAGCTGGTCGAGCTCGGGTACCTCGACGACGCCCGCTACGCGCGAGTGTTCGCTGAGGACAAGCGCAACCTGGACGACTGGGGCAGCGACCGGATCGAGCGAGTGCTCCGCGAGCGCGGGGTGGACCGGACAGTGATCGCCGGTGTCGTCAGCCAAGAGGCCGGTTCCGGAGAGGACCAGCGGGCGCTCGCGTTGCTCTGGCGCAGGTTCCCACAGCCATCCGAGGATCCTCGGGAGCGAGATCGGGCCCTGGGCGTGCTGATCCGCAAGGGCTATGACAGCGAGCTGGCCTACGACGCCGTGCGAGCGTGGAGCTCAGGCGCCTCGGGCGCCGGCGTGGCGGACCGCTGACGATGGCGCCAGAGTTCGCCACGCGCAGGGATCCGGCGGCGGCTGACACGCTGAGCTCCGGAGGCGGGCGCAATGTCGAGCTGAAGGCTCTGGACGGTTCCCCGGAGGCGACGATCGAGGCGTGCCGGAAGCTCGGCGCCATCGATTGCGGCGTGCTGTGGCAGCAGGACACGTACTTCCACACGCCGCAGGGTCGCTTCAAGCTGCGGGAGCAGCGCCCGGGCCGCTGTCAGCTCATCCACTACAGCCGGGCCGATGAGCCCCACGAGCGAGAGAGTCGCTACCGGATCATGGACGTGGGGGAGCCCTCGACCATGCGCAGCTTCCTGGGCGAGAGCCTCGGGGTCCGCGCGACGGTGACCAAGCGGCGCCGCCTGTTTCTGTGGCGGAGTGTCCGGATTCATCTGGACGACGTCGAAGGCCTCGGCAAGTTCCTGGAGCTGGAGGCGGTGGCGCCTCCCGAATCCGACCTCGGCGCCGAGCACGAGCTGATAGCGGAGCTGCGCATGCGCCTGTCGATCACAGACGCGGACCTGGTCCCCGTGGGCTACGCGGACCAGCAGCTCGCTCTGGGCGACGGGTGATCTGCCCCCTCACCGGCCAGGAACATCGCGCCTTCTGGATGCGCTCGGCCTGGTGGTGCCAGGACTGCCGTCAGAAGCTCGAGACCTGCTGCGAGGGGGAGTGCCCCAGCGCCATTAGCCCGGCGGCGGAGTCAGTCAGACTGGAACTGCGGAGCGGCACCGGCCGCTGAAGCCGGTTTGCGCTTCGCCGAGCGCGACCTGCCTGAGTGGAACCGTCCGGGCAGCGGATGGAGCATCCCGAAGCCGCGGGCCCCGGGAACGACGGCCCAAGGGAGCGTCGGCATGCGTCCGTGACCGATCGCCGCGACCCGGGCGCTGAGCTTCGCCAAGAAGTGCTTGGCCCAGCCAGGCGGCAGGTGGTGAGCTGCGACCTGCTTGGACATCTGGGCTTTGAGCGCGGACACGACCGCTGATTCCAGGCCCTTGGCGCTCTTGCCGTGGGCCGCGGCGATTTGGGCCAGCGACTTTCCGGCCTTCAATTCAGACTTCAGTTGTGCCGGGCTGAGCCCCAGATAGCTGAGGGCCGCCTTGGCGGCGGACGGCATCATGCCGAGCCCGAACGCGAACCCGGCCGGACCCGCTGGGGCGCCTCGTGGAACAGCGATCGGCGGATACGGATGCCAGCCTGGCCGGAAGTGCGCGTTCGGGCGGCCGCGGGCGCCGGGGCGGGCGTAGAAGGCCGGAGGGAGTGGCCCACCCGGCCCGAAGCCGGCGTGAGCGCGCTTCGCGAGGCCGGGGGGTAGCGCCAGCATCCCCGGGCCGGCCCCGAAGGGAAGGCCACCGAAATGCGTCAGCCGCTTCGCTATCGCGCTCGCCTGGGCCTTGCTGAGCCGACCGGCCTTCACCGCGGCGGCCAGCCGGTCCGCGAACGCTCCCTGCACCGCCTTGCGGAGCTGCTGCGGGGTGACGTGGAGGCGATGGGCGACGTCGGTCAGGAACGCCTGCCGGCCGTTGGCCGGCGAGCTGCTGGTGGCGGCGTAGGCGCCGGCAGCGGATGCCGCCACGGCAATCGCGACGACGAATAAGGCGAGCCTGCGCTTGAGCGAGAGCGACATGTCTGTCCCGGGTCCGGCCCGCGCACAGAGCGGCGCGCGGGAGATGCAGAGCACCTCAGTGTGACAAACGCGTCTGCGCCGAACAAGCCGGAACTGCAGGGAGCTAACAGGGGCCTCGTCTAGTGTCGGTCAGGTGGGACGGGAGAGGCTGCATGCCGACGAGCGCGAGATCGACGTCGCTTTGATGCGGGGACTGCTCCGCGAACAGTTTCCCGTCCACGCGAAGCTGCCCATCCGGCGCCTGGAATCAACTGGGACCGACAACGTGATCTTCCGCATCGGCGAGGAGCTGGCGGCCCGGCTGCCCCGCCGGGACCGCTGCGCGCCCACCCTGCTCAAGGAGATGAAGTGGGTCCCGCGGCTCGCGCCCCACCTCCCGCTGGAGGTCCCCGCGCTGGTGGCCGAGGGCCTTCCCGCCGAGCAGTTCCCACTGCCATGGGGGATCTACCGGTGGCTGGATGGCCGTCCGCTTGGGTCCGCCGCCGATCACGACCTGGGCGACGCGGCAATCCGGCTGGCAGCTTTCCTGAAGGCGCTGGCCAGCCTCGGCTCCGCCTCCGATCCCAAGCTCGACCCCGCAGCCGGACCGGCTCTGGGCGAGCACAACTCCGGCCGCGGCTCGCCCCTCCTGACCCGGGACGCCGAAACCCGACAGGCGATCTCCGCCGTCGAGGAACTGGGTTGGGTCGACGCCCGGCAGGCCACCCGCGTGTGGGAGGAGGCTCTGGCCGCGCCTAGCTGGCCCGGATCGCCCCGCTGGATCCACGGCGACCTGACGCCGGGCAACCTGCTGGCGGCCGACGGGCGGCTGTCCGCGGTGATCGACTTCGGCTGCCTGGGGGTGGGCGACCCCGCCTGCGATCTGATGTCGGCCTGGTCGTACTTCGACGATGAGGACCGCCGCCGCTTCCGTCAGGCCGTGGACGCGGATGACGCCCTTTGGTCTCGTGGGCGTGGCTGGGCGCTTTCCTGGGCGGTCATCTACATCCCGTACTACCACCGAACCAACCCCGCCGGCGCCCGCGCGGCCCGGCGCGCCCTGGACCGGGTGCTGAGCGAGGACTGAGGATCGAACTGCAGCCGTTGCGGCTTGTGCCAAGCGGTACTACGATGGTCTGAGCGAACGAACGGCCCGATTAGGCCGCAGACAAAAACCCAGCAAATCTCATACGAATCTTGGATACCGGAACCGCACCAACGGCAGAACCAGGCAGGCCCAGACGGGGTCCGTCTGACGCACCCATCGGCAGCTGTAGCTGCCCCTGATCAAGCGGCTGCCGCCGCACCTCCGCACGTCCGATTGCGTCCGCATCGGCTGCTCGGTCGCTCCTGAACAACTGAAGATTGAGTCGAAGGTCCGGACCGGAGTCCGGGCTGACTTGGAGAGGAACGACCATGGACATCATCGCTGCTGCAGCGCTGATTGCCGTTGGCATCGTGGTGGCGGCCACCGTTTACGCGAGGGTGGGAGGACGCTCGCACGTCACCGCCACGGTCCATCCCACCACCGTCCAGACCAGTGACCGTACCCCTGCGCTGGCCTCGGCACCGGCATCTCTGAACGGTGACGGGCCTGCCATATCGACCGAACTGGTCCGACGTGAGGAGGCCCTCAGCCTGCGCGAGACCGAACTCGCCGAGGGCCGCGTGACACTGAACAGCGAGCGGCGCACCCTGACCAAGGAGCTGGAGCGAGTCTCGGGTCTGTCCGCCGCTCGGGCCAAGCAGATCCTGCTACAGGAAGTCGAGGATGACGCCCGGCAGGCTGCGGCCCGGACGATCCGGCAGATCGAGGAGGAGACGCGGCGCGACGCTGAGCGACGCGTGCGCAACATTTTGTCGGTGTGCATGCAGCGCCTGGCGGCCGGTCATGCGGCCGAGACCACCGTGTCGGTGGTGCACCTGGCCTCTGATGACATGAAGGGCAGGATCATCGGCCGGGAGGGGCGCAACATCCGTGTGCTGGAAAACCTCACCGGCGTGGACTTCATCATCGACGACACCCCCGGGGCAGTGGTGCTGTCCGGGTTCGACGGCGTGCGCCGCGAGATCGCCCGGCTGACCCTGGAGAAGCTCCTGCAGGATGGACGCATCCACCCGGCTCGGATCGAGGAGATGTACTACCAGGCCAAGTCCGAGCTGGAGGCGCACATCATCGAGGCCGGCGAGGAGGGCATGTTCGAAGCCGGTGTCCAGGGACTGCACCCGGAGATCGTCAAGGTGCTGGGCCGGCTCAAGTTCCGGACCAGCTACGGACAGAACGTGCTGGCGCACTCGGTGGAGGTCTCCCGGCTGGCCGGAATGATGGCCTCAGAGCTAGGGGCCAGCCCCAAGACGGCGCGCCGCGCCGCGCTGCTGCACGACATCGGCAAGGCGGTGACCCACGAGGTGGAGGGCCCGCACGCCCTGGTCGGCGGCGAGCTGGCCCGCCGCTACGGAGAGACCGAGGCGGTGGCCCACGCGATGGAGGCCCACCACAACGAGGTGGAGCCGCAGACGATCGAGGCGGTGATCGTGCAGGCGGCCGACGCTCTGTCCGGTGCTCGTCCTGGCGCGCGCGGAGAGTCTCTGGAGCAGTACGTCAAACGCCTGCGCGATCTGGAGGACATCGCGACCCGCCACGAGGGCGTCGACAAGGTCTACGCGATGCAGGCCGGTCGGGAAATCCGCGTGATGGTCGCCCCGGGGGCAGTGGACGACGACAAGGCGACGATCCTGTCGTTCGAGATCGCCCGCGAGATCGAAAAGGAGCTCGAGTACCCGGGACAGATCAAGGTCACGGTGATCCGCGAGTCCCGCTCAGTGGAGTACGCCCGCTGACCTCTCGCTAGACAAATAAGGGAAGCTCAATGCCCGCCGTCGTGGTGATGCAGGAGCGGCTGGAGCGTGGTCCAGGTGTGGAAGTCCGGGATCAACAGCAGCGCGATCACCAGGCCGACCGCCAGCGAGCCTCCGATCAGCATCAGACGGGCGCCCGCACCAGCTCCTCCGGCGACGCGCGCCACTCCCGCCGCCGTCGGCGGGGTGTCCTCGCCGGCGTGACGTTCGGCCAGCCGCTCGCGCTCCAGGTCGGTGCGGATGCCGGGCAGCTGCAGCACCTCGGCCCGGACTCCCAGCAGCCGGCTCATCTCAGGCAGATGGCCGATCACGTGCAGCGCCGTGAACGCGACCCAGACGATGAACGCCACCTTGTGGAGCAGAGACCACGGATCACGATGCAGCGGACCGACGATGATCAGCACGATGCCGGTGATGAACACGGCCAGTGTCGTGGCCACGACAATCGGGGCGATCAGCCGGAGCGGCATCCAGGGCGGCCCTTTCTCGACATAAGCCGGACTGCCGCTGTAGTAGCGGGTGAACCGGTAGCCGGTGCTGGCCATCTTCAGCACCACGGGTCCTAGCAGCAGGAAACCGATAAACAGGTGCTCGGACAGGAGCCGGCCGATGAACACGATCGTCACGCCGAGCGCCGCCAACAGAACGATCAGGACCACACCGGTGGCCGTCGTGAGCACCTCGTTGCCGTCCGGACCGTCTCCGGGGAGCTCGAGCCGGCGCCGGGCGGGAGCCCGACGACGTGAGCGGTTCGCGACTGTCCCGGGGCTCTGCACGCTCTGATCTCTAACTGGCATCGCGAGAGTGTTTTGCCCCAACCAGCTGAATTCCCCTTCAGTCCCGGGTGAGAGGACTCTTCGAAGGGTCGCACGCGCGGTCTCTCGCCGAGGACGAGGGGCCTATGATCGCGCCATGGCCGAAGCGGCGCCGACCACCAGGGCGGGAGTGATTCTCGTGATCGAGGACGAGCCCGGGATCGTCGACTTCCTCCAGCGCGGCCTGCGCAGCTACGGCTACGACGTGCTGACCGCGCTGGATGGAATCAGCGGGACCGACCGGGCACTGGATGACTCAGTCGATCTGGTCGTCCTGGATCTGATGCTGCCCGGTCGCAGTGGCATGCAGGTGCTGGCAGCGATCCGCGAGAGCAAGCCGTCGCTGCCGGTGATCGCGCTCACGGCTCGCAGCGACATCGATGACCGGATCGCCGGGCTGGACGCCGGCCTGGTGGACTACCTGGTCAAGCCGTTCTCGCTGCGCGAGCTCGCCGCTCGGATCCGAGCCCAACTGCGCGCTGCCTTTGAGGCGCCCAGCACGGTCATCACCGGCGGCGACGTCGAGCTCGACCTGATCACTCGCGAGGTGCACCGGCGCGGGGGGCTGATCCGCCTCTCGAGCACGGAGTTCGAGCTGCTCAGCTACCTCATGCGCAACCGCAATCGGGTCCTCACCCGCGAGCAGATCCTCCGCGCTGTGTGGGGGTATGACTACGACCCCGGGACCAACGTGGTGGACGTGTACATCGGGTACCTGCGCCGGAAGCTGCGGCTGCCGGACAGCCCGGCGCCGATCATCACCGTGCGCACGGTCGGCTACCGCTTCGATGCGGACGCTGCGCGTTAGCCGGCCGCGCAGCCTCAGATGGCGGCTGACCGCCTGGGTGGCCGCCGTGATGCTGATTGCCGCGGTGCTGGTGTTCGCGGTCGTGTACCTGCAGACGGGCACGAGCTTGGAGCGGCAGATCGACCTCGATCTGCACAGCGATGTGAATCAGATGGTGGGGACGATCGGGGCACAGGGCGGCCAATCGGCCGGAACGCTGCGGACCGAGGCTGCGCGCTACGTGAAGAGCCAGCCCTACCAGGCCACTTCGACGCTCCTGTATGTCCTGATCCCCGGCCACGCTCCGGCCAGCAACCATCCAGAGTTGTTTGGCCAGCCGGCGGGTCCCGAGCCAGGCGAGTCGGCGGGTGTGCAGGCGCAGGAGGACCGGGAGAGCGCCGGTCTTGCCGTGCCCCGGTTGGGCTACTCCAAGGTGCGGCTCCCCGACGTGGGCAGCACGCGCATCCTGGAGCGAGCCACCACAGTCGCCGGAATGCGGATCGTCGTCGGCGCCGGCGAACCGCTGAGCAGCGTCGAGGCGGCCCAGCACAGCATCGCCCGGGCGTTCGTCCTGGCCGGTGCGCTCGGCCTGGTGCTGGCGTTGGTGGCCTCGTACGTGGCCGGCGAGAGGGTCACCGCCCCTCTCCGGCGCCTGGCGGGAGTGGCGGCCCGCGTCGATTCTGGTGAGCTCGAGCCGCGCATGGAGGACCCGGCCGGCGGCGGAGAGGAGGTCCGCGTGCTGGCCGACTCCTTCAATCACATGCTGGATCGATTGGAGATCGCCTTCCAGGGTCAGCGCGAGTTCATGGCCGACGCGTCGCATGAGCTGCGCACTCCCCTGACGGTGATCCGCGGCCAGCTGGAGGTGCTGGCTGAGGCGGAGCACCCCTCCACGGCCGAGGTCAGGCGGGTGGAGAGGGTCGTGCAGGCAGAGGTCACGCGCATGTCGCGGTTGGTCGATGACCTGCTGCTGCTCACCGCCGCCGAGCGGGCCGACTTTTTGCGCGCCGAGCCGATCGACCTGGCGCCGTTCGTGAACGACCTGTGGGACGGGCTGACCCTCACCGCTAAGCGGCGCTTCGAGCTCGGGCATGTGCCCGAGGGGACCCTGCACGCCGACCCCGACCAGCTCGCCCAGGCGGTGCGGAACCTGGCCGGCAATGCGATCGACCACACCTCCGAGGCCACCGGGCTTGTCCGCCTCGAGGTCACCGAAGTGGGTGCCGGCCGGCTCAACTTCGCGGTGCTCGACGACGGTCCGGGGATTCCGGTCGAGGAGCGCACACGGGTGTTCGAACGGCTGTATCGCACCGATCGATCCCGCTCCCGCGTGGCCGGCGGAGCCGGGCTGGGCCTGTCGATCGTGCGGGCGATCGTCGAGGCGCACGGTGGTGAGGCCCGGATCGGCGACAGTCCCGGTGAGCGGGGGGCGCGGGTCGAGTTCGTGCTGCCCGGATTCAGTGCCGGGATGCGGAGCGCCAGAGCTGCCCCGGAGCCCTCCGCGGCCCCGGGGGGATCATTTTCCGGCGATCCCGGGTAGAAGGATTAACTGCGGGCCGGATTGGCAGGGATACGGCGGACCGTTGGCTCGCGGGTCCACCGAGAAAAGGAGCGAGATGATCTCCAAGATCGGTTCTCGCGCGCGCATACGCATCGGCCTGGCGGCTTGTGTGTGTGCAGTGTCGTGCTTGGCATTCACTAGCAGCGCCTCGGCTCACTTTGCCCCGGGAGGGCAGCTGCTCCGAGTGACACACCTGGGGTTCAACACCAATACCAGTAGCAACTGGTTCGGCTATCAGCAGGGCACTCTGGAACAGGGCAGCAAGCTGTTCAGTTCCATCACCGGAAACTGGACGGTGCCCACGGCGACCCAGCACACATCGGGTCAGGCTGAGGACTCGGCCGACTGGATCGGAATCGGCGGTGGCTGCGTCGACGCGGGCTGTTCGGCCGGCGACAACACGCTGATCCAGACCGGCACCGAGCAGGATGTGGCGGCAAACGGGTCGACGTCCTACGACGCCTGGTATGAGCTGGTGCCTGCGCCGGAACTGCAGATCACCAGCATGACCGTGCAGCCGGGTGACCAGATGCACGCGTCGCTGACCCAGACCGCGCCGGAGGTCTGGAACATCACGATCCAGGATCTGACGCGCAGCGAGTCCTACACGACCACCGTGCCGTACTCGTCGACGATGGATACAGCCGAGTGGATCGAGGAGACACCGCTGGAGATCGGCACCAACGCGGGCTTCGCCGCGCTGCCCAATCTCAGCAACCCGGGATGGGGCTCGCTGACCGTCAACGGTGCCAATCCGGCACTGAAGACCAGCGAGGAGATGCAACTCACCGATTCCAGCGGCAACGTGATCGGCACGCCGTCAGCGCCGAACTCGACCGGAAACGGCTTCGACGAATGCACGTGGGCCACCACCTGCTCGTGAGCTGAGCCTGGATACGTAGTGGTTGATTTGAGGCGCCCCTGTGACGGGGCGCCTCTTTTTTGCACGGGGTATCACCGATGGCGCGGGAGGGCTGGTAATACGCCTCAATCCGGGTTATCGTTCTCGGGGGATCGGGCGAACACAAGGGAGGGTGTGAGTCATGAGGGCGTGGGCACTTACGGGGGCAGTCGCCGTTGCGCTGCTCACTGCAACCTCAGCCACCGCGCAGGTCGCGAGCCGGCCGGCTAACCGCTCGGTCCCGCGGATCAGCGGCCGTGCGGTACAGGGGACGATTCTTACCGCCTCTCACGGCAAGTGGACTCACGATCCGTCGGCGTTCACGTATCGCTGGCAGCGCTGCACTAGCAGGGGGCGCTGCACGACCATCGAGGCCGGGCCTGTCCGTCTCTACCGGCTCGGGCGCGTCGATGTGGGTCGTCGGCTCCGGGTGATCGTGACGGCCCACAACGGCCGGAGCAGCAAACCGGTCGGGAGCAAGCGGACGAGCCTGGTGAAAAAGCATTCGACTGCGGTCAGATCCACACCAACTGGCACGGTGTCGTCGGACGGCACCGCGGCGACTGGCTATCTGATGAATGCGCAGCACACCGGGTATTCCCCTGACGACTTCTCCACCTCGGCGGAGGAACTCTGGTCCGTCAGTCTCGGCGCGCAAGTCTCCTACCCGCTGATCGCGAACGGGCAGGTGTTCGTGATCGCCGCGGGCGTCAGTCCGGGTGATCCGGCGCTGTACGCGTTGGACGCGTCGACGGGCGACCGTGATTGGGGCCCTGTGCTGCTCGGCGGGTCCAGTGGCTGGGCCGGTCTGACCTACGACACAGGACAGGTCTTCGTGGAGAACGCCAGCGGGACGATGGAAGCCTTCTCCGCGTCCACTGGCACGCTGAACTGGGCCACCCAACTCCCAGATCAATATTCGTTCACCGCGCCTCCCACAGCCTACGGGGGCATGGTTTACACGTCCGGCGCCGGAGACGGGGGGACGTTGTATGCCGTCAATGAATCTGACGGGGCGCTCGCTTGGTCAGCGCCCGTGGAGAATGGTGACGTCAGTTCTCCGGCGGTCTCCTCGACCGGCGTGTACGTGAGCTACGCCTGCGGCCAGACGTACGATTTCTCGCCGGATTCGGGCAGCCTGAACTGGTGGCGAGACACGGCCTGCGAAGGCGGCGGCGGGTCTACACCCGTGCTCGGAGACGGTCACGTCTACGTAATCGACAACTCGTTCCCGGCCGTGCTGGATGCCGGCACCGGCTCGGTGCTGAGCTCCTTCCGCAGCTCCGGACCGCCGCCTGCCGTCAGCCCGTCGCAGGTCTTCAACCTGGAGAACGGCGTGCTGTCGGCCGAGGGCGCTACTCCCGGCTCATCCGTCGATTGGTCCTTCAGCGGCGATGGCACGCTCTGGACGACCCCGATCGTGGCGGGAGACCAGGTCATCGTGGCCGGCGGCTCCGGCGAGGTGTACGCGCTCTCCGCATCCAGCGGGCAGGTTGACTGGCAGGTCGATGCGGGAGCTCAGATAAGCCAGGGCGACGGTGCGGCCGCTCCACCGGTCGGTCTTGCGACCTCCGGAGGCCTCCTGGTGGTCCCGGCCGGTGACGACCTCGTGGCGTATCGCTGATCGCTTGCGGTCTGGCGGGGCACGGCTGAACCCGCGCCCCGCCGTCTGACCTAACGCTGCTCCGCCGACTCGCGGGTGCCAGCGGGGTGAACCGCGGCCGGGCGCACTCGAGCTGGCGAGCCGTCTGGATACCCTTCTGACGATGCTCCGCTATCACCTGACGACGTTCGGCTGCCAGATGAACGAGCACGACTCCGAGCACATGAAGGGCATGCTGGAGTCGCTCGGCTACCAAGAGGCTGCCTCTCGTGGGGAGGCGGATCTGATCCTGTTCAACACCTGCTCGATCCGGGAGAAGGCTGACGAGCGTTTCATCTCCCATCTGTACGAGGCGCGCTCGATCAAGCGCCAGGCGCCGGACACGGTGATCGGCGTGGGCGGGTGCTGGGCCCAGTCGGTCAAGCAGGAGGTGTTCTCGCGCTTCCCGTTCGTCGACGTCGCCTTTGGGCCGGGTCAGGTGCACAAGCTGGCCGAGTTCCTGACCAGCGACTCGCTCAGTGCCCAGGGCTACTTCGAATTCGAAGGGTTCACCGGACACCTCCCGGCCAAGCGGGCTCGCCGCTACCAGGGTTGGGTGCAGATCAGCGTCGGCTGCAACTGCGTCTGTTCCTACTGCATCGTGCCCTCCACCCGCGGCCGCGAGGTCAGCCGGGACCCCGGGGAGCTGGTACGAGAGGTGGAGCGAATGGCCGGGGACGGAGTGCGCGAGGTCACCCTGCTGGGCCAGAACGTGAACTCCTACGGACGCGATCTTCCGCCACAGGCGCGGCTGTCATTCGCCGATCTGCTCACGCGCCTCGATGCGGTGGAGGGAGTGGAGCGGATCCGCTACACCAGCCCGCATCCCAAGGACATGCGTGAGGACGTGATCCGGGCTCATGCCGAGCTTCCGGCCCTGTGTGAGCACATCCATCTTCCCCTGCAATCGGGCTCCAGCGCCGTCCTCAAACGGATGCGCCGCACCTATACGCGTGAGCGCTACCTGGATCGCGTTGCCCTGATCCGCGAGCACGTCCCCGACTGCGCGCTGACGACGGACATCATCGTCGGTTTTCCGGGGGAGTCCGAGGCTGACTTCGAGCAAACGCTCACCGTCGCCGAGCAGGTCGGCTACGACGGCGCTTTCACGTTCCTCTACTCACCCCGCCGGGAGACCGAAGCCGCGGAGATGCAGGATCAGATCCCGCACGAGGCCAAGGTGGAGCGCATCGAGCGCCTGGTGGAGGTGATCCAACGCCGCGCGGCCGAACAAGCCCAGCGCTTCGTGGGCCGGTCCTTGGAGGTGCTCGTGGAGGGTCCATCGCGTACCGACGCTACGAGGCTGCGCGGACGGACACGCCACAACAAGGTGGTCAACTTCGACGGCCTGGCCGCCGAGGGCGATCTGGTGATGGTCGACGTAACCGGCGCCACCAGCCAGACGCTGACGGGCGAGATGTCGCTGCTGGCCCGCGCCTCCGCGCACTGACAACCCGAGCGCCGGTCAGACGTTCAAGCTGCGGCGCTAGCTCCCTTTAAGACCTGGAATGGGCATCCATCTGCCCGCCATGCGAACATACGTTCGTGCGCTGGTCTCAGCAGTCTCTGAAAGACGACCCGCAGCTCTCGCTGCCGGGATACCGGGATGCGGTCGTGCGCCACTTCGACGCGCCGGAGGCGATCGACACCCGTTTCTACGAGGTCCGGGCCAAGACGATCCTCAATCGGGTACCCGAGGCATCCCAGGTTCCTTTCCGCTGGACGATCAATCCCTACCGCGGATGCACCCACGCCTGTACCTACTGCTTCAGTCGCCTACGCACGAATATCTGGGCTGGAACGCTGGCCGGGATTTCGAGCGGGAGATCGTGGTCAAGGTCAATGCTCCCGAGCGTCTGCGGGCCGAGCTGGGCAAACCCTCGTGGGAGGGGGAGCACGTGGCGCTCGGCACCAACACCGACCCATACCAGTGGGTGGAGGGACGCTATGAGCTGATGCCCGGCATCTGGCAGGCGCTCCGGGATGCCCGCAACCCCTGCTCGGTCTTGACCAAGTCACCGCTGCTGCTACGCGATCTGGAGCTGATGAAGGAGCTCAGCCGGGTGACCGACTTCAGCGCGGCGCTGTCGATCCCCACGCTGGAGCCGAAAGCGTGGCGGGCCACCGAACCGCGCACGCCGAACCCGCGGACGCGACTGGACGCTCTGGCCGAGCTGTCGGCGGCAGGAATCCGCACGGGGGTTCTGGTGGCGCCGCTGATGCCGGGGATCAACGACGACCCGGAGCAGGTGGCCGAAGTTGTGCGTCTGGCCACGGAAGCCGGAGCCAGTTACGTCACCGGGATAGCCCTGCATCTGCGCCGCGGAGTGCGTGACGTGTTCATGGCCTGGCTGGCCGAGAACCGGCCCGAGCTGATGAACATCTATCGAGATCTGTACCGTCAGGGGGCGTACGCGCCGCCTGCAGAGCGCCGGCGGCTGGCCCGGTTGGTCGAAGGGCCACAGCACGCCCCAGGAGAGCGCGAGCGGCGGCTGCAGAGCAGCACGCAGTCGTCCAGAAGGTTTGAAAGCAACCGTCTTGAGCGACAATCTGACCTGAGTCAACGTTCGCGGGCACCTCAGCCGGAGCCGCCCGCCCCGAGGTTATTCTGAGACCACAGCGATGAAGAACTTCCTCAAGAGACGCCCTGATCTGAGCCTGGATCGCATGTTCGAGACCCGCAGTGACGCCTGGGCGGCGGTCGGGCTGGACTTTGAGGTCAACCGCCGTGAAGTGCAGCGTTCCCGGCGGCGACTCGTGGTGCTGGTGGTGGCGCTGGTCCTGGTGATCTGGGGCGACAGCGTCATGAACCACCACTTCGCGTTGAAGACCTATTACGCCCACCATCTCTTCACCAACAGTCACGGTCACAGCTACCACAAGCATGTGGCCAACTGGTATCTGCCTCACGGTCTGTTCACGGCCATCGCCGTGATTGCTGTCCTGGTCCTCGGTTGGATGATCTCGGTGGACCTCAGCCGCATCGCTCCGGCCTTCTTCCGCCGTATGGATCCCTCCACCGCGGGCCCGGTGGAGTTCCTGGTCCGGCTCGGCGCGGTCGCCGCAACCGTGCTCGCGGCGCTGGCCGTGGCCGGAATCTCCTTCCATGCCCTGCTGGTCGGCGGCGCGTTCACGGCTGTCGTCGTCGGTCTCGCCGCCCAGCAGACGCTGGGCAACCTGTTTGCTGGCATGGTCCTGCTCAGCGCCCGCCCGTTCCGGTTGGGCGAGCGAATCCGCCTCCAGGCCGGCGCCGTGGGCGGTACGGTGGAGGGCATCGTCAGCCAGCAGGGCCTGCTCTACACGACGCTGGCCCGCGGCGATGATCGCATCCAGATCCCCAACAACGTGGTGCTGGCCGCGGTGGTGGTGCCGCTGCGCGAGCCCGACTCGGTCGACGTCAAGGTGACGCTGAGCTCTGGAGTCAGGCCCTCGCACGTGCAGGGCATCCTGGACAGCGAGGTGGACACCCCGACCCGCACCCCACCCAGCGTCCTGCTGGAGGAGATCGACGGGGAGGAGGTGGTCGTCCGGATCCAGGCCACGCCGGAGCGCCGAGAGGAGGGCGCCAAGCTGGCCGACGAGATCATCGCGGCGCTGGCCAACGTCACTGGCGAGCACGATGTCCAGCGCGAGGAACCGCAGCGCCGTGAGGCCCCGACCGAAGCAATGAATAGTCCCGAGCCCCCACTCGACGGGGCGCCCCGTGACGAGGTGCGCCGCGGGGAGGGCACGCAGGCGCATCGCTGAGCGCTTCGGCTCAGCGGGGTCAGCAGGCTCAGCTGGGGCGTTTGTCCATCTGACCTTCGGCCAGATCCCGCGCCACCTTGTCACCGCCGGTCAGCCGCGTGACCTTGGAAGCCACCGACGGGAACGCCGAGGCGAACTGGGCGCCGAGTCGCAGGCCGACCGGAGCCACCGCGACCTCTGCCCGATTACGCTCCACTGCGCTGATCACGGCGCAGGCGACCTCATCGGGGCTCTTGGTGCCCACACCAGGCGGCAGCTTCACTTTCGACTCGGCGAACATGCCGGCGTCGCTGATGAAGCCGGGCAGGATCACGGAGGCGCCGACGCCGGTGCCGCGCAGGTCCTCTCGCACGCCGAGTGAGAAGCCGCGCAGGCCGAATTTCGTGGCGTTGTAAAGCGACGAGAGCGGAGACGCCACCCGCCCCGACAGGGAGGAGACGAACACCAGGTGTCCGTGCCCGCGCTCCACCATCCCCGGGATCAGGGCCCGGGCGAGGGCGATCGGCGCCCGCAGGTTGACCTCCAGCATCGTGTCGATCTGCTCCTGGGAGAGCTCGGTGATGTGACCGGTGGCCGGCAGCGCAGCATTGGCCACCAGCACATCTACCGCGCCGGCGGCGTTGATCAGGCGCTCCACGTCATCCCGTGAAGCGAGATCGCCGGGGATCGCGCGGCCGCCGAGCTGCTGGGCCAGCGGGTCAAGCACCTCCTGGCGGCGGCCGGACAGGATCACCTCGGCCCCTCGGGAGGCGAACGCCCGCGCGACCGCCTGGCCGATTCCTCCGGTGGCGCCAGTGATCAGGACCGTTCCGTCAACCAGGGACATGGGCGCCGGAGTGTAGATACTCCCTGCTCATGGCCAACGCCGACGTGATCGCGCTGTTCGGACCCACGGGCGTTGGCAAGACGTCCGTGGCGCTGGCGCTGGCCGATGGCCTGCGCCGAGCCGGGGAGGACCCGGTGGCCGTCTCGGCCGACGCGCTGCAGGTCTACCAGGGGCTGGAGATCCTGACCGGAGCGGCAACCGCGAGCGAGCGAGCGCGCCTTGAACACCGGCTCATCTCCTTCCTGCCCGTCGACGCTCAGTTCAGCGCCGGGCAGTACGCGGAGCTGGCGCACGCCGAGATCGACGACCTGCTCGCGTCGGGCCGGCGCCCGATTGTGGTGGGCGGAACAGGCCTGTATCTGCGCTCTGCACTCAGCCAGCTGTCGCTTCGCCCGCCGCCGCCTGAGGGAGTCAGAGAACGGTGGGTGCTCGAACTCGCCGAGCGCGGCCCGGAGGCCCTGCACGCGGTGCTGGCCGAGCGCGCACCCTGGGCGGCAGCCGAGATCGAGCCGAGCGATCGCCAGCGCGTGGTACGTGCCCTGGAGCTCCTCGACATGGGGGAGCTTGAGCCACCTCCGGAATCCTCGGAGCTGTGGACGGATCACATGCGGGTACCGACCCTGCTGGCCGGCCTCGTGATGGAGCGGTCCGCCCTGTATCCCCAGATCGACGCTCGCGTTGACGCGATGATCGCCGCCGGCGCCGAGGAGGAGGTGCGCCGTGCCAACGCCGCCGGGGCCAGCGTGACAGCCCGCAAGGCCCTCGGCTTCCAGGAGCTCCTCGGAGGCGACGTGGAGGGCATGAAGCGCCGGACTCGGAACTACGCGCGGCGCCAGCTGACCTGGATGCGCAAACTCGCCTCCGTTCAGGAGATCGACCTCACGTCTGGCTCGGCGGCGACAGCCGCGGAGGAGATCCTCCAGCTCTGGCGCGGGGGCGCCGGCGCTCGCAGCTGACCCGGGCCGGATTTCCGCTTCACGACACTAGACTCGGGCGCCGTGAACTTCGAGAAGTGGCAGGCGCTGGGCAACGACTATGTGATCTTCGAGGCCACGGAGCTTCCCTTCGAGCTGACCGAAGGACGGATTCGCCGCCTTTGCGCGCCACACACAGGGATCGGCTCCGACGGGATCCTGCTCCTGTCACAGGCGGATGACGGCGAGTCCGTGGCCAGCATGCGGATCTTCAATCCCGACGGCTCGGAATCCGACCTGTCGGGCAACGGCGCCCGCGAGGCGATCCTCTACCTGCGCCGGCGAGGGTGGACCGACCAGGACACCTTCACGCTCCAGACTGCGGCAGGCCAACTACGTCCTCGGATCACGTCGCCCAGCACCTGTGTCGTCGATATGGGCGCAGCCCGCCTGCAGAGCCAAGACTTTCCCGGCGGGGACGCCGACGGCAGGGGTCAGCTGGAGATCAACGGAAGGACGGTGGGCTTCCAGCACGTGCAGGTCGGCAATCCGCAGTGCGTGTTCGCGGTCGAGGGGCTCTCCGCCCTGGAGGGACTCGATCTCACCGCGATCGGCCCCGGTGTCGAGCACCACGAGCTGTTTCCCAATCGCACCAACGTCTCCTGGTACTGCCGGACCGGAAGCGGCCGGATCCGGGCGCGGATCTTTGAGCGCGGCGTGGGGGAGACGGCAGCCAGCGGCACCGGTGCCACCGGCGCCGCCGTGGCTCACGTCGTGGCTGGGGGAAGCTCCCCGGTCGTGGTCGAGCTGGATGGAGGCGAGCTGACCGTCGAGGTGGGGGAGGATCTGCACATCAATCTGTCGGGTTGGGCCGTCCCGGTGTTCCGGGGCAGCCTTTCGGCCGAGTTCATCGAGGAGCTGCATGCGACCGAGTAGCCGTCTGGACAAGATCCCTCCTTACCTGTTTGCCGAGCTGGAGCGGAAGATCGCCGCCAAGCAGGCCGCCGGGGTGGACGTGATCAGCCTCGGAATTGGCGACCCCGACACGCCCACATACCCGCCGATCGTGGCCGCCGCCGAGCGCGCCGTGGCTGACCCGGCCACGCACCGCTATCCGACCAATCGGGGTCGCCAGGACTTCCGCGAGGCCGTGGCCGCGTTCTACGAGCGTCGCTTCGGGGTCACGCTGGATCCTGAGACCGAGGTGATGCCCGCGATCGGGGCCAAGGAGTGCATCTTCAACCTGAATCTGGCCTTCCTGGATCCCGGCGACATCGCGCTGGCCGCGGACCCCGGCTATCCGGTGTACACGGCCGGCCCCGTCCTGACCGGAGGCGAGCCGGTCCTGATGCCGCTACGTCCCGAGCGCGGGTTCGCTCCGGACCTGGAGTCGATCGACGAGGCCGCGCTACGCCGCGCCAGGCTGATGTTCTTCAACTACCCCAATAACCCAACCGGTGCGGTGGTGCCCGACGGGCTGTTCGAGGAGATCGTGGCACTGGCCGGGAGGCACGGGTTCCTGGCCGTCCACGACAATGCCTACAGCGAGACGACCTACGAGGGGTATGTGGCGCCCTCATTCCTGGCCACACCGGGAGCAAAGGACATCGGCGTAGAGGTGTTCTCGCTGTCGAAGGGCTACAACATGACCGGCTGGCGCTGCGCGGCGATCGTCGGCAACGCCGAGGCCATCGCCCAGTTCTGGCGCCTGAAGTCCAACATCGACTCCGGCCTGTTCGAGGCGGTGCAGCTGGCCGGGGTGGCGGCTCTGCAGCCCGAGGTCGACGCCGACGTGGCGGCCATGAACGCCGTGTACCAGCGCCGGCGAGATCTGGTCTGCGCGGCCCTGACCGAGGCCGGCGTGAACGTCACCCCGCCGAAGGGCACGATCTATGTGTGGGCTCCGATCCCGCCCGGCTTTGAATCCTCGGCCGCCTACTGCGAACACGTGCTCGAGCAGGCCGCGGTGGTGATCTCACCCGGGGGCGCCTACGGCCGCAGCGGCGAGGGCTTCTTCCGGATCTCACTGACCACCCCGGATGACCGGCTCCTGGAGGCGGTGGAGCGGATCCGGCGGCTCTAACCCCGCCGTCCGTAACAGTTGGACGACCGCGCGGCGACTACCATCGATTGAGTGTTCCGTTTCAGAAATTGGATGCCAGTCGAGGCGCCCCTGGCGGCGCCGGGCGGCGTCCTCGTCGCCTCGCGCAGCGCTGCTGCGCCGCGGCTCCTGCGTCCTTGCCCGGCATCCACCATTGGCCCCTCTTGGTGGCACCGAATTTCCGCAACGAAACACTAGTGTCCCGAACACGCGAATCTGACTCCACGAATCGAGGCAACGGTAACGGCCAGCTGGCCGGCCGGGCTCGTCAGCGGGCCTACATGATCGCCGCGCTGCCCGAGGGCGGCGAGGAGGAACTGGCCGAGCTGGAGGAGCTTCTGCGGACCGCCGGGGTCGCTGCCGTGGGCAGCGTCGTCCAGCGCCGGGATCAGCCGCACCCCAACAGCTACCTGGGTGCGGGCAAGCTGACTGAGATCAAGCGCGAGATCGGCCGCGCGGACGCGAATCTGGTCGCCGTCGATGACGAGCTCAGCCCCCGGCAGGAGCGCAACCTGGAACAGGAACTGGGCGTGCCGGTCATCGACCGCACCGCCATCATCCTGGACATCTTCGCCGCCCACGCCCATTCGGCCGAGGGCAAGCTCCAGGTCGAACTGGCCCAGCTGCAGTACAACCTGGCGCGGATGCGGGGGCTGTGGACCCACCTGGAGCGCCTCGGCGGCGGCGTCGGCACCCGGGGTCCTGGCGAGACTCAGATCGAGACCGACCGGCGCCTGGCTCGCGACCGGATCGCCGCTCTGAAGCGGCGCCTGAGCCAGGTCGGCTCCAGCCGCTCGGTGATGCGCGCCGAGCGCGAGCGGGCCCAGCTCCCGCAGGTGGCGCTGGCCGGCTACACCAATGCCGGGAAGTCGACCCTGCTGAACGCCCTCACCGGAGCGGAGGTCGGCGTCCGGGATCGCCTGTTCCACACGCTGGACCCCACCACGCGTGTGCTGCGCGCCGGGGGCCGGGATTACCTTCTGACCGACACGGTCGGTTTCATCCGCAAGCTGCCCCACCAGCTGGTGGACGCGTTCGGAGCCACCCTGGAGGAGACGCGCCGGGCCGACCTGATCCTGCACGTGGTCGACGCCTCGGCTCCGGAAGAGGAACTGATCACGATGGCCCGGGCCGTGGAGGACGTGCTGACCGAGATCGGCGCCGACGATGCTCCCCGCGTGCTGGTGCTCTCCAAAGCCGACCTGGTGTCCGCCGAACGCCGTCAGCAGCTGACCAATCGCCACCCCGGTGCGGTGCTCGTCTCGCCGCTGACCGGTGAGGGATTGGAGGAGCTGGCTCACCGGATCGAGGATGAGTTCTCACGCACGCTGCGCGAGATCGAGCTGCTGATCCCTTACGAGGACGGCGGGCGCCTGGCCGAGCTCCATGAGCTGGCCGGAGATCTGACCCGGGAGGACACGCCAGACGGCGTTCGGGTGTCCGTCCGGCTCGCGCCTCCGGTGGCCGCGCGCTACGCCCCATTCGCGCTGTCCGAACCGCGGGCTTAGGCCGGCCGCCTGAAGCTTGAGCGGGGCGGTGAGCAGCCACGGCGTACTGCAGGTCCAGCGCCTTGACCCCCGAGCGATCCTGCCCACCCGGGCCCACCCGGGTGATGCCGGGCTGGACCTGTACGCGCTGGAGGGAGCCGAGCTGGCCCCCGGACACCGGGCCACGGTGCGCACGGGCGTCGCGGTGGCGATCCCAGAGGGCTGCGCCGGACTGGTACTTCCCCGCTCTGGTCTGGCCGCACGGCACGGCATCAGCGTGGTGAACGCGCCCGGTCTGATCGACTCCGGCTACCGGGGCGAGATCCAGGTGCTGCTGCTCAACACCGATCCTGCCAGCAGCTGGAGCCTGGCGGCCGGAGACCGGATCGCCCAGCTCGTGATCTCGCCGGTCGCGCTGCTCATGGTGGACGAGGTCCCGGAGCTGGACGTCACCGCACGCGGTGAGGGCGGGTTCGGGTCAAGCGGCGTCTGACCCGCTGCCCGCACCCATCACGGTGCGGTGGATGAGGACACCACCCCGCGCTGCTCCAGGAACTGCTTGGCCACCGCGAGTGGGTCCAGGTGCTGCAGGTCGACCTGGGCGTTCAGTGACCGCAGCACCCGTGTGGTGAGCAGCGCGTCGACCCGGTTGAGGATCTCCACGAACGCTGGACCCTCGGCTGCCAGCGTCGAAGCCGTGACCACGGGCACGATGTTCCCGAACCCGTACACATGGCGAGGGTCGCCGAGTGCCCTGAACAGGGGGCTGGACAGCTGCGCATCCGTGCTCTGGATGTAGGCGGCCTGGACCTTCCCGGTCTGCAGGTCGCCATATTGATCGCCGATCACCACCGTCTCGGTGTTCGCGGGGGTGAGTCCATAGGTGGCCTCGAGCTCGGGCAGCCTGATCGAGCTCGGGGCGAACCCCAACGGGACGCCCAACGAAAGCGTCGGGGACAGACGCGCCAGATCAGCCAGGGTGCGCAGGTGGTTCTGGCGGGCGAACGCGGATGTCACCGCGATCCCACTCGTGTCAGAACCCGGGGTGGGGGTGAGGAGCTCCAGCTGGTGGTCCGCTGCCCACGTTTCGCCAAGGACGTATGCGCCGGCCACCGAGTGGGCCTGATGGGTGGCGTGCACCACCTGGTCGTTCCAGACGTTCAGATACTCCGGGTAGACGCTGAGATTGCCCTGCTCAAGTGCTTGGTAGGAGACTCCTGGAGGCCCGATGTTGCGCGTCAGCGAGACCTGAAACCCCTGAGCGGATAGCGCCAGGTCATAGAGCTCTCCGAGGATGAACTGCTCGGTGGTGTTCTTGTCGCCCAGGGTCACCGAGGGTCGCCCGGACCCTGGCAGTGTGCTCGTGGTGGACGTCGAACTGGTCGTGGGCGTCGACGTCGAGGTCGAGGTCGACGTGGAGGAGCTGGCGGTGGGGCTGTCCGTCGCGGTGCTGTTCGTGGTCTGCACCAGCGAACTCGATCCACACCCGGCCAGGAGCAGCGCCCCGCTGAGGAGCGCCGCTACCAGCCTGCCCTGTCCAACGACCCGTTTCATAGCCCGGCCGCCCGGCGCGCGTCTCTGTGGGCCAGTGCCTCCAGCTCATCATCCAGCTCGGCCAGGGGCTCCGGGATTCCCAGCGCGGCGGCGATCAGCCAGTCGGCGAACCACACGTTCTTGGGCAGCAGCGGTCCGTGCAGGTAGGTACCGATCACGTTGCCCTGACGCACTCCCTCGTAGCGGTCGACCCCGTTGTTGCCGTGTCCGTGCAGAACTCGACCCAGGGCGCTGGCCCGGGCGCCCAGATGGGTGCGTCCACCATGGTTCTCAAAGCCGGCCAGGACCTCCCGCCGGCCCGGTTCGAGCTCGACCTCGATGGCCACGTTGCCGATCAGTCGCGGACCGTCGCTGCGCACCGTGGTGATATCCACCAGGCCGGCGCCCGGAAGCGTCTGATCGCCCATCTGATAGCTGTGCCCGAGCAGCTGGTAGCCGCCGCACACGGCAAGGATCACCGCTCCGCGGTCAGCCGCGTGCCGTAGGGCATCCTGTTTGTGCTCGACCAGGTCCCGCGCGCACAGCGCCTGATCGCGGTCCTGGCCACCGCCCATGTAGAAGAGGTCGGCCGAAGCGGGATCGAGCTCCTCCTGCAGGCCAACCCCAGACAGCTGGAAACCCAGGCCGCGCCACTGACATCGGCGCTGGAGCAGCAGCAGATTGCCGCGATCGGCGTAGATGTTCATCAGATCCGGATACAGGGCGCAAACGCGCAGGGTGGGGGAGGCATCAGAGGCGTCACGCACCGAGCATCACCACCTGACTGCCGACGTGCTCCGGGGTGGGAGGGATTTCCCGAGCCGGCAGCGAACGCAGCCCGACGCTGAGGCCTTCACTCTGGAGCTCGTCGACGGAGACGCGATCGAGGGTCACGCGGTCGTGGCTGACCTGACGATCGCCTGCCGGGTCGACCGTCTCCCGGCGGCGCTCGAGGATGAACTGCGAGGCCTCCTGGCGCACCGCGGTCGGCTGACTGCAATAGACGACGCCTCCGTGCTCGACCAGGTCTGGCAGCGGCCCGGGGCCGCCGTCCTGCACCTCAAAGGTCTCCAGCTCCTCGGTGATCGCGATCGCCAGCGTCCCACCGGGGAGCAGGTGCCGGCGAGCACAATCGAGGAACGACCTCCGCCCCTCGGGGCCACCCAGCAACTGAATCGTCTGCATCGGCACCAGGCAGAGTCCCACCTTCTGTTCCAGTGTGAAGTCCCGGGCATCCGCACACACGGCGCGCACGGGCAACCCCTCACCGCGGCGCTCCAGTTCCTGCATGAGCTCCTCGTCGCGGTCCAGCGCGATGACCGGGTGCCCGGCCCGGGCCAGGTCCAGCGAGACCCGGCCAGTGCCGGCGCCTACGTCGAGCACAGGCCCTTCGTGACCATCGGCCAGGCCACGCCACAGTTCCAGGTCTCGACGGTAGGAACCGCACTCCAGGTCGTGCCAGATGACCGTGCTCATCGATCGCCTTCGTTCTCGACGGACCAGTACTGGGGCACGTATCCACGCTCCGACAGCTCGTCTCGGAGGGCCAGCAGAGCGGTGTAGGTGGGCAGCGCGAACACCCGCTCCCCCGCCGACTGGGTCAGCGCCCGGTCGAGCGCGCGCGGGAGCTCTCCGACCACATCGATGCGCTCGGTCGGCACGCCCGCGTACTTGAAGCGCAGCGCCAGTTCAGCCGCTCGGGTGCCCGAACAGGTCACGTGCTCGACGCGGTCGGACAGGAGCTCGAAGTCGGCGTCCCACACCCAGGACACGTCCCGGCCGTCGGCCACGAGGTCGTTGAGCACCGCCAGCAACCTCAACGGCTCCGACTCCAGGGCCAGCGTGCGGATGATCTCGTTGGCTCCCGCGGGGTTCTTGATCAGCAGGATCGAGAGAGCGGTCCCGTCGATCTCGATCGTCTCTGCCCGCCCGAACGCAGCGGTCACCGCTTCCAGACCGGTCACCACTTCCTCGAGCGTTGACCCCAGAGCGAGGCACAGGCCGGCCGCAGCCAGAGCGTTGTAGACGTTGTAGAGCCCAGGCAAAGGGAGCTTGACCTCGCGGCTGCCCTGCTCCGTGTGCAGGGTGAACCGGGCCGCGACGGTGCCCTCCAGCCTGATCTGCTCGGCGCGGATCGAAGGGACCGGGCGTGTCTGGCCACAGGCCGGACAGTGGTAGTGGCCCAGGTGGCCCATGTAGATCGCGTCGTAGGTGTAGGCGGCTCCGCAACGCCGGCAGTGCTTGGAATCGGAGGCGTGCTGCATCTCGGCCACCGCCACCGCGGGGTCCTCGATCCCGAAATAGCTGACGTTGTCCCGCTCCCGGCCCAGATCCGCCACCAGCGGGTCGTCGGCGTTGAGCACCAGCCGGGTCTCGTCCGGCAGCCCTGAGACCACGGCTGACCACCGGTCGGCGATCGTCTCCAGCTCGCCGTAGCGGTCCAGCTGGTCCCGGAACAGGTTCGCGAGCACGACGGCACGCGGACGAAGTTGCTCGGTCATCCGATCGAGCCAGAACTCATCGACCTCGAACAGCCCAAGGTCGCCGGACATGCGGCCGCCGCGGCGAGCCGAGTTCAGCAGCGTCGAGGCGATGCCCCCGGCCATGTTGGCTCCGGCGCGGTTGTGGACCAGCCGCATGCCGGTGTTGGCGAGGATCGCGGCGGTCATCGCGGCCGTGGTGGTCTTGCCGTTGGTGGCGGAGATCAGGGCCGTGCCCTCAGGCAGACGACCGGACAGCTCTGCGATCGCCGCCGGCTCGAGCCGGATCAGGACCTTGCCGGGCAGACTGGTGCCACCCCCCCGGCCGGAGCGCCGCACCACCGATCCCACCGCGCGCGCAGCCACGATCTTCGCGTCCAGCGCGGTCATGCCAGACCAGCCAGGGCGGGTGCTCGGTCGACGCTCGGCACAACTACGCGGACGGCTCCCGCCAGCACGCCGATCTTGACCGGAAGCTCTCCGATCGGATCACCGTCCGCGTAGACGGTGAAGTCGCGGTCGGCAGCCACCTCCACTTCGCGTGCCCGCAGCACGGTTACGGCGGGCAGCTCGACATGCGCGCCCTTGAACACCTTGGGTAGATGGCGCAGGAACTGCAGCTTGGGTTGGTGCGCGATCAGGACGACGTCGAGCATTCCGTCGGTCAGGGACGCGTCCGGGGCCATGAACATGCCACCGCCGTAGGCCGCCGAGTTGGCGACGGCAACCGTGTAGCCAGTGAGGGAGCGGACCTCCCCGTCGATCCGCAGCGTGAAGTTCGCCGGCTTCCAGTTGATCAGCGCGCGCAGGCCCCCGTAGGTGTAGACGAGGTTCCCGTGGATCAGGCGCGTCTGGTTGGCGATCCGGTTGGCCTCGGAGTCAAACCCACAGCTGGCTATCCCGATGAAGGTCCGGTCCCCGACGAGCCCGAGGTCCAGGGAGGTCACCGCGCCTTCGGCCAGGACGGCGCAGGCGGCGACCGGATCCAGCGGGATCCCGAGCACGCGAGCGAAGTCGTTGCCCCGGCCGCCGGGCAGGACCCCCAGCACGCCGTCGCTGCCGCCAAGTGCGCCGGCCACCGCACCGATCAGGCCGTCACCGCCGAGCGCCACCGCCATTTCTCCGGCCGCGTGGGCTGCGCGGGCCAGCTCGCGGGCGTGCTCGAGGCTTCGGGTCAGCTCGACGTGGTGCTCGAGCCCACGGGCCCGGAGGGCCACACGCACATCCGCCAGGGCCGCTCCTGCACGCCCGCCGCCGGAGGACGGATTGACGATCAGCGAGAGCATTCAGCCTGAGAGTACGAGCGTGGCGAGATCGGGGGCAATCGCCACCGGAGCTGGATCCACGGCGGCTTCTGCCTCCTCGCGCGAGGTGACGCCCGTCAAGACGATAGCGCCGTCCAATCCGGTGGCGGCGGCGCCGCGGAGATCGGAGTCCAGCCGATCGCCCACGACGAGCGTACGACCCTCACCCATCCGCTCCAGCGCCGTGCGGAACATCTGCGGCTCAGGCTTGCCGACCGACACGGCGCTGGCGCCGGTCGCATACTCCAGCGCAGCGACGATGGCGCCGTTTCCAGGACACGGGCCGCCTTCGCCCGGCCAGGTGGCGTCGCGGCCTCCCACGAGCATCTCGGCGCCGGCCAGCACCGCTCGCGTGGCTGTTCGCAGCTCGCTGTAGGAGAGGTCTTCATGCGCCACCACGACGACTAGCGCGGCCGACTCGGCCTCGTCGGTTCCGTTCAGGATTCGTTGGCCGGCGTCGCTCACGTGCCGGAAGATCGCCGAGGAGCCGATCACGAACGTCCCCGTGGGCGGTAATTCGGCCAATCGGTGTTGCAGGGCGGCGCCGACACTGACGATCTCCTCCACCGCCGCGGTGCAGCCCAGCGACCACAGCTTGCGCACGAACTCCTCGGGTGACGGCTGTCCGTCGTTGGTGACGAACGCGATCGAGCGGCCGGCGGTGCGCAGCGCTGCGATCGCCTCGGGCGCGCGGGGGGTCGTCTGGTTGCCCACCCACACCGACCCGTCGAGGTCGAGGATCACGTTGTCGTAACGCTGCAGCAGGGGGGAGAGGGGCACGGCTGATCGACCGGACGGCGGCAGTCCGCTCAGAACAGCGTGGGCTGCAGGCTGTCAGGGTCGCCCAGACAGTCCGGCGCGTCGTGGCGGGCATCGTTCACTGCCGTGCTGACCGGTCGGAGCTCGGCCCATTGTGCCTCTGAGTTCAGCGCCAGCTCGAGCAGCCGCTCGCGCGCGGTGCCTGCACTCAGCCATTCCTCCTCAGCCTCGGCCGGCAGGATCGCCGGCATTCGGTCGTGCAGGTCGGCCACACTGCCACGCGCCTGCGTTGTGATGATCGAGCACGACCTGATCGTCTCCTCGCCCTGATGACAAACCGACCACAGCCCGGCAAAAGCGAACGGCTCCGCGTCGGGTCGCGTGATGTGAAACGGCTGGGCGGGCCGCCCCTCGTGACGCTGCCATTCGTAGAACCCGTCCGCGACGACCAGGCAGCGAAAGCGGCGAAACGGCTCCCGGTAGGCCGGACGCTCCTCCAGTGTCTCCGCCCGCGCGTTGATCATCTTGAGGGTCGCCTCGCCCGGCTTGGACCACGGCGGCACGAGCCCCCAGCGCAGCAGCTCGCCGCGCGGGCGGCCGTCGCGGTCGGTGGTGACTGCGAGCACGTCGTCGGCGGGCGCGACGTTGAAGCGCGAACGGACTTCCACGCCTTCACCGACAGGGAAACGACCCCGGATCCGCGCCGGGTCAGGAGCGGTCAGCGTGTAGCGGCCGCACACAGCGCAGCACGGCCAGGTCAGCGGGGGCGCTGGGCCGCCAGCTGCTCGGCCCGTTTTGCCTGCGCGGCTTTCTGCTTGCGCCTGCCGTACAAGAACAGGCCGACGAGCGCGACGACCACGAGGACCAGGCCCCAGAAGATCCGCAGATCCAGCGACATCCCTCCGGCCACGGCGGCGATGCCGCTGACGATCCCGAAGCCGAGCAGGAGCACGGCGGCGATCAGCAGGATGATCAGGACGATTCCCCGGATCCGGGCCAGCACTCCGGCGCTGGCCGGGGGCATCAATAGCCCGACCATCTTCAGCCCGAACAGCTGCCGGCCGGTCGGAGCCTCGACTCCGAGTCGCTCGGCGGCCACCTTCAGATCGCCGGCGCGGCGCTCGGCCAGTGCCAGGGACGCATCGGCCATCCGGCGCAGCTGCAGGCGCTCCTGCGGCCGGGCAGCCGCCAGCGCACGCTGGAAGTGAGCCCGGGCGGCCTTGGCGTCATAACGCTCGGCGGCCCTGGCTCCGAGGATCGCCTGGGCGGCGGACTTAAACCGGGTCTCCGCCTCCAGTTCCTCGTCCGAACGGCTCTCCAGCTGCTGCATGGCGGCAAGCTGACTCTTCTGCTCGATCCGGATGGCGCGCTGCTGCTTTGGCATGGCCGGAAGTCTAGTGTGCGCTCCGGGATGAAAGACGACCGGAGCCTCGACCGGGCGGCGCTGGCCGCGCTGGGCATCGAGGAGCAGATCATCGCCGAGCGACGCCGCCTGGATGGAGACCGCGCAGTGGCGTTCCTGGCCGAGCTGCCCGGCCTCGTCGCGCACTGGGAGCAAGAGTTGAACCTGGAAGGAGCGCGGCTGCTGCCCGGCGGCGTTCTGTCCGCTGCGTTCGCCTGTCACCGGGATGGGGAGGCGCTGGTGCTCAAGCTCTCGGCCCGGTACGCCACGAGCGCCCGCTCGGAGGCGGCGGCGCTGAAGGCCTGGGACGGACGGGGCGCGTGCCGGTTGCGCTTCGCCACGCCGGACGGCCGGGTGCTGCTCCTCGACGCGATCGTCCCGGGCGATCCGCCGCGTCCCGGTAGCGAGTCAGAGGACGCCCGCCGGGCCGCGAAGCTGCTCCGGTGCCTGCACGCGGTGACCGAGATCCCGGCCGCGATCCCGGCTGCCCCTGACGAGCTCGGCTGGCGCTTCCGGCGCTGCCATGAACTTCTTGACGGTCCTTCACCCGCCCGTGGCGTGATCTCCCACGAGGACATCGAGAGCGCTCATCACCGGGCGCTCGGCTTGTATGCCGAGCGCCCGGTCACCGTGGTGTGCCACGGCGATTTCCTGGACAAGAACATCCTCCTCGACGCCGGGGGCAACTGGTGGGCGATCGATCCGCGTCCCTGCCGGGGCGAGCCGAGCCTGGATGCCGCGTTCTGGGCGCTGGCCCACCGGGAGGGCCGTCACGCCGCACAGCGCGGGCAGGTGATCGCCGACGCCGCCGGTCTGGATCCGGGGCGGGTTGCAGCCTGGATGCGCGTGTTCGCCGTCTCGGAATCCGTGCTGGCGCGCGACGCCGAGCTGGCAGCCGCCTACGGGGCGGTGCTGGGTGAGCGGACCAGCCGGTTCATCAGGTGATCGAGGACGACCGCCGGGTCATCACACAGGCCGGTGTGCACCGAGGAGGTTTGGATCACGGTGCTGGACGGAGCCACCAGCCAGTGAAAGCGCTCAGAGGCGGGCAGCTGCGCGATCGGGCCGGCATCGGCTCGCCCAGCGGCCACCTGCTGGAGCGCAGCCAGATGCTCGCGGATCGTGTCGAGCGGCGGACCGGGGGCCAGACGGCTCAGCCGCTCCTCGTCGAGCTCGATCCGCGCCGCCAGGAAGTCCCGTGTACGGCAGAACAGCACAACTCCCACGTTGATGAACTCCTCGCGCTCGATGCACGGAACGACCCGCAGGACCGCGTATTGGAAGGGCTCAGCGGGCATGAGCCTGAGCCGCCTCCTCGGCAAATCTCCTGGGTGACCGAAGCCGGTTCAGCAGGTAAGCCCGGTATGAGTCCCGCGCCGCCTCGGGCTCATCGCCTAGCCACTCCTCGGGAATCTCGCCCAGCGCTGCCTGTATCTCCGCCTCCCCGAGCCGCTCGCTCAGGCGCTGGTCGGCGGCAGGCACGGCCGCGGCCAGAGGCAGGAGCACGTGGTCGGCGATCAGCGGAAACCCCTCGCGGGCCCGGGCCACGAGATCCGTTGCTGCGTGGTGCTGATAGAGCGCGGCGCCGTGGTCGATCAGCCATGGCCGGCCGTGCCAGACGAGCAGGTTAGGGTTGCGCGGTGTCCGGTCGACGTTGGTCGTGAACGCGTCGAACCAGACGAGCTCGGAAGCGAAGTCGGCGTCAACGTCACCGGGGCGAGCCGGGGAGTAGTCGAGCGCTCCGGGCAGGAAGTCCATCCCGAAGTTGAGCCCGGCGCTCGAGGTCACGAGCTCGTTGATCTCAGGGTCCGGCTCGGTACGGCCCAGGTCGGGACTGACCCGTACCAATGCCAGCTCCGGCACGGGCAGTCCAGCGGCGGCCGCCAGACGCCCGACCAGGATCTCCGCCACGAGCGCTTTCAACCCCTGGCCGGAGGCGCGGAACTTGACCACGTACATCCCGTCATCGTCGGCCTCCACCAGTCCGGGCAGCGATCCGCCTTCCCGGAGCGCGGCGGCATAGCGAGTGGCGGTGACGGTGCGAAGCATGAAGGCGGATGATGTCAACCTTCTGGGACCACGCCGATCGACCTCCGGAGGATCATTGTCCGCATCAGCGCAGGACTTCAACCAGCAGATCATCGATGAGTTCCACGCCAACGCCGGCGAAGTGGGGGGACCGTTCGAGGGCGCCCCGCTCCTGCTCCTGCACCACCGCGGGGCCAAGTCCGGGGAGGCGCGGATCTCGCCCCTCATGTATCTGCCCGACGGGGGCAACTATGTGATCTTCGCCAGCAAGGCCGGTGCGCCCACCAATCCCGGCTGGTACCACAACCTCAAGGCCGATCCCGACGTGACGATCGAGGTCGGCGCCGAGACCATGCAGGCCCGTGCCGAGGAGGTCACCGGAGAAGAGCGGAACACCCTCTTTCGCCGGCAGGCCAGCGACTATCCGAACTTCGCCGAGTACGAGAAGAGCACCGACCGCGTGATCCCGGCCATTCGGCTGCGGCCGGCTGCTTGATCGCTCCGGGTGGAGCTCAGTCGAGTTGACATAACGCTCGGGTGAACGAGAAGCTGGGCTGCGACGGCGGGCGATCCGCTCATCGATGGATGAGAAGGCCGCTATAGCGTCACTCTGATCCATCGCTCGTGCCCGTCGGGCCGAGAGTTCGCCTCCGAGCGCTCGGACCGGGCTAAACGCCGTCAAGGCTCGAGCAGCACCGATCAACCGCGCATGCTGGCCTCCTGAGGCCGCTTGCACTTCTAGCTCTACATAACATCGATTATCGAGCGTTAGTGAGAGCTGCGAGCGGGGCAACCCGCACCACCCCGGCCTGCCTCTTACCGCTCAGTAGACCCCGCGGATTCGGCTCACCCGGCCGTCGACCAAATCGAGATTGATTCGCCCCGGGCGGTAGTCGGCGCTGATAAGCCCTCCAGACCCGTCTCGCACAACGACGCGCACGACGAAGCCCTCGGCCTCCGTAGCGGCAACCACCTCGTCTTCGGTGAGACCCACCAGGTCATGGTCGGCCACCCACGCCTCGGTGTGCTCTAGGTGTCCTGCGAAGGGCGACTCGCTCATCGCTGACAACGCTACTCGGCGACACCCGAGCCTATGGCCCACTGCGCGGTGTTGCTCGCGCGCCATGGGCGCGCACCGTCGGAGAGAACCATGCCTTTCGTTACGGCCCTACGGTCCGCTCCTGGGCTACCTGATCTCTGGAGGAAAGCCGGCCGCGTCTTCATCGGCCTCGGACATAGATATTGGAGGCGGACCCTTCGCACCCGTTGTCGTCGTAGATGAGTCCGGTTTGGGGCCAAGCACCTTGTCCAGCGTGTTGCCGAACTTTTCGCCCAGCGACTTCAGGTTTTCTCCGAGTCCCATCGCGCCTCGTTTGTGAGTGGTCGGCTCGAAACTACTCGAGAGCTGGAGCGATCCGCAGTTTCCGCGGATACATCCGTCCCCATGGCGCGGCATCATCGACCAGGTGCGGGGCAAGCTCTCTCTGGTGCTGATCTGTGCCGTTGGGCTGCTCGCGGCGCCCGTGGCGGTCGGCGCGGCCACGCCCCCACAACCGCTTCAGGTCGTTAGTGCGTCGCTGTCGCAGCTGGGCCGGGATCTGACCTGGACGGTCACGACGGCTGGGCGGCTGTCTCCGGCGCAACTGGCGCGCCAGCACCGCACGCTGTGCCTGCTGGTCCGCCCGGGTTCGGCGAGGTCGTTCGGTCAGGTGTGCCTGGCTGCCGCTCGCAGGTCTGGCCGGCCGAGACTGTTTTTCAGTGCGCCCGGCGGTTCGTCGCGCATCGGTAAACCTATCGACGCCGCCATCAGCCGGAGCAGTTCCAGCCAGCTGACGGCGAGCTTTGCCCCCTCGGCCGTCGGGCTGAGTTACCACCGGTCTCTGCGCTGGCAGGTTCTGAGCACGGTCTCCAGGACCGAGACGACGTTTCCGGCCCGCCCCAAGCTGCTGAAGCTTCACGTTCCCCGCCTCGTCGGCTGCGTTCCGCGAGGACCATCCAAGGTGTTCGCCGGCCCTGCGCGCGCACACGACATCGCCCTGACGTTCGATGACGGCCCGAGCCCCGATCCGCCGGCGATGGACTTCGTCAAGCTGCTGGCACGGCGGCACGTGCCCGCCACGTTCTTCGAGATCGGCAATCAGATCCCCCAGTTCGACCCGAGCGGGTCGGCGGAGCGCGCGATGCTCGCCGACGGGGACATGATCGGCGACCACACCTGGACGCACCCGCAGATGACCCATCTGTCGCCTTCAGCCCAGCGCTCGGAACTGGAGCGGACGATCCACGCAATCGGGAAGCGCACCGGTTTCACCCCGTGCCTGTGGCGCCCGCCTTACGGTGATGTCAACGCACGCTTGGTGTCGCTGGCCCGATCGCTCGGACTGCTGACGACCATGTGGGACGTGGATCCGGCCGACTGGTCGCTGCCCGGCACGGCCACGATCTCCCGGCGGGTCACGTCGGCCGCCCATAACGGCGCAATCGTCATCCAGCACTTCGGCGGCGGCCCCCGCTACGAGACCCTCGCTGCCCTGCCCAAGGAGATCGCCACCCTGCGCAAACGGGGCTACCGATTCGTGACCGTGGCCCAGCTCCTCGGTCTGCAGATGATCTACCGCTGAGCCTGGATCCACCGAAGGTCGGCGGAGACTCGGTGCCGGGCGGCAAGTCAGACGACTTCCGGTGAGCATCCGAAGGGTGAACCCTCGGAGCGAGGCGGAAGTCGTATGACGCCGCCGATCCGGTGACGAGACGACCCGAGATTCGGTGGATCCAGGCTAGGCTGCGACCTCGGCGATCAGCTTGGACAGCTGGCTCCCCTGCCAGGCGACCGGAGACTTTCCCGGGGAGTCGGTGACGAGTCGGGCGCCCGGTATCCGTGCTGCGTAGCGCTCTCCGACGGCTTGCGGATGGCCCGGATCGGCCTCGTCGCCGGAAGCCACCACGATCGTCGGGGCCTCGATCGCCTCCAGGTCGTCCAGGCTGGCGAACGGCGTTGAACGCGGCACCACCTCCAGCGCGTCGGCCACCGCGCCCGGATGTTCGTGTAGCGCCAGGCGCTGGCGGATCACCTTCTCCACGGTCTCGCTCCAGCGCGGGTCCGCGGCCGGCTCGCCGTAGGCCTGCAGGAACCCCTCGATCCCGCCCTCACGCAGGCCTGCCGCCAGCGCGTCCCATCGCGCCAGCCGCTGTGGATCGTCCTCCTCCCCCGGTTCGTATGCCGGCGTTATGACTACCAGCCCCCCCACCCGCTGCGGCGCGCGCAGCGCCAAGGCAAGCGCGGTGTGGGCGCCCATCGAGGCTCCCGCCAGGACGGCGCGATCGATGCCGGCGCCGTCCAGCACCGCCTCCAGGTCCGCGGCGAGATCCGCGTACTCGTAGCCTCCCGGCTCAGGGGCCGGGGAAGAACGGCCGTGGCCACGCGCGTCGTAAGCCAGAACGCGGTGACCCGACCGTTGCAGCATGCGGGAGCCCATGACCACGTAGCGCCGCGTGGCGGTGAGCCCGTGCAACAGCACCACCGGGACACCCTCACCAGCCACCTCGGCGCTGAGCAGCGCGCCGCCGGACGGGATCGTGAGTTCCTCGCTCATCCCCGTGTTTGTAGAGGATTTGACCTCCGGCGGCAGCTACCATCAGAAGCATGGACGTGACTGAAGCCACATTTCAGACTGAGGTCGTGGAGCGCTCCAAGCAGGTCCCTGTGGTGGTCGACTTCTGGGCCGAGTGGTGCGGCCCGTGTCGCCAGCTCGGGCCGATCCTGGAGCGCGAGGTGGCCAAGCGCGCGGGCAAGGTGGAGCTGGTCAAGGTGGACACCGATGCCAACCCCGGCCTGTCCCGCGGTTTCGGGATTCAGGGCATCCCCGCCGTCAAGGCGTTCAGGGACGGCGAGGTGGTGAACGAGTTCGTCGGGGCGCAGCCTGCCCCGATGGTCGAGCGCTTCCTGGATTCCCTGCTTCCCTCTGAGGCCGACGCGCTGGTGAGCGCGGGTGACGAGGCTTCGCTGCGCCGTGCCGTGGAGCTCGAACCGAGCCGGGCCGACGCGGCAGTGCCTCTGGCCCGCATCCTCCACGGCCGGGACGAGAACGACGAAGCGCTCGCCGTGCTGGAGCGTGTTCCCGGCAGCTTCGCGGCCGACGGCCTGGCCTCCCGGATCAGGCTCGCGCGAGAACTCGCTGACGGCCAGGTGCCGGTCCCGGGTCTTGACGAGGCGTTCTCGGCCCTAGACCGAGGCGACACCGAAGCTGGCCTGGACATCCTGCTGGCTGCCCTCCCCCAGGCGGACGGACTAAAGGACGACCTGCGCCGGATCGTGGTAGGGATCCTGGACGAGCTCGGCGTCGATGATCCGCTGGCGCGGGAATCCCGCCGGCGTCTGGCTACCGCGCTGTATTGAGGCTTCGCCCCGCCTGAGACCGCGCCGGATCGGACCCCGCCGGGATCAGACCGCCAGCGCGAGCTGTGCCTCACCTTCGGCTGCCAGTTGCTCGAGCCCGGCCACACGCACGCCCAGCAGACGCACCGGGCGAGGGGCGGCAAAGCGGCGCAGCAGCTCCAGCGCCACCGGTCCGACCTGCTCAGGCCGGCTGACCGGCACGCTCAAAGTGCGTGACCGGGTGTGGGTGGAGAAGTCGTCGAGGCGGACCTTGATGCCGATCGTGCGACCGCGGCGCTCCTGACGCTCGAGTGTCTGGCACAGCTCCCCCACCAGGCGATCCAGGATCTGCTCGAGCCGGTGCGGGTCGGAGATGTCGTAGTCGAAGGTCGTCTCCCGGGACTCGGAGATCACCTTGCGTTCCTCGGTGACGGCGCCATCGTGCTCGAACCGGGCCAGCCGCCGTAGGTGCTCGCCGGCTCGGCGCCCGAACCGCTCGGCCAGCCCGGCAGGATCGGCGGCGGCCAGCTGGCCGATCGAGTGGATGCGGGCCGCGGTCAAGCGCTCCACCGTCCGCGGTCCGATCCCCGGGATCAGGCCGCAGCGCGCCTCGGCGAAGCGAGCGCACGCCTCGTCCCGGCTCAGGACCACGAAGCCGCGCGGCTTCTCGGCGTCGGAGGCGACTTTGGCCACCAGCTTGTTCGGTCCGATCCCGACGGAGGCGTGCAGGCCGGTGGCGCGCTCGATCTCGGCCACCACCTCCCGCATCACGGCTATCGGGTCCTCTGGCTCAGGCAGGCCGGTGAGCTCCAGATACGCCTCGTCGAGACCGATCACCTCCACCTCCGGCACGCGGCGGCGGACGATCTCCATGACGCGGCGCGAGGCTTCACGGTAGTAAGGGAAGTCCGGGGTCAGAAACACCCCGTCCGGGCACAGCCGGCGCGCCCGGGACGCCGGCATGGCGGAGCCGACGCCGAAGCGCCGGGCTTCGTAGGAGGCGGTCGTGACCACGGCACGGGGACCGCGACCGGCGACCACCACCGGCTGACCACGAAGCTCTGGGCGCCGGCGGAGCTCCACCGACACGTAGAAGGCGTCCATATCCAGATGCGCCACGCAGCGTTCGGGCATAACACCCTGGATGCAAGCGCGGCGGGCGGACGGACCCGGGCGCCGGTGACGGCCCGGGGCGGGCGCACTCAAAGGCGCCCGCCCCGAGAGGATCCGTCGTCTATCGAGAGGCCAGGACCGTGGCCACCCCGTGCATCCCGAGGGCGTCGGCCATGTTCTGGTTGAGGTCGTAATCGCGGCCGCCGACGTACGGTCCGCGGTCATCGACGGTGGCCAGTACCGTGCGCCCGTGATACGCGAAGCGCACCTTGGTTCCGCAGGGCAGCGTGCGATTGGCCACGCCGTAGGTGGCATGGAAACCGCAGGCGGTGTTGCCGGCGTCGTTGTACCAGGACGCCACCCGCGGCACGAGGCCGGTCACAGAGCCTGCCCGGACCCAGGTGCCGGCGTTCTGTCGGTCACCGGCGAAGCTGACTCGCAGCCACCGCGTACCGGTCGAGCGGATCTCGTAGTGCAGATCGAATCCACCCCGGCGACCGGTGCGATCGCGGGCCAGGCTGCGCCAGCCGCGATTGGTGTGGGTCATCAGGCGGACCTGCGTGCCCCCCTGTCCCGGCAGCAGGCTGCCGCGCACCGTGACGCGGTGTCCGGTTTGGACGACGCGGGAGTGCTCGGGCACCCGCAGGGCGGCGGCAACGCCAACCCGTTGCGGACTGCTCGGCCCGGGGGTGGTCGGACCGGCGATTCCAGCGGTGCTGCTGGATCGCTCCTGCGGGCTGATCGCCCGCAGATTGCCGGTGCGCATCAACCGCACCCGGAACCCGAAGCGGTCGTCGGAGTGGATTTTGCCGCTGGCCAGCGAGCGCCAGCTGTGGCTGCCCGCGGGCTGGAACTGGAGCTCCACCGGACGGCCGGCATCTCCCTTGGGAGCGGTTCCGTGCACGGTCTCGTAGCGCCCGTAGCGCAGCGAGTGGCGGGACACGCTCGTGTGCAGCGCAGGCCCAGCGGTGGCGCCGAGAGCCTGGGCGACGCCCGACTCGAGCGCCACGGCGGTGCCGGGCACGGCGAGGATCAGCGCGCCGGCGGCCACGTGTGACGCCCGCGGCGCGCGCAGATTGAACTTGGTCCTCATTGCTGAGGGCCTCCTTTGACTATTTCAGCGACCGCACGCCTACGGGGTTAGCTGACGGGCTCGTCGACGCGGACCCGGCGGCCTGAATATCAGAGAGGGTCTACGTCGCTACGGTCGCGGCGCGGATGGCACCGGGCGACCGATTCGCCCCGGCCAGGGGTTTTTTTTGGTCCTGGCAGTGGGTCCCCCGTTCGCTTCTGCACCCGGGCAGCAGCGACTCGGCAGGTCGAATGCGACTGCGCCAGTGTGGCAGATCGGCTGTGACAGTGAGGTGACGAACGTCACACTGCTCGAAATCACAGCCGGCTGATGCCGGCCAGCCGGTGTCGGCCCTACGGCTGCGTCACGCGCGTCTGGCGGGCGGCTGATCGATGCGCACCATGTTCCCGGACGGGTCGCGTACAGCACAGTCCCGCGTACCCCACGGCTGATCGGCCGGTTCCTGCACGATCTCGGCACCGGCGGCGCGCAGCTTCTCGAAGCTGGCCTCGAGGTCGTCGGTGTGGAAGTGCACGCCGTTCAGGGCGCCCTTGGCGAGCAACGCGGCCAGTGCGTCCTGGTCAGCTGGGCTGCCGTTCAGGTAGTTCGTGAGCACGATCGAGACATCGGGCTGAGCAGGGGCGCCGACGGTCAGCCAGCGGAACTTCTCGCGGGCGACGTCGTTGCGGAGCTCCAGCCCGAGCGTGTCGCGGTAGAAGCCGAGCGCGAGGTCAGGGTCATGGACGAGGACGAAGCAGGTGGAAAAGGTCAAGGACATGCCGGAAACACTATGGGGCCGATGCCAGGCGCGCTTCTTCGATCCTGCTCGGCTTCGGGCTCGGGCGGGTCAGGTCCTTGGCCACACAGCCCGGCACTCTGGCCAGGGCCCGGTGGTCGCGGGCGCGGTAGGCCGTCGGCGTCTCTCCCACCAGCTCGGTGAAGCGAGCGCTGAACGAGCCCAGTGACACGCACCCCACGGCCAGGCAGACCTCGGTGACCGACAGGTCGCCCCGGCGCAAGAGCGCCTTCGCCCGCTCGATTCGCCGCGTCATCAGGTAGGCATAGGGCGTCTCCCCGTAGGTGGCGCGGAACCGGCGCGAGAAGTGTGCCGTCGACATCAGCGCGGCGCGGGCGAGCGCAGCCACGTCAAGCGGGCGCGCGTACTCCCTGTCCATCAGGTCGCGCGCCCGGCGCAGATGGGCCAGGTTGGCCAGCTCCTCCGGCGTCACAGGGGCGAGCGTACCGCCCGATCGCTCCGCGCCGGGACGCCTGCAAGAATCAAGGTTGTGGGGAACCCCGATCGACTGACCGGGCTCGATAGCTCGTTCCTGCATCTCGAGCAGGACACCGCGCACATGCACGTCGGAGCATGCGCGATCTTCACGGGCCAGGCTCCGGCCTACCAGGAGTTCCTGGATGAGATCAGCGCCCGCCTTCACCTCGTGCCCCGCTACCGCCAGCGGCTGGCCGGCGTGCCGCTGGCTCAAGGCCGGCCGGTGTGGGTCGACGACCCCCATTTTGAGCTCAGCTTTCACGTCCGGCACACCGCCCTGCCCCGGCCCGGCGGAGAGCGCCAGCTCAAGCGGCTGGCCGGCCGTGTGTTCTCCCAGTCGCTTGACCGCAGTCGTCCGCTCTGGGAGCTATGGTTGGTGGAGGGTCTGGCCGACGACCGCTTCGCGCTGCTGTCCAAGACACACCACGCGCTGGTCGATGGTGTCTCCGGGGTCGACATCGCCAGCGTGCTGTTCGACACCGCACGCGACCCGGCGCCCGTGGCCCCGCCCAAGGCACCCTGGGTCGCGCGGCCTCTGCCCAGCGACACGAAGCTCCTGGCCGAGGCCCTGCAGGAACGAGCCACGGTGCCGGGCGAGATCGTCCGCGGCGTACGCCGGGCGCTGCGCGGCCCGCGACAGGTGGCGGAGAAGCTGGGACACGCGGCAGCCGGGCTGGGTGCGATGACCTGGGCCGGGCTGCAGCCGGCCCCGCGGAGCCCGTTCAACGTCCCGATCGGTCCGCACCGGCGCTTCACCTGGGTGCAGGCCAGCCTGGCTGACTTCAAGGAAGTCAAGAACGCGCTCGGTGGCACGGTCAACGACGTCGTCCTCGCGGTGGTGGCCGGAGCACTGGGACGCTACATGCGCCTGCACCAGGAGTCGACAGACGAAGTGGTGCTCAAGGCGATGGTCCCGGTCTCGATCCGGGCCGACGCGGAGCGAGGCGCCCTGGGCAACCGGGTGGCGGCGATGTGGGCTCCACTGCCCGTCGGGGTCATCGATCCGGTGGAGCGGCTGGCCTCGATCAGCCGGGACATGGCCGGGGTCAAGGAGTCCGGCCAGGCCGTGGGTGCCCAGGTGCTGACCGAGCTGTCTGGCTTCGCGCCGCCGACGATCATGGCCCAGGCCGCTCGCCTGCAGGCGCGTCAGCGTCTGTTCAACCTGGTGGTCACCAACGTGCCCGGTCCCCAGCTACCGCTGTACGTGCTCGGGCGTGAGCTTGAAGGCCTCTATCCGATGGTGCCGCTGGCCCAGAACACGGCCTTGGGGATCGCGATCATGAGCTACAACGGGACGATGAACTTCGGGCTGAACGGTGACTACGACGCCCTCGCGGACATCGAGACCCTGGCCGACGAGCTGCGCGCTTCGGTCGAGGAGCTGGCCGCCGCGGCCAGGGAGTCGAGCCCTCCCCCACCGGGTCCGGCGGCCCGGCGCCGGCAGATGCGAGCGGTTAGCTGAGTTAGTGCGCTCAGCCTGGGCGGACGGCGACCGTCATCCGGGTGAGCACGCACAACCGGCCGACGTCATCGGTCATCTCCACTTCCCAGACCCACGTGGTCCGTCCGGCGTGCCGGCGCTCGGCCCGGCCGTGAATCGTGCCCTCGGTGATCGGTCGCAGAAAGCTCGTCTGGTTGGACAGTCCCATCGCAAGCAGGCCATCGCGGCTGACGGCCACGCCCGTCGCGACCGAGGCCAGCGCTTCGGCCATGGCGGCGTAAACACCGCCGTGAACCAGCCCGAACGGCTGCTTGAGCTCGTCGCGCACCGCCACCCGGCCAATCGCCAGGTCTTCGGTCAGCTCGGTGATCTCGAGCCCGTAGAGGCCGTCAAAGCCTGTGTCCGGGCGAAAGGGAAGCTGGACGTCCACGGCGGTTCACCCTAGCGACCGCGCCGATGAACGCGGGGGGTTGCGGCGAAACCTCTTACGCGTCTGCTCTACCCTACGCCGCACCATGGCCTCCCTTGACAGCCTGCCGGCCGATCAGCGCGCGGTAATTCAGCTCGTTCTGCAGCAGCGCCGCAGCTACGACGACATCGCCGGGCTGCTGGCGATCGACCGTGCCGGGGTGCGCCAGCGAGCGCTGGACGCATTCGACGCATTGGGGCCGACCAACTCCATTCCGGCTCCTCAGCGTGCTCTGCTGACGGACTACCTCCTGGGTCAGCTCCCGGGACGGCTGTCGGACCAGGTGCGCGATGGCATCGCCGGGTCACCGGGCGAGCGGGCCTGGCTGCGGGTGATCGGTCCGGAGGTGGGGGCGCTGGCCAGTGACGCTCTGCCTGAGATTCCCGCTGCCAGCTCGAACCAGGCCGCCCGGAGCCCCGCCGCCGGCGCCGCGCCGGCGCGTGCTGAGGACACGGCGCCCGCCGCCACCGAGCGGCGCGAGCCGCGCCGCCCGAGCCGGGCGTCCAGGACCGCAGCCGTGGCGCCGGCCGTGTCGCCAGACCCGGGGTCCGAGCCGCACGGACCGTCGTCGGGAGTCCGACCGGCCGGCCCTCCCGCCTCGCGCCGTGGCGGCGCAATCGTGCTGGGTTTGGGCGCCCTGCTGATCGTCGCTGTTGTGGTCGTCGTCCTGCTCGTCACAGGAGGCGGCAAGGCCAAGCACCACAACCTGGCTGATGCGAGCACCAGCACGCCGGCGACGGCCTCGACACCGACCACCTCCACGACGTCGACCACGTCGACCACACCGAAGGCCAAGTTCGTCACCCAGGTGAATCTCAACTCGCCGACCGGAAACAAGAGCCGCAAGGGCGTCGCCCAGGTGCTAAGCGAGGGGACGACGCTGGGCGTGCTGCTCGTGGCCCAAAACGTTCCGGCCAACAGCAAGACCAACGCGTATGCGGTGTGGCTGTACAACTCCGGCAGCGACAACAAGCTCGTCGGCTTCGTCAACTCCCGGGTGGGCAGCAACGGCAAGCTGGAGACCGAGGGACCGCTGCCCGCGAACGCATCGCACTACAAGCACATGCTGGTCACGCTGGAGACACGCCAGAGGCCAACGAGCCCCGGGCCGGTGGTGCTCGAGGGTGCGCTCAAATTCCCCTAGTGTCCTGAAGCGGAAATTCGTGAGCAGCAGCGCGAGTGGCTGGGCGTGGTTGTCAGACGGCGATGATCCGAGTCGTACTGGTGGTACGGCGGGATCGTCGCCGTCTGACAGGCGCGTCCAGACGCCGTGAAGTTGCCACCGAATTTCCGTTCAGAACACTAAGCCCGGCGGCGCTTAGGCGATCTCGGCCAGCCGTTCCAGCGCCTGATCGAGCTTGCGCCGGGTGGCGCGACGGAGCATCCATCCCCCCGTCCGCGAATAGCCGCGCAGCTGATGGCGCTGGCTGATCGTCACCTCCGAGCCGTCGTCCAACGGCTCGATCAACACCTCGATCACTGACTCGCTCAGCACGCGCTCGAACGGCGTACCGGGCAGCTCCTGCTCCCAGACCTGACGGCGGGGCGGCTCGCTGTCGGTGACCAGGAAGTCGATCCGGACCGGGCGGCCCTTGCGGGTGAACAGGACCTGGGTGAAGCGAGGGCCTTCCACGCCCTCCACGCGGGTCACACCAGGCCACCAGCGTGGCAGATGGTGCGGATCTCCCACCACTTCCCACAGCCGCTCGGGCGTGGCTTCGATCGGGAGACGGCGACTGACGTGAGCCATGACGGCCTGTTTCTCGGTCGCCGCTAGGAGTCGTAATCGATCAGCGAGTGCACCGGATGCGGAGCCAGGCGCTTCCGGCCCTCCAGGAAGCTCAGCTCGACGAGGAACACGCAGGCGACGATCTCTCCACCCAGCTTGGTGACCAGATCGGCCAGCGCGCCGGCGGTCCCGCCCGTGGCCAGGAGGTCGTCATGGATCAGCACGCGCGCTCCCCCCGCGATCGCGTCGGCGTGCACCTCGAGCGCGTCGAGGCCGTACTCGAGTGCGTACTCCGCGCTGAGCGTCTCGTGGGGCAGCTTGCCCCGCTTGCGAGCGGGAACGAAGCCGGCATGCAGGGCGTTGGCGAGCGCGCCGCCCAGGATGAATCCTCTGGCTTCAGCGGCGACGACGAAGTCGATCTCGAGCTCGCGGCCGTACCGGGCCAGCCGAGCCACCGCCACCTCCAGCGCGCGCGGGTCCAGGAGCAGCGGGGTGATGTCCCGGAACACGATCCCCGGGCGGGGGAAGTCCGGAATGTCGCGGATGTACCCGCGCAGGTTGACGCCCTCGTGGCTGGAGGCTTCCGGCATCTGGGCGGCCATCAGGTGGCGATCTTGCGCAGATCCCGGATCAGGAGCAGGTGCTTGAGGTGCGTGGTGACCGACGCCAGGTTCTCCAGCGCCTCGATCGCCTCCTTGCGCCGCTCGGGGTTGCGCGAGCGCAGGGCCGGGGCGAGGATGCTCTGCAGGAGCTGAGCCTCACGATCCGCCGAGGTGCGGAACACGCGGAGATTCCGGCCTCCCACGCCGTAGCGCGCCAGCTCGGACACTGCCCGGATGATCTCGCGCTCGGTCTCGTCGAAGTACCGGTTGCCACCCCTCATATCACCCTTGATCACGCCGAACTCCACCAGCTCGGAGACGAGCTTGGCGTTTGCACCGGTCTCGTCGGTCACGTCCTCCAGCGAGTAGAGCGCCCCCGGGTCGCGGACGCTGACCGCGCTGCGACGCAGCGAGCGCTGGTCTCCCCCCGCTCCGACCTCGCGTTCGGCTCTGCCTCCAGACAGCTCCTGACGGATCACGCGGAGCGGGAGGAACTCGTCTCGCTGCAACCGCAGGATCGTTCTCAATCGCTGAACATCTGCCTGCGTGTAAAGCCGGTAGCCGCCCTGGGTGCGGCGGGGGTTGAGGAGCTTCTGATCCTCCAGGTAGCGGATCTTGGAGATCGAGATATCCGGGAACTCCTGCTCGAGCGCCTTGCACACCGCCCCGATGGTGACCGCCTTCTGGAGCCGGCCGCCCTCCTCCCCCGGGGCCTCCGGAAGCTCCATCGGTAACTCGTGGGGCTCGGGAGTGCTCATCAGCGGCTCAGGAACGCGAGCTTGTACTTGCCGACCTGGAGCTCATCGCCGTCGGACAGGCGGTGAGACTCGATCCGCCGGCGGTTGACGTACGTGCCGTTCAGGGATCCGCAGTCATCCAGATAGAAGTCGCCTCCTCGGCGCACGATCACGGCGTGATCGCGCGAGACCGTGACGTCATCCAGGAACACGTGGCTGTCGGGTGCCCGTCCGACGCTCATCCGGTCAGCGTCCAGCGGGAACGTCTCGCCCCCCCGGCCACCGCCGGAACGGATCACCAGGGAAGCGCCGCCCTCGGTCGCCTCCTGGAGCGAGACCTCCTCGAACTCGCCCGTGTCGGTGACCCGGAACGTGGCCGTGGTGGCCCCCGTGCTCGACTCCGAGCGGGCCAGGAAGGCGCCGCATCGCTGGCAGTAGTTGGCGCCGTCGTCGTTGGCGAAGCCGCACTCGGGGCAGTGCTGAGCCACGGCTGCCGCTACTTCATTCCGCGCTGTCGCCGGAATCGCCGCCCTCAGGCGGTGATGTGACGCGACCCGACAGGATGTCGGTCAGCTGCTGCACGTCGGCGCCGGAGATGACGAGCTCGCCGCCCTCGTCCTTCTTGCGCAGGCGGTTGACGAGTTCCGCCCGGAGAATGTCGATCTTGCCGTGCAGGATGCGTCGCTGGTAGGAGACCTCCATCTCCTCGTTGGTCAGCTCCTTGATCAAGTCCTTCAGCTCCTGGTCTGTGAGGGAGCCGAGGTCCGGAAAGGTGTCCATGTTTTGCATGGGCGTTCGTACCCCCGTCTGGCAGGTAGTGTGGCGAGAGCACGCGAGTATACCCGGGCAGATCCCAGGGTCAATCTGAGCTTTAGAGTTGCCGCGCCTCGGCCAGCCCTCGCCGTATGTAGAGCACCGTGGCGGCCAGGGACAGCGCCAGACCGACGTAGAGCATGATCAGCGCCAGCCAGTGCACACCGGCCATCGCGAAGAACGGCGCCCCCATGATCGGGGCCACCCCCAGACGGCCGGCCCAGTTGATCCGGATGTCGACGCCCCGGCGCAATGCGTAGCGGCTGGCCACCAGGGTGAACAGCTCCCGGAGGAGGACCAGGATGATCGCCCAGCGGGGCAGGAGCTCGAACTTGAAGCACACCAACATCCCGGAAATGATCAGGAGGCGGTCGATGATCGGGTCCAGCAGGGCCCCCATCCGGCTGTACTGGCCGGTCAGCCGGGCGGCGAACCCATCCAGGTAGTCGGCCCAGCCGATCACCGCGAAGATCACCACCGCGAGCGCACTCTGGCCGTCGTCGCTGCTCAGGGCGACGACCAGGAACACCGGAATCAGCGCCAGCCGCACGTACCCGATCGCGTTGGGGATCGTCCACGGGTGCAGTGGCTGTCCGGCCTCAGTGGCGCTGGGCGGCGGCCCGGACCGGTCGATCCCGAACAGCCGGCGCTTGTTTAGGCTCCGGACCACTAAGGCAGTTCGCGCCAGAGCGCGGCCACTGCGGCCGCGGCACCGTCGAGCGGCACGCTGCGGGTCTCCCGTCCGCGCCGAACCTGAACCTCGAGCTCGCCGGCGGCCAGCGAGCGCCGGCCGATGGTCACCCGCGCAGGACAGCCGAGCAGCTCGGCGTCGGCGAACTTCTCGCCCGGTCCGGCGTCACGGTCGTCGTAGACCACGCGCAGGTCTGCGGCCTGCAGCTCCCCATAGAGCGAATCGGCGAGCTCGCGCTCTTCGCTGCCGGGCTTGCCCAGCGTGACCAGGTGCACGTCGAACGGGGCGATCGAGCGAGGCCAGGAGATCCCCTTGTCATCGGCGAACTGCTCCACGCTGGCGGCCGCGGCGCGGGCAGGCCCGAATCCGTAGGAACCCATCCAGATCGGTTGCTGGCGCCCTGCCTCGTCGAGATAGCTGGCCCCCAGCCGTTCGGAATAGAACGTGCCGAGCTTGAAGATGTTGCCGATCTCGATGGCAGCCTCGAGCCGGATCGGGTGCCCGTTCACGATGTCCCCGGGCACGACGCTCCGCACGTCGCCGCGTTCGAACTGGAAGTCGCGCCCCGGGCGAACGCCGCGCAGATGGAGGTCAGGGCGGTTGGCTCCGGCCACGTAGGAGGCGCCGTCGTCGCTCCGCACGGCGTCGTCGAGCAGCACCCGCATCTCCGCGCCCACCGGACCGATGTACCCAGGGGGCCCGAGGCGCTTCTCGATCTCGTCCGGCCGAGCCGCACGGAACTCGGAGCCCAGCGCCAGGCCCAGCTTGATCTCGTTCACCCGGTGGTCGCCTCGCAGCACCACCAGCACGAACTCATCATCCGGGAGCACGACCGGGAACGCCTTGAGCAGCGCGCCCGGGGGCAGCTCGAGCGCGGTCGCGACCGCCTCGATCGTGGTCATCCCGGGCGTTGAGACCTCCTCGGGGTCCGGCAGCGGTTCCGGGAGATCCACGGGCTGGGCCTCCGCCGCTGCCACCTCCACGTTGGCGGCGTATCCGGGAGCCAGCGCCACCTCGTTCTCGCCGGCCTGGCATGGCGCCATGTACTCGTGAGCGCCGGATCCGCCCATCATTCCCACGTCCGCCTCCACTCGATACCACTCGAGGCCGCATCGGTCCATGATCCGGTCGTAGGCGATCACGTGCTTGTCGTAGGCGCGATCAAGGCCGTCACGATCCCGGTCGAACGTGTACGCGTCCTTCATCACGAACTCCCGGGTACGCAGGACCCCGGCCCGGGGGCGCGGCTCGTCGCGCTCCTTGACCTGGAACTGGTACAGGATCCGCGGCAGATCCCGGTAGGAGCGCACCAGTGAGGCCATGTGCCAGGTCACCATCTCTTCGTGGGTCATGGCCAGCACGAGGTCGGCCTTGCGCCGATCCTGGAGCTTGAACAGCTCGTCGATCCGGTAGCGGCCGGTACGGCGCCACGGCTCGGCCGGCTGCATGACCGGCATCAGCATCTCCTCACCGCCGATCGCGTTCATCTCCTCCCGGACGATCTCCACGATCCGCTGGTGCACCCGCCAGCCCGCGGGGAGCCACGTCCACAGACCTGCACCGACCTGGCGGACCAGGCCTGCCCGCACCATCAACTTGTGGCTGATCGCCTCCGCATCGGCGGGGGGATCGCGTTCTGTGGGTAGGAGATATTCAGACAGGCGCGTCATCTGGGTGCTGAAGCCTACCCGGGCACCGCCCTTGGTCCCCGGCGCCGTCTAGCCTCTGATACAACGCCTGCGCACATTTCCCCGACAGATAAAGGAGCCCAAATGGCGTATTCCGTACCGCCGCTCCCGTACGAATACAACGCGCTGGAGCCGCACATAGACGAGCTGACGATGCAGATCCACCACGACAAGCATCACCAGGCTTACGTGGACAAGGCCAATGGCGCCCTGGAGGGAACCGAATGGGCGGACAAGCCCGTGGAAGAGGTGCTCCGCAACCTCGGCTCGCTTCCGTCCGACAAGCAGACGGTGGTCCGCAACAACGGTGGCGGGCACTACAACCACTCGCTCTTCTGGGAGAGCATGTCCCCCGATGGGGGCGGCGAGCCCAGCGGCGCGCTGGGTGACGCGATCAACTCTGCGTTCGGATCGTTCTCCGACTTCCAGGCCAAGCTCAAGGACGCCGGGGTGAACCGGTTCGGTTCCGGCTGGTCCTGGCTCGTGCACGACGGCTCAGGTCTGGCCGTGGTGTCCACCGCCAACCAGGACAACCCCGTCTCCGACGGGCAGACTCCGCTGCTCGGAGTGGACGTGTGGGAGCACGCCTACTACCTCAAGTACCAGAACCGCCGCCCGGACTATCTGGACGCGTGGTGGAACACGGTCAACTGGGCCAAGGTGGCCGAGCGCTTCGAAGCGGCCGGCTGAGCTGAGCCGGAGTTTGGTGGACGTGATGCGTTTTATGCGCGGCATGTGCGTGTTCTTCGCATCACGTCCGCTGAAGGGAGCGTGACCACGGTTTGGGGGTAATGAGGCGCGTCAGCCGGCTGCACAGGGCGTGGCGACCGGCTGCGGCGCGAAAGCTCACCGCTGCCGTCATCGGATCTGTGCTGGTGGCGTCGGTGGCCACGCTCTCTCCCGCCGTCACCGTCGCCGCGGCCGGAACCAGGGCCGGAGCCACGCCATCGGCGGCCACCTCCGCACCGCCGGAACCGAGCTACGCCCCGTATATGGGCGTCAACACCTGGTACGGCTTCGGGGCCGGGATCAACCAGGCGACGATCGTCAAGCTGGTCAACGCCACGATCAGCCGCGGCCTGCGGGCCGCCGGCTACAGATACATCTGGCTCGACGCCGGCTGGTGGTACGGGCAGCGCGACTCCCACGGCAACATCGTCATCGACCCGCACCTGTGGCCGGACGGCATGACCTGGCTGACCGACTACATCCACTCCCGCGGGCTGCTGGCGGGGATCTACACCGACATGGGCGTGGCCGCCTGCCGCAACGGCGGCAGCCTCGACCATTACCAGCAGGACGTGAACACGTTCGCGGCCTGGGGTTTCGATGCCGTGAAGGGCGACTACTGCGGGGCCTACCCGCTGCCCCTGAGTCCCCGCGTGCAGTACACGAAATTTGCTCGGGACATCCGGCATGACCGCCCGCACCGCCGGATGATCCTGTACGTCGGCAACGGCGACACCTGGTCGAAGAACCACGCCTACACGGCGATGGACGACTGGGCCTGGGCGCCCAAGGTGGCTGCTATGTGGCGGACCTGGGATGACCTGAGCTGGCCGCACGGGATCACCTGGAAGACCCTCCTGCGCAACATCGACTCGGACGCCAAGCATCCGTCCGCAGCCGGCCACGGTCACTGGAACGACCCGGACTACCTGGCCCCCAGCAAGCTGCCCCCGGTTCAGGCGCAGGCTCAGTTCACGATGTGGACGATCCTGGCCGCACCGCTGATGGTCAGCGCCGACATCAGCGAGCTACCCGCTTCGGCGATCCGCATGGTGACCAACCGGGAGGTGATCGCCATCAGCCAGGACCGTCTGGGCCGACAGGGCATCGTCGCCTACCACCGCAAAAGGGTGCAGGTGTGGGTGAAGCCACTGGCGGACGGGAGCCGCGCGGTGGCGATCCTCAATCGAGGCACCACGCCCGGGCACATCGCCCTCACCGGGCACATGATCGGGCTGACCGGCCACCGGTGGGCCGTGCGCAACGTGTGGAGGCACCGGACCAGATCCGTCAGAGGTCCGATGCGATTCCGCCTCGGACCGACGAGCGCTTTCCTGCTGCGAATCAGTAAGGCCTGAGAGTCAGTCGCGCTTGAAGCGGCGACCGGCGACCGGCGAGGCGGCCTCGTCCAGAGGTGCGCGCCCAGCCTGCGCGACTGCGACCAGGTCGGACGCAGCGCCGCCGTCACGGTCGGACTGTGGGCCATCGTCAGGGTCGGACGGACCGTCGTCGTCTCGATCGGCAGCGGCCGCTTCGGCTTCGAGCGCCGCCAGCCGCTCCGGGGTCATCGCCGTCTCGTCCTCGTTCTCAGCCAGCCAGGCACGGGCCTCAGCGGCAGCCGTCGCGTCACGAATGACCTGCTTGCCGGAGGCGTAGTACTTGTCGATCTCGGCGAACAGCTCTTCGACCAGGTCGCCGGTCTTGACCTTGCGGATCGGCTCGCCCTTGGAGTAGATCATTCCGGCGTCCTTGGCCCCGGTGATCCCGAAATCGGCATGGCGGGCCTCCCCGATCCCGTTTACCGCGCAGCCGAGGATCGAGACCTCGATGGGGTCCTCGTACGCCTCCAGGCGCTCCTCGACCTCGGCGACCACGCTGTCCATGTCGAACTGCAGGCGCCCGCAGGTGGGGCAGGCGATCAGGACCGGGCCGCGTTCGCGCAGCTTCAGCGCCTTGAGGATCTCCCAGGCCACCTTGACCTCCTCCTCGGCGTGGAAGGTCGACAGGGAGATCCGGATCGTGTCCCCGATCCCGTCGGCCAACAGCGTGCCGAGTCCGACGGCAGACTTGAGCGAGCCGGACCACTTGGTGCCTGCCTCGGTGACCCCCAGATGGAGCGGATAGGGAATTCTCTCGGCCAGCAGCCGGTTCGAGGCGATCGTGTTGGGAACGCTGGTCGACTTCATCGACACCTTGAAGTTGGTGAAGTCCAGGCTCTCCATGAGTTCCACGAACCCGGCTGCGGCGGCCACCAGCGCCTCCACGGGGTTGGTGAACTCCAGTTCGCGAAGATGCTTGGGCAACGACCCCGAGTTCACACCGATGCGCAGCGGCGTGCCGAGCTCCTTGGCCCTGGTGACCACAGCCGCCACCTGCTCCGGCGTGCCGATGTTGCCCGGGTTCAGCCGGACGCAGTGAGCCCCGGCGTCCAGCGCCTTGAGCGCCAGCGTGTGGTTGAAGTGGATGTCGGCGATCACCGGAATCGGCGAGTCTTGGACGATCGTCCTCAGCGCCTCGGCGTCCTTCTCACGCGGCACAGCCACGCGCACGAGGTCCGCCCCGGCCTCGGCCACGCGGTGGATCTGCGCCATCGTCGCGGTCAGATCGGCCGTCTCGGTCTTGGTCATCGTCTGCACGGCGACGGGAGCTCCGCCACCGATGGGAACCCCGCCAACCTGGATCTGGCGTTCGGAAGCCATGTCATCAGTGTAGAGGGCCGCCCTGAGCCTCCGCCCGCAACTTCGGCCGTGTCCCGCGGTTCCCTTGTTGTCATGCTCATCGCCCGTCCAAGCCGGTCCAGCCGGATGCTGCGCGCCCTTCCCCTGCTCCTCGTCTGCCTGCTCGCCGTCGCGGTGCTGGCGCCGAAGGCCGAAGCCTCCACCAAGCAGTGGTCGATCCTGGAGGACGACACCCAGCTCCACCGCCACCTGACCACGACCCTCCGGGATCTGCATGCGCTGGGCGTCACGATGGTCAAGCTGACGGTGCGCTGGAACACCGTCGCCCCGCGCCCATATGCCTCGCGAGCTCCCAAGGGTTTCAAGGCCGGGACCCCCAGCAGCTACCCGGGCCGCAGCTGGAGCTATCTCGATGGCGTCGTCCGGACGGCGGCCCAGGTGGGAATCAAGGTCGGCTTCATGGTCACGGGCCCCGCTCCCGTGTGGGCCGAGGGCCGGGGCATCCCGGCCGGGCACGCGGCGAGAATCGGCAACTGGGAACCATCGGCATCGAAGTTCGGGGCCTTCGTAAAGGCGCTCGGAACGCGTTACGACGGGCGCTATCTCCCGCGTACCTCGAGCACCGCGCTGCCGCCGGTGAGCTGGTGGTCGATTTGGAACGAGCCCAACTTCGGACCGGACCTGGCGCCCCAAGCGATCGACAACGAGCACGTCGACTCAGCGGCATTCATGTATCGCTCGCTGCTGGCTCACGCCTGGGGAGCACTCAAGGCCTCCGGGCATAGCCCGTCGCACGGCACCGTCCTGATCGGAGAGACCGCACCCCGTGGGCGTGAGGGATCAGCCTTCCCGGGCAAGTTCTCCGGCACGGTCCCGCTTCGATTCCTGCGCTCGCTGTACTGCCTCTCGCAGTCCGACCGGGTACTCACCGGTGCCACCGCGCGGGCCAATCACTGTCCCACCCGTCGCTCGGCCTTCCGGGCCCAGAACCCAGCGCTGTTCAAGGCGTCGGGCTTCGCCGACCATCCCTACGCCCAGGGCACCCCACCAAACCTGCCCACCTACGCCTGCGGCGCCACCTTCTGCTCCAACCGGCGCACTCGCCGGAGCAACCCCGGCTACGCCGACTTCGCGGAACTGGGGAGGCTGGAGCGGTTGCTGAGGCGACTGAACTCGACTTACGGCGTCAGGCGCTCGGTGCCCATCTGGAGCACGGAGTACGGCTACTGGACCAACCCGCCCGACCACGCCGCCGGCTCGCTCCGTCCGTCGGTGGCTGCCTATTACATGAATTGGGCCGAATACCTCAGCTATCGCAATCCGCTGCTGCGCAGCTACTCGCAGTACCTGCTGATCGACCCCCGGAGCGGCGTCTTCTCCAGTGGCCTCCAACTGGCCGACCGCAAGCAACTGGCCACCTACAGCGCCTATCGCATGCCGATGTACATGCCGGTCACCACCGCCAGATCACCCCGAGCCCTGAAGGTCTGGGGAGGCGTACGGCCCGCCGCCTACTCGCTGGTCCCGGCCGCGGCGCGGATCGAGTTCAAGCCGAGCCACCGGGGCGCGTGGACGACCGTCAAGCAGGTCCTCGTCAGGGCGCCAGGCGGGTACTTCACGGCCAAGGTCACGTTCCGTCACAGCGGATCGGTCCGGGTGGCGTGGTCGCCCTCCGTGGGCCGAACCGACTACAGCCGCACCCAGGCGATCAGGGTCAGGTAACGCACGGCCGGGCCGAACGCGGACGCGGGGCGCGGGCGCTGAAGTCGCAGCCGCCGAGGCGGACGGAACGGAACTACTCCTCAGGGCCGGCGGGCGGGGAACCTGGACCAGATGACTGGGAGTCTGGGTCATCTGGGTCGGAGGGCTCGCCCCGTTCCTCGCCGCGCCGCCAGGCGGCATAGGCCAGGCCCCCTCCGAGGAGGATCACGACGATCACCGCGATCAGAATCGGCGTGGACACGAATGACCCGCCGCCTGACGAGCCTGATCCGGAGCCGGGGACCCGTCGGCCCAGCTGGCGGAACAGCTGGTCATCGATGATCTGGTAGCAGGCCGTGTACTCCTTCACATCGGCCGGCATCGTCGCCAGGGCGTGGCGAAGCTGGGACACGCTGTAGTGATGGGTCAGCGCGTTGTGAGTGTTGCAATCGGTGATCACCGGCGAGAGCGCCAGAGCCTGGCTGGGGACCAGCAGCGCTCCGGCGAGAGCGCAGGCGATCAGGAGCGGCCTCAGGCTTCGCATCGGCCGGACAATGTAGACGCTGCGGCGGACCGTGCTCCGCCAGACGGTGCTAACGGCGCGGAGCCGCCGGCTGGATCAGGATCGCTGGGCGCTCGGCCGGGCGCGGGGAGACGAGACCGCTGCTGCGCCGCGCGACGCCAATCGGCCACATGCGCCAGGCGGGACTGACCCGGAAGCGGGCGAGCAGCATCCCGTCCACGATCTGAACACGGAGCAGATGCACTCCGGCGGGCAGCGGATGGACGACGGTTTCAAGCGGGTCGGCGACCAGATCGACCTGCGACACCGATATCCGGGCTTGGGATGCCGGCACTCCGGAGTAGCTGAACTGCGTCCGCGGCAGGTAGACCGATAGGGGCTGCTCGGCGGCGTTCCCCAAGACGGCCACCACCGCCCGGGCCGAGTTCGTCGGCCCGAGCGCGGCCGCCACACCGCGCCAGTCTGGACGCTGATAGGCGGCGTCCCCATCGATCTTGGCCGAGCTCCACACGAAGCCCGCGATCAGCACCGCCGTCAGGCAGGCGCCGGCGGCCCGAACGCGTGGCGCGGCGCAGGCAGCACCTACCACCACCGCCAGGGGAACCCACGCGGCCACGAAGTTCCGCGAGAAGACGTAGTCGTGGCCGAGCCCGGCAAGTGGGATCGGGACCAGGAGGGTGAAGGCGGCAATCGCGCCCGCCCTGGCTGCCCCGAGGCGGGCGCGCCGGCTGCCGCCCAGGACCAGGAGCAGGAGCAGGAGACCGAGCAGGATCGCAGCCCCTGCCAGACCCCAAGTGACTCCGGGGCTCTTGTACAGCTGCGAGGCCCCGAGGTCGACGGGAATCTGCTCGATCCGGACCGAGAGCGGAAACGCTTTGATCCAGGAGAGCGGGTGCGAGGCGTCGCCAACGGCCAGTGGCAGCACCGCCAGCTGTACGGCGGCGATGGCGCCAGCGGCGATCACGGGGGCGCGGGCCCGCCAGACCCAGAGCAGCCAGACGGCCTCCGGTGCCACCAGGAAGCCGGCGAAGAAATGGGTCAGCACGGCGAGCGAGGAGCACACCGCCCAGAGCACCAGATCCCTCCTCGCGCGCGTCCGCAGGCACCTGGCCCAGAACAGGAATGACAGCGCACCCAGAAGCCCGAACAGCATGTAGGAACGGGCCTCCTGGGAGTACCAGATCAGGAAAGGGCTGAACGTGGTCAGCGCGGCGGCGACCAGACCGGCGCGGCGGGAGACCAGCTCGCGACCACACAGGTAGGCGACGGGGATCACCCCGACTCCTGCCAGGGCCGAGAGTGAGCGCAGACCCAGCTCGCCGGCGCCGAATAGGCGGCTCCACACCCAGGCGATCAGGAAGTACAGCGGAGGGGTCGTCTCGTTGAGGCGAATCGCGTGCAGCATCCCGCCGAGCGACAGGCCGACTTCGTGCACGGTGGTGGCCTCGTCGAGCCAGAAGCTCTGGCTGGTCAGGGTGCCGAAGCGCAGCATCGCCCCCACCGCGGTCAGGCCGAGCACGAGCCAGCCTTCCGGACTCAGCGCTGTGAGGGCCGGCCTGCTTCGTCCCGGCACCCCCTCTACCGGAGCGGGTTCACCCCCGCGTAGCTCGGTGGCGCTGGACATCGGGCCGAGTCTAGGAGAGGCGATGCCGGCCAGTCTGCAGAGCTGGGCCAAACCGGCACGCCCTATCCTCACCGGCTTGCCCGGCTCGCGATCCGTCTCCCTCCGAGTGTCCTGCGGGGCGGTCGTTCTCGCCTGCCTGCTCGCGGCCTGCGGCTCATCCACTCCGGTGGCGCCGCAGCGTACGCACAGCAACCTGATCTCGATCATCGAAGCGGAGGGCTTCCTGCACGCCAATCCGCTCCAGGCCCTGCGGACTTTCCGCTCGCTCGGGGTCGACGAGGTTCGCGTCTACCTGACCTGGAGCTCGTTCGCTCCGGATCCAACCTCCCCCACCGCACCGGTGTTCAACGCCGCAGACCCCGCGGCCTACCCGGCTTCCGATTGGGGGGCGCTGGACAAGATCGTCCGGAGCGCCGCGACCGTGGGGATCGGCCTGGACTTCACGGTTGGCGGCCCCGCACCCGCGTGGGCAGTCGGGCCGACGGCCCCACACGGGAGCCCGTATGACGGCGGCTGGATGCCCTCTTCCAGGCGGTTCGGCCAGTTCGTCCATGCGCTCGGCGTGCGTTACAGCGGGCACTACCTCCCATCGGGGGCTTCGAGCCGCTTACCCAGCGTCAACTTCTGGGCGATCTGGAATGAGCCCAACTACGGGCACTATCTCTCGCCTCAGGCGGTCGGGTCCGTGGAGGTGTCGCCCCGCGTCTACCGAGGCCTTCTGGACGCCGCCTGGAGCGCGCTCCTGGCGACGGGGCATCGACCGCCCCGGGACACCATCCTGATCGGCGAGACGGCTCCGCGGGGACTGGTCGGGCCCGGACTCCCAGGCGACTTCTCAGGGATGGTGCCCCTGCGCTTCATCCGCGCGCTGTACTGCGTGGACAGCAGCCTCCAGCCGCTGCGCGGCCGTGCCGCGGCCGTCCGCGGCTGTCCCGTCACGGCGGCCGCCGACCACCGCTTCGTCCGAGCAAACCCCGGTCTCTTCCAGGCCTCCGGGTTTGCCGACCATCCCTACCCGGACGCGTTCGCCCCGGACATCCGCACTCCGCTGGAGCCTGACTACGCGGACTTCGCCGCGCTGGGGAACCTAGAGCGAACGCTCACACGGGCGGCGGCGGCATTCGGCCAGACCGTGCGCCTCCCCATCTATTCGACGGAGTTCGGCTACCGGACCAACCCCCCCACCTCGCTGGGCGTGCCGCTGCGCGCCGCCGCGCTCTATCTCAACCAATCCGAGTACCTGAGCTGGCGTGACCCCCGGGTCCGCTCCTACGACCAGTATCTCCTGACCGATCCTCCGGCGGCCGCCCGGACCGACTTCGACACCGGCCTGGAGTTCGCCGACGGCCGACCCAAGCCGAGCGTCTATGCGGCCTTCCGCATGCCCCTGTACCTCCCGGTCACCCGCGCCCGTCGCGGCCAGGTCCTCCAGGTGTGGGGAGGCGTACGACCGGCACCGGTCACAGCGGCCCGGACCGGGCACCGGCCGCGCGTCCTGATCCAGTGGCGATCCGGCGCCGGCTCCCGTTACCGCACCCTGAGAACCCTGCCGATATCCGACCCGCACGGCTACTTCGACACCTTCATCCGCTTCCCGGGCAGCGGGGAGGTTCGCCTGCAGTGGTCCGGGTCCGGGAGGGCCCTGCACAGCCGCACGCAGTCGATCCGGCTCTCCTGAGGCCGGCCCAGCGCAACAACACGACCGCCGCCGGGTTTACCGTGGTGCGCCCGGATGGCGGCAGGGACGCGCGCCGTTCGAATTCCGCCTCGACGACTCAGCCGATCATGGCCTCAGGCATCTCCTCACTGCCCGCCGGTACCCGGCGCCCCCGACTCCGCATCTGGCTGCTGGCCGGGCTGGTCGGCCTGGCCGGCTGGCTGGCGGCCGCCACTCCGGCCCGAGCCGATCATGCCCAGGCGTCGATCTTCGAGGACGACTACCTGATGACGCATTTTCCGGTGTTCGCCCTGAGCCGGGCTCAGGGTCTCGGCCTCTCGACGGTCCGCCTCAGCGTGCGCTGGCAGCAGCTGGCGCCCCGCGCCAACTCGTTTCGCGGGCCGCGACACTTCGACGCCTCGAATCCGGCCGCCTACGCGGCCCAGCAGTGGGCGCCATACGACACGGCCGTACGCGACGCCGCCAAGTTCGGAATCCACATCGACCTGGACTTGCTCGGGGGGGCGCCCCTGTGGGCCACCGGTGCCGGCATGCCCAGGCAACGCGGGTACCCATTCCACAATTGGAAGCCATCGGCCGTCGCGTTTGGGCGCTTCGCTCGGGCCGTGGCGACTCGCTACAGCGGCAACTATGACCCGGATACTGGGCAGCTGGACCCGGGAAATGCCGACGACCTGCCGCGGGTGAGCCTGTGGTCGGTGTGGAACGAGCCCAACTTCGGCCCCGGCATCGCCCCGCAGACGGTTCCGCACTCGGCCAACCTCGCCTACTCACCCCGCGTGTACCGCAGCCTGGTCGACCAGATGTGGAGCGCCCTGCACGCCAGCGGTCACGGCTCGGACACGGTCCTCATCGGGGAACTGGCTCCCCACGGGGTGCTCAAGCCGGGCAACTTCAACATGATGACTCCGCTCATCTTCATGCGCGGCCTGTACTGCGTGAACGCTGCCTACCGGCCGCTTCGCGGATCCGCTGCCGTCGCCTCGGGTTGCCCCACCACTGCTCGCGGGAGCGCCGGGTTCGCGCATCGCCACCCCGGGTTGTTCCAGGCTTCAGGGGTGTCCGACCACCCTTACATGCGGTGGTACCCGCCCAACCGGGAGCTGGACGAGGACCAGCCGGCAGGCTTCCGGCAGCTGAAGTCCGACTACGCCAGCCTGGCCACGATCGGCAACCTGACCCGAGGGTTGACGCGCATGACCGGCGCCTACCGATCCCATCGCAGGGTGCCCATTTGGGTGACTGAGTTCGCCTATATCACCGATCCCCCCGTGCGCGTCAAGCTGGCCCGGCGCTGGCACTATCCGTCGCCCAAGCTGGCGGCTGAGTACGACAACTGGGCCGAGTACATCGCCTGGCGGAATCCCCAGATCGTCTCGTGGGACCAGTACCTGCTTCAGGATGCTTCCAAGCCATCGGGAGGGCCTAACGCCTACGGCTTCCCCAGCGGCCTGATCAATGCCGGCGGCAGCTACAAGGCGGGCTACGCTGCCTTCCGGACACCCCTCTACCTGCCCAAGACGACAGCGAGCAGCGCCACCGCGGCCTTGGAGGTATGGGGTGCGGTCCGGCCGGTCTACTTCGGGTTGATGGACCAGCCGGGCACGGCGCAGAGCGTGACCGTCCAGTTCGAGCCGGCGGGCTCGGGGAGCTACCAGTCCCTGGCCGTCGAGCCGATCAGCTCACCCGAGGGCTACTTCGACGCTCATCTGAGCTTCCCATCGAGTGGCACGGTCAGGCTCGCCTACACCTATCCGCCCGGCTCGCTGCTGGCCTCACCGGGCACGGTCGTGTACAGCCGCACCGTCCGCGTCCAGGTCAAGTAGCCACGGCCCGCCTCGGCCCTAGGCCGAGTACATCGCCTCTATCTGCTCGGCGTACTTCTCGGCGATCGGCCGGCGCTTGAGCTTCATCGTCGGCGTCAGCTCATCCCCGCCCGGTAGCCAGTCCTCGCTCAGCAACGTGAACTTCTTGATCTGCTCCACGCGAGCCAGGTGCTGGTTGGCCCGATCGACGGCGCTCTGAATCGCCTCCAGCGTCCGCGGATCGGCGGCGATCGCGGCCAGGTCGGTGGCCTCCAGACCCTGCTGCTTGGCCCAGACCGGGGCGAAGTCCGCATCGAGGATGATCAGCGCAGTGTTGTAGGGGCGGGCGTCGCCGATGCAGCATGCCGTGCCGATCAGCGGGCTGCTCGTCTTGATCGCCGCCTCGATGTTCGCTGGGGACATGTTCTTGCCGGCAGCGTTGATGATCAGCTCCTTCTTGCGATCGACGATCCTCACGAAGCCGTCGTCGTCTATCTCCGCGATGTCCCCTGTGCGCAGCCAGCCGTCGTCGTCAAATGTCTCGGCGGTGCGCTCCGGCTGATGGCGGTAGCCCCGCATCACGAACTGCCCCCGAACGAGCAGCTCGCCGTCCTCGGCCAGCTTGACCTCCGTACCGGGCGCGGGCGGCCCAACGGTCCCGAGCCTCACCTCACCCGGCCGGTTGCAGAGTCCACAGCCGCAGGTCTCCGACATACCCCACAGCTCGGCCACCTCGATCCCCAGGGCGTGGAAGAACTCCAGCACCTCGACCGGGGTGGGCGCCGCCCCGACATTGACCGCGCGCACCTGATCGAGGCCGAGCATCGCCCGCAGTGGCGCGAACATCGCCTCGTCGGCCTTGGCCACAGCAGCCTCCAGCTCGGCGGGCACGGGCTCTCCGCGCTGGCGCAGGCGGACCCGCTGGATCGCGGCGCCCAGAGCTTGCTCAGCCTTCTGGCGCTGCTCCTCCGGCTGAGCTGCCTGCATCGACTCGAGCCCGGCCTTGAGCTTCTCCCAGATCCGTGGCACCGCGAAGAACCAGGTGGGCCGAACCTGCGGCAGGAACGAGACGACCTCGCGCGGGTTCGGGCACACGGTGACGGTGCCGGCATAGATCAGCGGGATGTAGTGGTGCGCCATCCGCTCGGCTATGTGGGCCGCCGGCAGCCACGAGATCACCCGTGATCCCGGTTCCAGCGAGATGATCTGCTCAACCGCGCCGGCGCCGGCCATCACGTTGCGGTGGGTGAGCTCGACGCCCTTGGGGCGCCCGGTGGTGCCCGAGGTGTAGATCAGCGTCAGGACGTCGTCGGGCTCGATCGCGCTCGCGGCCTCGGCCACGTCGAAGCCGTCCCCGGAGCCCTCAACTTCGCCGAGCGCGCTCGTGTCCTCCTCGGCATCTCCGTCGACGACGATCAGGTGCTCGAGAGCGGGGAGCTCACGGCGGGCCTCCCGCATGACCTCCAGGAACTCCTGCTCCACCACGGCCACGCGGGCTCCGGCGTCCTCGATCAGGTAGCGAACCTCATCGGCGGGATAGGTCGTGTAGATCGAGAACGGGGTGGCGCCGAGCATTGCCGCCGCGAGGTCGACGAGATGGAACTCGACCCGGTTGCCCAGCATGATCGCCACGGCGTCGCCGCGGCGGACGCCGAGACCGGCCAGGCCGCCGGCGATCGCCTCCACGCGCTCCAGGACCTCACCCCAGCTCAGCGAGACGCCGTCATCCACGGTGCGAAGCGCCACTCCGTCGGGGTGGGTGGCCGCCGTGCGGCGCAGCGCCTCGGTGACCGTGGCCGCATCCACGGCCCGGGCAGGTGGCGTGATCGTGCTGCCTTCCATGTGCTCCTCCATATCCGGCTCGGTTCCCTGGCCTCGGAACCGTCAGCTGACACGGGCCGGGCGCCGTAAGCCTAACCCAGCCATGCCCAGCAGGGCTCACGGATCAGTGAACCGTGAAGCCCTTCCCGGAGAGCGTGGAGACGTCGTTGCTCAACCCGATCACGAACAGCATCAGGATCAGGGCGAAGCCGACGAAGCCGGCCCGCTCCATCACGCTGACCGGGATCCGCTTGCCACGTATCTTCTCTGCCGTCGCCCAGAACACATGGCCCCCATCCAAGGGCAGGAACGGGAACAGGTTGATCACGGCCAGCGACAGTGAGATCAGGGCCAGGATGTTCAAGGCCAAGGACGGGCTCTTGGACACCGCCTCCTGGGTGTAGCTGTACACGCCCACCACACCGTGGAGCTGCTTGCGCTCCTTGGGCTCGAACACCCGGCCGATCGCCGACACCGTCTGCTCCGTCACCGCCCACATGTTGGTGACCGTCAGCGACACGGCGTGCACGGGCGCGACGGGAACCGCCTTGGTGCCGAAGTCAAATCCGACCAGCGGGCGGTGCTCCTGCTTGGCGGCGCTGTAGCGTGGCCGCACCTTCAGGGTGACCAGGCGTCCGTCGCGCCGGACGACCAGCGTCACCGGGGTGGCGGCCAGGCAGCCGTTCACCTGCGGGCCGGCGCAGTGGTGGCGCCCGATCTCGTTTCGCAGCGTGGTGTCGTCACCGCTGATGCCGTCCACAGAGACGATCTGGTCGCCCAGCTTCAGAGCGCCGGCGGCCGGGCTGTGCTTCTCGATCCCCGCCACCTTGGCCGAGGGCACGTACTGGCCGTCCACCACCAACAGACCCCAGATGATCACGAACGCGATCACCAGGTTCACGAACGGCCCGGCCAGGATCACGACGTTGCGCTTCCACACGGGCTGGTTGAAGTACGCCCGCGGGGCCACCTCCGGAGTGATCGGCTCCTCCGGGTTCATCCCGGTGATCTTCACGTAGCCGCCCAGCGGGATCAGGCCGACGCCGTACTCTGTCTCGCCCAGGCGGCGCTTGAGCACCATCGGCCCGAAGAACAGCGAGAACCGCTCGACCCGCATCCCCACCGCCTTGGCAGCCGCGAAATGGCCGGCCTCGTGCAGGATGATCAGAGCGGCGAACCCTAGGAACGCCAGGAAATAAGACACCGCGATTGAGTGTGGCAGGTGACCTGAAGACCCGGCTCAGAGTGCCCGGTCAGGCTGTGGTGCGCTCTTCCACCAGTGAAGCCGCCACATTCCGGGCCTCCGCGTCAGACGCGGTGAGCGACTCGAAGGAGTGCAGGCGGCGGGGCTCGAGCCGACTCAGGGTCTCCTCGATCACGGCGGCGATGCCGAGGAATGGCAGCCGCCCGCGCAGGAACGCGTGCACCGCCACCTCGTTGGCCGCGTTGAGGATGCACGGGGCGGTGCCGCCGGTGCGTCCCGCGGCGCGGGCCAGGCGCAGGCAGGCAAAGGTTTCCTCATCGGGCGCCTCGAAGCTGAGCGCGCCCAGGGCGGCCAGGTCGAGCGGTGCGACCGGCACATCCACCCGCTCGGGGTAGTGAAGCGCGTAGGAGATCGGCACCCGCATGTCCGGATAACCGAGGTGGGCCAGCGTCGCCCCGTCGCACAGGCCGATCAGGCTGTGGATGATCGACTGGGGGTGCACCACCACATCGATCTGCTCGTACGGAGTGCCGAACAGGTGATGAGCCTCGATCACCTCCAGCCCCTTGTTCATCAGCGTGGCCGAATCGATAGTGATCTTGCCGCCCATCGACCAGGTGGGGTGGTCCAGGGCGTCCTCCACCGTTACCGCCGCCAGCTGCTCGGCGGTGCGGCCCCGGAACGGACCGCCCGAGGCGGTCAGGATCAGCCGCTGCACGGTGTCGACCCGCCCCCCCTGCTCGGCGCTGATCAGCTGGTGCAGCGCGGAATGCTCGGAGTCCACCGGAATGATCGCGGCGCCGGTCGCTTCGGCCAGCTGGGTGACCAGCTCCCCGCCAACGACGAGCGATTCCTTGTTGGCCAGCGCCAGGTCGATTCCCTCGCCCAGGGTGGCCACCGTCGGCAGCAGTCCTGCCGATCCGACGATCGCGTTGAGCACCATGTCGCAGCCCGACTCGGTGACCAGCGACACGAGTCCATCCGGGCCGGCCAGGACCTCCCCTTCGGTCCAGGCCTCGCTGGCCTGGGCGGCGGCGTCCGGTTCGGCCAGGGCGATCCGGCGCACACCGTGGGCCTCGGCCTGCGCGACCAGCGCCCGCCAGTCTCGGCCGGCACTGAGGCCGGCCACCTGTAGTTCGCCATCACTGCGGCTGACCACGTCGAGGGCCTGCATACCGATCGAGCCGGTGGACCCGAGGATGACCAGACGGCGCGCCACGGGACGATTCTAGTGTCGTGAATCGTCAATTCTTGAGCAGCAGCGCGAGTGGCTGGGCGTGTATGTCAGACGGCGATGATCCGAGTCGTACTGGTGGTACGGCGGGATCGTCGCCGTCTGACAGACGCGTCCAGACGCCGTGAAGCTGCACAGAATTGACGATTCACGACACGAGGTCGCCACCGCCGGTCGCCACAGCCGTTGCTCAGTGCGGCAGGGCCAGCCAGACGTAATAGGCCGCCACCACGCTGAAGCTCACCGCGTCAAGCCGATCCAGCGCCCCGCCGTGGGCACCAAACAGGTGGCCGGCATCCTTGGCGCCGGCATCCCGCTTGACCAGCGATTCGAACAGGTCCCCTACCGGGCCGAGCACGGCGATCGTCAACCCCAGCCAGAGTGCGTCGGCCTGGGTCATCCAGGGCTGATACAGACCGGCCAGGAAGACCGCCAGGATGGCCACGAACATCCCGCAGAACAGCCCCTCGACTGTCTTGTGCGGCGAGATCGTCGGCGCCAGCGGACGGCGCCCGAACAGGCGGCCGCCCAGGTACGCCCCGGTGTCGCCGAGGAAGGTTCCCAGCATCACATCGATGATCACTCCGCCGCCGTGCGGGAGCTGGCGCAGCAGAACCGAATGCGCGAACGCGAACCCCAGCCAGTAGATGCCCAGGAGCGTGCCGGCGATCGAGATCGTGGCTCCCCCACGCTGCCGGCGCGAGACGATCGTCAGGAACAGCACGGGGATCGCGATCATCGCCACTTCCACGACGTCCTTCTCGTTGCCATAGCGGGCCACCAGGCACATCCCCACCAGCGCCGCGAAACCGACTGCGGGGACCGGCTTCCACCGATCCAGCATCCGGTAGAGCTCGGTCAGGCAGGCCACGCCGAGAAGGATCATCACCACCGCCCACGCGGTCCCGCCCACATTGTCGAAGCCGATCGCCAGGACTGCCAGTGGCACGCCGATGAGGACGCGGGCCAGAAGGTCCGAGCTTCGGCGTCGAGGCCGTTCTTCGGTGGGCGGCTTGCGCCCTCCCGATCCCTTCGTGGCCGGGCGCTGATCCGGATCGCGCTGCGAGTCCCTGCGGGGCGGCCGTCTGGCGCTGGGCATCAGCGACCTCCGAACCGTCTCTGGCGAGAGGTGAATTCGGCCAGGCTGTCTGCGAACGCCTCCCGGGAGAAGTCCGGCCACAGCTCGTCACGAAACACCAGCTCCGAGTAGGCCGACTGCCACATCAGGTAGTTCGAGAGCCGCTGCTCCCCGCTGGTCCGGATGATCAGATCCGGGTCGTGCATCTCAGGGGCATACATCAGGTGACGGAACTCGTCCTCCCCTCCCCCGCTGTAGCGTTCTGCGGCGTCCAGGATCTCGGCTCGACCGCCGTAGTTGAAGGCCACGTACAGGGTGATCCGTTCATTCTCGGCGGTGACAGATTCGGCCCACCGCATCTTCTCGATCAGCCTCGGAGGGATCGGCGATTCCCGGCGGCCGATGAAGCGCATGCGCACGCCCTCCGCGTGCAGCTCAGGTGTTTCCGCGTCGATCCGCCGCGCGAACATCCGCATCAGGCCGGAGACCTCGGCACGTGACCGGCTCCAGTTCTCGGTCGAGAACGAGTAGACCGTCAGCTCCCGGACGCCAAAGCCGACCGCATCGCGGAGCCGCTCCTTGACGACGTCGGCCCCCGCCTCGTGGCCGCGCAGCGCCGCCAGGCCGCGTTGCTTGGCCCAGCGGCCGTTGCCGTCGGTGATGATGGCCACGTAGCGCGGCCCGTCGCCGTCGCCCGGGCCGCTGGCCGCCTCTTCGGACGAATCCTGGGGCGCGCCGCCAGCCACCGCTAGACCTCGAGGATCTCTTCTTCCTTGGCCTTCAGCAGCTCGTCGAGGTCAGCGATACTCGCGTCGGTGACCTTCTGCAGCTCCTGCTCGGCTCGATGCTCATCATCGGAGCCGGTCTCGCCGGCCTCCTTGAGCTCGCGCAGGTCGTGCATCACGTCGCGACGAACGTTGCGGATCGCCACCCGGCCCTCCTCGGCGATGTGCCGGACCACCTTGACCAGCTGTCGCCGCCGCTCCTCGGTCAGCTCGGGCACGAGCAGGCGGATCAGTGCTCCGTCATTGGACGGGGTCAGGCCCACGTCCGATTCGAGGATCGAACGCTCGATCGCCTTGATCGAGCTCTTGTCGTAGGGCTGGATCGTGAGCATCCGTGCCTCCGGGGCCCCGACCGTCGCCAGCTGCTTGAGTGGCGTCGCGACCCCGTAGTAGTCGACCTGGATGCGGTCGAGCAGCGCCGGACTGGCGCGTCCGGTGCGAACCGAGCCGAACTCGTGACGGGTGGAGTCCACCGACTTGGCCATCCGTCCCCGGGCGTCCACCAGCAGTTCGTCTATCAGCTCCGAGCTCATGTTTTCACCAGCGTTCCGACTCGCTGCCCGCACACTATCTTCTCGATGTTCTTGCTGTCGGCCATGTTGAACACGATGATCGGCAGGTTGTTGTCCATACACAGGGCAAACGCGGTCGAGTCCATCACCTGCAGGCCGCGCGTGAGCGCCTCCTTGTGGCTGATCTCCGGGATGAACCGGGCGTCGGGATCCTTGGCCGGGTCGGCGGAGTAGACGCCCTCGACCCCGTTCTTGGCCATCAGCACCACCTCCGCTCGCAGCTCGGCAGCACGCAGGGCGGCAGCCGTGTCAGTGGTGAAGAACGGATTGCCGGTCCCGGCGGCAAAGATCACGATCCGGCCCTTCTCCAGGTGCCGGATCGCCCGGCGGCGGATGTAGGGCTCGGCCACCTCGGAGATCGTGATCGCCGATTGCACCCGCGTGGGGACGCCGGCCTTCTCCAGTGCGTCCTGGAGAGCCAGCGCGTTGAGCACGGTCGCCAGCATCCCCATGTAGTCGCCCGTGGCCCGGTCCATTCCCCGCGCGGCGGCCTCCAGTCCCCGGTAGATGTTGCCGCCGCCGACGACGACGGCCACCTCCACCCCGCGCTGATTGATCTGGCACAGCTCGAGCGCGATCTCGCGCAGGCAGTCGGGATCGGTGCCGTACTCCCGAGCGCCCATCAGGGCCTCTCCGGAGAGCTTCAGCAGGATCCGGCTGAACGCCGGCTCGCGGGAGTCGCCGTTGCCCTGCACGCGTCCCTCAGGCGCCGACCTGGAACCTGGAGAAGCGACGGATGACGACGTTCTCCCCGGTATCCGCGGCCAGCTTGGCCCGGATGTCCTCGATCGTCTGGTTCTCGTACTTCTCGGTGTTCACGTGCTTCTGACGGAGCAGCACCACATCGTCGAGCCACTTGTCGAGCCGGCCCTGGATGATCCGCTCGCGCACATTCTCCGGCCGGGAGGCCGCCTGTTCGGTGGCGATCCGGATCTCGCTCTCGCGATCCTCGGCGGGTACCTCGTCATCGCTGAGCGCCAGCGGAGCGGCAGCCGCGATGTGCAGGGCCAGATCCCGGGCGAAGGCGACGAAGTTCTCGTTGCGGGCCACGAAATCGGTCTCGCAGTCGACCTCCACCAGCACGCCGATCTTGCCGCCGTGGATGTAGGACTGGACCGTGCCCTCGGTGGCCACGCGCCCGGACCGCTTGGCCGCCTGCGCCTCGCCCCGGGCGCGGAGCAGCTCCACGGCCTTGTCGATGTCCCCACCAGACTCGGCGAGGGCGTTCTTGCAGGCCATCATCCCCGCGCCGGTGCGGTCTCTGAGGGCCTTCACATCCTGTGCAGTAACGCTCATGCCTTCTCCTCTGGCTTCTCAGCCGGAGTCTCAGTAGCCGTCTCGGCGGGAGTCTCGCTCGCCGTCTCGGCCGGAGCAGCTTCGGCAGGCGCCTCCGCAGCACCCGCTTCGCTCTCAGCCGCGGGGGGCGTAGCGACAGGCGCAGCAGTCGCAGTCGCATCAGGCACATCCTCAGCCGGCGCAGGCACAGGCTCAGCTTTAGCCGGCGCCTCGGCTGAGGGCGCGGCTTCAGCCGGAGCCTCTTGCGCAGCGGAGGCTCCGGATGGAGCCGCGGTCTCGGCCGGTCGAGGAGCGGTCTCGGCCGCCTTAGCAGCCGCCTCGGCCTCAGCCCGTGCTTTGGCCTCCGCCTCAGCCCGAGCCTTCTCCTCAGCCTCAGCCCGTGCCTTCTCCTCAGCCTCACGCCGAGCAGCCTCTTCGGCCTCACGCCGGGCCCTCTCCTCGGCCTCGCGGCGCTCACGCTCCAGCCGCGCTCGCTCCTCCTCGGCTCGGAACACGCCGTGCCCCTCGGACACCACGTCCCCGATCGCCTGGGTGATGGCTGCGCAGGAGCGAATCGCATCGTCGTTGCCCGGGATCACGAAGTCGATCCCCTCGGGGTCGCAGTTTGTGTCGACCAGGCCGATGATCGGGATGCGCAGGCGCTGGGCCTCCTTGACCGCGATCGCCTCGGTCTTGAGGTCCACCACGAACACGGCGTCCGGCGGGCGCTGCATGTTCTTGACGCCGCCGAGGTTGGCCCGGAGCTTGGCCAGGTCGGCCTGGGCGGCCATCCGCTCGCGGGTCGGGAGCAGCTGCAGCTGACCCTCGGTCTCGTAGCGCTCGAGGTCGTGCAGGCGCTTGATGCGCTGCGAGATGGTCTGGAAGTTGGTCAACAGTCCACCCAGCCAGCGGTGGTTGACGTACGGCATGTCGGCCGCCTCGGCGATGTCCTTGATCGCATCGCGGGCCTGCTTCTTGGTGCCGACGAACATGACCGTGCCGCCGCGGCGCGCCACGTCCTCGGCGAAGCGCCGGGCACGCTGCAGAAGCTCGTCGGTCTGGACGAGATCGATGATGTAGATGCCGTCACGCTCGCCGAAGATAAATCGCCTCATCTTCGGGTTCCAACGGCGCGTCTGGTGGCCGAAATGCACACCGGCCTCCAGCAGCTCCCTGATGCCAATCTGAGCCACTGATACTCCCTTTGTCTGATGTTTGAACAGCTCCGGGCGGAGGCTTCTCCGCGGACCCCGCAGGAATGCGGGGCAGGGCCGCGGTCTCCATCCGGAGGACGGAATTGACGGAACTCTCGTTCGAGTTTACGCAAGTTCCCGCAACTGCCTCCGTTGTCTAGATCGAGGGTGGTCCCTACCCCTACCTCCGGTGGCCGCCTTCCGTGCCGATCCTCCTTCCCCTACCTCCGGTAGATCGGCTCGCACGGCGGCGGGACGGCTTTTGGACGGGCCGTCCCGCCGCCACCCACTTCGGGTGCATTTAGGGGGCGTACGGCCCGTCAAATGCACCCTGGACGGGGTTTCCGGTCTTTGAGACCGGAAACCAGGCGGGGGACGCGCGCTACTCCCGGCCGGCCTGCTCGAGCGCGGCGGCCAGATCCTCGGGCAGCGGCGACTCGATGTCCACCGGCGCTCCGGTCACCGGATGGGGGAACGACAGACGCGCGGCGTGCAGGAACTGGCGCCCCAGGCCGAAGCGGACGACGGAGCCGCCGTAGGCTCGGTCCCCGGTCACCGGGTGGCCGATGGCGCTCATATGGACTCTGATCTGATGCGTACGCCCGGTGTCCAGGACGACCCGCAGCAGCGCCGCGGACCCGAAGCTGCGCAGCACCTCGAAGTGGGTCACCGCGTCCCGGGGTACGGCCGTATCGATCGACATCAGCACGCGGTCGCGACGGTCGCGCCCGATCGGCGCCTCGACGGTGCCCGAACGGGCGGGCGGGACCCCGTCCACGAGCGCCAGGTACTCACGGTGCAGCTCGCGGGCGCTGAGCATCGCCTTCAGGGCCCGGTGCACCTCGTCCGACTTGGCTACCACCAGCAGTCCGGAGGTGTCCTTGTCCAGCCGGTGGACGATTCCGGCGCGCCCCGGATCCTCGCCCCCGGCGGCGCGGCCGGCCAGTGCCTGCACGAGCGTCCCGGTGGGGTGACCTCGAGCCGGGTGCACGACCACCCCGGCCGGCTTGTCGACCACCAGCAGATGCTCGTCCTCGTAGACGACCGTGAAGTCCGCTGATGGCTCGCCCGGCCTGCTGCCGGCGCCGGGCGGCTCGGCGGCGAGGACCACGTGTTCCCCCTCGCTGACCTTATGGCGCTTGGCCACGGGCCGGCCGTCCAGCTGGACCCGGCCGGCCTCGATCAGACGCGCCGCCTGGGACCGCGAACCGGCCAGCTCGGCCAGGAACTGATCCAGCCGCTGACCGGCCTCGCCGGCGCCGACGCGCAGCTCGACTGGATCCTGCCCGCTCACCGCTGCCGGCCGGGAGAGCGACCGGTCTCCACGACCAGCACGAGGATGATCACACCGAACGTGATCGACATGTCGGCCACGTTGAAGGCCGGCCAGTGCGGGAGCTTGATGAAGTCGATCACCGAACCCAGCGCCACCCGGTCGATCAGGTTCCCGATCGCCCCACCCAGGAGCATCCCGGTGGGTAGCCATAGCCAGGGACGATCAGGACGCTTGGCCAGATAGGCGATCAGGGCGGCCAGGGCGACACCCTCCAGCACGTAGACGAGCGCCCCGCCGCCACTCAGGAAGCCGAAGGCCACGCCGGCGTTGCGGACGTAGACGAGGTGGAGGACGCCGGGGATCAGCGTCTTGGTCTGCCCGGGCTGGATCGAGGTGCCGATCGTGTGCTTGGTCACCTGGTCGAGCGCCAGCACCCAGAGCAGCACCGCCAGGGCTCTGCCGAATGCCTGCCGCCTGCTCAGCGCGGGACGTGTCCCTGTCGCCACCATGCCGGACCCGTCGCGAACTCAGCCCGAGATCGCGCTCTTGATCAGCGTCCCAACGATGTACAGGACGATGATGCCGATCATCGGGCTGAGGTCGAACATCCCGATCGGCGGGATGAACCGGCGGAACAGGCGCAGGTATGGCTCGCTCACGTCCCGCAGGAAGTTCAGGACCGTCTCAACCGTGCGCGAGTACGACGGACGCAGACCGAACGAGAACAGGAGGTTGGCCAGGATGTAGAGCAGGATCAGGACGATGTAGACCTCGAACACGGCCCACACGTAGCTGCCGATCGTGTCCCGCACGTTGGCCAGCACCACCATCAGCTACGCCCTCCCTGCGGACCAACGACCGCATCCATGGCGTCCTGGAAGGCCCTCCTGACCCCGGCGCGCTCCAGCGCCGCCAGGCCGCGGGCAGTGGACCCGCCCGGAGAGGTGACCTCCCGGCGCACGGCCAGGGTGTCGTGGCCCCGATGGGCCAGCAGCGCAGCCGTACCGGCCATCGTTTCGGCCACCAATGCGGTGGCGACGCGGGCGGGGATGCCGTGCCGCACGGCCGCGTCCACCTGAGCCTCCACCAGCAGTGCCTGGTAGGCAGGTCCCACACTGTGGACCGCTCCGGCCACGTCATACAGCTTCTCAGGCAGGCGGATCACGGTTCCCAGGCGCCCGAACAGCTCCAGCACGCTGGCCTCAAGCTCCGCGGCGACGGGCTCCATGTCGGCGGGACGCTCGGCATAGACGATCACCCCCCGGCGAACCTCGACCGGAGTGTTGGGCATCACCGCAAACACCGGGGTTCGCGGGTAGGCGGCCTGGACACGGCCGGCGGGCGTGCCGCCCAGGACCGAGACCACGCAGCGGGCGGTGCCGGCGATCTCCCGGGCCACCTGCTCCAGCTGCGCCGGCTTATGGCAGAGCAGTACGAGATCGGCCCGCTCGGCCACCTCTCGGCTGGAGAGCGCCTCTCCGCCCAGCTCGGCCGCCAGTTCAGCCGCCCGGCCCGATCCGCCGTCGGAGCACAGGATCGGCTCCCCCCAGCCACGCGCCATGGCGCGGGCCATGTTGCCGGCGCCGATCAGTCCCACTTGCATGTAACGAAGCCTACTGAGGCCCTCTGCGGGGCCAGGGCCTGGCCGGCCCGGCGGCTCAGGACTGGTTGAAGAAGCCCTTCTCGATCAGCCGCGCGCGCTCCTCGGCGGATACCTCGACGTTCTGCGGAGTGAGCAGGAACACCTTGTCGGCGATCCGCTGCATCCCCCCGCCCAGGGCGTAGGTCAGGCCGCTGGAGAAGTCGATCAGTCGCTTGCTCAGGTCGTTATCGGTGCCCTGCAGATTGAGGATCACCGGAATCGCGTCCTTGAACTTGTCGGCCACGTCCTGGACGTCGTTGAAGTTCTTCGGGGCCACGAAGTGGACCCGCACGTCTCCTGTGTTGCGGCCGTTGCCTCGACCGACCGGCCGCAGCGCCGTGGTCCGGCGGTCCGTCGGGTCGTCGGCGAAGATGTCGTCGAAGTCTTCGTCTGGCGCCGACGCGCGCTGAGCCGGCGGACGTTGGGCCGCTCGCGGTAGGTGTCCTGCATCTCAACCTCCGGCTCCGGATAGGGCTCGAGTTCTTCTTCCTCGTACGGCTCGTCCTCGGCCAGGCCGAAGTAGACGAGCGTGCGATGCCATGTGTCACGGAATGCCATGATCGGGGTCGGGTTTCGCGCCGGGGCAGGATTTCCCTGCCGCTGATTATGCCGCGCCAGCTCCAGAGCGGGGCCTTCGTGGCCCGCTCAGGACGCGAACAGGGAGGCGCCGAGGCGGACGATCGAGGCCCCCTCCTCCACCGCGACGCCGAAATCCTGACTGGTCCCCATCGACAGCTGTTCCAGGCCGTGACGCTCCGCCAGCGTTCTCAGGGCGGCGAAGTGGGGACGGTTGTCCTCCGGATCGGCCGCCAGCGGCGGCATCGTCATCAGCCCCACCACCTCGACCGGGCAGCGCTCCAGGAACCCGGAGAGCTCGTCCGGAGCCACGCCGGCCTTCCCCGCCTCACCGGCGACATTGACCTCCACCAGCACCCGTACCGGCGGGTCCGACTGTTGCCGCTGGCGGCCCAGCTGCCCCAGCGCAGAATCACTGGCCACGGTCTGGATGTAACGGACGTGCGGGAGAAGCATCGGCACCTTGCGGCTCTGCAGAGCGCCGATGAAGTCCCAGGTGAACCGACCCGGATAAGCCTCAGCCTTGGCGATCAGGTCCTGAGCCCGGTTCTCACCCACGAGCGTGATGCCCGCGTCGGCCAGGGCCCCGAGCTCCTCCAGGGCCACGTACTTGACGGCTGCCAGGACTTCGACGGATTCCGTTTCCCGCCCGCTCCGGCGCCCCGCCTCCCTGATCTCCCGGCGCACCCGCTCCAGGTTGTCCCGGATCTGCTCGGCGCGCAGCCCGCGGATCAGCTCAACCACGCCAACCCGGCCTGCCGTCCGGTGACTCCGTGGTCGCGGCGGTGGGAGAAGAACAGGGATGGATCGCTGCAGATCGTGCACAGCCCGAGGTCGTGGGTTTCGCTCACCCCGGCGGCCTCCAGCTGCGCCGTGGCCACGCGGGACATATCGAGGTGTCGTCCCGCCCGGGAGTCGCCGTGGCCAGCCGCGGCAAACCGCTCGTGGACCTCCTCGCCGACCTCGTAGCAGCAGACCCGTGCGTGGGGGCCGATCGCCGCCTGCATCTCCCCGGTGATGCCCAGCTCCCGCAGGCGGCGCACCCCGGCTGCGATCACGCCCTCCACCAGTCCACGCCAGCCGGCGTGCAGCACCGCCACGCCGCCGGGAGCGGCCACGATCACGGCCAGGCAGTCAGCGGTCAGCACCATCGGGGCGATCCCGTGAGCGGTCGTGATCCGGCCATCGCCCGGCTGCGCCGAGGGCTCCGGCGCCGCCCCGCCCTGGCCGGCGACCGGCTCGTGCACCACCACGTCGGTGCCGTGGACCTGGCGGCCCCAGGTCAGCTGCACTCCGTTGGTGGACTGGAGGCTTTGCAGATTGGCCTGCACGGCCTGGGGGTCATCGTCGGTCAGCCGGCCCAGGTTGAGGCTTTCGTACGGCCCCGTAGAACTGCCGCCGCGGCGCGTGGTGAAGATCGCCCGGGCACCGGGCAGGTCGATCCCCACCTGCTCGCCGTCGAACCGAAAGGGCGCCGGGAGTGGGTCGATCGCTGACGCCATGCCTCGGGTCAGCTTAGTGTCCTGCCCTGGCTTCTCGCAGGGCTTCGGCGAGCTGCTCGTCGCGACCCGGGGCCCGCCCGTCCAGCAGGGCGCTTCGTGCCGCCGCCAGGCCGGCTCCGATGCTCGGACCGGCCGGGACGCCGGCGGCGCGAAGGTCATCCCCGGTTATCGCCAGGCGTACGCGGCGCAGGTCCGCCAGCCAGCGCCGGGCGGGATCCTCAGCCCCGAGCGCGCCGGCCACGGCGACCACCTCCGGGCTCTGCCGGGCTCCCACGGCCGCGTCGATCTCGGACGCCCGGGTGGCCGCCAGCAGTGCCGAGGCCAACCCGGCGGCGCCCGAGGCCACCGCCAGAGCGTCGTCGCGGACCCGGCTGGGTACGGACAGCCGATCGAGCAGTTGGGCTCGCCGCCGTGGGTCGACACCGCCGAGCGCCAGCCCCAGGAGCACCACCTCCCGCCGGCCGTCCTGGGGCAGGAGGGCGAGCGCCCGCGCGGCCAGCTCTGAGTCATCCAGTCCGAAGCCGGGCTCGATTGCGGTGTCGAGCTGCAATTCCCTCAGGGCATACCAGGCGCCCAGAGGCTCGGGCTCGGCGCAGAGCAGGTGCAGCTCATGTCCGATTCGCGCGCCACTGATCGTGTCGAACACGTCCCCGGCCACAGCGGCCCGGACCAAGCCCTGCGTCTCGGCCTCCACGGAGAAGCCGAGGCGACTCCGGTAGCGGGCCAGCCGGAGCAGCCGGGTGGGATCGTCGGTGAAGCTGCCGGGATGCAGCACCCGGAGCCGCCGGGCGTCGAGATCGTCCCGAGCGCCTGAGACCGAGATCAGCTCCCCCGCCGAGGCGCCCAGGAGCGACAGGGCCATCGCGTTCACGGTGAAGTCCCGGCGGCGCAGATCCTCCTCCAGCGGCGCCGCCTGCACGTCGGGCAGCGCTCCCGGATGCGCGTAGGTCTCCCGCCGTGTCCGAGCGAAATCGACCTGGCCTCCGTTCAGCTCGGCAGTGGCCGTGCCAAATCGCCCATGGGTGCGCACGAAGCCACCCAGCCTTCCCAGGAGCGGCTCGACCGGCCCTTCCACGGCGATGTCCACGTCCAGGACCGGAAGCCCCAGCAGAAGGTCCCTGACCGCGCCGCCGACCAGCGCCAAACGGGGGGAATCGGGTCTCCGTCCAGCCGCTCCACCACCGCCGCCACGGCGGGAAGCGCGAGCGCGCGGCCCGGAGCTCGGGTGCGGGGGTCACGTCCACCCCACCATCTTCCTGCCTGATGGCGACGGCAGCATCAACCCATCACAACACGAGCGTTACTACCCTGGGGGCCATGCTGAGTCCAGGGCCGCGGCGAAAGCGGCGATGGCTCGTCGCCCTGGCGGTCGTTGTCGTGCTCGCCGCCGGTGCGGCGGCGCTCGTGTTGCTGAACAAACCCGGGAACGTGTCCCATCCGGGCCTGTCGTTCACGGCGCCAACGTCCACCACCACGCCCACCACACCCACCACAACACCCCAGAAGCCCCGTCCGGTCACCTTCCAGTGGCCGGTCTACGGCTACGACCCCACTCGGACCCGTGATTTCACGGGGCAGAGCAACCTGCACCCGCCGTTCCACGTCGGCTGGCGGT
>CAVUTV010000011.1:0-84919 GCA_963744525.1 uncultured Solirubrobacterales bacterium | reverse complement strand
ACCGACTCAGCGGTGCGCATCACGCACAAGCCGAGCGGGATCGTCGTCTCCATGCAGGATGAGAAGTCACAGCTGCAAGCAGGTTGCTGAGTGTGATGGTTTGCTGGTGCCCGCCTGTACGACCGGGCCCTGGCCGAGCAGCAGGCTGAGCAGGCCGCGTCGGTGTTCGGCCCAGGTCGGGACCGGCGAGCGTACAGACTGCATCTGGACTTTTAACTTCCAGGAGCAGCGGCCTCACAGACGACAGGATCAACCTGCTCGGTCCACAGCCTCCCTCCGATTCTGATCGGCGAGCTGGGTCAGGCTCATCGTCGTCTCGAGGACGACGAGAAGCGCCGTCGGCTGGAGGAGCGGACCGATGGTGCGGGATGAGCTGAGCCGGGGGGCGGCCGGGTTGGCCGCCGCCGGGTGCGACAGTCCGCGCCTTGATGCCGAGGTCTGGTTGGCTGAAGCGCTTGGGGTGTCGCTTGAGCCGAGGGGTCTGGGTGCGACAGCAAGCCGGTGGCGCCGGGGGCGCTCGAGCGCTACGAGGAGCTGCTGGATCGCCGCCGCCGGCGCGAACCGGTGGCCTACATCCTGGGCCGGCGGGAGTTCCGCCGGCTGACCCTGTCGGTCGATCCACTCGCTCTGATTCCGCGCCCGGAGAGCGAGCTGCTGGTGGAGGTGGGGCTCGGATTGGCGAGCGGCGCCCGGGTGGCCGACGTCGGGACGGGCAGTGGTGCGGTGGCGCTGGCGCTCAAGGATGAGCGCCCGGACCTGCAGGTGACCGGGGCTCCAGGTCAATCCCGACGCGCTGCCCGCCCCCCGGGCGCCGCCCAGGAGCTGGACCGGAGATTCCGATGGATCGACCTCGACTTCGCCGGGACTCCGTGGAGTACGACGAACTGGCGACGGCCATCCTGCCGCCATGGAAGAGGTGTCGCCAGGAGTTGCTGCCTCCTCCGAGATCACGCGGGTCCAGCCGTCGCTGGCTGGTTTGGGTGCACAGCGGAGACATGGAGCTTGGAGAGCGCCTGTCTTAGCATCCACATTTCACGAGGTCCGTTCGGCGGCTGCGGATCGCAGCGGCCAGGCCGACGCGGCCAGGCCGATGTTCGAGCAGGTGGCACTTCGCTCGGCGTCGCGCCGGCGGGGATCAGGCGGGGATCGAGCGAGTGATCGTGGGCGAGCGATGAGCGGAGCCGATGACATCGGCGGACATGGCCGGCCCGTTCCCAGCGTCGCCTCGGCAGCGGAGGCGTCGTCCGTGTTCCCCTCGGACACCGTCTACGGGCTGGCCGCAACCCGGAGGACCCGGAGGTGATCGACCGGCTCTACGAGCTCAAGCACCGGCCCCCGCCAAGGCTTCGGCGGTGATGTTCTTCGATCTGGACGCCGCTCTGGACGTGCTCCCAGACCTGGGAGATCGCACGCGGACGGCACTGCAGTTGTCTCATGCCGGGCGGCGTCACCGTGCTGCTGCCCAACCTCGAGCACCGGTTTCCGCTTGCCTGCGGAGCTGATCCGGACACGCTGGGGCTGCGGGTGGTGGACGTGCCGGAGTTGCGGGGCGTGCGCGTTCCCGTCCTGCAGTCGAGCGCCAACCTGACCGGCGGTGCCGAGCCGCGTCGCCTGGCCGACGTGCCGGAGGTGCTGCAGGCAGGTGCCGACCTGGTGATCGACGGCGGCGAGCTGCCGGGGACGGCGTCAACCGTTGTCGACCTGCGCGACTACGAGGCAGGCGAAGGCTGGAGCGTCGTGCGGGCCGGCGCCGTCGACGAGGACACGCTGCGGCGCGCGCTGTTGCCTCAGTTCCACTTCGTGGCCCGGGACTACAGCAAGATGATCCGCGACGACATCGCCGACTACGACGAATTTCAGGCCGAGGTGTCGGCGGCCGGTTATGGCCAGGGCGTGGCGCGGATCCTGGAGCTCGGCACCGGCACCGGGGAGACCGCCAAGCGGCTGCTGGAGGGCCATCCGGAGACGCAGCTGCTGGGGGTCGACGAGAGCGAGGCGATGCTGGCCGAGGCGCGGCGGGGACTGCCCGCTTCGCAGGTCGAGCTCCGGCTCGGGCGCCTCCAGGACCCGCTGCCCGAGGGCCGGTTCGATCTGGTCGTCAGCGCGCTGTGCGTCCATCACCTCGACCCGGATGAGAAGTCGGCCCTGTTCCGGCGGGTGCGGGATGCTCTGGCCCCGGGTGGACGCTTCGTCCTGGCCGACGTCGTCGTACCGGTTCAGCCGCCGCCGCAGCCGGTGTCGCTGACTCCCGGCTACGACAAGCCCGACACCGTCGCCGACCAGCTGCGCTGGCTCCAGGAGGCCGGGTTCACCGTCGAGGTTCCGTGGGAGCGGGGGGACCTGGCTGTGCTCGTCGCCGCGCTGCCCTGAACGGAAGCGGAAGCGGGACGAGACCGTGGGGCCTGTCCGCGGCCGGGGGGGAGCTGTCCGAGGCCGGGTGGGTGGTGGCCGTGGTCGCTGGTATCGTCGCCCGTGGATGACCGTCGAGTTGCCGCCCGACTTCTTCAACCTCCCCGTGGCCGAGGTCGACCCCGAGGTCGCCGAGGCGCTCGGGCTGGAGCTGGAACGCCAGCAGCGCACGCTCGAGATGATCGCCTCGGAGAACTTCGTCCCCATCTCCGTGCTCGAATGCCAGGGCTCGGTGCTGACCAACAAGTACGCCGAGGGCTATCCGGGCAAGCGCTACTACGGCGGCTGCGAGTACGTCGACATCGTCGAGCAGCTGGCCATCGACCGGGCCAAGGCGCTGTTCGGCGCCGAGCACGCCAACGTCCAGCCGCACGCCGGCGCCCAGGCCAACACCTCCACGTACCACGCGCTGCTGTCAGCCGGGCGACACGCTGATGGGCCTCGAGCTGGCGCACGGCGGGCATCTCAGCCACGGGATGAAGATCAACGTCTCGGGGCGGCTGTACAACATCGTCGCGTACGGCGTCGACCGCGAGACCTCCGTGATCGACATGGATCAGGTGGCGCAGCTGGCCCGCGAGCACCGGCCCAAGATGATCGTGGCCGGCTGGTCGGCCTATCCCCGTCAGCTGGACTTCCCACGCTTCCGGGAGATCGCCGACGAGGTGGGCGCCTACCTGGTGGTCGACATGGCTCACTTCGCCGGGCTGGTGGCGGCCGGGCTGCACCCCAACCCGGTGCCGTACGCCGACGTGGTCACCACCACGATCCACAAGACGCTGGGCGGACCGCGCGCCGGGATGATCCTGTGCAACGGAGGAGTACGCCAAGAAGATCAACTCGGCTGTGTTCCCGGGCCAGCAGGGCGGGCCGCTCGAGCACGCGATCGCCGCCAAGGCCGTCGCTCTGAGGATCGCCATGTCCGAGCCCTTCCGTGAGCGTCAGCGCCGGACGCTCGACGGCGCCCGCGCGGTCGGTGAGGCGCTGCTCGGCGCCGGTGGCGGCGTCAGTGTGCTGACCGGGGGCACGGATGTGCACCTGGTGCTGTGCGATCTGCGCTCGTCGGAGTTGGACGGCCAGCAGGCAGAGGATCGGCTGCATTCGATCGGGATCACGGTCAATCGCAACGCCGTGCCGTTCGATCCCCGTCCGCCGATGGTCACCTCTGGGCTGCGGATCGGTACGCCGGCCCTGGCCACTCGGGGTCTGCAACACGACGATTTCGTCGAGGTCGGCCAGATCCTGGCCGCGGCGCTGCAGCCGGGAGACTTCGAGGCGCGGCGCGGGGAGCTCAGTGAGCGGGTGACGGCGATCGCCGACCGCTATCCGCTGTATGCGTCGCTGGGCGCGCACGCTGTGGCTGCGTCGTCTTAGACCGCTCGGGTTTGGGTTACCGGGCGTGGTGGGCTCCGGTTTTGCAGTGAAGGGGGAGGGTTCGGGGCGGGTGCGCGCTCTGTAAGGGCGTGGAGGGTGTTCCAGCGCGCAATCAAGCGAGAGACGGCGTTGTTTGCGCGCCAGAACACGAAAAGCGTGTCCGAGCGCGCAATCAACCCGTCGTCGGCGTTGTTTGCGCGCTGCAGCACGTTCGGGGCATGGGTCCAGGTGAAATCGCTCGTCTCGGGTCGGTCCAGCACGGATGCGCGCGCCGAGACCAGCTCTTGGCGGCCGGGCTCGGGCGCAGCGCCATCGGGCATCGGCTGAAGACGCAGCGCTATCTCCTCCTTCATCGCGCCGTTTACCTGATCGATCCGGCCCGAGAGGACGAATGGACGCCCACCATGGCGGCCGTCCTCCTCTTTGCCGGTGATGCCGTGGCCAGTCACCGGGCGGCCGCGGCGGTGTGGGAGATGCTCGACGAACTGCCTCCACGCGCTGAGGTCACCGTAGTCGGCCGGGGCGCTCACTCACTGCCCGGTGTTGTGATTCACCGCACACCGGGGCTGGATCCCCGAGACATCAGGTGGCGATGTGATCTGCCCGTCACCTCCCCGGCTCGGACCGTGGTCGATCTCGCCGGATCCCTGAGCGTGTTGGAGCTGGAGAATGCTCTCGCCGTCTGTCTCACGAAGCGACTCGCAACGACGCGGGAAATTCGGGCGGCGATCGAGCGTGCCCCGCAGAGGACAGCGGGCCTTCCGATCCTGCGGCGGCTGCTGGATCAGGGTGGGTTCGCACGGACCCGGTCTTTTTACGAGCGAAAGCTGCTGGACATGATCATCGGGGCCGGACTGCCGCGACCGTTGACCAACCACCCGGTGGCGGGCCACGAGGTGGACATGGTCTGGCCGGACAAGCGGCTGGTGGTGGAGTTCGACGGCTTCACGTTCCACGCCGACCGGCGGGCGTTCGAGCGCGACCGCCGGCGCGACCAGGATCTGGTGGCGGCCGGCTACCGGGTCATCAGGGTGACCGCTCGGCAGTTGGAGGACGAGCCGCTCGGGGTGATCGCGCGCTTGGCGGCGGCCCTGGCCGCGGGGGTCGCGGTGGCCTGAGGAGGTTGTCTGGCGATCAGACGCCCCCGGCTGCCATGCTATGCGCGTCGCCATGCCCTACTGGCACGCCGTTTTTGCATTCGCGGTCGCGATGGCCGTCGCCGCGGCACTGACTCCGCTGGCCGCCAAGCTGGCGCGGCGGATCGGCGCGATCGATTTTCCGCGGGCCCGCGGCCTCAACCAGCGCCCGACGCCGAAGCTGGGCGGATTGGCGATCCTGGTCGGGGTGCTCGTGTCCTCGGCCATCTGGCTACCGGGGGCGATCAGGCTGCACCATGTGCTCCACGCCCCGCCCGGCTCGGGCGGCACCGTGCACACCTGGGCCATCATCGCGGGCGCCGTGTTGATCGCACTGGTGGGGGCCCTGGATGACTGGCGCGCCCTGTCGCCTCCCGTCAAGTTCGTGGGTCAGATCGCGGTTGCGGTGATTGCCGTTGCCGGTGGCGTGCGGGTGGACGATCTCACGCTCCCGTTCATCGGAAACCTGCAATTCCCACACGAGGGCGGCGTGCTGAGTGCGATCTGGCTGGTGGGCCTGATGAACGTGGTCAACTTCTCCGATGGTGTCGACGGCCTGGCCGCCGGGTTGTGCACGATCGACGGGATTGCCTTCGCGATCATCGTGTTCGCGCTGCCCGGGGCCGCAGTGGGGGCGGCGATTCTGGCGGCGCTTACCGCGGGGGCGGCGGCCGGCTTCCTGATCTACAACTTCCCGCCCGCCTCGGTGTTCATGGGCGACTCCGGGTCGAACCTGCTCGGCTACCTGCTCGGGGTGGTGGCCGTCATCGGCACGCTGAAGACACCCACCCTGATCGCCCTGGCGCTGCCACTGCTGATCCTGGCCGTGCCGTTCATGGACACCAGCTTTGTGGTGGCCAAGCGGCTCAAGTACCGACGAAAACCGTGGTCGGCCGACGCCAACCATTTTCACCACCGGATGGCGCGGATCGGGTTCAGCCCGCGCAAGACGGTGGCCTACCTGTACGCCTGGACGGTGATGCTGGCCGGCGTGGCGCTGGCGCTGCACTTCATTCCCTACTCCGACCACAATGGCCACTACCGGTTGGGCTGGAGCCTGCTGATGGCCGGAATCCTGCTGATCGCGCTGGCCGCCAGCCTGTACTTGGTCTACGTTCTGGAGATCCTGAAGTTCCGCGGCGTGCGTGCCGCGCAGCTGCGCCGGGAAGCCCCGGGTAGCACCGAGCACGACATCGACGAGGAGGTTCAGCGCGACGTGGAGACCGGAGAGTTCGAGAGGGTGGGATAGTCGCCGCCCGTAGTTCAGTCACCGGTGGAGCGCTCGCCAGCGCCCCAGCCTGACCAAGCGCGCCGCCGGTTCGGCCTGTCCGTGATCGAGACAGGGCTGATCGTCGCCGTCGTGGTGCTCACCGCTGCCGCGGGGATCACGCGGTACGCCTCCGGCGTCCCGGACGTGGTGGCCTTCGTGATGGCGGCCCTGGCGCTGGCCGGACAGGCCTGGGCGGTGTCGCTGGCCACGGAGCAGATCGGCGCCCGCTACGGGCCCGGGGCGACCGGCGTGCTGCAGTCCACCGTGGGCAACCTGCCCGAGTTCTTCGTGGTGATCTTCGCGCTGCAGGCCGGGGACACGATCGTGGCCCAGACGGCGATCCTCGGGTCGATCCTGGTCAACGCCCTGCTGGTGCTGGGGATGGTGCTGATCGCCGGCTCGGTCAAGTCGAAGACCGGGCGCATGCGGTTCGACGTGACGCTGCCCAAGGACACCACCACGCTGCTGCTCGTCGCCTCATTCATCATCGTGCTGATCGGCCTGGTGGACCATGTCGGGGATCCGGCAAACCGTCACACCGAGACGATCTCGATCGTGGGCGCCGTCCTGCTGCTCGTCATCTATGCCGTGTGGCTGCCCCAGTACCTGCGTACCGAGAGCGCCTCGGCAGAGACGGGCGCCAAGAGCCGCCTCCCGCTGGCGCTCAGCCTGACCCTGCTGACGGCCGCCGGGGTCGGTTCGGCGTTCGTGTCGGACTGGTTCGTGCACGCGCTGGAGCCGACGATCCATCAGGCCCACATCTCGCAGGCATTCGCCGGTCTGGTGATCGTGGCGATCGCCGGCAACGCCGTGGAGAACGTGGCCGGGATCGCGTTGGCCTGGAAGCAACAGGCCGACCTGGCGATCTCGGTGGTCAAGAACTCGGTTTCCCAGATCACGGCATTCCTGTATCCGCTGCTGGTCCTCGTTTCGCTGTTGACCGCGTCGCGGCTGACGTTCATGCTCCAGCCGGTCTATATCGGCGCGCTGATCGGGACGGCGATACTGGTTTGGCAGATCACCAACGATGGGGAGGGGACTCCGTTCGAGGGCACGGCCCTGATCGCAGCATTCGTGGTGCTGGCGACGGTTGCCGCTTTTGAGCATTAGGAGTCATGCTAATTTACGTGAACGTAAGGATTGACAGCGATGAGCGCCACTGAAGACCGCCTCATGCGCATCGGCGAAGTCGCCGAGCTGACCGGGACGACGCCGCGCACGATCCGTTACTACGAGGAGATCGGGCTGCTGGGGGGCGAACCGGCCCGGGAGCAGGGCAAGCACCGCGCCTACACGCAGGCCGACGTGGACCGGGTCAAAGAGGTGCTGCGGCTCCGGGACCTGCTCGGACTGACCCTGGAGCAGCTGGCGCAGCTGGTCGACGCCGAGACGGCCCGGGCGGAGATCCGCAAGGAACTCCAGACGACCGAGGACCCGGCTCGCCGCCGGGCGCTGCGCGAGCAGGCCCTGTCTCACATCGACGGTCAGCTCGGCCTGGTCCGGCAGCGTCTGCGCGAGCTCAAGGCGCTGGAGCGCGAGCTCGTCCAGAAGCAGGCGCTGGTGACCGAGCGTCTGGCTGAGTCCGGCTGATTCCGGCTGAGTCCGGCCGGACGAAGCCGGGCCCGGACGGCCCTCGGATCAGCTCAGGCTCTCCGCAATCCAGCGCCGCACCGTTTCGTGGTGCGGCTCCCAGGCCCGCCAGATGTCCCGGGCCCAAGCCCACGCGGCCGGGGTGTAACGGGCGCTTGGCGCGTCGGCCAGCGTGGCCACGGTCAGCCGGCCGCGCTCGCGGGGCGGCTCGAGCCAGGTGAACTGGGGCCGGGTCACGATCCGCTGGTGCAGGTCAGGGCCGTGAGCAGGGTCCGAACCGTGCTCCAGGACCAGGCACAACGTCATCAGGTGAAGACCGACCGACTGCGCCGAGCGCCGGCCCGGTTCACCGGGGTGCTGGCAGGCGTAGGCGTCGACCACGAGCTGCAGGACGGGCCGGCGGCTAGCGTCGCTGTATGCGCCGTCGAGCGCCCATCCATAAAGCGCCCAGCAAGCTGGGGACGCCCCGATGTAGGGGTGCGCCGGGCCTGATGTGGCCGGCAGGCGCAGCCCGCAACCCGGACAGGGACTGACGGCCGGCGTGGTCACGTAATCCACGTCCCCCGAAGGTGACGGGGAGCCATCACGGCCGTGGCTGGCGCCGCGGGAACGGTCAGACCGCTAACCATGAGCAGCCCCCGGCAGGGAGGAAGGGGGCTCTCGCCCGCGTAACCAACGGCCGATAGGGAAGTACATTCATTGCAACCTTCAGGTCTCAATGCCCGGCGGCCAGATCCAGGTCCGCCCCCGAGACTGTCATCGATTGATAGAGGCCGTGCATGACCTCCGCTGAACAGAAACGCAAGTCGTGGGTGCCCCGGCTGGGCGCCCTGATAACCGCCCTGGTTGGCCTGGTCAACATCGCTTCGGCGCTGACCCCCAACATCCGCTGGCGCGGGCACCTGCTGCTGCAGGTCGAGGCGATGGAGACGATGCGCGTATTCCACGCGCTGGCGCTGCCGGCCGGCGCGGCGCTGCTGCTGATCGCGCCGTACCTGCTCAAGCGCCGTCGTCGCGCGCTGCAGGCGGCGATCGGGGTGATGCTGGTGCTCGGCGTGGTCAACCTGCTCAAGGGCCTGGATTGGGAGGAGGCGATCCTCAGCCTCGTATCCGCGGCCATCCTGTTCTACGGACGGGGAGCTTTCACCGTCGTCCACGAGCGGATAACCCTGCGCTCCGCGGTGTGGAGAGCGCCGCTGCTCGGCGTCGCCGGACTGACCGTGATCAGCCTGGCCGCATGGGCCGAGCAGGGTCACCCGTCGGTCGGCACGGTGGCGCGTGAGACGTGGGACCTGCTGCGTTTCAGCCGCGGGCCGATCCACTTCGAGCGCCATACCGCCGCCGCCTTCAGCCATCACCTGAGCTTCGCCTGGATTCCGCTGGCCGTACACCTGGTGGAGCTCGGCACGCTGATCGGGATCGCCTACCTGATCTTCCGGCCGCTGGCCGCCCCCCGCGTGCTGCCGGGGCCGATCGTGCGCCGCCGCGCCGCCGAGCTGATCCGCCAGCACGGCCGCGACACGCTGTCCTTCTTCAAGCTCCGCTCCGACAAGCACCTGTTCTTCGGCCGCGACGGACGGTCATTCGTCGGCTACCGAGTTGAGGCCGGTGTGCTGCTGCTCTCCGGGGACCCGGTCGGCCCCCCCGAGACGTTCGCCGACCTGCTCCAGCAGGTGCGGGCGTTCGCGCGAGCCCGCGGGCTGAAGCTGGGCGCGGTCGGCGCCAGCCAGCGGATGCTGCCGCTCTACGAGGAGCTCGGGCTCAAGACCATCTACCTGGGCGACGAAGCGGTGATCGAGCTGCAGCGCTTCTCCCTGGAGGGCCGGCCGATCCGCAAGGTGCGCCAATCGGTCACCCGGCTGACCAAGGCCGGATACACGTCAGAGCTGCAGACGTTCAGCACGCTCGATGCCGCCACGCTGAAGGAGATCGAGCACGTTCTGGAGCTCGGTCGTCTGGGCGCGCCGGAGCGCGGCTTCTCGATGGCGATGGACTCGATCCGGGGTGAGCGCGAGGAGGACACGATGTTCGTGCTGGCCCGCGACGAGGCGCACCGGATCCGCGGCGTGCTGCATTTCGTTCCCTGCTACGGGCGGCCCGCCGTCTCGCTGTCGTTCATGCGCCGCGATCCCGAGACCCCCAACGGCCTGACCGAGTTCCTGGTCACCGAGGCGGTGGTCCACCTGCGGGAGCGCGGCCTCGATGAGATGTCGCTTAACTTCGCCACCGTCGCGCGGTTCATGCACAGCCCTGATAACGCCTTCGAAAAGGTGGTGGGGCAGCTGGCCAAGAAGCTCAACCGCTTCTTCCAGATCGAGAGCCTCTACAAGTTCAACGCCAAGTTCTTCCCGCGCTGGGAACCCCGGTACTTCGTCTACGAAGGGCACCTGGGTATCCCGCGGGCGTTCGTGGCGGCGATGTGGGCCGAAGGGCAGCTGCCCAAGCCCCGGCTACCCCAGCCGCCCGCCCGCACGAGCGCGGCGCGCGATCGGCACCTGATCCCGGGCTAGCCCCGATCGGCGCCTGTGACCGAACCCCGCCGCCCCGTCACCGGCCGTGACGCCGCCGCGGCCGGCTTCCTGATGCTGGCCGCGAACGCCGTGTGCGCCGGGATCGGAGCGGCGATCGGTGCGGCCGTCGGAGCGCTCGTACCTGGCCTGATCGCCGGCTTCTTCGTCGGCTTCGCGGTGGCCATCCGAGTGGTCACCAAGCGCTTCGGCGGGTAGTGATCCGGGGCCGGGTGCTCCCTGCTACGGTCGCTGGGTCGCGCGGCACCCATGGGGCATAACGCCACATAAATCGGCTACCATCCGCGGCCCTTCCGTGGCGATGCCACCGCCCTACGGACTATGCAGACTTTGTGTCAAACCGCCCTTGAATCAGAGCGATGCGTTTCGCGTTCGCCCAACCGACCTGCCCGGACGAGTGCCTCCTGGCAGGCCCGGCGCAAGACCGGGAGCCGACCTTGGCGGTAGCAGCCGAGGCCGCCACTGAGTCGCGATCCATGCCCGCCCTTCGTTACATCGATCTGGTGGTCGTGGCGATCGCCGCGGTCCCGGCCCTGGCGCTGGGGGCGCCCACCCTCGGCTACCTGGTCGGCGCGGGCGCTTGGATTCTCCAGCGCGCGCTCCAGCTCAACGAATATCGGCTCGACGGCCGGTATCGAGGATCCGCGCCGGGCGGTCGGCTTCCGGCTGTTCGGGTCGTTCGGCCGGGTCTGGCTACTGGCGGGCGCGATCATCGTCGCCGGCGTGGCCGGCTCCAGGGCCGACGGTCTGACCGCGGCGCTGGTGATCTTCGGCGCCTACTCGATCGCGTTCGTGGTGAAGCTCGCAAGCGGCGCTCCTCCCAGCCGGATCGAGCCATGAGCGCGGTCGCCGAAGCACCGAAGGTCGCTCCCAAGTCGGGCGGTGAGCAGCCATCCAAGTCGAACGGCGAGCAGCCGGCCAAGTCGGATGGCAAACAGCCCATGAGCCCACTGCGCAAGGGCCTCTACATCGTCGGCGCCATCTGGCTGGGCGGGATCATCTTCTTCGTCGCCGTATTCGGCTTGACTGCGCACAAGTCCCCGACCGTGGCCAGCGGCGTGTTCACCCCGACCGACGAGTTCAAGCTCGATACCTGGTTCTCCGTCGGTCCGGTCGACTTCAACAAGGGCGTCCTGTACCTGCTCCTGGCGGCGGGATCACGATCGGGATCATGGTGTACGTGTCCAGGCGGATGCAGCAGCGGCCGGGGCGCCTGCAGGCGGCGGTCGAGTTGTTCTACTCGCTCATCGGAGATCATGTCCCGGGGGAACCTGGCCGAGGAGATGAAGCGGAAGTACTTCCCGCTGATCGCGACGCTCTTCGTGTTCATTCTCGTCTCGAACCTGATCGGCTACATCCCGCTGCCGGTCAACTCGGGCGAGAAGTTCAACATCTTCGGCGCTCGCACATTCCGTCGTTCCAGATCTACGCGGCCGACACCAACGTCGCCTTCCCGCTGGTCCTCGCGCTCGGCGTCTTCATCCTGTTCAACTACGAGGGCGTCAAGGCCCATCACGGCCCGATCGGCTACCTCAAGAGCCTGATGCCGGGCGGGGTCAACGGGCCGATCGTGCTGCTGATCTTCCCGATCGAGGTCCTCTCCAACTTCCTCCGGCTGATCTCGCTGACCGTCCGGCTCTGGGCCAACCTGCTCGCCGGGCCACCTGCTGATCGCGTTCATGGGCGGAGAGCTCGGCGTGCTCGTCGGCTTGCCGGTCATCTCATGGGCGCTGCTTCCGCTCGGAGTCGCGATCTTCCTGTTCGAGGCCGTGCTGATCGCCGGCCTGCAGGCCTTCATCTTCGCCATCCTGACCGCGATCTACCTCGGTAGCGCGGTCGACGGACCACTAATCACACAAGGAGCTATCGAGTCAATGTTGTTGCACTTCATCAGTCTTCTCCACCCGGTGTTCGGGGCGGCGTCGGCAGCCGCCCGGACGACCGCCCAGAAGGGCCGCGATCGATCGCGCTCGGCGTGGGTGCCGGCGGAGGCGCCGCGGGCGCCGGCGCCGGCATCGGCGCGTGTTCAACGCCTCGATCCAGGCCAAGACCCGTCAGCCCGAGCTACGCCAGGACATCGAACGCGATCAGTGGCTGGGATTCGCACTCACGGAGGCCACGTTCTTCTACGGCCTGGTCGGCGGCTTCATCGCCTTCTTCCTCTTAGTGCCCCGATGAACGTCCCATTCGCCTCTAGCGGCTCGTTCCTGATCCCCCCCAATGTGGGGCTGATGGTCTGGACGCTGGTTGTCTTCGGGATCTCGCTGTTCATCCTGCGGAAGTGGGTGTTCCCGTTGATCGGGAGCGCGCTCGACAAGCGCGCGCACGCGATCGAGGAGTCGATCGACCAGGCCGACGAGATGCGCGAGGAGGCAGAGAAGGTGCTGGCCGAGTACCGCGAGCGCCTGAAGGAGGCTCGCGCGCAGGCCGAGGAGATCGTCACCCGCGCCCGCAAGGCCGCCGAGGCTCCACGAGAAGGAGGCCGAGGAGGCCGCCAAGGCCGAGCACGAGCGCCTGATGGAGCAGACCCGGCGCGACATCGAGGCCGAGACCCGCCGGGCGATCGAGGAGATCCGCAGCGAGGTGGCCGACCTGACCGTGCTGGCGACCGAGAAGGTGACCCGCAAGACGCTGACCGACGAGGACCAGCGCCGGCTGGTGGAGGACGCCCTGTCCGAGCTCGACTTCAGCGCCCTGGCGGCGGTCCGAGTAGATGCGCTCATCCGCTCAGTCCGCCTCGAGGAGGGCACCACTAGCGGGGGCTAAAGCCGCCAGACGAGATGGAAGAGATCGCCGAGGTATACGCGCGCTCGCTGTTCGAGGTGGCGCAGGAGCAGGACGAGCTCGACCGCGTCCGCGAGCAGCTCGGCCAGTTCGCCGACGCGCTGAACGAGAACCGCGACGCTGTGCGGTCTTCTTCTTCTCGCCCTACTTCTCCACCGAGGAGAAGAAGGACGGCCTGCACCGCGCCGTGAGCGGAGCCGACGCCGATCTTCATGAACTTCCTCGAGGCGCTGATCGAGCGTCACCGGATGCCGGTGATCTTCCGGATCCGCACCCGCTTCGAGGAGATGTGGGACGAGGTCAACAAACTGCTGCCGGTCGAGGTGACCAGCGCGGTCGAGCTCGACCGCAAGACCCTCGAGAGCATCGGCGAGCGGATCGGCGAGCAGACCGGGGGCAAGATCGAGCTCTCCAGCCGACGTCGACCCCGAATCCTCGGCGGGATCGTGCTGCGCGTCGGCAACGTCATCCTCGACGCCTCGATCCGCAGCCGCCTGGAACAACTTCGCAGGCAAGTCGCCCAGGCCTAGCGCGCGCGTCACAAGGAGCCCAGCACAAATGGACATCAAGCCAGACGAGATCACCTCCATCCTCAAGAGCCGGATCGAGGGCCTCGACACCTCCGAGCGCCGAACTGGCCGAGGTCGGGACCGTGCTGTCCGTCGCCGACGGCATCTGCCGCATCCACGGGCTCGAGAACTGCATGTCGTTCGAGATGCTCGAGCTGCCACACGGCGTCACCGGGCTGGCGCTGAACCTCGAGTCCGACAACGTCGGCGCGGTGCTGTTCGGCGAGTGGGAGAAGATCGTCGAGGGCGACACGGTCGCGCACCAAGCGCCTGCTGGAGATCCCGGTCGGCGAGGACTGCTCGGACGGATCGTCGACCCGCTCGGCAATCCCGCTCGACGGCAAAGGCGAGATCCGCACCTCCGAGCACGCGCCCGGCCGAGCACAAGGCGCCGGGCGTCGTCCAGCGCCAGCCGGTCAAGGAGCCGATGCTCACCGGCCTCAAGGCGATCGACTCGATGATCCCGATCGGCCGCGGTCAGCGCGAGCTGATCATCGGCGACCGCCAGACCGGCAAGACCGCGATCGCGATCGACACGATCATCAACAACAAGGACCGCGACCTGATCTGCGTCTACGTGGCGATCGGCCAGCGCAAGGCGACGGTCGTGCAGCTGGCCGCACACGCTCGAGGACGCCGGCGCGCTGGAGAACACGATCATCGTGATGGCCGCCGCCGACGAGGCCGCGCCGATCAAGTTCCTCGCCCCGTACGCGGGCTGCGCGATGGGCGAGTACTTCCTGTACAACGGCAAGGCGGCGCTGACGATCTACGACGACCTGACCAAGCACGCCTATGCGTACCGGCAGATGTCGCTGCTGCTGCGCCGCCCGCCGGGTCGCGAGGCCTACCCGGGCGACGTGTTCTACCTGCACTCGCGGCTGCTCGAGCGCGCGTGTCAAGCTCTCACGACGACCTCGGCGGCGGCTCGCTGACCTCGCTGCCGATCATCGAGACCCAGGCCGGCGACGTGTCGGCCTACATCCCGACCAACGTGATCTCGATCACCGACGGCCAGATCTTCCTGGAGCCGAAGCTGTTCTACTCGGGCGTGCGCCCGGCGATCAACGTCGGCATCTCGGTCTCCCGGGTCGGTGGCGCGGCCCAGATCGGCCGATGCGCAAGGTCGCCGGCCGCCTGAAGCTGGAGCTCTCCCAGTACCGCGAGCTGGAGGCGTTCGCCCAGTTCGGCTCCGAGCTCGACCCCGAGACCCAGCGCACGCTGGCCCGCGGCGAGCGGCTGGTGCAGGCGCTCAACCAGGGCGAGCGCCAGCCGATGCCGGCCGAGGACCAGGTGGTGCAGATCTATTCGCGGCGACCAACGGCTACCTGGACCGGATCGTGGTCGACAAGGTCGAGCGTTTCCTGGCCGGGCTGACCGACTCGGTCCGCGCCTCCAGCCGCGATCTGCTGGAGAAGATCGCCGGGCGGCGACTGGTCCGACGAGACCCAGAAGCAGGTCGACGAGGCGGTCAAGCAGTACGCCGAGGACTTCGGGTACGACCTCGACGAGGAGGGCCACCCGCTGGAGGACGACGACGCTCGCGCAGAGACGCGCCAACGGCGGCAGCTCAGCGCCAGCGCGCCGAGCTTACGTAGGAGGCGACCGCTAGCCGGATGCCCGCAGCCCAATGCACGCCAGCGAGACGTTCGCAACCGCATCGCGCGGTCAAGAACATCCAGAAGATCACGCGCGCCATGGAGATGGTCGCCGCGGCGCGACTGCGCCGCGCCGAGCAGCGGATCGAGGCGCTGCGCCCGTACGCCGACGCGATCCGGCGGATGACCCGCGAGGCCGCCGAGGCGGCGGGCGATCGTGCCGCAACCTGCCGATCCTGGCCGAGCACGAATCGGTCTCGACGGTGGGGCTGCTCCTGGTGGCCGGCGACCGCGGCCTGGCCGGAGCGTTCAACTCGCAGTCGTCCGGGCCGGCGTCGCGCCGGGCGCGAGCACGAGGCGAGGGGCATCGGCGGTGTACTTCGCCTCCGGGCGCCGGCCCGCCTCATCGCTGAACTTCCGCGGGCTCGAGGTGGCCGAGAGCTTCACCGGCTTCTCCGATCGCCCGGCCTACGCCGACGCGCGGCGGATCGCCGAGCGGCTGATGGCGGCCTACGTCGACGGCGACGTCGACCGGGTCGAGATCTTCTACAACGGCTACATCTCGCCGATCTCCCAGGTCGTGCGGCGCGAGACGCTGCTGCCGCTCCAGCAGGCGACCGATCCTCGAGGAAGAGCGAGGACGAGGACGCACGACGATGGCCGCGAGCGGATCTCGCGGCGAGCGCGGATGCCCGTCAGCGAGCGGGCGCTCGGTCGAGTACGAGCCCGACCCCGAGGAGATCCTCCAGCGGCTCGTGCCAGACTATGTCGAGATCTCGATCTTCCGTGCGCTGCTGGAGTCCACCGCCTCCGAGCACGGCGCCCGGATGACGGCGATGCGCAACGCATCGGACAACGCCGGCGAGCTGATCGAGGATCTGACCCTTGCAGATGAACCGGGCCCGCCAGGCCGAGATCACGCAGGAGATCATGGAGGTCGTCGCCGGCGCCGAGGGCCTCGGGTAGAGCCCTGACAGAGAACTTTTCGACAAACGAGAACTGAATGTCAGCCACAACTGAACGAACGGGCGAAGAGCACCGAGCCCAAGACGCAACGTCGGCCGGATCGAGGAGATCCAGGGCGTCGTGATCGAGGCCGTGTTCCCGGACAAGCTGCCGGAGATCAACCACGCGATCACGATCAAGCGTCCCGACGGCCGCCGCGGCCGAGGAGGACGTCGACATCGCCGCCGCAGCGACGATGCTCGTCTGCGAGGTCCAGCAGCACCTCGGCGACGACCGCGTCCGCGCGGTCGCGATGGACACGACCGACGGCCTGTCCCGCGGGACCGAGGTCGTCGACACCGGCGCCCCGATCACCGTGCCGGTCGGACCGAGTACGCTCGGCCGGATCTTCAACCTGCTCGGCGAGCCGATCGACCTCGGCGAGCCGCTGCCCGACGACGTCGAGCGCTGGCCGATCCACCGCCCGGCCCCGACCGTCGAGGAGCTGACCCCGACCACCGAGATGTTCGAGACCGGGATCAAGGTGATCGACCTGCTGGCGCCCTACGCCCAGGGCGGCAAGGTCGGCCTGTTCGGCGGCGCCGGCGTCGGCAAGACCGTGATCATCCAGGAGCTGATCCACAACCTCGCCCAGGAGCACGGCGGCCTGTCGGCCTTCTGCGGCGTCGGGGAGCGCTCCCGTGAGGGCAACGACCTGTGGCTGGAGATGAAGGAGTCCGGCGTCATCGACAAGACGATGCTCGTGTTCGGGCAGATGAACGAGCCGCCCGGTGCCCGCATGCGCGTGGCCCTGACCGGCCTGACGATGGCGGAGTACTTCCGTGATCAGGAGGGCCAGGACGTGCTGTTGTTCATCGACAACATCTTCCGGTTCGTGCAGGCCGGCTCCGAGGTGTCCGCGCTGCTCGGGCGGATGCCCTCGCAGGTGGGCTACCAGCCGACCCTGTCCTCCGAGATGGGGCAGTTGCAGGAGCGGATCACCTCCACGCGCAAGGGCTCGGTCACCTCGATCCAGGCGATCTACGTCCCCGCCGACGACCTCACCGACCCGGCGCCGGCGTCGGCGTTCGCGCACTTGAACGCCACGACCACGCTGTCCCGGTCGATCGCTGAGAAGGGCATCTACCCGGCGGTCGATCCGCTGGACTCGACTTCGACGATCCTGAAGCGCGAGATCCTGGGCGATGAGCACTTCGAGGTGGCCAACGAGGTCAAGCAGGTCCTGCAGCGCTACAAGGAGCTTCAGGACATCATCGCGATCCTCGGCATCGACGAGCTCTCCGACGACGACCGCGTGACCGTCAACCGGGCCCGCAAGCTCGAGCGCTTCCTGTCCCAGCCGTTCCACGTGGCCGAGCAGTTCACCGGCACACCGGGCGTGTTCGTGCCGATCGCCGAGTCGATCCGGGGCTTCAAGGAGATCCTGGAGGGCAAGCACGACGATCTGCCCGAGCGGGCCTTCTTCATGAAGGGCACGATCGACGAGGTCGTCAAGGACGCCCGCGGCTCTTCCGAGGACTCCGATGACGAGGGGTCCAACGACGATGAGGGCTCGAAGGACGAGGGCTCCAAGGACGAGGGAGGCTCCAAGGAGGACAAGGAGCGTGACGCCGATGAGGCGCAGGACACCGAGAACACCGACGGCGACTCGGACGAGGAGTAGCCGTGGCGCACACCAAGTTCCCGGTCGAGATCCTCACGCCCGAGGGCGAGCTGTTCAACGACGAGGTGGAGATGGTCTCCACCCGCACCGTGCTGGGCGAGATCGGCATCCTCGCCAATCACGCCCCGCTGCTGGCCACGCTCGATCCCACTGAGCTGCGGATCTACAAGTCCGAGAACGACGTCGTGCGGTTCGCGCAGGCCGAGGGCTATCTCCAGGTCGGCGGCAACCGGGCGATGATCCTGGTGGAGGAGGCCCACGAGCCCGACCAGCTCGACACCTCCGCGCTGCGCGAGCAGCTGGAGCGGGCCGAGCGCGAGCTGGAGTCCGCCGGCGAGGACAGCGAGAAGCGCCGGGTGGCCGAGCGGGACAAGCGGCGGGCCGAGGCGTTCCTGCGGATCGCCGAGGGGTCATAGAGCGGCTGTTTCGGGCGCTGGCCCTGGTGCCCGCGACTTTGAGTACGCGGGCACCGCTGAGCGCTTGTTTTAGCCTGCGCTAACGCCGCGTTTCAGATGGCGCCCCTATCCTGATGTGATGCTCGAGGAGTGTGCCCTGGCGGAGGGCCTGATCCGCTTCGACACCTCCCGTCCGGAGGAGCTGCACAGCGCGGCTGGGTTCGTGCGGGGCTGGCTGGAATCCCGTGACATCGAGGTGAGCGTGCGGGATCACAACGGTCTGCCCGTGCTCGTGGCCGAGGTCGGAGCCCGGGGAGAGGGGGTGCCGACGGTGGTGTTCCACGGTCACCTGGACGTCGTGCCGGGCCGTGAGGGACAGTTTGCACCGGTCCTCGACGGCGACCGCCTGATCGGTCGCGGCGCCTACGACATGAAGGGCGCGCTGGCCGCGATGATGTGCGCGCTCAAGGACGTCGAGCAGCAGGATCAGGTCCGGGTGCGGTTCACGTGTGTCCCGGACGAGGAGTCGGAGGATCTGGACGAGCGCTCGACGCCGGCGTTGGTCGCCGCGGGCCTGGGCGGCGACTTCGCGATCACCGGCGAGCCGACCGACATGCACATCGGCGTGGAGGCCAAGGGCGTGCTGGTGATGCGGATCGTCGTGCAAGGGCGCTCGGCGCACAGCTCGACGCCGTGGCTGGGTGACAACGCCGTACTCAAGGCGGTGGAGGTGTTCCGATCGATCGAGACGCTGCCGTTCAGCCGTGAGTCCACGCAGGTGTTCGAACGACCTTCGATCAACCTGGGCCGGATCATGGGAGGCGACGCCCTCAACAAGGTGCCCGATCGCTGCACGATGTGGGTCGACGTGCGCTACCTGCCCGGCCAGGAACCGGCGGAGATCCTGGATCAGGTGGGGGGTTTGCGGGACATCGAGGTGGAGAAGACGTTCATCTACCCGCCGGTGTCGGTGTCACCGTCTGACGAGTACGTTGTGGCGCTACGGGAAGCGGTCTCCCGCTCGACCCGGGGGGAGACCCTGAGCGTCGGCCGTGACGGGGCCTCCGAGGCGGCGGCGTTCATCCTTGCGGGCATCCCGGCGGTGGAATTCGGGCCGATCGGCGCGGGCCATCACGGGCCCGAGGAGTGGGTTTCGCTGTCTGGCCTGGCGCGCTACCGACGTTCCCTGGGGGATTTCGTGAGGTTGCTGGGGGTCGGTGGCGCAGGTCCCGACGAGGTGCGGGTCGAAAATGTCAAGCCAGGGTTGTCTTTTTCGACCCACGCCCGTACCGAAACGCCCTCGTGAGGCTGATCCCCAAGACCCGTGGTGGCGCACTCTGGCGCTTCCTTCTGGCCTCCGTGCTGGTGGTGGGCTTTGCCGCCGCCACGACGGCTGTGGCCGGGCTGCTGGAGGTCCAGAACATCGTCAGCGACCTCAACCTGACCCCGGCTCTTAAGAACGCCCGTACCGTCTTGCCGCCACCCGGGGCACCGCAGACGCTGCTGCTGATCGGATCCGACCACCGCGCCGGGACGTCCTACAAGACCTCCAACACAGACACGATGATGCTCGTGCGGATCAACGACAACTCATCCACCATCAACCTCCTGTCGGTGCCCCGCGACCTCAAGGTCGAGCTGCCGTTCGGCGGGGTGAGGAGCAGCGGGAAGATCAACGAGGCCTACTCGCTGGGCGGCCCGAACCTGCTGATCAAGACGCTCCAGCAGCAGGTGTTCCCGGGGCTCCAGGTCAACCACATCATGGATGTGAACTTCAAGGCCTTCTCCGACCTGATCGACGCGATCGGCTGCGTCTACACGATGGTCGACCGCCGCTACTACAACAACACGGCGCTGACCGGGTACTCGTCGATCAACATCGAGCCCGGTTACCAGCGACTGTGCGGAGACCACCAGGCCGATACGGGCGCTTTGGCGTTCGTGCGATTCCGCCACACCGACACCGACCTCACCCGCAACGCCCGCCAGCAGGACTTCCTGCGCTGGGCCAAGTCCTCGTTCAGCACTGACAAGCTGGTCAACGACCGTGGCAAGCTGCTGCGTATCTTCGGCTCAAACGTGCAGACGGATCGTTCTCTGCACACCACCGACGGGCTGATTAACCTCTTCAACATCGTGATCAACGCCAACGGGCATGTGACCAAGAGCGTCCCCTTCCCGGCCACGTTCCCGCCGTGCAACCCGGCCTGCTACGTCGAACCGACCTCGTATCACGCCGAACAGGCGGCCTTCCACTCGTTCATGAAGCCGACCGCGGTTAAGCGGGCTCCGAGCTCGTCCAAGCCCAAGTCCTCTCACCGAAAGTCAGGTCCGGCCCGGGCGCCGACCGGTGGCCTCACAGCCGACTCCGCGGACGGAAAGGCCCAGGCCGCGACGCTGGGGCCCCGGGTTCCGTTCCCGATCTACTACCCGAAGCTGATCGTCTCGACCTCGTCGTACTGCTCCTCGCTGATCGGCAACTGCGACGAGCCTGACGAGCCGGCCACTGCGTATCTGCACTCCTATCCCCATGCCTACCGGATCAAGGCGCAGGGCAACAAATACCCGTCCTATGTGATGACGCTGGTGGCCAATGCGACGCTCGGTGAGTACTACAGCGTGCAGGGCACGACCTGGAAGCACCCACCGATCCTGCGCAGCCCGACCAAGACGCAGGTCTACAACGGGCTCAAGCTGTTCGAGTACTACAACGGAGGCAAGCTCAGCCTGGTCGCCGTGCACATCGGCAAGGCGGCGTACTGGATCTCCAACTCGCTGGTGAACAGCATCCCGGCTTCCCAGATGATCGGCATGGCGGCGTCGCTGACTTCCGCCGGCTGACTCTCGGCGGCGCGGGGCGGGCGCTGGGCGCCTGGTGGCGGGCCTGGGCCGGTCGCGGCTCCGAGGCGCCCCGGATCAACTCGCTACCCTCACCCAGCTCATGTCCTCACCGCGTGAACCCATCGCAGTTATCGGCACCGGCTATGTCGGATTGGTCACCGCGGCCGGGTTTGCCGAGCTGGGCAACGAGGTGTGGTGCGTCGATGTGGACGCCGACAAGATCGAGGGGCTGAAACGTGGTGAGCTGCCGATCTACGAGCCCGGTCTGGCCGAATCAATCGCCCGGTCGGCTGGTCGCCTGCACTTCTCCACCGAGCTGACCCCGGCTCTGGAGCACGCCCGGCTGCTGTTCGTTGCCGTCGGCACGCCTCCCACCTACTCCGGCGACGCGGATCTCTCCGCCGTGCGGGCGGTGGTTGACGCGATGCCCGCCTCGGATCGCCATGCCCTGGTGATGAAGTCCACCGTTCCGGTCGGAACCGGGAGCTCGATTCGCCGGGTGCTGGATCAGCACGGCAAGTCCGGCTTCTCCTACGTGTCCTGCCCGGAGTTCCTCAAGGAGGGCTCGGCGCTGGAGGACTTCCTGGCTCCCGACCGCGTGGTCGTGGGGGACAACGATGATTGGGCCGGCGACGCGGTGGTGGACCTGTACGCGCCGCTGAATTCGCCGCTGGTGCGGACCGATATCGCCAGCGCCGAGATGATCAAGCTGGCCGCGAACGCATTCCTGGCCACGAAGATCTCGTTCATCAACGAGATCGCCAACGTGTGCGAGGAAACCGGCGCCGATGTCCTGGAGGTGGCCCGGGGCATGGGCCTCGACCGGCGCATCGGCACCCACTTCCTGCGGCCCGGGATCGGCTTTGGGGGCTCGTGCTTTCCCAAAGACGTCTCGGCGCTCAAGCAACTGGCCGGCAACTCCGGTTATCACTTCCAGCTGCTGACCGCTGTGATCGAGGTCAACGAGCTTCAGAAGCGCCGGGTGATGGCCAAGCTGCAGAAGCATCTCGGAACGCTGGTAGGCAAGACCGTGGCGCTGCTGGGGCTGGCCTTCAAAGCCAACACCGACGACATGCGCGAGGCCTCCTCGCTGGTGCTGACCGCTCGCCTGCAGGCCGATGGTGCGCGCGTGCGCGCCTACGACCCAGTCGCCGAGCAGGAGGCGCGCAAGCTGATGCACGGCGTCGAGTTCGCCGGCTCGGCCCTCGAGGCCGTGCGGGGAGCCGACGCGATCGTGCTGGTCACCGAATGGCCTGAATTCGCCGATCTGGACTGGCAGGAGGTGGCCGGGGCCACTTCCGGGCGGATCGTGATCGACGGGCGCAACTTCGTCGACGGAGAGAGCGTGCGGGCGGCCGGTTTCGTCTACGAGGGCGTCGGGCGCCCGACTCTGGGCTAGGTCTCGATGGCCAGGACGCTAGGACGATGCAGGCGCTGATCCTGGTCGGCGGCGAGGGGACCAGGCTGCGGCCACTCACCTCGCGCCTGCCCAAGCCCGTGGTGCCACTGGTGGGGCAGCCGTTTCTGGGCTACATGCTGGAGTGGCTGGCGTCGCATGGGGTCGATGACGTCGTCCTGTCGTGCGGTTTCCGGGCCGACGGAGTCAAGGCGGTGCTCGGCGACGGCAGCGGAACGAAGCTGCGCCTGCGCTACGTCGAGGAGCCAGAGCCGCTCGGTACGGGCGGGGCGCTGAAGTACGCCGAGGATTTCCTGGACGAGCGCTTCTTCATGCTCAACGGCGACGTTCTCACTGACATCGATCTGACCGCCCAGCTGGCCCGGCACGAGCAGACCGGGGCGCGCGGCACCGTCGCGCTGATGTCGGTCGACGATCCGTCGGCCTACGGGCTCGTGCGCCTAGAGGACGGCGGCGCCGTGCGGGGTTTTCTGGAGAAGCCCTCACCTGACCAGATCGACACCGACCTCGTCAATGCGGGCGCGTACATCCTCGAGCGGGAGATCCTGGCCGAGACGCCGCCCGCCGGCACGAACTTCTCGATCGAACGCGACGTGTTCCCCCGGCTGGTCGGGAACGGGCTGTTCGGCTTCCCGGCTCGAGATGCCTACTGGATGGACATCGGGACGCCGGAGCGCTACCTGCAGGCCACATTCGACATCCTGGAGGGGCAGGTGAGCACCCTCGTCGGGGCGCGTGTGGCGCAGGCCGGCCTGGCTCTCGTGGAGGACGCCGAGATCCGCGGGCGGGTGACGCCGCCCGCGCTGGTGGGGCCCGGATGCCGGGTGGCCGAGCACGCCACGGTCGGCGGCCGGGCGGTGCTGGGCCGGGGCGTCACGATCGGCGAGGGCGCCCACATCGAGAGCTCGGTGATCCTCGACGGCGCCACGATCGGGGCCCATACCACGGTCCACGGCTCGATCATCGGGCCTGAAGCCAGCGTGGGCGAACACTGCCGAATCGAGGGTCTGGTGATGCTCGGGCATGGCGTCCGGATTGGACGAGACAACGTCCTGGCGGCCGGTGCCCGTATCTTCCCGGAGGTGCAACTGCCAGACGGAGCGATCAGCTTTTGAGCGCCACCTCGGATCTCTCGCGGGAGACGATCGAGCAGGTGGACCCCACCGGGCAGGTGAACGACATCCTCGCCATGCCCGAGCATCTGCGCGATGCGCAGTGGCGGGTGGAGTCGGCCGGCTTGGCTGCGCGCGACTGTCGTGGCGGCCTCGTGGTGGCCGGCATGGGCGGCTCGTCGATCGGCGGAGCGCTGGCTCGCGCCATCCTGGGCGACCGGGCATCCCGGCCGATCGTCCTGGCCCGTGGCTACGGGCTGCCCTCCTGGACCGAGCCCGAGACCGCGGTGTTGTGCGCCAGCTACTCGGGCGAGACCGAGGAGACGCTGGCCGCGTATGAGGCCGCCCAGGCGCTCGGCGCCTACACCGTGGTGGTGACCACCGGGGGGCGGCTGGCCGAGCAGGCGCGGCGTGACGGCGTTCCCGTGGTGCCCCTGCCGGGTGGCTTCCAGCCTCGCGCCGCCGTGGCGTATCTGCTGGTCACGGCGCTGGAGGTGGCGACCCTGTGCGGCGCCGGCGAAGGACTGCATTCGGAGATCGATGTGGCCGCGGCGCACGCTGAGAAGCTGGTGGCGCGCTGGGGGCCCGATGCCGATGACGCTTCGGCCGCCAAGGCTCTGGCCCGCGGCCTGCACGGGACGATCCCCCAGATCGCCGGTGCCGGGCTGACGGCTCCCGTCGCCTACCGGTGGAAGACCCAGATCAACGAGAACGCCAAGCTGCCCGCGTTCGCCGCGGAACTGCCTGAGCTGGATCACAACGAGATCGTCGGCTGGGAGCGGGCCACGCGGATCGCGAAGTTCAGCGCGGTGTTCCTGGATGACTCCGACCTGCATCCCCGCGTGCGCCAGCGGATCGAGTTGACCCGCGGCCTGATCACCAGCCGCGGCGGAACCACGTTCCGGATCGACACCGAGGGGGAGACGGCGATGGAGCGCCTGGTCTCCGTGCTGCTGCTGGGGGATCTGATGTCCCTGTATCTGGCCGTGCTGGAGGGCGTCGATCCGGCCGATGTCGAGGTGCTCGATTCCCTCAAGGCCGCGCTGGCGGCCGGCTGAGCCCCAGCGTGGGGGAGGCCGGCGTCTCGATCGAGGGCGGCTGCCTGTGCGGCCGGGTGCGCTTCCGCGTCACCGGACCCCTGGGTGAGGCCGGGTACTGCCACTGCACGCGCTGCCAGAAGCGCACCGGCACATCGTCCTCGGCCAACGTCTCGGTGGACGCTGACGCGTTCGAGTTGCTGGCCGGTGAGGGGCTGATCCGCTGCTGGCGCCATCCCGACGGCGGCTTTGAGAAGTGCTTCTGCGGCGAATGCGGCGCACATCTGTTCTCCCGGGACCCTGAGGGGCGACGCGGCCCGGGGATCCGGATCGGCGCATTCGACTCCGATCCCGGCGTGGAGATGAGCTACCGCCAGTTCGTGGCCTACGCGCCTGCCTGGGAGCCGATCCCAGCCGACGGGCTGGAGCGCTTCCCGGAGAGCCGGTTCGCGGCGCGAGCCTGAGCGGCGCCCGGCGGATTGACCTGGTGTGGCGCGCAAAGTGCGCCGCGGGCTGGCGATTTGCGCGCCGGACCATGAACAACCTGGTCGTAGGCGCGATCCGCCTCGCGGTCGTTCGATTTGCGCGCCTGACCAGGTTTTCGGCGGTTCCGAGGGGTTGCGCCACCGGCCCGGAGCGGAATCGGGGCAAACCTTGACACGATCGTGGTAATGTTGGCGCCGATGGACGGACTGACCATCCAGGAGGCGTCGCAGACGACCGGCTGGTCCGCGCGGATGCTCCGCTATGTCGAGCAGACCGGTCTGGTGACACCGGCGCGGAGCGGGTCGGGCTACCGGCTGTACGGCGCCGGAGAGCTGCAGCGTCTGCGCACGCTCAAGGAGCTGCTGGAGCACTTCGACGTGGCGCTGTCCGACATGGCCTTCGCCGCGCGGCTGGAGAACGATCCGGCGCTACACGCCGCGGTCCAGGAGTGGCTGGTGGCGCCGCCAGAGCGGCCCGACGAGGTCGAGCCCGTCGACTGGCTGAGATTTGAGCAGGCCAAGCACGAGCGTCTGCTCGCGACCGCCTGAGGCGTCCCGGGCAGACCGGCTCGGGAGCGTCATGAACCAACGGCAATTGGAAACATTGGAAACGGAGAACCTCGTATGAGCACGACAACCGCCGCCGGCACCGACTTCAAGGTCGCCGACCTGGGACTGGCCGAGTTCGGCCGCAAGGAGATTCGCCTGGCCGAGCACGAGATGCCCGGCCTGATGGCCACCCGGCGGGAGTTCGCCGACTCCCAGCCGCTGGCCGGGGCGCGGATCACCGGGTCGCTGCACATGACCGTTCAGACGGCGGTGCTGATCGAGACGCTGGTGGCGCTCGGCGCCGAGGTCCGCTGGGCCTCCTGCAACATCTTCTCCACCCAGGACCATGCGGCGGCTGCCGTCGTCGTCGGACCGGAGGGGACGCCGGAGGATCCGCAGGGGGTGCCCGTCTATGCCTGGAAGGGCGAGACGCTGGCCGAGTACTGGTGGTGCACCGAGCAGGCGCTGAATTGGTCGGACCACCCCACCCCTTCCAATCCGGAGGGCGACGGCCCGAACATGATCCTGGACGACGGCGGCGATGCCACGCTGCTGGTCCACAAGGGCGTCGAGTACGAGCGCGCGGGCCAGGTCCCGGACCCCGCCGGGGCCGACAGCGACGAGTTTCGGATCATCCTGGAGGTGCTGACGCGCTCGCTGTCCGAGGACCCCGAGCGGTGGACCAAGCTGGCGGCCGGGATCAAGGGCGTGACCGAGGAGACGACCACCGGGGTCCACCGGCTCTACCAGTTCGCCCAGCAGGGCCAGTTGCTGTTCCCGGCCATCAACGTCAACGACGCGGTGACGAAGTCGAAGTTCGACAACAAGTACGGCTGCCGCCATTCGCTGATCGACGGCATCAACCGCGCCACGGATGTACTGATCGGCGGCAAGGTGGCCCTGGTGTGCGGCTACGGCGACGTCGGCAAGGGCTGCGCCGATTCGCTGCGCGGCCAGGGCGCCCGGGTCCTGATCACTGAGATCGACCCGATCTGCGCGCTGCAGGCGGCGATGGACGGCTACCAGGTCGTCCGACTGGAGGACGTGATCAGCGAGGTCGACATCTTCGTGACCGCCACCGGCAACCGCGACGTGATCACCGCGCAGCACATGGCGGGCATGAAGCACCAGGCGATCGTCGGCAACATCGGTCACTTCGACAACGAGATCGACATGGCCGGCCTGACCCAGACGCAGGGGATCGAGCGGATCAACATCAAGCCCCAGGTCGACGAATGGGTGTTCGCGGACGGGCACTCGATCATCGTGCTGTCCGAAGGACGGCTGCTGAACCTCGGCAACGCCACCGGGCATCCGAGCTTCGTGATGTCGAACTCATTCACCAACCAGGTGATGGCCCAGCTCGAGCTGTTCACCCGCACCGACCAGTACGAGAAGCAGGTCTACACACTGGCCAAGCGCCTGGACGAGAAGGTGGCGCGCCTGCACCTTGATGCGCTCGGTGTCCGGCTCACCGAGCTGAGCGCGGGTCAGGCCGAGTATCTGGGCGTGCCGGTGGACGGCCCGTACAAGCCCGACCACTACCGCTACTAAGACCGCTACCAGGCTGGCGCGCACGCGGCCACGGCCAGGCATGCCCCGGTCCGGGACGCTTCCGCCCCACGAGATCGCCGATCTGGAGCTGGCTCCGGACGGGGCGGACCGGATCGCCTGGGCGGCCAGCCAGATGCCCGTGCTGGGGCAGCTGGCTGAGCGGTTCGCGGCCGAGCGAACGCTGGACGGGATCCGGGTGGCCGCCTGCCTGCACGTCACCGCCGAGACGGCCAACCTGGCCCGGGCGCTCACGGCCGGCGGCGCTGAGGTGGCGCTGTGCTCGGCCAACCCACTCTCCACGCAGGACGACGTGGCGGCCGCGCTGGTGGCCGAGTTCGGGGTGGAGGTGCGCGCCCGGCACGCCGAGGACCTGGAGGGCTACCAGGCGCACGTGAGCGCGCTCGTCGCCGGTCATCCCCAGGTCACGCTCGACGACGGGGCCGACCTGATGGTGGCCGCCCACACGGCTGCTGACGCCAATCTGGCGGCACTGATCGGGGGGACCGAGGAGACCACCACCGGACTGCTCCGGCTGCGCCGGATGCACGAGCGGGGGGAGCTTCGCCGGCCGGTGCTGGCCGTCAACGAGGCCCGCACCGAGCGGGCCCTGAACGACCGGCACGGAACCGGTCAGTCGGCGCTCGACGGGCTGATCCGGGCCAGCCATGTGCTGCTGGCCGGTCATACGCTGGTGGTGCTCGGCTACGGCTGGGCCGGCCAGGGCGTGGCCGAAAGGGCCCGGGGAGCCGGCGCGGCGGTGATCGTCTGCGAGGTCGATCCGCTGCGGGCGCTGGAGGCGAGGATGGCCGGCTATGAGGTGATGCCGGCGCTGGAGGCGGCGGAGCGGGGCGACGTGTTCATCACCGTGACCGGATCCCGCCGGGTGTTGCGCGGAGAGCATTTCAAGCGGATGAAGGACGGGGCCCTGCTCGCCAACGCCGGGCACTTCGACGTCGAGCTCGATCTGACCGAGCTGGCCGAACTGTCGGTGGCGCCGCCGCGACAGGTCAGAGCGCTCGTCGAGCAGTACCAGCTGGAGGACGGTCGCCGGCTCAACCTCGTGGCGCGCGGACGGGTGGTCAATCTGGCCGCCGCCGAGGGCCACCCGGCGGCCGTGATGGACGTCTCGTTTGCTCTGCAGGCGCTGTGCGTGGAGGCACTCGTCAAGCGCAGGGGCCAGCTGGGAGAGGGGGTGCATGCCGTTCCCGACGGCATCGACGACGAGGTCGCCCGCCTGAAGCTGGCCGCCCTGGGGGTACGGATTGACGCCGCCACCCCCGAGCAGGACGACTACCGGCAGTCCTGGACCTAGGTTCCGACGGCCGGGTATGCGACCCGGCGGCGGGTTCTGCAAGGATGCGCAGCATGCCGGCGGCCAAGCGGAGCCCAGCGCACGGCGCAGCCAAGCTGCGCGGCGGGATCGATCTGGGCGGCACCAAGATCGAGGCGATCGTGGTCGACGCCGATAACACGGTGCTGGGCAGCGCGCGCCACCCGACCCCCACGGAAGGAACGCCGGCGGACGTGGCAGACCAGATGGCCAAGGCGATGACCGAAGCCGCCCAGGCGGCTGATACGACCACGCAGAAGCTGATTGGGGTGGGTGTGGGTTCCCCGGGCGCCGTGGACACGAAGAAGGGGACGGTCGGCGATGCCCGCAACCTCCCCGGCTGGACCGGTGTGTTCCCGCTCGCCTCGACGCTCGGCGAGACGCTGGGCACCCGGGTGCTGATCGGAAACGACGTGCAGGTGGCCACCGACGCCGAGTTCGAGCTGGGCGCCGGCAAGCCGTATGACTCGCTGCTGGGGGTGTTCTGGGGCACCGGCGTCGGTGGCGGCATCATCTTGGATCGGAAACCGTGGCTGGGACGCGGCGGCGCCGGGGAGATCGGCCACATGGTGGTCACGGACGGCGGCCGGCGCTGCGGCTGCGGTAACCGCGGATGCATGGAGGCCTACGCCGGCCGGGCATCGATGGAGCGCCGGGCGCGCAAGCTGGTCAGCAAAGGCCGGCACACGAAGCTGTTCGAGATCATGGAACAGCGCGGTCGCGAGCGGCTGACGAGCTCCGTTTGGGGGCGTGCCCTGGAGCATGACGACGAGCTGGCCACCCAGCTGATCGCCGAAGCGGTGGAGGCGCTCGGCGCCGGGATCGCCTCGGCCGTGAATCTGCTCGACGTGCCTGCCGTGATCATCGGCGGCGGGTTGGGCGTGCGCTTTGGCGAAGGCTACGTGCGCCGCATCGAGAAGGCGATGGGGCCGCACCTGTTCGTCGGACACAAGCCCCCGGACGTGCACCTGGCCGGGCTGGGGGATCTGGGTGGAGCGATCGGCGCCGCCCTGCTGGTTCTGGGCCCCGCCTGAGCAGCGCCGGCGCGCCGTTTTGGAGTCCGCGTTTTCCACGGCTACCGGCAGGTAATTCGCCGCCGGCAGTCAACTTAGATCTGCCGAGACGGCGTCGGTTGGGCGCCTGAGCGCTCCTCGGCGGCCAAATCCCGGACGTCAGAGGAGAAACCTGGCAAAGTGCAGATGCGGCGGGAGGCCGCTGGAGTTGGAGGAGGAAGGACCCATCGAGACGCACACCCCGGGCGCCACAGGAGCCGCGGGAGGAGAAGTACCCCCCGGCAACCGGGCGGGGCCGGGCGCGCAAGATCCGTCCGGCCGTCCCAGCACATGGCTGGCGAGAGTGAGTGCCGGTGGCGCGCTCCTGCTTGCCCTGCTCCTGGTCGCCGTGATCCTCCTGACCAGCGGTCCGAGCTACAGCGTGCGGGCGATCTTCAGTGACGCCGGCGGGCTGGTGTCCGGAGATCCCGTACTGATCGGTCCTGCGCAAGTGGGGACGGTGCAGTCGATCGCGCTGACCCGATCGGGTCGGGCCGCCATCGGCATCGGTCTGAGTCCAGGTGTCGCTCCTCTGTACCGCGGCACCGTCGCGCGGATCGAGGAGAACGGCCTGGCCGGGATCGCCAGCCACTACATCACCCTGCAGCCCGCATCCTCCGCGCATCCGACGATCCCCTCCGGCGGCACGATCCCTGAAGTGGACACCCACGCTGAGGTGAGCCTGGATCAGCTGTTCGACTCGCTCGATCCGCTCACTCGCCTCGGAATCCGGAACCTGATCCGGGGTGAGGCGACCGCCATCCAGGGCAAGGCCGTCCAGGCCAATCGCACTCTGCAGGTGCTGGCTCCGGCGCTGCTCAGCACCAGCCAGGTGACCGGTGAGCTGACCCGTAGCGAGCCGGCCTTCGATGCCCTGCTCGTGCACGGTGCGCGGACGATGCAGGCCCTGGCGGCGCGAAGCGGTCAGCTCACACAGCTGATCGCCAGCTCCGAGACCACCACCGGCGCGCTCGCCGCGCAGGCCAGGGCGCTGCGCGCCGCGCTGGGCCTGCTGCCGGGCACCCTGCGCCGCTCCGTGCACACCTTCGCCGGGCTGCGCACGACGCTGGACACGCTCGATCCCGTTGTGGCGGCGACCAAGCCTGCGGCGCGGAACCTGCCCGCCTTCGCCACCGCACTGGACCACGTGGCCGTAACCGGTCTGCCCACGGTCACCGACCTGGCCGGGCTGCTCCACAACCCCTCCGGTGGCGGAGATCTGGCGGAGCTCCTGCGCGAAGCCCCGAGCCTGGCCCGGACCGCACGCCGCGCCTTCCCGGAGATGATCCGCCAATTTGGGGACTCGCAGTCCCAGCTCGCCTATCTGCGCGAATACACCCCGGATGTGATCGCCGCGCTGACGAACATCGGTCAGGCCTCGGGCTACTACGACGCCAACGGTCACTACGTGCGCACCCAGCCGTTCTTCGGAGCCTTTGGGGTGTCGGCAGCCAACCAGCTGGTGCCCCGGCTGCCCGCCTCCCGGTACGTCGGCCTCGGAGTGGTCCACGGTCGCTGCCCGGGCGGAGCTGTGCAGACGCCCCCGGGATCGAAGCCCATCTCTGTACCCGGCTGCAAGGCCTCCTCGACCCCGCCCGGGCCATGAAGCGGATCTTGACCACGGTCGTCGGGCTGGCTCTGGCCGGAGCGTTGCTGATCGCGCTGACCGGTGCCGGGGGTTCCTCCTCCGCCTCGCCCTACCAAGTCAGGGCGATCTTTGACAACGCGGACTTTGCCGTGCCCGGGGAGGAGGTGCGGATCGCCGGAGCGCCGGTCGGGTCGATCGCATCGCTGAGCGTGACCCGAGGGATGCAGGCGGCGATCACCCTGAACATTTCGAACCGAGCGTTCGTGCCCTTTCACGCCGACGCCACCTGCGCGATCCGGCCGCAGTCGCTGATCGCCGAGCGGTACATCGACTGCTCGCCGGGCACCGCAGCACAGCCGGTGCTGCCACGCATCCAGCACGGCGGCGGAGCCGGCAAATACCTGCTGCCGGTCGCCCGGACGAGCTCGCCGATCGATCCCGACATCGTCCAGAACATCTCCCAGGAATCCGTGCGCCAGTCGCTGTCGATCATCCTGGACGAGCTCGGCACCGGTCTGGCGGCACGCGGATCGGACCTCAATGCGGTCATCCTGCGCGCCAATCCGGCGCTCGGCTACACCGATCGGGTGTTTCGGATCCTGGCCACCCAGAACCGGACGCTGGCCCGTCTGGCCCGCGACTCGGACACGGTGCTGGCGCCGCTGTCTCGAGCCCGGCACTCGATCGCCGATTTCGTCGTGCAGGCCAACACGACCGCCTCCGCCACGGCCCAGCAGAGCCCAGCGCTGAGCCGCACGATCCACCGGCTTCCCGCCTTCCTGCACGCGCTGCGGCCGCTGATGGCCGACCTGGGCAGCCTGGCCGGGCAGGGCACTCCGCTGATGGGGTCCCTGTCGGCCAGCGCCGCGGGTTTGAACCACGAGTTCACGAACCTGACGCCGTTTGCCAGCGCAGCACGCAGCGCCCTGTCCGGCTCGGCGCCGCCGCCCAGCGTTCTCAGGGCTACCTCGTCGACTCCGAGCCGCTGGCCCGCCGCCTGCTGAGCGTGGGGAATGCCGCCGAGCCGGCCGGGCGCCTGCTGGACCGGCTGACGTCCAGCCTGCAGAAGACGGGCGCGATCCCGCAGCTGATGAGCCCTGCTGTTCCACGGAACGCAGGCGACCGACGGCTTCAACCAGGATGGCCACTACGTTCGCACCGACGTCCTGGTCGGCAGCTGCACCGGATACGCCCGTCACCCGGTGGGCGGCTGCTCGGCGAACTTCGGGACCAGCTCCGCGACCGCGGCGGTGGCCCGGCAGGCGGTCAGGTCGACCGGTGCCGGGCGGACCGCCGAACCCCAAAGCTCGCGCCTGGGTGGACTGCTGCGGTACCTGGTCGGAGGGGGAGCCTGACATGAACCGGCAACGTCGCCAGCGAGCTCTGGCCAGCCCGGTCGTGATCGGCGCGCTGACCGTGCTGGTCATGGTCGTGGCCGTGGTCCTGGCCTTCCAGGCGAACACCGGTCTGCCGTTCGTGCCCCGCTACGGCCTGCATGTCCGTGTCAGCGACGCGGCCGAGCTCACGCGCGGCGGCGAAGTGCACATGGGCGGAACCCTGGTCGGCGTGATCACCAGTGTCGATGCGGCTCGTGGCCAATCCGGCCGGGCGATCGCGGTCGTCAATCTGGAACTGGACAAGAGCATCGAGCCGCTCCCGGTCGACAGCCGATTCACGATCCGCGAGAAGGACGCGATCGGCGAGAAGTACCTGGCGATCACGCCCGGGCACTCGCAACGGACCTGGCCGCAGGGGGCGACCGTGCCGATCGCGCAAACCGGCGCCACGACCGATCTCGATCAGGTGCTGTCGATGTTCACGCCGCCCACCCAGCGCGGGGTGGCGGCCACGACGAGTGGCTTTGCCGAAGCGCTGGCCGGCCGCGGCGCGGCCGTCAACGACGCGATCGGCGCGTTCCGGCCGCTGGTCAACGACCTCGGTCCGGTGATGCGCAACCTGTCCTCTCGGCACACGAACCTGGGCGGGTTCATCCGCGGCCTGGGGGCGTTCACAGACGCACTGGCGCCGGTGGCAGATCAGCAGGCGTCGCTGTTCAGAAACCTCGACACCACCTTCACTTCCCTGGCCTCGGTGGCAACGCCGTATCTCCAGCACTGGATCGCACAGACGCCGCCGACATTCGACACGGTCATCCAGGACAGCCCCCGGGAGCAGGCGTTCCTGACCGATACGGCCGGCTTATTCGCCGATCTGCGTCCGGGTGTGGCGACGCTGCCGGGCAGCGCGCCGGTACTGGCGGAAGCTTTCTCACAGGGGACTCGGAACCTCCCGGGGACCGCGCAGCTGGACCATCGACTGGTCAGCCTGTCGAGCACGCTGGCCGCCTACGGTGCCGATCCGACGGTGACGCGAGGACTCCAGCGGCTGACGCTGACCGCGCGGCGGCTGGCGGCGCCGCTGCGGTTCCTCGACCCGGCCCAGACCACCTGCAACTACGTCTCGCTGTTCCTGCGCAACACCGCTTCGACCCTGTCTGACACCGCCGGCACGGGCACGGTGCTGCGCCTCGTGATCGTGGCCATCGACGATGTCCTGGGCGGAGAGGCGGTGCCGTCTCACAAGCCGTTCCTGACGCCGGAACAGCCGGCGGTATCAATCACGCGCCGCTGCACGTCGACCCCTACCCGAACACCGACGCCCCCGGTCAGGTGGCCGAATGCGCCGCGGGCAACGAGCCGTTCTCCGCCGCCCGTGCGGTGATCGGCAATCCCGCCGGGAAGGTCGGGCTGCCACACCGAGACCACCACGGGGAGCGCCAATGAGCCGGCGCGCTCCCAAGGTGAGACGGCACTCAGCCCGCATCTCCAACCTGCAGGCGGCGCTGGCGGCCAGTGCGGTGGTCCTGGTCGCGTGCTATCTCGTGTTCGGGGGGCCGGTGCCGTTCACGAGCTCTGGCTTTGTCCTGCGGGCCGCGTTCACCGCCAACACCGAGTTGCACATCCCCTCGCCGGTGCGGATCGCCGGCGTGGAGGTCGGCCAGGTCACCTCGGTCCGGCATCCGGCCGGGTCGGCACACCGCCGGCGTAGTGACCATGCAGATCAACTCGCAGGGTCTGCCGATCCACGCCGACGCCACCGCCCAGATCCGCTCCCGCATCTTCCTGGAGGGCAACTTCTACGTCGACCTGCACCCCGGCACGCCGGAAGCGCCGTCCTGCACTCCGGCGCCGAGCTGCCGGCCGCCAACACCTCGGGACCGGTGCAGCTCGACCGGATCCTGTCCGCCCTGGACACGCCCGCGCGGACCAACCTGCAGCGCCTGGTCCGGGGCTTGGGAGCGCACTCAACGGCTCGCCCACCGCGGCCCAGGACGCTTCACAGGCGCCCACGTTCGCGGCCTCACCGGGGCCGAGGCTCTCAATCACGCCCTGGAGTACTCGGCGAAGGCGTTCACCGCGTCGGCGATCGTCAACCAAGCCCTGCTCGGACAGCGCCCCCACGATCTGAGCGGTGTGGTGTCGGGCAGCGCCGCCGTGCTAGGCGGCCTGTCGCAGAGTCCGAGCCAGCTGTCGGGCCTCGTCGACACGTTCGACCGGACGATGACGGCGCTGGCCAGCCGACAGCGGGCGCTGGGCAGCTCGGTCGCCGCGCTCCCCCGGTCTGCTCCGAAACGCAGACGCCGCCGATACCGCCCTGGACGCATCATTTGGGCGAACTCAGGCCTTCGCCCGGGAGATCCTGCCCGGAGTCCATCAGCTCGGCCCGACGATCACCGCGGCTCTGCCCTGGCTCGGTCAAGTCGGCGCGCTGTCTCCCGCCCGGAGCTGGGCGGGCTGACTGAACGATCTGACCCCGGCGGTCCAGCACACAGCCGCGGCGGTACACGCCACGGTGCCCTGGTGGTCGAGCCGGTCAGCTGGCCCGCTGCTTGGTCCACAACGTGATCCCGACGGGCAACGCGGTGATCAGGATCCTCCGCTCGCACCGGGCGAAGGTCTACCAGGAGCTCTTCCAGTCAGCCGTCGGGCTGGCCGGAGCGGCGCAGAACTTCGATGGCAACGGCCGCTATGTCCGCGCCACGGCGGGCGGCGGCCACCTCGTACAGACGCCGGCGCAGCCCGTCAACGGTCCCCTGTTCGGTAACGCGGTGCTGGCGCCGTTGGGTACCCGGCCGGGGTTCGCGAGAAAGGCGCCGCCGCTAAGAGCAACGTGCCCGTGCTCCGAAACCCGCCGCCGAACCTGAATTCCGCGCCACCGGAGTGGGACCGTGAGGCGCGCGCTCCGTGTCCACCGCCTCGACTTCGCCGCCATCGCCGCCCTGGTCGTGCTGGCTGTCTGCCGGTCGTCGCTACATCCTGAGCACCAGCCGTCGTTCACGTTCGGGCGCAGCTACTACACGGTCAGCGCGCCGTTCGCCAGCGCCTCCGCGGTGATCGCCGGCCAGGGTCAGGCGGTGACGATCGCCGGCGTCCAGGTCGGGCTCGTCGGCGGGGTCCGCTCGAGCACGGACGGCGGTCGTGACGATGAATCGTACAAGCAGTACGCGCCGATCTACCGCAACGCGACCGTGCTCCTGCGGCCGCGGACGCCGCTCAAGGACATGTATCTGGCACTCGACCCGGGCACCCCAGCGCCGGCACGATTCCCAACCGGGGCAGCTGACGGCCGCCGGCACGGCAGCCGGACATCGACGTCGACCAGATCCTCGGCTCGCTGGACGCCGACACCCGCAACTACCTGCTTCTGCTGCTCTCGGGCGGCGCACAGGCGTTCCGGCCCCGGGCCGCTGGCGGGCGCCCCAGCCCCGTCGCCGCGGCGGACCTGCGCGGGCATCTTCAAACGCTTCGCGCCACTGGACCGCACACCGCGACGTTCGCCTCGCCTGCTGGCCCCGCGCAGCAGCAACCTCCGCCGCGCGATCCACAACCTCAACCTGGTCGTCGGCTCGCTGGGTGGCGTCAACGGTCAGCTGGCTTCGCTGATCCGCACCTCGAACACGAACTTCGCGGCGATCGCCTCGCAGGACACCGCGCTTCGCGCCGGGCTGACGCGCTCCCCGGCACGCTGCGCCAGACCGAGACGACGCTCGGGCAGGTGCGCGGCTTCGCCGCCGCCAGCGGTACCGCGCTCGGCCAGCTCGTGCCGTTCGCCCGGGCCCTCGGCCCGGCGCTGCGGGCCACGCGACCGCTGGTGCTCGACACCACGAGCGCGATCCAGCACCAGCTGCGGCCGTTCTCGGTCGCTGTCCAGCCCCTGGCCCGGATCCTCGCCCGGCAGCGGAGAAACTGAGCCGGGCGGCGCCGACGCTGTCGCGCTCTCTCGGCGTGCTCAACAACCTGTTCAACACGCTGGCCTTCCGGTCCGGTGGCGGCCAGAGCTACCTGTTCTGGGGTGCGTGGCTGGCCCACAACGCCAACAGCCTGACCTCCCTCCAGGATGCCAACGGCCCGCTCGTGCAGGGGCAGTTCATGGCCACCTGTCCGGCGCTGTATGTGTTCGAGAAGGTCCTGGTCAAGTCCACCCCGCGCTCACCCCGCTGCTCGACCTCCTGAACGCTCCAGACGGGTACCAAGCTCAAGTCCCCCTTCTGCCCGGTGACGGCACCATGAACACGCTCGCTCCCCGCCGCAGCCGGATCATGGTGATGGTCCTGTTCGCAGGTTCCTGCGTGGGGCTGCTCCTGTTCTTGTGGATCTCGTTCGGGGGATCGGTGCCGCTGTCGCCTCAGGGCTACCGGTTCAGCGTCGAGTTTCCGAGGCGGTGGAGCTGGGACCCCAATCGGACGTGCGGATCGCCGGCGTCAGCGTCGGTCAGGTGGTGAGCGTTGGATTGGACCGCCATACAGGGTTGTCTCGCGCAGTGATACAGATCAACCCGCAGTACGCGCCGCGCCCGACCGACACCCACGCCATATTGCGCCAGAAGTCGCTCCTGGGCGAAACCTACGTCCAGCTCTCGAACGGCAACCCGCACGGACCGTTCCTGGCCGACGGTGGGCGCCTCTCGGAGGCGCACGTGGCGCCGACCGTGCAGCTGGACCAGATCCTGTCCACCTTCGATCCGCGCACGCGCCACGCATTCGAGGTGTGGATGCAGCAGGACGGGATCGCGTTCACCAACCGGGGCCAGGACTTCAACGACGCTCTGGCCGAGCTGTATCCGTTCGCCACCAACGTCGACAGCGTGCTCAGCGTGCTCCGCCGTGACGGCGTGGCCACGCGGACGCTGCTCAGCGATGGCGGCCAGGTGCTGGGGGCGATCGCCCGATCGCCGGCCCAGCTCCAGGGCCTGATTCGCAACTCCAACACGGTGTTCGCCGCGACGGCGGCCCGCAACCGGTCGCTGGCGGCGGCGGTCCGCGCGTTCCCCGGCTTTCTGATGGCCACGCGCCAGACCGTCGCCCGCGTCGATACCTTCGCGGTCACGGCCAAGCCGCTGGTCGACGAGCTGCGCCCCGCCGCCGTGGCGCTGACGCCTGCATTGCGCGCAGTGGCGACGCTGGCCCCTCAGCTACGTGCGGTGTTCACCTACCTGGGCCCGGTCACCGCCGCTTCCCGCCGAGGGGTGCCGGCGCTCGAGTCGTTCCTGAATCAGTCCAAGCCGCTGCTGGCCCGATTGACGCCGTATCTGGGCAATGTGGTGCCGGTGCTGGACTACATCAACGCCTATCGCCGCGAGGTGGCCGCCTTCTTTGCCAACGCCACGGCCAGCACGCAGGCCACCAGTGAGAACATCGCTCAGACGAAGCTCCTGCACTACGTGCGGCTATCGGCTCCGGTCAACCCGGAATCCCTCACCCCGTATGCGCACCGGCCCTCCAGCAACCGCTCGAACCCCTACCTGCAGCCCGGTGGCTACGCGCAGCTGCGCCGCGGCCTGTCCGTGTTCGGCGCCTACCTGTGCACCAACAACCCCCTGCCCGCGCTGGGATCGGCTTCGATTCCCGCGGCGCTGGCCAAGGTGTTGCAGGGGGTCTACTACACGTCTGATCCCAGCGGGCCGCCCTGCCGCGCCCAGGCGCCGCTCGGTACAACGATCGGGCACCTGACTGGCCTGTCCGGCCTGACTCCCAACTTCCCAGAACTTCAGAGCCTGCCGTGAGTTACAGGCAGTGCTCCATGAAGGAACCGTCCAAACGCAGTAATCAAGGAGGATCAGTTGAGAAGGATCATCATCATCAGCAGCCTGCTTGCCGTCTTCGGCGGCAGCGCTGTTGCCCTGGCAGCGACCAGCGACCCCAACTCGTACCACGGTTCGGCACTTACCGTGGCCCCCAAGAAGGCGGGCACGGCCAGGAAGCCCGTGCCGGTCGGCTGGGTTCAGACGATCAAGGTCCAGTCCAACCAGGCGAACAAGAACGCTGCTCCGCTGAAGGACATCAAGACGACGATCTACGGGTTCAAGGTCGACACCAAGCTCGAGCCGACCTGTAGCTCCTCGACGATCGAGTCGACCCGCGGCACCGGCTGCAAGGCCAAGTCGCTCGTGGCTTCGGGAACGGTGACGTCAAAGCTGGGTCCGTCGAACCGGAACCCCAACCAGTCTGAGACCTGTGGTCCGCTGAAGCTCAACGTCTACAACGGCGGGAAGAACTTCGTGAACTTCTTCTTCATCGTTCCGACTCCTGCTTCTTGTCCCGGCGCCATGACCGGATCGGCTGCGCCGTACAGGGGCACGTTCTCGCGCAGTGGCAAGAACCTGATCCTGGACGTGCCGCTGCCGCCCGACGTCTCCACGAACGCCGCCAACCTCGGCCTGTACTCCGCGCTCACCTACGAGCACCTGGTGTGGAAGAAGATCACCAAGAAGGTCAAGGGCAAGACCGTGGGGTACTTCGGCACCGTCGGCTGCAAGGCCGGCAAGCGCCCCGTCAAGGTCAAGTTCACCGACACCACCAACAGCACGAACCGCTACTCGACCACTGTGTCGAGCAAGGTCGCGTGCTGAGCTGACCGGTCTCTCCGGCGTCGTGGCCTCAAAGGCCTCGACGCCGGGTCAGGCCGCTCTCGGCTCCTGGCCCTCGGTCCGGGCCAGGGCCAGGTCCTCGTAGCGCTCGGCCCGCTGGGCCTGCTCTTCGCTCTCGGTCAGCATCCGGACGAACAGCCACGCGAGCGCGATCCCCATCACGATCGACTGCTCCAGGGCCATCACCAGGCCGGCCATGTTCTGGTCCTGCGAGTGGGTGAGCCCCCAGTAGTCCGGCTGGTGGGTGTAGAAGCCATAGACCGCGCTGGGCGCGAAGGCGAGCAGCACGCCGAGCACGCCCACGCCGAACTTGGTGGTGACCATGTACATGACCGGTCCCATGCCGCCCAGACGCATCCGGGTCCGGATCGGGGAGAGCAGGTGCCACCAGTAGAGGCTCCCGGCGGCGGCGAAGCAGACGTGCTCCAGCACGTGCCAGGTGTGCTCGTTGCGCAGCGCCAGGTCGTACATAGCGGGATGTGCCAGAGCCACATCATGCTCACGTAGAAGACGACCGCGAAGGCCGGGTGGCCGATGAAGCCGGCTCGCCGTTCCAGGCGCGTGAGGCGGCGGGTCACGGGGCGCAGGATCCCCTTGGTCAGGCTCAGGATCAGGAGGATCGGCACGATGTCCAGCAGCAGCATGTGCTGGACCATGTGGACGACCATCAGGTCATCGCGAGACAGAGTCGATGGGTGAAACCAGCGCGGCCAGCACCACCAGCATCGAGCCGGCGAACACGGCCAGGCGGCCGTAGCCGGGCGGATGGGGCATCCCGGGACGGCGGGCGCGCCTCCAGGCCCACACGTAGAGCAGCGAGATGATCACCACCCCGGTGATCACCTGCGGATCCGGGTTCCACGTGATCGTGGGCGTCATGGCGCTGATTGTCCCACCGGGAAATCTGCCGCGTATCGCAGGTCGGCGGGTTCCCGCGTGCATTACGCTGGGGTAGTTACAGCACATCTACCCCCGTCAGTTAGGGAGGTCGGTCATGCGGATCGAGGTCAAGGGCCGAAACTGCCCGTTTCCGACGAGCTGAGGGAGCACGTGGCCAAGCGCTTTCGAAGTTGTCGCCAGACAGGTCTCCGAGCTGGCCGAGCTGGAGGTCGAGGTGTTCGAGGAGCGCAATCCCGCCAATCCGGATTCGCAGGTCGCCGAGGCCACGCTGCATCTGAAGGGGGTGACGCTGCGGGCCCGCAGCGCGTCACCGGACCTCCTGCACTCGGTCAACTGTCAGCGACGAGCTGGCGCGTACAGGTCAAGCGCCACCGGGACAAGCGGCGCAAGCGCCGCGAGACGCGCGCGGCCAGCGGCTCGCGGCGAGCCAGGCGGACCGCGACGCTGCCGGGCGGATCTCGGCCGCCGACGTCGTCAGGCCCCGCGGGGCCCTGTTCTGACGGGCGCCTCGAGGCGGCAAATCCGCCGAGACGCCCCACTGCTACGCTTGACCCATGTCCTTCCTGGACCGCGCGCTTCGCATGGGCGAGGCGAAGAAGTTCAAGACCTATCGAGCAGCGGGTCGGCCGGATCAACGCCTTCGAGGAGGAGATGGAGCGCTCACTCCGACGAGGAGCTCCGGGAGGCGGCCGACGAGCTGCGCGAGCGCGCCCGCGACGGCGAGAGCCTCGACGACCTGCTGTACGAGACGCTTCGCGCTCGTCCGCGAGGCGGGCAGCGCACGATGGGCATGCGCCACTTCGACGTCCAGCTGATCGGCGGGATGGTGCTCCACGACGGCTGCATCGCCGAGATGAAGACCGGCGAAGGCAAGACGCTCACCGCGACGCTGCGCGGTGGTGCTCAACTCGCTGGGCGGCCGCGGCGTGCACGTGGTCACCGTCAACGACTACCTGGCCCGGCGCGACGCGATGTGGATGAAGCCGATCTACGACATGCTCGGCGTGTCGCGTCGGCGTGCTGCAGAACATGCAGCCCTACGAGGAGAAGCGCGCCGCCTACGCCGCCGACGTCACCTACGGGACCAACTCCGAGTTCGGCTTCGACTACCTGCGGGACAACATGGCCACGACGCTGGAGGAGAAGGTCCAGCACGGCGGGCGGCCGAAGCCCGAGGAGGGCCAGTCGCCGTACCACACCTTCGCGATCGTCGACGAGGTCGACAACATCCTGATCGACGAGGCGCGGACGCCGCTGATCATCTCCGGCGCGCCCGAGCAGGCCGCCGACCTGTACGCCAAGTTCGCCCGGCTCGCGCCCCAGATGCAGCCCGGCAAGACGCCCGGAGGGCATGGACCCGCGGACGCAAGAAGGAGTTCGTCGCCGACTTCGACTACGAGTTCGACGAGAAGCACAAGACCGTCTCGGTGACCGAGCAGGGGGTCGCCAAGGCCGAGCGGTTCCTGCGGCATCGACCATCTCTACCGGGCCGAGAACGGCCACCTGGTCAACCACCTGATCCAGTCGCTGAAGGCCGAGTCGCTGTACAAGCGCGACGTCGACTACGCGGTGATCGACGGCGAGGTCAAGATCATCGACGAGTTCACCGGCCGGATCCTCGAGGGCCGGCGCTGGTCCGAGGGCCTGCACCAGGCGGTCGAGGCCAAGGAGGGCGTGCGGATCCAGGAGGAGAACCAGACGCTCGCGACGATCACGCTGCAGAACTACTTCCGGATGTACGACAAGCTCGCCGGGATGACCGGCACGGCGCTGACCGAGGCGACCGAGTTCATGAAGATCTACGAGCTGCCGGTCGTCCAGGTCCCGACCAACCGGACATGGTCCGCAACGACCGCAACGACCAGGTCTACAAGACCAAGGACGGCAAGTGGTCGGCGGTGGTCCGCGAGATCGAGGCGCGCCACGAGCGCCGGCCAGCCGGTGCTCGTCGGAACGATCTCGGTCGAGGTCTCCGAGCTCCTCTCCGAGCGGCCTGAAGCGCAAGGGGATCCAGCACACCGTGCTGAACGCCAAGCCCGAGCACGCCGAGCGCGAGGGCGAGACGATCGCCGAGGCGGGCGCGCCCGGGCGCCGTCACGATCGCGACCAACATGGCCGGCCGCGGCGTCGACATCAAGCTCGGCGGCAACGCCGAGCACCTGACCGAGCTGGAGATGGCGCAAGCTCGGCCTGCAGCCCGGCGATGCCCGACTACGACGAGCACTACGAAGGCGTCCTGCCGACGATCGAGCGCGCGGGTCGAGGACGCGCGCGAGCAGGTGCTCGACGCCGGCGGCCTGTTCATCCTCGGCACCGAGCGCCACGAGTCGCGCCGGATCGACAACCAGCTGCGCGGCCGCTCCGGGCCGCCAGGGCGACCCCGGCGAGTCGCGCTTCTTCCTCTCCGCCCAGGACGACCTCGTGCGGCTGTTCGCCGGCGAGCGGATCTACAAGATCCTCGACCGGCTGGGCACGACCGACGAGGAGGGCAACGAGGAGCCGATCGAGGCCGGCATGCTCTCCAAGCAGATCGAGAAGGCGCAGCGCAAGGTCGAGGAGCAGCACTTCCTGATGCGCAAGCACACGCTCGAGTACGACGACGTGCTCAACCAGCAGCGCGAGGTGATCTACACCTACCGCGACGAGATCCTCGAGGGCCGCGACATGAGCGACGCCGCCCGGGAGGAGGTCGTCAATCTGATCGAGCGGCTCGTCGAGCGAGTACACCGCCGGGGACTTCGTCGAGGACTGGGACATCGACGGGCCTGCTCGCCGGATGCGAGGAGATCTTCACGCCCAGCGACCGCGGCTGACGTCGATCGATCCCGACCGGGTGGACCGCGAGGAGCTGACCGTCAGCCCTCCAGGAGGAGGCGCTGGCGGCAGTACGACCAGCGCGAGGAGGAGCTCGGCGACGAGCTGATGCGGGCGCTCGAGCGGTTCCTGCTGCTTCAGATCATCGACCAGCGCTGGCGCGAGCACCTGTACGACATGGACTACCTGCGCGAGGGCATCCACCTGCGCGGGCTCGCCCAGATCGATCCGCTGGTCGCGTACAAGAACGAGGCCTTCGAGCTGTTCGGCGACCTGATGAACAGCATCTGGGGCGACTTCGCGCGGATGATCTACCACGTCGAGGTGACCGTCGAGGAGGGGCCGGGCGGCGGGCCGGCGCCCCCGCCGGTGCCCCAGCGGCGTCCCAGCGCCGCCTCCAGCTCGGCCACCGGCGGCGGCCGGGTCAGCTACTCGGGTGGGACGAGCGCCGCACGGGCGCCCAGGCGATGGCGGCGGCAGCGGCCGCGGCTGCCGCGCTGGGAACGGCGGCCGACGAGGAGGACTACGAGCCATTGCCTCCGGTCGAGCAGCGCCGCGTCGCGAGGACGAGCAGCCGGGTCGCAACGATCCGTGCTGGTGCGGGTAGCGGTAAGAAGTTCAAGAAATGCCACGGCGCGTAGCGGCGTGACACGGTCAGAGCGAGGCTGGAGGCCGAGCAGCTGTGTCAGGACGCGGGTCTGGAAGACCCGCGGAGGAACTCTCCACGGGTGCGTAAATAGCTCGGTCTCGCCGGCCGATCGATGGATGAAAGTGCCCCTATAGGGGCCTTCTGATCCACAGGTGGACGCGATGACGGCGTAGGCTTGGCGCGGATGGCCGATCCGTCCTCGCAGCTGCGCGTCTCTGACCAGGACCGCGAGCGGGCCGCCGGCGAGATCCGGCACCACTACGCCGCCGGGCGGCTACCGACGACGAGTTGGACGAGCGCTTGGAGGCGGTGTATGCCGCCCGTACCGAAGCCGATCTGGCCGCGACCACCGCCGATCTACCGGCACTGCCGGCCACCCGCTCGGACGAGCTGGCCAGCCTGCGGACCCGGCGGGGACAGCTGCAGCGGCGCCTGCTGCAGCAGAGCGGGGGCGGCATCGCCCTGTTCGCCGTCTGCACCGTGATCTGGCTGGCCAGCAATGCACATCGCGGCATGTTCTGGCCCGTGTGGGTGCTGATCGTGGTCCTGCTGCCACTGCTGCGCAACGGCTGGCGGTTGTACGGCCCGGCGCCGGACTTCGACCGGGTCGAGGCCGAGCTTGGGCGCCGGGAGCGGCACGCCGAGCGACAGGCTCGACATGCCGAACGGCGGGCCCGCCGCGATCGCCGCTGACGGCCTACTGCTTGACGAACGTCACCTTCTCGGGCTCGATCACGAACTTCACGCGCTGCTCGCCGGGCTGGCGGAACGGGTACTTGTCCTGCCCGATGTACTTCTTGGCCAGAGCGTCGATGTGCTCGTCGGCCCCGTCGGCGGCCTCCTCGGCGCGACCGCGGACCTGCACGTAGCTGTAGGGGTTCTCCGGGTCGACGACGACCAGGGTGATGTGCGGGTCGCGCTCCAGGTTGGTGGGCCACTGGCGGCCCTTGGCGCTGTTGACAGCGACGTGGCCATCCTCGACGGACTGCCAGACGACGGCGCTGAGAATCGAGCCGTCCGGGTTGTGCGTCGAGATCACGGCGACGTTGGGGGCGTCGAGTAGACGCTGGACGTTGGGGTCATGGATATCGGTCATACCTTTGGCTTACCCGGTTCGGGCCGCTGCTAGGCTCCCGTCCGCATGGCCACCGCACCCTCAGAGCCGCTCTCCCAGCGTCTCGCGTCCATCCGCGAGCAGCTCAAGCTGCTGGCGGACTATCTTTGACCCGGCTGCCCTGAGCGAGCGCGTCAGCGCGCTCGAAGCGGAGATGGGAGCGCCGGGCTTCTGGGATAACCAGGAGCAGGCCGCGCGGGTGAGCGCCGAGCATTCTCGCGCCTCGCGCCGGCTCGAGCAGTTCCGCTCGCTGGACAGAGACGTCGCCGATCTGGAGCCACTGGCCGAACTGGCCGAGGAGGATCCTGAGATCGCCGCCGAGCTGGAGGATCAGATCCAGAACGTCGAGGCGCGACTGGCGGAGCTGGAGGAGCAGCGGCTGTTCTCCGGCCGCTACGACGCCGGGGACGCCCTGGTCACCGTGAACGCCGGCGCGGGCGGCACCGACGCCCAGGACTGGGCGGAGATGGTGCTGCGCATGGAGATGCGCTGGGCCGAGAAGCGCGGCTTCCAGGTCGAGCTGCTGGAGGTCTCCCCGGGGGAGGAGGCCGGGATCAAGTCAGGCACCTTCCGGGTGCGGGGCGAGAACGCCTACGGGCTGTACGGGAGCGAGAAGGGCGTGCACCGGCTGGTCCGCCTGTCCCCGTTCGACGCAGCCCACCGGCGTCAGACGAGCTTTGCCGGGGTGGAGGTCTCACCGGTCGTGGAGGAGACCTCGGAGGTGGAGATCGACGACGACGATCTGCAGATCGACACGTATCGGGCCAGCGGCGCGGGCGGCCAGCACGTGAACAAGACGGACTCGGCGGTTCGGATCACCCACAAGCCCACGGGGATCGTGGTGCAGTGCCAGAACGAACGCTCGCAGTCCTCCAACAAGGCCGAGGCGATGGCGATGTTGCGCTCCAAGCTGGCGGAGCAGGAGGAGCGCAAGCGCCGAGAGGAGATCGCGCGGGAGAAGGGGGAGGCCCAGGACGTGAACTTCGGCTCACAGATCCGCTCCTACGTCCTGCACCCCTACTCGATGGTCAAGGACCACCGGACCGACTTCGAGATGGGCGACACGACCCGGGTGCTGGACGGGGACCTGGACGGCTTTTCCCGGGCCTACCTGCACAGGACGGCCAATGACAACTGAGGACGGAACCGGGCGGGACCCAGATAGCGGCGCCGCCGCCGGCGGCCGGAACCCGCTGGGCGCCAGCGGCGGCGAGATCCAGACCGAGCCCGGCGAGCAGCCGACGGCCCCATACCTGGAGGCCGTCAGCGCGTACGGCTTCCGCGGTTCGACCCGTTTCCACGTGCCCGGTCACAAGGGGGGTGACGGCGCCGATCCCGGACTGCGAGCCGCGCTGGGCGAGCGGGCGCTGCTCCTGGACATCCCTCAGGACATCGAAGGGATCGATCTCGGACCGCCTCCGACCCCGTATCAGCGGGCCGAGCAGCTGGCCGCCGAGGCCTATGGAGCCGGCCGCGGCTGGTTTCTCACCAACGGTGCTACGCAGGGCAACCACGCCCTGTGCCTTGCGCTGGCGCCTCCCGGGGCCCGTGTGCTGCTGCAGCGCAACTCCCACGCCAGCCTGATCGACGGACTGGTCCTGTCCGGTGGCCTGGCGGCCTTCGTGCTGCCCGAATACGACGTCGAGCTCGGCATGGCCCACGGCGTGACACCGGCGGCGCTAGAGCAGGCCCTATCTCGGGCGCCGGATGCCCGGGCCGCGTTCATCGTCTCACCGACCTACTACGGGATGGCTGCCGACGTCGAGGGCTGCGCCGAGGTGGCGCATCGGGCCGGGATCCCGCTGGTGGTGGACTGCGCCTGGGGGGCACACTTCGGCTTTCACGCCGAGCTGCCCCCCTCACCCCTTTCGCTGGGCGCCGACGCGATGCTGGTCTCCACGCACAAGATCGTCGGCAGCCTGACCCAATCGGCCATGCTGCTGGTCTCCGGGAGCGGGCGGGTGGATGCGGGCGCCGTGGCCCGGGCCGTGCGCCTGGTGCGCTCCACCAGCCCCAGCGCGCTGCTGATGGCCTCGCTGGATGCCGCCCGCCGGCAGCTGGCGGTGCACGGTGAGGAACTGCTCGGCCGCACGATCCAGGTGGCGGCTGAGGCCCGCGAAGCGATCAACGCGGTCGCCGGCTGTGCCGCGGTGGACTCGGAGTTCGTCGGTCGTCCCGGGGTGGCGGCCTGGGATCCGTTGCGGCTGGTGATCGACGTCCGCGGCACCGGTTGCACTGGGTACGAGGTCGCCGCGGCGCTGCGCGCCTCCTATGACACGCACCTCGAGCTGGCCACCCACGCGACGATGGTGCTGGTGCTGGGCATCGGGCAGCCGGTGGAGCCACTCCAGCGCTTCTCCCACGAACTGGCCGAGACGGTGCGGCGGATAGCCCGTCCGGATCGTCCCGCACCGGTGGCCCGGCCGCCGGCGGGGCTGGCCCACGAGACGGCGGTTTCCCCCCGCGAGGCGTTCCTGGGCCGCAGCGAGGCGGTTGCGGTCGATCAGGCGATCGGAAGGATCTCGTGCGAGTCGATCGCAGGCTATCCCCCCGGGGTGCCGACGCTGCTGCCCGGTGAGCTGGTTACCACCGAGATCATTGCCTATCTGCGGGCGCTGACCGCGGCCGGCGCCCGGCTGCATGGCGCGGCGGATCCCAGCTTCCGGACCGTGCGGGTGCTGTGCGGGGCCCCGGCCGGTGAGGCCGGGACCCCGCAATCAGCGGATACGACTACGGCTTGACGCGGTAGACCCGACCGGCCAGGTCACCGAAGTAGACCGAGCCGTTGTGGGTCTTGAGCCCGATGATCGGCACCTCGCCGGTGACGATCCGCTTGGGCGTTCCCTGGCCGTTCAGCGGCAGCGTGGCCACGGCCGGCGGCAACCCGGCCCCTGCCCCGACGAAGCCGAACTCGGAGAAGTACATCGCCTTGCCGATGATGCCGATGCCACCCGGGTCCGTGTGGGGTGCCAGCAGCCGGAGCGGCTTGGTGTACGGCTTGCACTTATTCGAGACCTTGTGCTTCTTGCTCTTGCCGCTGGGCGGTGTCCAGTCGCACGTGGGGAAACCGAAGTTGTTCCCGGCGCTGACCTTCAGCAGCAGGTCGGGCGGGTTCGGGTTGGATGCCACGTTGTTGGAGCCGAAATCGGTGACGATCGGCGAGTTCGACCCCGTGGGGAACACCATCTGCCAGGGCTGGCGCATCCCCCGGGCGAACACCTTGACGCCCTTGCCGCGGGTGGTCATCGAGAGGATGTCGTACAGGTAGGGCGAGGTGGAGGACGGGCCGTGGTCGTTCCCGTTGAACAGGCCGACATCGGAGCCCACATAGATGCGTCCGTCGTGTCCGAGGGCCAGACCGTTGAAGCCCTGGTAGCCGGACGGCGCGGTGTAGATGGCCCGCCGCTTGGTGAAGTTCTTGCCGTTCCAATGCCGCCAGGCGAGGATCTGGGACCTCAGGGTCCCGGCCTTGTTCTTGGTCTCGGCACTGACGTAGAGGACGCCCTTGTGGAAGATCAGGCCGCTGGCCCAGACCACCGAGTCCTTGAGCTTGCGCGCCATGCCGTGCTTGAGCTGGTAGACGCCGCCGCTGAGGTCTGTGGGCGTGGTCTGGCTCTGCGCGCCGTCGGACGCGAACATGGTCTTGTCGCCCCAGGCGAACGACGTCGGCGTATTCAGCCCGGTCGCCACCTGGTGGATCTTCAGCCCCGTGGGCGATGTCGGCGCCGGCGGTGGTGCCGCGACGGCTGTTGATGCGATGGCCCCGGAGGCCACGATGGAAGCGGCGAAGGCCGCAGCTGCGCGTTTGCGCATGTTGAAAAGCTCCCCTTTTGGATGAGTGCGTCACAGGCGCAAACCGTCCGAAGTCCCCGATCGGAGCGCCTGTTCACAGGACGTTAACAGGTGAGGAGTTCCGAAATCCACCCTTCCCCCGGGTGCTGCCCGGGGTCCCGGCCGGTGAGGCCGGGACCCCGCGATCAGCGGAACTGCTGGACCCCGGCCTCAGCCGGTGAACGTCGGGCTCGTTGCCTTCTTCTTCTTGGTGACCACCTTGGTGGTCTTCTTGATGGTCACCTTGTAGACGACGCCGGCGCCGGCCTGGGTGGAGCCGCCGACGTACAGCGCGCCGGAGTGGGCGGCGAGAGCATCGGTGGCGGCCGGGAAGCCAGTCACCACGGGCTGCAGCTTGCCGCCCTTGGTGGGCATCACGTACAGGGCGCCGCCGCTGCCATTGGTGCCCAAGAAGGAACCGACGTAGAGCTTCTTGCCGATCACCGCGATCCCCATCGGATCCCAATGGGGGCTGAGCGTCTTGAACGGCTTGGCAAAGCCCTTGCACGGGCTCCCCTTGGTGTGGTTGCACTTGGGGAAGCCGTAGTTCTGCCCCTTCTTGACCCTGAGGATGAAGTCCGGCGGGTTCGTGGCGCCGCTGTCCTGACCGAGGTCAGAGGCAAAGGGCGAGGAAGAGCCCGGGGCGAACGCCATCTGCCACGGCTGCCGCATCCCCTTGGCGAAGACCTTGAGCTTCTTGCCGCTTGTGTTCATCGACAGGATGTCGTACAGGTAGGGGGAGGTGCTGGCCGGACCATGGTCGTTGCCGTTCACGAGACCCGCGTCAACGCCCACGTACAGCCGGCCATCAGGGCCGAACGCGACGCCGTTGAAGCCCTGGAAGCCCGACGGAGCGGTGTAGATCGCCTTCTGTGAAGTGAAGGTGGTCCCGTTGAAGCCCTTCAGCGCCAGGATCTGGAACTGGGGCCCACTGCCCCCGAGGTCAACCACGCTGGCGTACAGCACTCCCTTATGGGCCGCCAGTCCGCCCACGAACAGGGCGTTCACGGGGAGCTGGGTTCCCACGTGATTCTTGATCACGTAGATGCCGCCGTTCGGCAAGCCGTTGCTGTTACCGGAGTCTCCGGCGAACATCGTGCCCTTGAGCCAGGCAAACGACGTGGGATTCTTGAGCCCCGTCGCGAACAGCGTGGCCTTGGCCCCGTGATGGCCCTTGGGGGCGGGCGGCCCGGCGGCCACCGCCACCGCTGTCACTGCTCCGGCCGTTAAAAATGAAGCCGCGAACACCGCGGCTATGCGCCTGCGCATAAAAGGTCTGCCTCCTGAGTTTGATGCTTCTGTTGCCCCACGGTCCGAGCTCCCCGGTGGGAGCCCCCGTTCACAAAACGCTAACACGTGAGGACTTCGGAAGGCGGCTGTTCGTATGCTCAGAGCCCGATGAGCACCGACACCGAGATCGTGGAGCTGGCACTGCGGGAGGACGTCGGGAGCGGTGACGTGACCACCGCCGCGACCGTCCCGGAGGACGCCCAGGCCCGGGCCCTGATCTCCCAGAAAGCGCCTGGGGTGATCTTCGGGCTGGAGCTGGCCGAGGAGGTGTTCCGGAGGCTCGACGCCGGCGCCAAGCTCACCCGGCAGGTCAGCGAAGGAGAGTGGCGCGAGCGCGGTCCGGTGCTGGAGATCCAGGGTCAGGCCGGCGCCATCCTCACCGGCGAGCGCACCGCTCTGAACTTCCTGCAGAGGCTGTCCGGCGTGGCCACGCTGACGGCTCGCTGCGTGGAGGCCGTGGGCGGCACCGGGGCGCGGATCCTGGATACGCGCAAGACCACGCCGGGTCTGCGCAGCCTGGAGAAGGCGGCGGTGGCGGCCGGCGGAGGCACCAATCACCGCGCCGGCCTGTATGACGCGATCCTGATCAAGGAGAACCACGCTGCGCTCGCAGGTGGCGTTGCCAAGGCCGTTCAGAAAGCGCGGGCAGCCGCGCCTGAGCTCTCGATCGAGGTTGAGTGCCGCACGAAGGCCGAGGTCGAAGACGCGCTGAGGGCGGGGGAGGGGTCGCCGGGCTTCCGGATCCTTCTGGACAACATGACACCGACTCAGCTCCGGGAGGCGGTGGCGCAAGTGGACGGGCGAGCGGAGCTCGAAGCCAGCGGCGGTGTGACCCTCCAGACGCTCCGGGAGATCGCCGAGACCGGCGTAGACTTCGTATCGGTGGGTGCGATCACACACAGCGCCCCCGCCCTCGATCTCTCTCTCCTACTCGAACCGCTCACATGAACCTGCCGATGCTCACCAGCCCCGCCGACGGTCCCCTACTGCTGGAGAACATCCCCGGGCTGCAGGCCGAGGTCAAAGCCCTGGCCGAGGAGAAGGGTGCGGTGATCCTGGCCCACAACTACCAGTTGCCGGAGATCCAGGACATCGCCGACTACGTGGGTGACTCGCTGGGTCTCTCACGTCAGGCGGCGAGCACCGACGCCGAGACGATCATGTTCTGCGGTGTGCACTTCATGGCCGAAACCGCATCGGTGCTGTCCCCGGGCAAGCGCGTCCTGATCCCGGACCCTGACGCCGGCTGCTCGCTGGCGGACTCGATCACCGTTGAGCAGCTGATCGACTGGAAGGCCCAGCATCCCGGCGCGGTGGTGGTGATGTACGTGAACACGACCGCTGCGGTCAAGGCCGAGACCGACTACTGCGTCACCTCGGGCAACGCCGTCGAGGTGGTCGACCACATTTTCCGGGAGCACGGCGAGGACACCGAGATCCTGTTCGGACCGGACATGTTCCTGGGTGCCTACGTCGAGAAGACGCTCGGGCGAAAGCTCCACGTGTGGGACGGAGAGTGCCACGTGCACGCGGGGATCCGGCCGGATGACATCAACTCGGTGCGCCAGGCTCACCCGGAGGCCGACTTCCTCATCCACCCCGAGTGCGGCTGCTCGACCAGCGTCATGGAGTATGTGGCCGCGGGAGATGTGGCCTCGGAGGGCGTGCACATGCTCTCGACCGGCGGGATGCTCGGCTACGCCCATCAGCATGAGCACGACCGGCGCGCTGCGATCGTGGCCACCGAGATCGGGATGCTCCACCCGCTGCGTCAGATGGCGCCCCACGTCGACTTCATCGCCGCCAACGAGGCGGCCTCGTGCCGCTACATGAAGATGATCACGCTGCCCAAGCTGCGTGACGCGCTGCGCGACGGCGTGCACGAGGTCAAGATCCCGGCCGACATCGCCGAGCGGGCGCGGGTCCCGATCGAGCGGATGATCGCGATCGGCTAAGGCTCCGGCGCCATCAGGTCCAGCCCGCGCCATACCGCGTCGCGGACGACGGGCATCGACACGCACTTGCGGGAGAACTCGGCCTTCGTGTAGCAGTGGAGATCGGCCGGCGCGCCCATCTCCATTGCATCCCACAGCGACCCGGCCACGTACACCCGCTCGAGCCAGGGGACGCCCTGGAAGGCGTCGGACACGAGCACGACGATGAACTCCGGGCCGCGTTCTCGTTGGGCCCGGGCGCCACGTTCGTCGGCGACCCGCGCGCCGCCGAGGTAGGCGGCTTGGATCTCCCAGCGATCGCCGACTCGTCCCAGGTAGCGTCGCAGCTCTGCCCGGTTGAGGGCTGTGCTGACCACCTCCACAGGACCGGGATTGTCGTCTGCGCTCCGGCTGGACGCAAGACAGGAACACCGACTGTTAACGGGTGTCGACCGCGCCGGTCCAGCCGAAAGCTCTCAGTACCCGGCGATGGCGGCAACCATCCGTCCCAGGATCGGGAGCGCCTGCCAGTTGTACGGGCCGTCGATGAACAGCGCAAAGGCCACCTGGTTCCCGCCCCGGGCTGTGCAGACGCCGGCCAGGTTCGTGACCGTGTTCAGGGTGCCTGTCTTGGCCACGCAGTTCCCCTGGGCGGGCGTGTGGACCGCGATGCCCTGGACCGTCCCATCCACACCGACCACCGGCAGCGCGGCATCCAGCATCCGCCCCAGCGGCCTGTTCCAGATCTGGCGCAGCAGCGAGACCACCTCGGCCGGGGTGCTGCGGTCGGCGGGGTCGAGCCCCGACCCGTCGTGAAGAACCGGGCGCAGACCGAAGCCGCCCAGCACCCGGCGGATCTCCACGGCTCCGGCCCCGAGCGTGCCGTGACCCCGGAACCGGTAGCCCAACTGCTTGGTCAGAAGGTCGGCGAACAGGTCATCGGAGGGGACGTCCATCAGCTTGAGCAGCACGCTCAATGGAGGGGAGGCGACCGTGGCCAGGATCCGCGCGCGTCGTGGCGTGCGGGCGGGGCGCGTGGCCGCACGCACGTGCATGTGCTGCGCGCGCATCGTCAAAGCGAGCTCCCGCGCCGCGAACTCCGGCGGGGTGAGCTTGCGCGAGGTGCCGCCGTGATCGAAGGTCAGCGCGCTCATCTCGCCCCCGTAGTCCGGGACGTCCGGCTGGCCGTGGGTGAACGGCCCGCCGGTCTCGGCGTCAAAGCGCGAGCCGTCCCCGTACACCAGTCCCGTCACCCGCCGGATCCCGCGCGCCCGCAGCTGCGCCACCACCGAGCCCACGAGCGATCCGTAACCGTCCTCCCATACCCGGTCAAAGCCCGCTTCACCGAAGGTCGGATCCCCATCTCCGCGCAGGTACAGGTTGCCGTGCCAGACGCCGTCGGGCTTCAGGTGGCCGGTGCCCAGCACGTCCGTGTGCAGCCGTGCCTGGGGTCCGAGCAGGCTGAGAAGCGCCACCGAGCTATAGATCTTTGCCACCGAGGCGGGCGGGCGGGGGATCCCGGCCCGCTGGTTGAAGAGCGTCTTGCCGGTGGTCAGGTCGTAGACGAGAAAGCCGGTCTGCCGGCCGGCTTTGCGCTCCGTGCGGACGATCGTGGCCTGGAGGTGGCGCAACGCCGGCGGGCGCCCACCCGCCCGGCTCCGCGCAGGATTCGTCGTTGTGCTGGGGCCGGTCCGGGAAGCCCCGGACGTGTGCGACCCGCGCGCCGGTGCCGGACCGGGACCGGGACCGGTGATCGGTCCGGGCGGCGTGCCGGCCAGGTGCTGGGTGCTCTGAGCACCCCCGCCACAGCCGGCCAGCAGCAGCGCGGCCGTCGCCGCGACGGCGACCGCGAACGTCCGCCTCAGATCACGCCGACTCAAACTCCTCCACCGTGTGGGGGCCCACACAGGCGGTCGAGAACTCCGTGGGGATCCCGGCGGCGATCTCGCGGACGTCGTCGTAGGTGACCTGGTCCAGCGCCTCGATCGTCACGTCGGGGTCGATGTCCTGGTCGAACACGATCGCCTGCTGGGCGGCATGGCGGGCGATCGCGCCGGAGTTCTCGAACGCGATCGCGCGGGCGCCCGCTGCGTAGGATCGGGCCCGCTCCACCTCCTCCTCAGTCGGGCCCTGATCACGCAGCTCGGTGACGATGTCCCGCATGCGCTGGTAGGCCTCGACGCACTTCCCGGATGCCAGTCCGGCGCTCATCTGAAGCACAGAGGTGTCTGCGTACGAATGCGGGTACGCGTTGATCGAGTAGGCCAGCCCGCGCTGCTCGCGGATCTCGTCGAACAGCCGCGAGCCCATCGACCCGCCCAGCAGCGTCGCGTAGATCGTCAGCGCGGCACGCTGCCGGAGATCGTGCACGTCGACCGGCGGCCGGTAGGACATGCGCAGATGGGACTGGGCGGAGTCGCGCTCCTGCACCAGGATGTGGGCGGCGGGGGGCGGCGCCGGCTCGTAGGGCTCGGGCGCTGCTGCTGTCGGGAAGCGGGAGAACATTTCATCGAGGGCGCCGTCGTCGTCGAGCGAGCTGAGATTGCCCACCGCCAGCGCCGCACCGCGCTCGGGGGTCCAGCGTCGCCCGCGGAAGGCGACGATCCCGTCGCGGGTGAACGTCTCGGCCAGATGCTCCTTGGGCCCCAGCACGGGCCGGCCCAGCGGGTGATCGCCGAACACCGCCCGGTCGATCAGATCTTCGGCCAGCGACGAGGGCTGATCGTGGGACCGCGCGATCTCCTGGACCACGACGCCGCGCTCCCGGTCGAGCTCCTCGGCGTCGATCCGGGGGCGCCCGACGAAGTCAGTCAGCAGATCGACGGCATCGAGGGCGTAGGTGGAGCGGCTGGTGATGTGGAAAGCGACCAGGTCGTGACTGGTGTAGGCGTTCAGCACGGCGCCGTTGCGCTCGGCCGCCTCGTTGACGTCGCGGTAGGTCCGGTACTTCTCGCCGCCCTTGAACACGAGGTGCTCCAGGAAATGGGCCATGCCGTTCTCCTCCGGGCGCTCTGTGCGCGCGCCGGCGTCGAAGGCGATCAGCAGGGTGACGGCGCGGGTGCCCTCCAGCGAGATGCGATAAAGGGGAAGGCCGCTTGACAGGGTGGAGGTGGTGATCTTGGACACGTCCGACACGGTATCGGTCCGGAGGTCCGCGTCCCATCCCGACCCCAGCGGCAACCCGTCGGTCCCGCCGCGGCAACGCTTGGACCTCAGCCTGGAAAACCGAGGGCGCCGTCAAGGCGCCCCACCCTCAGCCGTTTAACCTCCATTTAGCGAAACGCGGGAAATCGCTGCAAATCACGTTGCAGATGCGGGTTTGGCACACGCGGGATGCCCGGGTGTCGCTACTGTGGCCCGCAGCCTATGCCTAGACCAAAGACCTCCATCCCGCTCCGGCAGGGAAGCGCTGCGCGCCCCGGCAAGAGCAACCTCAAGCGGCCCTCGGGGCCACCGGCCGCCCGTCCGGTCGTCGAGTTCCGCGGCGTCTCGATGCGCTACCCGAGCGGTGACCTGGGCCTCGACCAGGCCACGTTCACGGTGCAGCGCGAGGAGTTCGTGTTCCTGGTCGGCGCCACCGGCTCCGGCAAGTCGACCGTGATGCGACTGCTGATCAAGGAGCTCGAGCCGACCGATGGGTCGATTCGGGTGGCCGGCCACGATCTCCAGGACATCACCCACCGCCGGGTCCCGTACTTCCGCCGCAACCTGGGTGTGGTCTTCCAGGACTTCAAGCTCCTGCCCAACCGCACCGTGTACGACAACGTCGCCTACGCGCTGCAGGTCACGGGCGGCACGCGCAAGGAGATCCGGGCCAAGGTCCCCGACATCCTGCGGCTCACCGGGCTGTCAACCAAGCTGCACAACTACCCGGACCAGCTCTCAGGCGGCGAGCAGCAGCGCGTCTCGATCGCCCGGGCGTTCGTCAACCACCCGCCGCTGCTGCTGGCCGACGAGCCGACCGGGAACCTCGATCCGGAGACCAGCATCGACATCATGCGGCTGCTGTACCGGATCAACCGAACCGGCACCACCGTCCTGGTGGCCAGCCACGACCACGCGATGGTCGACAAGATGCGCCGCCGCGTGATGGAGCTCTCCCGGGGGCGGATCGTGCGCGACGAGGCCACCGGTCTGTACGCGCGTGACGAGTCCACGCGGGAATTTGCTCACCGGATGCGCTCCACCGGCGAACGCCCCGACGGGATCTGACGTCCTGGTGGTCTAGATGCGTCTGGGTTTCTTCCTCAAGGAGGCGATGCGCGCGATGAAGCGCAGCGCCGCCCCGAGCTTCGCCGCGCTTGCCACCGTCACCGTGACGCTGGTGGTGGTCGGCGTGTTCATCCCGATCGTCCAGGCCACGCGGGGCGAGGCCAACAGCGTGCGCAGCCGCGTGCTGGTCAACGTCTACATGCAGACGCATGCCACGCCGGCGCAGGAGGCCCGCGTGCTCCGGGAGCTTCAGGCGCTGCCGCACGTGCGCCGGGTCGTGTTCGAGTCAAAGGCGCAGGCCTACAAGCAGGAGTTCAGCACGGACCCGGCCGCGTTCAAGCTGCTGTCGGCCAACCCGCTGCCCGATACGTACCACATCTATCCGAGCAACCCGGTGTACGCGCTGGCCATCCGCTCCGCGCTGACCTCGGGGGGGCGCACGCTCTCGATCCGGCGATCGCCAGCGTGTCCAACCATCGCGACGAGACCAAGAAGCTGCTCGAGGTGACCAACCTCGTGACGATCACCGCGGCTCTGCTCAGCGTGCTGCTCACGCTGGCCTCGATCCTGCTCATCGCCAACACGATCCGGCTGTCGCTGTACGCCCGGCGCCGCGAGGTGGAGGTGATGAAGCTGGTTGGGGCCACCGACTGGTTCATCCGCTGGCCGTTCGTGATCGAGGGCACGATCGTCGGCGCCACGGGCGCGGTCATGGCGATCGGCGTTCTCGGTCTGACCAAGGTCGCCCTGCTGGATCCGTTGGCCAAGAGCTGGACGTTGATCGCGGCGCCGCGAACGATCGCGTTCCTGCCGCTGGTGGCGGTGCTGGTGGGAGCCGGGATCGTCGTCTCGTCGCTCGGCTCCGGCATCTCGTTGCGCCGGTACCTGCGCGTCTGAGCCGGCACTGAACTCCGCCGTGTCCGGACCTTATATCCGGCGGCTACCCTCAGCGACGATGTTCTCCTCACCGGCACGGTCCCGTCGCATCTGGCCTTTCGGGCTGGTCGCCGTGGTGGCGGTGGTGATCGGACTGTGGTTCGGCGGTCACCCGAGCTGGCTGCCGAGTCCGCTGCGCAACGTGTTCGTCAGCCAGACGGCGAACGAGCGCCGGGTCCAGCAGGTGCTGAACCTGATCTCCCGCAACTACTACCGCAAGGTCAACACGGGCTCTCTGCTCAACGTCGGCCTGCAGGCGGCGGTGGCCAGCCTGCATGACCCGTACTCGCATTACTTCCCGCCCAGCGGCTACCGGTCGTTCCTGTCCGAGACCAACCCGCAGGTGAGCGGAATCGGGGTGGACGTGGTCGGGAAGCCCACCGGCCTCGAGGTCCTCCAGGTGTTTCCGGATTCGCCGGCGGCTCGGGGCGGGCTGACCGCGGGGAACATGATCCTGGCCGTGGGTGCACACTCACTGCGCGGACATCCGGCGACATACGCCTCGAACCTGATCAAGGGCCGGGCCGGGACGACGGTGACGCTGACCGTCAAGGAGGGCGCTGCACTGCACCATGTGCGCCTGGTCCGAGCCGATGTCACGGTGCCGGTGGCCGCATCGAAGCTGATCAACTACCACGGCCACAAGCTGGGATATGTGGCCTTCACCTCGTTCACCCAGGGGTCCGGCGCCGAGCTGCGCGCCCAGGTGCAGAAGATGATCCACGCCGGCGCCCAGGGTCTGATCCTGGATCTGCGCGACAACGGCGGCGGCCTGCTCCAGGAAGCGGTCCGCGTGGCCAGCATGTTCATCCCCGACGGCACGGTCGTCACCACCCGCGGTCGCAACCAGCCGACCGTGGTCTATACGGCACTGGGCGACGCGATCGCGCCGAAGATCCCGCTCGTCGTCCTGGTCAACCGGGATACGGCCTCCTCGGCGGAGATCGTCACCGGCGCGCTGAAGGACCGGGACCGGGCCGAGGTGGTCGGCACCCACACCTACGGCAAGGGCGTCTTCCAGGAGATCCAGAACCTGCCCGGCGGCGGCGCGCTCGACATCACCGTGGGCGAGTACTTCACGCCCAACGGGCAGAACCTGGGGGGCGGCGGCGTGATCGAGGGCAAGGGCATCCAGCCGAACGTGTTCGCGCGTGACAACCCGCGGGCCCCGGGGCAGCGCACGCTGCAGGTCGGCGAGCGGGTCCTGGCGTCGAAGCTCAGGTGAGTCCCGGCCCGGCGCGCCGGGGTGGCGCTGCCGCCCCCGGCTTTGAGCTCGGGGGCGCGCGAGTGGCGGTGATCGAGCGCCGGGGCAAGTTCCAGGTCGCCGAGCCGTTCTTCTCGCCCGGGCCGCGGATGGTGGTGAGCCGGGACAGCCGGTACGACGTCGGCGACCTGGTGGTGGTGCGGCCCGGCACTCCCAGCCGGGGCGGGAAGGGCCGCGGCGGGCGGGCTCGCGTCGTGAGGCGGCTCGGGCCGGCCCGACGTGGCCCGAGACGTGATCGAGGGGCTGATGGTCGATCGCGGTCTGTCGCGCGGCTTTCGATCCCGCGGTCGGCCCGGGCGGCCCGATCGGCCTCAGAGGCGCCGGTGGAGGCGGCGGGGGCGCGGCGGGACCTGCGGTCGCTGCCCACGTTCACGATCGATCCGGCCAGCGCGCGGGACTTCGATGACGCCATCTCTGCCCGGACGGAGGACGGCGGAGGCTGGCGGGTGTGGGTGCATATCGCTGACGTCAGCGCGTACGTGAGGCCGCGCTCGCCGGTGGACCGGGACGCGTACCGGCGAGGCACCAGCGTGTATGTGCCGGGAGCGGTCGAGCCGATGCTGCCGGTCGAGCTCTCCAACGGTGCCTGTTCGCTGGTCCCGGGGCAGGACCGGTTCGCGGTCACGGTCGAGATGCTCGTGCGCGGCGAGGCGGTGGTTTCGACCGCTTTCTACCGGTCGGTGATCCGCTCGGATGAAGCGGCTGAGCTACGAGGGCGTGGACGAGCTGTTCGCGGGTCGGGAGCGGGCCGATGCGGATTGGGGCGAGGGCCTGGTGGCTGCGCGCGCCGCGGCTGGCGGCGTTGGGGGCCAGGCGGGGGGCGAGCGCAGCGCTGGAGATCGAGTCGAGCGAGCCCGATTTTCAGTTCGACCGTGCCGGGCACGTGGTGGGAATGGTGCCGGTGGCCCAGACCGAATCGCACCGGCTGATCGAACACCTGATGATCGCCGCCAACGAGCAGGTGGCCCGGTTCCTGGAGCAGCGGCGGATCCCGGCCCTGTACCGGGTGCACGAGCGGCCCGAGGCGGCGGCGGTCGAGCGGCTGATCGAGCAGCTGGCCTCGCTCGGCGTCCCGACGCCGCCGATACCCGGCGGCACCTTGAGCTCCCAGCAGGCGGCGGAGGTGGTGGGGGAGATCTCGCAGCTGGTGGCCGACTGGGTGCAGTCGCACGGTGGGGCGGGGCGGTTGGCGTTCAACCGGCTCGTGCTGCGGTCTTTGAAGCAGGCGTACTACGACGATGCGAACCGGGGCCATGCCGGCCTGCAGCTGGACAGCTACTGCCACTTCACCTCTCCGATCCGCCGCTACCCGGACCTGATCTGCCACCGGGCGCTGCTCTCGGCGGTGACCGGTGAGGAGCCCGTGCCGGAGTCCTCCTGGGTGGCCGCGGCCGGCCCGGTGTGCTCTGCCCGGGAGCGGGAGGCGATGCTGATCGAGCGCGATGCCGACGATGTGGCGCGCTGCTTTTTGCTGGAGCGGGAGATTGCGCGCGGCTCGCTGTCGGGACGGCGCGGCGCGGTGTTCGAGGGTGAGGTGGTGGGTGTGATCGGGGCCGGCGCGTTCGTCGCGTTCGGCGAGGACCGGGCAGTCTCGGGGCTGCTGCCGGTGCGTCGCATGCGCGATGACTGGTGGGAGCTGAACGAGCAGGAGACGGCGCTGATCGGGACGCGATCGGGGCGCGCTACGGCTCGGGGACGCGGTGACGGTGGTCGTCGATCGGTCGATGCGCCGCGAGGGCGGGTGGATCTGGTGCCCGCGGTCGGGGGAGGACTGAGCGGTGACGATGGCCAAGACCAAGAAACGTAAAGCCGCCCCGGGTGACGTGGCCACCAACCGCCAGGCGTCCTACCGGTACAACCTGCTCGAGCGCCTGGAGGCCGGTCTGATGCTGACCGGAACCGAGGTCAAGTCGCTGCGAGAGGGCAACGCCCAGCTCAAGGACGCCTACGCCACCGTGCGGGACGGTGAGGTCTGGCTGATAGGGCTCTACATCGCGCCGTATGCCGCCGCGGCCCAGGACAACCACGACCCTGAGCGACCGCGCAAGCTGCTGCTTCACAAGGGCGAGATCGAGCGTCTGATCGGCCGCACCCAGGAGCGGGGACTGACGCTCGTACCGACGCGGATCTACTTCTCCGGTCCGCGGTCACGGGCCAAGATCGAGATCGCCCTGGCCAAGGGCAAGGATCTCTACGACAAGCGCCAGGCGATCCGCAAGCGCGACATGGCGCGCGACATCGAGCGCGAGCTGCACGGCGGATAGACGCTGCTCGCTGTCGGCGCCTACGGAATCGTGCGGTTCGAGCACGGTCCCGTGCATCCCGACCACGAGCAGCGCGATCAGGCTGATGTAGACGGCCGCGACGAGCACGCGGTCAAGCGGCGCGACCGAGTAGTAGGCCTGCGACACGGCGCCTCCGTGCCGGCGAGCCTGCCAGCGGCGGTACGTGGACAGTCCCCCGACGATCAGGATGATCAGGAGGATCGGGTTGGGGGCCACGAACATCAGGGCGACCAGCCCGGCGAAGCCCACGATCCACATCCAGGGAGCCATCGCGGCCATCGCCCGGCCGCCGTCCAGGGGGATGACCGGCAGCAGGTTGAACAGGTTCAGGAGGAATCCGGTGTAGGCCAGGGCTCGCCACATGTCGTTGCCGGTGGCGTGCCAGATGAGGATGCAGGCGGCGGCGCCGATGCTGCCGAGGACCGGTCCGGCCAGGCCGACTCGCGCTTCGGCCAGCGCGTTGTCGCCCAGCGACCTGGCGCTGATCACAGCGCCCATGAAGGGGATGAACATCGGTGCGCTCGCCTTGATGCCCTCACGGCGCAGAGCGATCACGTGGCCCATTTCGTGAACCAGGATCAGCACCACGAAGCCGGCGGCGAACGGGAACCCCCAGATCGCCGCGTACGCCACCACGGAGACGGCCATCGTGCCGGCCGTGGCCAGCACCTTGATCTTGGGGAGGAGCAGGAGGACCGCTTTGAGCTTCGCCAGCAGCGCGACGATCGCCGCGGCGGCGGCGCCGAGCTTGCGCCGCAGCCGGACTGCTGCCGCTGCTCGCGCGGGGGGGTGCGCCGGGGGACGGCGTCCGAGGCGCCATGGCCGTGGCGGTGCCGGTGCTCGGCGGTGGCTGATGCCAGTTGGCGAACCCGCCACCCGGGGCGGGGGCGCCGGCCGCCGGGTGACGAGGGTGACGGCGCGGGCGGTGATGAGGCGGGCGTTCCATCAGCTCTTCAAGTGTCGCAGGCCTGGAGGTCGGTCAGACCGGCTTCTTATCTGGCTTTCGGTCGCCCGGGCGCGGGTACAATAGGAGAGGTAGACATCCCCGGGGACGACAGGCTTCGACGTGGTCGGTTCGTGGGGATGGTTGCGAGTCGAGGTTCCGGGAGGCCTCGTAAAACACCTGGAAAACAATAAGTGCGGACTCACATGAGTTCGATCTCGGCCTCGCTGCTTAATCACAGCTAGCCGATGAATCTCTCGGCCCCCGATCGCCCGCAGCGGGGGACCCGGGATCAATGAGCGGGCTTGCTCAGTGAGGATGTGCTCCCTCCGATCTGAGGACTTTCAGGGAGCTGGCTTCCCACAACCCCGCCGGCGTGGCGAGTGGGAAGTGAGATCAGAGCGCCGGCTACGCTCGTAGACGCCATCTCTTACGCGACCGCGGACGCGGGTTCAATTCCCGCCGTCTCCACTGGTTGAATCGGCTGCGAAGAGGTCCGAAAGGACCGATTTGCAGCCGATTCGCCTTTAAATCGACTGCGCCCCAGCGCGAACGGGAATTAGCGGTTCTGGGGCGCTCCTGGTGACGGTGGTCGCAATTGGGACGCGACTCGTGGGTGAGGACGGCAGCCGCTCTACGGATCTGGCTCGGTTGCGAATGGCGTCAGGTCGACAGGATGAGCGCTCAACCCGCGCGGGCGAGCAGCCGATGAACTGATCGGTGGAGGGGATTACGCTCCCGAATGCTGGGCGGGCACGCGTCGATCGGCGGCGGCCGATGACTACCGGGAGTCTGTTCCTTGTTGGGCTGCTGGGCCTTGCGATCTTCGCGATCGTCGCGCTGGTGGCGTTCAACTCAACGCCGATCGCCGACGACTACACGACGTTTGTGGCGATCCCGGCGCAAAGCCCATGGTCTTGGCTGCACAACTATTGGATGACGCTCACCGACCGGTACTCCAACGCGCTGCTCATGGAGTTCACGGTCAAGCTTCTCGGCCAGACGGCGATCCATGTCACGCCTGTCCTGCTGCTCGCGCTGATGGCCTGGTTCCTGACGATCGCGGCGCGTAACGTCGGTGTGATTGAAGGGCGCAGGGGCGCAGCGGTGGCAGTCGGCCTGGTGTCGACGGTCGCGGTGGCGATGTCGGCGCCGAGCGTCTTCGACAGTCTCGGTTGGTTCAACGCGGTCGCGATCTACCTCGCTGGCATTGTGGCCGCTGCCGGGGTCCTCGGATGGGGCTCCCACCTGCTCGGCAGCGCCGCACGACACGTCAGATTGCGGCCGGCCGCGTCGTTCGCGATCGCATTCGTGGCGACCGGGTTCACAGAGGTGGTCGGCGTGATGATCGTCCTGAGTTCGCTGCTTGCGATCGCTAACGTCGCGGGGGCAGTTGCACACGGACCTCGCCGCCGGTCGCTGCTGCACAACTTCGTGGCGCTGGCAGCCGGTTCCGGGGTGGGTGTGATTGTGATCTTCGCCGGACCGGGGAGCCAGCTCCGCGCGCACCTCCAGCACTCATCGTTCATGGCCTCACGGTTGCTGGACGCGGTCCGGGACAACGTCGTCTGGCTGCACGTCTCGCTCGTGTCAGAGGTCATGCCGGCTACGGCTGCGGCGTTTCTCTGTCTCTACGTTCTCCGACCGCCGGCCAACCGCAACACGGCCTCATGGCTGATTGTTTGGGCAGGATTTCTGCTGGTGCTGCCGCTGTTGGTGGTATCGGCGATGGTCGGTTATGCCGGCGGTCCCGTCTCCTATCGGGCGGCGTTCGTCGTCACCGCCGCTATCACTGCCGGCATCGGTTTGCTCGTGTATGTGGCCGGCAGACTGACGCTGGGAGATCGGTCACCCACGTGGCTTCTGCCCTGTGCCGTCGTCGCGCTCGCGGTAGCCGCGTTGCATTTTGAGCAGACCGTGGCTCCGGCAATCAGCGCCGAGCGTGTCAGGCAGTCCGCGGTCGACGCGCGGGCGGTCTCGATCCGCGAGCAGCTCCAGGAGCACCCGCGCGTCGTGTCAGTAATGCCGGTTCCACTGATTGACCCAACCACTGAGGCCTACGACCTGATGTTCGGACCGCACCGCCAGCTGGGGTACGTGCTGGGGGAAATCCGGACCTACTATGGAATTCCGCCCGATGTTCGCGTGCGGGTGATCAAGGCGCAGCCGCCGCGCGAGTGCTTGCCCACCGTCTCAGTGCCATGGTTGGGCGCGAGATCGTGCACTCAGCTGGCCGACGGCTGAAAGCGGTCAAAGATGACAACGCGCTGACGGTCAGGGAAGTTCACGAGCTGGCTGACTTCGCCCTCGGATGACGGGCGCAGGGTGGTTGAAAGTGGACCATATCCAGCAACCTTTGCTCCGTTTTGACCAGCCCCTGCACCTTTAGAGCGCCTCTGTTTTCGGCGTACTCGTTCGAGCGGCCGGTGCCGAGGGTTGGTGGCGCTTCAGGGTGGGGATGAGCATGAGCGTACGGCCGCGGGACTACAACATCCGTCCAGGCGCGTTCCGGGCGACAGGTCCCGGGTAGACAAGTGCGGACTCTCTGGGGCCGGAGAGTCCGTCCAACAACTAACTCAGGACGGCAGGAGGATCGACCTATCGTCCGCTGGCCGCGGCTGTTCATCAGCCGCGACAGGCGGGGGATCTCGCATTCCCTGAAACGTCTTGGGAGGAGGATCAATGCAACGTTTTCGTATTGCGCTGCTCGCCGGCCTTGCCACGTTGGTGCTTGGGGCAGTCGCTGTGCCTGTCGCTTCCGCAAATGGCACGGCCACAGCGCCGAGCACCAGCACGCTCCCAGCGCTCAAGACCGTGCGTGTGCACGGAGTGGCGAAGAACGGCAAGAAGTTCAGAGGTAAGTACGCAATTCAGCGCTACGTCGTACGGAACAACAAGGTCTACGCGGTCGGGACGCTGAAGGGCACCCTCAAGGGCCGCCACCTGACCCGATACGACGTGAAGATGCCCGCGAAACTGAAGGGACCCCCGGCCACGGGTGCCAACGCGGCAGCCACGGGGTCGTGCACGGTGCTGCAACTGCAGCTTGGGCCTATCGACCTGAACCTGCTCGGGTTGCGCGTCCAGCTATTTGGCGGCACGAACCCGTCGACGCCGCTGCCGGTGACGCTGTTGATCACAGCCGTTCCGGGCAATGGCAACCTGCTCGGCAACCTGCTGTGCAACCTCACCGGTGCCCTCAACCAGCCCGGAATTCTCAGCCAGTTGAGCGGTGACCTCTCCCAGCTGTCGGCGACGCTCACCAGCCTCACCTCGCTGTTCGGCGCGTTGTAGTTCCGATCGCACTATGTACAGCCCTGAGGGCCGCGGCCTCGCCGCGGCCCTCAGGCGCTGTCGATTCGGGACCGCCTATCGCGATCGACTCGTCGGCGCGAATCGCTGGCGAGGCCCGGCGGGCAGGGTGTTACGGTGCCGTCATGCCCTCACTTGATCTGTGGAGGCGGAAGGTGTCCGGCATGGCAGGTGCGGTCAGCGCTCTCGTGATCGTTTCCGCTGGTCTGGTCGGTTGCTCCGATCAGGTCACTGGATCCGTCAAAAGCTCTGGGACCGACTCATCTGCGGTGCAGGTCCACCTGTCCAGCACTTCGGTGCCGATCCCGCCAGGGTTCCTGGGGATCGGGATGGAGGTGCGGGAACTACCGCTCTACTCGCGGGCCGACGGCGCCTTCCGGCGGACGATCGCGTTGATGCGACCGAGGATGGAGAAGTCGATCCTTGTCCGAGTCGGGGGATATTCGGCCGATCAGGCGTATTGGCAGGCAACCCCTCAACCGCCGCTCCCGGGTGTGTTCCGTCTCGGAACGCGCTGGATGAGCGACCTGAGGCATGTGGCACGTGAGCTGCGAGCGCACATCACGCTGGCCACGAACCTGGCGGTGCACTCCCCCAGGATGGCGGCGGCGTTCGCACGAGCCGCCTCGCGAGCGCTTGGGCCAGGGCGGCTGGCCGGGGTGGTCTTCGGCGACGAACCGGATCTCTACGTCCGGGAGCCCTGGCTCGCCGCGGAGCGGGTCAGTTCGACAACTCCCCGTACGGCCAGCGATTGGACGGTCCACTTCTCGCCGGCCGACTATCGGCACGCATTCCGTGCGTACGGCCGGACGGTGCGCAGTGCCATTCCCGGAGTTCCGCTGAGCGGACCGGAGCTGGCGAACGCCGGCACCGGATGGCTCCGGTCACTGGATGGTCTCGGCGATCTGCGTCCGGATGCGATCACCGTGCACCGATATCCGTCTCGGTGTCGTCCGCTCAACTCGCGTGACTATCCGTCGGTTCCTCTCCTGCTGTCCTCGGCGGCCTCGTTCGGCTTGGCCAACGGTCTGCGACCGGGGATCGCAATTGCCCACGGACAGGGGCTGCCGTTCGTCGTCAGTGAGATGAACTCCGCCAGCTGCTCGGGCCCACCGGGCGTGACGGACTCCTTCGCCAGTGCGCTATGGGCTCCGGACGCTCTGTTCGAGATGATCCGAGCCGGCGTACACGCAGTCGACTGGCATCTGCGGCCCTACCGACTGAATTCGCCGTTTGAACTCAAACGGGCCGGAGTCGTGCCGATGCCCGAGCTCTACGGTCTCGCCCTGTTCGCCAGAATGCTCCAACCTCAAGCGCGGCTGGTCACGGCGCGCGTCACCGCTGGTCCGGGCACGAAGCTGAGGATATGGGGGGTGCGCTCCAGGAGCGGTACAGCGGAACTGCTGATCAACGAACAGGCGACGACGACCTCCGTGTCGGTGCGCGGACCGGGGGCGAGCGGAATGGCCCGGCTGGAGCAGCTGAAGGCACCCTCGGCCTATGCCACGTCTGGGGTCACTCTGGCCGGCCAATCGATCGGCTCTGACGGTCGCTGGCACGGCAGGCTGCACGTGCGCACCGTCAGGCCAGCTGCCGGCGTCTATGCGGTCCGCGTTCCGGGCTACAGCGCCGAGCTGATCACCTGGCCAGCCACGTAGTGGGCGAGAGGGCGAGACCGGGCTAGTGGGAGGTCAGGACGGCTGCGCTGATCCCGGGAACGGTCACCCGAACCGACCCCGCCTGCACTGAGATCCGCGAGGTTCGCCTAGAGCCGTGCCAGCGGCCATTTGGACCGATCCACTGCCCCTCAAAGCGCACCCCGCCGGTGGCGCTTGGACCGGGAGCGGTGAGCCGTCCGACTGAGACCCAGCGCCCTCGCACGGATTTGATTGTGACCGAGGCCGTGCGACGTCCCTTATTGAGGATCAGCACCTTTTCCTCGTGGGGGAGGCCGACCGCCCAGGCCTTCAGATTCAGACCGGGAGCGGTCGTCGACGAGCGGAGGAGCCTTGCCCGTGTACCCCCGATCATGTCGGCGAACATGGCCATCCCATAGAGGCTCGGCCGAGCCCGGATCGATCGAGCGGCCAAGGCAAATGGAGCGTTGTACTCGTCAGGCCGGAGATGCCAGTTCACGCCGCTGACCCCGGCCTTGAGGAACTCGAACAGCACGTCAGGGGTCCACAACGCGGTGGCGAAGGAGTTCGCCACCCCGGCCTTGCCACCGCAGCTAATCGTGCCCATTTCGCCGATCCGCAGCGGGGTCCGGTGCTGCCGGGCGAGGGCGATCACATGTTTCACCGAGGTTGCCAGACCCGTGGTGACCCGATCAGACAGGAGCAGCGGGACCGAGGGATATCTGGGTGAATCCTTGGGCCAGCAGCTCGAGGATGCATAGCGGTGAACCGAGAGGAAGTTCGGGTGCAGGCCTCCCATGCGAAAGAGTGGCTGAAGCCATTTCACCGCGGGGGACGAGAGATCCGGCGCGCCGATCGACAGGTGCGGATAATCCTTCCGGATTGCCTTGGCGTAGCTGCGGTAGTCCCGGGCATAGTCGGCTGGCGAGTAACCCCGGTTCCAGCGCCGGGACAGGCCGGATTCGGTGGCGACAGGAAGCTGACGGAGCAACCACGGTTGACGTCCGTAGTGGTCGGGTTCATTGCCCACTTCCACCCCGACCAGCGCTCTTCGCAGGACGCCCTGAGCTGACTTGATGAATTGCGTCGCCATTCCCGGCGCATGCGCCGCAAGATTCAAATCCAGGAGCACCCTCAGGTGGTCTCGGGCGACGATCGTGTTCAGCTGCGCGAGCCAAGGAGGGCCGATCCCCAACACGCCTGCCGGCAGCGCGGGCTCACTGGGCGCCTTCCACCAGGTCCGATCGGCCGAGGCGCCCCCGATCCTGATCAGCAGCGGTGACGCGTCTGCGACCTGGAGCAGTTTGATGGCACTGGTGACTGGCCCGCTCAACTGCGCGTAACGAGGCAGCTCCTGGTACTCAATGGACAGGCCGAGGAATGAGCTCGGGACCGGGCGCGCCCGGCCGCCGATGGACACCGAGGCTGGATACGCCTGCCCCGCACGGAGCGGCGCAGCGTTGACGGCTGGTACTTCAGCGAGCGCGCCCAGGAGGAGCGCGACCGGGAGGCATCGGAGCGCCGCTCGCGCACAGAAGGCAGCGAGCCCCACAGCTAAGCTCGCACCCATCGTGGGTGCGGACCGAAATTCCACATGTCTCCCCTCGATGCTCAGACCGTGCCCGTCTGGCAACTCTATCCGGAGCGCACTGATCTCAGCAAATTGAAGAGGCGCAGAGCATCAATCTCGCCCGTCAAGTAGTTTACGGCTCAACTATGTCGCTCCGGAGTTCAGCCGCCATCTTGCTGAGTGAGTCCTCAGCCGCCCAGACACGGGGGCACGTCTGATGCGCCAGGGACCGCTGGCAGGACGCTACCCGGCCGTAGCGGCCATGGTGATGTTCGCGCTGATCCCGTACCTGGCGCTGTCGGCTGCGCTCGGTCCGCTGGTGCCGATCCTCTCCCACCAGTTGCACGTCAGTCTGCAGACCCTGAGCTTGGGTGCGGGTCTCAGCAACGCGGCGTATGCGACCGGCACCGTGCTGGCGGTGCAGTTCGCCCAGCACTTTCCGCAGCGCCGGATGCTGTTGGGCTACGCGGTGTTGCTGGTGATCGGATCGGTGCTGCAGGCCTCAGCGCAAAATGCCGCAATGTTTCTGGCCGGGCATGTGATCCAGGGGCTGTGCACGAGCCTCCTGCTGATCGGCGCGGTGCCCCCTCTGGCGCTTGGCTTCCCCCAGGACAAGCTGCGCGATACCGCCGTGATCATGAACATCTGCATCTTCGGTGCGGTTGCGCTCGGGCCGCTGGTGGGCGGGATTCAAGCCGAGGCGAACGCCTGGCGGCCGCTCTTCTGGATCGTCGCCGGGATCTCGGTCATGGCTCTCATCCTGGCGGCGCTGACCTTCGAGGACTCACCGCCGGCCAACCCGGACTCACCGCAGGACCTCCCGGCGATCGGCCTCGCGGCATCCGGCTGCGTCCTGGCGTTCTTCGGAGCGTCGCAGCTCACCAGCCACAGCTTCCTCTCCGTGGAGACGATCGTGCCGCTGGTCGGCGGGCTTCTACTGATCGTGATTCTGATCGTCTACGAGTGCACCACCAAGTCCCCACTGCTCACGATCAAATCGATGCTGGCGAGCTCGATTCCCGTGGCCGGGATCGTGGTGGCGCTGTTCGCGGCGGCCGCCTCTGTGTCGGCCACGGCGCTGACCGTGACGGTGCTGGAGCCGCATTACAGCCCAGCGCATATCGGTCTGCTCTTCCTCCCGGAGGTCGGTGGCGCGATCATCTCCGCCGTGGCCCTCGGGCTCGTCATCCAGAGGCGAGCAATCCATTACCTGCCGTTGGTCGGCATGGTCGTGCTGGCCGCCGGGATCGCCGTGTTCCGCATCAATGTGCCGTCCAGTCAGGCCATGACGCTGGTTGGCTCGGGTCTGACCGGCATCGGTCTCGGCGCAACCGTAGCGCCGGCCCTGTTCGTCGCCGGCTTCTCGCTCCCGTCCGCCAATCTCCAGCGCGTATTCGCCATCGTCGAGCTTCTGCGAGCGGTCGCCGCCTTCATGGTCGCGCCGATCTTCGCCCACTTCGCGGCGACAGTGGTCCCGGGCAATCTCGATGCCGGAACCGCCATCGCTCTGTGGATCGGTCTCGGAATCGCGGTCGGCGGCGCGGCACTCGGCGTCACGATCTACGCCCTGAGCGGAGCGCGCCCGCAGAAGCCAGATTTCGACGCCTTCCTGGGGGAACGGCTTCCGCCTGGTACTCGCCGCCGCTGTTGGCCCGCATCCGCGGGATCTTCGATGCCCGGGCAGCTGCACCGGCGCCCACGCCCGTCGACCGTGCAGCGGTGAGGTCCCACTTGACCGACGGCGCGCTGCAGTCTGAGCCAGCCGCCGGCGCGGCCGGCGCCGTGGGTCCCGGACCGGTCCTGTTTGCCTACGACGGCTCCGAGCTGGCCGAGTTGGCGATAGCGCAGGCAGGTGATCAGCTCAAGTCCGGACGTGAGGCGCTGGTCCTGTGTGTTTGGCAACCAGTAGACGTCGGATTCATCCCCGTCAACGGACGTCATTTCGATGCCGACGAGGCAACGGAGGTCCGCAAGGCCGCGGAGGAGACAGCCGCACACGGGGCGGCCCTCGCCGGGGAGGTGGGTTTCCGAGCCCGCCAGCTGACCGTCAAGGCGGCGTGCTCATGGGAAGGGATCATCCATGCCGCCGAGCAGAATGATGCGAGCCTGATCGTGGTCGGCTCCCACCGCCACAACGGTTTCATGGGACACCTGCCCGGAGGCGTCGCCACCGCCGTGGTCACCCACGCAAAGACGCCTGTGATGATCGTTCACCAGGAAAAGTGAGGCGGGTCCTCAAGGGCGAGGAGCTGCGAACGACCTCAGGGTGAACCCGGCGCGATCGATCGCCTGACGCACGCACGTCGAGCAATTTCGACCGCCCTGGAGGGCTTCTCGACGGTAGGGTTCTGCTGTGTCGGGCGAGACAGTTGTTGGCCGGGAGGCCGACCTCGCGGCCGTGGACCTGTTCCTTGCGGATCTGGAGCGCGGGTTCAGCGCCCTTGTGCTGGAGGGAGAGCCCGGTATCGGGAAGACGACGATCTGGCGGGAAGCTACGCGCCGGAGCACGGAGCACGGAGCTCGAGTTCTCGCCTGTCGCCCATCGCCGTCAGAGGCCAAGCTCTCGTTCACGGCGCTCTCGGACCTGCTCTCGCCGATCGAGGAGACCGCGTTCGCCGAGCTCCCGCCCCCGCAGCGGGAGGCGCTCGACGTGGTACTGCTGCGCGCTTCACCGAGCCACGGTGCGCCCCCCCGCGAGGGCCGTCGCGGCCGCTTTCCTGGCGCTCGTTCGCGGATGCGCCGCGACAGGCACCGTGCTGATCGCGATCGATGACGTCCAGTGGCTGGATCCTCCTTCTCGCGCCGCGATTCAGTTCGCTTTGAGGCGCCTGGCGGAGGAGCCGGTCGGTCTGCTGTGTTCGGTCCGGCTGCCGGCGTCCGAATCCTGGATCGGAGCCGCTGTCGCCGACGAGCGCGTTCACCGTCAGGTGATTGGTCCACTGTCGCTGGCGGCACTGGGCCGGATCATCAGTGGGCGGTTGGGGAAGTCGCTGCCCCGCCCGCTACTGGCCCGGATCAGCCAAGCCACAGCCGGTAATCCGTTCTACGCGCTCGAGATCGCGCGGCTTCTGATCGATCGGGGAGTCGACCACGTCCCCGGAATCGGCCTGCCGGTGCCAGACCAGCTTCAGGCTCTCGCTCTCTCCAGGATCCGGCGGCTTCCGGCCGAGGCCCGTGACGCGCTGTTGCTCGCCTCGGTGCTTTCGACTCCTGATATCCGGGCCGTTCCAGCCGGCGCGCTGGCCGCAGCAGAGGAAGCCGGGATTGTCACCGTGCATCCGGATGGGCAGATCGAGTTCGTTCATCCGCTGTTCGCGTCCGCGGCATATCACTCCGTGGCGAGCGCGCGGCGCAGGAACCTTCACGTGCGCGCGGCAGAACTCGTCGGTGATCTCGAGCAGCGCGCCCGTCATCTGGCGCTTGGCTCGGATGGTCCCGATCCCGCGGTGGCCCTCCGTCTGGACGAGGCGGCGGTGCTCGCGGCGATGCGTGGTGCGCCCGATGCCGCCGGCGAGCTCGCCGAGCTCGCGGCGGATCACACCTCGGCCGATCACCGGGACGAGTGCGCGGCGCGGCTGGTGGAAGCGGCCCGGCTTCATGCCGACGCCGGGGATCTGGATCGAGCCGACCAGGTCGCAGAGAAGGCAATTGCGCTCGACCCGGCGAATCCGGTCCGGTCGGCAGCCCTGCAGGTCAGGGCGCAGCTGGCCATGCGCCGGAGCACTTCTCGGCCGCGGTCCAGCTGGCGTCCACCGCGCTCGAGTTGGCCGGTGGCGATGAACGCCTGCGGGCCGCCATCGAATTGGATCTCGTCCAGTGCATGGTCAGCCTCGGCGACATCTCCAGCGCCGCACTCCACGCCCGAACCGCGGTCGCCCGAGCCGAGTCGGCCGGCGAGCGGGGCATGGTCGCTGACGCGCTGGCGGTGTTGACGATGGAGGAGTTCCTGGCCGGCCGGGGGGTGGATCAGCAGACCCTGGCCCGAGCGGTGGCGCTCGAGGACCCGACGATGGCGAGATCGTTCGCGATGCGGCCCCGGACCATCCAGGGCCTGCTTCAGCTTTGGAGTGGCGAGTCCCTCCAGGCCCTGGAGACGCTCTCGGGGGTATGGGCTGAGGCCGTTGAGCGCGGACAGGAGGGCTCCGCCCCGGTGCTCGGTCTCTATGTGGTCTGGGCCGCGCTGTGGGCGGGACAGATGGAAGCGGCGTCAGCCTGGAGCGAGCGGTTCCGTGTAGCGGCTGATCTGGTCGGAGATGCGATGACCTACGCACTCACGCTCTCCGCCAGTGCACTCGTCCATGCTCATCAGGGACGGGCGGACCTCACTCGGCAGGAGGGGGTGGAGGCGCTGGAGCTGTTCGGTCAGATGGGATTCATGACGGGCGCGATCTGGCCGCTGTGGGCGCTGGGGCTCGCAGAGCTGGCAGTCGGAAATCCGGCGCGCGTCGATGAGCTGCTCGCACCGCTGGCCGACCAGGTGAGCAGCTTGGGCGGGGGAGACCCCGTCCTGGCGATGTTCCTTCCTGACGAGATCGAGGCACTCGTAGCTCTGGGCGAACTCGAAAAAGCAGAGCGCTATCTGGCGCCGTTCGAGGGCAAGGCAGCTGAGCTCGATCGTCCGTGGGCGCGTGCGGCCGCAGCCCGCTGCCGGGCGCTGCTGGCGGCCGCACACGGCGATCCCCAAGCGGCAGCCGTGGCGTTTGAGCGTGCCCTCTCCGAGCACGCTCGCACCCAAAATCCGTTTGAGCGCGCCCGGACCCTGTTGCTTCAGGGCCAGGTACAGCGCAGGCATAAACAGCGTGGGCAGGCCCGGCGCACGCTCGCGCAGGCACTCGAGTTGTTCGAGCGAATCGGCGCCCCTCCCTGGGCCGACAGGACCCGGGGTGAGCTGGCTCGGGTGGGTAGGCCTACGGCAAGCCGGGACAGGCTCACCGACACCGAGTTGAGGCTGGCGGAGCTTGCCGCGTCCGGGTTGTCAAACAGCGAGGTGGCGAACCGTGCGTTTGTCTCGGTGAAGACCGTCGAGGCGAATCTGACTCGGGTGTATCGCAAGCTCGGCGTCCGGTCCCGGGCCTCCCTGGCCGACGCCCTGCGGACTCACGCCTCATCGAACCCGCGCGGGAAGACTCAGACGTAGGGTTTTCCCGCTTTCGGCAGGCCGGCCTGACTGCCTAGGCTTGGATCCGTGCCTGCCAAGACCGAAGGCGAGTTCATCGCCGAGTGCCTCTGGCCTGGCGTGCGCGAGAGCGACCTGAGCGAGCTGGACAGGCGCGCCACAGATGCCGCTCAGCGACTCGCGGCGACAGGTGTGCACGTGCGCTATCTCGGTTCCGTGCTGGTCCGCGAGGACGAGGTCGTTATGTGTGGATTCGAAGGCTCGCGTGAGGCTGTTCTCGAAGCGGCGCAAGCGGCCGCGATTCCGTTCGAGCGGGTGCTCGAGACCGCGCACTCGCCGTGGACATCGCAACCCACAGTGGCTGGAGGAACGCCGTGAGGAGCCTGCTCCTCAAGCGGCGCTCGCCGATGCCTGCGTCGGAGCGGCGACGTCCCGGTTCTCCGGCTCGAACTTGCTGGCGATGAAGGTCGCACCGGCCGGGTCCGCGAGGACGGTGCTGCGAACCCACGGCGCATCGAATGGGGCAACCACGACAGTCCCACCGAGCTCGGCGGCCTTTTGAGCCGTGGCGTCCGCGTCGTCGACCGCAAACGTGACGTCCCAGTGTGCCGGGACGTCAGTCTGGGCGGGGGAGATCGGGCTGAAGCTCGCGACGACGTCGGCGAACTCCACCGGGACCCCCATCTCTGCGATCCGCTCCCGCAGCCCGGGGTCGGAGAGCTCCAGATGGTCGGCGTAGCCGGGAAGCATCCACATCTGGAAGCCGCCGTCCATTGCCAGTGTCCGCCAACCAAACACCTCGCCGTAGAACGACCGCGCGGCCTCGAGGTCGCGACTGTTCAAGCCGTTGAAGTTGAGCGATCCAGGCTCGTTGACGATCTGTGCGCCCCTGTGCCGGCCAGCCTGCCACACGCAGAACACGGCGCCCTCGGGATCGGCGAACACAGCCATCCGGCCGGAGTCCATCACGTCGAACGGGTCCACCAGCGTGGTGCCGCCGGCGCGGGTGACCCGGGAGGCGACGTCGTCGGCGTCCTCGACCCAAACGTAGGTCTTCCAGACAGCGGGGTCCGCGGCACCCTCCGGGATCGAGCCGATCGCCGCCACGTCACCGTCCCCGATCCGGGCGATGAAGTACCGGCCCGGAGATCCGTGCGGCATCACGTCTTCGAAGTCCCAGCCGAACAGCCCGCTGTAGAAGTCGACCGCGGCCTGCGGATCCGGTTGGCTCGTGTCCACCCAGCACGGCACGCCAGGGATGTAGCCGTCGCGCATTTGCTGCTCCTTTCCGGGGATTTACAGCTTCAGCGGCACCGTAACGTCGATTCGGGTCAGGACCTGTCCGCAACCTCACCAGGCGCGCGTCCGCGGATTCGCGTCAGCTGATTTCCGCCACTCGCTCGGCCAGGATGATGCGTGCGGCGGCCTCGACGAGCGCGAGGTGTGAGAAGGCCTGGGGGAAGTTGCCGAGGTGGCGGCCGGTATCGACGTCGAATTCCTCGGCGTACAGCCCGAGGGGGGAGGCGACTTTTGTCAGGCGTTCCATCAGGTCGCGGGCTTGTTGCATCTCGCCGATGATGGCTAGGGCTGAGACGAGCCAGAAGGAGCAGATCACGAATGTGCCCTCTTTGCCTGACAGGCCGTCGTCGGTCTCGTCGGTGCGGTAGCGCAGGACGAATCCGTGTTCGGTCAGTTCGTCGGCGATCGCGAGGACGCTGGCGCGGAGGATTGGGTCGGTCCCCGACAGGAAGCCGAAGATCGCGGCGAGCAGGGTAGACGCGTCGAGCGCGTCGGTGTCGTAGTGCTGGCGCAGGACGCCGCGCTGGTCGACGCCGCGCTTGAGGATGTCGGCCTTGATCTGCGCGGCCACCTCGCCCCATGTGGCGGACAGGTCAGGCTCGCCGCGCAGGTGAGCCAGCTTTGCGGCCCGGTCCAGCGCCACCCAGCACATGAGTTTGGAGGAGACGTAGTGCTGTGGTTTGCCGCGGGCTTCCCAGATGCCCTGGTCGGGTTTGCGCCACACGCCGATGGCACACTCGGCTTGGGACTGCACGAGCGGCCACAGCCGGCGCGGTAGGCGCTGACTGCGTCGCACCTGCAGCAGGACGGAGTCGAGCGCGGCGCCGAACACATCGTTCTGGCGTTGGTCGAAGGCCCCGTTGCCAAGCCGGACGGGGTGGGCCCCGGCGTAGCCGGAGAGCTCTGGGCGGAGCGTCTCGGTCAGGTCGCGGCGACCATCGATCCCGTACATGATCTGCAGGCTGCCGTCGTCGGTGCGTTCGAGGTCGGCGATGAACTGCATGAACTCGTTGGCTTCCCAGTCGAGGTTGAGGTAGTGCAGCGCCTGCAGGGTGAAGGTCGAGTCGCGGATCCACGTGTAGCGATAGTCCCAGTTGCGTTCCCCGCCCGGGGTCTCGGGCAGCGAGGTCGTGAGCGCTGCGACGGTCGCACCGGTCGGCATGTAGGTGAGACCCTTGATCGCGAGCGCCGAGCGTTGGATCAACGGGCCGAGTTCATGATCGGGAAGCCTGGCTTTCGACAGCCAGTTGCGCCAGAACCGCGTCGTGGTGGCCAGGTGCGCGGTTGCCTCATCGACACTGGTCGGCACCGGAGCTTGGTCATCCCAGGACAGCGCGCAGTAGAGCGTCTCGCCGGCCTGCAGCACATGCCGGGCGCGGGCGTGGTGAGCTTCGATCCCGATCAGCATGTCGGTGTGCAGCACGATCGCCTGCCCAGCCCCGGTCGCCTCGGCCCGGTGACGGTCCTCGGCGAGCGACCACTCGCCCGCCACGCGCCCGTAGTCGAACCCAGGCTCGCAGACAAGCTCGATCTCCACGCTGCCCTCGATGCACTCGACCGTCCGCACGAGCATATGCTCGGCATCCTCGTCAGCCGGCGGCCGAGTGTGCGGCGTGATCAAGTCCTCACCCCGCCGCGGCCCCATGCATAACGCGTCGCGTACGAGCGCCCAACCCGACGGCGTCTTCCAACACGTGATCAGCGTGTTCGTCCCCGGCTCATAGCTCCGATCGCTCGGGACGTTGATCCCGAACGGACCGAGCCGGAAACCACCCGCGCCCCGGTCGAGCAGCGAACCAAACACGCTGGCCGAGTCAAACCGCGGAACACACAGCCAATCAACCGTTCCGTCAGGCGCGACCAACGCCCCCGTATGACAATCAGACAGGAACGCGTAATCCGCGATCGGAGTAAACGGTGACGGCGCTGCCGCACTCTGCGGCGGCGACGGGGCTGGGCGCTTTGCCGGCCGCGAGTGCTGCCCGCCGTTCGTCGATTTGCGCGAGTTGTTCGACGACTGGCTGGAGCTGCGCTTGCGCCTCGGAGGCGATCCAGCTTCTGCGGCCATGGGCTCTCCTGTTCTTGTGGCGCGGGTGTCCAGGCAGCGTTCCGCTGCGTACCGACGTACACATCACCCAAATCGAATGACGCTGGCTCCCAGGGGGATCCATCGGTAGGCTGGCTTTGATGATCGTCGCCCTGGCCGGAGCCCACGGAAAGATCGCGATGCGGCTGACCGCCCAGCTGGCCGGCGCCGGAGATCAGGTGATCGGCCTGATCCGCAACCCTGCGCACGCCGCCGATGTCGCCCAGCAGGGGGCCAACCCAGTGATCTGCGATCTGGAGCAGGCGAGCGTCGAGGAGATCGCCGCGGTGATTCAGGGGGCTGACGCAGCGGTGTTCGCGGCCGGGGCCGGCCCGGGCAGTGGACCCGAGCGAAAGCTGAGCCTGGATCGGGACGGGGCGATCAAGCTCGTCCATGCCGCCGAGCGCGCGAAGGTAGGGCGCTACCTGATCATCAGTTCGGTGGGGGCAGAGGCGCCACCCGACGACGACGACGTATTCAGCGTGTATCTGCGAGCCAAGGCCCAGGCGGACGAGGCGGTCCGGGCCAGCGAGCTTGACTGGGTCATCGTCAGGCCGGGTCGGCTGACCGATGACCCAGGACGCGATCGGGTCAAGCTCTCCCTGGAGCCGTTCCGGGGAGAGGTGCCCAGGGAGGATGTTGCTGCTGTGCTGGCGCGGCTTCTACGGGATGCCAGCCGCACTCATCTCACCCTGTACCTGAACTCCGGTCCCGACTCGATCGAGCAGGCGGTCTCGCAGCTTCCGGCAGCCGGTGACTAGCCGCCGCTGATTCGCAGCTTGGTCGAGGCAACCGGGTTGGGCCCGCCAAAGGTCGTATCGCGACGCAGGCTCTGGCATTCCGCGCGCTTGGCCCGAGGGATGTTGAAGAGCCGGATCTGCCAGCCGTCGTCGTGTGGTTTGAACTCGACCACCGGACCACCCTTCCGGATCGAGTGCCCCGGCCGGAAGCTGACCGAGCCCACGTTCAGGCCAATCGCCCATGCCAGCTCGCTCTGATATCCGAGCAGCGTGGCCGGTTGTCCGCAGGCCTTCATTCGTGCCGCTCCGCCTTCGGCCTTGATCACCCGCTGGAGCCGAATCAACTCGAGCCGGGCCTTCTGGTCCACGTGGATCTCGTAGCGAATCGTGGTCAGGCGGAACCTGGCCCCGGGGATCAGCCCGATCAGAAGGGCGATGATCGGGATCACCGGAGCCAGGCGCAGGAATCGCGGCCCGGGCGGAACCCAGGCCAGCACCCGGGCGATTGCTGCGCCGGCCAACACGAGCAGCAGCGCGCCCGGCTCCACCAGATAGCGGATCACCGCCGACCAGCCGTGCAGTGCCATGGCCGTCTCGATGATCAGCCAGAACAGAGCGGCGCCGGCCACCCACAACCATGCGCGCTCACGCCGCACGACGGCGAGGCCGAGTGCGAACAGGATCGTCAGCTGGACGGGGACGGCAAACAGGCGCCGCATCCGATCGAACACCCCGATGATCTTGCTCCCGTGAATTACCCGCGCAGAGCCGAGCGCGAGATCGCCCTCATGCAGCCAGCTGTTCGATGTGAGGTAGGAGACGATGAACCACACGGCGGGAATCGCGATGCACCCGAGCACGGCCCACCAGCGCAGGCGCGGCTCGCTGAACAGGCTCCACGCCGTGTAGACGGCCACGAACGGCCACAGCTCGGGCCGCCCCAGTGCGGCCAGGAACAGGGCCAGGAAGGCCAGCCGATGGCGGCGATGCAGCGCGCAGTCGACGGCCGCCAGGCACAGCGTGACGATCATCGGATCCGAGTTGGAGATCATGATCAGCTGCGAGTAGCCGGTCATGCCCAGCAGTCCGATACCCGCGAAGATGGCTCCCGCCCAGCGCGCCCAGGGCCGCCCGGGCATCGGTCCGGCGAGGAAATAGGCGATGCGCCCGGCGATTACGCACCCCGCCGCCGCTGCCACCGTTGCCGTGACCATCCACAGATACATCTGCGGATTGCGGCCCAGCAGGGCGTAGGGCATCGTGAACAGGAATGTCAGCGGCTTCCACGACGGCGCTCCGAAAGTGTTGAAGTTTCCCGCCAGAACCTGCTGGCCCCAATCCAGCCATCCGAACGGGTCATAGGAGGGTCGGAGGTCTGTCGCGAGAATCCATACCACTGAGATGGCCACGAGCGAGACCGCCACGGCGGTCCAAATGGCGAAGGCGCGGCGCCGGCTGGTGGGCCGGCGCTTGGAAAGTGGCTGCTCAGCGGCGGGAGAGGAAGTCGTTCCTCCCGGCGTGGTCGCAGTGGTCATCGAGTACATCCCATCGGCACGTCTGGCTGAAAATAGGCTAAACCGACGACGGATGCGGGTAGACCGATGGGCCTGCCACTATGTGAAAAGCCGGTTCCGGCGCGATCCAGGCGCGAGAAGGCGCCGCTCCGGGATCGCGCAGCCGATCCGGGCGGGCGGCCGCCGTGTTTAGGCGTACCGAACGTGGAATGTCAGGAACGTCAATCCGTTTGTCACACCGAACAAGCGCGGGCTGATGGCCACGTTGCTTGAAAGAACAGCAGCGCGCGATCAGACGCAGCGCAAGCCCTCGATCCGACGCCCCGGTGGCGCCGGACGATTCGAGCTGCCGCATTACGGTGGGTTGGACGGGCTTCGCGGGATCGCCGTGATCGCGGTGATCCTCTACCACGGCGGGGTGGTATGGGCGTCCGGAGGCTTCCTGGGCGTGGAGGTGTTCTTCGTCCTCTCCGGATTCCTGATCACCTCACTGTTGGTGGAGGAATGGCTGCGCTCGGGGACGATCCGGCTCCGGGCGTTCTGGGCGCGCCGGGCTCGCCGGCTTCTCCCAGCCCTGTTCGTGCTCGTGGTCGTGATCGCCATCTACTACACGGTGGCGGGATCAGATCAGGCGGTCCCGGGATTCTGGGGCGACGGTCTCTCGGCGTTGTTCTACTACAGCAACTGGCATCAGATCGCGGCCGGCGCCACCTACTTCGGGGCCAGCGGGCCCATCTCACCCTTCCAGCACACCTGGTCGCTGGCCATCGAAGAGCAGTTCTACCTGCTCTGGCCGCTGCTGATCCTCGGCATCATGGGCTGGGGACACAGGCGTCGCGGCGCTCGTTCGACGCTCGGGCGGCTGCGCTTGATGCTCACTGCCACGGTGATCGGCCTGGTGCTCTCCGCGATCGAGATCGGAGTCCTGTTCGCCGGCGGCCGGGGTCTGGATCGCGTCTACTACGGAACCGACACCAGGGCAACCGGCCTGCTGGCGGGCGCCGCGCTGGCGCTGTGGATGGCAATTCGCCGGCGTGCAGCGCAGGCGCCGGCGGTCTCGCCCCACCCCGAGTCAAACGGATCTGCCCCGTCCACCCGCCCGAGCCGGACCAGGCGCGCCGAACAACTCAGCCGTGCCTCTGGCGTGGTCCTCCTCGGCCTGCTGGCGATCATGTATCTGGCCAACGGATCCTCGAGCTGGCTGTACCCCTACGGGTTCCTGCTGGTGGACGTGGGCACGGTGCTGCTGATCCTCTCCGTCGTGCTGAGTCCCCGATCGGTGGCCGGACGGGCGCTGTCGATCCCGGCCCTCCAGGCCCTGGGCCAGATCTCCTACGGCCTGTATCTCTGGCATTTCCCTCTGTTCCTGTGGCTGACAACCGCCAGCACGGGACTCAGCGGCCTGCACCTGCTGATGTTCCGCCTCGGGGTGACATTGCTCGTCAGTGCGGCCTCCTACGTGCTGGTCGAGCAGCCGATCCGTCAGCGCCGGCTGCCCACCATTCAGGTCCGCCGGCTGACGCCGCTGGCTCTCGCCGCTGCGCTGGTGGCCCTGCTGGTGGCCTCGAGCGTGTCGGCGCTGCCGACCGCCGCTCCCGCGGCGGCGCACCTGCCCAAGCCGACGGTGCAACTCGTCGGCAGCGATCCGGCCTGCACGGTGCAGTTGACCGACACCCCTAATTACGGCGTGGCACCGGTGCCGGCCAGCCAGGAGGCACAGTTCGAGTACACATCGCTGGGTAAGCACGAGCTCTACTGGAGCGGCTCTGGCAGCAAGGTGTTCAACACCTGTCCGCCCAAGCGGGTACTGCTGATCGGTGATTCCCTGGCGTTCACACTCGGTGTGCCGATGCTCGATGACGAGCAGCACTATGGGGTCGAGCTGGCCAATGCGGCCACTCTGGGGTGCGCGTTCGGAACCCGAGGAGCGCTCGACGTCAACGGCGTCTGGAAGCTTCCTGGACCCCTGTGCCAGAACGCCGTCGCCAACTGGTCGGCCGACGAGGCGGCGTTCCACCCCGCCGAGGTGGTTGTGGAGATGGGATATCGCGATGAGTTCGACTGGAACTGGAACGGGGTGCTGGAACACCTGGGTGACCCGTCCTTCGACGCCTACGAGCAAGCGCAGATCGAGCATCTGGTCAGCGTGCTGGGCCAGCGAGGGACAAAGATCCTGTTCCTCACCGTGCCGTACACGAGGCCCCCGGCTCAGGCCAGCGGAGCCCCGGCTCCCGCGGCCTCGCCGACCCGGCATTACGACATCAACTGGATGCTTCAGCGGGTCGCCGCCGAGCACCCCGGCCAGGTGAGCGTGGTGAATGTGGATCAGACGCTGTCGCCGACCAATCAGTACACCCCGACCGTGGATGGCCAGCTCTGCCGCTTTGATGGCATCCACTTCACCGTGTTCTGCGCCAAGCTGCTGGAGCCCCACATCCTCGGGACGGCGCGGCAGCTGATGGGCAGTCGAGCCGCCCGCAATGGATAGAATCGGCGCGCCGCCGGAATCGCCCGGCGGAGTTTCACAACTGTGGTTTGCACGGGGCCGCGACCGCTCGACCTGGGAACGCAATGCCTGGACCGCCTAGTCTGCGCATACGCCTGATCGTCGGGCTCCTGGGCGCGCTGACGCTCGGCGGCCTCGGCTTGGCCCTGCGCTCGGCCGCGCCGGCACCAGCTGCAGCAGCGGCGCATCTCAGCCGCACGGCCGAATCCGTTAGGCGGACCGGCACCACAGCCCAGCCCACCCCCAAGGGCGGCACTCGCTGGATCACCAGCTGGGGCGCGGCGACCCAGGGCCCCAACGCGGCCGCTCCCCTGTCCGAACAGGGGTTCGACAAGCGCACGCTGCGGCAGGTGGTGTTCCTGACCGCCGGCGGCTCCCAGGTGCGGGTTCGCTTCAGCAACGTGTTCGGGTCAAAGCCGCTCCACATCGGTGCCGCCTCGGTGGGCGTGCAGCGACGAGGGGCGTGGACGGTCCCGGGCACGACCCGGCAACTGCACTTCTACGGGCGCCCCGGGGTCACGATCCGGCCGGGGCATGAGGCCCTCAGCGATCCGGTCCGGCTGGGCGTCAAAGCCCTCACCCGCATCGCCATCAGCCTGTATCTGCCCAAGCCGACCGGCCCGGCCACTCAGCAGGTGGAGTCGCGGGAGACCAGCTACGCCGCTCACGGCTCCCGGGCCCTGCAGGCGAGCGGCCGCGGATTCGGGCAGAAACTTCAGGACTGGTACTTCCTGGCCGGCGTGGAGACGCGCAGCCCCAGCCGAGATGTCGGAGCGCTGGTCGCCCTGGGCGACTCGATCACTGCCGGCATCGGGTCTGCTTCTGGCGCCAACGCCAGCTGGCCGGATGATCTGGCTCGCCGCCTAACCGGCTGACTGGGCCCACCCTAAGCGTGGTCGACGAGGGCATCGGCGGCAACCGGGTGCTCAACGACTCGCCGTGCTGCGGGGTCAGTGCGGTGGCCCGCTTCGGACCGAATGTCGTTCGGCAGGTGGGGGTGCGCACCGTGATCCTGCTCGAGGGCGTGAACGATCTCAGTTTCAGCCAGAAGCACGACAGCCTCTCGGCGCCCCACACTCGCGTTTCGGCCTCGCAGGTGATAGCGGGCTACAAGCAGATCATCGCTCAGGCCCATCGTCACCGGCTGCGGATCATCGGTGCCACGCTCACGCCGTTCAAGGGCGCCCGTTACTGGACACCCGCCGCCGAGCAGAAGCGGGAGGCGATCAACAGCTGGATCCTGAGCAGCGGAGCGTTTGACGGAGTGATCGACTTCGCCTCGGCACTGGCGGAGCCCGGCGACCCGGAGCGGATGAACCCGTCCTACGACAGCGGCGATCACCTGCACCCCAACGACGCCGGCTACCGGGCGATGGCCAACGCGATTGCCCCTGACCTGCTGCTGCCGGGCTAATCCAGGCTCGTCGCTTGGGTCTGGCTCGAGATGTGCCGGCGCTAACTCCTTTCCTACGGAGCCCCCGCTAGGATCCCTTACGCCGATGGCCACCTCCGCCACCGACACGAGAGCCGGAACCCCGGCTCATCAAGTTCCACCGGGGCCGTCTCTCGATGATCGCGCCGTCCGGCCCGTCACGATGCCGCTTGTCGACCGGCTGGCCAGCGCCGTGGTCACCGGCGTGCCGCCGGTCATCCTGGTGATCGGCATGATCCTCGGCTGGGTCGAGCGACCTGCTGGTCTGGCAGGACCTCCTGATCCTGGCCGTCTCCTACGCGTGATCGGGAGCGGGCATCACGGTCGGGTTCCACCGCCTGCTCACCCACCGCAGCTTCAAGACCAGCCGCTGGGTCCGGGCGGGGTTCGCGGCGCTCGGGTCCGCGGCCGCCGAGGGCCCGGTGATCGACTGGGTCGCCACCCACCGCAAGCACCACCAGTTCTCCGACGTCGAGGGCGACCCGCACAGCCCCCACGTCGGCCACGGCTCGGGTGGCGGGGCGCGCTGCCGGGCCTCTTCCACGCCCACATCGGCTGGGTGTTCAGCGACATGGAGGTCGCCGACGAGCGGCGCTACGCCAAGGACCTGCTCGCCGACCCGCTGATCAAGTTCGTCGACCGGACGTTCGTGCTCTGGGTGGTCGCTCGGGCTCGCCGCCGCGTTCGGCCTCGGTGTCGCGCTGACCGGCACGGTCACCGGCGGCCTGACCGGCGCTGCTGTGGGGCGGCGCCGCGCGGATCTTCTTCCTGCACCACGCGACCTTCAGCATCAACTCGGTGTGCCACTTCTTCGGCCGCAGCGACTACGACACCGGCGACGAGTCGCGCAACGTCGCCTGGCTGGCGATCCCGACCTGGGGCGAGGCGTGGCACAACAACCACCACGCGTTCCCGACCTCCTACCGGCACGGGCTGCGCGCTGGCAGATCGACCCCTCGGCGGCGATGATCCGGGTGCTGGAGATGACCGGGCTCGCCTGGGACGTCGTGCGGATCGACCCGGCGCGGCGGCGCGAGCGCAAGGCCGCTGCCGCAGGCGCCAGCCTGAGCTCACGCCGTGGCGTTCGCCCGGACCGCACCGCTGCGGCGCGAGCTCGAGGCCGCGCTTCCCGCGCCGGCCGTTCGCCGTGCGCTTCTGGGACGGCACGGCGGTGCCGGCGACCGAGCCGGCCGCCCCGACGTTCACGTTCCGCTCGCCCCGCGCGCTCGCCCACGTGCTCCGGGCGCCGGGTGAGCTGGGGCTCGGCCGGGCGTACGTCGCTCGGGCTGATCGAGGTCGACGACATCGACGGCGCGCTGCGTGATCGTCGACACGTTCGAGCCGCCGCCGCTCGTCCGTCGCGCCAGATGCGCCGCCTCGCCGGTCGCGCTCGTGCGGGCGTGCGGTGACGCCGGCCGCCGCGCCGGCCCGGCCACCGAGCTGCGGCTGCGCGGCGAGCGCCACACGCTCGCCCGCGACCGCCGCGCGGTCCGCCACCACTACGACGCGGGCAACGACTTCTTCGCGCTGTTCCTGGACGACTCGATGACCTACAGCTGCGCCTACTTCGCACCGGGGCGCCAGACGCTCGAGGAGGCGCAGGAGGCCAAGCTCGAGCTGGTCTGCACGAAGCTCGCGCTGCAGCCGGGGCGAGCGCGTGCTCGACGTCGGCTGCGGCTGGGGGAGCTTCGCCATCCACGCCGCCACCCAGCACGGCGTGCGGGTGCTCGGCATCACGCTGTCCGAGCCGCAGGCCGAGCTGGCGCGCGGCGCGCCGCCGAGGCCGGCGTGGCGGACCGGGTCGAGTTCCGCGTCGCCGACTACCGCGAGCTGGGCGGCGAGCGCTTCGACGCGATCTCGAGCATCGGCATGGTCGAGCACGTGGGGGAGGAGCGGATCGACCTGTACGCCGCGCACGCTGCTCGGCCTGCTGGTCCCGGGCGGTCGCCTGCTCAACCACGGGATCGCGAAGCTCGAGGACTTCGACACCACCGACGAGGGCCGTTCTCCGAGCGCTTCGTGTTCCCCGACGGGGTGCCGCTGCCGCTGTCGCGGATCGATCCTCGCGCTGGAGCGCACGGGCTTCGCCACCACGCACGTCGAGGGCTTCGCCGAGGACTACGCCGAGACGCTGACGCACTGGATCGAGCGCTACGAGTCGCCGCTACGACGAGGCGGTGCGGCTCGCCGGCGACGAGCGCGCGCGGGTCTGGCGGCTGTACCTCCACGCCGCCCGCCAGGGGTTCATCGACCGGCTGGGCCTCGATCTACCAGGTGCTGGCCCACCGCCCCTGACGGGGTACCGCCGCCGCCGACTTTGAGTTCGGCGGCGCCGCCCTACCGGGTCAACGCCCCGGCAGGG
>CAVUTV010000010.1:0-194447 GCA_963744525.1 uncultured Solirubrobacterales bacterium | reverse complement strand
ATAATTCCTTCAGATTGCCCGCCACCGTAATCTCTTCCACCGGATACGCAGTTTCTGCCCGAAATCCACATTCCCGAGGCCCCGCGCGAATAGTCGCCGGTCACCAGGTTCACGCCCTGGCCGAGAAATTCCGTAGCGTAAAGGCCGTCTTTGATTCCCGAAATCAATTCCTTAGCGGTCTTGGAGCCAGGCGCAGAAAAGAATTCCCCGGCCCGATCCCGGGGTGCCCGCCAGCCCACGCGAAGCGTTTCCCGTAGTCTGCAAGCTGAGCTTTTTCGCGGTGTACGTGTTGAGCAGATACGACTTCAGCACACCATTCTCGACCACCACGGTGCGCCTCGTCGGAACGCCCTCCCCATCGAAGGGACTCGTGCCGAAGCCGCCGGCAATAGTTCCGTCATCGATGATGTTGACGTTGTCGCCGGCAATTTTCTTGTCCAGCTTTCCTGCAAGAAATGACGCTCCACGGTAAACCGAATCGCCATTCACTCCTTCGAAAATGTGCTCCAGAATCGAAGTCGAAACCATGGGATCGAAAACAATTGGAACTTGCGCAGTCTTCGCCTTGCGCGCGCCCAGACGGCGCAGGGTGCGTTCCGCTGCAATCTTGCCGACCTTCTCCGGCGCGTCGAGCTTCTTCAGCGTCCGCGCCACCGAGTACCAGTAATCGCGCTGCATGGCGCCGTCTTCCGTCTGTGCAATTGGCACGGCAGCCACAGAGCAATACGACCGCCGGTATTCGCCCATAAAGCCATGCGAATTCGCCAGCACCTTGTGCCCGGTAGCGGCATCTGAATGATCCACCTTCAGAATTCTTGATACGCACATCAAAATCCAGGGCGGCCTTTTCCGCACGCCGCGCGTAATCGATGCGATCCGGCCCTGGCAGCGAATATACGTCTTCGTGATAAAGATCGAGGTCACCGGAGAGCGAGCCCAGTTGCGAGGCCTCGGGAATTCCGCCGAATGGGTCTTCTGAAGTAATCTTCGCCAGTTCAAGCGCTGACTTCACCATCCGGTCGAGTCCAGCGGGCGACGGTCTAAGACCAGCCGCCGCGAGTCTCGTTCTCGGCCTCCTCGAGAGAACTCGTGTGTGCCCTCGGGGAAGTGGCCGCAGAAGATGATCATGAACGACCACACGTTGCGGATCAGGTTGGCCGTCACGTTGCCGGCGAGCGTGAACGCCGCGCCCGGTCCCGCGAGCAGCGGGAATGCGACGTAGTCCTTCAGCACCTGGCGACGCCCCTTCTTCCAGATCGCCTCGAGGATCTCTCGCTTGTCCGCGAGCGTGATCTCGCCCGCCTCGATCCGCTCGACCTCGAGGTCGTGGCACCGCCACGCCCCACTCGAACAGCAGCGCGAGCAGCGTCGCGTAAGCGGGTTGCCGAGGTCCCGGGGCGCCACGGCTGGTCCTCGGACATCCGCAGCACTCCGTACCCGATGTCGCGGTCCATGCCCGAGCACGTTCGTGTGCGTGTGATGCATGTAGTTGTGCGAGTGCGCGCCACTGATCCCCGGGGCAGGCGGTGTCCCACTCGAACCGCTTGGAGTCGAGCGCCGGGTCCTTCATCCAGTCGTACTGCGCCATGCATCACGTTGTGGCCGATCTCCATGTTGTCGAGGATCTTCGACAGCGACAGCGCGGCGACGCCGCCGAGCCACGCGGGCGGCAGCCAGCCCGACCTCGAGCAGCACTCGGCCGAGGATCTCGAGCCCGCGCTGGGCCTTGATCACGTTCGCGGATGTAGCTGCGCGTCGCGCTCGCCGAGGTCGGCGATCACGCGGTTGCGCAGCTCGTCGAGCTCCGGCCGAGCTGCTCGATCTGCTCATCGGTAGCTGTCCGGGTCATGGTCTGATCGTGGTGGGCTTGTCGGCATGAGCGTGTCCTCCTCGGAGCTTCAGATCGTTCGAGTGCCACGATCGCTCGCCGGGGACGCGAAACGCACAGCTGGATGTCCTCGTCCTCCTCGTCGGAGACCTCGCCGGTGAGCGAGGTTGCGCACGGTTCCCGCCGCCTTGCGGCATGTGCAGGTGCGGCAGATCCCCATCCGGCATCCGAATTCGGGGGTCAGGCCCGCCGCCTCGGCCTGCTCCAGCAGCGTCGCCGGTCGGCGATCGGCGCCGTCCGCGCCGCTGCGCAGGAAACGGAGCGTTCCCTCGGCCGCCGCCTCGCCGCGACGGTCAGGGTCGGCGGCGTGAAGCTTGTCGGCACGAGCGCAGCGCTCGCCGCAGAGCTCGCCCGGACCGGCCTCGATCAGCGTCGGCGGGCCGCATACGGCCACCGCAGCGGTTGGCAGCCGGGCCGGAGCACTCTGAGCCGGTGTCGGGGCCGAGGTGGCGCCCCACCCTCGCGGGTGGCGACGTACTCGACCTTCAGGCTCGGATGGCGACGGGCGAGCGCCTCGCACGTCTCGTGCGGTACAGCCAGTCGGCCGTCCGTGCGCGCGTAGTGGACGAACGTGATCTCGCCGTCGTGGCCCTCGTCGCACAGCGTGCGCAGCATCGACAGCACCGGCGTGATGCCGCTCCCGCCGCTGATCAGCACGAGCCTCTCGGGCCGGGGCTCAGGCAGCACGAAGTCGCCCTGCGCTGCGCCGAGGTGGACGAGTCAGTGCCGGCGGCAGCGTGATCAGCAGGTGCCGCGATACAAGACCGTCGGGGTGCGCCGTCACGGTCAGCTCGAGCAGGCCGCGGTCGTGTGCCAGAGCACGCGGGCGAGTACGTTCGGGTCCGCCGAACGCCGTCGATCTCGACTCCGACGCGAACGAACTGGCCGGCGCGGAATCCGCTCCAGGCCCGGTTCGGCCGGAGCGTCAGCGTGACGCTCCGCTCCGTCTGGTGGCGGACGGCTACCAGCCTCGGCGCGCGCGTCGCGGATCGTCAGCTCGGGCGCGATCAGCTCGAGATAGCGGTCGATCCCGTGCGGGCCGACGAGCAGGTCGACGACAGCGGAGAGCCAAGGATTCTGCGGGCGCGGGTAAGGGTCGGCATCGTGTGATAGATTAGTGGACAACTGTTCTCGAAGTGTCAAGGCCTATAATGCCGTCTGTGATCAGGTGCACACGTTGACTGCTGTGACCAGCGCACACGCTCGAAGGTCACGCTCGCACCAGCAGCTCGCGTCCGCACCGAACGCAGGCCGAACGCCGCGCAGCAGACGCGCCGGCGCTGCTCGACGCGGCGCTCGAGCAGATCGAGGCCGGCACAGCTTCGACGCGCTCAGCCTGCGCAGCGTCGCGCGCGCGGCCGGCGTCGTCCCGACCGCCTTCTACCGGTACTTCGCCAGCATGGACGAGCTCGGCCTGGCGCTCGTCGAAGAGTCGTTCCGACGCTCGCGCGGCATGCTCCGCGAGGCGCGCGAAGGCGGTCTCGACCGGAGCGGATCATCCACGCGCTCGGTCGAGATCCTCGTCGAGCACGTGCGCGCACAACCGCCAGCAGTTCACGTTCATCGCGCGCGTCCGCTCGACGCGGCAACGCCGTCCTGCGCCACGCGATCCGTACCGAGATCCGGCTCGCTGACGAGCGAGCTGGCGACCGACCTCGCCCGGTTCCCGGTGCTACGCGAGTGGACGACCGAGGATCTGCAGATGCTCGCGGCCCTGCTCGTGCGACACGATGATCGCGACGGTCGAGGCGATCCTCGACACTCCGGCCGGCGACCCGGCGGCGCAGGACGAGATCCGCCGGATCGCCGGGAAACAGCTGCGGCTGATCGTGTTCGGCATCCCGCACTGGAGGAGCTCCGGCGGCCCTCGAGAGCGCGAACGCCCGCTAGGCTTGCGCCAGCGTCCCGGAGAGGTGCCGGAGTGGTTGAACGGGCGCGACTGGAAATCGCGTAACGGGGGTCAACCTCGTTCGGGGGTTCGAATCCCCCCCTCTCCGCTGTAGCCGTTGGGGATTTGACCCGCCTGAAGCCGGGTACGGTCGATTTATGCCCCAGGAACTGAACGTTGCCGATCTGAGGATCTCCTCGAGCGCCTTCGAGGACCACGGGCGGATCCCGGAGCGCCATACCGGCGACGGGGAGGATGTCTCGCCTGCTGTCAGCTGGGCGGGAGCGCCGGAGGGCACGCGGTCCTTCGCGCTGGTCATGCACGACCCGGATGCCCCGCTGGTGGACGGCTTCACCCACTGGGTGCTCTACAACATCCCGGGCGACACTACGGAGCTGGCCGAAGGCGCAGAGACCGGCACGGCGGGTCAGAACTCCATGGGTAACGCCGGATACAACGGTCCCGCGCCGCCGCCTGGGCACGGTTCGCATCACTACTACTTCTGGGTCTACGCGCTGGACGATGAACTGGACCTCCCGCCGGGTCTCGAGCGGCGAGATCTGATCGACAGGATCGAGGATCACGTGATCGAGCAAGCGCGCGTCGTAGGCGTCTACGAGCATTGATCGCACCACGGCAACCCGCTCCACGAAACAGACCATCGCGCGCCGCGACGGGAGCGGGCCCCCGCGCGCTGCCGGCGCATCTGAGCCCGGCTCAGCGCCAGGCGCTCAGCCAGTTTCTGGACGGACAGATCAGCGCGGGGACGTTCTCGTCCAAGCTGGCCGAGGCCGGCCGGGAGTTCCACCCTCCGCTCAAATGCCGGCACCGCAGACGGCAACGGACGAGTCTTCAGCGACGCGTTCAATGCCGGCCGTCAGCGCTTCGACCCAGCCTCCCGGAGGCCCGCATCCCGGGTGAAGCATGGGACCCCGTGGCAAAGCCCTTGGAGGGCCGGCGGGAAGCGCTCGCCGGAGGCGTCCGGCCGGAGGAGTAGACATCCGCAATCGGACGGTCACAAATGGTTTTCCGGGATCTTGGCGAAGGACTCCCTCGTCGTGAAGCGTGACGCCCACGCAGATCAGTTCAGCGGCCTGTCATGGCCGGAGGCGGAGACCCGTCCCGAGCCGCTTGAGCTGGCGGTCTGCGGGGAGCTTCTGATCGAGCGACGGGATTTTGAAGGCCACCTGGGCTATGCCCTGTTCGGCCGGCTCGATCTGAACTCGACTCGATGGATCTGCTCCGAGCTTCTAGCCGGCGCGCCGGGAATCGTCCTCCTGGACCTGGCGGCACTGGCGATGGCCGATCCCGCCGCGCTGCTGGCGCTGATCGACCGCCAGCGAGACGATCACCGGGAGGGGCGCCAGCTGCTGCTCCGGCTCGACAGCCGTCAGCTCAGCTGGCTCGGATGACCGCGGGCGCCCCGAAAGGCGCCAGCACCTCTGGGATGACGACGCTGCCGTCCTCCTGCTGCCCGTTCTCGAGCACCGCGATCGTCGTGCGGGAGCTGGTCACCGCCGTCCCGTTCAGCGTGTGCACGGGCGCCGGGCGCCCCTCACGCGGGCGGTAGCGAACGTCCAGGCGCCGCGCCTGGTAATCGGTCGTGTTGGAGCAGGAGGTGAGTTCTCGATAGCGCCCCTGTCCCGGCAGCCAGGCCTCGATGTCGTACTTCTTGGCCGCGGAGGCGCCGAGATCACTCACCGCGATGTTGACCACCCGGTAGGGGATCTCCAATTCCTGGCAGATCGATTCCTCGATGGACAGGATGCGCTCGTGCTCCTCCTCAGAGCTGGCGGGGTCAACGAACGCGAACATCTCCACCTTGTCGAACTGGTGCACGCGGAAGATCCCGCGCGTGTCCTTACCGGCAGCGCCGGCTTCACGGCGAAAGCAACTGGAGAAACCGGCGTAGCGCCGGGGCAGCGTGTCGGCATCCAGGATCTCGTCCCGGTGCAGGGAGGCGAGCGCCACCTCTGAGGTGCCCACCAGGTAGAGATCGTCCTGGGGCAGCTGGTAGATCTGCTGCTCGGTGTCGGGGAGGAAGCCGGTGCCGAACAGGGCCTGCTCCCTGACCAGCACCGGAGGGCTGACCGGCTCAAAGCCCTCGCCGCCCAGCTTCTCCAGGGCGTAGCGAACCATCGCCAGCTCCAGCAGCACCAGATCGCCGCGGAGGTAGGCAAACCTGGAGCCGGACAGCTGCGCGCCGTGCTCCATGTCGATCATCCCCCCGGCCAGCTCCAGGTGGTCCCGTCCGGTCCGGCCGGCCTCCCCCCAGTCGCTCAGCACCGTGTCCTCGTCCGGTGCGTCGTCGGCGGGCAGGTTGGGCAGCGAGGCAAGCAGGCGATCCCGCTCGCCGGCCACCTGGGTGAGTTCATCGCTCAGCGCACGACCGCGCGCCGCCAGCTCAGCGAGCCCCTGGCGCTCCTCGGGCGTGGGAGCGCCGCGGCGGTTCTTGCTGGCCCGGTTCTGTTCGGCCCGCAGCTCCTCGAGCTGGGCCGTCAACGCCCGCCAGCGCTCATCGAGCTCCAACAGCTGGTCCACGAGCTCTGCCTCGCGCCGGCCGCGGCGGCCCAGGGCACGGCGGACGGCGTCGGTCTCCGCCCTGATCAGCCTGATGTCAAGCACACGCGGCCCTCCGGGTGCCCCGGTGCGGGGCTACTTATTGGATTTCTTGTGCTTCCGGTGGGCCGCGGCGTACGTGCCGGCGGCCTTCTTGGCCTTGGCCGACTTCACCGCAGGTGTGGTGGTGGTCAGCGCGCTATTGCCGGCCGCGGGGTTGACGCCGCTTGCGGCCAGAGAGGTTCCGGTGGGGAGTGGCGGCAGGGTCCCGATCGGCTGGGCGACGCATGGGACCACATCCGGCTCCGGCGGCGCCTCACGCCCCGCGAAGCGGGACACGAACGCGGCCACGGCTCGGGCCTGCTGGCCGACGAAGATGTTCTGCGGCATGTAGGCGCCGAGAAGCCGCCGTTCTCGATCGCATACAGGACGCGGATTGCCGGGCGCTCGCAGCGCACGTCGAAGTCGGGGCCGTTGATCGCCTCTGCCGTGCGGGGGTTGGCGGCTGAACCGTGCGTGGCCGCATAGGACAGCGTGTGGCAGCCGGCGCAGCGCTGGGCGAACAGATGCGCGGCGACCACGTCCTGCGCATAGTTGGGGTCGGACTTGGGAACGCTGATCCGCTGCGTGCCGCAGGCAGAGGCGGCGAGCGCCAGACCAACGGCAGCCATGCTTATGAGGATCAACCTGAGCGGCCGGTTCATGCGGGGCGGATCATACGGAAGTACGGCGGCGCAGACCCCGCAGGCGACACAAGCCGGAGCGCGGGCGGGAGCAGGAGCAGACCACCCGGCGCAGAACATGTCGATATCCCCGGCGCCGGTCAATGAGACGTTCGCTCACGTGGTCCCGCGAGCGTCCTTCCAACGGCGGCAACCGAAGGGGCCGGCGCCGGGGCCGGTTCCCGGTATAACCCTCAGGCGATGGCCTCTCCTCAGCCCGGCGCGCCGCGGAGTGCGAGCCTGAGTCCCGAGCTGTTCCGCGAGGTGTTCGGCCGTTTCGCCACCGGCGTCGCCGTGATCACCTCGGCCGGTTCGGCCGGCGCGGGCGGCATGACCGCCAACGCGATCTGCTCGCTGTCCCTGGATCCGCTCCTGACGCTGGTGTGCTTTGCCAACAGCGCCAGAACCCTGCCGATCGTGCGGGAGACCCGGCGGTTCGCGGTCAACCTGCTCTCGTCGAATCAGCGGGATATCGCCGGGCTGTTCGCCTCCAAGGCGCCCGAGAGCGAGAAGCTCGACCGAGTCGGGCACGAGCTCGTGGCGGGAATGCCCGTGATCAGCGGCTCGCTGGCCTGGGCTGTATGCGATGTCCGGGAGCTGATCGCCGGCGGTGACCACACGATCGCGATATCTGAGGTGACCAAGATGGGCCTGGGGCAGGGGAGCCCTGCTGTGGTTCGAGGGGCGTTATCACCAGCTGCCGGCGCGCTAGGACCAGGCCGCGCAGGATCAGTGCACGACCATCGCCGCTCGCCCAAGTAGCACGAACATCACCAGCGCCGCGAGCGCCATCACCCCCACCTCGCGGCGGACGATCGAGCGCAACCAGCTCCTGCTGCTCGGCCGCAGGCAGGCGGCCGACCTCGTCGGTGGACACGAAGCCCCGCGTGTCCAGATCATCTGGGCCGAGGCGATCCGCAGCTGCTCAGCGATGAACGAGACCGAGGATCGGCAGCACCCCGTACACGTAGTGGAGGCTGACCGCCTTGTGGTGCATGAGGAGGAGCACGCCTCCAAGCACGGCCTCCAGCACCACCGTGGCCTGGGCGGCGCGCAGCAAACGCCAGAAGGAACCGCCCGGATGCCAGCGCCACCAGCACCAGCCGCCCCATAGGCCGGCAGCCCCGGTCACCACCAGCGAGGCAATGCCGACAACAAGGTGGACTACCAACACGCCGGCCGGACCATATCCGCCTGTTCGCCGCCCGAGGCGAGAGGCCCGCCGCACGGACGCAAACCCCCCGCCCACATTGCCTCATATGCGCACTAAGTAACGACCGTGTTACAAGGGACCTTCGAAACACGCGCGGTGCTATAACGCGAGCTGTGCTCAGGGATTACCTGCCGGCGATCGTGTTCCTGGTGTTGGGCGCGCGCTCGTCGGCACCCTGTTCTCGGTCCTGAACCTGTTCACCGGGGTGCGCACGCGCCCCAACCGCAACCAAGCAGACTCTCCGTACGAGTGCGGCCTGCCCTCCGAGATCCAGCGCGGCTTCCGCTTCGGCATCAGCTTCTACCTGATCGCGATGCTGTTCATCCTGTTCGATATCGAGGTCATCTTCCTGTACCCGATCGCCGTTCAGCTGCGGGCCTTCGGGACGCTTCGCGCTGGGCGAGACGATCATCTTCGTGGTGCTGCTGATGGTCGCCTTCGTCTATGTCTGGCGCCGAGGAGCCCTGGAATGGAAATAAAGCGCGAGCTGCTCGCCACCTCCAGCACGCTGACCGCTCCCGCTCGGAGCTGAGCGCCGCTGACGCCAGGAGGACTTCCGCGTCCCGCCAGCTGCAGGCCCGCGACATGCTCCGCGGAGATCTCGAAGGCGAGGCCCTCGAGCAGCTACGTCGAGCAGGGCGTGATGACCACGACGCTCGACAAGGCCGTGCCTGGGCTCGGGGCAACTCGTTCTTCCCGCTCACCTTCGGCCTGGCCTGCTGCGCGATCGAGATGATGTCGATCGTCGGCTGCGCGGATGGACATCGCGCCGCTTCGGGTTCGAGGCGTTCCGCGCCTCCCCGCGCCAGGCGGACCTGATATCCTGCTCGCGGCCGGGTCTCGATCAAGATGGCCCCGGTGATCCGGCGCATCTGGGACCAGATGCTCGAGCCCAAGTTGGCGATCTCGATGGGCGCCTGCTGCTCCTCGATGGGCGTCTTCAACAACTACGCGCTGGTCCCGGCGGACAAGTTCATGCCGATCGACGTGCATGTCCCCGGCTGCCCGCCCCGCCCCGAGGCGCTGGCCCACGGCATCCTGCGCCTGCGCGAGAAGGTCCAGGGCAACGAGAAGGCCGGCTGGCGCGAGCGCTACGACGCCGTCGGCACCGAGGAGATCCTCGCCCGGCAGACCGGGCGAGGCCAGACCGACCGGCAGCGCCGACATCAGCGTCTTCAAGCACGGGGACACGGCCGGTGCCTGACGCGACCGGGCTCGAGCTGATCGCCCAGGAGCTTCGCGACGCTCGACCCCGAGTCGGTCATCGACACCGACCTTCTACCGCGGCCGGGCGGAGCTGATGGCGACCCCGGCCAGAACAAGCAGGTCCTCGGCTTCCTGAGGACAAGGGCTACAGCTTCCTGGCCAGCCTGCACGGCGTCGACTACTACCCCGAGGAGCCCCGGCTGGGCGTGCTCTACGAGCTGCTGGACATGAAGGAGGTCGACCGGATCAGCGTCAAGGCGCGGGTCCCGATCGACGAGCCGCGCGATCCCCTCCGTCGTCGACCTGTTCCCGGCGCCGATTTCCCCGAGCGCGAGGTCTACGACATGTTCGGGGTCGTGTTCGAGGGCCATCCCGACCTGCGCCGGATCCTGATGCCCGAGGACTACGAGGGCTTCCCGCAGCGCCGCGACTTCCCGGTCGGCGGCGAGCCGGTGCTGTTCACGTTCAACGAAGAGCAGTCCTACGGGAAGTGACAGTTGACCTGACGCGCTGACCGAGGACTACCGCAGGCGCGAGGAGTCGATCACGATCGCCGCCGAGCCGGCCGGCGAGGGCGAGACGCACGAGCTGCTGACGCTCAACATCGGCCCGCACCACCCCGCCACCCACGGCGTGCTGCGGCTGATCGCCACGCTCGAGGGCGAGGTCGTCCGCGACATCAGGCCGATCATCGGCTACGTCCACACCGGGATCGAGAAGACCGCCGAGGACAAGTCCTACTGGAAGGTCATCCCGGTGATCGAGCGGATGGACTACCTGGCCTACTACTTCAACGCGATGGCGTTCTGCGGCGCGGTCGAGACGCTGCTCGGCGTCGAGGTCCCGCCGCGGGCCCAGTACCTGCGGGTGATCCACCTGGAGCTCAACCGGATCATGTCCCACCTCGTGTGGCTGGGCACCAGCGCGCTGGACCTCGGCGCGATCTCGATGTTCTGGTACTGCTTCCGCGAGCGCGAGACGATCCTCGACCTGTTCGAGATGTCCTCGGGCCAGCGGATGCACACGCGCTACATCCAGGTCGGCGGCGTGATGGAGGACATCCCGCGCGGCTTCGCGGCCAAGCTGCGCGAAGTTCCTGGACGAGATGCCGACCCGCGCCGACCAGTACGCCGACCTGCTGGAGAAGAACCAGATCGTGCTCGAGCGGCTGCGCGGCACCTGCCCGCTCGACGAGCAGACGCTGCTCGGAGCTCGGCGTCACCGGCCCGCTGCTGCGGGCCGCCGGCAACCCCTGGGACCTGCGCAAGGCCGCACCCGTACTCGAGCTACGACCACTTCGACTTCAAGATCCCGGTCGGCACGGTCGGCGACAACTACGACCGCTTCCGGGTCCGCCACGCCGAGCTCTACGAGTCGGTGAAGATCATCGAGCAGGCGCTCGACGGCCTGCCGGAGGGCCCGTTCATCACCACCGACCGCAAGGTCGCGCTGCCCCCCCGCCACGAGCTGGCCACCTAGCATGGAGGCGCTGATCCACCACTTCAAGCTCGTCACCGAGGGCTTCCGGGTGCCGCCGGGCGAGGCCTACTACCCGATCGAGGGCCCGCGCGGCGAGCTCGGCTGCTTCGTCCGCGCCGACGGCTCGGCCAAGCCGGCGCGCGTGCACATGCGCGACCCCAGCTTCGTCAACCTCCAGGCGCTCGCGCCGATGGTCAAGGACGCCTACATCGCCGACCTGATCGCCACGCTGGCGATGCTCGACCCGATCCTGGGAGGGATCGACCGGTGAGCCGCGGCCGGGTGCCGCCGAGCCCGCGTCCCGCGCTTCGGCCACGGCTCCCGCGTCCCCGGCTGGGACGAGGCGGTCGACCTGACCAAGCACTCCGGCGGTCATCCCCGACCCGGCCACGACGCCGGTGCCCGACGAGCTGCGGCGGAGATCGAGGCCGCGATGGCCAAGTACCCGGACCGCCGCTCGGCCGCGATCCCGGCGCTGCACGCCGCCCAGGAGCTGCACGGCTGGCTGCTCGCCGGAGGCGATCGAGCAGGTGGCGGCGGTGATGCAGCTGACGCCCGGCCTACCTGACTCGGTGGCGACCTTCTACGACATGCTCGAGACCGAGCCGCAGGCCGCGTCACCACGACGTCTACGTGTGCACGAACATCTCGTGCTCGCTGCGCGGCGCCGACGAGCTGTTCGAGGCGATGATCGCGGCCGCGGCCGGCGACGCCGACGTCCACGTGCGCTCGTTCGAGTGCCTCGGGCGCCTGCGACATCGCGCCGATGGCCTCGGTCAACGGCGAGTACGTCGGCCCGCTCGAGCACGAGGACGCCGAGCAGATCGTCGACGACCTGCGCGCCGGTCGCCCGGTGCTCGAGACAAGCAGCTGCGCTACCGCCGCTGCGCGCGACCCGGACGCGGACAGCAGCGAGAGCGCCGCATGACCGAGCTGCTGCTGTTCGACCGGATCGACGAGCCCGGCCTCAACACGCTCGAGGTCTACGAGCGCCGCGGCGGCTACCAGTCGCTGCGCAAGGCGCTGACGATGCCCCGCGAGGAGGTCCTCGACGAGATCATCGACTCCGGGCTGCGCGGCCGCGGCGGCGCCGGCTTCCGGATGGGCCAGAAGGCGGGCTTCCTGCCCCAGGGCGACATGGACAAGTACCTGGTCTGCAACGCCGACGAGTCCGAGCCGGGCACGTTCAAGGACCGCGAGCTGATGCAGAAGAACCCGCACATGCTGATCGAGGGGATCATGATCGCCTCCTGCGGCGGCGAGATCGACCGCGGCGTTCATCTACATCCGCGGCGAGTACGCAGCTCCAGGCCGACATCCTCGAGGCCGCGATCGCCGAGGCCGACGAGGCCGGCTACCTCGGCGAGCGGATCCTCGGCTCCGACCACTCGCTCAGCCTGGTCCTGCACCGCGGCGCCGGCGCGTACATCTGCGGCGAGGAGACCGGGCTGCTCGACTCGCTCGAGGGCAAGCGCGGCAACCCGCGGCTGAAGCCGCCGTTCCCGGCGATCGAGGGCCTCTACGACGGCCCGACGCTGATCAACAACGTCGAGACGCTGTCCACGGTGCCCGCACGATCATCCGGCATGGGCGGCAAGGAGTACGCCAAGATCGGCACCGAGACCTCGACCGGCACCAAGCTCGTGTCGGTCTCCGGCGACGTCCAGCGGCCCGGCAACTACGAGATCGAGCTCGGGATCCCGTCCCGCGAGCTCATCTACGGCCTGGCCGGCGGCCCGCCGAGCGGCCGCGAGGTCAAGTTCTGGTTCCCCGGCGGCTCGAGCTCGCCGGTGCTGACCAAGGACGACCTCGACCTCCCCTACGACTTCGACTCGATGGCCAAGGCCGGGTCGATGCTCGGCTCGGGCGCGATCATCGTCGTCGACGACACGCCACACGCGTGCTCGAGGTGGCGCTCAAGCTGGCCAAGTTCTACGCGCACGAGTCGTGCGGCAAGTGCGTCCCGTGCCGCGAGGGCACCAACTGGACGGTCAAGATGCTCGAGCGGATCGAGGCCGGCGAGGCCACCCCGATGGACCTCGACATCATGGCCTCGGTCCAGACCCAGATCATCGGCAACTGCCTGTGCGTGCTGGGCGACGCGATGGCGATGCCGATCGGCTCGATGGTCGAGAAGTTCCGCCCCGAGCTCGAGGCGGAGATCGAGGCCGCGCGGGAGCGCGCCGGACGCGGCGCCGCTCGAGGACGTCATCCCGCTCGGCGTCGCCGACGAGCACGCCGGCCCGCTCCCGGTTCACTGACACCTCCGAGCCGCCATGCCCCGCCCCGAGCAGAAGATCATCCAGCTGACGATCGACGGCCGCGAGGTCCAGGCGCGTCGAGGGCGACGATGCTGGTCGACGCCGCCAAGCACGGCGACGTCGAGATCCCGTACTTCTGCTACGAGCCCAAGCTCGGGCAACCCGGTCGGCGCGTGCCGGATGTGCCTGGTCGAGATCGAGGGGATCCCCAAGCTCCAGACCTCGTGCTCGACCCCGGTCAAGGACGGGATGGTCGTCCACACCCAGACCGACCGGGTCACGCACGCCCAGAACGCGGTCGTCGAGTTCCTGCTCGTCAACCACCCGCTCGACTGCCCGGTGTGCGACAAGGGCGGCGAGTGCCCGCTGCAGGACATCACGTTCGGCTGGGGCCTCGGCCGCTCCCGCGTTCGTCGAGCCCAAGCGCCACTTCGTCAAGCCGCTGGCGCTCTCGCCGCTGATCGCGATCGACCGCGAGCGCTGCATCCTCTGCTACCGCTGCGTGCGCTTCTCCCAGGAGATCTCCGAGGACTACCAGCTGATCTTCGCCGAGCGCGGCGCCCACACGTTCGTCGCGCACCCACGACGGCCACCCGTACGTGGCGCCGTTCAGCGGCAACATCATCGAGCTCTGCCCGGTCGGCGCGCTGACCTCGCCAGCCCTACCGCTTCCGCGCGCGGCCGTGGGACATCGAGGGCGCCGGCGGCATCTGCACGCTGTGCCCGTCGCAGTGCAACGTCGACTTCACGGTCCGCGACGAGAAGGTCATGCGCGTGCTGGCCCGCGACCAGCATCCCGAGGCGTCGACGACGGCTGGCTGTGCGACAAGGGCCGCTTCGCCTACCAGGCGATCCACGTCGATGAGCGGATCACCGAGCCGCTGGTCCGCGACGGCGGCGAGCTGCGCGCGGTCTCCTGGGAGCGCGCGCTCTCAGACCGCGGCCGGGCTGGCCCGGCACCGGGGCCATGTCGGCGCGCTCGTCGGCGGCCAGGCCACCAACGAGGAGGGCTTCCTGCTCCAGCGCCTGCTGCGCGAGGGGCTCGACTCCGACGACATCGACTCGCGCGCCGGCGCGCCCCGTGACGCTCGAGCGTGGCGCGCGCGCTGGCCGCCCCGGCGCTGCAGGCCACCGTGCCCGACCTCGAGTTCGCCCACACCGTGCTGGTGCTGGGCTGCGAGCCGCTCGACGACGCCCCGATCCTCGACCTGCGGATCCGCAAGGGCGTGCGCCGCCACGGCGTCAAGCTGGCGTGGCCAGCGCCCGCGCCCAGCGCCCTGGACCCGAACGCCGAGCTCGTCATCCGCTACGCGCCCGGCGAGGAGGCCGCATTCCTGTCCGCGCTGGACGGCGGCTCTGAGCACGCGCTCCGGCGAGGGCCGCCGACGACCCGATGGCCGCGCTGGCCCAGCTGCTGCGCGACGGCGGCGAGGACGTGGTGATCCTGTGGGGCGAGCGCCTCGGCGCCGAGGCGCTGCGCGTCGCTGCTGCGGATCGCCGAGCGGCTCGGGCTCGCCGGGCGCGACGGCGCCGGCCTGCTCGAGATTCCCGCCGGCGCCAACGGGCGCGGCCTGCGCGAGGCCGGCGCGCTGCCGAACGCCGGCCCCGGCTACGCGCGAGCCGGCGCACGCCGGGCGCGGCGCCGCCGAGATCGCCGCGGCGGCCGCCGACGGCGAGATGACCGCGCTGTACCTGCTACGAGACCGACCCGCGTGCGCGACCTGCCCGACCGCGCGCTGTGGGAGGCGCGCGCTGCACCACGCCAGCCTGGTGGTGGCCCACGCCTCGGTGCTGACCGAGGGCCTGGCGCGAGCACGCCGACGTGATCTTCCCGGCCGAGTCCAGCGCCGAGAAGGAGGGCACGGTCGTGCATCCCGACGGCCGCGTCCAGCGCCTGCGCGCGGCCATCGCCCACCCGGGCGAGGTCCGCGCCGGCTGGTCGGTGATCGCCGAGATCGCCCGCCGCTGCGGGACTCGACCTCGGCGTGCTGACCAGCCCGATGGCGTTCGAGCAGCTGGTCGAGGCCGTGCCCGTTCTACGCCGGACTGACGCTTGGAGGAGATCGGCGGCCGCGGCGTGCGCTGGCCCGCAGCGCGAGGCCGCGGCTCAGCTGCCCGCCGGAGCCATCGCCCGAGGCGCGACGCCCAGCCGGCTCGGGCGAGCTCCGAGTCGCCCGAACCGGAACGAACGCGCCTGGCCTGCGCCTGGGCACCTACCGCTCGATCTGGGCCTCGCCCGAGGTCGAGATCTCGCCGGCGCTCCAGTTCACGATCGCCGAGCAGCAGGTCGAGCTCTCGCCCCAGGACGCGCACCGGCTCGGGATCGGCAACGGCGAGGAGGTGCTGATCTCGCAGAACGGCACGCGCCTGAACGGCCGCGCCGCGGTGCGCACCGGCGTGCCCGAGGGCACCGCGTTCCTGGCCACCGGCATCGCGCAGGACTCAGCCAACGCCCTGACCGAGCCGCGCGTGGAGGTGAGCAAGGCATGATCGCCCTGGCCAACGTCAACTACTTCGAGCCCTGGTGGGTCGCAGATCATCAAGGCGCTCGCTGATCTTCGGCGTGATCTTCGCGATCCTGCCGCTGCTGACGATCTACGAGCGCAAGCTGCTCGGCCGCTTCCAGGGCCGCTACGGGCCCAACCGGGTCGGACCGTTCGGGCTGATGCAGCCGCTGGCGGAGATCGTCAAGTTCGCCACCAAGGAGCCGTTCCGCCCGACCACGTCGGTCGGATTCCTGTTCCGCCTGGCTCCGGCGATCGCGATCTTCACCGCCGTCTCGGCGCTGGCGCTGATCCCCTGGGGTGGTGTGCAGCACATCTTCGGCACCCGAGTCGGCCTGTACGGAATCGACGTGTCGGTCGGTCCGCTGTACGTGTTCGCGATGGCCGGGATCTCGTTCTACGGGATCATGCTCGGCGGCTGGGCATCGGGCTCCAAGTACTCGTTCCTGGGCGCCATGCGCGGCGCCGCCCAGCTGATCTCCTACGAGGTCTCCCAGGGCCTGGCCCTGGTCGGGGTGATCATGTCCGCGGGCACGCTGTCGCTGGTCGGGATCGTCAACGCCCAGCAGGGCATGTGGTACATCGTGCCCCAGTTCGCCGGCTTCCTGATCTTCATGGTGGCCTCGTTCGCGGAGACCAACCGCGCGCCGTTCGACCTGGTGGAGGCCGACGCCGAGCTGGTGGCCGGGCTACTTCACCGAGTACGGCGGGACCGGGTTCGTGGCCTATCTGTTCTCCGAGTACGTGAACATGATCGTCGTCTCCGGGATCGCCACCGCGATGTTCCTGGGCGGCTGGCACCTCCCGGGCAATCCCAGCGTCCCGGGCTGGATCGACCCGATCATCGTGTTCGCCAAGATGATGATCTTCATGACCCTGTTCATCTGGATCAGGGCCACGCTGCCGCGGCTGCGCTACGACCAGCTGATGTCGTTCGGCTGGAAGGTGCTGCTCCCGCTGGCCACGCTGAACCTCCTTGTAACCGCGATCGTATTGGTGGCCTGATGCCCTACAACCCGTCCGGAGACGTGATCCAGGTGATCCGTCACCCCGCTCCGAATCGCGCGGCGGGCGCCTACCGCGTGTTCGGCGAAACGCTGCGCGGCATGAAGACCACGCTCGCGCGCGTAGTGGAGGGACCGCACACGATCCAGTACCCGGAGGAGAAGACGCCCGTATATCCGCGCTTCCGCGGACGGCATCGGCTCAACCGATTCGAGGAAACCGATCCCACCCACCCCGGCCTGGAGAAGTGCGTCGGCTGCTCGCTGTGCGCCGCCGCCTGCCCGGCTGACTGCATCCGCGTGGTGGCGGCCGAGAACACGCCGGAGAACCGCGTCTCGGCCGGCGAGCGCTACGCCGCCGTCTACGAAATCAATTTGAGTCGTTGCATCTTCTGTGGCTACTGCGAGGTGGCCTGCCCGTTCGATGCGATCACGATGGGCCACGACTACGAGCTTTCCGACTACACCCGCTCGGACCTGATCTTCACCAAGGAGATGCTGCTGGCCGAGCCGATCGAGCGCACGCCGCTGCGGGGCGAGGGCGAGTGATCTTCAGCAGCATCCTCTTCTTCATCGCCGCGATCGGCGCCATATCCGGCGCGGTCGGCGTGGTGATGGTGCGCAACCCGTTCTACAGCGTGCTGTGCGCTGGTCGGTCACCTGATCGCCCTGGCCGCGCTGTTCCTGCTGCTGCGGGCCGAGTTCGTCGCGGCCGCCCAGGTCGTGGTGTACGCCGGAGCGGTGATGGTGCTCTACGTGTTCGTGGTCGCCTACGTGGGCGGCGGACGAGGAGTATCAGATCGGCGGCTCCACGCTCCGCATCCTCGGCCCGCTGTTCGCCCTGGCGGTGGCGATCGAGCTGTGCATCGCTCTGCTCGGCGCGGGGCTGAGCGGGATCCGCGGACGCGGGGCTCCGTTCGTGCCGGGTTTCGGGACGCCCAAGCAGATCGGCCGGCTGTTCCTGACCGACTACCTGTTCACCTTCGAGGTGGCCTCACTGCTGCTGCTCGTGGCCGCCGTGGGCGCCGTGGTTCTGGCCCGCCGGCGCCGGGGGCTCGACGCCGAGGAAGCGCAGGACGTGGAGTTCCAGCGGCGGCTGCATCAGCCCCGCCCCGAGTTCACCGGCTCGATGGCCGAGTCGGCCGGACTGCGCCCGGCGATCCGGGAGATCGAGGAGTCGGGACCGGCCACGATCGAGCGCGAGCCTGCCCCCACCACCACGACCACGGGCGAGCGATGACGATCGGCTGGTACCTCGCCGTTTCGGCGATCATCTTCAGCGTGGGCGCCGGCGGCGTGCTGACCCGGCGCAACCCGCTGGTGATCCTGCTCTGCCTGGAGCTGATGCTGAACGCAGCCAACCTGGCGCTGGTGGCGTTCGCCCGCATGTGGGGCAACGAGGGAGGCCAGATCTTTGCGCTGATCATCATGGTGGTGGCGGCCTGCGAGGTGACCGTCGGGCTCGGGCTGATCGTGGCCATCTACCGGCGCAACCTGCCGATCGACGTCGACGAGCTGCACGAGTTGCACGGGTGAGCCTGTGACCACCACCACCTGGGGTTGGCTGGTGCTGCTGTTCCCGTTGCTGGGCACGGCGGTCATCGGGCTGGGCTTCCGCTTCTGGGGCCGCACGGCCGGCTGGATCGGCACGCTGGCGATCGCTCTGTCGTTCGTCTGCTCGGTGGCGATGCTGATCTCACTGCAGTCGCATGCGCCGGCCCACCGCGAGCTCGTCTCCAACCTGTGGGACTACGACGTTTCCACCGGCGTCGACGCGCGCGTGTCGATCCTGGTCGATCCGATCTCGGTGTTCATGGCGCTGGTCGTCTCCGGCGTCTCAACCCTGATCCACCTGTACTCGATCTCCTACATGAAGTCCGACCGGGGCTTCGTGAGGTACTTCGCCTACCTCAACTACTTCGTGCTGTCGATGCTGATCCTGGTCCTGGGCGGCAACTTCCTGATGCTGATCATCGGGTGGGCATTTGTGGGCGCGGCCTCCTACCTGCTGATCTCGTTCTGGTACCGGCGCACCACCGCCACCGGCGCCGGCCTGAAGGCGTTCGTGATCAACGTGGTGGGGGACGTCGGACTGGTGCTCGGCACCTTCTTCCTGTTCCGGTCCACCGGGACGGTCGGCTTCCTGAGCAACTTCAACGCGATCCACCACGTTTTCCACACCGACAGCCCGGACCTCGTCGTGGCATGTCTGCTGTTCCTGGTCGGCGCGTTCGCCAAGTCCGCCCAGGTACCGCTGCACACCTGGCTCCCGGACGCGATGGAGGGCCCGACGCCGGTCTCCTCCCTGATCCACGCCGCGACGATGGTGACCGCCGGCGTGTACCTGATCGCGCGCCTGCACCCACTGTTCGAGCATGGCCCCGACGGCCGCCGACGTCGGCGCCATCGTCGGGCTGCGCGACGCTGCTGATCGCCGGCTCGATCGCCCTCGTCGTAACGGACATCAAGCGCGTGATCGCGTACTCGACGATGTCGCAGATCGGCTACATGATCATGGGCGCCTCGGCCGGCGCCTACTCGGCGGCGCTGTTTCACCTGATGACCCACGCCTTCTTCAAGGCCCTCCTGTTCATGGCAGCCGGCTCGATCATCGGCGCGATGGCCGGCAACCAGTCCCTGGACCGGATGAGCGGCTTCCGCAAGGCGCTCCCGTTCACGTTCCTGTGCTTCCTGGTCGGCGGCCTGGCGCTGTCCGGGATCCCGCCGTTCTCCGGCTGGTTCTCCAAGGACGAGATCATCGGCTACCTGAACAACCGCGGTGGCGGGTTCGAGGTCCTGGGGATCCTCGGCTACCTCGGCGCGCTGCTCACCGGCCTGTACACGTTCCGGATGATCTTCCGCGCTTTCTGGGGCGACGCATCCCCCGAGGCGCAGGAGCTGGAGCACGGGCACCTGGCCCACGCCGAGGTCCCGCACCAACCCGATGACCGGCGAGGAGGAGGACACCGACATCGGCTTCCCCGGCCCGGAGCACGTGATAGCCGAGCGGGAGTGGCCGATGCGAATCGCGATGAGCATCCTCGCCGTGCTGGCGCTGATCGGCGGGCTGATCCAGATTCCCGGCGTCGACCACGTGATCAACAACTTCCTCGCGCCGGCCCTCGCCGGCTCGCACCTGGCCACGCTCGAGCCCAGCGTGGCGCCAGCAGTGGATCGGCCTGGCGATCGGCGCGGTCGTGGGACTGGCCGGAATCACCATGGCCTACCGGATCTAGGTGCTGGCTCCGGGTACCTCGCGCCGGCTCGCAGGGCCGGTTCGGCTGGCTGCACACCTTCCTGGTCAACAAGTGGTATTTCGACGAGCTGATCGACTACGTGGTCGTCCGTCCGTCGCTCCTGGTGGGCCGGGTGAGCGATTCCGTGCTGGAGCGAATCGTGATCACCGGCGGGGTCACCGGCGGAGTCACCGGCCTGGTCCGCGCCGGGTCGGCCGCGGTCCGCCGCGCCCAGACCGGCTTCCTGCGGTACTACGCCGCCGCGATCGTCCTCGGCCTGTCCGCACTGTCCCTGTACTTCCTGATCTCCTCCACCTGAGCTCGTGTCCCTGTCCGTCCTGATCTGGCTGCCGCTGGCGATCTCGGTCCTCGCCACGCTGGTGCCCGCTCGCCTGGTGCGCCCCGTGGCCGCACTCGGGAGCCTGGCGCCGCTGGCCGTGGCCATCTACTTCATGACCCGATTCAACTCGGGCCACGCAGGCCTCCAGTTCGTCACCGACAAGGTGTGGATCGGAGCGCTCGGGATCCACTACAAGCTGGGGATCGACGGCCTGAACATCACCCTGATCCTGCTGACGACGCTGCTGTTCACGGTGTCCCTGTTCTGGTCGGCCGGCCGGGAGCTGGCGCGCCCGCGGCTCTACTACTTCTGGTTCGGGCTGGCCGAGAGCGCGGTGCTCGGCGCGTTCTGCGCCCAGGACCTGATCATGTTCGTCGCCTTCTTCGACCTGATGCTGATCCCGTTCTACTTCCTGGTGGGGCAGTGGGGCGGGCGCGAACGGGTGCCGGCGACGATCAAGCTGGTGATCTACACGATGGTCGGCTCGTTCCTGATGCTGGCCGCAGCGATCGCCACCGGGGTGATCGCGTCGGACTCGCTCGGCGGCCATCTGAACTTCACCTTCTCGGCGCTGTCCCACGCGCACCTGTCGCACACCACCCAGGACTGGGTGTTCCTCTGCTTTGCCGCCGCCTTCCTGGTCAAGATGCCGCTGGCGCCGTTCCACGGCTGGCTGCGAGATGCCTACCGGGCGATGCCGATCCCGGTGGTGGCGGTGTTCTCCGGGATCCTGTCCAAGGTCGCCGCCTACGGGTTCCTGCGCATCGTCCTGCCGCTGTTCCCCTACGCCACACGCCATTACCAGCTGCTGATGCTGCTGATCGCCTGGTGTCGATCGTATGGGCCACCTCGGTGGCCTTCACGGTGCGCGACGCCCGGCTGGTGGTCGCGTATTCGAGCGTCGCGCAGCTGGCCTTCATCACTCTGGGGATCTTCTCCCTGCGTCCCGACGGCGGTCAGGGCGCGCTGCTCCAGATGGTCAACCACGGCCTGGTCACCGCCGCTGCGTTCTTCGTGGTGGCGGCGGTGGCAGCGCGGTGCGGCGGCAGCGAGAACTTGCACGACATGGGAGGCGTGGCCTTCCGGGCTCCGGTGCTGGCCACCCTGTTCCTGATCATCTCGCTCGCCACGCTGGCGATGCCGGGCTCCTCCAACTTCGTCGGGGAGTTCATGATCCTGCTCGGCATCTTCCAGGCCAAGACCGCGATCGCCGTGATCGCCTTCCTGGGAGTCGTCGGAGCCGCGTTCTACGCCCTGCGCCTGTTCATCGGGGCGATGCACAACCGGGTGCGGGACGGGGTGGCATCCCGGGAGATCGTCGGCTCAGAGGCGATCGCGCTGGTGCCCCTGGTGCTGGTGATCCTGGCGCTCGCCTTCTTCCCGCAGTTCGGGCTGCAGCGGTCCCAGCAGTCGGTCAAGGCGACGATCGCGACTGTCTCGCCGAGCGCCGGCGCCAGCACTCGGCGTCGTGGCGGCACACCCAACCCGACTTGCTGTTGCCGCGGTGTCGACGAAGGGCGGTAACCCGTGAAGCCATCTCACTCCGGAGTCCTTGTGACCACGCACGGGCACGTGCATGGTCCGCACGTCGCCTGGGCCGAACTCGCGCCGTTCATCGTGCTGGGCGGCGGCGCGCTGGTCGTCCTACTCGTCGGCCTGCTGCGGTCCGAACTCGTGCGCGAGCGGATCGTCCCGTCGCTGTCCATGATCACGCTCGCCGGCGCGATCGGAACCGAGATCTGGCGCTTCACTCACCAGGCCACGATCATCGCCGGCGCCCTGCGCGTGGACCACGCTCGCGATCCTGATCGACCTGATCTGTGCCGTGGCCGGGATCGCCGCCGTGATCATGTCCTGGCGCGCAGTGGCCCCGCGCCAGGCCGGCCAGGGCGAGTACTTCTCACTGCTGCTGTTCAGCGTGTTCGGTATGGCCATCCTCGTCTCCTCCGAGGATCTGGTGACGCTGTTTCTGGGCCTGGAGATGCTGTCGATCCCGCTCTACATCCTGTGTGCCTCCGAGTACCGGCGCGAGGGATCGCTGGAGTCCGGGCTCAAGTACCTGGTCATCGGGTCGGTGGGATCGGCCACGCTGGTCTACGGGCTGGCGATGGTCTACGGCGCGACGGGCCAGACCGGCTTCGGCAAGATCGCCGCCGCAATCGTCCACCACGGCCTGAGGCTGCTCGGCAACGCGCTGCTGCTGACCGGCCTGGCGCTGGTCCTGGTCGGCTTCGCCTTCAAGGCCTCGGTTGCGCCCTTCCACCAGTGGACCCCGGACGTTTACGAGGGCGCGCCCACACCGATCACCGCGTTCATGGCCACGGCCACCAAGGCGGCGGCCCTGGCGGTGTTCCTGCGCTTCTTCGATGTGGCTGCCTTCTCGGCGCACAGCACCTGGGCACCGGCGGTCGCCGCCGTCGCCACGATCACGATCATCGTCGGCAACGTGGGAGCCCTCGCCAGACCTCGCTGAAACGGATGCTCGGCTACTCCGGCGTCGCCCAGGCGGGCTACATGCTCTCGGGTGTGGTCGTGGCCACGCGGCTCGGGGTGTCCGCGACCGTCCTCTACCTCGGCGTCTACCTGGTGATGAACATGGCGGCGTTCGCCGTGATCGAGGCGCGCGAGCGTCAAACCGGCGATGACCAGCTGGCGGGCCTGGCCGGGCCTCGGCTCCGCAGACCCGTGGCTGGCCTGGCCGCTGACGGTCGCGATGCTCGGCCTGGCCGGGATCCCTGGCACCGTCGGCTTCATCGGCAAGTTCCAGCTCATCCACGCCCTGGTCGACGGCAACTACACCTGGCTGGCGATCGTGCTGGTCATCGGCTCGATGATCTCCCTCGGCTACTACCTCCGAGTCGTGGCGGCCATCTGGATGTCACCCGCGGTGGCGGTCCCCGAGCGTCGCGAGATGCGCCTGGCGCCGATCGCCGGCGGCTCGCCGGAGCTCGACGATCAGCCGGTCGGGGCGCCGCTGGCAGACGACACAGACGCCGGACCGGTCGGACACCTGGAGCTGACCGTGCTCGCGGTGGTGTTCGCCACCGTCACGGTGGTGTTCGGCATCATCCCCTCGTCGATGTTCCATCTAGCGTCGCACGCGGCGTCGCTGCTCGGGTTGCACTAGGCGCCGGAGGGGGCACTCCCGTTCGCCGCGGCCAGTCGCGGCAGACGGCGGTAGCGCGCGCGTAACCGAGAAAAGGCCGCGACTGGCCTCGGCGAATGGGGGTGCCCCCTCACAGTCGCGTGCAGCCCTCGCTGCGTTAGCTGACTAGGGGCGGGGCGGGGTCAGACCTTGCGCCACTCGGGGGACCAGGAGCCGTCCTCGGCACGGCGGAAGTCCTGGAACAGGTTGGGCGCCTCGGTCTTCATCAGCTCGGCCACCTGGTCGAAGACGGAGCGGAGCTCCTCCTCGGCGCCGAGGGCGGTGCGCATTTCGATCACGTGACGCAGGGTGCGGACGTTGGCGGTCCACATGATGTCGGTGGACAGGCCGATCGGGGCCAGGCGGCGCAGGGCCGAAGTGATCTCCTTCTTCACCGCAAAGGGCACACCCTCGTCGTCGAGGCCGAGCGCGTCGGCGGCGGAGACCTGGAACTCCTCCAGCTGCTCCACCAGGCTGATCACCTGGTCGCGGACGGGCTCGAGGGCCGGCGGCACGCGGAAGCCGATGTCGGTCAGGCGGACGTACCGCAGGCTCTCCTGGCTGAACGCCGACCCGGCGCGGTGCCGGACGAGCTCGTGGGTGAACACTCGGGACACCTGGCGGAACGCGAAGCTGTAGTTGGCGTGCTCCAGCACGCTGCCGTGGTAGCTCTGCATCACGTTGGCGAAGTAGGCCTCGCGGTCGGTGCGAACCGGGTCACGTTTGCGTTCAGCCCCGGCTCCCAGCTGCGGTAGCACATGCGCCCGCGCGAACTCCGCGAGCAGCTCGCCGGCTCGGCACGCCCTCCGTCCTGCTCGCGCCGGTCAAGCCATGAGGCGCCACCGACGTCCTCCAGGTACGCGCGCATGCCGGCGTGATCGACGGCAGGGCGGGCGACCAGGAAAACGTTCGGCGTGGTCTCTCGCATCGAGGGGCGGCTGGGATCGGCTTTGGTTGCGCTCATGCTGCCATGCTGGCGGACCGGGCGGACGTCCCGCTCGCCGTGGGTCGAATTTCTCAAGCCCTGCTCGTGTTTTCGACCCATGGAGCGGTGGGGCCGCAGGGGCCGGGGCGGAACAGGCCGCCGTATCAGTCGACGATCCGGGCCAGACCGCGGACGATGCGCTCGAGCATGTCCTGATGGGGCGGCCAGGGGAAGTCGGGGACCGAGGCGCACAGGCCCGCGTAGCCGTGCAGCGCCGACCACACGGCGCTGGCGTCGGCCCAGGGGTCCGTGCTGGCTGACCGGGCGGCGCTGACGCAATCGGTGATGCCATCGACCAGGAGCTCGAAGGGCTCGGCCTCTCCCGCGGCGGGTTCCCGTGGGATGTCGGTGTCCGCGCTCGGTACGTACCGGAACAGGAAGGCATAGCGGGACGGGTCCTGATCGGAGAAGGTCAGGTACGCCTCGCACCCGGCCAGCAGGCTGTCCACCGGGTCCTCGTGCTGCTCGATCGCGGCGCGGATGTGAGCCTCCAGCTCTCCCAGGAAGCGGTCGAGCACGGCGGCCAGGATCTCGGTCCGGTCGGCGAAATGGTCGTAGATCGACGGGGCCGAGATCCCCGCCTCGCGGGCCACGCCACGGAGAGTTACGCGCTCCGGCCCGCCGGCATCGATCAGCCGCACCGCCGCGTCGAGGATCTCCTCACGCAGGCGGCTTCCCTCCCCGCGGGGGTTGCGCTTTCGAGCTGCGCCAGAGGCTCTCACAAATTTAACTTTACAGCTGTTAGGCGACGTGGTACTAATACGCCTGTAAGGCAACAGCCGTTAGGTGAAAGGAAACACATCGCCATGGGACACCCGCGCCGCCGCCAGATCCTCGGAGTGCTGTGCCTGGCCCTGCTGATCGTGGTCATCGACAACACGATCCTCAACACGGCCCTCCCCACGCTGGCGCGCGATCTGCACGCCACCACCACAGACCTGCAGTGGATCACCGACGCCTACACGCTGACGTTCGCGGCGCTGCTGATCGTCGCCGGAGCGCTGGGTGACCGGTTCGGCCGGCGCCGGGCGCTGCTCGCGGGCCTGACCATCTTCGGGCTGGGCTCAGCGGCTGCCGGGCTGTCCAGCTCGGCCGGCGAGCTGATCGCGTTCCGTGCCGTGATGGGTGTCGGCGGCGCGTTCGTGATGCCGGCCACGCTGTCGATCCTGAACTCCGTGTTCCCGCCCAAGGAGCGCGCCCAGGCGATCGCCGCCTGGTCAGCGGTGGCCGGGGCGGCGATCGTGCTCGGACCGACGCTCGGCGGCCTGCTTCTTGACCACTTCTCCTGGAGCGCCGTCTTCTTCGTCAACATCCCGCTGGTGGCGATCGCGCTGATCGCCGTCGGGACCGTCATCCCAAGCCTCCGCGGCGCCGAGCGCACGGGCCGGCTGGATATCCCGGGCGCGGTCCTCTCCGGCCTGGCCATGCTGGCCGCGATCGATGCCGTGATCGAGGCGCCGAACCAGGGCTGGATATCGGCCCGCACGCTGGGGCAGCTCGGTCTGGCCGCCGTCCTGATGATCGGCTTTGTGCTCCGCGAGCTGCACACCGAGCACCCGCTGATCGACCTGCGCGTGTTCAAGCACCGCGCCTTCTCAGCCGCGACGGCCTCGGTGGGCCTCATCTTCCTGGTGATGTTCGGGAGCCTGTTTGCGCTCACCCAGTATTTGCAGCTGGTCCACGGCTACAGCCCGCTGGGCGCCGGCCTGCGGGCGCTGCCGTTCGGCTTTGCCGTGATGGTGACCGCGCCGTCGAGCAGCCTCCTGGTCAGGCGCTTCGGTGTCCGCACCGTGATCCCCGCCGGCCTCTTGTCGATGGCCGCGGGCCTGTTCGTCCTGACTGGCCTGACCGCCACCACCGGGCTGCTGCATCTGTCGATCGGGACCGCCCTGATGGGCACCGGCATGGGCCTCGTCCTGGCCCCGGCCAGCGAGTCGCTGATGTCGGTGCTGCCGGTGGAGCAGAGCGGCGTCGGATCGGCGGTCAACGACACGATTCAGGAGTTCGGAGGGAGCCTGGGCGTGGCGGTGATCGGCAGCATCGTGTCCGCCGCCTACCGGTCGCAGATGCACTCGAGCCAGCTCCCGACTGCGGTCCTGCACCACGCCGCCTCCTCGATCGGCGCCGCCTACGTGACCGCCGCCCATATGCCGCAGCTGGCCGCGCCGATCATGAGCGCCGCCCGCGGCGCCTTCACCAACGCGATGACCACCGGGTTCACGGTGGCCGGTGCGGTGGCCGCACTGGCCGCGCTGGGCCTGAGCTTGGCGCTGCCGCGCCGCCAGGCGACGGTCGCCACCGCCGCGGCCGGTGGTGCGGTGCCACAAGCCCGCACCGCCGGGACAGACGCTCTAACCGCGGCTGTCTAGCTCCTGCTGGCGGAGCTCGATCCGGCGGATCTTGCCGGTCAGCGTCTTGGGCAGGTCGCCCACGAACTCGATCCGGCGCGGATAGGCGTAGGCGGAGAGGTGGTCACGAACGAAGGCCATGATCTCCTCGGCCAGCTCATCCGAAGCCGAGAAGCCCTGGGCCAGCACGACGAACGCCTTGACCACGTTGCCGCGGCGCTCGTCCGGTGAGGCGACGGCAGCCGCTTCGGCCACGGCCGGGTGCTCGAGACAGGCCGACTCCACCTCAAACGGCCCGATCCGGTATCCGGCCGAGATGATCACGTCGTCGGCGCGACCCTCGTACCAGATGTACCCGTCCTCGTCGGCCCGGGCAGCATCCTTGCTGTGGAACCAGTCGCCCCCGAACACCTCTTCGGAGTCCTCCGGACGATTCCAATAGCCCAGCGGGTAATGAGGGTTGGAGCGGGCGCGCAGGCATATCTCTCCGCGCTCGCCCTGAGCCACGGGCCGCTCGTCCTCGTCGAGGATGCGCACGTCCCAACCGGGCATCGGCTTGCCCATCGAGCCTTCGCGCACCTCCATGAACGGGAAGTTCCCGCACAGCGGGTATGACTCCGACAGGCCGTAGTAGTCGAGCACCGTGACGCCGTACTGGTCGCGCATCCACTTGATCGCCTCCGGGTTGAGCGGTTCCCCGGCGGAGCAGACGACACGGAAGCGGCATGCGGTAGCGCTCCGCCGCGTTCTCGATCGACATCATCGAGCGGATCGCCGTCGGCGTCCCGAACACGTTCGTGACCTCGTGCTTCGATAAGAAAGCCAGCTGCTTGTGGGGATCGAAACCGCCCTCGCGCTGATACACGCACTGCACCGCCCCGTAGCGCCATGGCCCGATCAGCGGGCAGATCCCGGCCGCCCAGGCCCACTCGCCCATCCCGTGGAAGCGCTCGCCGTCCTGGACGTCATGGCAGAGCTGAACTCATTGTGGGCCAGGATGTAACGGTGGGCGTGGAGGATGCCCTTGGCCAGCCCGGTCGTGCCGCTCGTGTAGTAGAGCTGCGCCGGATCCTCCGAGGAGGTCTCGAGACACGTGAAGTCCGGGGAGCCTGCGGCGAGCAGGTCGTCGTCGAGAAGAAGCACGTGCTCCACCAGCGAAGGGTCGATCCGGCCGGCGTTCTCGGCGTTGGTCACCAGCACCTTGGCCTGCGAGTCGGTCAGCCGGTGGCGGATCCCGTCATCGCCGTACAGGACCGACATCGAGAGCAGGATCGCGCCGGCCTTCCAGGTGCCGAAGAAGGCCGCCGCGGTCTCGGGCACGGGCGGCAGCAGCATCGCCACCCGGTCGCCGCGACCGACGCCGTGCTCGGTCAGCACGCCCGCGAACCGGTTCGACAACGATCTGCAGCTCGCCCCACGTGGACCTCCCGCACCTGGCCGCGGAAGTCCTCGTGGATCATCGCCAGCTTGTCGGGCGGATGGCGGTCGCAGACGTCGGCGGCGATGTTGTAGCGTTCAGGCACCTCCCACCGGTGCTCGCGCAGCGCCTCCTCATAGGACTGGAATCATGGGTCATCGCAGGCACTCTAAGGAAGCGCGGACGCGGGTTCCAGATCTTCGTCGGCCAGGCGCAGGCCCAACCCCTCGGGCACGTGCAGCGCGAGCATGTCCGGTCCGGCGTCGATCCGGCGAGGGTCGAGCAAAGAGACCCCGATCATCGTCAGGAAGGCCAGCGGGACCGACACGACGGCGGGCTGCTCCAGCAGGACGGCCGCGCCGCCGGTCGGCTCGCCCAGCGCGAGCCCGGTGAGAATCGCCGCCGTCGCGACGAGCATCCCCAGGGTCATCCCGGCTACGGCGCCACGTGCGGTCAGCCGCGTCCACCAGATCCCGAGCAGGAACATGGGGCAGAAGGTGCTGGCGGCGATCGCGAATGCCCAGCCGACCAGCACCGAGATATCGATGCCCCGGGCGAACAGGGCGAGCACGGCGGGGATGATCATCGCGCCCACCGCGGCGGCGCGGAAATGCCGGCGGCGGATTGCCACCGTGCCGCGCGCGCCGTGGCGCAGGCGTGGCCACAGGTCGTGGCTGATCGTCCCGGCGAGCGAGACGAGGAGACCCGAGGAGGTGGACAGGAAGGCGGCGAACGCCCCAGCGCAGATGATGGCGGTCAGCAGCGTTCCCATGGTTCCCGGCCAGGCCAGGCGGGGCAGCGTGAGCACCACGTCGTCGGTCTGTCCGGTCGTGTAGAGCTGCGGCGTGAGCGCGCGTCCCAGCGCGCCGTACACGCCCGGGAACAGGTAGAAGAGCGAGAGCAGCCCGAGCACGCGGACGGTCGTGTGCCGCGCCGCGTGGCCGTCAGGGTTGGTGTAAAAGCGGACGAGGATGTGCGGCAGCCCCATCGTGCCGAGGAACGTGGCCAGCAGCAGCGAGTAGACGAACAGCGGCGAGCCCTGGCCTGACCCGCCGATCGGACGGGACCAGCTCTCCCCGGTCTGCGCGGTGATCCCGTCCGCCACCGGGACCGCCATCCCCGGCGGTATGCGCACATTGGTGTGAGCCGGAAGTCGCAGGCGCTCGCCGGCATGCACGATCACCGTGCGCCCACCCAGGCGGAAGTGACCTGCTGTCGGGAACTCGGCGGCCTGGGGCGAACCCAGGCGCACCACCAGCCCGTGCGGTCCGGCGTGCGGGAACTCGCGGCCGAACAGCGCGGCGCGCTCGGGCAGGCCGCCGAAGTGGATCAGGAGCACGATCGCAGGCACCGAGATCGCGAACACCTTGATCCAGAACTGGAACGCCTGCACGTAGGTGATCCCGCGCATCCCCCCGATCGCGACGTTGATCGCGACCACGGCACCGACCACGACAATGCCCACCCAGTAGGGCGAACCGACCACGACGTTGAGCGCCAGCCCTGCGCCCTTGAGCTGTGGCACCAGGTAGAACCCGCCGATCACCAGCACGATGCCCGCGGCCAGGAGCCGAAGCCGGCGGTCGTGGAGCCGGGCCTCGGCGAAGTCCGGGATCGTGTAGGAGCCGTAGCGGCGCAGGGGCGCGGCGACGAACAGCAGCAGCGCCAGGTAACCGGCGGTGAAACCGAGCGACTGCCAGAGCGCGCTGGTCCCGATCTGCATCGTCAGCCCGGCGATGCCCAGGAAGCTCGCCGCCGAGAGGTACTCCCCGGAGATGGCCGCGGCATTCCACCAGGCGCTGACCGCGCGCGAGGCCACGAGCAGGTCGGAGGTGGTGCGGGCGAACCGGACTCCCCAGGCGCCCAGGCCGAGCGTGCCGAGCGTGACCGCCCCCACCGCGGCCAGGATGACGCTCATCGCTCGACCACGTCGCGGAAGGCGTCATCGAGGGCGTCGGCGCGTCGCGCGTACAACCAGCCGATGGTCACGAACAGCGGCAGCATCGGGACGATCAGGATCCATAGCCCGATCGGCACCCCGAGCAGCGTGGTGTGCTGGAACGCGGGGATCAGCAGCAGCGCCAGGGGCAGCACGCCGAAGATCGCCCCGAAGGCAACCAGGGCCATCAGCGACAGACTCAATTGGGCGCGACGCAGCCGGCGCAGGTAGACCAGGCCGTGGGGGTGGCCTCGGCCAGCTCCTCCCGGGGGGTTCGCAGGGCGGTCCGGTCGCGGTCCTCGCGGGGAGCTCGGCCGGAGCGACGGGTGAGGCGGCGACGTCCGCTGCTCACATCCGCAGCCTTCGCCGCAGGTCGGCCACCTGCCGCCGGGCCACCGGCACCTCGCTGCCGTCGGCCAGGACCACCTTGGCACCACCGCCGAGCTCCGGGCGGATCTCGATGGCGCGGTGCAGGTTGGCCAGGTAACTGCGGTGCACCCGGACGAACCCGTGGGGACTCCAGCGCTGCTCCATCTCCGACAGCGAGCCCCGGACGAGGAAGCGACCACTGTCGGAGTGGATCCGCACGTAGTCGCCCTCGGCCTTGATGTAGAGGACCGTGGAGCGGGACAGCAGACGGGTCGCGCCACCGCGCTGATGCTCGACCGGGATGATGTCGTCGGTGGCGTCGGCGGCGGTGGCCACCGGCGAGTGATCGTTACCGCTACGCGCGGCGCCGGTGGCCGTGATGGCCCCGGCGCCGGGGCCTGGCCGCCCGCCAGGACCCGGCTCAGTGCCTGCTCGACCCGGGCTCTGGACACGGGTTTCATCAGGTAGTCGAGCGGGTGCAGATCGTGCTCGAACGCCCCCACCGCGCCGCCTTCGTAGGCCGACACGAACACCAGATCAGGGGCCTCGGCAAAGCGGCTGAGCACGACGGCGAGCTCGAGACCGTCCAGCCCCGGCATGCGGACATCCAGGAAGACCACGTCGAAGCGTCCCTCGGCCAGCAGGCGCAGCGCCTCGTCGCCGCCGTCGGCCAGCACCACCTCCGCCACTGCCGTCGAGGACTCCAGCAGGCGGGCGAGATCCTCCAGCGCCGGGCGCTCGTCGTCGACCGCGAGCACGCGCAAGCTAGCGGCTGTGGCGGGCTCGAGGTTCACGCCGCCCGCACTCCGGCGCGGAACTTCGGCAGCGTCATCGTCACCACCGTCCCCCGCCCGGGAGAGACTTTCGATCTCCAGGCCGTACTCGGGGCCGAAAGTGGTCTGCAGGCGAGCTTGGACGTTGGCGAGCCCGACTCCGGTCCCGCCGCCGCTGAGCGCCGCTGCGGCCACCGCCGGGTCCATCCCAACTCCGTTGTCCGACACGCGCAACTCGACGTCGGCATCGATGTGCCGCCCGACGATCTCGATCCGCCCCTGGCCCTGGCGCTCGACGCCGTGGCGGACCGCGTTCTCCACCAGCGGCTGGATGCACAGCACTGGAACGACGGCCTGAAGCACCTCGGGGGCGACCTGTGTGCGCACGTGTAGACGGTCACCGAAGCGGGCCCGCTCGAGCCGCAGGTAGCGCTCCACATAGTGGAGCTCGTCGGCCAGTGTCACGTACGGGCGCTGGGTGCGAAACGCGTAGCGGGTGAATTCCGCGAAGTCGGTCAGGAGCTCGCGCGCCTCGTCGGGGTTGGAGTGGATGTAGCTGGCGATGGCCGCCATCGCGTTGTAGATGAAGTGCGGTGAGATCTGCGCCCTCAACACCCGCAGCTCGGCACGGGCCAGCCGCTCGGCCTGTTCCTCCAGCTCCCGCAGCTCCAGCTGGGCGCTCACCAGGCTGGCCGCCTCCCCCACCGTGCGGGTGTCGTCGGGCGTGATCCGGCGACCCTTTCCGTACAGCGCCACGAACGAGCCCACGAGCTCGCCCTGGACGAGCAGCGGCGCCGCGATCGCCGCCCCCAGCGGGCACTCCGGGTGCGTGCAGCGGATCTGGGATTCGACGTGAAGACGATCCTCACGGGCCGGCGCCGAGATCGGGATGAGTGCGTCGCCGTGTGCGTGGTGATCCTCTCCCAGCCCTTCGAAGGCCAGCACCTGCTGGCGGTCCCCCAGCACCACGGCCGAGGCCTGGGTGAGGGTGCGCAGATGGGTGACAGAGCGACCCGCGGTCTCCTCCGACAGACCCCGGCGGAGGTGGGGCAGCATGACGGTGGCGGAGTGCAGCGCGGTCTGCATGGCCCGCACCTCGCCCGAGATCACGCGCGGGGGTCGCAGCAGACGGAAACCGGCCACGGCCGAGGCCGCGATAGCCCACCCGAGCACAACCCCAAGGAAGACCTCCACTCTCGGCCCCAGCATATTGCTCGCCCCGGTCTCGTGCCGATCACCACAAGCGGAGACCGCTCGGCGCGTCCCACGCGCCGCTCGCCGCGCGCCGACTACCGAACTCAGGTTTCCCCCCGTTGCCGGGCCTGGCGCGGAATTAGCCTGCGCGTTGAGTTCTAACCCTCAGGAGAGGAGCAGAAATACATGGCCACCATCAGTGAGCCTCCGGGAGGCGGCGGCATCAGCAACGTCACGCCGGCTGCCCTGGCCAATACGGCGGGTAGCGGCTGGAGTCCCGCCAACCCCGCGCCGCTCGGCCTCATGGGATTCGGCATCACCACGTTCGTGCTCAGCATGATGAACGCGAACCTGGTCAGCTTCGACAAGAACCTGCCGGTCGTGCTGGGTATGGCGATCGCGTTCGGCGGTCTGGCCCAATTCATGGCCGGGATGTGGGAGTTCCGAACCGGGAACACGTTCGGTGCGGTGGCGTTCACCGCATACGGCGCATTCTGGATCTCGTTCTATTTCCTCGTGTGGGTGCAGCTGCCGGCGGTCGTGAAAGGCGGCGACGTCGGCAACGCGCTCGGCCTGTATCTGTGGGCCTGGGCGATCTTCACGGGTGTGATGTTCCTGTGCTCGTTCCATGCGGCCCGAGCGGTTTCCGTGGTGTTCCTCCTGCTGACGCTGACGTTCATATTCCTGGGCATCGGCAACTCCGGCGGGAGCAACTCGACGATCCATGTCGGCGGCTACCTCGGCCTGGCCACCGCGGCAGCGGCGGTGTACACCGCAGCCGCCGAGATCCTGCACGCCTCTTGGGGGCGCGAGATCATCCCCGTGGGCCGGCCCAAGCCGCGGGTCTGAGCGGGGGTGGCGCAGCGCACCCACACAGTGGTATGACACGTCGGTGGGCGATTCCATCGGCCTGAAGCCGTAGCTCGCAGCGCCCGATCTCCAGTCGGGCGCTGCGACTTGGAACGGAACGTTAGGAGACGAGATGGCAAGCGAAGCATCTACCGGCGAGCACGATCTGGATCAGGAGCTGGCCGCGCTCCTGGATGTGGAGAAATTCGATCCGCCGGAGGAGTTCCGTCAGCACGCGCTGCTGAACGATCCGGCGATCTACGAAGAGGCCGAGGCCGACTGGCAGGGCTGGTGGGTCAAGCAGGCCAAGGAGCTGCACTGGTTCAAGGAGTGGGACCAGGTCCTGGACGACTCCAATCCTCCGTTCTACAAGTGGTTCGTTGGCGGGAAGCTGAACGTCTCCTACAACTGCCTGGACCGGCACGTGGAGGCCGGCAAGGGTGACAAGGTGGCCTTCCACTGGCGCGGCGAGGAGGGCGATGAGCGCGACATCACCTACGCCGAGCTCCTGGCCGACGTTCAGAAGTTCGCCAACGGGCTGAAGGACCTCGGTGTGAAGAAGGGCGATGTCGTCGGGATCTACCTGCCGATGATCCCCGAGGTGGTGGTGGCGATGCAGGCATGCGCGCGCATCGGCGCCGTCCACAACGTCGTGTTCGGCGGCTTCTCACCCGAGTCGGTCAAGGAGCGCATGGAGTTCTCCGAGGCGGTGGCGCTGATCACCGTCGACGGCGCCGCCCGTAAGGGCAAGACCGCGCCGATCAAGCAGATGGTCGACGAGGTGATGGGCGGCGGCGAGGTGCCCTCGCTCGAGCACATCGTCGTCGTGCAGTCCAAGGGCACCGAATGTGAGATGAAGGACGGCCGGGACGTGTGGTTCCACGAGATGATGGACGCCGCGGACGCCGAGTGCCCGGCGGAGGAGATGGACGCGGAGGACCCGCTGTACGTGCTTTACACCTCGGGATCGACGGCCAAGCCCAAGGGCATCCTCCACACGACGGGCGGCTATCTGACCGGCGTCAAGGCGACCCACCGGTACGTGTTCGACCTGCACCCCGACGAGGACGTGTACTGGTGCTGCGCCGACGTCGGCTGGGTGACCGGCCATTCCTACATCGTCTACGGGCCGCTGGCCAACGGCGCGACCTCGGTGATGTACGAGGGCGCGCCGGATTACCCCCACCGGGGGATCTGGTGGGAGCTGGTCGAGCGCTACAAGGTGACCAAGTACTACACCGCCCCCACGGCGATCCGCGCGTGCATCAAGTGGGGCGCCGAGCACCCGCGGAAGTTCGACCTGAGCTCGCTGAAGCTGCTCGGCTCGGTCGGAGAGCCGATCAATCCGAAGGCCTGGCTCTGGTACTACAAGGTGATCGGTGGGGAGCGCTGCCCGATCGTCGACACCTGGTGGCAGACCGAAACCGGCGCGATCATGATCACCCCGCTCCCGGGGATCGTCTCGACCAAGCCGGGCTCGGCCACGCTGCCGTTCCCCGGCATCAAGGCCGAGGTGGTGGACGAGCGCGACGGCAAGCCGGTCGATGAGGGCCAGGGCCTGCTCGTGCTGACGCGCCCGTGGCCGTCGATGCTCCGCACCCTGTACAGGGACGACGACCGCTTCATCGAGACGTACTTCAAGCGGTTCGGCAACGAGATCTACCTGGTCGGCGACGCGGCCCGGAAGGACAAGGATGGCTACTACTGGGTGATCGGGCGAATCGATGACGTCGTCAACGTGTCCGGCCATCGGCTGTCCACCGCCGAGGTGGAATCCGCGATCGTCGCTCATGAGTCCGTCGCCGAGGCCGCGGTCATCGGCCAGCACGACGAGGACACGGGGCAGGCGATCACCGCGTTCGTCACGCTCCAGGGCGACATGGACGGGTCCGAGCAGCTGGTGGAGGGGATCCGGGGCACGGTGGCCACCCGCATCGGCAAGTTCGCTCGGCCGAAGCGGATCATCTGGGCCGACGACCTCCCCAAGACTCGCTCAGGGAAGATCATGCGCCGGCTGCTCCGGGACATCGCGGACGGCCGGGCGCTGGGCGACGTCACGACGCTCCGCGATCCGGCGGTGATGGCGGCCCTGGAGGACAAGATCAACGCCGAACAGGCAGCAGGCGAGGAGTAGCCACCCGGCGACCTGCGAGCACCGCAAGAGCCGCAGGCGCTGCCGTTAAAGGGATCCGCCCCCGGTGGGGTTGCCGGGGGCGGATCGGGGCTTTGCTACTGGTAGGGGGAACCTACTCTGGATGAGCTGGCGGGCTTGTCGGAGCCACACCGCTCTGGGGTTCGGATGGGGTATCGAGCGTCAAGCGAGTGTCCATGAATCCCTGGACGGCCGATTGGACGTTTGTTTGAGCCGGGGTTAGCGCTTGCGCTTGCGCTTGCGCTTGCCCGCGCTGGCGCTGGGACTGGCGGAGCCGGCGGGCGCCGGATCGGCCGCAGCGCTCCCTCGGCCGGCGGGCTTGGCGGTCTTGGGTGGGCCCTTCTCCTGAGCGGAGGCCTGAGCGGCGGACTGCGCCAGTTGCCGGCGTGAGGTGCGTCCCCGAGGGGGCGGTCGCTGCCCACGCTCGCGCGGCTGACTCAGCGGCGACCAGGGTATGGCGGTACCGGATTCCCAGGCGGGCGGTGTCCCATTCGGCCAGCGTCCGGCGATCAGCATCGCCATCGCCAGGAGCCAGAAGCCCTGCACGACGGGAACCGGGGATCCGATCGGAAACAGGACGAGCAGCCCGGCGAACGCGCCGAGGTAGCCGACGAAGCGGGTCAGCAACCCGACCCGCGTCGCGTTCAGCGTGGTCCAGATGAATCCGGCCGTGAGCAGCAGCGACCCCAGCTGGGCCAGGATCGGCAGCACGGTGATCACGCCGCCGCTCGTGAGCTTGTTGGCCTCCGGGTAACCCTGGTTGGGCGCGGAGACGAACTGGTGGGCCTTGAGCGAGATGAACACGGCGTAGGCGATTGCCAGCCCTCCGGAGAGGATCGCCCCGATCAGCGTCATCCAGCGGATGAAGTCACGCGTCTCCCGGTGGCGCGCCCGCGTGATCGCGTGCAGCCAGACGAGCATTACCGCCAGCGCGATCAGGCCGGCGCAGTCCAGGATTGACCCGATCAGATCCAGTGGAAAGCGGCGGTGGGCGGTGAGCAGGTCGAGCGTCAGCTCCGAGACCGTCGTGTGCGGTCCGGTGTACTGGATCACCGCCTGGATGACCAGCAGGACGCCGGCCACCAGTGCGATCACGGCGTAACGTTGGCGCACGCCGGACTCGTAGCGAACCTGCTCGGTGGCGCTCACAGGGGTCTCGACCGCTTCCATGGGATGGCAATGCTAGTCGGACGGGGCCGCTCGGAACCCGTCAGCGCCGCGGCGAGCGCATGCGAGCGGCCGGCAGCCCACGTGGTGCGTGCTCGCCGTGCGAGGGAAGCCGGGGTGGCAGTGGGTCCCGTTCACCTGAGCTGAGCAGCCTGGATGCGCGATCGCCGGCGGCCAGGAGCACGTCCAACACCGGGGACATGAGCTTGATCGCCAGCTCGATGCGGGCCTGCACCACGCGGTTGGGTTGGGAGCGAGACATCGAAACCGCGAGTCTAGTCTCGTGACGCGGCCGGGCATTCCCGGCGGAGTACGATTGGATCATGGAAGGAAGCGGCTTCGGCGGACTCTTCGGAGATCCTGACGACATTCAGCGACGTCTCGGCGAATTCGCCGAACAGATGCAGGGCGCGCAGAAGCTGGCCTGGGCCGACAACGCCATCAAGCTGGCAGTTGATCTGACTGTGGCCTCGCTCAACCGCGTCAACATCCAGGGCACCACAGAGCAGCAGGCCGAGCAGTTGCGCTCGGTGATGGCTGTGGTGTTCCCGGAGGCAGTCACGCTCGTGCGCGAAGCGCGCGAGGGATTGTCCTGAGCGTCTGACCCGACACTCGCTGGGTGCCAGCAGTTCCCGTCACCGGTTTGCGCCGGTGCTTATTGCGCTGCGTGCCTCGAGGCTGAGCCCCCCCACCCATGAGTTAGGATCCCGCCTCCAAACTTCACGAGGAGGGTAAGTTGCTGGTGACAAAGGAACTGCGGCAGCGGTCGCTCGTCGGCGCCGCGGGCATCGTGGCGGCGGCGGCCGCACTTGCGGTACCGGTCGGCGCGACGGCGGCCACGTCGGCTGCCGCGAAGACCAAGACGTACACCACGCCGGGTAGCTATTCGTTCAAGGTGCCGGACAACGTCGCCAAAATCACCGTGAGCGCGACCGGGGCGGCCGGCGGAAGCTGCAGCCCAGGCGGGGGTGAAGGCCTGGGCGGCGATGGCGCGGCAGTCACTGCCACGGTGAAGGTCAAGCCAGGTTCGACGCTGTTCGTTGGGGTGGGAGGAGCCGGGGGGTCGTGTTTTGAAGCACCCCTCGTCAAATCGACCGCGAGCGTAACGACGCCCACCCCCGGCAGCGGCGGTACTGAAGGCGGTGGCGCTACCGGCACAGGCACGGTCGGAGGTGGCGGAGGCGGCGGTGGCGCGTCCGGCGTCGGCGTGACCTCCCTGGGCGCTGGCGGAGGGCTCGTCGTGGCGGCAGGCGGCGGCGGAGCTGGCTACTGCGGCGCCAACGGCGGCAACGCCGGCGCGGCCGGCGGGACCAGCGGCGGCAACTGCGGCGCCGGGTTCGCCCAGGGGGGTGGAGCCGGCACGCCAAGCACCGGCGGCGCCGGAGGTGCCTCTGACGGCAATAGCGGCTCGACCCCCGGATTCGCCGGAACCGCCGGAACGGGCGGCGCCGGCGGGAACGGCGCCACGAACGCGCCTTCGTTCGGTGGCGGTGGCGGTGGGGGTGGCTATTACGGTGGCGGTGGTGGCGGTGGCGCCAGCGTTACCGAAAGCCCGGCGAGCGACGGCAACAGTGGAGCCGGCGGCGGCGGCGCGAGCTTCACCGCCAAACACGCCAGCGATGTGACCGCGCCGGCGGCAAGTACCGCAACCGCGATGGTGACGATCAGCTACACGGCGCAGCCGAAGCCCAAGGCGGTCACACACAAGGCGACCGGCGTGAAGAGCACGTCGGCGACGATCCACGGGTCGGTGAACCCCGAAGGGCTCAAGACGACCTATTACTTCCAGTACGGCACGACGAAGAAGTACGGGAAGAAGACCGGCAAGCACTCGCTCAAGGCGGCCAGCAAGTACAGCAGTGTCAAGGCGCTGCTGACCGGCCTCAAGCCCGCAACGAAGTACCACTTCCGGGTGGTGGCAAGCAACGCGTCCGGCAAGGCCGACGGCAAGGACATGACGTTCATCACGCCGTCGGTGGCGCCCGCCTTCACGGGCTGAGCTGCAGGCGGGCTGGGTGGGATCGCGCGCAGCGCGATCCCACCCGGTCCCGGGCTCAGCCGTAGGCCTGCTCGTAGCTCCGGCTGACGCGCCTGAGCTGCGTGCCGGGGCGGTCAGGAAGCGGTCAGCGCCCCGAGCACGAGCTCGTCGTGCTCGGCCGGCTTGACCTTGTGGAAGATCTGCTTGATCTTCCCGTCAGGGTCGATCACGAAGCTGGTTCGTTCGTTGCCCATGTACTTGCGGCCGTACATGTTCTTCTCGACCCAAACGCCGTACTGCTCGGCCACCTTGTGGCCGTCGTCCGAGAGCAGCGTGAATGCGAGGCCGTACTTGTCGGCGAACTTGGACAGGTCGTCGACGGGATCGGGTGAGACGCCGAGCACGACCGCGTTGGCCTTTTCGTAGTCGGAGTTGTGGTCCCTGATCCCGCAGGCCTGGGTTGTGCAACCTGGTGTGTCGGCCTTGGGATAGAAGTAGACGACGACGTTCTTGCCGCGGAGCTCGGAGAGCGTGACGGGCTGTCCGTCCTGGTTCTGCAGAGTGAAGTCTGGGGCTTGATCGCCGGTTTCGAGTGCCATGGCTGAAGTATCGCGGATCAGCTGCGCAGGCTGAACTGGGCGGCGAGGGGCGCGCGAGGCTCCCACTCCTGGCGCGTGATCTGCCAGTGGCAGGACACGCCCACCTCACCCGGTGCCTCGATCCCGTCGGCAACCTCCTGCACGAGTGTGAACCCGAGCTTGCTCGGCACGCCGCCGCTGCGCAGGTTGGCCTTGTCGTGGCGGATCTGCACCCGGTCGATCTCGGGTCGCTCGAAGGCGGCATCGGTTGACAGCGCAGAGGCCAGAGTGGCCAGGCCGCAGCGCAAATAGTCGACGTGAATCCAGTAGCCGATCTCCAGGCCGCCGGGGCCGAGCCGGCGATGCAATCCGCAGCCACCGGCAATGCGATCGTCCTTGTATACGCCGAGGATGACGTCGCCGCCGGTCGACCGGTCTCGCTCCCAACTCTCGATCAGCTGGATGCGCGTGGGCCACCGACATCGGCTCCTGGGCGATCCAGGGCATCCAGGGGCGCAGGTGCTCGACGCTCTCGGTCACCGCCTGCATGAGAGCCTCGGCGTCGGCTGGCTCCCAGCGGCGCAGAAGGATCCCGTCCGGGCCGGGAATCCGCTCGGGGAGTGGCTGGACAGCGTTCATTTGAGCAGGCGGCTCAACCGTCGGTCCTTGAGCACCTTGCCCTCGGTCTGGCAGTGAGGGCAGTAGCACATCACGTAATCCTCGTAGAAGACCGCCTCCAGGCGCTCTCCGCAGCGAGGGCACGGCTCGCCGTTACGGCGATGGACGCGCAGCGGCATCGGCAGCTTGTCTGGAACCGGAAGCTGGAGCTCGGCTTCGTAGTGGGAGACAGCGCGGGTGAGTTGCTCGACGATCGCCTGCCGGAGCGCTTCGGCCTCGTCCTCCTGGAGGTCCGAGCCCCGCTTGAACGGGGACAGCCGAGCGGCGTGCAGGATCTCGTCGACCCAGGAGCGCCCGATACCGGCGATCACGTGCTGATCCCGCAGGATCGCGTACAGCGGCCGGGGCTGGTCCAGGAGCTCGGCCAGACCCGGGGGGTCAGGCGGATCGGGCCAGGCCTCGGGGCCGAGCGCAGCGATCGTCTCCTCCGTGTCCGCGTCCTTGGTGTGCACGAGCTTGACCCAGGCTCGCTGACGGGTGCCGAACTCCCGGAGGCGGAGCTCGCGTCCGTCGGCCAGGCGAAGCAGCAGCCGCGAAGTGCGATCACGCAGGGACGCGCGCTTGTCGAACAGCTGGAGCCGGCCCGCCGACATCAGGTGCACGATCAGCGTGAGCTCACCGGTCAAGTCGATCAGGAACAGCTTTCCGCGGCGGCGGATGCCGGTGATGGTCTGGCCCTCCACCGCGCTGAGGGGCGGATCGAAGGTCTTCAGTGCGTTGATGCCGGGAGCCTGGGCGGACTCGACGACCGCGCCACTCACAGCGGCGCCGATCAGTCTGGCTGTGATCTCGACTTCGGGTAGCTCAGGCATCTTCTTCTGATTATGAGAGGCAATTCTGCGTTTGCCTTATGACCAGTCTTTAAGTACGCGGGCGAAGACTCCCCCATATGAGTGACCTGCTTGCAATAGTCGACCGTACGAGCACCACCGAGGCGCTCGTGGACGAGATCGCCCGCCGTCACCCTGACCGCGTGACGATCCTGCTGGAAGAGATGAACGAGGCCGACTGGGCCTCGGATGAGACACAGCGCGGAAGCGCGGTGCGCGACCGGTTGGCCGCTCTGCTCACAGCGATCGAGCAGCGGACCGGTGCGGTCGTGGTCGGGTTGGCCGGAAGCCGCGACCAGCTCACGGGGTGGCGCTTCGACCGGACGGTCGGAGGCCCGCCGGCGCTCCCCGTGTGACGCCGCCGGCGAGCCAAAAGCCGCCGGCGGCGGGCAACCGCTTGCCGACCAGTAGGCTCTCGACGGCCACATGACCCCGACCGCTTCCGCACCGGACGACATCGTCGAGACCGCACGCAGAGGGAGCGGCCAATCGAGCGGGAACCGCTGCTGATCATGGAGGGGCTGCGGCGATTCCTGACTCGGGCTGGGTTGGAGGCGCCCGACGACCTGTCGGCCGAGCCGATCGGCGACGGTCACTCCAACGTCACGTTTGCGCTGTCCACCGGCGTCGTGCTGCGCCGGCCACCGCGCGGGCCGCTGCCACCCAGCGCGCACGACGTGCTGCGGGAGGCGCGACTGCTGGCGGCGCTGGAGCCAACGCCCGTGCGGACACCTCGAGTGCTGGCGGTGTGCGAAGACACGTCGGTGATCGGCACGCCCTTCTACGTGATGGAACGCGTCGCCGGGGAGGTCATCAGCGACCGCCTGCCTGAGCCGCTCGACAACGAAGGCGAGCGTAACCGGATCGCTGATGAGCTGATCGACGCGCTGGTGGAGCTGCACTCGGTCGACTGGCGCAACTCTGGGCTGGAGGGCTTCGGAAAGCCGACCGGCTACCTGGAGCGCCAGCTGCGCCGGTTCTCCGGCCTGTGGGAGCACAATCGCACGCGCGATCTGCCTGCCGTGGAGCAGCTCGGCCACTGGCTGGCCGAGAACATGCCCAACTCGCCTCGGGCCACCGTCGTGCACGGCGACTACCGCCTCGGCAACACGATGTACCTGACCCGGGCGCCGGCCCGGCTGGCGGCGATCCTCGACTGGGAGATGGCCACGATCGGCGACCCGCTGGCCGATCTCGGCTACATGATGATCCACTGGCACCAGCCGGGCGACCAGCTGGGGGGCTTCAACCTTCAGGCCGTCACCACACTGCCCGGGTTCCCGTCCCGCCAGGAGGTGATCCGGCGTTACGAGGAGCGTTCCGGCCGCTCGATGCGAGCGCTCGACTGGTACGTGACGCTCGCGCTGTGGAAGGGCGTCGTGTTCATGGAGGGCAACTACAAGCGGGCCGTCGAAGGCCGCACCGACGATCCGTATCTGAAGTCGTTCGGGAACGCCGTGGTGGATCTGGCCGAGCGGGCGCTGGAGGTCACACGCAGTGGCTTCTGAGCCGGTCGGCTACAAAGGGCTGCTGGTCGACTACGGCGGAGTCCTGACCAGCAACCTGTTCGAGTCCTTTGGCGCCTTCTGCCGCGACGAAGGGCTCGAGACTGACGTGATCATGCGCCGGTTCGCCGGGGACCGGGCGGCGCGCGAGCTGCTGATCGAGCTCGAATGCGGGCGGATGTCGGAGACGGAATTTCAGACGCGGCTGGGCGGGCTCCTGGGTGTAGACCCGGAGAACCTGATCGACCGGATGTTCGCGGGGTCCCGTGCCGACGTGGCGATGCGCGACGCGGTGCTGCACGCCCGCCGTTCGGGCATCCGGACGGGACTGATCTCCAACTCCTGGGTCGAGCGCCACTACGACGCGGCGATGCTGGACGAACTCTTCGACGGCGTCGTGATCTCCGCCCGGGAGGGGATGCGCAAGCCCGCCCCTCGCATGTATGAGCTGGGGGCGGAGCGGATCGGACTGGAGCCGTCCTCGTGTGTGTACGTCGACGATCTGCCGTTCAACCTGACGCCGGCGGCCGAGCTCGGGATGGCCACGATTCATCACGTGGATACGCGGCAGACGGTCGCGGCGCTGGATCGCCTGCTGGGGGTTTCGCTCGGCTAGCCGGGCGGATCCAACCGGTTTAAAGCGGTGGCGCCCCGGACCCGGCGGTGAAGCCAGGTCCGGGGCGCCGATCCGACAGTCGACAGATGGCCGGGTTACAGATTCCCAACCAGGTTGTCGTCCGCGTGGCGGATTGAGCTGGGCAGCGGCAGGAAGTCAAGGGTCCCGCCGTAGCGCTGACCACCGGTGGTGCTCAGCACCCAGGTCAGGAAGGCCTGCACCTCTCCCAGATGTGAGTCGTTCTTGTTGACAATCGCGTAGCTGTAGGTGGAGATCGGGTAGGCCGTCTTGTACCGACGTGCCGGGTACACGATGTTCACCCCGCCGAAGCCCGGGCCCTGGCCCGAGATGTGCGAGTTCGAGCGCGCCGCGTCCGCGATGTTCGGGGCGTTCGGGAACTCGTACTTGCCGTCGGCGTTCCGGATCTGTGCGGTGTGAATGTGCTGCAGGATCAGGTATGCGGCCGACATGTAACCGATAGTGCCTCGGTTCTTGCGCACGGTAGCGGCGATGCCGGCGTTGCCGTTCTCGCCGACGCCGGTCGAGCCGCCCCAGGCGGTGGCATAGCCGAACCTCCAGGCGCCTTGCCCGGCCTTCGTGAGGAAGTGCTGGAAGACGTAGGAGTCACCCGAGCCATCCGAGCGGTAGACCGGAGTGATCTTGCCGCCACGGCGCAGTGCCCTCGCGTAATGCTTGTTGATCCTGGTGATCGCGGAGTTGCCCCACTTCGTGATCTTGCCGGTGTAGATCTTGGCCAGGATAGGACCGGTCAGCCTCAGGCCGGAGCCGACGCCGCGGATGTTGTAACCGAGCCCGGTGCCGGTCAGCGCCCACGGAATCTGCACCGGCGTGCCGGCGGTGTCTCCGTGGTACTGCACGGAGGTCATTGGGGCGTCGGAGGCGCCGATGTCGACGGCCCCCTGCTGGATCAGCTGGATTCCGTGACCGGAGCCACCGGCCGAGGGGCTGACCCCAGAGTAATGGGAGGCCCATGTCGACACGAGCGGATAGACGAGCGAAGAGCCGGCCTCGGTTATGTTGGCGCTGGCGCTTGCCACGGCGGTGGTGCTGGCAACGCCGAACACGGCGGCGCCGATGCACACGATCCTCTTGAGATGCAAGGTTGATTCCTTTCAGACAGGGGTGGGGCTCTAGCAGGGGTGGTGCTGGTAGCCGATCCCGCTGCGACGAAACCAAACGTCCGCCCACCCGACGTTCGCAGCGAAGGATCTCCGAATCAATGGGGCCACTTGTTACCAACTTGTGTCAGTGCTTTTAAAAACCCTTTGACTGAATTCGCGGCCGATCAGGCTCGTATAGCCTCAGCCGGCCATGTCGTCCCTCGCCTCTCCCGACACGGATGTCGGCCAGCTGCAGCGCAAAAGAATCGCGCGGCTCAACCGGTTCGACACCCGGGCCGACCGACTGCTGCGGATCGTGCTGCTGGCCGCTGGCGTGCTCATCTGCCTGCTGCTGGTAGCGATCATCTACCAGCTGATCCACGGCGCGTCGCTGGCGATCGACAAGTATGGAATCGGGTTCCTCGGTCGCACGCAGTGGATTCCGAACCTGAAGCAGTTCGGCGCCTGGCCGATGCTCTACGGGACGCTGATCACCTCGGTGTTCAGCCTGATCCTGGCGACCGGTCTGGGCATCGCGATCGGACTGTTCCTGAGCGTGCTGGCACCTCGAACGGTGGCGGCTGTGGTCGGGCCGCTGGTGGAGATGCTGGCGGCGATCCCGAGCATCGTGATCGGTCTGATCGGGATCGGGCTGATCCTGCCCTTCGTCAAGTCGACCCTGGAGCCGCCGCTGCACTCCGTGTTCGGCTTCCTGCCCTTCTTCGGGCCGCCAGAGGGGGTCGGCAACTCGCTGTTCGCAGCGATCATCGTCCTGACGATCATGATCCTCCCGATCATCGCGGCGCTGACCCGTGATGTGTTCCTCACCGTCCCGCAGGAGCTGCGGGACGGCGCCGAGGCCCTCGGCGCGACCCGCTGGGAGGTGATCCGTGGCGTCGTGCTGCCAACCACCGTCAGCGGCGTCAGCGCCGCGTGCATGCTGGGCTTCGGACGAGCGGCGGGTGAGGCGATCGCCGTCGCCCTGATCATCGGCGATTCGCCGAGGGCACCGATCGATCTGTTCAAGGTGGGCGACACGCTGTCCGCCCAGGTCGTCAACCAGTTCAGCGAACCGGTGAACGCGCTCCACCTCTCCTCGATGTTCTACCTGGCTCTGATTCTGCTGGTGCTCGAACTGATGGTCAACCTCATCGCCCGGACAGTCACCCGCGGGGCGAGGAGGGCGTGGTGAGCGCGATCGCAGATCCGGCCCACGGGCTGACGCCGTCAGGCAACCTCGTCCGCCGGCAGCTCGTCAGCCGGCTGGTCATCGCGGTGGCGGTCGGCGCCTCCGCGCTTGCCGTGGCGATTCTGGGGATCCTGGTCGTCTATACAGCCACACAGGGGATCAGCCAGCTCAGCTCGACGTTCTTCACCGGTCAGCTGCCGCCCTACAACGGCATCGGCGGTGGGCTCGGCCCGGCGATGGTCGGCACGATCGAATTGGCGTTGCTCGCGACGGTAATCGCCCTTCCGATAGGGGTGATGGTGGCGTTGTTCGTGTCGGAGTTCGCGCGGCCACGGGTGGCGGCGATACTGGAGACCGCGCTCGACCTGATGGCTGGACTGCCGTCGATCATCATCGGTGTGTTCGTCGTCCTGCTCATCGTCGACCACTTTCAACAGTCGGTGATCGCCGCTGCCGTGGCGTTGTCGATCGTCGAGCTCCCGCTGATCGCACGGGCCACCCTGGAGGCCCTCTCACGCGTCCCCAAGCCTCTGCGCGAGGCGGCCGACTCGCTCGGGGTGGCACGCTGGCGGATCACGCTCGGCGTCGTGCTGCCGACGGCTTCCGGCAGCATCCTCACAGCCACGGTGCTGGCGATCGCCCGAGCCGCCGGCGAGACCGCGCCGATTCTGTTCACCTGCTCGGTGTTCACGCAGAATTACGCCGTCAATCCGCTGCACTCCGTGCCCACCATGCCCGTCGAGATCTACAACTTGGTGAATTCCGGGTATCCGGCGGCGGTCGCCAAAGCCTGGGGGGCGGCGTTCCTGTTGATGTTCACCATTCTTATCGTCAACATTGCCGCACGCCTGTGGCTGAACCAGAGCAGAAAGAAGCGCGGAATATGAGCCTGACTGAGACCACTCCGCCGGAAGGAGCCCGGCCACGCGTTCGCCTCTCGACGTTCGGCGTTGCCACCGCGCGGGACGACCGTGTCGACGCCAAATCGATCACCAGAGAAACCGTGTTCGAGGCGAACAACGTCGCGGTCGACTACGGCCGCGTGCGCGCGATCGACTCAGTGACTATGAGCATCTACCGCAACGAGGCGACGGCGCTGATCGGTCCCTCAGGCTGCGGCAAGAGCACGTTCCTGCGCTGCATGAACCGGATGAACGACTCGATCGTCGGATTCAGGCTCAGCGGGCGACTCACCTATCACGGCCACGACATGTATGACCGGCGGGCGAACCGCGTGGAGGTCCGCCGGCGGATCGGGATGGTGTTCCAGAAGCCCAACCCGTTCCCGAAGTCGATCTTCGACAACGTCGCCTGGGCACCGCGCAACCTCGGGATGCGGGGCGATCTCGATGAGCGCGTCGAGCGCGCGTTGCGGGAAGCAGCCCTGTGGGATGAGGTCAAGGATCGTCTGCGGACCAGCGCGCTCGGCCTCTCGGGTGGCCAGCAGCAGCGGCTGTGCATCGCCCGCACGATCGCCATCGAGCCGGACGTGATCCTGCTCGACGAGCCGGCATCGGCGCTGGACCCGATTTCAACCGCGTCGATCGAGGCTCTGATCCACCGCCTGAAGCAGCAGTACACGATCGTGATCGTCACGCACAACATGCAGCAGGCGGGGCGCGTCGCCGATCGCACCGCCTTCTTCAGCCTGAACGATGACCAGGTGGGAACCCTGATCGAGTACGACGTGACCGAGAAGCTGTTCTCGGCACCAGCCGATTCCCGCACGCTTGACTACGTCAGCGGCCGGTTCGGTTGATTGCGTCCCCGCCGCGTCAAGGGGCGTGGCTTAGGCGGAAGTGACCCCGACGTCGGCGACGTCAGGCGGACGTCAGGATCGAATCGGCGCTGACCGGACGCAGGATCTGCTGACCGCACTGCCAGCAGAACCCGGCTCCGCTGGAGTGCGGTGCGCCGCAGTTGCCGCAGACCCCGGCAGTGGAGGTCTGCTCGAGAGCTAGGATTCGCTCGACCTCGGCCAGCTCGGCGTCCGCGTCCTGCAGCTTCGCCGCATGCGTGATGATCAGGTCGACGCGCACGCGGTCGCGGATCGCCATCTCGTAGACGAGGCCGCCCAGGTCCCACTGCAGTTCGGCGACGCGTGCGTTGAGCTGGTCACGCCTGCGGCGCAGGTCGATCACCTGGCTGCTGTTGTGAACCGTCTCCGTGGGAGTCCGGTGAGCTCGCTTCGACTTGATGCCGGGGAACGGACGTGCCATTTTCGATCACCCTCCTCCGCCGAAGAAAACGCCGGTTTCCTTGCCGTTGTGGCAGCCGGGCGTCCCCGCCTTACACTTCGAGCCGATCGAATTCTGGTTCGAGGTGTTCTTCACGTGCTTGGACGCGATGGCAGCCGCTTTCTGGAGTTTCTTAGTGGGCGCCACGATCACCTTTGTCGCCTTAGGTACCGCCGTGGACGCCGCTGTGTGAGTGGCATGCTGGGTCGACTTGTGGCCGCCTGAGCTCTTGTGGTGGGCGGCTGCCGCGCCCGTGGCCGCCGCTACGCCTCCGCTGGGCCCCGCCGCTCCACCGCTGCCCACCGTGACATTGACCGGCTGGCGCCCGCTGGCGTTGCTGCCCGAGTGCCCGATGAGCACGCCGACGCCCAGGGCCAGCAGAAGGGTTGCGAGTCCCGTGAGCAGCGCGACGCCCGGCGTGAACCGGGCGCCCGAACGCGTCGGTGGAGGAGCGACGGGCACGGCCGGCTCGGGCGCGGCCAGGGTATATCGGGGCTTGCCCCGCCGGTGACCGCATTCGACGCAATAGCGCTGGTCGACCGCAAGGTCGGCACCACACGACGGGCAACGATCGCTCGACACGTCGACGATCGGGGCAGCGGGTTTGATCGGGGCAGCGGGTTTGGGCCCAGATCCGCCCACGCGATTCGCCGGAGGCCCCACGACCGTGTCGTCTGTAACTTCGGCCATCTGCAGCTCACAGAGTATCGGCACGTTCGATCAACTTGTGACCAAACGGTGACCACAACCCGTTCACATTTCGAGGCGACGAGTGAGCCAGAATTGGAGGTTCGTGCCCAAGATCTCCAGCCCGCGCGTGTCCCCCACCACCTGTCCACTCTGCGCCTCCCGCCTGACGCCCACCCAGCGCTACTGCCTGGGTTGTGGCGAGCGTGTGCTACCGCTGCCTGCCCCCGTCCTCGACACGTTGACGCGGATGGCAGAGAAAAATGCGCCGCCGCGGTTACCTGAGCCGGAGCCGCCACCCCTCCTTGACAAGACTCCGGCCCCATCTCTGTTCGGCGTGCCGATGGAGATGCCGTCTGGCCGTGCGATCGCAGCCTCGGTTCTGTGCCTGCTGGCGTTCGGGACCGTGGTGGGCACTACCAACCTGGTCCAGGCCGATTCGCCACTGAACATCCTCGTGAACCGCCATACCGGCGCCTACCGGATCCTGCCGGCAAACACCCCCCCGACTTTGGGTGGAGGCGGCTCAGCCGGATCGATCGTTGCGAGTTCGCCGGGTTCTCCAGCCCAGCGGACGATCACGATCACCGCCCCCGCCACCGCCAGTCCCACAACCTCACCGGCTTCGCCCAGTTCACCCTCGGGAGGGGGAGGAGGCGGCGGCGGAGGAGGTGGCGGTGGCGGCGGCGGATCCAGCAACGGACTGCCGCCGATCAAGCACGTCTGGGTGATCGTGCTCGGCGATCAGGGCTATGCGCAGACGTTCGCGCCCAGCACCGGCGATACCTATCTGAACACGACTCTGGCCACCCAGGGAGAGACCGTCCCCTACTTCTACGCGGTCACGCAGGGCGATCTGGCCAATGAGATCGGACTGATCTCCGGGCAGGGCCCGACGCAGCAGACCGCCGCCGACTGTGCTCGCTACGCGCTGGTGCGGCCCGGGCTGAACGGCGGGCACCACCAGGTTATGGGTAACGGCTGTGTCTATCCGGCCGACACTCCAACCCTGGCCTCGGAGCTGACCGCCGCGCACCTGACGTGGCGGGCGTACATCGAGGGGCTCGGCACGCGCGTGAGACAGCTGCCGCCGGCAAGCTCTCCAGGCACCGGAGGCTCAGCCTCCACCGCCAAGTCCGCGTCCGCGAAGCCCTCGGCTGCGACGCCGGCCTCCGCGACCGCGGCGACATGCCGGCATCCAGGCCCCGGGGCCAGCGATCACTTCTTCGCAACAGATGCGAGCAACGGCTACGCGGGCTGGCGCAACCCGTTCGTCTACTTCCGCGGAATCACCGGGAAGTCGGTCTGCGCCAAGGATGACGTTGGCCTCAACAAACTGCCCGCTGATCTCAAGCACGAGTCGAAGACGCCAAACGTCTCGTTCATCCTTCCCGGCCCGTGTGACGACGGCAGCGCGACGTCGTGCCGGTCCGGTGCCAGCTCCGGGCTCGAGCCGGCCGACAAGTTCCTGCAGTCGGTCGTGCCGAAGATCATGGCTTCGAAGGCCTACATCAACAACGGAATGATCTTGATCACGTTCGCCCAGGCACCGCAGAGCGGTCCCAACGCTGACCACAGCTCGTGCTGCGGCCAGCCGGCGCGATTCCCCAACCTCCCGGCCTCGTCCACCACGGGAACCGGAACCACGACGACGGGGACAGGGACGACCACGACCGGAACCGGAACCGGAACCACGACGACGGGAACCGGAACCACCACCACCGGAACGGGGACGACGACTACCGGTACGACCACCACCGGAACCACAACGACCGGAACCACGCCCACGCCGCCGCCGAGCGGTGTCAGCCCAACCGGCGGCGGTGGACAGGTCGGGATGCTCGTGCTGTCCCAGTACGTGACCAGCAATTACGCTGACAGCGGGGACCTCTTCAGCGACTTCTCGCTGGTTGGCTCGCTGGAGCAGCTGTTCCACCTCCGCCGGACCGGATACGCCGCGGGCAACTCCGTGCCGCTGTTCGGCAGCTTCTTCTACAGCAGCTACGCAGGCGGCTGAAAGCGATGCCTTTCGACCTCGGGGTTCGCCCGGAGGTCTGAGAGCGGGTGAGCCAGGCCGTCCGAATCCCAAGGCAATGCAACCTGCTCACCGGAACGAAAGAAAGAGGCGAGGCCCACCGGGCCTCGCCTCTCTACCGTCTCCGTGTGCTGGCGGCTCACGCGCCGTATGAACGCGCCGCCAGCTCGCCGGCCAGTTACTTGAGCTTGACGTGCCTCGAGTGGGTCGGCTGGTCGGTCCGGCTCGTGTAGACGACCTTCGTCGTCAACGGCGACTTCTTGGCCAGAGCGCCCTTCCCGGCATCAGTCAGCGTCAGCGTGATCGACTTCTTGTGATGGGCGCGGATCTTGAAAGCCCCGTGTGCGAAGGGAACCAGCTTGTGGTGCACGCGGCCCTTCAGAACCAGCGTCCCGCGAGCCGCCTCGACGCTGTGGTCGATGGCCTTCAGAGTGGCCTTGTTTCCTGCCACCAGCGCCGTCGGCTTGAACGCCACGAACCCTAGCTTCGGCGTCGTGAACATCCGGTAGTTGCTCGTGTAGTAGTTCGAGCCACCGCCGTATACGTAAACGCACGGGCCATCGATCTCCCGCTGCGTCGTGCTCGGGCTGCCCCCTGTGATCGTGCCGGTCGAGGTGTACGTGTCGTACGGGGACGTCACGGCCGCGTAGGTGGTCGGGTAGCAGCTGTAGGTCGGGTTTGCGGTCACGGTCGTGCCGTTGTATGTGTTGTACTGCTGCGCCGCGGTTGTCGCGCCCGGCTGCAGAGTGATCCAGTAGACGTACTTGGTGCCCGGCTTCAGCGGAAGCGCGCCGGTGTCCAACCCCGAGGCCGCCGGATAGGCACCCACCTCTGCCGATGCGGCTGACAGCCCAGCCGCCGTCGGAACGTCGACCTCGGTCGCGAACATGGTGTCCGACCCCGGGTTGTTGCCGTTGGCTTGGAAGTCCTTGAGGGTGTCGTACTCGAACAGCACCTCCGAGTGGTTCTCGGCACCGCCGTTGGAGTAGCCCGTGGAGGCCCCGTAGTTCTTCACCTGCTGGTCCGACCCACTTGGGGGCAGACCGTCGAGGTTCTCGTCGACCGGGCTCGAGGTCGAGTTGGTGATGTTGAAGCTGTCGGCCCAGAGCACTGTTGAATCCGCCGGAACCGTGAAGTGCGACAGCGGGTTCCCGCCGGTGTCGACCGCACCGATCAGATTGGCGGACTCTGGTGTCACGTGGTTCACAGAGTTCACGTGAGGCTGCTGGACATAGAACGTCGGGGGGCTTGCAAAGGCTGGGGTGGCACCTACGGCGGTCGCACCAGCCGCTGTCAGCGCAACCACCGCAAGACGGGTCGCCTTACTGGTCAACTTCAGTCCTCCTGTGTCAGGTTTGGGTGGGCCCCGGCTCGGCCCCGTCCTCGCGGGCCGTCTCGCACCCGGCGGCGCGCCCAAACTACCACTCAAGAAGCACCGAAAAACCCCGTTGCGGCATTCGACGCAGGACGGTCACAACCAATTCACAAGTCGCTTTCAGGCCAGCTACAACTTGGTAACAATCGCAGCTCGCCTGGAGCAGATTCTGCAGGCCCGTCGGGCCCCCCGCCGACCCCTATCGGCCGCGCCTACCGCCCGTAGATCAACTTGAAGAAGCGCCTCAACAGGCGGGTCCGACTGGCCCGGTAGGGGAACATGAACGGCTCCCGCTTGAGCGCACGGCGGGTCACGAACAGCGACTGGATCTTGCAGTACTTGCGGATTCCGTTGGCGCCATGGCGGGTGCCGAGACCTGAGGACTTCCAGCCGCCCATCGGCAGGTTCAGGGCCGAGTAGTTGACCTGCGCGTCGTTGACGCACACCACCCCGGCCTGGAGCCGGCGGGCCACCGCTTCGCCGCGCTTGACATCGCTGGTCCACACGCTGGCCTGGAGTCCATACTCCGAGTCGTTGGCCAGGGCCACACCCTCCTCGACGTCCCGCACCCGCATGATCGGAAGCGTCGGGCCGAACGTCTCCTCCCGCATGCACGCCATCGAGTGGTCGACATCGACCAGCACGGTCGGCTCGTAGAAGCGGCCGGTGCCGGCTCGGGGATGCCCACCCGTGAGCACCTTCGCGCCCTTGGCCACAGCGTCCTGGACGTGCTCGTCGATGATCTCGAGCTGCGGCGGGAAGATCACCGCGCCGACGTCGACCGAGCCCTCGCCGTGCGGCGCGCCCTGGCGCAGCTCGCCCACGTTCTCGGTCACGCGCCGCGACGAACTCGTCGTATACCGGCTCCTCGACGTACACGCGCTCGACCGAGATGCACACCTGGCCGCCGTTGTTCATCGAGTAGAACGCGGCAGCGTTGGCGGCTCGCTCGATGTTGGCGTCGGCGCACACGATCATCGGGTCCTTGCCGCCGAGCTCGAGGTAGCACGGGATCAGCGCGTCGGCGGCTGCCTTCATCACCGCTTGCCGGTCTTCGTCGAGCCGGTGAACATCATGCAGTCGACTTCGCGATCAGCGCCGCGCCGGTCGACCCGTCGCCGGTCGCCACCTGGAAGACGTCCGCCGGCAGCCCGCACTCCCGCATCATCTCCTCCATCAGCAGCGAGCTCAGCGGCGTCACCTCGCTCGGCTTGAGGATCACGCTGTTGCCCGCCATCAGCGCCGGGATGCAGTCGCCGAACGAGTTCGACGATCGGGTAAGTTCCACGGGCCGATCACGCCGACCAGACCCGATCGGCGCGTAGCGGATCACGAGCTTCTTGCCGACCGCGAGCGGGTTGTTCCACGACGGCACGCGCTCGTCGGCCAGGTACCTCTCGGCCTGCTTGGCCCAGAAGCCGAGCGCGGTCACGGTGTAGCCGAAGTCGGTGAGCTGCGCGTCCTCACAGCGTCTTGCCGGTCTCCGAGACGACCGTCGTCGATGACCCGCTCGGGCGTTGTCGAGCATCCACTTGCTGCGCGCGCTTCATCACGCGCCGCGCGCGCTTCGAAGCCCATCGCCGCCCAGCCGGGCTGCGCCGCGCGATCCGGCGCGCCGCGCCATCTCCTCCAGCTCGCGGGACCGAGCAGCGGGACCGTCGCGATCAGCTCACCCGTCGCCGGGTTCTCGACCCGGATCGTGGCTCTCGCGCTGGCCGGAGCCGGAGCCGGAGTCCCCATCCCCGCCGCCGTTGCCGGTGACGTCGGGTTGCTGCTGCTCGACGCTCGCCATCTACTCCTTCCGACGCTGGATGGGGCCGCCCGTCAGTGACCCTGGGCGGCAAGGTTAACCCACCCGGCGCTCCGGCCGGCCCGCTTTCGCGCCGGCCGGCCGACCGCGGGCAGGCGTTCTCTCAGGCTTCCTGAAACTCGATCGACTCGATCTCCGGCGGGTCGACCGGCCGGTCGCCGGCGCCCCGTCGGTAGCGCCTTCGATCGCGTCGACCGCGTCCATGCCGGCCGGTCACCTGGCCGAACACGGTGTGCTTGCCGTCGAGCCACGGCGCGGCGTCGGTGGTGACGATGAAGAACTGCGAGCCGTTCGTGTTCGGCCCGGCGTTGGCCATCGCCAGCGCGCCACGGACGACCTTGTGCTGGTTGAACTCGTCCTCGAACGTGTAGCCCGGACCGCCGGTGCCGGTCCCCTGCGGACAGCCGCCCTGGATCATGAAGTCGGGGATCACCCGGTGGAAGATGATCCCGTCGTAGAAGCTCTCGCCGGCCAGCTTGCGGAAGTTCTCGACCGTCTTGGGCGCGTCCTCGTCGAACAGCTCGAGCTCGATCGTGCCCAGCGTTGTGTTCATTTGGCTGTGCTCATGCCCTGACGCTACCCGATGCGCCACGACGGGGCTCAGCCGCGGGCCAGCTCGATTCGCAGCGGCCGCCCGCGGACCTCGGTGCCGCTGGCCAGCTCGACGACCGCGCTCGGCGTCCTGCTCCGGGCACCTCGACGAACGCGAACCGCTCGAGCACGCGGACGTTGCGGACCGCCTCGCCGTCGAGGCCGGTGGCCGCGGTGATCGCGTGGATGATGTCCGACGGCTCGAGCCCGCTCGGCGCGGCCGCCGCCGACGATCAGCTTGCGCGACCGGCCGTCGCCGTTGACCGACACGTGGGGCTTCGAGTGGCGTCGCGGCGGCGGCCTTGACCGGCGTCGGCGCGACGTGGGCGTCCTTGACCCACGGCGCCAGCTTGACGCCGGCGTGGCGCTCGATCGCCTCGATCTCGCGCTGCTGGCGGGGCTCGTAGAACGTGATCGCCCGGCCGCTGCGGCCGACGCGGCCGGTCCGGCCGATCCGGTGCACGTACACGTCGGGCGAGGTGGGGACGTCGAAGTTGATCACGTGCGAGACGCCGGAGATGTCGAGCCCGCGGGCCGCCACGTCGGTGGCCACCAGCAGCGGCAGCCGCCCGTCCTTGAACGAGATCATCACGCCGTCGCGGGCGCCCTGGGTCATGTCGCCGTGCAGCGCGCGGACGTTCATGCCCGCGGTCGCGGAGCGTCCGGTACAGCTGGTCGCAGCGGATCTTCGTGCGCACGAACACGATCGCCTGGTCGGGCCGCTCGGCCTCGCAGCACCTCGACCAGCCGTCCGCCTTCTCGCGCGGCTGGACCTCGAGCGCGAACTGCTCGACGGTGTCGACGGTCAGCGTCGCCGTCTTGCACCTTGACCGTGACCGGGTCGTACAGGTACTGGTCGGCCAGCCGGCGGATCTCGGGCGGCATCGTGGCGCTGAACAGCGCGGTCTGCCGGCTCGACGGGGTCAGCGCGAGGATCCGCTCGACGTCCTCCAGGAAGCCCAGGTCGAGCATCTCGTCGGCCTCGTCGAGCACCACGAACCGGCACGCGTGGAGCATCAGCGAGTGGCGGCGAGATCAGGTCCTTGACGCGGCCGACGGTGCCGACCACGATGTGGCCGCCGGCTCGCAGCTGCGCCTGCTGGGAGCGGATCGGGGCGCCGCCGAACACGGCCACCACGTCGACGCCCTTGCGCGCGCCGTAGGTCCGCAGCGCCTGCGTGACCTGGATGCACAGCTCGCGCGTCGGCGTCAGCACGAGCGCCCTGGACCTCGTGCTCGGTCGGGATCGACGTACTGGAGCATCGGCAGGCCGAACGCCGCCGTCTTGCCCGACCCGGTCTGCGCCTGGCCGATCACGTCCGAGCCCTCGAGCAGCGGCGGGATCGCCTGCTCCTGGATCGGGCTCGGCGACTCGTAGCCGACGTCGTGGATCGCGTCGAGGATCGTCTGGGCCAGCCCGAGCTCAGCGAATGTGGTCATCGACACTGAAGATAGCGCCGCCGTAGCCCGGTGCAGTCGACGGGCGGTTCACGGTCGGCCACATTCGGCGTCCGACAGGACACCGTCGGACGTCGCTCGGCAACGTGATATCGTTCGGTACCTAATGTTCGGAACCTCATAGATCGCTAGCTAAGGAGACGCCGTCTGGCGACCGGACCGCATCGATCCGCCGCGTCTGGTGATCAGCTCGGTCGTGGTGCTCGGATCGATCGATGTCGATCCTCGACACGACGATCGTCAACGTCGCGCTGGCGACGCTCGCGCGCGAGCTACACTCGACGATCAGCCAGATCCAGTGGGTCGTGACCGGCTACCTGCTGTCGCTGGCCGCCGTGATCCCGATCACCGGCTGGGCGGCGCGCGCGCTTCGGCGCCAAGCGCGTCTACCTGATCTCGCTGGTCGCTGTTCACGCTCGGGTCGGCGCTGTGCGGCCTCGCCACCTCCACCTACGGAGCTGATCGTCTTCCGCGTGCTCCAGGGCGTCGGCGGCGGCATGATCCTGCCCGATCGGGCAGCTGATGATGGCCGAGGCGGCCGGACCCAAGCGGATGGGCCGCGTGATGAGCATCGTCGCCGTGCCCGATGATGCTGGCGCCGATCCTCGGCCCCACGCTCGGTGGCCTGATCGTCGACAACTTGAGCTGGCGCTGGATCTTCTACGTGAACGTTCCGATCGGGGTGATCGCGGTGCTCGCACGGCGCTGCGATCCTCCCCGCACGTCAAGCCGCAGCCGGACCGAGCCGCTCGACTTCGTCGGGCTTCGCGCTGATGGCCCTGGGTCTGCCGCTGCTCACCTACGGCCTGGCCGAGATCGGCGAGCACGGGCAGCTTCACTGCAACCAAGGTCGTCTATCCCGATCATCGTCGGGCTCGGGCTGATCGCAGCTCTTCGTCGTGCACGCCCTGCGCGTCGCCCAATCCGCTGCTCAAGCTGCGGCTGTACAAGCGGCCGACGTTCTCCTCGGCCTCGATCGCCATGTTCTTCCTCGGCGCGGCGCTGTTCGGCGGGATGATCCTGCTGCCGCTCTACTGGCAGGACATCCGGCACGAGAGCGTGATCGACACCGGCCTGCTGACCGCGCCCCAGGGCCTCGGCATGGCGCTGGTGATGCCGATCGCCGGCAGGCTGACTGACCGCTTCGGCGGCGGGCCGCTGGCGCTGTTCGGCGTGGTCGTCACCGCGCTGGCCACGATCCCGTTCGGGCTGATCGGCGCACACACCTCGATCGCGTACCTGTCGGTCGCGATGCTCGTCCGCGGCGATCGGGATCGGCATTCGCGTTCATGCCGGCGATGACCGCGGCGTTCGCGGCGCTCGAGCGCTCCGAGCTGTCCGACGCGACGCCACAGCTGAACGTCCTGCAGCGGGTCGGCGGCTCGATCGGCACCGCGATCCTGGCGGTCGTGCTTCAGCGCTCGCTGACCGGAGCGCACACGCCCGGCGGCAGCAGGCGGCGCCTACGGCACGGCGTTCTGGTGGTCGGCCGGTCTGACCGCGCTGGCCATCATCCCCTGCATCGTCCTGCTCGGTCGAGCGAGCGCAACGCGCGGCGTCAGCGAGCGGCCGAGGCGGCCCAGTCGGTAGCGAGCCCTGCGCTGGCGAGGCGGTGGCGGCATGAGCGCCGCCACGCCGAAGCCGAGACCCCGCCACCAGCCACACCGGACTCGACCCGCTCCGAGGATCTGGGCCTGCGCGTTCAAGGCCGCGATGGCCGCGGTCCGGCGGCTGCGCGGCCGTGAGACCCATCGCCCCGGGTCGAGCTCAGCTACGCCCAGTACGGGCTGCTGTTCGGGCTGGCCACGCGGCGCGAGATGTCCGCGCGTGAGCTGGCCGAAGCCGCCGACCTGTCCCCGGCCACGGTCACCCAGATGCTCGAGGGGCTGGCGGCCCACGGTCTGGTCGACGCGGCTGCGCTCCGCCGAGGACAAGCGGATCGTGCTCACCGTCTCTGACCGAGCGCGGTCGCGCCGTGGTCGAGCAGCGCCGCGCCCAGGTCGAGCCTCGCTGGCGCGCCGCGCTGTCCCAGTTCACCGACGCAGGAGCTGAGTACGGCGGCCGCGGTGCTGACCCGCTCCCCAGACTTTCGACGAGCTGTCTGAGAAGACCGCGGAGGGACGCCGCCGGACGGTGCGGCGTGCCCATGCCGGCTCGCCGCACGCCGAAGCGGGGACGTCCTGCGCGTCCCGCACCCCGAACCGGATCGTTCGCTCGGCCCGCTCCACCGTCGCCGGGAGCAGGATCGGCCGCTTGAACGCCACCTCACCGGCGTAGGCGGCCGGCAGGCGCGGCTCCGAGCGCAGCCAGGCAGCGAGCCTTGGTCCACATCCCGTGGGCGATCGCCGTGGGGAAGCCGAACAGACGCGCGGTCAGCGGATGGATGTGGATTGGGTTCAGTCCCCGGACACGCGCGCCGTAGCGCCGCCCGAGGTCGCCCGGCAGCCGCCAGGTGGCGACGGCCGGCAGGTCCTCGCTGACGACGGAGCATCGGCCCGGTCGCCGCCTCGTCGCCGCCGCCGCGCTTGAGGTTGGTCGAGGCCTCCTCCCATACCAGCTCGTCACCCACACGGACCTCGGTTCGCACGGAACTGCCGGCCCCGGGGGATGCGGCTCGAGCGGCGTCGGCCCAGACGCGCATCGAGAGCCGCTCACCGGCCCGGATCGGCCGGTGCTGAGACGATCGCGTTGTCGATGTGGACGAGCCCGATGGCCGGGAACGGGAAGCTCCGTCGGTCATCAGCGCCAGCTGGAGCGGGAAGGCCAGCATGTGCGGATACGTGGCGGGCAGCGTGTCGCCGCAAGCGGAATCCGCACACCCGGTCATAGGCCGCCAGCCGCGTCCGATCGACGTCGACGTCGTCCAGGACGAGCGCCAGATCGGGACGTCCTGGCGCGCCGCCGCCCCCCGATGAACGGGCAGCCGCGAGGCCCCCGGGATCATCGCCAGGCCGCCGCGCGGCCGAACAGCCCGGGAGCATCGCCGGAGCATGCGCCGAGCTCGCGTTCGCTCGGACATCCGCTCACGCCCCGATCAGGCTCTGCCCGCAGACCCGGACGACGTTGCCGTTCACGCCGGCCGAGCGCCGGGCTGGCGAACCAGGCGATCGTCTCGGCGACGTCGACCGGCAGGCCGCCCTGGGACATGCTGTTCATCCGCCGGCCGGCCTCTCGGATCGCGATCGGCATCGCCGCGGTCATCTGCGTCTCGATGAACCCGGGCGCGACGGCGTTGACCGTCACGCCCGCTTGGCCAGGCGCCGGCGCGTAGGCCTCGACCATCCCGATCACTCCCGCCTTGGAGGTCGCGTAGTTGGTCTGCCCGGCGTTGCCGGCGATCCCGCTGATCGACGAGACGCACACGATCGCGGCCGTTGTCGCGCACCGCCTCGCGCTCGAACAGCTCGTTGTCGATCCGCTGCGGGGCGGTCAGGTTGATCGTCGATCACCGTGCTCCACTGCTCGTCGCTCATCCGCCCGAGCGTCTTGTCGCGGGTGACGCCGGCGTTGTGCACCACCACGTCGACGCCGCCGTGCTCCTCGGCTAGGTGGTCGGCGATCGCTGCGGGGCGTCCTCGGCGGTGATGTCGAGGTCGAGCGCGCGAGCCGCCGATCTCGGCGCGCCACGACGGCCAGCTCATCGGCTCTGGGCCGGGATGTCCAGGCCGACGACGTGCGCCCCGTCGCGGGCCAGCATCTCGGCGATCGCCTCGCCGATTCCACGGGCCGCGCCGGTGACCAGCGCCACCTTGCCGGCCAGCGGGCTGCTCCCAGTCGATCCCCTCCGTCTCCGCGTCGCCGGGCGGCGCGATCTCGACCACCTGACCGGAGACGTAGGCCGACTTCGGCGAGAGGAAGAAGCGCAGCGTCGATTCGAGCAGGTCCTCGGCGCCCGGGGCGACGTACACGAGCTGTGCGGTGGCGCCCCGCTTGACCTCCTTGGCCGATCGAGCGGGTGAGGCCCTCCAGCGCACGCTGCGCCAGGGCTTCCCGCGGGCTGGCCGCCGCTGACGGAGGTGTGCCCGAGCACGATCACTCCCCGAGCTGCCGCACCCGGCGGATGGTGGGGTGAAAGAACTCCTAGGCGGCGCGAAGCTCCTCGCTGGAGGTGATCCCGGTGGCGTCGAACACCAGCGCCTTGAAACGCTGGTCGGACGGCGCCGCTTCGGCGTTGAACACCTTGGCATCGGCATCGGCCGCGGCCGCCGCGGTGCGAATCTCCTCCTGCATGGGCGTGTAGATCTGAGCGTCGATCGAGGCCAGCACCCGTGCCACGGCGGCGGCCAGGCGGCGCCCCGGGAGCGGCGGCGAGCAGCACCGGGCCGCTGATCACCGGGCTGCCCCGGCTCCCAGCGCTCGAGCCGGATCGGCGAGGGCAGGCCGAGCTGCTTGGAGACGACCTTGCCGAGCGGAGTGTTGATCAGCTGCGAGTAACGGTCAGCCATTGTTGGCGGCCTCCATGATCGCGGTGATGCCGAGCCCACCGGCGGCGCAGATCGAGATGACCCCGCGACCGGAGCCCTTCTCGGCCAGCATCTTGGCCAGGTTGGCGACGATCCGGCCGCCGGTGGCGCCGAACGGATGCCCAGCCCCGAGCGAGCCACCGTGGACGTTCAGCTTGGCCGTATCGATCGACCCCAGCGGGGTTTCCAGTCCGAGGCGCTCCCGGCAGTACGACCGGATCCTCCCAGGCCTTGAGCGTGCACAGCACCTGAGCGGCGAACGCCTCGTGGATCTCGTAGAAGTCGAAGTCCTGCAGCGTCAGGCCCGCTCGTTCCAGCATGCGCGGCACCGCGTAGGCGGGCGCCATCAGCAGCCCCTCGCGCTTGTGGACGTAGTCGACCGCGGCGGTCTGCGCGTGCGATGAAGTAGGCCAGCACGGGCAGGCCGTGGGCCGCGCCCACTCCTCGCTGGCGAGCAGCACGGCCGAGGCGCCGTCACTGAGCGGCGTGGAGTTGCCCGCCGTCATCGTCCCCTCCGGACCGCCGAACACGGGACGCAGCTTGGCCAGCTTCTCCAGGCTGGAATCAGGCCGCAGGTTCTGATCGCGCTCCAGGCCCAGGTACGGGATCACCAGGTCGTCCTCAAAGCCCCCGTCATAAGCAGCGGCCAGGTTGTGGTGGCTGCGCACCGCCAGCTCGTCCTGCTCCTGGCGGGTGATGCCCCACTCCTGGGCCATGAGCGCCGTGTGCTCGCCCATCGACAGGCCGGTGCGCGGCTCTGAGTTCTGCGGGATCTCCGGGACGATCTGCTGCGGCCGGAGCCGAGCCAGGGCTCGCAACCGGGCCGCGTTTGACTTGGCCCGGTTGAGGTCCAACAGGACCCCCCGCAGGTCCTCGTTGACTGCGATCGGAGCGTCGGAGGTGGTGTCCACCCCGCCGGCGATACCGGAGTCGATCTGGCCCAGGGCGATCTTGTTGGCCACCAGGATCGTCGCCTCGAGACCAGTGCCGCAGGCCTGCTGCACGTCGTAGGCCGGCGTCTCGGGGGCCAGCTTGGAGCCCAGCACCGATTCCCGAGTCAGGTTGAAGTCGCGGCTGTGCTTGAGAACCGCTCCGGCGGCCACCTCCCCCAGGGCCTCGCCCTGAAGGCCGAACTTGTCCACCAGCGCGTCCAGCGTGGCGGTGAGCATGTCCTGGTTGGAGGCTCGGGCGTACGGGCCGTCTTGGCGCGCGAAGGGAATTCGGATCCCGCCGAGCACGGCGACACGGCGGACAGTCTGGTTCATGTGAGGCGACTCCTGATGGGCTTGTTACGGGTGCGTAGGCTGGTCTTACCCGGCTGGGCCAGCGCCGACTCAGCTGCGAGCGGGCCCGGTGGGCGGCTTACTGGCTGCCGGATCCCGGCGTGTGGGTGGTAAACGCGCCGCCGGCCATGGCGCGGCGGACGAGCGAAGGGAAGAGGATCCGGGTGGCGGCGGCCAGCCAGTAGTAACGCGGCGCATACCGCTCGGCCTTGCCTCCGGGTCCGGCGTCCAGGATCGCGTCGGCGACCACCTCCGGCCGCGAGACGATCAGCCGCGTCATTCGCTTGGCCCTGAGCTCGGTGGCGGGGAAACCCTCGGTGGCAATGAACCCGGGGAGCACCAGCCCGACATGGACCCCGTTCGGAGCTTCCTCTGCATACAGCGAGTCACTCCACCCGGCCAGCGCGAACTTGCTGGCCGAATATGCGCCGGCGCCACGGCGGGACACCCGCGCCGCCGTACTGGCCACGTTGACGATCGCCACCGGAGCGACGCGCTCAGGCGCGCCGGCCTCCCGCGAGGGAGTCTCGGACGCCGTGCGGCGCAGCAGCGGCAGCAGCCCCTCAACGAGGCGCAGCTGCGCATCGAAGTTGACCTCCATGTGGCGGGCGACGTTCGACCATCCCGTTTCCGCGAACGCGCCATTCCAGCGAGCGCCTGCGTTGTTGACCAGCAGGTGCAACGCACCGTGCTCTTGCTCCACCACCTCGGCGATGCGGGCCGGCGCCGCCTCGTCGGTCAGATCGGCGGCGATGAACGTGGCGTTGCCGAGCTCTGCGGCCAGGGCGCGGAGCCGATCTTCCCGGCGGGCCACCAGCACCAGCCGAACGTCCGCCTGGCCGGCCAGCTTTCGGGCGGTTGCCTCGCCGATCCCGCTGGAGGCGCCGGTTATGAGCGCGACGTAGGTCACCAGGTGCACGACTGTAAACAATCTGCCTCGGCCGAGCCGCCGCACCGTGTCGCCGGGGTGCCGCGCCGTCATCTCAGTGGGCGATACCGTTGCGCGGTGAACCACAGCATCCTGGCGCTCGTCACCGTGCCCTTCGTCACCGGTGTGATCGGCTATGTGACCAACTGGACCGGGGTGCTGATGCTCTTCTACCCGGTTCGCTTCCGCGGCCTGCGAGCCCCCTGGATCACGCGCGCGGCGGCATACCTGCCATACAAGGTGCGTCAGATCCCGGGGATCATGGTGGGCGGGATCGGGTGGCAGGGGATCGTCCCCTCGCGGGCGGCGAAGATGGGCAGCCTGGCCGTGGACGTCGGGATCGCCAAGCTCGGCACCCCCCGGGAGTTCTTCCAGGAGCTCGATCCCGACAAGATCTCCGATCACATCCTCAGGAGCCTCACGGGCGAGACCCGGGAGACGATCGACCGGGTGATGAACCGGGATCACCCACGGCTGTGGGCCGAGCTCCCGCTCCCCCTGCGCGAGCTGGTCTACCAGCGGGTGGAGAACCAGCTGCCCGAGATAGTGCACACGCTGACGCAGGCGATCGCCGAGCACATCGACCAGCTGGTCGACGTCAAGCTGATGGTGATCAAGCGGTTTGACGAGGAGCCAGAGCTGGCCAATCGGGTGTTCCTCGATATGGGGCGCCGGGAGCTGAAGTTCATCCAGAACTTCGGCTTCGTGTTCGGCTTCATGCTCGGTATCCCGGTCGCCGCCCTCACCTACTTCGTCCCCTTCTGGTGGCTGCTCCCGATCCTGGGGGTCGCGGTGGGGTACATCACCAACTGGACGGCGCTGTGGATGATCTACGAGCCGCCCGAGCCGCGGCGCTACGGACCGATCCGCTTTCAGGGCCTGTTCGTGCGCCGGCAGCCCGAGGTGGCCGACGTGTACGCCCGCATCGTGGCCGATGAGATCGTCACGGTCGCCAACTTCGGCAACGAGCTCCTGCACGGGCCGCAGTCCGACCGCACCCGCGCCCTGATCGAATCGTCCATGGAGCCGGCCATCGACCGGGCCACGGGGCGGATCAGGCCGGCCGTCCGGGTCGCGCTGGGGTCACGGGAGTACGACTCGCTGCGCCGCGCCTTCGCCCATGAGCCGGTGGAGACGATGATGTCTCCGCTGTCCGATCCGGAGTTCAACCGCACCCAGAGCGCAGCGATCCGTAAGCTGATCGCAGAGCGGATGCGAGAGATGCGCCCGAGTGAGTTTGCGGAGATGCTGCGGACAGCCACCCGTGAGGACGAGTGGCTGCTGCTACTCCATGGCGCCGTGCTCGGTCTGGCCGGCGGCCTGATCCACCTGGGCATCTTCGGCTGAGCGATGATCGACGACGACCGCGCAGCCGCCCGCGAGAGACTCCGTGCTCGACGGCTCGAGCGGCGGGCGAGCAGAGCTCGCGCGTCGGAGCGGGTAAGTGCCTTCTCGGTGGAGGAATTTGAAGCGCATCACGCCCGGCCCGAGGAGCCGGCCACGGAGCCGATCGAGATGGACGCCGCGGAGGCCGAGGTCATCATCGGTGATCAAGCGGCCGACGGGAGCGAAGGCGACACCGGCGCCGACGGCATCGACACAGATGCGCAGGCCGGCACCGACGCCCCGCTGAACGATGAAGGGGACGCCACCCGAGACGTCGTCCACATGGATGACCCGGCCGAGGTGATCCCCGCGCTGGCCGGGGTGGCGGCCGACCTGTGGATGCGAGCCACGATCTGGGCGATCGAGACGACGCTGCGCACCAGTTCCCGGGTGGCCCGCGCGACGGTCGATCCCCACGCCGCCACCGAGCTGTACCAGGACGTCACCGGAGGTCTGCGGTCCTACGCGCGGGAGTTCCTGGGGATCTCCGAGCTGGACCAGCAGCTCAGGCAGCTGACCCCTCTGGCTGGAGCCACCCTGCCCCAGAACGGCCAGGATCCCGAGGCGACCCTACGCGAGCAGGGCGCCCAGCTGCTCCGTCAGGCCGCCGACGTCGGCTTCGAGGATGGGGTGCATCCGGCCTACGCCCGGATCCTCACCGAACTGGCACCCGACGAGGCACGGATCCTGCGCACCCTCACCCTCGACGGTCCCCAGCCGATGGTGGATATTCGCGAGACGAACCTGATCGGGATGGGGTCGCAACTGATCACATCCGGACTCAACATGATCGGGTCCCAGGCCGGGCTGCGCCGCCGGGAACGGGTGGAGGCGTACCTGGGGAATCTGCTGCGACTGGGGCTTATCGAGCTCTCGGACGACGCGGTCGATGACGCGATCGCGTATCAGGTGCTGGAAGCCCAGCCAGACGTTCTCGAAACGATCAAGGAGACCCCGCGGGCCAAGAGCGTTCATCGCAGTATTCGTCTCACGCCGTTCGGGGAGGGCTTCTGCCGGGTATGCCTGCCCTTGGGGCAAGACCCATCGGCTGGGGATGACCACCGCCAGATCGAATCAGGCGAGGGCGACTCGGCGTAGATTTCCGTCCCGCCAGGAGCGATCCAGCCCCCGTTTCGAGACCATGACCCGAGTATTGAGACTCAGCGATTTAGGGAAGCAGAGGCCTGAGGTGGTCACTGCGAAGGGGCAACTATCCGAGACGTACCCGGCGACTGCCGACAGCGTCCCCCAGGCCCGTGTGGCCGTAGCCGAATTCGCCCGCCGGGCGGGGATGGCGAAGGATCGACTCGACGGGGTGCGGCTGGCGGTCTCCGAAGCCGTGACCAACGTGGTCAGGCACGCCTATCCCGGCGAACCCGGCTCCTTCGCGGTCACGGCCGGGCGCGCCTCTCATGAGCTGTGGGTCCTGGTCGCCGACTGCGGTTGCGGGCATCAGGCTCCTTCTCGCAACCCGGGTCTGGGGTTCGGCCTGGGGATCATCGCTCACGAAAGCGATGAACTCGTGATCGCCGAGCGCTCCGATGGCGGTACCGAGCTGCGCATGCGCTTCCAGCTCACCGGCAAGCCGAGCACCGAGCGTTCGGCGGTGGCCAAGCGCCGCCAGCCGGGCCGCGCCTAACCGCCGCGCCGCCCGCCCGCTGCCGCCCCGCCCGCTCAGTCGTCGCGCGGGTCCAGTCTGTCTGCGACCTCCCCGCCCGTCCCCGTCTTCTGGACGATCACGTACTTTGGATATCGCTCCACGACCTCCTCGACCCCAGGCACCTCGTGCCCTTCCAGCACGATGAACCTGCGCCCGTTCCGGCGCACCCGCTCGTACTCCCGGGGACTGACCTCCACTGGCTGGCCACACTCGGCTGAGCACTCGCAGCGAAAGCGGATCACCTGATCCTCCTGCTCGGGCCACAGCCCGCGCTCGATCGCCTCGTTGGCCTCCCGGAAAAGTGATTCGTTGCGCGCGATCCGGCGTTCAGACTGGTCATCCATACGCGAATCCTTGCACCTGGCGGCTACAGGCGGAGCCGCACCCTGCGCCCGGCCGAATTGCGGACCAGGAGCACCACGGTACGGGCACCCGCCGGCACGATGACGGAGTAGACGTTGTCGACCACGCGCGCCGTCCGTACCCCGCCCCCAGGCAGCAGCACGGTCACGGTTCGGTTTCCATCGGGCGCCAGGCCGACGACCATCCTGTGCCCGCGGAACCGACGGCTCTCCGTGACCAGCTGGCCGGAAAGGGCAGCGGGCGTGCCGCCGCTCGCCTGATTCACGATCGGGCTGACGGAGCGAAGCGCCATTCCCTGACTCCCGGGAACGACCAGCAGCTTCGCCGATGTCGCCCCGTAGGCGACAGACCGCGTCTGGGCGACGTTGAGGTCGACGATGTTCGGCTCGATCAGCGAGGCGATGGCCGCATGGTCGAGACCCGGCGCATGCAGGCCAGCCGACGGCGTCCTGAGCACCCCGAAATGTCGAACCAGCACCTGTGCGACCGGCTCGTGGACGCTTGCCTGGAGCGCCTGCCTGAACGTCTGCTCGCCTGCAGGCACGCTGGTCGCGGCACCGAACGATTGGAGCACCTGGCCGCCGGCGCCATACCAGACGGCGCTGCTCAGGTAAGCCTGCTGAGTCGGCGGCAGCTGGCCGATCGCCACGTTGTCTCTCAGTGTCGGCCAGACGGTGATCGCCGGCAGTCCGCTGCTCGTGCCCTCGCGCGTGAATACCCACTTCACCCGCGTCACCCCGTCCGGCACGATGCTCGCCACCGCGCCCCACAGATCGCTCACCTGACCCGGATCGGCGGTCAGTCCCCGAGCGGTGGCGGCGACCTGGTCCCCTCCGGCCGCCACAGCCGGGCCGTTGATGGCCGCCCCTTGTCGGAACGGGCCTACGAAGGCGATCGAGGCGACGTCGCCGCGATGACGTACCCGCTGCACGATCACATACACGCGGGCGCGGCCGTCCTGGCCCAGGTTCACCGAGCCGACCCGGCGGGACAGGCCGGCGACCAGGCGGGCGTGGTCAGTGAGCGATTCGGTCTCCCGCACGGCCCAATGAGGCAGCACGTCGGCCCGGCTCTGCCCCCGGCGCAGGACAGCGAGATGGGAGACGAGCCGTCGCGCCGCCGGCGGGACCGACGATGCGGCGCCTCGTGGCGCAGGCGCCTGGTGCCCCAGGGAGGTGACCGCCACGACGGCCACCAGCGCCGCCACGCCCACGGCCAGCGCCGGGATCAGCCAGCCGACCGGCAGCCTCCGCCGCGGCGGCGAGGCCAGCGCCCGCGCCAGCAGCTCCGGCGGGACCCGCAGCTCATCCACCTCGGCGTGCATGGCGCTGCGAATCTCGTCGATCAGGGCTTCATCACTCATCAGGAGACACCTCCAAGGGGGTCGGATCGGCCAGCAGCTCGCGCATCCGGGCCAGCGCGCGACTGGTGTGCGACTTGACGGTTCCCTCCGAAGCTCCGGTGGCCCCGGCACACTCGGCCACGCTGAGATCGGCGTAGAAGCGCAGAACGAGCACCTCGCGCTGGCGGTGCGGCAATCGGGCCAGCGCCGTGATCACCGACTCCCGGCGCGCCATCTCCTGGGCGCGGTCGCCGTCCTCGAACGGCGCCGACACGACCTCGTCCCACGGGGCCTCGACCACCCGTCGCCCAGCCCGTCTGGCTCGATCCCGGCTCAGATTGACCAGAACGCGGTGGGCATACGGACCGGGAGCACGCGATGCAGCCGGCCAGTGCCGCGCCACACGGATCAGCGTCATCTGGAGCAGATCCTCGGCCTCACCGCGATCGCCGGTGAGCAGACGGGCCGTGCGCAGCAGCCGGCCAGAGCTGCCGTGCACGAACGCCTCGAACTCGTCGCGCACGCTCACACCCACTTAAACGCCGGGAGCCCGCGCTGGGTTGTCAAGCGCCCGGCGGGCCTTGAGCGCCAGCTCCAGCTCGAACCGACCGTCGGGTGAATCCAAAGCCCCATCCAACAGCTCCCGCACCCGGCCGATGCGGTAGCGGACCGTCTGCGGATGGACGTGCAGAGCCTCGGCGATCGCCGGCGTCTGGCGCTGGAAGGCCAGCCATACCTCCAGGGTCTCCAGCAGCCGGTCCCGTTCGGCGGCCGGCAGCGCCTCGATCGGCGCGAGGCGACGGCGCACCAGCTCCCGCGCCAGCGCTTCGTCCTGGAGCAGAATCGCCAGGCCCAGGTGCTGCTCCACGCGGGTGGGGCGCTCGGCGGCCAGGGCGCCTTCGCGCACCAGACGCAGGACCAGCCGGGACCAGTGCAGCGACCGGCGCGCCTCGCGAGGGGCCACGGCCGGGCCCAACGCAGACACCTGTCCGTCGAGGGCGTGCTCCAGCTCGGCGGCCAGGCGCGGCGCCTCCGGGTCCGGGATCACCAGGTAGGACGCTTCGGCGTCACTGCTGATCAGTGTCGGCACGCTCAGCCCGCGAGCCACCTGGCCGACCGACTGACCGGCCACCGACAGCACGGCCAGCGAGCGGGGGATCGGCCAGCGGGCCAGCTCGGCCGCCCGGGAAAGCGTCTCAGGGTCGGGGTGGCGATCGGGGTCGAGCAGCAATGTGGCCAGGCGGCGGCGCCGGCGCTCCAGCTCGCCGGCCTCGTCTGACTGCATGCGCAGGTACCCCTCCACCACCTCGGCGGCAAGCTCGTCCGTGTAGACGAAGATCGCTTCGGCCAGCGCGATCACGAGCCCCGTCGGAATCCCGGCCGCCGAGGCCAGTTCGGCCGCCCCGCGCCAGGCTGCTCGCGTCCCGATCCGGAACGCGGTCCGCAGGGCATCGAGCTCACGCCCGGACTGAAACTCGGCCTCCCCCAGGCGCCGCCACATCTCCCCGGTCTCGCCGCTCGGATGCTCTCCTCGCTCGGCGCCGTCCAGGAAGGCCCGGATCGCCTGCTCGATCCCGATCCGGATCCCCGTTCCCTCCGGGCCGGACAGCACGCCGCCATAGACACTGCTTTCGGCCTCGATCGCCTTCACCACCGAGGCCACCAGGTACTCGGTCGACGCGCGCACGGCGGCGACGGCGTCCGACGGGACCGGCTCGACCGTCCAGCGTTCAGCCATTTATCACATTGTGACAAAGAGGCGGCCTGAAAACGCTGAAACCACGCACAGATATGCCCTGAATGCGGGCGTAGGGTGCCGATCATGAGTGCCACCGCCCCCCGCCGTCGCAGCGTCACCGAGACCCACGAGCGCATCGCCCAACTCGGCTGGGAGCCCAGCTACCACGATCCGGCCGTGCGCTACCCCACCCGCTACCGGTTCCCGGGCAAGGCCAAGGACCCGATGAAGCACATCATGCGCGAGTACCTGCCAATGGAGCTGGAGAAGGACGAGCGGGTCTACGGCGGCCTCGACGCGGCCGTCCGGGCCAACATGCCGGCCAAGACGAACGAGCGCTGGCTGGAGATCCTCAAGCCGTTCATCACGATCACCAACTTCGCCGAGGTCGGCGCCGGGCGCTGCATGTCGATGCTGATGGGCGCGGTCCCCAACAACGAGCTGCGCAACGGCTACCACGTGCAGTTCGTCGACGAGATCCGCCACACCGGGCTCCAGATGGCGCTGGCCCGCTGGTACGCCAAGCACTCGCCCGATCCCGCCGGCTGGAACCTCGGTCCCAAGGCCTTCTGTAACTCGGTGCTGACCAACCCCGGCCTGAACATGCTCAGCCACTTCATGGTCGGCGATCCGATCCAGTGCGCCTTCACCCTGCAGGTCGTGGCCGAGACCGCGTTCACCAACGTGGTGTTCGTGGCCTTGCCCGACGTCGCCGCGCGCAACGGCGACTTCACCCTCCCCACCACCTACCTGAGCGTTCAGTCAGACGAGGCGCGCCACATCTCCAACGGCTACGCGACCCTGCTGACCGTCCTGCAGGACGACCACAACGCGCCACTGATTGAGCGGGACCTGCAGCAGGCCTTCTGGATCAACCACGCGTTCATCGACATCTTCGCGGCGATCGTCATGGAGTACTTCAGCCGTGACCGATCCGACCCGGAGTCGTTCCTGGACAAGTGGGACCGGTGGGTGCGCGACGACTGGCACCGGGCCTACATCATGAAGCTGGGCAAGCTCGGGCTGGACATCCCGCCGGACATCTTCGAGCGCGCGCGGGAACGGCTGGCCGCCGGCATCCACCACCGCCACGCGATCCTCGCCTTCGCCGGGTGGCCACTGGCCCACTGGCGCTTCGATCCGCTCGACGAGCGGGACTTTGAGTGGTTCGAGTCCAAGTACCCGGGCTGGTATGCCGAGTACGGACCGTTCTGGGAGTCCTTCCGGCACGGCGCGGACAAGCGCAACGGCTTCCTGCCCTTGGAGTTCACCAACATGTCGCCGCCCTTCTGCTGGACCTGCCAGGGCATCTGCGTGTCCGAACAAGATCGCCGGCACCGGGTGATCTGTCCCCCACCGCCCGCCCCCCAAACGCCGCGGACCCGGTTCTACTGCTCGCCCGAGTGCCTGTGGATGGACGAGTCCAATCCTGGCCGCTACACGGGCGATCGCAACTACCTGGATCGCTACAACGGCTGGGAGGCCTCCGAGGTGATCCAGGATCTCGGCTTCGTGCGAGCTGACGGCAAAACGCTGATCGGCCAGCCCCACCTGAAATCCGAGGGGCGCTGGACGCTTGAGGACATCCGGTCCCACGACATCCATTTCGTCAGCCCCAACATCCGCGTGGCCGCTGAGCTCGGACTGCCGAGCGGCGACTGGTCGAAATGAGAGTCCGCCTCGAGCCGGTCGGGCTGGAGCTCGACTGCCCAGCGGGCGAGACCGTCCTCGATGCCGCCTTCCGCCAGGGCCTGAACCTCGTCCACGGCTGCCGAGAGGGCCAGTGCTCGGCCTGCAAATGCTTCCTGCTCGAAGGGGACGCGGAGCTCAAGCCGTACTCCAACTTCGCCCTCTCAGACCGCGAGCAGGCGAACGGCTACTCGCTCATGTGCCGGGCCGTCCCGCAGAGCGATCTGGTCGTCGAGCTCCTGCACTTCGACGCGGAGAGCCTCCATCTGGAGCATCCGATCGCCGAGCACGAGGCGATCGTCGAGATCGTCGAACCGCTGACGGACGACATCACCCGGCTGGTGTTGGGCGTCCCGGGTTTCGCCTTCACGCCCGGGCAATACGTTGACCTGCACGTCTCCGGCGCCCGGCGCTCGTTCTCGATGGCCAACCTGCCTGGCGAAGACCGGATCGAGCTGATCATCAAGCGCTACCCGGGCGGCCGGCTGTCCGGGATGCTGGGCGGCCAGATCAAGCCCGGCGATCGGCTCGGTGTGACCGGGCCCTACGGGTCGCTGCGGGTGCACGACGGCGACGCGCCGATCCTGATGATCGCGGGGGGTTCCGGCATGGCTCCGATCCTGTCGCTGCTGCGCCATCTGGCCGCCACCGGCTCCCAGCGCCGGGTCCACTTCTTCTACGGAGCCCGCAGCGACGCCGACCTGTTCGGAGTGGACGAGATCCGCGCCCTACCCCTGGCAGACTTCGAGTTCACGCCGGTCACCGGGCGCTTCGTGCACGAGGCGGTCGACGAATGGCTTCAGGACAGCGACCTCGACGTGTACATGTGCGGGCCCCCGCCGATGGTGGAGGCGGCTCAGGCACTGCTCGATCGCCGCGGTGTCGACGCCGGGCGCGTGTACGTCGACAAGTTCACGACAGCGGCCGAGGCGGTGGCGCCGGCCGAGGCCTCGGAGCGCGACTTCACCTGGTTTGCCCCCGCCGGCTCCCGGGCCACCATCTACGAGGATGTGACCGTCGATACCCAGCCCTCGGTGCACCGCCACCTCACGCGCGGCTGGCCGGTCAGCTTCGAGGACGGACGCGGCACCTGGGATGACGGGTCAACCGCACTTCGCTCACCCGACTGGTTCGCCTTCCGGGACCCGGGCGAGCAGTGGGAGCGCACCTTCTACCAGCAGGGCAGTGCCGCCGAGCAGCAGATCGACGGCGCCATCCGGGCCGCAGCCCGCGAAGGACTGCTCGCCGACTACGACCCCGCGTGGGTCGAGTTCCTCCGCGGCTTTCTCCAGATCCCGGCGTTCGTCAACCACGGCGTGTGGCTGGCCACTGCCACGATCGCCCGTGCCTGCCTGTCGGACACCGTCGCCCACTGCGTTTGCCTGCAGGCGGCGATGAAGCAGCGCGCCGCCCAGGCCACCGTCCTCTACGCGATGGACCTCGAACAGCACTTTGGAGACTTTGCACTTCAGGACGCACGGACGGCGTTCATCCGGCGCCCCGAGTGGCAGCCGACCCGGCGCTACCTGGAGCAGCTGACGGCCACCGAGGACTGGGGCGAGGTGATCGTCGCCGCCAACCTGGTGCTGGAGCCGGTGCTGGGGACGCTGCTGCGGCGGGAGATCGGCGTCCGCGCCGCTGCCGCGCACGGTGACACCATCACCCCCACCCTCGCGCGCGTGGAAACTCAGGAATGGGAGTGGGTGCGCGCGTGGAGCAGCGCGCTGGCGCACTTCCTGCTGCCCGCCAACCATGAACAGCTGGGGGCCTGGGTGGCTCAGTGGCGCCCGCTGGCCTTTGAGGCCGCGGACGCCATCGTCGCGGCACTGCCGTTCGAGGTCGACTCGGGCGGGCTGCGCCGCTACAGCGACGACGTACTGGCCGAAGCCGGCCTGGCGGAAGCTCCGGTCCGGGCGCCCACGCGTCGCGTGCGGAGCGACGGCGGCCGGCGCATGCGCCGGGCGGCGGTGGCGAAAGTCACAACGCAGCCACCGCCGGACAACGGCCAGTCGACGTTTGACTTCGTGGGGATCGTGATGGCCAAGTCGGCCGAGGGGGACGCGGTGGCAGCGATCCTGGCTGGACGGTCCGGGGTCGAGGTGATAGAGCAACCGGCCTTCTGGGAGATCCGCGCTTCCGACCGGCTGGTGATCCCCTATGGCGAGGTGTCAGAGCAGCTCGGCTATGACATCGGCGCGTATTCGATCCAGCACGAGATGTCCACCCACTACGGGCGGATGGTGGCCACCGACGAGGCGCTGATGCTGTTCTCCGACCCGGTCGAAGCCATGCAGTACCTGATGGCGTGAGCCTGCTGGGCGCTGGAATCGCACGGCGGTTCGATGCCCTGGCGGCAGGCGACCTGGAGGCGACGTTCGAGCTCGTGCTGACCGACTTGGGTGCCCACTACGCGTTGCGGGTGAAGGACGGGCGCTGCCGGACGGAGCGCTGTCCGGCGCCCGAGGCCGGGGCGCGGATACGGATCTCGACCGGCGATCTGGTCCGGCTGGTCAGCCGGAGGGTGGAGTGGACCGTATTGCTGGCCCAACGACGGCTGGAGCTGGATGGTGATCCATTTCTGGCTCTGCGCTTCCCGGCGCTGTTCCGGGTCGGTCCGCGGCGCTGAGCGGGGCGATCCCGATCAGGGCCACGAGCCCGCCAAGCATGGCCAGCGCGGCGGCGATCGTCATCCCGAGCCTGAATGCGCTCACCGAGGCATCCGTCAGCGCCCGGTGCAGCTGCGCGCGGTCGGCCTGGGGGGCGTAGGGATCCGCGATGACCAGCGGGCGTGCGCGGGCACGGGCGATGACACCGGGAGCCGGACGCACCAGCGGGGTGTGGCTCAGGTTGCTCTCCAGGTGCGACTGGAACGCCCCTGCGATGACCGCCCCCAGCGCGGCGATCGCGATCAGGCCGGCCACGCGGGAGACGGCGTTGTTGATGCCACTGGCCACGCCCGCGTGCCCGGGATGGACCGCGCCCAGCACGGTCGCGGTGAGTGGCGCCACCGTCATCGACAGCCCGAGCGCGAACACCAGGACGGCGGGAAGGATCGCCGTCCAGTACGAATCCCCGGCGCCGGCGCGGCGGAACAGGAGCAGACCGATGCCGGCGATGATCGGGCCGACGCCCATCAGCGGCCGGGGGCCGATCTTCGCCGACAGCGCCCCGAACCGGCGCGACAAGGAGAACATCACCACGGTGATCGGCAGCAACGCCAGGCCGGCCTCCAGCGGCGTGTAGCCGTCGACCTGCTGGACGTAGAGAACCAGGAAGAAGGTCGCCACGCCCAGACCCCCGTACAGGCTGAAGGTGGTGATGTTGCCGACCGCGAAGTTGCGGATCTTGAACATGTCGAGCGGGAGCATCGGCTCGGGCGCGCGCCGCTCCCAGAACAGCAGGCCGACCAGCAATGCGCAGCCGACCACGAGCGGGATGAACACACGCGGGCTCTGCCATCCGTAGGTGGGCTGCTCGATCAGGGCGAACACCGGGCCGGCGAGGCCGAACACGGCCAGCGCACCGCCCAGGACGTCGACCCGGCAGCCGACGCGCGGGCTCTCGGGCACCCGGAGCAGCAGCCACAGGGTGAGGGCAACGGGGACCAGGTTGATCGCGAACACCCAGCGCCAGGAAGCGGCCTGGATCAGCCAGCCGCCGCCCAGCGGCCCGATCACCGTCGCCACCCCGGTCCAGGCGGTCCAGGTGCCGATCGCGGCGCTGCGCTCGGTCTTGTCGGTGTAGTTGTCCATGATCAGCGCCAGCGAGCTGGGCACGAGCAGTGCACCCGCGATGCCCTGGGCCGCGCGGGTGACGATCAGCACCTGGCTGGAGGGCGCCAGTGCGCACAGCATCGAGCAGGCTCCAAAGCCGACCAGCCCGATCCTGAAGATCCGGCGGCGCCCCTTCAGGTCGCCCAGCGAGCCACCCACCAGAAGCAGGCTCGACAGGGTGAGCAGGTAGGCCTCCACGACCCACTGCTGGTCGGCCAGACCGCCGTGCAGGTTGGCCCGGATCGCCGGGAGCGCGACGTTGACGACCGTGCCGTCCAGGAACACCACGCCGCTGCCGACGATGCTTGCGATCAGGACACGCCGTTTGGTGGTGATGCTCATTCCGTCCCCTGGTCCAGCACCGAGTTGGGCTCGTAGCCGGCGAAGCTGACGCTCCGGGCAAACGGCCAGTTGCGGTGCACGACCACGCAGTACGTGCGGGTCCCACTGACATTCGGCACGCACACTCGATAGATCATCGGCGGCTGCAGTTCATAGGCGCTGGCCCGGCGCAGGTCGACGCGGTAGGGCTGGGGCGCATTGGTTCCGATGTACGCCTCGGCCCGGGCGATCGCGTCCTGAAGGGCGCGGCGGTCGTTGTTGATGGTGGCGCGATGGGCCAGCCCGGCAATGATCAGGACCAGCGTGATCGCCATGATCGCCACGGTGCCGGTGTAATCGCGGGCGACCACCTTGGGCATGTCGGGCCGGAGGCGTCTGAGTCCGATGCCGGCGAGCGGCGCGAATACGGCGATCCCGGCCAGCCCGAGGAACGCCCCGATCAGCACGCCGGCGATCGGCGATTCACTGTCGCCCGCCAGCGGCAGCCAGTGGACGATCAGACCGTCGAGGATGGTGAGGACCAGGAAGGTGGGCCACAGCCAGGCGCCGTGCAGGCGCCACCGCAAGCGGGTGAATCGCGCACCGTCCATTGTTCCAAGACTAGGGGGCGGGGGGCCGGTCGCGAGCTTGCACGTCGACGATTTCGGCGGGCGGCTGGAGTAAGGTGGGGCCTGCCCGTTCGCGGAGGCGCCGGAGACCCCGGTGGCCGCCGGGATTTCTGGCCCGAGCGGATACCCCGCGAGGCCACTGACGAAAGGGAATTGAGAGATGAGTATCGATGTGGCGCCGCCTGCCGAGGCGGCCGCCGGGTTGACCGAGCATTTGACGCTCGATGATCGCGTTTGGCTGCTGCGCGCGATGCTTCTGATGCGCGGCCTGGAGGAGCGCGCGATGAGTCTGTACCGGCAGGGCAAGGTGCCCGGCTCGTTCTACGACGGCTACGGCCAGGAGGCCGTGTCGGCGGGAGCGGCGTTTGCGATGGGCCCGGAGGATCGCCTGTGCATCCTGCACCGCGACCTGGCCGCGCACCTGATCCGCGGTGTGTCACCGGCGCGCATCCTGGCGCAGTACCTGGGGCGCTCGCTCGGCGTGACCGGAGGACGCGACGGGAACGTCCATTTCGGCGACTTCCGCCTCGGCTGCGTCGGGATGGTCTCGATGCTTCCCGACATGATGCTGGTGGCCACCGGGATGGGCATGGCCTTCAAGATGCGCGGCGAGAAGCGCTGCGCGATGACCTGGTTCGGCGACGGCTCCACCTCCCGAGGCGACTTCCATGAAGCGCTGAACTGGGCGGGCGTGCAGAAGCTGCCGGTGATCTTCGTGCTGGAGAACAACCAGTACGCCTACTCGACGCCGCTGGACAAGCAGTTCGCGGTCGACCCGGTGCAGCGTGCCGAGGCCTACGGGATGGCCGGGGTGACCGTGGACGGAAACGACGCGGAGGCTGTTTTTGAGGTCTGCCGCGAGGCACGTGAGCGGGCGCTGGGTGGCGGTGGGCCAACTTTGGTCGAGGCAGTGACGATGCGCATGCACGGTCACGCCGCGCACGACGACATGAAGTACGTGCCTCGCGAGCAGGTCGACGAGTGGAAGGCGAAGGACCCGATCGACCGGCAGGTGGCGCGACTGGCCGAGCTCGGCGTCGACGTGGATGCGGTGCGGGCCGAGATCGCCGGCGAGATCGATGCCGCCACCGAGGAGGCGTTGGCCTCACCGATGCCCGACCCCGAGACGGCCGCGGAGCGCGTGTTCTGCGAAGGAGAGGCGGAGATGCTCGGCGACGGCGTCGCCCCGTGGTCCGGGTTCTCCTCGGGAGGTGCTGCCTGATGCCGACGCTCACTTACCTGCAGGCGATCTCCTCGGCGCTTCGCGATGAGATGCGCGCCGACGAGCGCGTGATGCTGATGGGCGAGGACATCGGGGTCTTCGGGGGTGCCTTCAAGGTGACCGACGGATTCTTCGACGAGTTCGGCGCCGACCGCGTGATGGACACGCCGCTGGCCGAGTCCGCGATCATCGGGTGCGCCGTCGGCGCGGCCGTCGTGGGGTTGCGCCCGGTGTGCGAGATGCAGTTCTCCGACTTCATCTCGTGCGGCTTTGACCAGCTGGTCAACGTGGCCGGGAAGATGTACTACCGCCAGGGGCTGGCGGTGCCGCTGGTGGTGCGCCTGCCCTCGGGTGGAGGATTCTCCGGCGGGCCGTTCCACTCGCAGAACCCGGAGGCGTGGTTCATGCATTCGCCCGGGCTGAAGGTGGTGGCGCCGTCGACGGCCGAGGACGCCAAGGGGCTCCTGCACGCGGCGATCCACGACCCCAATCCGGTCTGCTTCATGGAGCACAAGCACCTGTACCGGCGCGTGAAGGGCGACGTGCCCGAAGGGGTCTACGAGACTCCGTTCACCGCCCGGGTGGCTCAGCCGGGATCGGATCTGGTCGTGATCTGTTACGGCGCGATGGTCCCGCTGGCGTTGGAGGCGGTGGCCGATGGTCTTGATGGCGCCTCGGTGGAGGTGCTGGACCTGCGGTCATTGGTGCCGTTGGATGAGGAGGCCATATTGGATTCGGTCGCGCGCTGCTCGAAGGTCGTTGTGGTGGACGAAGCCAATGCCACCTGCGCCGCCGGCGCCCAGGTGGCGGCATTGATCGCCGAGAAGGCATTCGAGGACCTGGACGGCCCTGTCGTGCGCGTCGCCTCGCCGGACGTTCCGATCCCGTTCTCGCCACCGCTGGAACAGGCGGTGCTGCCCACAGTCGAGCGCGTGAGGGAGGCGTGTCGTGAGCTCCTCGCGTACTAGCGACGCCGAAGGCAGCGGCGCGACCACATTGGTCGACCTGACGATGCCCCAGATGGGGGTGTCGGTGGCCGAGGGCACGATCGTGGCCTGGCGGGTCTCCGTCGGCGACACGGTGGCGGCCGATGAAACCGTCTGCGACATCTCCACGGACAAGATCGACACCGAGGTCCCGTCGCCAATGGCGGGGGTGGTGTCGGAGATCCTGGTCGAGGTCGAGGAGACCGTGCCGGTGGGGACGGTGCTCGCTCGGTTGTCAGTCGCCGGCGGTCTTGGCGTTCCTGTAGACAGCCCTCCGGCGCCTGAAGCGGCCGCGGCCGACGTGACCGGGATCGAGGCCGCGCCGGTCGACATGGACACTCCGGCCGCGGCTGTGGATGCCGGTCAGGCTGGTGACGCGGGTCGTCCGGCTGGCGGTGCGGGCGGTGTTGCCGCCGGCGGTCCGGGTGCGAACGGGCGGCGTTACTCGCCCGTGGTGCAGCGGATCGCCGCGGCACACGGAATCGACCTGTCTGGCGTCGCCGGAACCGGCCGCGGCGGACGCGTCCGCAAACAGGACGTGATGGCGCTGGTCAACGGAAACGGTGGCGGTGGCGGTGGCGCGGTCGAGGACCCGCCGATGCACATCGAGAGCCCGTACCGGCCTGATCCGGTGGCGGCGGTCGCTGCAGGCACGGGCGACGGCGGTCAGCTGTCCCGCATGCGCCGGACGATCGGCGAGCACATGAAGCGCTCGCTGGAGGTCTCGGCGACCTGCACCACCTGGATCGAGACGGACATGAGTCAGGTCGAGGCGGCCCGGGCAAGGCTCGGAGTCACCGCGCTCTCGTTCGTGGCCCGGGCCTGCGTGCTGGCCCTGCGGGAGTACCCCGCTCTGAACGCCTGGATGGACGGAGACAGGTACACGCGCTTTGACAACGAGGTCCACCTGGGCATCGCCGTATCACTCGGCGATGACGGGCTGATCGTGCCGGTCGTGCGCGACGCGCACGAGCTGTCTGTGGAAGGCCTCGCCGTACGGATCCGGGACCTGGCCCGGCGGGCGCGCTCCCGCCAGCTGTCCCCGGACGACGTCCGCGGCGCCACGTTCACGATCACGAACCCGGGCCAGTACGGCTCGATCATGGCCACCCCGATCATCAATCAGCCACAGGTGGCGATCCTCGACCTCGAGGCAGTGGTGAAGCGCCCGGTGGTGCTTACCGATGCCGACGGGAACGACTCGATCGCGATCCGGCCGATGACGATCCTCGGTTTGAGCTGGGATCACCGCGCGCTGGATGGCGCGCTGTCGGCCCAGTTCCTGGCTGCGGTCAAACGCCACCTGCAGGAGGGCTCACTGGGCTGACAGTGGCTCGGAGCCCGGTCCAGGCGAGGCTAGGATGAGGACGATGAGCGCTGACGCCAGCTCCGGTGAGCTGTGGGTGTGCCACCTGGGAGTGGTCGAGTACCGCGAGGCGTTCGAGCTGCAGACCCGCCTGCAGGCGGCGCGCCAATCCGAGCTGATCCCCGACGTGATGCTTCTGCTGGAGCACCCACCCGTCTACACGCGCGGCCGCCGGAGCGGTCCGGGCGAGCTGCCGATGGGCGAGGACTGGTACCGGATGCAGGGCATCGACGTGATCGACACCGACCGCGGCGGCAAGGTCACCTACCACGGCCCGGGACAGCTGGTGGGTTATCCGATCATGCGGGTGACCGACGTCGTGGAGTACGTCCGCACGTTGGAGCGCGGGCTCATCTCCACTTTGGCCGAGGAGCGCGTGTCGGCCCGGGCGCGGGCGGATGAAGGCCCCGACTACACGGGTGTCTGGGTCGGCGAGCGCAAGATCGCCTCAATCGGCGTGCACGTTTCCCGTGGCGTGACCACCCACGGCTTTGCGGTGAACGTCGAGAACGATCTGCAGCCGTTTGGCTGGGTGGTCGCGTGCGGGTTGCCTGACGTGCAGATGACCTCGCTGATCCGGGAGACCAGGCGAAACGCTGGGCAGATGAAGTGCTTCCGCCGGCGGGTGGCCTTTGAGATGGCCCAGGCTCTCGGGCGCAGGCAGCGGCTGATCAGCCTGGATCGCCTGGAACAGCGGATTTCCGGGGTGCCGGTCGCCGCTGGGGCAGCCGTGCCCTGACCAGGCTGATCAGGGTCTCCTTCACTCGCCCGGGCTCGCTCGCCACCTGCTGCTGCGTCACACGCAGCGTGTGCCAGCCCGCCCGAGCCGCCCGCTGGTCGCGGCGGTAGTCGGCTCGAGTGCGCAGCGGCTTGCCGTGCGCTCGCTGCCCGTCCGTCTCCAGGATGACCTTGGCCTGGGGCCACGCGAAATCAGCCTGGATCATCGATTCGCCGTCGCCGAGGTCGATCCAGTGCTGCACCTTGGGCTCAGGCAGATCGGTGCTGCGGATCAGCGCCAGCATCTCCTCCCCCAGAGGGCCGTCGGTCAGGGTCGAGCCGGACCGATGTTTGTTGAGCACCCGGCGCAGCCGGTTCCGTGCCTTGAATCGACCCGCGTTGTGCCGTACCTGCTCTTCTAGAGCGGAAAGGTCCAGTACCTCCTGGTAGGCAGCTTCGTCGAGCAGCCGTTCGAGGCGCCGGCCGGAGAGCACCCCGGCCATGTCCAAGATGGTGCGAGCAACGGTGGTGCATGGGATGCCGTGGATCAGCACCACGTCCCTCTGAGGTCTGAGCGTGATCGATCGATGGATCCGGATGCCCTGTCGAGCGCGACCGCTGCGGGTGGGGACGGTCACGTCGATCTGCCGCCGGCTGGAGTCCATGAGGCCGTGCAGCTTCAGGGCCGAGTAGTGGGACAGAGCTGCGCCCGGGCCGCAGGCCAGGACGGCGGCGATGCGCCGGCCGTTGGGAGTGAGGAGCGGCTCGGGGACGAGGGCGTAGACCCCGTGATGTATGCGGTAGAGACGTTGGGCTCGGACCCTGTCGGCCCAGGCCTGCGCCGTGAGGCCGGCAGCACGTCCCTGCGCCACCGTAAACACTGCGTGCTGTCGTTCGATCAGTCGTCCAAGCGCCCGCCCCACTCCGCGTGGGTCGAATTTTTCAACCCTGGCTTGTCTTTTTCGACCCACGCGAGGTAGAGCGGCCCGGACGCCCTCAAGCCCCCCCAAACGCAGCAAGTACCCTTAAGACACATGAGCGCCACGAGGTCACGGTCCAATCCGGGCGGCATCGCAGATGTCCTGACCGTGCTCGGTCCCGAGGTGCAGCCGTACAAGGGCCGGAAGCCGCCCTGGTTCAAGGTGCCGGCGCCCGGCGGCACCCGCTACCGAGAGCTCCAGTCGCTGATCAAGGCCGAGAACCTGCACACGGTCTGCCAGGAGGCGGCGTGCCCCAACATCGGCGAGTGCTGGCAGCGGGGCACCGCCACGTTCATGATCCTCGGCGACACCTGCACCCGCCGGTGTGGCTTCTGCAATGTCAAGACGGGCAAGCCGACCTGGAACGATCCCCTGGAGCCGGCCCGAGTGGCCCGCAGCGTGGCCCGGATGAACCTGCGCCATGCGGTCATCACCAGCGTGGATCGGGATGACATGCCGGATTACGGAGCACACGCGTTCGTCGGCGTGATCCGCCAGATCCGCCGCCAGTCACCGCAGACCAAGATCGAGGTCCTCACCCCCGACTTTCGCGGGCAGGAGATGCCCCTGGCCAAGGTCATCCACGAAAAACCGGACGTGTTCAACCACAACGTGGAGGTGGTCCCCCGCCTGTACCCGATCGCCAGAAGAGGCTCCACCTGGCAGCGCAGCAAGCGGGTACTCAGGACGGCCAAGGAGATGGGCGGTGACGAAGTCACCACCAAATCTGGACTCATGGTCGGGCTGGGCGAGACTTTTGAGGAGATGGTGGACGCGCTGGGTGAGCTGCGTGAGAATCACGTCCAGGTGCTCACCGTCGGCCAGTATCTGCGCCCCACGGAGAACCACCTTCCGATCGTCCGCTACTGGCACCCGGACGAGTTCGCGGCGCTGGAGAAGGCCGGTTACCAGCTCGGCTTCGAGCACGTGGCGGCCGGCCCGCTGGTCCGCTCCAGCTATCACGCCGACCAGCACGTGCCACAGACAGAGCCGGGCGTCGGACCCGTGCGGGCGGTCGCATGAGCCCGCGGCGGCGGCGCTGGCTGGTCCTGGCGATCGTCGCGATCCTGACGCTGGTCGCGGCCCCGGCCGCCATCGCCGCGGGCGGGGGCGGCACCGCCGGCTTCGGCGGCGGCGGTGGCGAAGGTGGCGGCGGCGGAGGTGGCGGCGGCGGCAAAGGATTCGCCCTGTTCATCCTGATTCGGGTGATCATCGACATCGCCCTGATCGGTCACGGCCTGGGCGTACTGATCCTGATCGCGGCCGCCCTGATCTACTGGTTCTTGCGCAGCGGTGGCCCGAAGATGTCTGCCGCGTGGCAGGCCCGCCAGGAGACGGGCCGCGCCCAGCGGCGGCGGACTCGTCAGCGGGAGCGCAAGGTGGAGCTGGCGGCGGCCGAAGCAGCCGATCAGGACGAGCGCTTCGACCCTGAGCACGTGCGCACCGCCGCGGCCGCGCTGTTCACCCAGATCCAGTTCGCGTGGGACGCCGAGGACCGCGTCCGTCTGCGAGGACTGATCGCGCCGACGCTTCTGGCGGAATGGGAGCGACGGCTGGACGAATTCGAACGTCAAGGGTGGCGCAACCGCGTCCAACCGCTGGAGGAGCCCACCGTCGAGTATGTCGGCCTGGCCCGAGGCGGCAAGCAGGACGAAGACCAGCAGGTGGTGGTCCGGATCGAGTCGCGTATGCGCGACTACGTCGTCGATCGCAGCGGACGCCACATCAAGCGCAAGGGCCAGTTCACCGAGACGGTGCGACTGCGGGAGTACTGGACGCTGCAGCAGCGCGACGAGCATTGGATCCTGGCCTCCGTGGAGCAGGGCGCGGAAGGAGCCCATGCGCTGAAGGACAAGATCGTCCAGACGGAGTGGGCCGACGAGGGCGCGCTGCGGGACGAAGCCATGGTCGAGCGGGCCGTGGCCGACGCCGTGCCGGACGGCACCCGAATCGCGGAGGTGGCCGACCTCCAGTTCAGCGGCGACGCGCGGAGCGCGGCCAACGACCTGAGCCTGGCGGACGGACGCTTCGCGCCCGATGTGCTTGAGATCGCCGCCCGGCGAGCCGTGGCCGCATGGGCTGAAGCTGTGGACGGACCCGATCAGAAACTACGCACGATGGCCGAGCCCGCTGCGCTGTCCGAACTCCTGTACGCCGGCGATCACACGGGGCGGACCCGAGTGGTGGTGCGCGCCCCCGAGGTCAAGCAGATCAACATCGTCGAGCTGGACGCCGGGCACGAGCCGCCGACGATGACGATCGACGTGAGCATCCGGGGCCGGCGTTACCTCCAGGACCGTGACACAACCCGCGTGCTCTCGGGCAGCGCGACCAAGGAAACCGGATTCACCGAGCGGTGGACCCTGGCGTTGACCGGTGACCCGCAGCGTCCCTGGCGAATCGCCAGCGTGCAGGCCCCCACAACGGCCTGAGCGCTCCAATCGGCCGCAGCGAGCCCGGGCCGACTGCACCAGCCGAGCACACCGCCGCCCCGGTAACTAGCCTCCCGGCTCGTGACCTCACGCCGCGTCCTGCTCGCCGTCACCCTGCTCTTCATCGCCGGCCTCACCGCTTTGTCGGTCCTCGACATGGTCAACAACGGCGTGAACCCCGTCGCCGTGCTCTCCCTCCTGCTCCTGATTTTCTTCTGGATCGCGATAGTGGGTGCCCTGCGGGTCCCTCCGCGCCGATGAACTCAGACCACCACCCCATATCGTCGCCGCGTGAGCGACTTCAAGGTTCTCTACAGCGCGCGTGAGCCACGACGCGATCGCGAAGCTCGCGCGCGGAGGGCCCGGCGCCGGCACCTGGTTCGTCGTCTGGTCGCCGTCCTCGTCCTGGCAGTGGGCGGGCTGCTCGTCTGGAGCCTGGTCACGGGCGGCTCCGCCATCCGACACGCCCAGCCGCCGTCTGTGGCCTCAAACCTTGGCGGCAAAGCCAGCGCGAGCACCAAGCTCAAGCCGCGCCCGGTCTACGGCTTCATGCCGGACTCGGTCCGGGTCGATCCAAAGCTCAAGCTGGGGCTGCGGGCCGGGCTTCTGTTCGACGTCAGGTCCGGACGGGTTCTCTGGCAGCGCGACCCGAGCCGGATCCTGCCGATCGCCAGCCTGACGAAGATGATGACGGCGCTGGTGGTGGCAAAGCACTCCAGCCCGTCGGACAAGGTCATGATCACCCGGCAGGCGACCGGCTTCAGCGGCTCAGGCGTGGGGTTGCTCCCACGAGGCAAGCGAGTCCCCGAGATGGGCCTTCTCTACGGGTTGCTACTGCCCTCCGGAAACGATGCCGCCATCGCCCTGGCCCAGCACGTAGCAGGCACCCAGGCGCGCTTCGTGGCTCTGATGAACGCTGAGGCCAAGCGGATGAACCTCACGTGCACCCACTTCTCGAACGTCTCAGGGGTCGTCGATCAGGACAACTACTCGTGCCCCAGGGACCTGGCCGTGCTGGGCCACGCGGTCCTGGTCCAGCCGATCCTGCGCCGGGTCGTCGCGTCTCACAGCGCGATCGTGCGCTTTCCGATTAAGGGGGGCAAGCTCTACCTCTACAACAACAACCCGCTGCTGATGGCCCGCTACCAGGGAACCGACGGCGTCAAGACCGGGTTCACGGCCGAGGCCGGGCTCTGCCTGGTGGCGGCCGCCCGTCAGGACGGGCAGTGGCTGGGCGTGGTGCTGCTTCATTCAGGCAACTGGACGACGCAGGCCGAGACGCTGCTTGACGCCGGCTTCAAGGCGCTCAGGAAGGCGCCTGATAACGACCACAGGCGCTAGTGGCGTGAATTTCCGACCAGACCATCAGACCGCGCATCAGACGGCGAATCAGACGACGCCGGAGACCGGCTCCAGGCTGACCCCGTCGAGCAGCATCGGCGTCAGCTCACCGGCCGGGCGCGGGCGCGCGAACAGGTAGCCCTGACCGAAGTCGCAGCCGTGGTCCTGCAGGCGCGAGACCTGATCCCAGGTTTCCACGCCCTCGGCAATGACCTGGGCATCCAGGGCGCTGGCCATGCTGAGCACGGCCCCCACCATCGCTCCGTCATCAGCCGCGACAGTGCCCTCGGCCGCCAGCGCCTTGACGAACGAGCGGTCGAGCTTGAGCCCGTCGATCATCAGCTCCCGCAGAGCCGGCAGCGACGAGTACCCAGCACCGAAGTCATCGACGATCAGCCGCGCGCCGAGCTCCTTCAGCTGCGCAAGCTCCCGACGAGCGGAGTTCATGTCCTGGAGGAGGGCCGCTTCGGTCACCTCCAGCATCAGCAGCTCTGATGCGAGCTGGGCCTGCTCCAGCGCACGCCCCACCACCCCGGGCAAAGATGCGCTGGAGAGCTGGTGCGCGGAGACGTTGACGGACACCGGAAGCGGGGCCCCGGTCTCACGGCGCAGCTCGCGCCACTGCGCGGCCTGGCGGCAGGCCTCCTCGATCACCCATTCCCCGATGCCGGAGATCAACCCCGTGCTCTCGGCCACGGGTAGGAACTCGGCCGGGGCGAGCAGCCCCCGGACGGGGTGCTCCCAGCGAAGCAGCGCCTCCATGGCCACGACTCGACGGTCCTGGAGAGCGACCACCGGTTGGTAGAAGAGCGCCAGCTCACCGCGGTTCTGGGCACCACGCAGAGATGCCTCGACAGCCAGACGCTCCATCAGGCGCTCGTGCATCGACTCATCGAACACCGCCATCCGGCCCTTGCCCCGCTCCTTGGCCGAGTACATGGCGGCGTCCGCGTCGCGGAGCAGGCCCAGCGCGCTCATCCGGTCCGCGTCACGCACGATCACCACGCCCGCGCTCAAAGAGATGGTGTGCTCCATGCCGCCCGCGCTGATCGGTCGCTGCGTGACCTCGACCACGCGTTCGGCGATCTCCACGGCCCGCGACTCGTCCGGCAGGTTCTCGCACAGCACCACGAACTCGTCCCCGCCGAGGCGCCCGACGGTGTCACCGTTGCGCACAGCTGTCCCGAGGCGAGGCGTCAGCTCTCGCAGGAGGGCGTCACCGACATCATGGCCGCGGGTGTCGTTGACCACCTTGAAGTCATCCAGATCAAGGAAGATCACCGCCAGCGGGTGGCGCGAGTACCGGGCGCGCTCCAGGGCCACCTCCAGTCGCTCGAGGAACTGCATGCGGTTGGGAAGCCCGGTGAGCGAGTCATGCCGGGCCTGGAAGCTCAGGGTCTCCGCCGCCGCGCGCATCTGGGTGACGTCCCGGATGGCAGCCGACACGAGCACGCCCTCGTCGGTGACGAGCGGGGTGAGCGACACCTCCACCGGGAAGTCCGGCCCATCGCGCCGGCGGCCTCGCAGCTCCAGATCTCGGGCCAGCGTGAAGCCGTCACCGGCGGTGGCCCGGTACCAGGGCCCGGCAGCCGCCCGCGGGGAGGGCACCAGGTCTTCCAGCGGCAGACCGACGAGCTCCGTCTTGCTGTAGCCGAACAACGTTCGGGCCCGCTGGTTGCTCAGCTGGATCCGGCCGGCGCCGTCGAACACCACGATCGGATACGGAGCGTCCTCGAACAGCAGCCGGAAGCGTTCCTCCACCTGACGTCGACCGGTGATGTCGTGGCAGGCGCCGATCAGGCGCACCGGGCGCCAGTGCCGGTCGACCTCGCAGCGGAGGCGCGCCTCCATGGTGCGTGTCTGGCCATCGCTCCGTACGATCCGGTGCTCCACCGACACGGTTGGACCTCCGGCCAGCACCCGCTGCAGGGCGTCGTTGACCACCGCCCGGTCTTCGGGATGAACGCAGTGACGCCACGAGTCGGGACCGGGCACGAAGGTGCTCGAGTCCTGCCCAAGGATCCGGAAGAGCTCGTGCGACCAGCTGGCGGTGCCCTCGACCAAGTCGATGTAGAACGAGCCGACGCGAGCCAGCTTCTGCGCCTCGGTGAGCGCCGCTTCGCTGGCGGCCAGGCGTTCGACCGCATCCTCGGCGCGGCGGCGTTCGCTCAGCGCCGCGGCCACCAGCAGGGCGGTGACACTGCCCACGCAGACGAACGTCTCGGCGCGGATCAGCCCCACCTCCAGGCCTCCAGACGTGAACGGACCGTAGCCGTCCAGGGTGAGCGCAACCGTGATCGTGGAGACGAGCGCCGCGCCGACCACCGCCCCGCCCTGGCCGTAGACGAAGGCCAGCATGAACAGGAGCGGCAGCACCAGATACGGCAACGCTCCCGTCTGGCGGAGGAGCAGGTAGCTGATCAGTCCCACGAGGGCCGAGGTGCCGAGCACACTGAAGCTCGTGCGCGAGCGCAGGGTGGAGACCGTGACGCGGCTGAGCACGAGGATCGCGGAGCCGACGATGACGACGCCGCTGAGATCGGCCAGCCACCAGTCGCGCCACGCTGACGCAATCGATTCACCGCCCATCGAGCCGGCCACCAGCAGGCTGATCGCGCCTGGAACCGCAGCCAGCGCCGGACTGATGACTCCGGCCAGGCCGACGAAAGCGACGATGTCGCCGGGCCGGCGCAGGTCACGCTCGAAATCGACCCGCTCGATCAAATTGAGCGCCAGCCACGGCTCGATCGTCCAGGCGATGGCCGCCAGCACGGCGCCGGCGATCGGCAGCCCACCGGCGAGCGCGGCGGCCAGCCCTCCGATGGCCACGCCACCCAGCATCCGCCTGCCGCCGAGAAGCACGGCGGCGACGGCCAGACCGGCGGCCGGCCAGACGGTGATCGTGTGCTTGGGGGCGGAGACCAGCAGCCCGATCCGGGCGAGTCCGAAATACGCCGCGGCCACGACAAGCGTCCACGCGAGAGTCGCGGCACCGGGTCGATGCCGCCAGAGCGCCAAAACAGCCCTACCAGCCCTCTTGATCATGTGCGCTTTCGGAGCCCGCCGACACGGGTTCAGCCGAGATTGATCGTTACCACGACATGCATCGGCCCGGCGGAGCCCCTACTTAACCGGTCTGGACACCTTGTTTCCGCTAATTCCGGAAAAACTGCAGATTGACTTGACTCAGGCCGCGACCGAAGCGGCCGAACGCGAGTCCGGGCGGGCCGCCCGAAGGGTCAGGGCGCCTGCCACGGCCACCACCAGACAGGTGAGCGCTCCGAGGCCCAAGCCGGCTCGTGCGCCGGCCGCGCTCATCACGGCACCGACGATCGGACCGCCGATCGGCGTCGAGCCCTGGAAGGCCACGAACCACAGGGCCATCACCCGGCCGCGCATCTCCGGCGCTGCCCGCAGCTGCAGGGTGGCGTTGCCCATCGACATGAAGGCGATGCTGCCGGCGCCCACGAGGGCCATGGCGAGCAGCTCGATCGGCAGAGTCGGGGCCACCGTGGCCAGCACCATCGCCGCGCCGAAGCCGGCGGCGGACAGCACGAGTGCGCCGGCACCGGTTCGTCCGCGGGTGGCCACGACGAGACCCCCGATGACCGCGCCGAGCCCCATTACCGCCGTCATGAACCCGTATCCGCCGGCGCCGGCGTGCAGTCCCTCCCTGGCCATGTAGGGCAGGGAGACCTGGAACTCGTACGTGAGGCATCCCACCGCGGCCATCATCAGCAGCGGCACAGCGAGGTCGGGTGTGCGCCGGATGTAGCGGAAGCCTTCGCGGAGTTGCCCCTTCGCCCGCACCGCAGGCTCGGCCGGGGTCAGCGCGGCCAGATCCATCGTCAGCAGCGAGGCGATCACGGCCACGAAGCTGCCGGCGTTGATCAGGAAGCACACGCCCTCACCCACGGTGGCGATCAGGATGCCGGCGATCGCGGGGCCGATCACCCGGGCCAGGTTGACCATCACCGAGTTCAGGCTGACCGCGTTGCGCAGATGCTGAGGCCCGACCAGCTCCAGCATGAACGACTGCCGCGACGGATTCTCGAAAGCATTGTTGAGGCCGAGCAGCACGGCCAGCACCCCGATCTGCCACACCTGCACCGCGCCGGTCACGGTGAGCAGGCCGAGGACCAGAGCCTGCACCCCCATCGCGCTCTGAAGCGCGATCATCATCTTGCGCTTGTCGACTCGGTCGGCGATGACTCCTCCGTAGGGAGCCAGGAGCAGGACCGGCAGCGTCTGCAGGGCCACGATCACGCCCAGAGCGGCGGCCGAATGGGTCAGCGTCAAGACGAGCCAGGACTGGGCCGCCATCTGCATCCAGGTCCCGGCCAGGGAAATCGACTGGCCCCTGAGGTAGCGCCGGTAGTTGGGAACCTCCAGGGCTGCGAACGTCGTGTGAGAGATGCGCCTGATCCGGGTCACCGGCGGTCCTCGCTGAGCTGCTGAGCCAGCCGCTCCAGCGCGGGAAGCGCCTTGACCACGGAGCGTCGCTCGGTCGGCGAGAGCCGATCGAGGGCGCTGAGCACCGCTTCGGTGCGCTCGTTTCGCATCCGGCGGGCCAGCTCGGAACCGGCCTCGGTCACGCTGACCCAGGCGGCGCGCCGGTCCCCGGGGTCGGAGCTGCGCTCGAGCATGCCGTTTTCCACCATGTCGCCGACCATGCGGGAGAGCATTGTCGGGTTGAGACCCTCGGCCTCGGCCAGGTCGGCCAGACGGAGCGGGCCGCGCCGGTCCACGTGCAGAAGCGCCGACGCGCGCGCCGGGGTGAGGTCAGCATCCGCGGAGGCGTCGGTCACCCGCAGGCGCCTGTACAGGCGCGAAATCGTCTGCCGCAACCGGGCGGCAGCTTCTAGCTCGAGCGTGGTGTCAACTGGGGCGGGCATGAAAATAATTGCTTGCTGGCAAGCATCTTATCACGCACCGAGCGTTGCAACCGGGCGGGGTGGCTTTGGGCTCACCCCGCCCGGGCCTTCGGATACCTCAGGCCCAATCTTCGAGCACCTCCGGCCAGCGCTAGGCCAGCGCGGGCTCGTAGGCTGCCCACACGCCGGGCCAGCCGCCCGGCGAGCCAATGGCGTCGCGCATCGTCTGCCAACCGGGGCCGTGCCGCTGCAGCTCCCGATGTTCCAGCTCCACGCGGGTGCGCTCGGGCCCTTCGGCTGTGAAGCGCACCTCCACCTCGCTGGCCTTCGCATGATCGGTCTCGAGCTGCCAGTCGGTGTTGATGTCCCAGCTGAACACCACCCGGTGGGGCGGCTCGTAGGCGAGGATCCGAGCCCAGCAGCACTCGCTCCCGTCGACGCCGCGGTCGAGGATCCGGCCCCCGACGCGTGGCTCGACCACCATCTCGGCCAGCTCCGCATTGAGTATGTGGTGGTCTGCCGGCCACCAGCCCGGCATCCCCTCGGTGAATACCTGGAACGCACGCTCGATCGGCGCCCGCACCACCGACGAGGTGAAGACCGAGGTCGCTGCATCCTGCACTGTCATCTGTCCTCCTGAGGGTTGGGTTGCTCGACGGCCGCCTGGAACGAGGCCAGAGCCCGGTTCCAGAAGCCCTCCAGATACGTCCGCAGCTCGCCGAGTCCATCCGGGTCGAGCTGGTAGACGCGGCGATTGCCCTCCGCCCGGTCCCGAACCAGGCCAGCCTGCTTGAGCACCTTGAGGTGCTGGGAGACCGCCGGCCGGCTGACCGGAAGCCGGTCGGCCAGCTCACCGACCGCACGCGGGCGCTCGGCGACGCACTCGAAGATCTCCCGCCGCGTCGGGTCCGCTAGAGCGGCCAACGCCCGTCCGCCGTAAGTCATCACTTACGGTAAGTCTAGACTTACGTAGACGCGATTGTCAAGCGGACGCTCGCTTCACGAGCGTGTCGAGCGCTTCGTTGAACGTGCGGCTGGGTCGCATGGCGGCGGCCATCCGCTCTGGATCGGGGCGGAAATAGCCTCCGATATCGACCGCTTCGCCCTGCACGCCGTTCAGTTCCTCGACGATCTGTCCCTCGGCATCGGCGAGTCGGGCGGCGATATCGCCGAATGCCTGCGGCCAGCTCGGGGTCCTCGTCCTGGCCGGCCAGCTCCTGCGGCCCAGTACAGGGCGAGATAGAAGTGGCTGCCGCGGTTGTCGAGCTCGCCGGCCTTGCGCGAGGGAGAGCGTCCCTCCTCCAGTACCCGGCCGGTAGCCCGGTCGAGCGCCTGTCCCAGGAGCCGCGCCCGGGGCTTGTCGTCCTTGTCGGCCAGCATCTCCAGCGACACGGCCAGAGCCAGGAACTCGCCCAGCGAGTCCCAGCGCAGGTGATTCTCCCGCAGGAACTGCTGCACGTGCTTGGGCGCCGATCCGCCGGCACCGGTCTCGAACAGCCCGCCGCCGTTCATGAGCGGGACGATCGACAGCATCTTGGCGCTGGTCCCGAGCTCCAGGATCGGGAACAGGTCGGTCAGGTAGTCACGCAGGACATTGCCGGTGACCGAGATCGTGTCCTCGCCCCGCCGCGCCCGGTCCAGCGTGAAGCGGGCAGCCTCGTCGACGGGCAGGATCTCGATCTGCAGCGCCATCGGTGTCCAGGGCCTCGAGCGCCGGACGGACCTTCGCCAGCAGCTCGGCGTCGTGGGCGCGCGTCTCGTCCAGCCAGAACACGGCCGGCGCTCCGGTCGCCCGCGCGCGCTCGACGGCCAGCCGAACCCAGTCCTGCGACGGCGGCATCCTGGGTCTGGCACATGCGCCAGATGTCGCCCAGGCGCAACGTCGTGCTCGAGCAGGACATCGTCCTCGCCGCCGACCACCCGCACACGCCCGGCGGACTTGATCTCGAAGGTCTTGTCGTGCGAGCCGTACTCCTCGGCCTTCTGCGCCATCAGCCCGACGTTGGGGGTCGTGCCCATCGTCGCGGGATCGAACGCTCCGTGTTCACGGCAGTGGTCGACCGTCTCGGCATACAGCGGCGCGTAGGAGTGATCCGGAATCACGAACTTGGCGTCCTGCAGCTCGCCCTCGGCGTTCCACATCTGGCCTGAGGAACGGATCGCGGCGGGCATCGAGGCGTCGATGATCACGTCGCTGGGGACGTGCAGGTTGGTGATGCCGCGGTCGGAGTCGACCATCGCCAGGGCGGGGCCGATCCGGGAGCTGCGGGATCTCCGTCCGTCAGGCAGCGCGCCCAGTCCGTCGTTGGGGTTCCAGCCCGGGCGCCTTCAGGTCCGGGAAGAACGTGCTCACTGCGTGCCCGAAGATGATCGGGTCCGACACCTTCATCATCGTGGCCTTGAGGTGGATGGAGTACAGGACGCCCTGCTCGCTGGGCCCCCTCGATCTGCTCGGCCAGGAACGCCTCGCAGCGCGTCGGCACGCATCACGGCGGCGTCGATCACCTCGCCGGCGAGCACCGACACGGCTTGCGCAGCGAGGTCACGCTGCCCGATCTTCGTCGACGTGCTCGATCCGCACGGTCGTCTCCTCGGCCACGGTCACCGGGACGCTCGGTGGAGCGGAAGTCCCCGTCGCTCATCGTCGACACGTGGGAGCGCGAATCCCGCTGACCACTCGCCCATCGAGTGCGGGATGCTTGCGGGCATAGTTCTTGACCGAGGCGGGAGCGCGCCGATCGGAGTTGCCCTCACGCAGCACTGGATTGACGGCGCTGCCCTTGACCCGGTCGTAGCGCTCGCGCGCCTCCCGCTCCTCGTCGGTCGACGGCTCCTCCGGGTAGTCCGGGATGTCGTAGCCCTGCTGCTGCAGCTCGCGGACCGCCGCCTTCAGCTGCGGCACCGAGGCGCTGATGTTCGGCAGCTTGATGATGTTGGCCTCAGGCGTCTTGGCCAGCTCGCCGAGCTCGGCGAGCGCGTCGGCATCCGCTGCGCCTCCTCCAGCCGGTCCGGGAACTGCGCCAGGATCCGGCCGCCAGCGAGATGTCGCGCAGCTCGACCTCCACCCCGGCACTGGCGGCAAAGGCGCGGATGATCGGCAGCAGCGATTGCGTGGCCAGCGCGGGCGCCTCGTCGGTGTGGGTGTAGATGATCTTCATCGGCATTGCCACGGCACCCTACCCAGGGCCGACGTGCGACGATGCCGGAAGCCGATGCTCGCCACCCTGGCTTCCCTGATCCTGAGCAGCCTGGCCGCCCTCGGAGGTGCCGCCGCGTCCTCCGCTCCAAGCCCGGCGGCCGGCACCCCCCAGCACCCGCTGGCCGGCAAGGTGGTGGGAATCGACCCCGGCCACAACGGCCGCAACTGGTCTGATCCCTCCTACATCGACCACCAGATCTGGAACGGCCGTGAGGAGGAGAACTGCGACACGACCGGCACCCAGACCGACGGCGGCTACACAGAGGCGCGCTTCAACTGGAACGTCGCCGGCTACCTGGCCGCCGATCTGCGCGCCGAGGGCGCCAGGCTCGTCCTGACCCGGAAATCCAACGACGGCGTGGGTCCGTGCGTCAACACCCGCTCGCGGATCATCAACCGCGCCCACGCCAACGTGGCCATCGACATCCACGCAGACGGCGGACCGCCGGGCGGCCGGGGCTTCGCGATCCTCGAGCCGATCGCCGACGGGCCGAACAACCACGTGATCCGCAGCTCGCGACGCTTCGGCCGGATCTACGCAGCCGCTTCGAGCCGGAACCCGCATGCCGGTGAGCACCTACGACGGGGTGGACGGACTCGAGCCTCGCGACGACCTGGCCGGGCTGAACCTGACCACTGTGCCGAAGGTGCTGATCGAGTGCGGGAACATGCGCAACGGCACCGACGCTCGGCGGCTGGTCACAGCCGGCTTCCAGCGCAGGGCGGCGGCCGCGATGGCGGCGGCGATCACGGAGTTCCTGACCCGGCGGTAGCGAGCGACCGAACGCTAGGATCGAGTCATGCCGCTCGAAGGCGAATACGCACCCCCTGCCCCGGCCGAGTGGGTCCGCGAACAGGTCGAGACCTGGGAGCGCACGGACGGACGCGAGGGCACCCGGCACAAGGACACCGGGCTGCCCGTGGTGATCGTGGTCAACCGCGGCGCCAAGAGCGGCAAGCTGCACCGCACGCCGCTGATGCGGGTGGAGGATGGTGGCCGGTATCTCGCCGTCGGCTCCAAGGGCGGCGCCCCGGAGAACCCAGCGTGGGTAGCCAACCTCCGCACCCATCCCGAGGTGGAGGTGTGGGACGGCACCGAGCGGGGCGACTTCGTCGTCCGCGAGATCGCCGGCGATGAACGCGCGCAGTGGTGGGAGCGAGCCGTGGCCGCCTACCCGCCCTACGCCGAGTACCAGACGCGCACTGACCGGCAGATCCCGCTGTTCGTGCTCGAGCCGGCCGGCTCCTAGCGACGCTTGCGTCTATAGACGCTTCGCCAGAGCCCTTCCGGCCGTGCGGCCGGAGAACAGGCAACCGCCCAGGAACGTGCCCTCCAAGGCGTTGTAGCCGTGCATTCCGCCGCCGCCGAATCCGGCCACCTCGCCGGCCGCGTACAGCCCGGGGAATGTCTCGCCCTCAGGCGCGAGCACGTTCGCGTCCAGGTCGGTGTGCAGCCCGCCGAGCGTCTTGCGGGTGAGGATGTTCAGCTTGACGGCGATCAGCGGGCCGGCCTTGGGGTCGAGGATCCGGTGCGGCTGGCGATCCGGCTGATGCGATCAGGTAGATATCGCTGGCCGGCGCGGATGGCCATGACCTGGAAGTCCTTGCCGTACGTGTTGTCCACCTGGCGGTCCCGGGCCACGATCTGGCGCTCGATCGCGGCGAAGTCCAGGCAGGGTTCGTCCGTGAGGCGGTTCATCCCGGCCACGAGATCCTCGAGCGTGCGCTCGCACGACGAAATCCGGCCCATGGTCCATGAACTTCTGGATCGGTCCGGGCACTTCGGCAGCACCCGCTGAGCGCACCGTGTCCGGCACGCTCTTGCCCGGTGATGTCCGGGTTCTGCTCGGAGCCCGACAGCGCGAACTCCTTGGCGATGATCCGGCGATTGAGGATGAACCAGGTGTAGTCGTACCCCGTCTGCCCGATGTGCTCGAGCGTGGCCAGGGTGTCGAAGCCCGGGAACAGCGGCGCCGGAAGCCGCTTGCCGGTGGCGTCGAACCACATCGAGGAGGGGGCCGGGCAGGATCCGGATGCCGTGGTTGGCTCCAGATCGGGTTCCAGTTGCGGATGCCCTCCATGTAGTGCCACATGCGGTCGCGGCCGATCAGGCCGGCGCCCGCGCTCTCGGCGATCGCCCAGCATCCGGCCGTCCACGTGGGCGGGAACGCCTGAGATCATGGTTCTGGGCGGCGGCCCCAGCCGCTGCGGGCCAGTTCTGCCGCACCAGCTCGAAGTTGTGCGCCGATGCCGCCGCGAGGCGATGACCACGGCTGCCGCGCGCAGCGTCGAACTCGCCGACCACCGTCCGCGAGCTGTCCTCCCCGCGCGCGATCGTGCTCGGTTCGAGCACCGCTCCGCTCACGCCCTGCAGCGTGCCCGCCTCACGAGCAGTTCGTCGACCCGGTGGCGAAAGGCTGAACTGCACGAGTCCGCGCTCCTGCGCGCGCTCCGCACCCGGCGCTCGAACGGGGCCACGACGCCGGGCCCCGTCCCCCAGGTCAGGTGGAAGCGGGGGACGGAGTTGCCGTGGCCCGATCGCGTCGCCGCCGCCGCGCTCGGCCCACCCCGGACTCGGCAGCACCCGCTATGCCCTCCCATGCAGCCAGTCGCGCTTCTCGCCGGCGGCGAACTCGACATAGGCCTCGGCCGACGCGCCGCGGCCAGTCGTCCTCCGGGCGGTCGAACGCGGCGCTGCCCAGCCAGTCGGCCCAGGCCAGCTCGTAGGAGTCCTTGATCCGGACCCGGCGCTGCTCCGGGCTGTCGACCAGGAACAGGCCGCCGAGCGACCAGAATGCCTGACCGCCCAGCGATTGCTCGGGTTCCTGATCCAGGAGCAGCACCTTCTTGCCGGCGTCGGCGAGCTCGGCGGTGGCCACCAGGCCGGCCAGACCCGCGCCGACGACGATCACATCGGCGCTCAGCTCCCCGTTGGCGGCAGACATGGCGCGGGAGTCTGACACGAAGCCGGGTAGGCTGGCACCAGCACATGTGTCGACTGTTCGGGATGACGGGCGGACCGGAGCGGATCACCGCCACTTTCTGGCTAATTCAGGCGCCGGACTCGCTGGCGGTCCAGAGCCACCGGGAACCGGACGGCACCGGGCTGGGCACGTACACCGAGCAGGGCAAGCCGGTGGTGCAAAAGCAGCCATTGGCGGCCTACGACGATCGGAGCTTCGCCACCGAGGCGAAGGAGGCTCACTCCCGCACCTTCGTGGCTCACATCCGCTACGCCTCCAACGGAGGAGTGGAGCTGAAGAACACCCACCCGTTCGAGCAGCGCGATCGGCTATTCGCCCACAACGGGGTCATCGGCGATGTCGACCGGCTCGACGCGGAGTTGGGCGATGCCGGTTCGCTCGTGCAGGGCGATACCGATTCGGAGCGGTTCTTCGCGCTGATCACCCGGGAAGCGGAGCGGACGGATGACCTGGGCGAGGCGATCCGCCGGGCCTCCGATTGGGTGGCGGGAAACCTGCCCGTGTTTGCGATCAACTGCGTCCTGATCACCGCCTCAGACCTATATGCGTTGCGATATCCGGACACCCATGAGCTGCACGTGCTGAAACGCTCCGCGGGTGGACCGAGCGGCCAGGCCGAGCTGGAGCATCAGGGCCACCCCCGGGAGACTCGGGTGCATTCCTCCCACCTGGCCGAGCACCCGGCGGTGGTGGTCGCCAGCGAGCCGATGGACGACGATCCCGGCTGGCAGGCGCTTCAGTCCGGCCAGCTACTGCACGTCGACGGCGAGCTGAACGCGACGATCGAGACGATCCTGCCCGACGCGCCGGCCCACCCCCTGACGCTGGCCGATCTCGACCCCCGCGCGGCCGCCTCGCAGCGGAAGTCCGGGCAGTAGCTCCGCTACAGCCGGCGGCAGGGCACTCAAAGGCCCTGCCGGCGGGGCAAACTCACAGACCCTTGGGGTGCAGGACCAGGTTGAAGGACTGCAGGTAGGCGGCGTTCATCTTTTGGATGCGATGGACCCGATCGGACTCGACGCCGTAACCGCCGCTCTCCCACCACTGGCCGTCGATGTTGATGATCACGTGGTCGTCGCCGATGCCGGCGTCGGTCCGGTCGAAGATCGTCACCCAGCGACCGGGGCCGGACTCGATTCGCGGCTGGCTCGGGAGGGTCTGCGTGGTCTGGGGGATCTGCAGGTAGCCGGCGGCGTGCAGCACGGCCGAGACGAATCCCGAGCAGTCATAGCCGTCGGTGACCAGTGGAGAAGCGCGTGACCGCCGCCCCAGACGTAGGGCAGGCCGTTGAGCAGGCGGGCCATCGTGGTCATGGCCCAGATCTTGTGCTTGGCCTTCGCCGACCCGGCGCGCAAGCCGTGGCGGTTGATCTGCTCGGCGATCGACAGCACCTCCTGCACGTACCAGCCGGCGTGGTTGTAGGCGTAGACGGCCTTGGGAAGGTCCCGTCGCGCGCCGGCCGCGGTCAGGTAGTGAGCGGCGGCGAAGATCGCGTCGGTGGGGTTCCACGGGTTGGGCATCCCGCCGGCCGGCTTGCCCTTGAGGTTGACCGACTGGCCGTACTCGGCCCAGGTCGCGGGCATGAACTGCATCCAGCCGACAGCTCCGGCAGAGGACACGGCCAGGTCCTGGCCGTAGTGAGTCTCCACGTAGTTGATCGCCGCCAGCACCTGCCACGGGATCCCGTAGTGATGGCCCGCCGCGCGGTAGATCTTGATCAGGAACTTGGGCGGCTGCGCCAGGCCGCCCACGAGCGCGGCGTATCCCGCCAGCTGCTTGGAGGTGAACGGATCGGACATGATCGGATTCGACCAGGAGCTCCCGGAGGAGACCACGGGCGCCGGGGTCTCGTCCTCGGTCTGGTCGGGAGTGGGCCTCGGCTTGGGCTTCTTGTGCGCCGCGGGCGCAGCGGGGGACGCACCGCCGGTTCGGTGGCTGACGTGGTGGGCAGCAGCCCGGCGATGGTTGTGGGTCGCGGGCCGGCTGGACCTGTGAGCGGGACTTGCCGTGGCGGCCCGATACGAGCTCGACGCCCCCGCCGGCCCGGGCGTGCTTCTTGCCGGGACCCTTGGAGGTCTTGGTCGGGGTCGTGGAGGTGGTCGTCTTGGTCGGCGTCTTGGTCGGCGTCGAGGTCGTCGTGGTCGTGGTCGTCGTGGTCGTCGTGGTCGTCACGGGAGGCGGCGTCGTGTGTGTGACCGGCAGTGACGAGGTCGTCGTCCCGGGCGCCGGGGTGGTAGTGGTGGTGGCCTGGGTCGACGTGGTGGTTGAGGCGGCGCTGCTCGTCGTCGGCGGAGCCTGCGTCGGGGCGGAGCTGGCCAGCGTCGATACCGCGGGAGCAGCTGGGCTCGACGAGCCACCTTCAGCCAGGGCGAATCCGGGGGCCAGTCCGGCCAGCAGGGCAGTGGCGGAGGCCAGAACCACGCCGAGGCGAGAGCTCTTGCGTTCGTGGACCGGAGTCGGTTCCTGCTTGGGAGCCGACTCGGGATCCTTGTCCGTGATCAGCTCCAGCGTGGTGTGGGGGTCCTCGCCGACCGACATCGGCAATTCGAAAGACAGACGCCAGCGCTGCCGCCTGGCCCACGGCCGGCGGTTGCTTCCCAGTGGCTCCAAGCTGCTCTCCACCGGGCGGTAGGCAGTGATCTTTCCCTCGCGCCGGACCAGAAGCCGGAGCTCATCGGAAGGTCGCTCGCCGGCGGGAAGCTCGGCTTCAAGCGTCAGAGTGAGCTTGGCCTGGCTCGGGGCGCGCGAGGAGAAGCGACGGAGCCATCCCTGGCCCCTGCTCGACTGTGGGGAGTCCATTCCGGGTCTATTTCAGTACGTATCTGGGGCTTCGTTCGGGAGCTCCGGCGGTCGCTCGGGCACCCCTTCCTCTGTAGTAACGGCTAATTGGTCGTCGACCTGTAGTCCTCGCTTCTGAATTTCTCCGGCGGCGAGCTCCAGGACGCTCTTCGCGCCCTTGGCAGACCTGGCCTTCCAAGCCGGTAGGCGCTCCACGAGCCGCAGCACGCGCATATCCCGATCCAGGAACACGGCGTCGAACTCGAAGCGCATGAAGGCGCTGTGAATCGACGGGGAGGGCGTGAGCAGAATTCCCTCCCCGGCCGGGAGCGAGTCCCGGCCCAGCAGGCCACGCAGTCGCAGCCACGGGTTATCGGCGAGGAGCACCGTCTCGCAGACGGTGGTGCCGCGGGTCTGGTTGGTGATGGTGGCGGTACGGGGCACGATGATCTGCCCCGTCAGCTTCCTCAGCCTGGGGGGCGCGCGGCGTCCACCGATGGAAGCCGCACGGAAATTATCGTCGGACCCCCCGGACGGCTTTCGATCTGGGTGCTCCCGCCCAACATCTGCACGCGCTCGTGCATCCCCACGAGTCCGAGGTGACCGTCGGTAACGGCACGCGCATAGGTGCTATCCAACTCGAACCCGCAGCCGTCGTCCTTGATCTGGGCCTCGGCTCCACCGTTGGCCGCTATCAGCGTGATATCAACCCGATTGGCACCGCTGTGTTCCCGGATGTTGTGGAGCGCCTCCTGGATCAGCGCCAGAAGCGTGATCCGCTGAGAGTCGGTGAGCGCCTCGAACTCCCCCTCCACCTTCGCGGCCGGGGTGACGTGGGTGCGCATCGCGAAGTCGTCGATCAGGCCGGTGAGCGCGGAGGCGAACGACTCGTCGGGCAGGAACGGCGAGACCATCAGGGTCGATATCCGCCGGAGATCGGCGTCAACCGCCACCAGGCGAGCGTTCAGGTCATGCAGATGGCCGAGGACGCGCTCGCGAACCGGGTTGCCGTCCAGGACATGCTCCAGCTGGTCGTGCAACAGGCGCAGGTCCTCGCCCAGCAGGATCAAGTCCTGCTGTGGCCCATCGTGGAGGTCGAAGCGCAGACGAGCCAGCTGGCGCCGGGCGCGGGACTCAGCCTCCTGCGGGCGTGACGGAGCCTGCCCGTCTGCTGCGCGCGGGGTGGAGCTGTGGGAAGGGGAGACTGTTGAGCCTTCGGCCATCTAAATGCGGGGCTTGCGACCGCCCACCTCGGAATGCATATGCCCCTTTTTGCTCACCCTATGCAGGATTCCTTACTTGCCGGCTATCGGGTCACTCTAATGGCGATTAGATTCCCTGGCAATGGCTGCGGTCTACAAGTCGGTGTACCGCGACGGCGGCGAGGACCAGGTGGCCATCGAGGAGCCGCTGGAGATCCGGGTGGACGACGAGCCGCTGGCGGTGACGATGCGCACGCCCGGTCACGACGACGAGCTTGCGCTTGGCTTCCTTTACGGCGAGGGCTTGATCGCCGAGGCCCGCCGGGCGGAGCCGACAGCAGACTTCGCGGCCAACGTGATCGAGGTGACTGGGCCACTCCTGCGGGAGCCCGGGCGACGGCGCTTCTACACCACCTCCTCGTGCGGGGTGTGCGGGAAGGGCGCCCTGGAGGAGGTGGCGGTGAACAGCGCGCCGCTGCCCGACGGTCCCGTCGTAGCCCGAGACCTGCTCGCGTCGCTGCCGGACGGCCTGGAGCAGCCCGGGCATCGGCGCACCGGAGGCCTGCACGCCACCGGGCTATTCGATCTCACCGGCCGCGCGCTGCTGGCGCGCGAGGACGTCGGCCGGCACAACGCGATGGATAAGGTGATCGGGCGAGCGCTGATGGAGGGCTGGCTACCTCTGGGCTCGCGGCTCCTGTGCGTCAGCGGGAGGCTGTCGTTCGAGCTGGTCCAGAAGGCGGCGGTGGCCGGCGCACCGTTCCTGGTCGGGGTGGGGGCACCGAGCTCCCTGGCAATCGAGTTGGCTGAGGACCGCGGGATGACGCTGTGCGGGTTTGCTCGGGGGATCAGGGTGAACGTCTACACCCATCCCGAGCGCGTGGCCGGTTAGGCCGGCGCTCTCTCGGCAGCCGCCGCGGCGAGCCGATCCAGCTCCTCCTCGGAGCTCCACGCGCCGACCGAAGCGCGGAGAAGCCCGCGGATCGGAATCGACCGGATCAGCAGACCGGCGTCGGCCAGTCGCTGGACCTCCGCGTCGGGATCCTCCGCCGCCCATGAGACGAGCGTCGAGCGGCCCCTCGGGGCGACGCTGAGGCCGCGCTCGGCCAGCGCATCGGCCAGACGCGCGGCGAGCTCGGCGGCCCGGTGGTGAACCCAGCTCCAGCCGGCGGTCTGGAGAACCTGGAGCGAGGCCAGGGCCCAGGTGCTGCGCAGTGCCGACGGGAACCCGTGATCCAGGCGCGCGGCGTTGTCAGCCAGGCCGGACCCGAGAATATCGGTGTGATCGCTCAGGGTCCCGTAGCTGGGCCAAGGCGGCTCCAGCTCGTCCAGTCGGTCCGATCGCACGTAGAGGCAGCCGCTCCCTTCCGGTCCGCAGAGCCACTTCTGCCCGGACGCCGCGTAGAAGTCGCAGCCCAGGCTGTGCATATCAACTGATATCGCGCCAAGCGCTTGGGCGGCATCAAGCAACACCGGGACGCCCGTCGCCACCAGCGCCGGAACGTCAGCCACGGCGCCACCCACCCATGAGACGTGCGAGCAGGCGATGAGTCGCGTGCGGGGGCCCACCGCGCCGGCCAACTCGGCGAACGGAACCACCCTGATGCTGACCCCGTGACGGACTCGGGCGAGGCGCAGCGGCGCCAGCAGACCCGGGTGCTCCTCGTCGCTTGTGAGGATCTCGTCGTCTTTCGAGAAATGGAGACCCCCGAGCACGGTGTTGACCCCGTCGGTCGTCGACCCCGTGAGCGCTACCTCCTCGGGGCGGGCGCCGAGCAGCCCGGCGTAGGCGTCGCGTGTGCGACCGGCCAGCTCCATCACGGTGTCGAAGTAGGGGCGTCCGGCCCGCCCGTTCTGGACGTCCTGCGCCACTCGGTCCTGCACGGACTCGCCGCTGAGCCGGGGGACGGGACCCTCGGTCCCGGCATTCAGGTAGGCAACTCGCTCGAGAACAGGGAACTGCGCCCGGAACTGCGCGGCGTCAGTCACCGTCGTCGTGGGCCTCCTCCAGCTCGCGCTTGACCACCTTCCCGGTCGGGTTGCGAGGCAGCTCATCGAGGAACACGACTTCGCGCGGGACCTTGTAGCGGGCCAGGTTGTCCTTGACATAGGACTTGACCTCGTCCTCACTGAGCTCGGTCCCATCCTTGGTCACGACGAACGCCTTGAGGCGCTGGCCGAAGTCGTCGTCGTCGACCCCGATCGCGGCTGCCTCGACGACGGAGTCGTGCTTGACCAGCAGCTCCTCCACCTCGGCCGGGAACACGTTCTCCCCTCCGGAGACGATCATCTCGTCGTCGCGCCCGTCGATGAACAGCCGCCCCTCCTCGTCGAAGTGGCCCACGTCGCCTGAGGCCATCAGGCCCCCGACCTCCTGCTTGCCCCCGCCGCCCGTGTAGCCCTCGAACTGGATCGAGTTACCCACGAAGATACGGCCGCTCTCGCCCTGTTCCAGCTCGTGACCGTCATCGTCCAGGACTTTGACCACGGCGCCGTGGACGACCCGGCCCACGGTGGATGCCTCGGCCTCGAGATCGTCCGGTGTGGCGATCGTTGCGTAGGCGATCTCGGTCGAGCCGTAGAGGTTGTAGATCACGGAACCGAAGCGCTCAGTGGCTCGCCGGCACAGCTCAGCGCCGAGCTGCGACCCGCTGACGAAGATGATCCGCAGATTGGGAAACTCCTTGCCCTCCCACTCGGACTCGTCCAGATCGAGCATCCGCTGGAGCATCACCGGGACGACGATCAGCGCGCTCGCCTCGTGCTCCTGCAGGCTGTTCAGCGTCTCGGCGGGATCGAACTTACGCCGGAGCACCAAGGTCGAGCCCAGAGCCACTCCGAGCAGTGCGTGGGAGAAACCCAGAGCGTGGAACATGGGCACAGGCAGCTCGGTCACCTCGCGAGCGCGGAAGGGCACCTTGCTGAGCAGCCCACCGATCGGCGAGAGGGACCAGGGAATGTCTCGCCCCGCGCCCTTGGGCGTACCCGTGGTGCCACTGGTCAGGATTACCACCTTGGGCCAGTGGTCAGGCTTGGGCGGCGCCTCGTCCGGGGTCGACTCGATCAGCGCGTCCAGCGTGTCGTCGGCGTCTGGATCAGTGTCGGCCCAGGACAGCCAGCGGCCGTGCTCGGGGTCGACTCCCTCCACCATCTCCTGGAACTCCTCGTCGTAGACGAAAAGGTCCACTCCTTCGCGCTCCGCCACCTCCCGCACCTGCGGGCCGGAGAAGGAGGTGTTGAACAGGATGATGCGCGCGCCACACTTGGCGCCGGCGAAGAACGCTTCCAGGAAACCGCGATGGTTCCGGGCCAGGATCGCCACGCCATCTCCCGCCTTCAGGCCCTTGCGCCGCCAGGCGGTGGCCAGGGAATTGACCCGCTGGTCCAGCTCTCTGTAGGTCAGCTCGCCCTTCTCGTCGATGACAGCCAGTTGCTTGGCGTGCCGGATGCCGGCCAGTGACATCCCTCCGCCGAGCATCCCGTAGCGCTCGAATGAGATGAGCATTTGGGCCAGTTTGTGCGGGAGCTCGGGCCTGACGAGACCGGCTCGCATGCAGAGTGCGACGTAGTACGCCTCGTCACCGAAGCGCTCCAGCAGCTTGGTTGCCCCCGATAGGAGCGTCCGGGGATCCAGCAGGTCCACAATCCTCACCTCTCACAAATGAACGAACAGGCTGCGGCCTGAGCTACCCCGGATCGTGCCATTGATCAACACCGGCTGCGCCGGCCCGGCGGCGGTCCGGGCCTCTCAGCCGTAGACGGCGCCGGTCGTTTCCACTCCTGCGCTGTCGACCACCATGCACAGATGCAGGGTGCAGGAGACGGCATTCTGCTCGCTGGTGGAGCCCGGCCGTATCGCTCGAAGGGGACCCCATCGCCCTCGCAGCGGAGCCGTGGAGACATAGGCGTTATCGGCCGTGTCCAGGGCCACACAGAGCTTCGTCCCTGCGCAACCCACAGCATCCAGGAGCTCGCTTCCGTCCGGCGGAGGCGTGGGCACGACCGCGGCCGTCCTCCAGGTGCGCGCACCTCCGTGTGGGGTTCCGGTGGCGTTGGCGAGTCCGGTGAAGGCGTTACTGAATCCGACGCCGAGGCAGAGCGCTGTCGTGGGACAGTCGATCGCACTGAGCACTCCACCGCCGGCCGGGGCGCCGGTGACGTGCCAGGCACGCCGCCCACCGGTGGGATCGGCCGTTACCACATGGGCGGCGCCCGCGGCGACGCACAGGTTGGTGGCGCGGCAGGACACGCTCGTGAGCAGAACGCCCAGCCTGGCCATTCGCCAGGCCCGGGCGCCCCCGGCGGGCCGGGTCGTGCTCAACACGTCGCCGGAGGAGGCGGCGTCGACGGCGACGCAGAGACTGACGGTGGGGCAGGAGATCCCGAGCAGTCCGGCGTAACCCCCATCGATCGAGCGGACCGAGTCGATATGGACGGGACGGCTCCAGCCCTTGGCGCCCCGGGTCGGCCGAGTCGAAGTGAGGACGTTGCCGTTGGCATCCACCGCGACGCAGAAGTGCGTGGTCGGGCACGACACGCCGGTCAGCGGATTGCTGCCGTCGACCCGGGCGGGGTGGGACCAGGATCCGCTGCCGCCAGACGGATGCGTGCTGAACAGCGCGTGACCGGACGCATCGACTGCCACGCACAGCCGGTAGGTAGGACACGAGACAGCATCCACGCCACCGAGAGTGGCTGACTCCAGACGAATGGGTTTGTGCCAACGGATGCCGGCGGCAGCCTGAGCCCCGGCCGAGAGAACCCCGGCGAGCAGGCATCCCAGAAGCAGAGCAAGACCGAATCGACGTACGAGCAAGCTCAGAGTTCTACCAGTCGCCTGGGCGGATCCGCTGATGTTCGTCCTATTGCAGCTCGAGGCCGAGCCTGGAGGCCACCGTGTTGACCGCGTCGATGAGCTCGTCAAGCGGTGCCAGCAGCGGCTCCTCAGATGAACCGCCGATCTCGTCCAGGGCGCGTTCGTAGAGTCGACGGAGCGGCGGAAGCGTCGACTGCTCGGCGGACATCGGGGGTCCGTGCCCCGAGGGGCGCTGGAGGGCCCCACGGATCACGGCCAGCGCTTCGTTGGTTGCATCGGCCAGCGGGGACAGCTCTGGGCGACGCGGTCGATCCGGCGCGGTCATCAGATCGGCGCGTAGGGCATGGATGGCGTACACCAGACGCCGCAGCCCCACGAGAGTCGAGCTGGCCAGGTGTGGGTCGATGCCGCGCAGAGGCTCTGACCGGCTCAATGTGACCGCGGCCTCGGCGTCGCTGTAGGCGATCCGCGCCCGGCGAGCCAGCTCACGAAGCTTCGACTCATCCGGCACAGCGCCACCGATCAGGGGCTGCAGTACTCCCCACAGATACCGTCGCTGGGCGTCGACCACATCGGCGAGCAGTCGTTCGGCCGAGCGAGCCGACCAGGTCGGCCACAGCATGTACACGGTCACGCCGATCGCGCCGCCGATCGCGGTATCGATCCCTCGGTCCAGAGCAACGGTGACCGAATCCGGGGCGACCGGATGGATGAGGAACACGACCAACGCCGTGATGCCGGCGGTGCCGACGGCGAAGCTGGCCGGAAACACTGCATAGGTGACCCAGGCCAGGAGGGCGATGATCGCCACCAGTTCCCACCCCGTAGGTTGCAACGCGACCACGATCAGGGTGGCAATGACCACCCCGGCGGTGGTGCCGAGCAACCGCTCGGCACCTCGGGTGAAGGTGGCTCCGAACTCGGGGCGCAGAACCGTGGCCGTGGCGATGACCGCCCAGTAGCCCCGGGGCAGCGGCGCCTGCTGAACGAGCAGCGCGGTGAAGGTGACGGCGACGGCGAGCCGGACCGCATGGCGACCGGTCGCCGAGTCGAGCGTGGCGCTGGCCCTCAGCCGGCGCAGGTCACTGGGAAGATGGGCCAGCGGGAGACGCGAACCGCGGCTCGGGTGAGCCACGTGCCAGCGGACCAGCGGCCGATGGCTCTCGGCGCTCAGCCGGATGGCGGCTCGAAGCTGGCCGGCGAGCGTAGCCAGGCGCGCTCGGATGGCTGGAGGCATGGTCTGCGCCGGCGAGCCGGCGGGAGATGTCGATGCCGGGTCCGTGTCAAGCTGCCGAGCGCGGAGCCGCTCCGCTTGAGCGTCGAGGTCCGCGGCGGAGTCGCCGCGCGCCTCCAGCGAAGCGGAGATCAGCTTCAGGATCTCGCCGGTCTCACGGAGGCGGTCGTCCACACCCCTCAGCTGGCGGAAGTCACGCAAGGCGGAAAGCTCGAGCCGAAGCCGCCGGCCCTCCTCCACCAGACCGGCCAGCGTGATGGCCGCCCGATCGGCGAACAGTGCCGGTCCGCTCACCAGGCGCTCAGCTTCGTCGAGCGCCAGTGCAGCCGGAATGTTCGAAGCATCACGGGCAGCTGCGAACGCAGCCAGCGACCGGTAGGCGTCGGCGACCGCCGCCCGCTGCCGACGCCACGCCGGGGCACGAGCGACCACGGCCGCGAACACGATCTGGGCAGTGCCGCCCGCAAGCACCAGGCCGGCCAAGGTCAGCGCACCGGCCGGGCCTTCGCTGAACCGGCCGAACACCACGAACGCGATCACAGTCTGGACTCCGACCACCCCTCCTCTGCGCCCGAGCGCGTTCAGCAGCCCCGCCCCCAGACAGACCAGCGCCAGCAGCACGAGATGCAACCACGGCAACCGGCCGCTCAGCGTCCCGGCGAGCGTGGCGACGGTCAGGCCGAATGCCGCGGCCACCATCGTCCCGATCGGAGGTGCCAGGGGACCACCGCCACCCCGCCACGCCACGCCGGACAGCATCGCGCCGGCACCCATCGTTACGGCGGCGATGGGCTGCCCGGCCAGAGTCCCCACGGCCAGGACACCCGCCACCGGAATCGCGGCGATCGCCCCGGCTCGCAACGAAACGCCCGCCCGATCGACATCGGCGACGGCGCGGACGGCGTGGGTCGCTGCGCTCGATGCGGTGAGGCGGTCGTCCATCGCAGATGGAGTCCTACAGTAAGTAGCGGTGCGATCTGCCTCTTTCTCCCCAGCCACAAACCGCCATCAGGCTGGCATCTGGATGGTCCGCTACGGGCTCGGCCTGATCCTCGTGGTGATTGGTGTGGTCGTGCTGATTGTCAACCCGGGCGGATTCGGCGTCGACGGGTTCGCCATGGCAGCAGGCTCGGGATTCTCGGTGTTGATGCTGAACTGGCTGTACCGGCTCGGCGTGAAGGGCAACGAGGAGCGGGTCGACGAGGAGGCCGCCAGAGTCTTCCTGGAAAAGCATGGCCGCTGGCCGGATGAAGCACCGCGAGCAGCTTCGCGAAACCGACGCGACTCGACCTGACTCAAGGCCGCAGCTCCGGCGTCACGGCCGCCGGAAAGCTCCATGTGATGAAGCGCACGCGCTGATTAGGATCGCACGAGGGTGACCGACCGCACACAAGGGCCCCGGGGGGCCTTTGCTACGGTCGAGTGGCTTTAAACCGCCAAATCCACGGTCGCTTTCCCAACTCAGTCGCGACCGGGAGCGGGGGACCCAGCCGGCCGGACCCAGGTCCGGCCAAGGGGCTAGACGCCGTCTTCTGCGGCGTACGCAGCTTTCTCGCGTAGCCCGTCAGCTAACCCCGTCGGCACGAGAAAGAAGGAGTAGTGCATGCCCCTGAAGTTCCCGCGAAAATCGCCGCACCCTGTTATCCCACGTGCCAGTACTCGTGGGGTCGCCAGTCTGGCGGCCGCCGCAGTCGGCGCCGGAATGCTGATGACGGCCTCAACGGCAGCGGCAGCGCCGCAGCTGACTGGTCTGCTGTCCGTCGGCGCCAAAGGCGACCAGGTGAGCGAGGTGCAGCATGCGCTGCACCTCAAGCGCTCAGGTCACTACGACAACGGCACCCGTAAGGCTGTGGTCCGCTTCCAGGACCGCAAGCACCTGATGGTCGACGGCGTCGTCGGACCCCAGACGTGGGACACCCTGTTCCACATCTCGGCGCCCGCGCCGGCCCCGGTGGCGAGCACCCCCACCACGACCACCCCCACCAGCTCCGCCTCGAGCGGCTACTCGATCCCAGCCGGGGTCGTGCAGTGCGAGTCGGGCGGCAACTGGTCGGCCGTCAACTCCTCCTCCGGTGCTGGAGGGGCGTATCAGATCCTGCCCTCGACCTGGGCCGCCTACGGTGGCACCGGTTCCCCGCAGGACGCCTCGCCGGCGGAGCAGAGCGCCATCGCCGCGAAGATCTACGCCACGCAGGGCCCCTCAGCCTGGACCTGCTAGCTAGTCCAGGCAAACCGCAGTCGCATTCCGAAGCCCGGTCCGGGGCGTTTACCCGGGCCGGGCTTCGCTTTGGCTTGGACCGATGTTCGATTGCTCGCGTCCGGCGCTCCTGCCAGGCTCGTACCTCGGAGAAATGGGACCGACGGACCGTTCTGATCCCCGGTCCGTGCTGTGAAGGAGTTGTCGTGGCTCGCATGACTCAGCCGGGCATCGCTCAACCTCAGCCGGACGACACGCGTCACCCCAACCTGTTTGGCGTGTTGATCGTCAGCTGCATCCCCCTGGCCGCCATCTGCGGAATCCTGTTCGCCGCGGGCGGCACGCGACCGGGCTTCCTGATCCCGGCCATCACGTGCGGCGTGGTGCTGGGAATGCTCGTGTTCATGGCCTTCTGGGACGGCCCGGCCAGGTAGCGGGCGCAGGCATTGCGCTGAGCTGAAAAATTGCCCTCTGTTCCCGCGCGCACGCGGGGAACGTCGGAGGAGAACCGGTCAGCAGCCGGACCGGCCCTGTCCAGCCGGTAACGACCGCTCTAATGCCCGTTGCCTGCAGAACCGATGTAGACGACATCCGGGACGCGGGCTGAGTCGCGGATGCCCGATGCCCACGATTCGAGTCAGGGAGCACACTTCACATGACGCATACGATCCTGGAGGAGGACCAAGGACCGGTCTTCCACCGCTTCGGTGAGGTCTCGGCTCCCGAGCCCCGCCCTCTCATCCTCGACGACGGCCCGGTGCTCGGCCAGGCCGTCACGGTCGACGCCTCCCGCGTGCTGGTCAGGCTGACTGATGAGACCACCGTGGATCAGACCAACGTGTCCGGTCTGGTCGCCCTGCGGGCCGGCGATGGCCTGCTGATCGGCATCGTCGAACGTCTCACGTGCGACGAGAGCGGTGAGCACGTGACCGCCGAGATCATGCCGGTGGGCACTTTCTACCCCTCGCCTGGCGGAGGCGGAAACTTCCGGATCGGCGCAGCCGCGCAGCCGCGCATCCGGGCCGACTGCTACCTCGTTGACGGCGAGCGGCTGAACGGTTTCATGGACACCCTCGCCCAGGGCGTGGCCCACGACGAGCGGCTCGTCCTGGGTCACTACGGGGGACCCGATGGCGCCGAGGCGGTGGCTGACGGCAACCGGCTGTTTCAGCGGCACATGGCCATCTTGGGAAACAGCGGCGCGGGCAAGAGCTGGGCCGTGTCCCTGCTTCTGGAACGCGCGAGCCGGCTTCAAAACGCGAACGTGCTCGTGCTGGACCTCCACGGCGAGTACGGCACGCTCGATGCCGGAGGTGTGGCCACGCGTCTGCGGATCGGCGGCCCGGCTGACCTGCTCTACGGAGCCGACGATGTACTCCACCTCCCTTACTGGTTGTTCGAGGCCGATGAGATGCTGACGTTGATCGGGAACCCGGACGACCCGTCCGCGGCCGACCAGCGTCTATGGCTCGTGGACCGGATAGAGACGCTGAAGCGCTCAGCTCTTGCGTCTGCCGGGAGTTTCGACGCGATGTCGACCGTGACCGCCGACTCACCCGTGCCGTTCGCGCTGGACCTGCTCGTGGAGTGGGCGCAGAAGGACGACGTCGAAAGGATCGTCCAGCAGCCGAGCGGCCACGTGGTCGACGGTCCGTTCGCCGGAAAGCTGGGCGGACTCGTCTCGAGGCTGGAGGCCCGGCGGGCAGATCCTCGCTATGGGTTCATCTTTCAGCCCCCGCAGAACACCGAGTCCAAGGAATGGTTGTCCCACATGGCGACGAAGCTGCTGTCGGCCGGCCAGGGAGCGGGCGGGATCAAGACGATCGACCTCTCAGAGGTGCCGACTCCGCTGGTCCCGCTGGTGGCCGGTCTGGTCGCCCGGCTCGTCTACAGCATCCAGTTCTGGATGGAGCCCACGATGCGAACTCCGGTATGCCTGATCTGCGACGAGGCCCACATCTATCTGAGGGACGACGAGACCGACCCGATGTACACCTCGGCGCTCCACCGTTTCGAGACGATCGCCAAGGAAGGACGTAAGTACGGCGTGTGCCTGGGGATCGTCAGCCAGCGGCCGAGCGAGCTGAGCCGGACGGTGCTCAGCCAGTGCAACAACTTCATCCTCCTACGCCTCAACAATGACCAGGACCACAAGATGATCGTGCACCTGGTGCCGGGCGCCTTCGCCGGCGTGGCATCGCTGTTGCCCACGCTCGACGTCGGTGAAGCCGTGGCGATCGGCGACGCGGTGCCGCTGCCGATTCGTATCAAGCTGGACAAGGCCGAAGTGGGGCCGGCCAGCGCGACGATGCCCTACTGGACCTACTGGTCGACGAAGGAGTCCTCCCCGGAGGCGATCGCCGACGGCGTCGCGGCGCTGCGGTCACAGTCGCGGTACACCGACGACGAATAACCGCTCGGTCGAGGCGTCAGCAGCGGTCAGGCTTCGATTGCGGAGCCGAGCGATGCGGCGAGGGCTTCGAGCAGCGCTGCGCCCTTCGGCGTCCCATGACCCGTGCAGGCGTCCCAGCGATCCCGCCGGGCGCGATACGCGCCGTTTCCGCCCTTTGGTACATCGCTGAACCCCGCATGCGCTGCGGCTTCGTAGAGCAGCGGGTTCAGATAGCCGACCCGGGTCCCGAGTCCCTGGTTCAGGCAGGCGACCAGGCCCGCCCACAGGGGTGCGACGGCGCTCGTGCCGCCCCAGCCGAAGTCGGCGTCACCGTTGCCGATCAGGTAGCCGGTCTCAGGGTCCGCGTTTCCGGCCACGTCCGGGACGCCGCGGCCGTTTCCTCCCCGGACCACCGATCGCGGGACTCCTGCGTTCCTCTGCCAGCTCGGCAGCTCGTAGATGGCGCTGACGCCGCCGCCGGTGGCGTTTCCGTTGTGGTTGTTCCAGACCGTCTCGGCCGCCACGTCGTCCTGCACCTCCAAGCGAGTGCCCCCACACGCGAGCACATACGGGCTGGAGGCGGGATAGTCGACGTGTGCGTGCCGGCCGGTGACCCCATCGGTCCACCCGGCGTCGCCCGTCGCGGCGCAAACGGTGATCCCGAGCGCAGCGGCGGCCCGCAGGGCATTGTCCATCGCCGCGCGCGCCTGATCGGTCCAGTTGAGCTCCGCGTCGCCCCAGCTGATGGAGATCACGGATGGCTCGCGAGGATCGAAGATGGCTGTCGTCAGCGCATCGATGAAGCCGCGATCGGATAGAGGAGCGAAGTACACGAGCAGCTCCGCTCCCGGGGCGACAGCGCCGATGACCTCGATGTCGCCGAGCACCTCGTGGTCGGCCTCTCTGTCGAACCCCGGCCGGTTTCGCCCTCCATCCACCGAGATGGCAGTGATCTTCGGCATCTCGCTGCCGAGGCTGGCGAAATACCGGCGCAACTCGGCGCGCCTGAAGCCACCCCCGAGTTCGATGACCGCGACTCGCTGACCGTGGCCATCGAGATCTTGGGGGAAGTCGTAGAGCTCCCCGATCCGCTTCGGCGTGAACGAGCTCGGCCTGGTCTGGTCCATCCGATCAGGCGGGACCACATGACACTTGGAGTGCGCCTGTGGCCGGTCATCAAGACCCAGGACCGCTTCGACGAGCGGCTTAAGCTGGCGCGGGACGTGCACGGCCCCGGTACGACCGCGGTACTCCCCGTGTGGTGATCGGTAACGGACCAGCCTGGTCCGGAACGCGTCGCTCATCCGTTTTGCCGGTCCGGTCAGGACCACTGAGCGCCGGGCCGCGCTCGACTGCCTGACGGTCAGGCCGTACTGCGCGGCGAATTTGGCCACCTCGGCCAGGCTCTGAGGATCGGCGCCGTGCGCAGCGGTGAACTCCCGGCGGCTGAGGTATTGCCGCTCGCCGAGCGACCGGCCGGTCTCCTCCCAGGTCGGTAGCGGCGACCGCGGCCGGACGACGACCGTGACCTCAACCGGTTCCTCGTCCGGGATGGCACCTACCGGCCGGGCTCCCGGCGCTCGCCCGCGGTCGCTTCCCGCGACCTTGCTATGCGTCGCGGGGTTTCTTGCGCTCGTGGTCGGATTCCTCGCCGTGCTCTTCGAGGCCGTGTTCCTCAAGGCCGTGCTCTTCCAGGCCGTGCTCCTCAAGCCCGTGCTCTTCCAGGCCGTGTTCCTCCAGGCCGTGCTCCTCCAGGCCGTGCTCTTCCAGGCCGTGTTCCTCCAGGCCGTGCTCCTCCAGGCCGTGCTCTTTAGGGGCCTCGTCGCCCCTGCGTGTCTCACCCTCGCCCACGTCAAACCCCTTTCGTCACATCCGGTGCGGGGCGAATGTAGCCCAAAGACCTGTGCTGAAGCAACGCGATCAGGCTTCAGGCGAACTCGGCGGCAAACAATTCAAGACGCGCCAGCTCGACCGTGTTGCCCTTGGCCTCGAGGATGACCCGAGCCTCCTCCAAGAGACGCACCGGCTCCGATTCTCCGGCTTCCGCGGCAGCGGTCAGGGCGGCCACACGAGCGAACGGGAACTGCATTCCGGCGCTCATCCGCAGCGCCTGTTCAGCCGGCGCCCGCGCTTCGTTCCGCATCCCCCGCCGCGCCAGGGCACGGGCCAACGCAGTACGCCACAGGACCTGGGTGATGAGGTCATCTTCGGTCGCTTCTGCGGCGACCACTCCGGCCTGCGCCTCGGCTTCATCCGGGCGGCCAAGCTCGCAGAGAACCTCCGCGAGCATTGCGCGGTGCGTGGCGGCCGACGTGCTGGCACCGAACTCATCAAGTGCAAGCGATGAGGCGCGCAGCTCCCGTTCCGCGCCAGCCGGGTTTCCGGCCAGCAGCTCTATCTGCGCCCCGATCACAGCCTGTGTCGCGCGGCGAAAGCGCAGGCCGAACTCTTCCGAAGTGGCGGCGGCGTCGCGGTAGACACGCCGGGCGTCGTCGGTCCGCCCCTCCATCGCCAGCAGGCCCGCCAACGCTGTATCGATGGGCACGCGCAGCGCACCGTCGAGCCCGAGCTCACCGGGCAGCCCTTCGATCCGGCTGGTCGCGCGATGGACGTGGGTAGGCCCGTGGAGCAGGGCGGTGGCGAGCACGCCGCCGAGCGTGCCGACCATCGCCAGGCCCGCTTCAGCCTGTCTGGCATGCGCGAGGGCACGCTCGATCGCCTTGGCGCGGTCGAGCCAACGAGCCGCGGCTAGGTCGTCCGTGCTCCTCAACCACCATGCGCGGGCAAGCGCGAGATGGTCGCCAAGCTCTTCCAGCTCGGCGATCGCGGCCCGGGCGACCTCCACACTCTCCTCTGCCGAGGCGCTGCGAGTGGTGAACTCACGTACGAACTGACGCTCAACCCGTGCATGCAGTTCCGCGGCGCGCGTACCCAGCTTCTCGGCGACAGCTATCGACTCGTCGAGCACCTCCTCGGCGGCCGCCATGTCCCCAACCTTCACGCGCGCGTCCCCGAGCGCTGTCAGCACCGGCGAGAGATCAGGATCATCCGCCGGGAGCAGCGCGCGAGCGCGCTCGAGGAGGACGATCCCTGCGGGAATGTCGGATCGGCTGAGGACCTCCTGGCCAGCTCGGAAAAGCAGGTGCCCAGCACGTCTCCCGAGCTCCAGGTCGCGGCGGCCCAGCTCCCGGCGGAGATGGTAGGCACGCTCCAGGTGGTAGCCGCTAAGCGAGTCAGGGGCGCCCTCCGCTTCCAGGCGCGTGGCTGCGAGCACATGCAGGTCCGCTCGCAGCGCTTTCGGCATCGCTTCGTAGACGGCATCCCGAATCAGCGCGTGCTGGAAGCGAAATCCCTCGTCAGGTACCGCTGTGTCCGGCTGGACGAGACCCTGCCGGGCCAGTTCGAACAGCCGAGCTTGGGCTGATTCCCGGTCTGCCAACGGCACCATGTCGAGTACAGCCCCGAGGGAGAAGCTCCTCCCGATCACCGCGGCACGTTCGAGCACTGCTCTCGGCGCTGATTCCAGCCGGTCCAGGCGGGCGTGCAGAACACCGCGGATCGAGTCGACAAGCGTCACCGAGGCGTCGTCCTCGCGCGCGAAAAGCGTCAGCTGCTCGATGAACAGGGGATTACCTTCCGCCATCTCGGCGATCTGGACACGCTGCGACTCCGGGGCTCCGAGCGCCTCCATCACTTTCAGCGATTCGGCATCGGTGAGCGGATCGAGCGCGAGCGAAGCCGTCGGATCGCGAACCCATTGCGGGCGCCGATCCACGAGCTCGGCTCTGGCCAGACAAAGGACCAGCACCGGAGCGGACCCAAGCCGGAGGGCCAGGTATTCGAGCAGATCCAAGAGCGTCTCCTCCGCCCAGTGGATGTCGTCGAACACCGCGACGACAGGGCGTTCCCGCGCCACTTCCTCGAGCAAGCGCCGGACGGCAGCAAAGACCTCGTAGCTGGAGCCCTCCAACTCCTGCTCGTCACGGCCGGCCGCACGAAAGACTTCGCGGACCGGAGAGAAGGTCACCCCTTCACCGTGTGGCGGGCAACGACCGATCAACGTGGTCGCCTGATCCTCCACCGCGTCAAGGAGTTCACGCGCCAGTCGCGACTTCCCCACGCCGGGCTCCCCGACGACAGTGACCATCTGCGCCCCGGCACCGGCGACCACACGGTCGTACGCGGAGTGCAGCCACCCGAGTTCCCGCGCGTGTCCCGCGAACGGTGTGTCCGCTCGGCGTGGGATTGCCGTGGCTTTGGAGTCGACGGCGTCGAGCCGATACGCCACCACCTCCGCCGACTTTCCCTTCAGGCTCAGCGGCCCGACCTCGGACGCGCGCACCGCGTGTGAGACCAGGGCATGTGTCTTCGGCCCGATCAGGATCTCTCCGGGGTCGGCTGCCTGCTCAAGCCGTTTGCCCACCGCGATCGGCTCGCCGCTGACCGTGTGACCCAAGAGCGGGTCTCCGGTCATCACCTCACCAGTGTTGACACCAATCCGCACCTCGAGATGGAAATCCACCTCCTGATCGAGGGCCGCGACCGAGTCGCGCATGGCCACCGCGGCTCGAACCGCCCGTAGGGCGTCGTCCTCCTGCACGAGCGGGACCCCGAAGAGGGCCATCACCTCGTCGCCGATGAACTTCTCAACCACGCCGTGCAGCCCCTCGATCACTGACGACGCCCGAGCAAAGAACTCCGACATCAGACCCCGGAGCGCCTCTGGATCGAGCTGTTCGGCGAGTTGAGTGAACGCCACCAGGTCGGCGAACAGGACGGTTACGGTCTTGCGCCCCTCGACCGACTGACTCAGGCCACCATCCACGAGGCGAAAGCTACACCGCTGATCGCGAGCGTGGTCGTCAGTCACGTCCTCCCAGCTGCTTGGGTTTCCGGCGGCAGGGTCTCGTCGGGAAGCGGGAGCGACGGGACTCGAACCCGCGACCTCCGGCGTGACAGGCCGTATCAATGACTGTGGCCACGACAAACACGCGCATCTTGCTACCACGACAAGCCGATATCTGCAGGGCATAGCAGGTAGTTGGGTACCCAAAGTGGTACCCACGCCCTCTGGTACCCATCTGGTACCCACGATAGAATCGTCTCGTGACCTCAGCGCCTCCGACCGCCTCGCTCGTCGTTCGCGAGCACAACGATGCTCCGTTCTATGAGGCGAAGTTCCGCTACGACGGACAGCAGGTCAAACGGCGCATCGGACCCGCGTGGCTCGAGCACGGAGGGGATTCGTGGCAGCCACGGCGCGGTCGCGTAGCAGAGGGCTACTACGACGAACGTCGCGCGCACGTGCGAGCCGCCGAGCTAGTTGCCAAGCACATCGACGACGCAAGGGAGGCCACACAAGCCGAGCAGCAGCGCCACGGCAAAGGATTGACATTCCGCTACCTCGCCCGCGACTACCTCGACTGGCTCGCGTCCATCAAGGGCGCGAAGCCTGCGACCCTGCGAGACCACGGCCTCCTACTGGCGGGCGTCCCTTCAGCAGACGGCAACCCGACCAGACGCGATGGCGAGATCATGGCTAGCCTCGGCGACAAGCCCGCCAGCACGATTACTACCGCTGATGTCAAGTGGATGCTGCAACGGATCGCGGAGCGCGGGGTGTCGCCACGAACCGTGAACAAGCACCGGAACCTTGTCGGAGCGATCTTCGCCTACGGTATGCGGGAGCGAGCGCTGCCGCAAAACCCGGTCATCGGCGTCGACCGGCGTCGCGAGCCGGGCCGGGGTGCCCTGCTCTACTACCAACCGCGCGAGGTCGAGGCAGCAGCAAACTCCCTCGCGTCCGGACGGCATCGCGACGTACACGCACGGCATCGCCGGGGATGCCTAATCCAGCGCGGTGGAACGTGTAACTGCATGCCAACATTCCGCGCCCGCGGCGAAGCCTTCCACAGCCTCGAAGAGGCACGTGAAGCGCATCGGATCGGTCGGACCAGCGACGAATTGCTTGAGGATCACCGCGACGCCGAGGCTGTTCGGGTCGCGGCGTACGCGGGCCTGAGGCTCGGCGAACTCGTCGCGCTGCGCTGGCGCGACATCGACTTTCCAGGATCTGCTCTGACGATCAGCCGCGCCATTAGCGCCGGCATCGAAGGCCCAACCAAGTCCGGAGAAGTCCGCCGCGTTCCGATGGCCAACCAAACCACTGACGCGCTTCTCCGCCTTCGCGACCGCCAAGACTTCACCGACCCAGACGACTACGTGTTCTGCAACTCCTGGGGCCGACCGCTCGACGGATCGGCACTACGCCGCCGCTACAAGCGCGCCCGCGACGCAGCCGGACTCCGGCCACTACGCTGGCACGACCTGCGCCACACCTTCGGCTCCCTGCTCATCGCTGGCGGAGTGGACCTGGTCAGCGTCAAAGACGCCCTCGGCCACTCCCAGCTGAGCACCACCAGCCGTTACCTACACGCGCGCCCTGCGAGCGAACGTGCAGCGGCATTCACGGCCGCCTTCTCAGCGCCGAACTAGGGGCCTTGCTCGGCTTCTGCGGACTTACAAGCAGGGGGTCGGCGGTTCGAGCCCGTCACCGCCCATCGCATTAAAACCTTGCTAATAGGCCCCGTTTCGCGTATGTGCGGTAGCGGATCTACTCTCCGCAGGGGTGCAGGCAACGGTCGTGGGCAACGTTCCGTCCGATCGCCACAATAGTTGCGGTGCCGGCGGCCGGCGGCAAATGCGATTGTTCAGATCACTTTGTCGGAAACGTGCTTGTCGCCGTAAGCAGGGCGGACGATACAGCGTGCAGACCCCGGGGTTTGCCTAGGTAGAGCTGGTCGGCAAGCGCGTGCAATGTGGCCCGGTGCTGCCTATCGGGAGACATGACCGCCAGCGAGCGGAATGTCGCCATTGGGATCGTCCGGTCAGTGGCCGGCCAGATACCGAAAGCGCTCGCCGGCGACTTTGCTCGCTTCCGCGCTGAGCAAGTTCTAGTCCGTCGACGCCGAGATGCTCGTGCCGCGGCAACCCGAAGACCGGAGGCCTCGCTTGGCCAGTCGACTCCGATAGGCGGACCGATAGCACCAGACTGGCAGAGCCGTAGCGTCGTCGCACGGCATCACGTCCAGATGTTCGGGGGGAGTGAAGTGGATGGGTGGCTGCTGGGGTTGGGTGTGGTGATAGCCCGTGCCCGCTGGCAGGCAAGGGTGACTCGGTTCCCGGTAGGTACCGCGCGACCACGGGCTTGGAGTTCTTTGACGAGCGCGGGCCCCAGGCGTTCCCTGGCCGCGGCCAGCGCATCACCGAGGACATGCTCGGTGCTCGCCGCACCAGGCCCGCGTATCTCTTCGGTGTGCGCCTCAGCGACGCCCGCTACTTCGAGCGCCGTCACGTCTTCCCCAAGTAGCGCAAGCACATGAGCCACGCTGCGCAGGTCGTGGTAGATCTGCAGTTGGTCCCCGCGGGCCTGCGCGGCTTCGAGAGAACGCGCGAAGTGCTCCAACGCCGCTTGCAGGTCTCCTGACAGGACAGCGAGGTCGCCTTGGAGCGTATCGAGGAACCAAAGCGCCTTAGCGTCAACGCTGGCGCCGATCTCTGTAGCTTCGGCAAGTAGCTGCGCCGCCAGGTTCATCTCGCCTGCCAGCATCCGCGCCTGCGCCTCATACACCAGGGCGCCGGCCAGCTGGGCCGCGTCCAACCCACGCGCCAGTACCGTCGCGGCCGCGCAGTCCCGCACGCTCGGTTCGGGCTGGTTGCTATGCGTGTGGATCAGGCCGCGCACCACGAGTGCGAAGGTTCGTGAGTACGCGTCTGGGCTAATCTCAAGCGCACGGTCCACGGACGCCAGCGCCTCCCGCATCCGACCGAGCACAGCAAGGGTGAACGCGTGCGCCGCAAGCGCGAGACCATCAACCTCCGCCTCGCCTGTCGGTTGATCGAGCAATGGTTCGAGCACCGCCAGCGCCTCGCGGCCACGGCCGATGTCGGCGAGGACGACGGCACGAGCGGCCGCTAGGCGCTCCGCCACGGGATCGCCGGCAGCACGCGCCCAGCGCAGCGCGAGGCTTCCCTCGGCGTCGGCCGCCACGGCGGCCTGGAACACACCTGCCGGAACCAGCAGCGTGCGTGCCGCCCACACCAGATCGCGCTGGTGCTGGGCGTGAGCGCGACGCCACGTTTGCCCATCCGCACAGGAATCCAGGAGGCCCGCTGCGATCTGGCGTAATGCCTCTGGCAGCCCGAACCGGACCCGGCCATCGCCCGATTCGACCCGGCGAACGAGCGCGACCTCGAGCAGGGCCGCGAGCGCGTCGAGCACGTCCAACCCATCCGCGCCCGCGACGGCCTCCAGATCCTCGAGTTCAGCGGGTCCGGCGAACGCGCCCATCCGTACGAACAGTGTGTGCGACTCGTCGGCCAGCAGTCCCAGCGTCCACTCGACCGTCGCACGGAGCGAGCGCTGCCGGTCGGGCCGGCCGGCGCCGGCATCGCGGAGCAGATCCGGAGACTCGCGCAGGCGCTCGCTCAATTGCGCCGGCGAGAGCACCCCCAGGCGTGCCGCCGCCAGCTCGAGCCCAAGCGGCAGTCCATCGAGCAGTTCAGCCACCTCTAGCAGCGCTACTCGGTCCGCTCCCTCGAAGGACAGCTCGGCTCCTCGTCGCCGGGCGACCCGCTCGATCAGCGCCAGCGCAGCCTCTGGATCGAGAACATCGAGTGGCACGCAGCGTTCCGTCGCAAGACGCAACGGTGCTTGCGAGGTCACGAGGATCCTCAGTTCGGGAAGGTCGCCGAGCAACCTGTCGAGCTGCGGTGCGGCCGCGAGTAAGTGCTCGAAGTTATCGAGCACCAAAAGCACAGGGCCGCGATCGCGCAGCCAGCCGACCACAGCATCGTGCGCCGAGGCGCGGAGATCGCCCTCGGCACCGATCGCGGCGGCCACACCGGGCAACACCTCATGGCGCGAGGTCGAGCTGGCCAGCCTCACTAGCCACACGCCACCAGGGTGCTCGTCGAGCAATTCGGTCGCGGCCACGAGTGCCACGCTTGTCTTGCCGACGCCGCCTCGGCCGGTCAAGCTCACTAGCCGCTCGCCCTCGACCGCGAATGCTCGACGGATCTGTTGGAGGTCGTCATCGCGGCCGATGAGCGCCGGCGTTCCCGCGGGAAGGTTCGTCGGCCGTACTTCCTGAGTCCGCGGCGGCGGGAAGGCGCTGGCGCCACGGCCATCAACAACTGCGCAGAACAGCGGCTCAGGTGAGGGAAAGTCCTTCAAGCGATGAACGCCCAGCGGCTCCACCGGGACCTCATCGCCGATCAACGCCCGCGCGGAGCCGGTCAGCAACAGCTGGCCGCCATGCGCCGCCGATGCGACGCGGGCGGCACGATGCACCTCGAGTCCGACATAGCCGGTGGCTCGCCGCTCGACGTACCCCACGTGCAGCCCCATCCGAACTGAAAGCGTGCCGACCTCAGGCGGCCAGCGTTGCGCATGCAGCGCCCGCAACGAGGCAAGAGCCGCCCGGACGGCAGCCGTTGCGTCCCGGAACGTGGCGAAGAACGCATCGCCCTCGGTCCGATCCACGTAGCCGCCTTCAGCTGCGATCGCCGCGCCGATCAACTCGTGGTGCTCAGCCAGCACATCCGGCCACGCGGGCCCCAGCCTCGCAGCGAGCTGAGTCGACCCCTCGATATCGGTGAACAGGAGAGCGATCGTGCCCTCCGGCGGGCGAGACGAATCCTCCACACCCGGAGGCTACCGCCGGCCGACGCCAACAACGACCGCGCTCAGAACTGCGCGACGAGAGCGACGCGCTGATCGGCGCGCGATCCGGCATAGACCACGCAGCCGTCCAGGTCATGGAGTTCCGCTAACGCCCAAAGTAGCTCCTCATCAGCGACCCCGTCGTAGAGCGGAACAAGCACGTTGGAGCTGCCGCCCCAGATCGGTGTCTGATTTGCGAGCGCCCCGGCCCATATTGCCGGCCAGGAAACGCCTGGCAGCTCCGGCACGAACACCATCGTGCGCTGCGGTCTGGCGGTCAGCGACACATAGGCGGGGTCGGGCGGCTCGATGCCGAGTTGCACGAGGGGGAGCCTAGTCGCGGCTTTGGCAATGGTGCGATGGCGCAGCTCGAGGTACGGCCCAGGATCCCTGGCGCTGCTGGTAGCCGCGGCACGAACGATTGATCTTGCGGCGTGGGCGGCGTCCCAAGCGTGGAAGCGATCGTGCACGCTTTCCGCGCAAAGCGCGAGCGTCGCCGCTACAAGAACATGCGCCACGGGCCGTGGACCACCTCGCCCCCCCACGGATAGCCGCCTGCCGGCGCTCGCCGGAATCGATCGAACTCGTCGTTGCAGCGCGAGCACGGATTGGTGAACGTCACGCCGACATCGACTCCCAACAGCACCCCAGCACGCACTTGGGGCGTCGCGGAAAAGGGGGGTCGCACAAACGACCCCGCCAATTCAATGGCCTCAGCCAGCCATGCAGACCGTCGCGGTGGTGCTGCTGGAGCAGGGATTGGTCACGTACGGACCTTTCTGCACGGTCGGGCCGTAGCCGACCCCGCCGCTTGGCACGGTCGCGCCGACGGCGGTGACGATCTGCTGGTTGACGGCCGCCTGGCCGAGATAGCAGTCCCACTGCGTCCCGTTGCCGTCCGTCGCTCGACAGCCGCCGTCGATTCGATCGTCGGCGCCGACGATCGGCACGACGGCGCCCGTGAACTGCCCGGTGCCGATCCCGTCCGTTCCAGCGACCAGAGCTGCGTCATAGGCCTGCAGCTGCGTGTCGGTAAAGCCAAAGCTCTTCAGTAGCTCGTGCCTGGAGGCGGCGATCAGCGCCTGCTCGCGCATCCAGTCCGGGCGGCTGATCGCGGCGCCCTCGGCCAGATACTTCTCGATCCCGGGCGTCCTTGCCTCCGCGAGCTCGTGGGACTGCTCTGGCGTCAGCTGAGTCGTCGGATCCGCGGGCAGCGCCCTTGACAGAATGCAGCTGTAGCGGACCCCGGCCTGCACCACCGTGCACGTTGGCTTCTGTTCGAGTCCGAGCATCACGTCGCTTGCCGGCAGCGACGCCGCCACGCTCTGCGCGCTTGTGAATGCGCCGGCCGCGTACGCGAGGCTCGGCGCCGTGATGAGCGCGAGCCCGGTCGCCAACAGCCACCGAGCGCGCCGCGTCGCGAACCGTTCGTGCCGAGTTCGCAGCCGAGTCATGGCTGGCTGCGCTTGCAGGTCGGCGGCGAACGCTGCTTGCAGCCTGTCGCCCAGTTCCCGTCGTTTGATCTCGTTGCTCATTACGTTTCTCCTTCGATCCGCAGGTATTGGTCGCGAAGCGTCTTGAACGCGCGGTGGACACGCATTCGCGCAGTCTCTGGCGTGATCGCCAAGCGCCCGGCGATGCCTTCGTAGCTCATGTCATCGAGCACGCGCAGCTCGACCGCGCGCCGCTGATTCTCAGACAGACCGTCAAGCATCTCGTCGGCTCCATCCAGCCAGCTCTCGTCCGGCACGACCCCGTGTGCTTCTGATCGCTCGAGCAGTCCGAGCCGTTGGCGTGCGCCGTCCTCCAGCCGCTGCCGGCGCACCGATTGCAACAGCACGTTGCGCGCGATTCCGTACAGCCACGGGGCGGCGGAGCCGTCGGTCACGTCACGAAACGCACGCCGCACGATCCATGCCTGCGCGAACGTCTCGGCGACCAGATCCCAGGCGGCGTCCTGGTCGGCGCAGCGCTTCAGGTGATAGCGATAGATCCGATCCACATATCGGTCATACAAGACGCGAAACGCGCCGTCGTCGTGTGCCGATGCGAACAGCAAGCTTGCGTCGCTGTGCTTGGAATGATCCATATGCCCCTATCTGCATCCGCGGCCCCAAAACGTAACACCCGGCCTACCTCCCGAATCCAGGTGGCAGAGTGGGATCGGCGACCGGCCGCAAGCGTCGATCGTTAGAAGGGCTGATCATTCCAGGGCTGACCCCGCGAATAGCCGCCCGCCGCCTCCAGCGCTGTATGCACGCATCTTGGAGAGACTTGCGGTTGATGTCGCACACGACGCCGGCATAAAGACGATTCATCTCATCCTGAACGAAGCGGATGCCGTCATCGGCCCGCCGCGAGCGCAGGCACGAGCATTCGCGAAAGCGCTCGGATATGAGTGGTGCTGGCGCACCGACGTGAGCCCTCGATGCCGGGGCCCGCAATCAAGACGCTCTAGCCAACCCCCGAAACCCCGCCATGGTCGATCACGCAAATATTGGTCCCGAGAGCGCTCAGCACAACACTGCCAACCGGCTCTACGACGAGCAGTGCGTGTTAGACGATCCCATCCGTCAGCCACGCGGCGCCGAGGCGCACGAGCTTCGGCGACGGAGTGCTCGCGCACTCCTTTTCGTCCAGAGGGGCGGCGAGCCGCTCCCTTCGGCCCGGGCGGAACCGTCGCTCGGCTGCTGGCGAGCGTCCCGCTCATGGCCAGGAGCGGGAGCGAGTCGGCGATGCGGAGATAGACATGGTTCTCGCCAGAAGCGCGACCGGGGCGCGCTTGGTCGCCGATGCAGTCGCGGGCTCTGAGGCCACTTCAGAGGCGAAAGCGATCGCCCGCGGAATGCATGCTTCCGCGCAAAGGGCGACCACCAGCCTATGCGCTGGCGATCGCGTCGCCACAGCGAAGCGGGTCTACTCGTTGAGGTGAGCTGGTCGGACAGCAAGCATGCCGGCCCGGTCTTTGATCGAGTCACAGGCGCGACGGTGCTATTTCAGCGCGACGTCCGGTGTGCGGGAAAAGGCGCTCCGTCCTATCTGATTGTGAAGGTTGCGTGTCCGACGATGAGCGAGCCGTCGTGGCCTGGGGTGCCGCCGCTGGCGTTGTCGTCGTCGGTCTGCCCGGGCGGCGCGGCCGACATGAAACCGACGATGATGCTGTAGGTGCCGTGGCAGTACGTTGGCAAGAATTCTGAGTAGCGCAGTGTCTGTCCCTGGCGGATGTTGTTGTAGGTCGCAAAGCTCGAGCCGCCGCAGTTTGTTCCTGTTTGCGCCGATGCTGGCCATACCGACCATTCGTACCAGCTGCGGCTGTTCGTGACCGCTTTGCGTGCCTTGAAGCTCCATTGATCGGCACGACTGGGGTTGGTGCGTCGGGGTTTATGCCATCGCAGCCCTGCGGCAGGTGCAGTTTGTTCGGGCAACCGTACTTGCCGGTGGGGAACTCGCGCACGACGATCGGTGTCGCAACCTCGCCTGCCGTGACCTTCGGCCCTTTGGTCGAGACCCAGCCCACCGCGGGGCATGAGGCCAGCGGTCCGAACTCCTGCCGGAACTGGGCGACGGTCGAGATGCTCACGCGTGAGGAACTTTGTCAGCAGCGCCCGGTACGCCGCAAGCCACTTCCTGTTGATCGTGGGGGTTCCGGTGGTGGCCTGAGGTTTGCCCCGCGGCGGGCGGCCGAGCTTGGCGGCGACCTCGTGCTGGAACGCTTTGAACGCAGCATCCAGCTTTGCCGGAGGGTTCAGGCTACAGCTGTGCCCGTCCCTGTAGGTGATCTTCGTGATCGCTCCCAGTTGCGTCGGGCTCACGCCGCCCTCCGAAATGCTGTCGCAGCTGACGGCGCGGTGAGCCGAGTGGCTGTACTGGTAACGGTCGCCTCGTTGTACGGGAATACGAGCAGATACGCACCGACGTCACCCGAAGTCCGCTCGGTTCGATCCCGCCCCAGGCTTTTGGTAGGTCACGCTGATCGCGTCCGGTCCGAGCAAGCCGAGGAACACCACCTGCCGGCATCCGCGGGACAGCCCCCGGAGGTAGTCGAGACATGGGTCCGAGACGATGCCGCCGGACGACGCGGACCCATTAGATCGACAGGTACCTCTGCTAGGCACAGCTGGCAACCACTCGGGGTGTGGGTTCGCGCTCGCCTGCTCACCCAGGATGCCGCGGTTCACGTAGCCGTAGCCAACGGCATCGGTACTGCCGCACTCGTCGATGGGATCGTCTTTCGGGCTGATCGCGTGAAATTGATGGTCGTTGTGCCAAGCGTCGTCGATCCCCAGCGAACCGAGCTGCCCGTCCACGACACGGCCGAGCTGTACACACGTGTCATCGCGGCTGGTCTTCACAAGCCGAAGTCCCCACGGCGGCCCACCGTCAGGATCGGGGACCCTCGAACTCAACAGACGCGAGCTTCCCGGCTTTGCCAAACCGAACAGGTACCCCGCTTTCGCTGGAGGAGGCAGGTTCGGCTTGCCAACGCTGAACCAACCCGAGATCGCACCAAACGCGGGTGTAGCGACAACCAGCGCCGCGACCACTACCACCAGGGTCCGTGTCCGGCTCGTTCCTAGCAGCCGCGCATACCAGCGACGGTTCATGCGACGCTCGACGACATCGCACATGCTCCGCTCGAATCGATCGAAGTAGGTATTCATCGCTCCTCCACCTCCGACCGCAACGTCCGCAGACCACGGCTGACGCGTTGCCTTACCACTGATTTCGAGCACCGCAGCTCTGCTGCGATCTCCTCATAGGACCGCTCGTTGATGATCCGCGCCACCAACGCGTTGCGCTGCTCCACGGGCAACTGCTGGATCAGCGCCTGCAGACGGTCATCCATCCCGACAAGCTCGTCGACGAGCTCAAGGTCAGCGTCAGTGAGCACAAGCGGCTCAAGCCCAAGCCTGCGACGTGCCGAGTCCTCAATCCGCTTGCGGCGACGGCTCTCACGCAGCTTGTTGGCCGCGATCCCCAAAAGCCAGGAACCGACCGAACCTGCCTGCGGCTCGAAGCGAGCGCATCTCACAAACGCCTGAGCGAACACCTCCGAGCTCAGATCAGCGGCCAGCTCACGGTCCCCCGTCGCCCGCAAGCACCACCGCAACACCAACGGCAAGTACCTCCGGTACAGAGTCGCGAACGCCGCCCTGTCCCCAGCGGCTACTCGCCCAACCAGCTCCTCACTCGCAATCTCAGGCATCTAGAAGCAAATAGACACCACCGAGCACAGTTGTGACAACCCCACCAAAAAATGAGCCCCCGGCCCGTGATGCACGACGGCGCTGGCATGCGGAGGCGTGATCCTGGCGGTCAGCCACGGCCCCCGCCTGACTGTCAGATCTCCAATTGCATATGACGCCGCGCTCGTGCGCGTCGACTGGATCGACGATCGACGGGTCAGGGGCCGCCGTGACCTCGTCGGTGGCGCCACGACTGGACGATTCCCGATGCACGCGCCCGCAGGAGAACAGGTCTACGACCGCTGGCGCGATCAGCCCTCCTCCTCGCCAGAACCGCGCATCTCGGTCGCGTTATCGGGTGGTCGCCAACGCGATCGTGTGCCAAGGAGGCGCGTCCAAGACAAATGCGATGACCGCTCCGACCATGACCTCTCGGGGAACCGCCTCCCGCGAGCCTACGATTTGCGATGTGCCCTCCGAGCCTCCGCATAGCCACCACGAGTCGGCCACCTTTCTTCTAGGCGGCGCGGGGTTCGTTGCTGTTGTGGGTGCGGCCGTCCTGACACTTGGGTCGCCATGGACTTACGGCGGGGCCGTCCTCCTGGTCGCTGCGGTCGTGCTTTTCGTGGTTGCCCTACTCGTGTACTTCGACGAGCCCAAGCCTCGCCAGGGCGCCGCGTTCATGGCGGTGTGGAAGAACGAGCTAGCCACACGGAACCAAACTCAGACTCGGTTGAACATGCCCGGGCAGGCAGCTCCAGTGCGCATCCGGGCCATCTATCGCGGTCCGATTCTCGAGGTGATACGGCGGCGAAAGCTCACGAAGGAGCGGCTAGATGCTGCACTTGCGCAGTTCCCTGCATCGCAGCGCGAACTCTTCCTCGCTCACTACCAGTACGGTAGGCCGCTCCCCGCGCTAGCGAGCGCCACGCGCATGCCTACAGGACAGGTCCAGGCGATCCTCGTCAGAATCGCTGATCAAGTCGCCAGCGAGCTTGGTCCCAACTGGCAAAAGGTTTTTTTGCCGAATTGACGACCTCGCGTGGCTCCAACCACCATGTCGCCGATGCGGTCGTCAGCCGTAGGGTGATCGGAAGATGAAAGCGATCATCCGCACCGTCTGAATCGACGCGCGATGCGATGCTCAGCCGCGGGCGTCGGGCGTTGATGAAGCGTCGCGCCGATAACGGCTGAAAGCGATCGCCGCCACGCGCCGGAGCCGCGGGTCCTCGTCTGGCCCGCGGCCGTCAGGCAGGGGATTCGTGCGGGCCGGGCCGTCGACAGGCCATCAGCAGCCCTACCGCAAGCTGGGTCACCACCATGTCAGGCCTCGAGCGCCGAAAACCTCCCCGGGCGACCTGATTCAGATCCTCCTCGGTTAGACCTGCGTCGACGTAGCGCACAAGACCGAGACGCACGAGGTTGTCGAGCTGGTGGCCCTTGAGCTCGACCGCGTACAGCGAGACGCCTCGGCCGGCCGCGCGCTCGTCTGGGACCAGCCGGTCCAACTCCTGCGCCTCGGCCGGCTCCAGCTGGCGCAGGATGTCCGGAAAGCTTGGCGGGACATCCGGCGTCCCATCGCTGGCCGCGTTGGCGAGTAGCGCGGCCCACCGGTCCAACATCGGGTCGTTCTCCTCGTCCTCAAGCCCAGCGAACTCCAGGAGCGGCATCAGCGTCTTGTCCGGGACGACGTGGCCGGTCAGGCCAGCCTCCGCGAGCATCTTCTGCGTCTTCGCCAAGACCTTGATCTGGGTTCGAGCGCGTCGGCCGCGGATCACGTCAGCGGCCCACTCGAGCACCTCGCGACCGGGCGCCGTGCCGGTGACGGCCACAACGAGCTCCTGTGTCGCCTTCCCCGCCAGCTCCAGGTCGTCGCTCACGCCGTCAGGTGTCGTGGGCTCAGGTCCGCGCATCCGAGACTCGCACACAGCGAGCGTAGCCACCCTCACGGCGCATGACGGGGAGCCAGCCAAACCGCCATCGGCTTCGGGTCGGGGCCTACTGGCCGAGGCCCTCGGGCGCGCAGGCCAGTCCAGCGCTTTCGCTAGTCGGGAAGCAACCCCGACTGTCGCGGCGCGGACGATCGCTCCCGTCGTTCGCCGCCCTCGTGCCCGGCGAACCCTTCGGCGACGCTGGGCTTCTAGTCGTGGTGGCCGCCGACTAGGGTTTGGCTCGCAATGGCTGATCCGAAGTTGCTCGATGATGCCCTGCTTGAAGGTGAGCAGGCGGTGGTGCGGCAGATCGGTCCTGAGCTCGTCGCGGTTCTGGTTGATGCGAGTGACCTCTCTGACTGCGTAACCGCGGTCGTCGCGTATTCCGAGCTCTGGGGTTCGTCATGTTTCGTCTACGTACCCGTACAAAAGGAAACGGGCGAGCCAGACGCCGCGTGGCTGGACGTGATGAGCAGTGGGAGATTCGACGGGTTCTCGCCTGGATCTGTGATCCAAACCGAGCTAGGCACGCGTATGGCTGGGTTGTCAGCGGGGCCCGGCGGGTTCTCGGAGACGATCTGGTCGGTGCTTGCCGCGCATGGGGAGGTCCGTAACTCGTTCCCACTCGCTCTGGGATTGCCCAAGCAGGACGACCCGTGGTATGTCGCCTACCTGGCGGCGCTCGGTGATTTTCCGCCCGCCCCAACGCCGGATGCTCTGCTTAGGGCCGGTCTCCATAGCGATCTCAAGCTCGACGATCTGATTCCGGTCGAGCGTAACGATATCGACGCGCCTAGCGGAGATGATCTGCTCACCCGCCTACGTGAGCCGGCTCGCTGGCAGCCCCGTCGACTCGCCTTGTACGGCCTCGGGGTTGGCGCTGCCGGCTGGTCGCAGGACTTTGCGCAGGCACCGACCTGGAGCACTGATGGTTGGATGCGCAGCTTCGTGGGTTCGAACGTGGTTGTCGTCTACGAGCCGGGATCAGTCGCTGATTTCTGTTTGCTGTGGATGCTGCGTGCCGCCCACGGCTTCCCGGATCGTTTGCCGCTCGGGGTTCCCACGACAGCCGATGTGCGGACGCAACTCGCCAGCTGGAGCGACGTGTCTGGCGGACATGCGCTTCGGCTGCGGGGCGTTGCCCGACCCTTTGCCATCACTTCGCTGAGCGTTTCTCTCGAGCAACTGGACGCAGTCGCCACGAGTCTTGGCCGCCTGTGGCGAGCGGTGCCTGCCGATCAGCTCATGCAGGCGCCAGCACGACCGTCGCTGATGTCGACCGATGTGGTGTCGTTCTCTGGAAGCAGGGCGATCATCGAGTCGTGGGACCCGACCGCGCGTGCGTTTTTGCGGGACCGTTCGCCGACGGCGTTCGGCCTCGGGTTGCGTGTCCGGTTCATCGTGCGCGACAAGGTGCTTCCTCCCCTCCAGACGCTACGTGGCGGGGATCGGATCGGCCTGCCGAACTGGAGGGATGGAGGGTTCGACACACAAGCGCCTGACCCAGGTGCGCCTTTAGAAATCAGCTGGCCGACGGGCGCCAACGTGCTGCGCGCTGCTGTACAGGATCGCGGTCTCGAGGTCCGTCCGAGCGCACCAGGCCGAGCCGTTCACGCCCTCGTTGAGCGAATTGGGGATATTCACGAGTCGGATGCTTTGAAGGACCAGTGGGTCCTCGATGAGCTTGACCTTCTCGCGCTCCGCCGGGGCATGAGTTGGTTTCGCGACCGTATGCGTCGCCTTACCGATGAGGCCGCCGGCGTCGCTGAGTTGGCGGACCGATTAAACGTCATCGAGAGTTATCTGCCACGGATGACCACACCGGCAGACTCTGACGAGCAGCACGAACTCGGGTTCTCTGCTGTCAGCAGGCGTCTGGGGGCCAAGACAGCCAGGAGATGGCTTAGCTGGGCGGAAGATCGGGGGCTTCTCGTCCGCGGTGTAACCGTCGAGTGTCCATCGTGCGGCGCAAAGGCGTGGCGCACTGCCACCGAGCTGTCTCCTCCGATCGACTGCCCTGGCTGCGGGCGCAGCATCAAGCGGCCATTCCCACCCGATCAGATCAAATTTGCGCACCGCGCAAGCCAGGTTCTACTCAACGTCATGGAGGCCGATGCCCTCCCCCATCTTCTGTGCGCCTCCTGGTGGCGCGCGCTGTTCCGCGACAGCTTCTACGGCATCCACCTGGGAGCCGAGTTCCTCGACGGTGACCGGGTACTCGGCGAGGCGGATGTCGTCCTCTTGCTGGCGGACGGTCGTGTCGCCATCGGGGAATGCAAACGCCGCGCGGTCGGGCTGACGCAAGGCGACATCGATCGGATGGAGGACCTCGCTGACCGGTTAAACGCCGCATGGACGTTCTATGCCACCCCCCAATGGGCCTCGGAATGCACACCGATATGGCAGGAGCTTCGCCGCGATCTGCCGGACCGCCGCCGCTTCGCGCTTACCGGAGAGCAGTTGCTGAGACGCTCGGCGGGGATCACTAGCCTGATGGGAGTTGACGAAACCGCTTTCTCTCCGTGGGACGCGACCGCGATCCAAGAACACGCCGACGCGTTCAAGAGCCAGCTTGTCGCAGTGCTCGACGATCTCGAGGAGCCACGTCGTCTGGATGATTGGATGTTCCTGCCGCAGTAGGACGGACCAGCGGCATGAAGCCTTCCTGCAAAGTCATCGGCGACGCTGCGTCTCGATGCACCTGCTAGCTAATTGGGTGGCGGCCTGCCTTTAACGTCACACAGTCCCAGAGGCCCGGGTCGTCCTAGACGCGGGCAGCGGGCGCGATCGCTTTCGTCGTCACGCCGGCGCAAGCCTCGCGAGTGATTCCGCGACGGCGGAGGCGCCCGGCGCGGCGTCCCACCTCCGCGTGCGCGCTCCTAACAGACCGCTCTAGGGGCAGTTCGCACCTATTCTGGAGCGGGTGCGTGTGCGTTTGGCGCGGTCAGGCTCACTGACGGTGCGACGATCGAGCTGGTGCTGGCTGAGCGTCCGCGGTACCGTCCCCAGAGCGCCGATGACGAGATCCTGGAGGTCGCACACGACGTGCTCCAGTTCGCCGGGAGGGTGAAGGTGCTGACCGAGGACAAAGGGATGCGCGGGCGAGCGAGAGCCGAGCGATTGGAGGTGGTCCGGACGCCCAAGGACTGGCTGCTCCCGCCTGACAACGACGAGTGACGCCGGGCGATCGCTTTCGTCCTTACACCGCTAGCCCGTCTCGCGAGCGCTTCGGCGACTTATGAGTCGTCGCTGGAGCCCGCCGCGGCCGGCACCTGAGCCTCGGCGTGCATAGGCGCTCGGGCCGGTCTGGACGATCGCATTGGCTACGGCGCGGCGCCGACCTCCGTCCGGCCGCAACCAGGTTGGCTCCACGAGAGGAAAGATGCTCTGCTGTTCCGTGGGTGATTACTCTTCGGCTCGGGTGGGTGTTCTACCGATCAGTCCTGGGGCGGTGGTGTCGCGGGTTTGGGAGATTTACCGCGATCAGTTCGGAGTGCTGTTCGGCACAGCGGTCGTGCTTTACGCCCTGCAGTTCGTGATCTACCTGTTGCTGCCGGCCGCGACGGGGATCTTCCTGGTGATCCTGTTCTGGGCGGTGGGGATTCTCTATCAGGGGATGGTGGTGGAGCTGGTGCAGGATGTGCAGGACGGCCGGCGTGAGCACTCGGTGGGTCAGCTGTTGCGCAGCGTGGAGCCGGTGTTCTGGCCGCTGGTCGCGGTGTCGGTCCTGTTCGGGATCGGGGTAGCGGTCGGGTTTGCGCTGTTGATCGTTCCGGGATTGATCTTGTTCGTGATCTGGTCGGTGGTCGCTCCGGTCACGGTCCTTGAGCGTCCGGGGGTGTGGAGGGCGTTTGGGCGCAGCCGAGAGATCGTGCGCGGGAATGGCTGGAATGTGTTCGGGGTGATCGTGATGGTGGGGGTGATCGTGTTCTTGGTCAGCATCGCGGTCGGGCTGATCTCCTCCGGGCTTGGCTCGTTCGGTCACGCGGTGGTGCAGTGGGCGGTCAACGCCGCGATCGCGCCGGTCACGGCGCTGAGCGCATCTGTGCTCTACTTCGCCCTAACGAGAACAGACACTGGTCCGCAGCCGACGTACACCCCGCCGCCGGTCAGTCCGCTGCCCTGATCCGGCAGGAGGGTGTGGGCAGGGGTTGTCCCTGTCTCGACTTCGGCGGAGCGTTGCGCGGGGCGGCGTGCAGTCAAGGGGAGCCCCGTCAGGGGCGCGCGCAGCGCGGGCCGTAGGCCCGACCTTGACGGCATGCCGGCCCGTGCTTTGATGATGCCGAGTCGTGGCAGGAACGCTCAGGTGTGGGAGTCAGACGGGCGTCTGGGCCAGCGCCGTGGCGTTAGCGCTGGAGGCTGGGGAGGCGCCATGGTGGCCGGTTCTGTCGGCGGGTTATCGAGAGTTTCTGACTCGTCGTCGGGGTCACGGTCGGGGTCGTCTTCGGTGAGGTAGTAGGGGAGGTCGGCTTCGCTTTTGACGGATATGCCGTGCTCAAAGCTGTCCTCCATGTGGCCAGCGAACCTGTCAAACAGGCCGCCTGTGCCTTTCCGTCGGATGTGGATTAGTGGCGGCGGGTCGTCGGAGTCTCCTACGAGCGGGAGGGTGATGAGCATCTGGTCGTCGTAGCGATGGATGCTCTGATGGTCTCTGGGCTCGATGACTCTCAGCTCGATCCCGGGATGTTCGAGCAGCGAGGCGAGCCGGGAGGTGGTGGCGACGACGATGATTCTGACTGGGACGGCCTGTTGGGCTTTTTGGATCAGGAGCTCGGTTATCCCGTCCTGGCGCAGGTAGTCCGCGAGCGTTTCGTCGACCAGCTGGATCTGTTGCTGGGCGGCTTGGATGAGCGTTTCGGTGCTTGGAATGGCGATCGAGTCGGCGCTGGGGTAGCCGGTGAGGAGATCTCGCGGCTGGGTTTCGGTGGATGAGGGAATGTCTGGCCAGAGCGCCTGCTCGGTGAGCCTCAGAGCGCGGGCGATCTTTGCTCGGTGGCGGGGATAGGGCGGTTTGCCGGACAGCCAGCGCCGGACGGTTCGGATGTCCACCCGAACCAGTCCGGCTAGGTCCTCGGCGGTCAGATCGGCGCTCTCGAGCGCTTGATACAGGTTCTCGTTCACCATCCCGGTTCCCCGCACGCCCACGTGTTTGCAGGCAAAAAGCGAAGTGTACGCCTGCAAGATGTCCGAGATGTCCGCGGACATCTGCGCAGATGTCCGTAGATGCCCTTGCGATGTCCGCGGCACCTGACGCATCGTGACCGGCATGGCGCTCACGGCCCCCCAGTTCACAGCCCCGGACCTTGTTGGCGCTGCTCGGCGGGGGTTGACGCGTGATGAGGTTATGACCGTCTCAGAGGTCGCGGACTTGTTGCACATGCCCGTCTCGACGGTGTATTACCTGGCGCGGCGGGGGGTGATCCCGGCGTGTCGGCTGGGCCGCACCTGGCGGTTTGTCCGCCCGCGGATCGAGGAGATGCTGGCGCCCGAACAGGCGCCGGGACGGAGATGATGTAATGCGTGGTCCAGGGGCGCGGGTGATCAGCGGGGCGGCTGGTCCCGCACATCGACCATCCGGGTCGCTCGCCTGGCGGTTCGCCGCACTCACCGCGCTTGGACTTCTGTTCATGCGTGACCGGGCATTGATCACGCCGCCCTGCGGCATCGTGAGTTCGGCGGGTCGTGACGGCTGGGATCGCCGCGTGATCGTCGTGCCTTCTGATCGGGGCACCGGCCAGTGTCTTCGCGCGGCGGCTCAGGCGCCGGCAGACGTGGGCGGCGCCGAAGATGAGCCAGCTCGGGACCCCCTCGCCAAGGTGCAAGCCAAGCGCCTGGCAGCGCGCGGCGGAGGTGTGTATCTCGGGCTGCGGCCCGTGGGGGTGAGGCACGGTTCGCGGCGCGAGCGAGCGGGCTTCTGTTGCTGCTGGGGCCGCCCACGGTCGGGCAAGACCAGCGGCGGTGATCATCCCCAGCCGTGCTGGCGCACACCGGCCCGGTCGTATCCACCTCCACCAAGCCCGACGTCGCCCGAGCGACCCACGGCGCTCCGCGCAGCAATGGGCCGGGTGTGGGTGTTTGATCCCGACCGGCTCCGGCCAGCGCAGGATGGCGAGGTGTTGCGCTGGTCCCCGGTCGAGCCGCATAGGTACCTGGGACGGGGCGCTGTTGATCGCACGCGCGATGACCGCCGAACATCGGTGCCGGCACCACCGATCGGCTCACACTGGGCATCGCCGCGCCCAAGCCTTGCTTGCACCGATGCTGCATGCCGCCGCGATCCACCGACCGGCACGATGGAGACGGTGGTCGACTGGGTGATGCGCCACGAACTCGACGAGGCCGGGCATGCTGCTGGAGGATCGAGCGCATGCTCCCGGCTGGCGTTCGGATCCTGCTCGGGACTGCTGCACACCGAGGACGCGGGAGCGCTCCTCGATCTTCTCCGCCGCCGCCGACGCCGCTGCACGCCTACTCCAGCGAGGCACGCCCTCGACGCCGCCGCGGACCCGAACTTCGACCCCGCCGAGTTCGTCGCTCAGCCACGACACCGTGTTACATCCACGCGCCCGGCCGAGCGCGCAGGCCGCGCCGCGCCGATCGTCTGCGGGCTGTCTGGCGGAGATCCGCCGCGCCACCTACCACGCCCACGCCACAGGGCAGAACTGCGGGCGGGGCGGGTGCTGTTCGCGTTGGATGAGGTCGCGAACATCGCCCCGCTGGAGGAGCTGCCGCAGATCGCCTCAGAAGGCGGCGGCCAAGGCCTCGCTGCTGCTCGCCGCCCTCCAGGACCTCTCCCAAGCCCGGCACGGTGGGGCGCCGCAGCCGACGGGTTCCTCACCCTGTTCGGCGACAAGCTGCTCCTCCCCGGGATCGCCGACACCAGGACCCTCGAAGCCGTTTCGGTGACGCTGGGCGAGTACGACCGCCGCAGTCGTCGCTCAGACCGTCAACGCGGTTCCGGGACACTATTCGCCTCCGCCGCTCAGCGCACACGGACCGTCTCCACCCAGCGCACCCGCGTGCTCTCCCCCGGCGAGATCGCCAACATCCCTCAGGGCCAGGCGCTGCACCTCGACGGAGTGCGCTGGGAAGCTCATCGACCTCACCCCGGCGCACGCACCGAGCCATGGCGCACCCTCACCGCAGCTCCCCGCCCGATGACCCGACTCGCCGAAGCTGGCGGACCGGCTGAACGGCTCGACGCCCCGTTCAGAGCGACGGGACATCTTCGGACATCTTGGCCTTCAGCACCTCAGGTGCGTGGAGTGTATGCCTGTCATCGGGCAGCAGCAACGGTGGAGGGTGCGGGGGCGTCGGAGTGCTGATCCTCGCGAAGGTCACCGGCAGCCTCGGCCGGCGGGTACGCGGAGTACCTGGAAGGCAAAGCGCAGGCATCGGAGCTGGGTGACTACTACCTCAAGGACGGGGAGCGGATCGAGGCACCAGGACGGTGGGCCAGCGGGGCCAGGCCAGTTCGGGCTCGATCCGACCGGCGCGGTCACGGGTGAGCAGCTGCGTCCGCTGATGGCAGTCCGCCGGCCGGACACCGGCGAGGCGCTCCGCCGGGCTGCCGGCGGCGAGCGGTGAGGCGGTCGCGGCGTTCGACGCGACGTTCTCGGCACCGAAGTCCGTTAGCGCCGCCTGGGCGATCGCCGACCCCGAGCTGCGCGAGCGGATCGAGCAGGCGCACGAGAGCGCGATCGACCGCGCGCTGACCTACGCGACTCAGGCAGGTGCCGATGCTCCGCCGCGCGTCGGCCGCGGACGCGGTCGTGCACGAGCAAGCCGGCGGGGGTGGTGGCGACAAGCTGGCGGCACACGACCGCGCGCGCTGTCGACGACCAGGTCCCCGACCCTCAGCTTCACTCGCATGTGCTGCTGCACGCCGCTGTGCGCCGTGATGGGCGGCTGGTGGCGATCGATTCGCGCGCGTGGCTTGTGCACCAGCGCGAGGTCGGTGCTGCCTACCGCACCGAACTCGCCCACGGACTCAGCCAGCTGGGGTTCGCGGTCGACGCCAGGCACCGGCCGCGGCGGCCGGTATTTCGAGTTCGACGGCGATCCCGCAGCCGCTGCTCGATCGGTGGTCAAGCCGCCATCACCAGGTCCAGGCCGCGATCGCCGACCGGCTGGCCGATCAGCAGCGCGAGCTGCTCGCGCGATCATCCGCGGCGCGGAGGCCCGGGATGCCAGCGACGCGGCTGAACCGGCTCGATCTGCTGCGCAGACCGGTCAGCTCTCGCCCAAGCAGGAACGGCTCGATGGCGACCGTCACCCGCTCGCGCAAAAGCTGCCGTCACCGCACACGACCTCGACGCGCACTGGCGGCAGACCGCCCGTCAGGCACGGACGTCGAGCCGGGAGCGGCTCGACGTCCTGCGCCGCCCGCCCGCAGGATGGCGCCCGGCCGCAGCCGCGTCCCGACGAGGTGTTGGAGGCGCTGACCGAGTTCGACGCCACCTTCCCCGCCTGGGACGCCCGCGCGGTCGCGCTCGAGCACTCCGCCGGCGTCACCGATCGACCAGGCGCTCGACCCGCTGCGCGCCCTGCGCGACACGCGGCCGAGATGCTCCGGCTCGCTGACGGGACCGGGACCACCCAGCAGCACCGCGCCCGGGAGCATGCCACCGTGCATCACCGCCCGGCGGTCACCGCCGACCCCGCGACCCCGATCCCCGACCGAGACTCGTCGCAGGAGGAGATCGATCCGGCTTGAACGCGCGAGCTCGCCGCGCACGGCGGCCGGCTCTCTGACGAGCAGCGCCACGGCGCTCCAGCTGGCCTGCGGGGACCAGCGGCTGGTCATCATCGAGGGGCAGGCCGGGACCGGCAAGAGCACCACCCTGACCGCATCGCCCGCGCGCACCAAGCCAGCGGCCGGCAGATCATCGTCACCAGCACGGCCGCACTGGCCGCCGAACGGCTCGCCGGCGAACTCACCGAGCCGGCGTCGACCGCGACCGCCCTACTCCACCGCCGCGCTGCAGCACGCAATCAAGCAGCGGACGCGTCGAGCTCGGGCCCGAGCACGACCATCATCCACGACGAAGCCGCGCTCGCGTCAACCCGCGAACAGCATCGCCCTGCTCACCGCGCGGTCGAGAACTCCGGCGCGCGGCTGATCGACGTCGGCGACCCGCGACAGAACCAGCCCGTTCGGCGCCGGCGGCCTCTGGCCCCACATCGAGACACGCCGCCCGCGGCCGGCGCACACGTTCGATCTGACCCGCAACCAACGCGCCCGCAGACCCGGCCGACCGGCGCGACCAGGCCTGCTTCCGCGACCGGCGAGGTCGAACTGGCGATCCGCAGCTATGCCGCCCGCGACCGCATCCACCACCATCCACGACCAGCAGCCACGCCGAAGACGCACGCGCTCGACGCCGCCCACCACGACCGCCACCGCCGGCAAGACGCACGATCGTGATCGCGCAAACCTCCAACGAGCACCTCGACGCAGCTCAACGCCCGCGCCCAAGCCATCCGCCACCAAGCACGGCGAACTCGGCGACGACGGCTCCCCGTGCCCGGACGTCCCTACCAGCTGCACACCGGCGACGAGATCCAAATCCGCCACACGCATCCACCACCCCGATCCACGGCCACCTGCGCAACGGCACCACGGCGCTCGTCACCGACGTCGATCCCGACACCGGGCGCCTCAAGCTCGACTCGCCGACGGACACCGACTCACCCTCGACGGCACCAGATCGACCAGGCCGATCTGCGCCTCGCGTACGTCCAACACCCCTTCCCCGCCCAAGGCACACCACCGACACCGCGCCACGTGATCATCGCCCGCACGCCACCCGTGAAGGCACCTACGTCGCGCTCACCCGCGCCCGCGAACAAACCCACATCTACGCCCCCGACACCCAGACAGCGCCCGGACGCCTCGACCGCGCCAGCGCTCGCCGAACGCGTCGAGCGCACCGAACCCGACCTGCCGTCAATCCCCACCCCACTCGCCCACGAAAACACGCTCGACCAAACGCTCGAGCTGTCCAGGGACGATCGACGGTCTGAGCTGCTCGAGCGAGACACCACCGGCAAGCAAGTCTCTGCGCTCCCGCCGCACACACTGGAGGATGGCGCCGAGGAACGAGCGAGGGACCAACCGTCCCGGGAGCAGCAGCCGACCCACAACGCTGGCGACGACCAGGGTCTGCTCCGCCACGGGGTGGACCCCGCCGATCCCGCAGCCGCCCCAGACCGAGGAGAAGAGACCGAGGAGAGACCGGAGCGGAGGTGGCCACGACGCCCGGGCCAGGAGCTCACCAGGCCCCAGCACCTCATCGATCGCCACGAGCGAGACCGGACGCCCGGATGGGAGCCGTGACTCCGCCGCGCGCAGCTGTGCAAGCGGCCGCGCAATGCCCCGGCAAGCACCGCGCAGCGGAGAGTGCACCCGTGCCGGCAGCGACGTCGTGAGCCCCCTTCGGACTGTCGGGTTTAGCCCGTAGCGGAAGCAAGAACTTCCACCGTCTCGCAGTTCTGGTGTTTGTCGAGACCGGAACCTTGGAGACAGCGTCTTCGACCTCGTGCGCGGTCAAGCAGGCATGGAAGAATGGCCACCGTGTCTCTGCCAACCTCCGTGGTCAACGCGGTAACCGACGGCTTTCCCGCTGCTCAGCGCAGTGAGGCTCTGGCTCGTCTAGAGATCATCGGGAGCCTTTCTGATTCCGCACCCCGGGAGCGTGTCCTGTTAGCAGTCGTCGCGCTCTCGCAGGGAGATCTAGAACGATTACCGGACCTGGTCGAGCGTGCGTCGCAGGACTGGCGGAATGTTCTGTATTGGCACAAGCAACTACGAGACCGCTACAAGCCGAAGCCTCGGACTGACCCGCTGGGCCGCACCAGGCTCCCGCGTGAGGTGTGGCGCCAGCCGTTGGATTACCAGCAGTTGATGGCAACGCTAGCTCTGGTCGACGGGGAGCTCGTTGTCGTGAACTTCACCCCGGTCCATGCGGAGGATGCAGAGCCAAGCTACGTGAGTGTTATCGGTGAACTCAACCGGCACCGAGCGCGCGAGGAAGGCATCGAGGAGTTCCTAATCGGCAGCCCATATCCCGATCTGTATCCGGAGGTGCTGGCAGGCGGCGTCCTCTACCTCAGGCCCAGCGAGTTCAAAGAGGCCTCGCTGACCACCCTCGATGGAAACGACTACTTCATCATCTCGATCCAGACAGAGTCAGCGCACATCCGAATCCAAGATGAGGCTTCCGGCGCTCCCTAATCATCGACGGAGTTCCTCGGGTACGAATCGTCTAACGACCTGGAACTTGTGGGAATCAGGCCGCCCGCGCTTCCCGTTTGATCGAGCAGCGGCAGCCGCCTCGCGCGGGAGTCGGCGCCCTGGGTTCGCTCCACGCGTGGCCGCTTCGGCCTCCCTCTTGCTTGTGATGGGGAAGGGGTGTGGTCCGTAGTCTTAGGCAAATGGGAGGTCCGCAGTTGAGCTACCGGTTCCTGGCGGTACTCGGCTGCGCGGTCACGGTCGCAGCCTGTGGCTCAAGCTCTGGGGCGCGATTGGTGGCCACGGACTGCGGAAACTCGAAGGTCAGTGTCGACGCGAGACTTGTCCTGAGCAACGTCGAACCTTCGCCACGAGTTCGGTTGAGACCGGGGAGTGTTGTGGAGGTCTTCAGCCGCTATCACGGGAACGAGATGACATTCCCCACCGCGCATCCGGCGCGCGTTGTGTGTGAGCTATCCCAGCACCGCGACCGCCGTGGCGACGCTACGGTCGTCTACAAGGTTCTTCGTCCCGGAAAGGCCCGATTCTTTTCCAGCTTCACCCACCCGACCAACGCGGCAGACCCAGCCATGCGCGGCCAGATCGTGGTGACTCACTAGGACCTGGTCCTGGTCGCAAGCAGGCCTCCGCGCCGCTTCCCCAAACGATCGACATGGGGCAGCGCTACGGTAGGCGTGCTGTGAATCAGGTCGCCGTCATCTGGGACTCGGAGGCAGAGCCAGCCGTGGGACATGGCGCCATCCGGTTGGAAGTCGATGGTTGCGATCTGGCCGAGTTGATCCGCCCGGTCGAATTGCCCTATGCGACTGCTGAGGGTCATGCGGACATCGCCGGGTCATACGTGGGCCTGCGGCCATGGCAACTCGACTGCTCGCTGACGGATCACTTCATGGGAGCAGTTGGGTCGGACCTAGGGTGTGGCCCGTCGGATAAGACGGTGCTGCTGGGATGCGAGTGCGGCGATCCGGGCTGCTGGCCATTGATGGCACACATCGCCGTTGACGGCCGAGAAGTGCTCTGGCGCTCTTTCGAGCGGCCGCATCGGCGAGGCAAGTGGGTATACGACGACCTCGACGAGTTCAGATTCGACCGCTCCGCGTATGAGGCTGCCCTCGCGGCGGCCCAAGCGACCATGCCGGACAGGCCCGCAACGCGGCCGGATTGATCGATTAGGAGGAGTGACGGGAGCGACGGCCTGGCAGACGACCCTCGCTACAAGACGCGACGGCGTTCCGCCCGGATCTGGACAAGCAGGATCCGATACCCGACCGCCAACCCCGCCAACGCGATGAGCACGACTATCAGCACGATGGTCGACCACACCCGGCCGATGATCGTCACCGGCACGACTAGTACGACCACCAGCGCCTGTAGAAGGTAAACGCCTCGCAGCCGTTCCAGACGCTCAAGCCTGGAAGCGGGTTTCGACGGACCCTTGGGGAAGGAGCGCGAACGAGCCACCGATCGAGAATTCAACCGTCTACACCTTTGGTTTGCAAAGCTCAACGGCTTCCGCTTCGATCGACCGATGAAAGTCAAGGGCTCGGAGTCGTCTTTTTGGTGGGGGTGATCGGTCGGGAAGAGCTCCCGCAGATGCTTGGCTGTCCTCGTGCGCAGCGAGTCCTCGCCAGTTCATGGTCTGGCGGCTCAATTTCGGAGGTATTTGCGCAGCGCGTGTCGCCGCCGGGGGTTGTCGTCGGTGTCGTGGCGGGCTAGGTTGTGGCTGGGCGCGGGTGAACGACGTAGCGAAGCGCAGACGTCAGGAGCCTGGTCTGCCGCGCAGCTTGTCCTCGTTTGAGTGACCTATCTATGCGCGCTCCGGTGTCGCGCTCGCGCCCACTTTCCTCGCCGGACCTCCAGCGCGTTGGTCGTTGACCATGCGTCGGTAGGAGCGTTCGGCTTGTTGGGCGAGTTCGCGTTCTGCGTCGCGCATCATCACGTTGGTCGACCAGGTCCCGGCGACCGCCCGCGTGTATTTCGGGGCGCCGGCGGTGATCTCCAGGCGGCGGAGCTTCTTGCGGGTCAGTGAGGGTTGTTGGTGGGCGTAGTCCTCACCCCGGGTGAGCATGCACCAGAACAGGATCGACAGCTTCCGAGCGGTCGCGACGATCGCCTTGCCATGCCCACGCCGGGCTTTTGTGCGTTCATAGAACGCGTGCAACGGACCGGGCTGAAGGACCGTGCTCCACGCCGCCTCAACCAAAGCCCACCGGGCGGACGGCGATCCACGCTTAGAGATCCGGCCTGAGCGGGCGGGCGCTTCGCCGGACTGGCGAACCTTCGGGTCCAGCCCGAGGTAGGCGACCAGCCGGCGGCTGGTCATGAACCGGCGGGCGTCACCGACAGCGGCGATGAACGACGCGGCGCAGATCAGGTTCACCCCAGGGACGGTCATCAGCCGCTTGATCTCCGGCCACGACAACGCCTGCTGGGCGATCAGCTTCTCCACCGCGGCGATCTCGCTGTCGAGAAACTCGACGTGGCGGATCCCGGCATCCACCGACTCGCGCTCCTCCAACGGCAGCTCGAGACCCGCCAGCCACGCCCGGCCCTTGACGCCGAACAGGTCAGAGCACGGCGGCTTGCCCTGCAGCCGGCGCTGCAACACCGCGTGGATCTCGTTCTTGGCTCTGGAGCGGCCGTGCACCAGCTGCTCCCGGCGCGCCAGGCGGCGGCGCAGGACCCGGCAACGCTCATCCGGCATCCACACCGCCTCAAGCTCACCCTTCGACAACAAGCTCGCCAGGGTGCGGGCGTCAAGACGATCAGTCTTCGCGCGGGCGCTCACGATCCCAGTGTCATCAGGCGAGACGACGACCACCCGGTTCACATGCGGCTCGAGCAGACGCGCCACCTCCCAACAACTGCCCGTCACCTCCAACGCCACCCGATCCGAGGGCAGAAGACTCTCCGCCAGCGTCGCGATCCCCTCCGGAGTGCTCGGCACCCGCCCCGCGGAGCGGACCCGCCCTTCCTCGCAGATCGCGATCACACAGAAATCGCGGTGGACATCCAGACCGACCGCCCGACCGACCCACCTGACCACCGACATCCGTCACCTCCACAACAGTGGTTGACAGTCAACGGGAGAACCAGCGGGACAACGACACAGACCGATACGAGCTCGAAGCTCAATCCAGGCAAGTCGCAGGGGCGGCCGAACGATTAGCGCGGGCTCGAAGCCCATCGATCAAAACGGCCTACCCGTCTGCGTTCTCCCAAACAAAGCCCCTGTCCCGGATGAACCCGAACCTACGACCGGACCCGGACAGAGCCTCCAAGAAGCAGTTTCATGCCTCGATTAGGAGCAGCGGCTTGTTGTAGCCCAAAGCAACATCGAGACCGATTCGTCGCGCTCGGATATTGCGTCCTAGCTCTATTTGCGGCGCCCCATCCCCCATTGCCAACTGGCCAAGAACAGCAGAAAGCCGGCCGCTGCAAAAAGCGCGACGCCACCCTTGCGCCACACCGTGGCAGCAATTAGAAGTCCAAGGGCAACCAGCGCCACAAGAATCCAAACCACCAAGAGCTGCCGACGATTCAACTCTTTCACTTGGCACACCTTCCCGTCGCGACGATGCCATCATAAGTGGGGCCCGGTCTCCCCCGACGCAGCCAAGCAGGCGCCGAAACGGGCCCGCTTCCGCTCTGATCGAGAACCGGCAGCTCGCCTCGTGCAGTGGTCGGAGCCCTGCTCTCAGACCAAAGGAGGGCGGACTAACTCCGCCGCTGCCGCAGCTCGATCATTGCGGAAGCGCGGCGACCTGCTTCCGACAACATGCAGAACCGTGTCTCCGCCCAGATGGCGTAGTTGGGGACAGACTGCGAGCTATGGAGCATGAACTTCGAGCTTGCCCCGCGCTGAGAGCAAGTTCACCGAAGTAAGGATCGCTTCAAGCCCATATCGGCCTGGTGAGAGCTGGTCGGCGTCATGGGTCATGAGGCTGGCAGCGATTTCAACGGATTCGCCGGGTTTGAGGTAGAGCGGGTCCGGCCAGCCGGACCGGGCGAATCCCGTCCTTGCTGGTAACCGCTGCCCCTCCTCGTCAAACACCCATGCGACCACATTCAGCGAATCGGGGAAATCGGTTGGATCCTCAGGATCCTCAGCCACGCCAGCCGTCCACGTCCTCGTCGACCTGTTTCGCAGCACCACCCGCAGGTCAAGCGGCTCACCTACCAGGCGCCTCGCAGGATCTTCCGTCCAGTCCAGCGTCAGGCCACGCCTCCGAGCCGCCTTCCCCGGACGAACGCGCACCGAGCGACCGAATGCCTGCGGCCGGAGTATCCACTTGCCGCTCTCCAGCGTCAGCGCGATCACGTACCACCGCGTAGGATCATCGCTCTGCGGCGAAGCCAACGACACCCAGGTGCCAAAGGAGCCTGTTCGTTCGCGAATGATCCGCCACCCAGCCGCTGGGAAACCCGCAACCTCGCCCTCCCGGTGAAGCGGAGAGAACCCCGCCAGCACAGCTTCAAGCTCATCGCCATCAGGTTCCAGCACGGCACGCGGAACATCGTCAGCAAGTAGCTGCACCGTGTCCTCGTTGCCTTCGGAAGGCCACTGCTGCACCTCAGGGATTACACCAAGTCTCGGTCGCTAATCCCATACCTGCTTGTAGACGAGAGCAGGGTCGACCATTGCGCGAGGCGAGGTGCCGCTGCTCGATCATTGCGGAAGCGGGCCTGCCGCGGCGGTCGCGAGGAAGGCATCGAGCTCTCGTATCCATTTGGTGGGGGCTTCAAGGTGCACGTCGTGGCGGGCGTGGGGAATCTCGGCGACTCTCCCGTTCGGGAGTGCATGGGCCAATTGGGAGGCGTGTTCGGCCGGGAGGTTGCCCTGTTCGCCGCGGACGATCAGAGTTGGACAGTTGATCTGACGCCATTCGGTCCAGTAATCGCGGGCCGCAAGATCGGCGATGCAGTCGACCATCACTTCCGGGTCGAACGCGGGCCACAATCCATCCGTGCGACGCTCGAGACCGTCTGCCCATGCATCGCCAACGAGGCCTTGTGAGGTGAAGAACTCAACCGCCGCGCCACGATGTGCAAATGGCAGAGGCCAGCTGTCAAGCCACCGGCGGATGTGGTCGGGAAGTTCTGGTGTCGGACCGTCCGGGGACGCTTCGATCACCACTAAGGATGCGACCAGATCGGGGCGGGCTGCCGCGGTAAGAAATGCCGTGTTGGCACCCATCGACTGCCCCACCAGGCTCACAGGCGCGAGACCCAGATCCTCAATCACGGCCGTGACATCGCTGACAAATGCCGCCCGAGTCACGTCTGGCGGTTTGCGCTCACTACGGTCGTGGCCTCGCTGATCTAAGGCAACGATGCGGTAGCGGTCCTGCAGCGCTTCGGCGGTCTGCGTCCACTCACCGGCGTGGCCGGCCAGCCCATGCAACAACAGCACGCTCCGGCCTGACCCGCCGAAATCCTGGCAGGCTAAGCGAACCCCATCCCGCTGACAGAACGTCCATTCACCCATCGAACCCGACGCTACTGGACTGCCGGCCAGCGACCACGCGGCTGCTGGTGGTCGATCTAACGGGAAGCCGAGGGCTCCCCACCGAGGAGGTCCTCGCGCAGGCCGGGCCATTCGCCGGTACCCAGGAAAGCCGTCCGGCGCTCCATCCAATCCGGCTCACGCTTCTGGTCGTTCGGGGGCGCTGGAACCGACCCGTGCAGGAATCCCGAGATCCAGTACCTGGCCTCATCCGAGCGATCGGCGACCTCTGCCTTTGAGACGCACCTGTTCCGGCCGTCAGCCGGAAAGTAGACCTCGAATCGACCCGGGAATGTATGACAGCTACCGACGATGAAGCCACGCTCGCCTTTAGTCAGCGTTATCCAGAGCCGCTCATCGATGTCGGGGTTACGTTCCATCTGTCTGACCGTAGCGCTTAGGACGCTGCTTCCTGGATTCGATCAAACCAGAAGCGGTAGTAGGCCCGTGTCAGCGCCTCTTCGTCGTGCTTGTGCGGCGTCGGATGACAATTCAAAATGCTCAGGGATGCGCCGTGGGTTGACCAGCAAGCCGCTAACCGTGTGGGCGACCGCAGTGGTCGTCCCGCTCGCCGCGTCGCTTGCGGCGTACGGCTGGTCAGGTGCGACCACCAGCAGGCTTGCGTGCGCGACTGGAGCAGGCAGCTCCTGGGCTCCGTTAGTCGGGGACGCGGTCCTGGTTCTGCTCGGACCCGCAGCCACGGCTTGGAGCGCACGGCAGTCGCGGACGCGGACTGCGGACGCTCTCGCACCAATCTTCGTCAGCCTGTGCATCGGCCTCGTCGGCGTGTTTCTCGGCAGCCAGCTCTGGTGGTCTGGTCACGACTGCATGACATAGCCGGAGCGAGGGCCCCCCGGAGACGGTGCAGCCACTACCGCTCGTCGATCAAAGAGGAAGCCTGGGCAGGCTGGCTTCTGAGATATAGGAGGTCTTGCTACCCGGTGTCCCTCGTCATAGCCTGAGAGGAGGAGTGGGTGGGATCACGAGGTGTTACTCACCTGCCGGTTCGAACCCGGGACGCTTGCGCCCGAAAGCTGTCCAGCCTCCGTACTGAAGCCCGCAGGTCGCGCAGATCAACCCTCGGTGCCGGTAATGCTCGTGGGCGGGTTCGGTCCGGATTTCCGCCATGTCCCACTCCTTGTTGTCGCAGGCCGGACACCGATCGGGGGCATCGGGAGCCCGGTCCCGTTTGAGGACTGCCGGACTGGGCCAAGGGACAATCATCCCCGCGTTGTTGCGGAACAACGCGAAAAGGTCGGGACCGGGGGGCTCTTTGGGCAGCAGCATCATGTAGACGCCATTGGCGATGACGCTCTCGCGTGGCTCTACGGGTGGGCGCAACTCGACTGTTGCGCTGCCATCCAGCATCTCGCCGAACACGAGAAAGCCTCCGGGCAGCTGCGCCGTGTGTGGACGGGTGTCAGACCACCAGACCCACCCACGCTGGATCCCACAGTCCTCTGGCGCACCGTCGTCGCGATGTACACGCAGCCGAAGGCGACCGTCCGCTTCTCGGACAGCTACAGCCCTTAGCCCGTCACCGAGATTGAGCGAAGCCAGCTCGTCGATGCCAAGAATCTACTGGTGCGTCTCGTCGGCCAGGTCTTAGTGAGTCACCACGATCTGGCCGAGCATGGCTGGGTCTGCCGCGTTGGTCGGGTGGGTGAAGCTGGAAAAGAATCTGGTCTTTCCGGGACGAAGAACCTCGTAGACGACCAAGGCGTCGCCGCTGCGGTCGCGGTGCTGGGATAGCTCACACACAACGTGCGCCGGATGCGCGGTGGGGAATGTCATCTCGTTCCCGTGATAGCGGCTGACGACCTGCACGGCGCTCCCCGGTCTCAACCGAACTCGTGGCGAGGGTTCCACGTTGCTCAGGACGAGTTTCGTCTCGACACCGACCTTCGAGTTTCCGCAGGCCGTGCCCACGGATCGTGCCCCGGAGCTTGACCCACACGCTGCGACCGTGACCACGCAGCCGACTGTCGCCAACAGGTAGCTCAAACGCGGAACTCCCATTTGCCTAAAACTACGGGCGATACCCCTTCCCATCACAAGCAGGAAAGAGGCGAAAGCCGCGACCTCCTTGTAGACCAAACCAGGGCGGGCTAACCCCCGCTGCCGCAGCTCGATCAATCCGGAAGTGGCGGGGCCTTCACAAATGCAGTTCACCGGGGCCGTGCCGACCAGGCGCGTGGTATCGGAGGCGCGTGCCCGTCAGCTTGGCCTGGTCGGCTAGCACACGCTGAAGCTGTCGTACAGCCTCTTGGTGACCGTCATGCTCGATTTGCGATCGTCCGCACGGTGGACTCTCACGTAATGCACCACGACTCTGAGCGTGTGGGCCTTCGCCGCCAGGCCGGCTGTTTGCAGTTGCAGGCGGGCTGGCTCGTGTCGGCTGGTGGCGCTGGGCCGGTAGACGGTCACGAGCCTGCGGATACCGTTGATCCGCCGGGCAACCTCACGCTTGGAGCCCCGGTCAATGTAGACGGCGAGCCGGGAGAAGCGAAGCTTCTCTCCCACGGAGCGTTTTTTCGAGTCGAACGTGACGAGCAGCTTGCTGTTGGGCGCCACGCATGCCGATGGTGTTGTCAGCGTGATTTTCTGGTTTGCGAAGCGCATCGTCACGGTCCGCAGGGGCCCCGGATCGACGTTGATCGACAGAGCCTCGATCGCGTGCTGGACGGGTGGACCGGGGTCGCTGACTTTGACCGTGAACCTTCGCGTTCCCGCTTGGGTGGGGTTGCCCGAGATGATCCCCTGGGGAGTCAACCGCAATCCCGTCGGTAGCGAGCCGGAAACCAAAGACCAGGTGTAGCGTCCGGTCGCTCCCGCCGCCGAGAGCTGAGCGTGGTACGGAGACCCGATTCGCGTCGACCCGAGATGGGTGCCTGGGATCGACAGCGAACTGATCGAGTTCACGCCCATCGCCTGATTGGTGCCGCCGCCGTCCGTATAGGTTCCGCCGGCAGCGCACTCCCCCGCGCTCGTGCAGCTGATGCCGTACATCCCCGCGTACTGGCTGCTCGATGTCGTCGCGTTCGCCGGGAGCGTGAGTTCGCGTGCCTGGCCCCAATCGCCATTGCTCTCGGTCGCTACGAGCGGTTCGTTGCTGCCGCCGGCGTCCTGATATTGACCGACCATGACGCAGTTCCCGGCCTGGGTGCAGCTGATCCCGCCAAACGCGAGAACCTGACCAGCGGTATTCGAATTCGGTGGCAGCGTCAGCTGGCTGGCCTGACCCCAAATTCCGTTGGTCTCGGTCGTCTCCATCAGCCCCGAGGCATTGCTCGATTGTCCGTCGTACCCGACTGCGCCGCAGTCCCCGGCACTGGTGCAGGCGATTGCGTACAGCGTCCCGGTCTCCGCACTCAGTGGGGGTGCCAGTGGCGCGAGATCACCCCAACTCCCGTCGGTCTCGCTCACAACCATCGGTTCCTCTCCACCGCTCGAGTTCGCGTAGGACCCAACGGCGGTGCAGTTCCCTGCGCTTGCGCAGCTGATGCCTTTCAGCTCAGACCCCTGGATAGTCCCAGCATCTGCGGGAAGCGGTAGCGTTCTCGCCTGGCCCCACGTGCCGTCGGTTTCTGTTACGACCATCGGCTCGAACTCGGAGTTCGAATTCTGATAGGAGCCGACTGCGACGCAGTTACCGGAGCTCGTGCAGCTGACGGCGAAGAGGTCCGCCGCCGGCACGGTCGTGCTCTCATCCGGCGGCGGGGTGATCTCGCTGATCTGTCCCCACGTCCCATCGCTTTCGCTCGAAACCATCGCCTGCCCGACCCCGCCGGCGTCCTCGTAGGCCCCCACGGCGACGCAGTTTCCGGAGCTGGTGCAGCTAACGCCCGTCATCGAATCCCACTGGCCGCTCCCGACTGCCGCATTCGCGGCAGGCGTCAGCGCGACTGCTTGTCCCCAGGTTCCGCTGGTCTCGGTCGCCGCCATCGGCTCGTAACCGCCGCCCTCGACATACCACCCGACAGCCGCGCAGTTTCCCGCGCTCGTGCAGCTGACCCCCTGATTCGCGGCATTTGTCGAGGTCGGCACACTCACCGGCAGAGTCAACTCGCTCGGTGCCGGCCACACCGGAACAGTTGCCGAAGCCGACGAGGCACCCAGCAACGAGACCGCCGACACGACCGCGGCGACGGCCGTCGCCCAACGCGGCCCACAGCCCACACCAAGCTCAGAAAACCGCGCCATGCTGCCCCTCCTGCCGGGAATTTGTCCTCCGCCCCCCCGCGCGGACGTGTCAACCCACGACCGCAGCCCCGCTCGAGCAGGTATCGGCAGTTGACGCCCGGCACTTAAGTACTTCTCCGCAAGGGCGCAGCACGGCCGGACCGCTGCGATTACCGCTGTACCGGCAAGTCCTCCGCCATGACGCGTCGGTAACAGTGCGCTTCCGGTTTGCGCTAGATCCAAGCGCTGTTGAGATTCGATCAAAGCGGAACCACGCAGAACCCTGGATCCGACAAGAGAGGAAGTGAGCTGACCCGGTGTTGATCGAGCTTCTGATCCGTTAACTCCAGGCCAGTTCACTGTCCATATCAGCTGTTGAGAGCAGGGCCGTCCGAGGATCCACGCAACGCGACCTCGAGATCAAGGGAGTCCTCGCCAGCCCCGGGCCGAGGGTGCTCGTTGTCGGGCGTGCGAGGTAACCCGACTGCGACCAATCGCCGCACCTCCTCGGCGGGGATTTGCGCGAAGTCTCCGAGATGGCTGGGCTGGTAGTAGTACTCGGTGAACAGCCACGGCTCGTCGTACAAACGTCCCGTGTCCGGGTCATAGCGCCACCACGTCCCGAACTCATCTTCGTAGGCCACGCTCAACGGCGGCTCGAACGAGCTTACGTGGGATTCGTGAGGCCGCTTGATGAGCCACCAGCGAGGCGGAGGTTGGGTCGCCGGCAGCGGACCGAAGTGGGGCTCCCACTCCGGATCGCGATCAGCGAGGTAGGCCTCCGCTGACCGGTAGGCGATGTCATAGATGCGCTTGCCGAGAAGCGCATGCGAGGCCTCGCGCGCCCGGTCCAGCTTGTCTAGATCGATTGCCGCCTCGATAAGCCCGTAAGTATGGAATCGTCGATCTGGGTGAAACTCATGTCCTATCGATCCCACTGCAGTCTCGATCCACACCTCGGCTTCCGTCGGCGTGCGCGGCGGCGACATCAATCCAGCAATCGCACGGCGGGAACTCATGCACCGAATTGTGACGAAAGCAGAAGCTACGCACCGCTGCCGCTTCGCGAACGGATCGGACTAGATGCGCTGTTGATGATCGATCAAGGCGGCAGCCGCCGCTTAGGAGCCTGGCTTATCCCAGGCGAACTGGGTATGGGTTCAGTTCAGTAACGGCGCGCGGTTTCGTTGGCAGCTCCCGATAGTTTGCTTGTCGTGCATCACAAGCCTCCGGACTGGCTGAACGCCCCGTCCACAGCCGTTCTCCGCGATCTGCAAGGCGCGTACCCCATCGACGGCATCACCGTCGTCGCGGAGCGCATAAAGGATTTGAACGGCTTGACCCTAGGAATCGCAGAGACCCCCCCGCGCTCAGGGACCCTGCCACAGCTCGACGACGACCTAGATCCCAACCAGCACACCGAATACGCCGGGGGGAACTGGGTTCCACGCTCTCTGACCGGACCAGAACTATTGGTCCTAGTCGCCGACATCCTCCAGGAGGCTCTCGCAGAAACGTCGGCGGGATGGGGACAGGCCCGTCCGCCGTGTCCCCGTCATCCGCACCCAGCGCGTCCCGTCGTCCGCGACGACGAAGCATGGTGGAGCTGCGAGCAAGACGACGAACTCCTGTTCCGCATCGGCCAAGGCCAAGTGCCCGGACGCCTCGCGTCGCCACCGAACAGGAACTAGCCGCGCCGCGCCACGCGCGACCGAATCATCGGCGCAAACTCGGGACCCACGCGCAACGGTGCTCCTCCTCGATCATTGCGGAAGCGAGCCTGCTTGCGACAAAGAACGAGACCGTGGAGGAGGACGCCCGAAAGTCTCGCCGACCGCTCACCTGCCTCAGGGCAGCGACACTACGCAGACCCGGAAGGCCAGCCCTTCGAGCGCGTCAGCTGAGAGCTCGTCGGCGCATGATGCGATCTCTCGCTGGACGGCCGCTTCGGCGTCATCAAAGTTTGCTGCGCTGACCACAAGTGTCCAGATGGCCACCTCCACCGGACCCAGTCTTCGCGCCCAAAATGTCTCCGGCGCCAGCTCCTCAGGTTGAATGGACCCATCAGATGGACGGGGGGCGGCCTCGGTTCTGACCACCGTGAGGTCCCTAGCGTCGAGTCGCGCGGCGAGCTCTCGCACGACGACTTCGCTGATCTCAGCATCCTGGGCATATGCGATCAGCTGGAGGTGATACGGACCATGTCCGGGCGGAGGCGGAGACATGTACCCGCGGTTCGCCAGGCGGCGTGCCTCATCCAGACCACCGGTCGGCCAAGGCCTGAGCGGTCCCGCCTCCCAGTCGTCAGGCTCCTGGGCGCCAGCGGAGAAGTACGCTCCCCCTCCAAAGTCGTCGCGGACAAGCACAATGACCACTGACGCTTTCGAGCGCCCCCAAGCGATCGCCTCCCGAGCGTCCACCGACGCGGGGCCAGCAACTTCGCCCGCGTCGCTCTGCAGACCGGCCGTGAACCGGCCACTAGCCAGCGAGCCTCTGGGCCGCTGTGATGAGCCCTCCCGCTTGAGGTCCTCGTCTATCCAAGCCACTGCTGACACCCCGGGCATCGTAAGCGGGTTCGCGGAGTCCCGGGCGGCATATATCGCCAACCCCCTCACGGTGCCATAGAAGACCGTCGGCAGATCAGTTGCTACGACCAACGAACAAGCCGGGTCATTCTGGCACCGCTTTCAGGCGAAACCAGGGCGCCGAACCACTGCGCAAGGCCGGCTGCCGCTGCTCGATCAAAGGGGCAGCGCGGAGCGTGCGTGCTTCCGGAATCGGCGGTAAGCAACAAGCCTGCGGGAGCAAGAACGAAGCCACCGAGCATGAAGCATCACGGAATCCGCTTCGAAAGCGGCGAACCGGGTCGCCAACGAAAATCCCACGTTCGCCGTGCCTGCCCATACTGTGCCGAGTTTCACAGTGTTCATGCGACGTCTGGGGTTGATGTAATGGCAGGATTGCTTGCTCGCCGTTGGCGGGCTGGAGGGATGGTGGTCGGCTTGGCGTTCTTGGCGCTGCCGGTCAGCAGCGCGGTGGCGACAACGAGTTCGGTGTCGCCGGTGCTGAGCATCGGCCCGTTGACAGCCAAGAATGGCTTCAAGGTGACGATCTTCAGCAGCTGTAATGGCGCTGCGAATTACGCGAACGTCAGCGTTGTGAAAGCGAAGCGCCATTACTCGCTCGGGCACTACTACTACGACGACAGGACCCGCGCCTCCAAGTGCACGGCGACGAGCAAACTCGGCTCCGGAACGCTGATCCTGAGATGGGGAAGGCTCCTTCACGGCAAGTTGAAGTTCGCCCACGCCGGTCGCCTCAGGAAGATTCCGGGGCACGGATGTCCCAGCCCAGGTCATCAGAGAAAGGTCAAGGGCACCGGCACCCTGACCATGGCGATTCACACCACGGCGTTCGGAAAGCTCGTGATTCACGCGACGTCAGCGGCGTTTCAGAGGTACGACACCGAGGGCACCTGTGGTGGCAGCAAACCCGCCACCACGGTCGGGCTGAATGCCAGCTTCATCAAGCTCAAGCGTTTCGTCACCGCCTATGAGACCAACGGGAAACGCACCATTGATGTGGGGGCCGACGACAGTCCCAGCCGGAACGTGGGGGGCGACATGACCGATCTCTTCTTTGGGAGCAGCCTGTTCTCGTTCAAATCAAACCTGAGCTCGGCGCACATAGGGTCGCTCAGTCCTCTGCTGACCGGATCGCTCAAGTACACGGCGACGGCAGCCTGCACGGCGGCCAGGTCATCTGGAAAGCTGAAGGGCAGGCTCGTTCTCCACGACCCCGCGCTGGGAACCCTGAAGTACTACGGTTCCGGCGCGGGCTCCGGCCCCGGAGGACCCCAGATGTACCGGACGAACGGCAGTTGCTCGTAACGGCGACCAGCACATGAGTGCGTGCTTCCGCTTGGGGCTAATACCGGAAGCGCCGCAATGGCGATACCCGACCAAAGCCCTGGTCGCGTCTTCGGGAGTTCTGGGGGTGGCGGCAGGTTGCCGCAGGTCCGCGGTAGCGGACCTTCATTGCCAGATAGCCGGAGCGCAGCGGCTGTCAAGGGAGCCGCGTCAGCGGTGCCCGGGAGGGCAGCCCGCAGGGCCGACCTTGACAGCCGCGGAGCGCAGGCTACCTATCCCGATGTCCCGCGACGGCGTCCAGCTTCACGATCCGGGGGCGGTTCGTCGGCCAAGCTCCTCACCACGACCAGCCGGCTGATTGGTTCACACGTGTGGGAAAAGGCTCATCCCGGTCGGTCACAGATCCAATCGCCGGTTCACGGATCCGGTGCCCCTTCGCTCGCTGTCAGCACCAGCGGGGCGGCACTCGAGCTCTGGACCCAGGAGCATCCCTATCAACCCCAGGGCTACTTTCCTCTCCTCTCCACACGACTCCGGCAGAGAAGCGCTGACGTCGCGAAGCGCTCACCGGCGTTCACATTGGGACGATGCTTGGCGCCGATGGCTCGCCGGCCGCCGCTCCGCCCAGGCCCACGCTGCCGGGAATGCGATCGTCGCGCCCTGTGACCTGTGTGAATCTGGATTTCAGGCCGCAACGCAAATCGGCTACGGAAGGCCCTCGCGCATCCAGCCTTTCGAGACGCACTCCGCAATCTCGCTGGCGGCTAGCTCAAGATCGCCGAGGATCGCGACGTACAGGATGAGCTCCAGCTCTCGCGAAAACCTTGCGAGTGATGCGGGGTCGTCAGCCACGTAGCGCGTGCGCGATCCCCAGTGGGTCATCCAGTTCCGTGTGTCCACCATGGAGCGACATCGCTCAAGCGGGTCGAAGTCCCAGAGCAGCAAGTCCCTCGCGTGGCTGGCGAGCTCGATGAGGCGGTCTCGCTGGGTCTGGCTGTTGGCGTGCGAGAGGCTGCGGACGAAGACGTCTCGCGCCAGTGGGTCCTCCCGGTCCAACGCCGCGAGGACCGCCGTTCGCGCGGACTTCTCCTGTTGTTTGTCCAGCGGCGGGTGGTCCCGACGTGCGCGGTGGTAACCCTCCGAGAACGCCATCAGGTTTCAGGAAGCGGTTCTTGAGTGAGTCCTCCTGGCGGCCGATGGTGGAGAAGAAGAGGTTCCACACCGCTCCGACATCCTCGCGGAGGGCGAACCACCGCTGCACCGTCTCCCGCGGCTCCTTGATCCGGCCCAGGTTCAGCGCGAGTCGGCGGATCTGCCCAAGCGGGCGGCGCGGAAGGGGCCAGGGCTGTCGCAGGACCTGCACCTCGTCCTCCCACGTCGGGCTGCTCAGTGTGAGGCTTTGGACGTAGCTCGGCTGTCGCGTACAGAAGACGACGAGTTCGCGGACAGCGTCCAGATAGAGGTGTTCCATGTCCCCGAGAGCCAGCCCGGCCGCTCTCTTTACCGTAATCGTGGCGCGGACTTCGGTGCGGGTCTCGCGGAACCTGGACGTGTCCGTCTCACCTGCGTGGAAGAGGAGTTGCGCGCCGGAGTCCAAGTGGACAGCTAGGTGCTCGCCATGGGCGACCGGTCCGGCACGGCGGCCACCTCGTGGGTTGATCAGGCCACGGTCCCCGAGAGTCCCGGTGAGCGCCTCCTCGAGGCCTCTCATTTTCGCGACGAGGCCGTCCGGCTCCAACTGTTCCTGGGAGTGGCAGGCCTCCCCCTTCCAGACCGAATCCGCGTACCCGTCCACCCACGGGATCCCCCAGGACCGGTCCCACCTTGCCGGGAAGTATCCGTCCAACGTGATCCTCCCATGACTCGGCGCGATCCCGAGGATGCGGGACCCCGGCGGTAAGGGCGGGCCCCGGCCGTCTGGGTCATGGTCTGGGCAATCGAAGAAGTGGAACCGCGGTCCCTCGTGCATGTCGTGCCACATCCGCCCGTGGAACCGCTCCTCCCCTCCCTCGAGCCAGAACGAGCCCTCAAGCTCTCCGGGTATGTCCCAAGTCCACGACAACGTTCTCTAGCTCCCAGCGATTGCCGCTTCCATGCCCTGGGGCCCTGGGAACTAGGACCGGCCTATGCTCCCCGTTGGACGGTGCCGTTCGGGGGGTGGCAGCTCGACCTTCGGAGCACTACGGCGGCGGATGGGCTCGAGCACCTCAATGGGCTGGATTCCCCGGACATACTTGAGCGTGACGTCCAAGCGCGCGTGGCCCAGCTGCTCCTGCATCCTGTAAAGGTCGACGCCCTCCGCATAGAGCTCGACGCTGAATCCCTGGCGGAAGGCGTCTGGGTTGATCCGGCGGGTGAGCCCGGCCCGTTCCCCCGCCATTCGCAGCTGCCTCCGGGCGTCAGTGGCGCTCAGCGGCTCGCCAGCCTTGTCGCTGCGGAGCACACAGATAATCGCCTTCCCCGGAACGTTCTCCTTCGCGCGTGCATCGAGCCACCGGTCCAGCTCTTGCCAGCCCCAGTCATCCATCGCCACAATTCGCGGCTTCCCGCCCCTCCCACGGCGGACGCGGATCGCCATCTCCTGGCGGATGAGGTCGTCCTCGGTCAGGGCGAGCACCTCGCTGATCCTGAGCCCCGTGCGGTACATCAGCACTATGAGGGTCCGCAGCCGAATCGCGGACAGGTAGCCGTAGCGCCCGGGCACGAGGGGCGTGCATGCCTCCAGCAGCTTTGCAACCTCCTCTACACGGATCGGGTCCGGCGGGAAGCGACGTCCCTTGTTTGTGCGGCGGCCGATCGCGGCGGCCGGGGCTCCGACTCGGTCATCCATCCGCAACCCTCCGGCGTGCTTCGGGTCTAGCTGCAGTCCCGTAGAAGTTTCAGTAGTACGAGCAAGCCTACCGCCCCCATCAGACGAATGCGGTCAAAACCATCAGCTCAAGGCTTCAGGCATGCGCCGGGTAAAACCCTGCGTCGGGGCGACGCTGGCGAGAAGGCTCGACGAGATTGGCGCTTTCGGCTTCTGACCCCGCGGGGCTCAACCCGGCGCCCGTGAGTACAGGGAGTTGGTTCGGACCGGTCGCCTGCTCTTGCTGCTAAGAACGGCTTGTGGCTTTCTGGCGCGAGATGACCCGGGAGGGAGTGCGGCTGGCGTGCCGTGACTTCGCTGGGGAAGGACCGGCGGTCCTTCTGCTTCACGGTCTGGCGGGACATGCTGAGGAGTGGTCGGAGACCGCGGCGTGGTTAGCCGCGCAGCACCGAGTCGTCGGGCTCGATGCCCGCGGGCAGGGGCACAGCGAGCGCTTTGTCGCGGACGTATCGCGCGACGCGCTCGTAGCCGACACCGCATTCGTGATCGAGCGTCTGGAGCTCACTCCGGTGGTCGTCGTCGGTCAATCGGTCGGCGGTCTAACGGCTCTCTCGCTCGCAGCCGGACGGCCTGAGCTCATGCGGGGCCTCGTTCTCGTTGACGCCAGCCCCGAGGGCGGTGGCGCCGGGATCGATGAAGCAATTGGCGTCCTTACACAGGCGTTGCGGGCGTGGCCGGTCCCGTTCCATTCTCAGGCAGACGCTCAGACGTTCTTCGCGAACCGGTTCGGAAGCAGCCTGGCCGCTGAGGCTTGGACACGCGGCCTCGAGCACACCGAAGATGGGTGGCGGCCACGTTTTGACGTTGAAATGATGGCCAAGACGTTACGCGAGGCGCTCTCGACGCCCAGTTGGGAAGAGTGGGAACGCATCACCTGCCCCACGCTCGTGGTGCGAGCTGGCAACGGACTGATAGACCCCGAGACCGCCCTAGAGATGGCGAAACGCCTGCCGGGAGCGCGACTAACCGAGATCCGTGAGGCTCCTCACGATGTGCACCTCGGCCGGCCGGGCGAATGGCGGGAAGCTCTCAGCAGCTTTCTGGAGTCGCTCGACTGTCAGCCGGCCTAAGTCAAGCTGGTCGCGCCGCAGCCGTTCTGGGGCGGAGTGCGGCCCAATCGTGCGGCCCAGTCTCCAGTTCGCATTGAGCCTTGAGACCGCGCGCCTGACGAAACCCGGCGGATACCAGGCATTTCTACAATGGAGCCAGCCGGGCTCGAACCGGCGACCTCCTGCTTGCAAAGACGGGACGCTCCCCGTGGGACCACGTCCACGTGCGCTCGGAGGGAAGGCGAGGAGGGTGACGGCGGTCCCTGTATTTGGTACCCACAGGTGGTACCCATGGACCCTACATCCGCGGCTCGATAAGCGTCTGCAAACCAGCAAGGACGGTTTTGCAGGCCATTCGTGAGCGGGAGCGACGGGACTCGAACCCGCGACCTCCGGCGTGACAGGCCGGCGCTCTAACCAACTGAGCTACGCCCCCTTGAGGGGACGCTCAGTATGGCAACTGCCCGTCGTGGACGTCTTTGCGCAACTTTTGGCCGAAATCGGGCACTTAAGAAAAGCACCGGGTTCCTGCCGATCGCGTCCAACCCCGACCACGGACGGGGTCGATCAGGTATCCGGGGACGGGGACCTAGGATGGGTCCCCGTCCCGCTTTAGGGCACGACCGCGTTCACCGTCCTGACCAGCATGTTCGGGAGGACCGCCGTCTTGGCCCCGTGGACGGCTGTCAGGGGGCGGAAGGCCAGACGAGCCCAACCACCGCTTCGACGAAGCTGACATAGCGCTCGGGCGTGAAGCGGGCTGGGTCGGTAAGCACCATCCGGCCAGCCTCCTCGGAAAGGTGCCGGATCGCGTGCGCGGTGAGCTCAACGTCGAGCTCTTGCGGAAAATCGGCACGAGAGAAAGCCCAATTCACCAGCTCAGTTATGCGTGCGTGCATACGAGCACGGTTGGTCTCAACCTGCTCTCGAATGATCGAGGGGGTGCCGTCGATGGGGAGCAGGATGATCCGCCACGTGTCCGGGCGGTCCAGCACCGCCTCCAGGAACCGCCTTACTCCTTGGGCCAGAAGCTCCGGCGGGTTTGTGTCCCCCGGATCAGCCGGAACCACTTGCTCCAGTTGGGTCAGCGCGTAACGCTCTTCACGTTCGACCAGAGCGTGCAGGAGGCGTCCAGGTTGGGGAAGTGGTCGTAGACAACGGGACGGGTGATCCCGGCGATGCGCGCTACGGCCTCGATCGAAACACCTGCGTAGCCCCTCTCGACGATGAGGCACAGTGCGGCGTCGAGCAGCTGCTCGCGCCGCTGCTCCGGCGGAAGCCGCGGTGCATACGGTCTACGTGCCCGAACCCCCTGCGGCACTTCTGACGAGTCCCCGCTTGGCATCGGTCCCAGCCAGGCTAGCGACTGGCCTGAGAGAAGGCTGGGCCGGCGGGTACGCGTTCGCCGGCCGCTCAGGCGGCGGTCGCCATCTGCCTCTGCTGCCGCGCACAGAGGGCACACGTATTCCAGTCGAATCCGAGCTGCTCGATGCGGCGGTCATTCTCGTGCCAATCACGGTTCACGTGACGTCCCACCACCACGGCCGCCACGACAGCAGCGCCGGCGGCCTTGAGAACCGCGCCAGCGCCTTGTGCGCTTGCCCCGGTCGTCCACGTGTCGTCGATGAGCAGAACCCGCGCATCCTTCACCGATCGAGCCGTCTCAAACCGACGGATATCGAAGCGGTGCGGCTCGATGGGGTACGAACTGCGCCTGAGAAGTCGCTCATAGCGATCTCGGGTGGGTGCGACCAGCTCACCCGCGACCCGGTGCAGTGGATGGTGTAGGTCTCGTGTCCAGTCGCTCGATGGGACTGTCGTCACGATGTCGAAACGCTCCACGCCGGCAGCTCTAGCCAAACATCTCTCGTGCTGACACAGAAAGCGGCTCAGGATCGCACTGATCTGAAGGATGGCCGCTTCGGCCCGCGGTCCCCGGAGCCGCTTGTAGCTGGCCAGCGTGTGGTGGAGATACTCGTGCCCGATGCTGTACGAGATGGGCGCCATTGCGGCTATGTAGGGCGCGCCGCGCGAGCACGCAAAGCACCTCGTGAACCCCCGAGTCAGGTTGAAGCAGTCCACGCACACATCCGGCCCATCGCGCGGCGAGCGCAGAAAGGCCGGGCTTTCGAGATCCACGTGCGGCCGTCTCCTCGCCGCTGCCTACGCAACGGCAGAACGCCTGAGAGATCGCTCGAGCGTCGCCGCGACCTCGGCGGGAGATCCGGCGACCGCCACTCCGGGGCGCTCGGCGAGCTCTTGAGCCCAGGCCTGCTCGAGGAGCGGCTCCAGTAACACGACGATCCGTCGCATGTTGAGCGCCGCGCGGGCTTGAATTCGCGTGCCGCTCATGGCGCCGGCTTCGACGATTACGGAGGCTTCCGTCAATCCGGCCATCAATGCGTTGCGCTGGGGGAAGCTGGAGCGGCTCGGCTGGCTCTCAGGCCAGAACTGAGAGATGACCGCACCCTCCTGACCGATGCGGCGCTGCAAGGCGATGTTCTCACGTGGATAAGAGTGGTCCACCCCGCTTCCGATCACCGCCACCGTAGACCCTTTCTTTTCGAGCGTCGCTTCGTGGGCCACCGTGTCGATCCCGGCCGCCAATCCGGAGACGACGGTGTATCCGGCCTCGGCCAGACGGTGCGACACCGCTCTCGCCACCTGCTTTCCCTGAGGGGTCGGCTGGCGTGTTCCAATCACGGCGATCGCGTGGCTCCGGATTGCAAGGAGGCGTCCGACGACGAACAGCAGCAGAGGCCGGTCTGGGACCTCCCTGAGGCTCTGGGGATAACCGGAATCGAACGGCGAGCACACCTGGATCCCGCGCCGGTGCCAACGGGCCATCTCCGCACCCGCGTCCTCGAAAGCCGCATCAGCCAGGAGCCCGTGCTCGTCGGCGAGCAACGCCCTCGCGCTGCCGGTCACCGCTACGGCGCTCGCATAGGCCTTCGGTGAGCGCCTTCCGCTCCGCAGGAGCGCAACCAAAGCCGTTGTCTCACTCCCTGATTCCATCAGCTGCCAGGCTATCTAGGCGAACGGACGTTCGCCCACAGCTGACCGCTTGGTTCAGGTCTGCGTCGGAGTTTTCGGAACGGCCGCTACCGGCTTCGAATCGTCAGGCCCTGGCTTGGCCTCGGACCCGTCACCGCCGTCCTCGTCCACGACCGTTGCTTCAGCCTCACTGGCGGAACTCGGGGACTGGTTTTGAGCAGCCGGAACGGTGGGATATGCGATGGCCGGGTGGTCATCCTCATCTGGGGACAGAGCCGTCGTCGCAGGTGTTACCGGCGGCAGATTCTGCTCAGTCATCGACCCAGCCTCGTGCGAAGTCGAGTGAGAATCGTCGTCGCCGCTCAGAGCTCCACGGAAGTCTCGTAGTCCTTTGCCGAGCGAGCGCCCGACCTCGGGCAGACGCTTCGGACCCAGGACCAGAAGCGCTATCACCAGAATGAAGATCAGGTGGGTCGGCTGAAGAACGTCTCCGATCACTAGATAGAGGTTAGCTGTTGGCTGTGCGCGCCTGGCTATCTCGCCCGTGAGCTGTCTGCGGAGCCCACCTTGATCCGAATGCGGCGACTGCCCGAGGGCGCAAACGGATAGTCGGATTCTCGGGCCGTCTGGGCTCGGATCCGGTACACCTCGGTTCCGGTTCCTCGTAGGAACGTATAGCTCGCCGAGAACCGGCCAGACGGATCGGTGTAGACATGGCCGATCTCAGCGGAGCCTCCCCGCCAGCCGATTCTCAGCACCACGAGTTCCCCCGAGGCCGGGATGTGCCCGCCGCGCAGATGCCCGGAAATTCGGATTGTGCTGCCCCAGTGGGTCCTCCGCGGCTTGACCTGGAGCCACACGGACGCGGGAACGGTGATCGAAGCAGCGTTGGAGATTGCCGGAGCGATCTGGTTGTCGCCGGCGTACGAGGCTTCGATGAGCCGGGAAGGTCCCGGTCTGAGACGAACGGACCACGTGCCGTTACGCGCGGTCTTCACCTTGGCGACGAGATGAAACGACCGGCTTCCATCGGCCGGGGCGGCTAGCACGTGGACGATCTGACCACCGAGTGCGTTCCCGTGCGCGCCGCCGAGCCAGCCGGAGACGATGGGCCGGGATCCGAAACGAACTCTCTCACGCGCCCCGCTGACGCGATGTGGAAGCTCGACGACGCGTTCTCGCACGGTTCGGCCGTTTCTGTGCACCAGGACGATCTTCACGCGGGGGTGACAGTGCTCGACTCCGACGCGCCGCGTCTGTGCCGGGATCCAAACACGCACACGATGCCCGCGAATCCGCGCCGTCGTCCAGTGAGCCCTGATGCGAACCCGGAGATGACGGCGAACGCAGTGGAGTGCATCCGCGACGTGCACAAGCCCGATCAGACTCACGGATGGCTTCCGTATGTCGACGGTCCACGATTCCAGCGGCGAGCGCCCGGTAATTCCCGCCGCATTGACCGCGTTGTTGCGGGCGTAGCAGGAGATGGTGTTCAGCCCCGGAGCCGCCACCGCCACGTTCGCGCTGGCTCCGCGGTGCAAGTCCGAGGGACTCTTGTCGACTGAGCACCAGATGCCGGCCAAGCCACTGGGTCCGGCGGCCGCTCGCGCCGTAACCGTCTGAGGTCCGGCCGTCGTGAGCGCCTGCGTCGGCCCGGACAGGCTCAACGTCACGGGCGCGTTATCGATCTTCACCTTGTACACCGGGGCCCGAACGTTGGCCGGTTGCGCCGCGTCGGCCGCGTAGTACTCAACGCTCAACGCGCCGTTGGCATGCTTCGTCGTATCAAGCGTGTGCGACACCCCGTTCGCGCCCGACCCTCCGAGGGTTCCGGCACCCTGGCCGCACTGAGTCCAAGAGCCAGTGTGCGGCTTATAGGTCGAGCCCGCACCCACCACGACGCTTCCGACAAGGACTTCTGCCCGGCAAACCCCGACATCGGAGTCAGCTCTGAACGACGCGTCCCAGATGCCGCGGATCCAGCGCCCTGTTTCGTTGGCCAAGTTCGTGGTGGTCTCGTCTGGAGTGATCACCGGTGGACTGTTGTCGACCGCCGCCAGTTCGATGGCGTTGACGTCAAGGATCTGGCCCCGGACGGCGGGACACCTGGTGCGCGTACAAACGATTTGAATCTGAAACGAGTGGACCGCTCGGTCGAACGATTTCTTGATCCCCGTCCCGTAGTCCATCCCGCCGCAGCAGCTCTTACCGCTGTCGCCGATTTTCAGCCCACCCCCAGGCCAGACAAAGCGCAACGCGAATCCATTGCCACGGGCCTTTGGATTGACGAGTACGGCCTTACCCGGGATATCCACAGCTGAAATGGAGATCTGGGGGCCAGGCTTGGTGATCCACTGCACGTGGGCGCCCCTGTAACTGCGGCCTTCCGCAATCAGCTGCAAGGAGCCACCGCTCCCACACCGATTCGAGGCACTGAGCTTTGCCGCCGACGAACTCGAAGACCACCCGCCGCCAGCACCATCCGCGTAGCCGGAGCACGACCGGACATGAAGCGCTCCGGCCCTCGCTAGCGATGTGCAAGCGAATGTCAGAAGCAGCGCTGCGACCGCGGTAGCAAGTGCTCTGGCCTGCATGTCCCGCCTAGCAGACGACCAGCACGTCGAATGGGAGCGAAGTCGGTGTGCCGGTCAAATCGAACGTCTGAACTACGACCTGCCACGGCGTACTGTGATCGCCTGGGAACGTGGAAACCTGAGCCTCCGCGTAACCAGGGGTCGCTGAGCCGTCATCGACGCTCGCCACGGCGGCGCACCTCCGCGGGGTCGCGATCTCGGACTTGCGCGCCGGCGACATCAGATAGTCGCCCGCCACCGAGCCCTGGGGAACCACCTTCACCCCTCTCCCGCCCCCGACCACCTTCCCGCTCGCATTGACGCTGGCCCAGAGGCGAACGTTGCCACGGATGTAGCGGGGGTTGAGCTTGTCCGGATCGATGGAGTGGTTTCGAATCTGGCGGTTCCCCACGCTGCCGGCCGGGAGCCTGGTGGCGGCGTAGCTGGTCCCGCCGAGCGCTACGAACAGCGCCAGGTAGGCAACGGCGTTGGCGCGAATATGGCCGATGGCTCGTCTCATGCGGGGCTCTCCGGGTCGGTCTTCATTTCAAGCATGCGCTCGCGTCTGTCCACCCCCAGCCATGCCGGGATTGGCACAGATCGGCAACGCCTCGGGTCAAATCCACGGGCTCATCCCTTGGTCGAACCCATCTGGCCGGGGCCGAACGGAGCGCCTGCCCCAACCGGGCCGGAGCCACCCGTCGTCCCTGAAGATGAGGAGCCGCCCGACGCTGACGAGCCATCTGTCGGGCTCGCAGTCACTGAGGAGGTCTCGCCGGACCCACCCCCAGATGCAGGCGACGAGGCCGCACTCGGACCGGTCGGTTCCGAACCCGTGTAGGAGACATTCAGCACAGTCGAGGTTCGGGTGGCTGCACCGTGTGCTTTCGGACGGGCATGCCCCGCTCGATGCCGAGCCGTGCGCTGAAGTGACTTGCCCCGGCCCTCGACCGTCTCGCGCATCGCCCCGGCGACGACCAGGCGGGCCATCGCTTGGGACTCGGACCCCCGAGCTCTGACCGCTGGGGCCTGGGCCAGAACGTGGCGGCCGGCACTGGAGCGTGGCCGAGCTTGAGTACCGACTGCCACCGCCACTCCGGCAGCGAGCGCTGATGCGAGAGCCAGGCCGCTCACCGCAGCCACCATTCCCCGTCGTCCGTACCGCGCACCTGAACGAACCGTCCCGCCCCGGGCGGAGAGCACCGGCCTCGTTCCGGACCGTCGATCCACCGTCGCCGGCTGCCCGGGGGAACCGGCACGGCCGGACTCGTCTTCGGGCAGCTGTTCGGCGGGAGCACGCTCGGCCGGCATCGGTGCCTCGATCGCCTCATGAAGCGAAGCGGAGCGCTCACCCCAGAACGCGTCGGCGCCCAGAGCTCGCCCAAGCTCCTCGTCCTCGTCCAGCGTCGCCAGGCCCTCGTCCGGCGTCCCCTCGGCTGACGGACCGACGGGGATCAGATCCTCAGTCGGGCCAATCCAGTCCCGCGGGAACGGAACGACGTTGCTCACGCCGCTTTCGCCCTCCCGCTGGGTTTCGCGCCCCTCCGTCGTCACCTCGCCTAGTCCAGGAATCTCGGAGATTACCGTCTGAACAAGGAGCTAGTCTACGCATACTTGTTCGTAGTGTTTTCAACTCAATTGCAAATTTTTCCCGAATGAGCGCTGATCCGGTCGAGTCCTTCCTCACTGTCGCCGAGGTGGCCGACTGGCTCAAGCTGAACCAGCAGACGGTGCGCAACTGGATCGATCAAGGAAGCCTCCCGGCGGTGCGAGTCGGCAGACGGGTGCGGATCAAGCGTTCAGACCTGGATCGCATCCTCGATGAGGGCTACCAAGGTGGCGCCGATGTCCCGCCGCCCCGCTCAGCTGGACCGAGTGCCGAGGACTTCTGGAGCGGCGAACCGGTCGGGGTCGCCGAGCCGGATCCGACCGCCACGAACACAATGAGGTCTGTCCCGAACAACCCGGAAGCGTCCGATGGACCCGTCCCTCTTGCCGGCTCGCCGATCACGGCGGACCCCGGCGCATCGGATGCTGCCGACGAGACGCCGGCGGCAAACAGCAGCACCTCCTAGAGACACCACAGTGAGCTTCAGCGAGGACCTCGACCGGGAGCGCGCACACGTGATGCGGCTGGTGCGTCACGCGAGCGCCGGATGGGCCGAGGCCATGCGAGCCCACAAGATGGCCCCTCCTGACGACGCGTTCGCGGAGCGGCTCAGGAAACTCTCTGAGGCCGCGGCAACCGAACAGGTCGCGTGGGAGCGAGCCCACAGCACCGGCCTGATGTGGCGTCCAGTCCCGGGCGCGGAGCGCGCGGCACCGCCGTATGAGCTGCGACCGGGCACCGGACGCCGGGGTCCAGAGGAGCTGTGGATCCGCTTCGACACAGCCGTCACTCAGCTCAACCAGTCCATCGCCGGCTCGAGTGCGGCGGAGGTTGCCCGCGCCTTCGGCGAGATGGCGGAAGCCGCAGCCGACCTCAGCGACGCTGTGGCTCTCCAGGACCAGGTGCTGAACGAAGCTCAAGAGCGCGCTCGCAAGCGCGGCGCCGCCTAGCGGTTCCAAAGGGCCACAAGAGTCCTTCAGAGCCAACAAGGGGTAGCTTCCCCGCCGATATGCCGAGCCGAGGTCGCCCCACCATTCACCGTTCGCCACCCCCTGGCCGAAGAGCGGTCGTGATCGGTGCCGGCTCGTTCGGGACGGCGGTCGCGGTGCTGCTGGCCCGCGGTGGGATGCGCACAACGCTCCAGACCAGAACCGACGAGCAAGCCCGGCGGCTGCTCGAGGCCCGGGAGAACCGCGAGTATCTCCCCGGCGTCGATTTTCCGCGAGACCTTCGCGTCGAGGCCACCAGCTCCGGAGTCGCCCGGGCGGACTACGTGTTCCTGGCCGTCCCCTCGGGACGGCTCGACGCGATCATCGAGGTGCTCGAACCCGACGGGCTATCGAATCGAGCTGCCGTGGTGTCACTCGCCAAAGGCCTCGTGCCGCCGGACGGAACCCCGCCGACCGCGATCCTCAGGCGACGGTTCGGCCCTGACCGCGTCGCGTGCCTCGGTGGACCTGCACACGCTGCCGAGATGGTGCGTGAAGGCGCCGGCCTGGTGGCGGCCTCCTCCGACGAGGCGCTGGCCGCCGCGCTATCCCAAGTGTTCATCCGAGCCGGAGTCGTCTGCGAGCAGTCAAACGACCCCGTTGGAGTGGAATTGGCGGGTGCGGCCAAGAACGCCGCCGCTTTGGCTTCAGGCGCCACGGAAGCGCAGGGACTGAACGCTGCCGGAGCTGCCGCCGGGCACATATTCGCGGAGGTCTGGCGCTGGGCCGAGGCCCAGGGGGCGCGACCGGAGTCGATGATCGGGCTGGCCGGGACCGGCGATCTGGTCGCCACTGCCCTGGCCCCGGAGAGCCGCAACCGCCGGGCCGGCGAACTGCTCGCTCAGGGTGTGCCGGCTAGCGACATACCGGCTCGGGTGGGGCAGGCCGTCGAGGCGCTCGAATCGGTGCCATTGCTCGCGCGGGCGCTGCGCGAGGCCGGCTTCGAAGCTCCCGTCAATACCGCGCTTTCCAATCTGATCGAAGGGACCCTGCCCCTGGAGGAGTGGGTGGCCGTGGTGCGCGCCACCGTTCCGCCCCCGGCACGCTGGCGCCCGCAGGTCAAGCTCGGATTCTGGAGGCGGCTGCGCGAGCGCTACAAGGCTTGGCGCTCGCGGCGCCGCGAGCTGTCCGCTCCGCCCGATCGGACGCCGCGGCATCAGCTTCCGCGGACCCAGCGGCTCATAACTGACGGCCACGCGATGTTTACGCGGTCTGAAGCTCTCATGTCACCTTGACCTGGTCACAACGACAAAGGAGGCGGGAGATGCCACATATCATCGTCGTGGCTGACAGTGAGCAGGATCGGGCCGCAGACGCCGTGATGCTCAGCGAGCGGATCAGCGCCAGTGACCTGGAGAGCCAGCACTTCGCGACTCGGTTGCTCGAGCGCTTGGAGTGGGCCGTCGAGGACGCCCACGAGGCTGAGCCAGACATTAGGCCGGCCGCTCCAACGAACCGACCGCCAGTCCCAGGCGGCCGAACTCGTCACCGAGGTCAGCTGAGTACAGGCAACGGGGAGTTCAGGCGGGCCCCCGACCGCCTGAACAGCCGACTCGCCTAGACCGGTTCAGCGCTCAGCCAGCGTGGAGACCACAGCTTCGTAGACGCCCGCGCCATAGCGCAGCGCTCGCGACGCGGACACCGGTCCGCTGTGTGATGTCGGCAAGCAGGCTCGGGTCGCGCTCCACGCGTTGGCCACGAGCCAGAAGGTGCTGACGACCTCGGCAGCCTCAAGATCTTCGCGAGAATCACCGACCGCGATGCAGTCATCGGGCCGCATAGCCACGGTTCTGCATGTGGCGGGCCACCGCACCGGCTTTCGAGGCGGCGGCGGGAATCAGGTGGTAGGCGTGCACCCGCTCCACCTCTGGGGCCAGGCCGGAGTTCGATCCTGCGAGCGACACCCCGTGCGCGGCGATGATCCCGTTGTCGACGAGGCGCAGCCAGTCCATCCCGTTGACACGGAGCAACTCAGCGGCCTGAGCCAGATCAACCTGGCCTCGGAATAGGTGGGAGACCTCGCGCCTGATGGACCAGGTGTGTGGTACTCGAGCCGTCCGGGGAAAGCGTCCAGCAGCAGCTCGGCCGCCCCCGACGCCGTGATCTGTTCGTAGATCGTGCCTGCGCTCCTCAGAGGGCTCCAAGCCTCCGGTCAGCCACTCGAGCTCACCATCCAGAACCAGTCCACACCCGAGCTCGAAGATGTAGGACGTCTGCCCGATCAGACGTGCCACATCGAACACGCTCTCCTGGCGGCGTCCGGAGTAGATCACCACCTCCACGTCGGCCCGGGCGCAAGCCTGTAGTGCATGCACGGCGTCCAAAGCGAATCCGCCGTCATGCCCGCGCAGCAGCGACCCTCCCGGGCCGAGCAGTGTCCCATCCAGATCCACATACAGGCAGCGCACGCACGGGCGCGACCGGTAGCAGTCGACGCCATACTCAGGATCGAGTGTCAACCACCTCCCAAACCGAGCCTTGGGAACAGCTTCTGGCCGAGGGCCGCGAAGACGAGCGGCTCGTTCACGACGGCACCGTCTCCGGCCCAGGAACCCCGTTGGGTGGAGGTCCCGGATGATCTTCATCCGCTGGTCGCCCAGGCTCTGACTCGTCGCGGATCGACGGCCTCTACGTCCACCAGGCAGCTGGCGCTGCGGAGCGCCTTCGCCGGACCGACGATCGTCACCACGGGCACGGCCTCGGGTAAGTCGCTGTGCTTCCAGCTACCGACGCTGGAGGTGCTGGTCAGCGACCCGAGCGCTCGCGCGCTGTACCTCTACCCCACCAAGGCGCTGGCGCAGGATCAGGCGCGTGCGCTGCAGGCCTTCGGTCTGACGCGGCAGATCCGGCCCGCCGATCTACGACGGCGACACGCCCCGTCAGGAGCGCCCGGCGATCCGCAAGCGCAGCAACCTGATCATCACCAACCCGGACATGCTGCACGTGGGGATCCTGCCCCACCACACCCGTGGGCCGATCTTTTCGCCAACCTCGCGTTCGTCGTCGTCGATGAGGCTCACGTCTACCGAGGCGTGTTCGGCTCGCATGTGGCAAACGTCCTCCGTCGTCTCCGTCGCGCCGCGGCGTTCCACGGAACGGCGCCTCGGTTCCTGCTTGCCAGCGCGACGATCGCCAATCCGGTCGAGCTCGCCGAAGGCCTCACCGGCCTGCCGGAGATCAACCTGATCGACGCACGACACCGCTCCTCGCGCAGCGCGCCGCGTCGCCGATCTGGAACCCGCCGCTGCTGGATGAGCAACTGGGCGTGCGGGCCTCGGCGCTGTAGGAAGCGGCCGAGCTCTTGCGCGAGCTGGTCGAGTCCGGAGCCCGGACGATCTGCTTCATGAAGTCGCGCAAGGGTGTCGAGCTGATTCTTCGCCACGCGTCCGACCGGCTCCCTCCGGAGCTCGCCGACCGGATCGCGCCCTACCGCGCCGGCTACACGCCGGCCCAGCGACACGAGATCGAGCGGCGCCTGGTCAATGGCGAGCTCCTCGGCGTGGTGGCCACCGATGCGCTCGAGCTGGGGATCGACATCGGCGAGCTCGACGCCGCCATCTGCGTCACCTTCCCGGGACCGTGGCCAGCCTGCGCCAGATGTGGGGCCGGGCCGGGACGTCGAGGGCGGGGCCTGGCCGTCTACGTGGCGGGCGAGGACGCGCTCGACCAGTTCTTCTGCCCGCCACCCGCAGGAGTTCCTGCGCCGTCCCGTGGAGGCCGCGATCATCGATCCAGCCAGCCCGGAGATCCACGACGAACACCTGCTCTGCGCCGCGCACGAGGCACCGCTCACCGACGCAGACGCGTGAACTGCTCGGTGACGACGTGGCGCGATCGCGCCGAGCACGCTGACAGAACGGGGCCTACTCAGAGAGCGGGCCAGCGGGTTCGTCCCCGCCCGCGCCGACGACTATCCCGCCGCCCGCGTGGCGCTGCGCTCGGCCTCGCCCGACAGCTTCGTGCTGATCGACGCCAGCAGCGGCGAAGTGCTCGGAACGATCGAGGCCAGCCGGGCCTACGCCACCGTTCACGAGGGCGCGATCTACCTTCACATGGGGCGCTCCTACCTGGTGCTGCAGCTCGACCTGAACGGCCGTCGCGCGCGTGCTCGAGCCGTTCAGCGGCGACTACTTCACGCAGGCCAAGCGCGAGAGCATGACCTACATCGAGCGTCTGCATGAGCAGCGCACCACACACGGCGTGAGGCTCTCGTTCGGCTCGGTGGTCTACTCCGAGACTGTGCTCGGTTATCAGCGCAAGCGCCTCCAGGACCACTCCGTGATCGACTTCGAGACGCTCGATCTGCCGACCACCGAGTTCACCACTCGGGCGCTGTGGTACGAGCTCGACGACCTCGTCGGCGGCGAGCCCTTCCCACCGGAGCTGCTGCTCGGAGCGCTTCACGCACTCGAGCACGGGCAGATCGCCGTGCTGCCGCTGATCGCCATGTGCGACCGCTGGGACATCGGCGGGCTGTCGACCAACGCGCATCCTCAGACGGGCGGACCGACGATCTTCATCTACGACGGACACCCAGGTGGAGTCGGGATCACCCGCCGGGGCTACGCGCAGTTCGACCGCCTGGTGGGCGACGCCCGCCGGCTGATCGGCGAATGCCCGTGCCGCTCGGGCTGCCCGTCCTGCGTGCAGTCGCCCAAGTGCGGGAACCTCAACGAGCCGCTCTCCAAGCGAGGGGCCCTGGAACTGCTGGACAGACTGACCCGATCGGCCCAGTGATTCCAAACCCGCGCGGGACATCGACTCGCTAGCATCGCCCGCCTCGGCGAGATAGCTCAGTTGGTAGAGCACACGACTGAAAATCGTGGTGTCCCCGGTTCGAGTCCGGGTCTCGCCATCGTCGGCAGTCGGCACCGGTGCGCCAGAGCCGAGGCGTCCACGGGCCTCAGGCTTACATGGGTTCATTTAAGCCGCCCACAGCGGCATAAATGCACCCATGTGCACGTGGCGGGCTGAGCCGGGATAGGCGAGCAAGCGCCGTCCGAGCGCATCAGGTCCCGAGGTGCGATCAAGTCACCCCTTCAGCCACAGCCGAACTGCCAGCGCCAAGCCGAGCAGCGAGATCGTCCAGCGCATCCACCGGGCCGGCACCCGCCGAGCCACCAGCGGTCCCAGGCCGCTGCCCACCAGCATCCCCAGCGCCAGCGGCCAGACCGCGGCCCACCGCACGGACCCGCTGAGCGCAAAGATGACCGCGCACACCACCTGCGCCGAGCCGATCAGCATGTTCTTGAGCGCGTTGGCGGTGGGAAGGTGCGGGTCCACCATGACCAGCACCAGCGTGAGCACCATCACCCCCGCTCCGGCTCCGAAGTACCCGTTGTAAACGGCCAGCAGGAACAGCGACCCCCCGAACGCAAGCCGATCACGGCCACCGCCCCGCCGGCGACTCCGGTGCCACGCCGTCAGCCGCGGCTCGAACAGGAGCGCCAGCGATCCGCCCGCAATCAGGAAGGGAACGATGCGGGCAAACACAGCCGACGGCGTGGCCAGCAGCAGAAGGGCCCCCACGGCTGCTCCCGCGGCGGCCACCAGCGCCCAGCGGCGCAGCCAGCCGCCCCGCCCGCGCAGCTCAGGCTGGGAGGTGGTTGCCGAACCGGGCCAGCAGGCGAGAAGCGCCACGTTGTTGGCCAGGTTTGCCGCCCGGGCCGGCAGGCCGACGGCCAGAAGCGCCGGGTAGGACACCAGTGAGGTGATGCCGCCGGCGCTCCCGACTGTCCCGGCGACGACACCCGCCGCGCCCAGCGCCAGAGCGTCAAGCGCAGACATCCCGGTCACTCAGATTCGGGCAGCTCAGAGTCGCGCAGCTCAGAGTCGCGCAGCTCCGGCACGCTTCGAAACGGCGGATCCGGCTCTCCATCAAACCAGTAGTGCCCGGTGGTGATCCGGCCGAGCACTGCCCGGATCCAGGCCGCCTCACCCTCCAATCGCGCCTGCACGAGCCGGAAGTGCTCGGCCACGTGCGGTGGCCGCTCAGGGTCACGTGCCAGATCCTCGATCGCGAAGTTACTGGCCTGTCCTGCGCCGGCGATCTGCTCCAGCCGGTGCTCCAGCGCGGCCGAGACCTCCTCGCGCCGCAGCACCCAGGAGAAGCTCCAGGCGGCCATCAGAGCTGCCGGCTCGAACGGCTCCACGTTCCACAGCGCTGCGCGGAGCAGGCTGAGGAATTCCGTCTCTCCGTCCGAGGTCAGCCGGTAGGTCGTGCGCGCGGGACGGCCCCCTTCGGCCTCCTTCCCCGCCTCCTCCAGATAGCGCTCCCGGGTGAGCGACCGCAGCGCGTTGTATACCGACCCCGGGTTGAGATGAGCCCAATGTTCGGCGTGCCAGCTCAACAGCTCCCGGCGCACGTAGTAGCCGTGGACGGGCTGAAAGATGCGCACCGCCCCGAGGACGAGCAAGCGAGTTGGAGCCATGTCGAAAGCTTATTTGACAAACATGACTATTCAAGCTTGAATACCCGAATCGCGACCAGTACTCAAGTTTGACTAACCCAACTTCGCCAAAACCAATGATCACCGCCGAGAACCTCAAGAAGAGCTTCAAGAGCAAGCGCGGCGCCCGCATCGAGGCGGTGCGCGGCGTCAGCCTGACCGTTCAACCCGGCGAGATCTTCGGCTTCCTGGGGCCCAACGGCGCCGGCAAGACGACCACCCTGCGGATGCTGACGACGCTGCTCCCGATCGACGAGGGTCGCGCCGTGGTGGCCGGCTTCGACGTGATGACGCAGCCCCAGGAGGTCAGGATGCGGATCGGGTACGTGAGCCAGCTCGGCGGGGCCGATGAACTCGCCACCGGTCGCGAGAATCTGATCCTCCAGGCACGCCTGTACGGGGCGACCGCCCCCGACGCAGCCGCCCGAGCGGAAGAGCTGACGGAGTTGCTCGATCTGGCCGGCTTCGTGGAGCGCAGGGTGATCACCTACTCCGGCGGCCAGCGACGCCGCCTGGACGTGGCGCTGGGGATCGTCCACCGCCCGGACGTCCTCTTCCTGGACGAGCCCAGCACCGGCCTCGACCCCCAGAATCGCGTCAACCTGTGGGACCACATCCGGCGCCTCAAGCAGCTGGGCACCGCCGTGGTGCTGACCACCCACTATCTGGAAGAGGCCGACGAGCTGTGTGACCGGGTCACGATCGTCGACCACGGTCAGATCGTGGCCGAGGGTCAGCCTCGGGAGCTCAAGCGAGCTGTCGGAGGCGATTCGGTGCTGCTCACGCTGCACGAGGAGCTGGCCGAGCCCGCCATCGGCCGGCTCCAGGGCCAGCCGTTCGTCCGCGAGCTGACCACGGAGGGCACCCAGCTACGCCTGTACGTGGACGACGGCGGCACGGCCATCCCGATGATCCTCCGCCTGCTCGACCAGGAGGGCATCGCGCTCAGGTCGATGAGCCTGTCCGAGCCGACGCTCGACGACGTCTTCCTACGCCACACCGGTCGATCCCTGCGCGATGGCCGTGAAGCGGCCGCCGAACCGGCGGTGGGGGCATGAAGGCGCTGCACGACACCCGCCTCCTGTATCAGCGCTTCGGGCTGCAGCTGCTGCGCAACCCCGTGTGGCTGATCGTCGGCTTCTCCACCCCGATTCTCTATCTGGCGCTGTTCACGCCATTGCTGAAGCACTTCACCAGCGGTTACGCGCATGCCGCCGGCGGGACCAACGTTCTCGATGGCTTCCTGCCCGGCATCCTCGCCCTGCTGGCCTTCGCCAGCGGAGCCGGCGCCGGCTTCAACACGATCTTCGAGCTGCGCGCCGGCGTGATCGAGCGCTTCCGGGTCACACCGGCCAGCCGCGTGGCCATCCTGCTCGGACCGGTCCTGGCCAGCATGACGCTGATGTTCGTCTTCGACATCGTGGTCGTCGGCATCGGCGCGGCCTTCGGCTTCAACATCCACTGGCTCGGCCTGCTGATCCTGATGGTGCCGATCGCGCTTCTGATGATCACGGTGGCCTCGTTCTCGATCGCCACCGCCCTGCTGACCAAGGACATCAGCAGCTTCGCGGCGATCATCAACGGGATCAACCTCCCGATCCTGCTGCTGGCGGGCGTGCTGCTGCCGATCGCGGTCGGGCCGGGCTGGATGCGGGCGCTGGCGCATCTCAATCCCCTCTACTACCTGGTTTCCTCCTCGCGCCAGCTCGCGGCGGGCCATCTTGGGGCCAGTCAGGTGTGGCTCGCCTTCGCGGTACTCGTGCCGCTGTGCGCCGTGGTTGTGGCCTGGGCCACCAGCACCGTGCGCAAAGCCGTGGCCTGAGCGCCGGCGGTCGTGTGCAGACCCGCCCCCAGGCGGGTAACGCCTGAGGATGACTCAGAAACTGCTGACGCTCCCATTTCGTCTCGGCTTTGGGGCCGCGCGCACCGCGCTCGACATCTCCACCAAGACGATCGAATTCTCCACACAACTCGCCGGAACGGCCGTAGAGGTCCTCCGCCCCGGCGGCCACACGGCCCAGCCCGACGACACGGCCCAGCCCGGCCACCCAACAGAACCGGGCAATACGAGCCAGACCGAACCGAGCAACACGAGCCAGACGATCCGCCCCGCGCGTGAGAGCCGCGTCAACGGCCACCCCGCGCCCGCGCCACCCACTCCGGCCAGGCCTGACCCGGTAACGCCACCGGACGAGCAACCCGACACCCCGCTCACCCGCCAGCAGGACGCGATCAAGACGCTCCCGGAGGACGACCAGATCGTCGCCGAGTTCGCCGAGTCCGGGGCCGAGGAGGGCGCCGGCGCCCAGCTAAACGTGGAGGAGCCCTGGCCCGGCTACGCGGAGATGAACGCCGGCACGGTGATCGCCCGGATCGACCAGGCAGACGCGGCCGAGCTCGCGCTCGCCGAGCTCTACGAGCAGACCCACAAGAAGCGTCAGACTGTGCTCAAGGCGGCGGCCAAGCGCCTGCGCGCGCTGTCCCCGCCGAACCCGGAATGAACCGAGTCGCAGGCAGAACGCCATGAGCAGACTCACGAAGGCGGACGCGTTCCAAAAGCGCCACAAGCCGGCCGCGGTGGCGGTTGCGGCGGGAAGGAAGTTCTCCGAGGACCAGTCCACCAACCTGGCCTCAATGATCGCCTTCTGGGCGTTCTTCTCGATCTTCCCGCTGCTGATGGTGATGGTCACGATCCTCGGCTGGGTCCTCCCGGCCAGCGACAAGGACAACGTGCTGGGCCACGTGGCCAACTTCTTCCCGCTGCTGAACCCAAGCACGGTCCACGGCCTGACCGGCTCGTGGTGGGCTCTGGCCGTCGGCGGCCTCACCGCCCTGTGGAGCGGCCTCGGCGTCGTCCGAACGGTCCAGACCGCCTTCAACTCGGTCTGGGAGATTCCCATCCACGAGCGTCCCGGGCTCAAGGAGCAGGTGCTGCGCAGCCTGCGGGTCCTCTGCACGATCGGCGTCGGCCTGGTCGTGAGCACGTTCATCTCAGCGCTCGTGACCGGCTCCTCAGCCGGGCTGCATCTGGGAGTCATCGGCAAGATCGCCGGTCTCCTGGTCGCGATCGCCCTGGACGTCGCTCTGTTCATCGCCGCCTTCCGGATGCTCACGGACCGCGACATCTCGTCCCGCGACGTGCTCCCCGGCGCCGTGTTCTCCGGGCTCGTGTTCTTCATCCTGACCGAGCTCTCCTCGTTCATCATCTCCCGCCATCTGAAGAGTGCACAGTCCACCTACGGCGAGTTCGCCACGGTGATCACGATCCTCTGGTGGTTCTACCTGCAGTCAGTCGTCACGCTGCTGGGCGCCCAGATCAACGTCGTCCTCAAGGAGCGCCTGTACCCGCGCTCACTGATCAACGCCCCGCAGACCGAGGCCGATCACCGCGCCCTGCAGGCCTACGCCGAGGAGCGGACCTACCACCCCGAGGAGCAGGTCCAGACCCGGATCAAGCCGGGCGCTCAACCGTGACCGAGGTCATCGACCAGCGTCGTCCACCAGCGCCACGGCGGCCACGTAGGCCGCGTGCGTGAGCAACTCGCTGCCCACGTAGCCCCGCGGCCAGCGCCACGGTGGCGGCGTGTGCCCCAGCAGCGGGAACATCGTGAACGTCATGCCGAGCAGCACGCCGCCGAACCCAAGGCTGGCCCGCGGCTCGCCCACATGGCGGCGCAACCAGCCGTGAAGCAGCCCGAACCCCGATCCGTAGGCCCACCGCAATGCCATCCCGGCCTCGTACTTCTCGCGACGCGTGACCTGATGAAGGTGCAGGATGCTGCACACGATCCCGCCCGGGACGAGGCTGTCGTCATAGTCGGCCTGGCGCGTGCGCCGAACGCGCCGCTCCACCTCGTAGCTCAAGCTCAGCGCCGCCGTGCCGGCTGCTCCGGCCACAACGCTGCGAACCGGCCACGGCTTCAGGTTCATGCGGCCAGCACCTTCGGCTGCGGCTCCGGCTCACTGGCGGCCTCGGGCCGGCAGAAGCGCATCCCCTCGTCCTCCAGCGGACCCCGCCGGAACAGCCCGATGTCCTTGAAATAGTTCTGGTTCAACCGCCACGGCAGCCGCGTGCCCTGCTTGGGCAGGCTGTCGATCGCGCGCAGCACGTACCCGGAGCTGAAGTCGAGCAGTGGCTCCAGCGGTTCGGACGCCGGGGGCGCCACCGGCATGCAGTAGGCGTAGCCGTGGTCATCCATGTGCGCCAGCAGGCGACACACGTACTGGCAGATGAGGTCGCATTTCAGCGTCCATGAGGCGTTTGTGTAGCCGATCGAGAGCGCCACATTCGGGATACCGCTGAACATCATGCCCTTGTAGGCGACGGTGTCGCCGAGCGACACCTCCCGGCCATCGACGCTCAGCATGGCGCCTCCCAGCATCTGCAGGTTGAGGCCGGTGGCCGTGACGATCACGTCAGCGTCCAGCTCCTGCCCGGAGGCCAACCGGATGCCGGTCTCGGTGAAGGTGTCGATCACATCCGTCACCACACTCGCCCTGCCCGACCCGATGGCCTTGAACAGGTCTCCGTCGGGCACCACGCACAGGCGCTGGTCCCAGGGGTTGTACCGCGGCTTGAAGTCCCGGTCGATGTCATACCCGTCGGGAAGCTCACGCTCCAGGCCCCGGCGCAGGATCGCCTTGAGCAGGCCGGGCCGCTTCCGGCTCAGCTGGTAGCTCGCGGTGGTCAGCGCGATCGCCTTCCACCGCGCGATCTGCCAGGCCACCTGCCGGGGCAGATGCCGGATCGACCAGTCGACCACCGGGTCTTCCCGGGGGAGCGAGACCACGTAGCTGGGCGAGCGCTGCAGCATCGTCACGTGAGCTGCCTGTTCCGCGATCGCGGGGATCAGCGTTACCGCGGTGGCGCCGCTGCCGATCACCACGACGCGCTTGCCTGAGTAGTCCAGATCCTCAGGCCAGTGCTGGGGATGCACGATCGGCCCGGAGAAGCGCTCGCTCCCCGGAAACACGGGGCTGAAGCCCTGCGCGTAGTTGTAATAGCCGCTGCACCAATGCAGGAAGTTACAGGTCAGCCTGACCGGCTCACCGCCGTCCACCTCGGCCTCCACCGTCCAGGTCGCGCGGTCGGAGTCCCACTCAGCCCGCACCACCCGGTGGCCGTAGCGAATGTGCCGCTGGATCCCGTACTCCGCAGCCGTCTCCCGGATGTAGGCGCGGATCGAATCGCCGTCGGCGATCGCCTTGGCCGCGTCCCAGCGCTTGAACGAGAATCCGAGCGTGAACATGTCGGAGTCTGAGCGAATCCCGGGGTAGCGGAACAGGTCCCAGGTGCCTCCGATCGCGTTCCGAGCCTCGAGGATCGCGTAGCTCTTGCCCGGAAGCTCGCGCTCGAGGTGAGCGGCCGAGCCGATCCCCGACAGGCCGGCTCCCACGATCAGGACATCGAAGTGTTGGTGCATTGGCTGTTCCATGTCTACAGGATGTCCCAAACCGGCCCAGCACCAACGGTAGATTGCACAACGTTCGCCCCGTTCCCTGTGCAGGTTGCATAAGCTACCGGAGGTGAGCACCGACAACCCGTGGCCCCTCCCCTCCCCGCCCGCGGCCGCTCTGATTCGCGCCACCACCGCCGAGCTCCTCAGCCGCCCCGAGGCCGTGTTCGCCGAGGTGGACGCCGCCGTGCTGGCGCGTCAGCCCACCCAGACCGCCCTGGACGAAGAGGCGACGGCCGCGATCCGGACGTCCAACCGCGCCAACCTGGCCCACTGGGGGGCGGCCAACCTGCGCGAGCCGGGCACCCGCGTGGCCCCCATGGCCACCGACGAGACCCTGGAGATCGCACGCGAGATCGTGCGCCGGGGGCTGGACGACGCTGCCTCCCTGGAGGCCTACCGGGTGGGGCAGAACGTGGCCTGGCGCCTGTGGATGCAGACCGCGTTCAGGCTGAGCTCGGATCCGGACACGCTGCGCGAGATGCTCGACGTGACCGCCCGCTCGATCTTCACGTTCGTCGACGAAACGCTGGCGACGATCCACGCGGCGATGGAGCAGGAGCGCGCCCAGCTCGGCAGCCGCACCCACACCGAGCGCCTGGAAGTGGTGAACCTGATCCTGGAGCATGCACCGATCCCGGCCGAGCGCGCCAGTCAACGGCTGCGGTACGAGCTGTCCCGCAGGCACACGGCCGCGATCGTGTGGAGTGACCGCGTCGGCCCCCGAGATCCCGGCGAGCTGGAGGCCGCCACGGACACACTGAGCCGGCTGGCCGGAAGCGCCCGCGGGCTCACCGTGGCGCCCACCGCCGATGCCCTGTGGGTATGGCTGGCCACACCGGAGCCGCCGGAGCTCGACTCCCTGCGCGCCGCGGAGCTGCCGGACCAGGTCCGCGTGGCACTCGGTACGACCGAAACCGGAGTCGATGGATTCCGCCGCAGCCACCTGAACGCGCTGAGCACCCAACGACTGATGCGCCGGATGTCCGGGACGGTGAACCTGGCCGCGTTCGCCGACGTGGAGCTGGTCTCCCTGATCGCGCATGATGCGGATCGTCTGACCGAATTCGTGGGCGCCACGCTGGGAGCGCTGAGCGACGCCGAGGAGGTTCTGGTCCACACACTCCGCGTCTACATCCGCGAGCAGTTCAGCGCGTCCCGCGCCGCCCAGGCGCTGTTCACGCACCGCAACACCGTGCTGAACCGGCTGCGCCGCGCCGAGGAGCTGCTGCCGGTCCCGCTGGCCGAGCACGGCCTCGAGATCGGCCTGGCGCTGGAGGCCCGGCACTGGCTGGGCGCTCCCGTCCGGCACTAGACCTGCTCCGCCACCGCCTTTGAGTGCGGTGGCTTCGGCGGCCCTCGACCCGTCAGCCCGGCAGCTGACCGAGCCAGTCCGCCACGAGCTGCCGCACGGCCCCCGTGGCGCGCAGCGAGTGGTTACCGGGCACGACCTCGACCCGGCGCCTCGGGCCGGCGGGGGGCATGCCGAACGGGTCGCGCTCGCCCTGGACCACCAGCGTGGGCACCGCCACCGAGTCGAGCTCGGACAGCCGGCTCTTCTCCGGCCGTCCGGGCGGATGCAGGGGAAAGGCCAGGCAGAGCACGGCCTCGGCGCCGGCCGCCGCCGCGGTCCGGCAGGCCACGCGCGCACCAGACGAGCGGCCGCCGCAGATCAGTCGCTGTTCGCGGAGCTCCTGGCGCAGCCAGGCGGTGACGGCCAGCCAGGCGGCATCGAGCTGATGCGCCGGAGCCGGTGACCGGCGGCCGGCCACCCGATATGGCTGCTCGATGAGCGCCACCGTGATGCCAAGCCCCAGCGCGGCATCACGGGCAGCCAGGAGATCCCCGGCGGCGATCCCGCCTCCGGCCCCGTGGCCGAGCACCAGCGCGCGGGCCGCTCCGGGCGCGGCCTGGAGACTGACCCGAGCCGGCCCATGCGGAGTGTTGACCTCGGACACGCTAGGTACTCTTGCGAATCCGTGCGTTTCGTGATCTTCGGCGCCGGCGCCATCGGTCGGGTCGTGGGCGCGCGGCTGCATCAGTCCGGCCAGGTCGCGAGGCTCCTGCTGGCCGCGCTGCTCCTGGCCGCCTGCCTGTCGGGCTGCGGCGGGAGCGGCCTCCCGAGGCCGGATGTATTCGCGCAGGTCGGGACGGCGCAGAGTGGGGTGCGTCCCGTGCCCCCCGGATTCATCGGCGTCTCGATGGAGTTCCAGACCGCCGCCCTGGTGGCCGGTCCAGCCTCTGATCCCAACGTGGTGGTGCAGCACCTGATCGCCGGACTCGCTCCGGGGCAGGATCCGGTGGTGAGGATCGGCGGTGACAGCACCGACCACGCTTGGTGGCCGGCTCCGGGTGTGCGGGACCCTGACCTGTCGGCCTTCCGCCTGACCCCGGCCTGGCTGGCCAGCATCCGCACCCTGGCCCGGGCGACCCACGCCCGCGTGGTGCCGGGGATCAACCTCGAGGCCGACAACCCCCGCCTGGCCGCGGTCGAGGCCCGCGCGCTGGTGAATGGAATCGGGCCCTCCTCGGTGCAGGCGCTGGAGATCGGCAACGAGGCGAATCTCTACTCCACCCTGTACTGGTACAAGACTCCCGCCGGGGTGAAGATCTACGGCCGCCCCGCGCCCTACACACCCAGCCAGTACCTGGGCCAGTTCGCACAGGTGGCCCAGGTCGTGCCTGCCTCCGTGCCGCTCGCCGGCCCGGCACTGGGGGCGCCGGTGTTCATGGCCCAGACCCTGCCCCCCCTGCTCAGCGCCGAGCCACGTCTGACGCTGGTCACCTACCACCGCTATCCGCTCAACCGCTGCTTCACGTCGCCGAAGATGCCGACCTACCCGACGATCCCCAACCTGATGAAGCGCACCTCCTCGGTCGGGCTGGCGGAGAGCGTGGGTGGCTACGTCCGCGCCGCCCGAGCCCGCGGTGACGTGTTCCGCGTGGATGAGCTCAACTCCGTGGCCTGCAGCGGGAAGGTCGGAGTCAGCAACACGTTCGCCTCGGCACTGTGGGTGCTGGACACTCTGTTCGCGATGGCCCAGCAGGGCGTGAGTGGGGTCAACATCCACACGCTGCCCAGCGCCGCGTACCGGCTGTTCACCGTCCACCGGTCCGCGGGCCGCTGGTCGGCAACCGTCGCGCCCGAGTACTACGGCCTGATCATGTTCACGCGGGCGGCACCGCCAGGCTCACGGCTGCTGGACGTCAGCTCCCGGGGGTCCGGGCAGGTCCGGACCTGGGCCACGGGCGGACGGGGTCTGGCCACGCGTGTGTTGCTGATCAACGACAGCCCCCACCGCAGCCACACGGTGCGGGTGCGACTCCCGGGCGGGCGCAGCGTCAGCGGCGCGACCCTCCAGCGCCTAGGTGCCCCCAGCCTGGCGGCCACGGCTGGAATCAGCCTCGGCGGTCGCTCATTCGGCGCCCCCACGCGTACCGGCGTGCTGGGTAGCCCGCGCCACGTCGGCGTGCCTCACTCACGGACGGCGTACTTCGTGACGCTGCCGCCGGCCAGCGCCGCCTTGCTCACGGTTCCGAGCTCTTAGCCTGACCGATCACATCTCGCTGAGGCGCCGGAGCAGGCCGACCGCCTGCTCGAGCACCTTCAGCTCAGACTCGGAGAAGCCCTCGGCGATCGCGCTGGTCAGCCACCCCTCGCGCAACGCGCGGTCCTGGATCAGGGTGTCCCGGCCGTCATCCGTCAGCTCAACCAGGGTCCTGCGGCCGTCACGCTCGTCAGGCAGGCGCCGGACCAGGCCGTCGGCCTCAAGCTCGGCCAGCGTCTGGCTCATCGACTGGGGACGGACCTGCTCGGCCCCGGCCAGGTCGCCGATGCTCTGCGTGCCGTCGCGGTCCAGCCGGCCCAGTACGGCGGCCTGGGTGAGGGGGACGCGATGCTCGGCGCGCAGCCGGCGGAGCAGGCGCCCCAGCACCACTCGCAGCTCGCTGGCCAGGGGCGTGATGTCGATCGTGCCCGGCATGCCGCGGACTATAGGCCCCGAGGTCCCGCTGGGCAGCGAAAACGAGGCCGACCGGACGCCGGGCGAAATGTGAAGGTTGCCTGGCTAATATTGCGGTATGGGTTCAGCTGGGAAAAGCGCCAAGGCCCGCGCCGCCGGAGTCAGCGACAACTACAAGTGGGTGGCGCTCTCCAACACCACTCTGGCCGTGCTACTGGCCACACTGGATGCCTCGATCACGCTGATCGCGATGCCGGACATCTTCCGCGGGATCAAGCTCGACCCGCTGCAGTCGGGCAACAGCTTCTACCTGCTGTGGATGGTTCTGGGCTATCTGATCGTCTCAAGCGTGCTGATCGTCAGCCTGGGCCGGCTGGGCGACATGTTCGGCCGCGTGCGTGTCTACCGCCTCGGCTATGTCATCTACACGGTGGCCTCGCTGGCCCTGGCGGTCGACTGGTTGACGGGCACCCCCGGGGCCATGTATCTGATCGTGCTGCGGCTCGTCCAGGGCGTCGGCGGTGCCTTCCTGCTGGCCAACTCGGCGGCGATCCTGACCGACGCATTCCCGCCCAATCAGCGGGGCATGGCGCTGGGGATCAACAACATCGTCGGCGTCAGCGGCATGTTCGTCGGGCTCGTGCTGGGAGGCATCCTGGCCCCGATCAACTGGCGCCTGGTGTTCCTGATCTCAGTTCCCGTCGGGCTGTTCGGAACGGTGTGGGCGTACGCCAGGCTGCGCGAGCTGAGCGAACCGCATCGCGCCCGGATCGATTGGGCGGGCAACGTCACCTTCGCTTTGGGCCTGATCCTGATCATGGTCTCGATCACCTACGGCATCCGGCCCTGGCACGGACACTCGACGGGCTGGGAAAGCCCCCGGGTGCTGGCCCTGCTCGGCGCCGGGCTGCTCTCCCTGGTCGCGTTCGCGATCGTCGAGCGCCGCGTGCCCGACCCGATGTTCCGGCTGCCGTTGCTGCGAATCCGGGCGTTCACGTTCGGCACGCTGTCGACGTTCCTGTCCGCTCTCGCCCGAGGCGGTCTGATGTTCATGCTGATCATCTGGCTGCAGGGGATCTGGCTGCCTCGGCACGGCGTCACCTTCACCCAGACCCCGCTGAAAGCCGGGCTCTACATGCTCCCGCTGACCGTCGGGATGCTGATCTCCGGACCGACCTCCGGGTATCTGTCTGACCGGTTCGGAGCCCGCCCCTTCTCGACCGGAGGGATGGTCGGCGTGGCGATCAGCTTCGTCATGCTGTGGCTGCTCCCAACCAACTTCTCCTATCCGGTGTTCGCCGCCGTGCTCGCCTTCAACGGCATCTGCATGGGTCTGTTCTCCTCCCCCAATCGGGCGGCCGTGATGAACAGCCTGCCGCCGCGTGATCGCGGCGTCGGCGGGGGCATGAACCAGACCTTCCAGAACTCGGCCCAGGTCCTGTCGGTGGGCATCTTCTTCTCGCTGATGATCGCCGGGCTGGCCAGCAGCCTGCCGCACACGCTGGCCTCGGGCCTGGAGGCCCACGGGGTCGGCAGCACGACGGCCCAGGCGATCGGCCACGCTCCGCCGGTGTCGATTCTGTTCGCCGCCTTCCTCGGCTACAACCCGATCCAGCACCTGGCCGGGCCCCACCTGCTGGGGACTCTGTCGGCGCACAACCACGCGATCCTCACCGGCCGCTCATTCTTCCCGGCACTGATCTCAGAGCCGTTCCGGGCCGGCCTGCACGCGGCCTTCGCCTTCGCGATCATCGCCTGCCTGGTGGCCGCCGCCGCATCGCTGATGCGCGGCGGCGTGTACCACTACGAGGACGAGCTGACCGTCAGCTCGCCTGCCGAGCCTGAGCGCGTGGCCGCCTAGCGCGGTCCGGGGCGGCCTGCTCGAGCAGTTCAGCGGCCTCGGCGCTCAGTTCGAGCTTGTCCGCCGCCTGCAGCATTGCCTCCAGGCGCTCGCTTCCGAGCAGCTCCAGCAGGTGACCCAGGCGCTCCTTGTTCTCCAGGACCAGAGCCACCTGCAGGTTGTCGGCGGGGCCACAGGCGGCGAGCGCGGCGACGAGCGAGTCGTCTGGCAGATGCCCTACGAATCGCCCCATCGTCACGTACTCGCGGCGGGCCACGAGCTCCCGCGTGATCGCGGCGATCCGCTGCGGCGGGATCCGCGTGATCACTTCGCTGGCGCGGCGGGGATCGAGCTCGACGGCGACGTCGGTCAGGAAGCTGTCAGGTAGGCGAGCCGCCATCTCGACCGCGCGCTCGGGATCGAGCAGGCCGGTGATACGGGCCGAGAGCAGCGGCCCGAACGCCCGCTCTCCCATCTGCGCCGCGACGGCGACGGGCAACAGCCGGCTGGCTGCTGCCAGCCGCTTGAGCAGCCCCAGATGAGAATCGAACAGGACGGCGGTCACCTGTTCGCGCAGGCTGCTCAGCTCGGCAGCGGACAGCACCTCCAGGTAGGCGAGGTCCTCGGAGGGGTGACCCAGCAGCCGGGCCAGCTTCAGGACCTCGGCTCGGGTCTCGATCCTGTCCGCCGTGGCGGTCATCGCAGGATGCGCCGGATCGGGCCCCGGAGGAGCCTTGGCACGTATCCGAACGCCTCCTCCCCGGCCCGGTTCAGGGCTTCGGCCTGCCGGTGGCGGGCCGCGGCGATCGCGTCAGCCAGATGGCGCATCTGATCGCCCGACAGTGCCCGCATGCCCGCCGGCGGTTCGGCTCGCAGCTGCGCTTGCAGGCGCCCCCACTCCTCGCTCATGCCGCGCAAGCCTACCGTCCCGGCCGGGAGGATAGGCTGACAGCGATGCGCTGGCCGGCCGAATGGGAACCTCACGAGCGGACCCTGATGGGTTGGCCGTGCCGGACCGAGCTGTGGGGCGAGACCCTGGAGCAGGCGCGGAGTGACTATGCCGCGGTGGCCAATGCGATCGCCGCCTTCGAGCCGGTCACGATGATCGCCAACCCGGGCGAGCAGGCCGCCCAGGCCCGTGCCGCCTGCACGGCCTCGGTGGAGATCACCGAACTGCCGCTGGACGACTCCTGGCTGCGCGATTGCGGGCCGATCTACGTTCGGGACGGGGACCGCGGCCAGCGCGTGGCCGTGCACTTCGGCTTCAACGCCTGGGGGGAGAAGTTCCCCGGCTGGAAGCGGGACGCCGCGGTGGGACGGCTGATCGCGCAGCAGCTCGGGGACCCGGTGCGGGAGCCCGCGCTGATCCTGGAGGGCGGATCGGTGCACAGCGATGGCGCCGGGACGATCCTCACCACCGAGCAGTGCCTGCTTCACCCCAGCCGCAACCCGCAGCTGACCCGTGAGCAGATCGAGGCCGCGCTGATCGAGAACCTGGCCGGCTCGCGCGTGGTCTGGCTGGGCCAGGGGCTGGTGGAGGACCGCGACACGGACGGTCACGTCGACCTGATCGCCGCCCCCACCCCCGGCGGGAGCGTGCTCCTGCAGACGGTGCCCGAGGACAACCCCAATTTCGCCAACTGCCAGGAGAACGCTCGGCGGCTGGCCACCGCCGGGCTCGAGATCACGGAGCTACCCCACCTGCCCTACGTGGAGGTGGCGGGCGAGCAGGTGGCCGCGTCCTACCTGAATCTGTACCTCTGCAACGGCGCGGCGATCATCCCCGTGTCCGGCCAGGCCACCGACGCGGCCGCTCTGGAGATCATCGGCTGGGCGTTCCCCGAGCTCGAGTTGGTGCCGGTGCCCGGTGCCGTGCTGGCCTATGGCGGCGGAGGGCCGCACTGCATCACCCAGCAGGTTCCGACGCGCCATCAAATGGAGGATCTGTGACCGACCCGCAGCTGCTGACCGCGTTCGACGTCCCGCCCTCGCCGGCCCGGACCCGCCCACCGGCGCGCTCGCCGCTGCGGATCGGCGCCGTCCAGGAGCGCTGGCACGAGGATCCCCAGGAGCATCAGGCGGCGCTGGGGCGTGGCATCGCCATCGCGGCGCAGGCCGGTGCGCGCGTCGTGTGCCTGCAGGAGCTGACCCTGTCGCCGTATTTCGCGATCACACCGGACGGGCCCGCCGCGCTGGGCGTCGAGCCGGAGGAGCTGGAATCCGGGCCGACGGTCACGTTCGCCCGCCGGCTGGCGGCAGAGCACGCGGTCCATGTCCACGCCTCGCTGTTCGAGCGTGCCGACGCGGAGACCGGCCAGCCGGACGGCCTCGGTTACAACACGGCGATCCTGGTGGCGCCGGACGGGCGGCTGGTGAACCGGACTCGCAAGCTGCACATCCCGGTCACCACCGGCTACTACGAGGATCACTACTTCCGCCCCGGCCCGGCGAGTGGGGAGCCGTTCCCGCTCGTCAGCCTGCCGCTCGATGAGGGCGAGGCGAAGCTCGGCCTGCCCACGTGCTGGGACCAGTGGTTCCCGGAGCTGGCCCGGGCCTACTCGCTGGCCGGCGCCGAGGTGATCATCTATCCCACCGCAATCGGCTCGGAACCGGACCATCCCGGCTTTGACACCGAGCCCCTGTGGCAGCAGGTGATCGTCGGTAACGGCGTGGCAAACGGCACCTTCATGGTGGCGATCAACCGGATCGGCACCGAGGATCCGATCACCTTCTACGGCTCGAGCTTCATCTCCGACCCCTACGGGCGCATCCTCGTGCAGGCCCCGCGCGAGGAGCCGGCCGTGCTGGTGGCCGACCTGGATCTGGATCAGCGCCAGGACTGGCTGGAGCTGTTCCCGTTCCTGCGCACGCGCCGGCCCGACGCCTACAGCTCGCTGACCGCCGGCGGCGGCGACTAGCTCGTTACCCGAGCGAGCTTCTTACCCGGGTTGAGCAGACCCTTGGGGTCGAATACCCGCTTTATCTGCTCGTGCAGGGCCACCGCGCCGGGGTCCCACTGACGTGCCAGTGCTCCGCGCTTGACCAGCCCGAGACCGTGTTCGCCGGACCGACCCGCCCAGCCGGATGGCGAGATCGAACAGTTCCTGGCTCGCCGCCTCGGCGCGATCCACCGCGGCGGCCTGAGCGTGGTCGATCATGAACGTGGCGTGGAGGTTGCCGTCTCCGGCATGCCCCCAGCAGCAGGTGGGTAGCTCGTGCCGGCGCCCGATCTCGTCGACGGCCACGAGCGCCTCCTCCAGACGCTCCACCGGCACCGCGATGTCCTCGCTGAGCTTGCCGCCGTGCTGGGCTGCCACCGCCATCGACACGCCGCCGCGCCAGCGCCACAGTTGGGTCACGTCCCTTTGCGCGGCCGGAGCGTAGATGGCGGTGGCTCCCGGGGTCATCGCCTCCTCCAGGGCCCGCCGCAGCGCACTCGCCTCCTCCGCCCCGCCATCGGCCTCGCTGATCACCATGAACTTGGCTGCTCGCGCCTGACTGGGCTCGAGCCCCGGCGCCGCCCCGATCAGTGCGCCGATCGCAGCCTGCAGCGTGGCCTGGTCCAGGAACTCCAGGGTGGCCGGAACCAGGCCGCTGGCCATCACGGCGGCCACGGCCTGGCAGCCCGAGCTCAGGTCCGGATAGAAGCCCGCCACCGGCAGCGCTGTCTCGGGAGCCGGTATCAGCTTGAGCCAGGCCGACGTGATGATTCCGAGCGTCCCCTCCGAGCCGACCAGCAGCGAGCGCAGGTCATAGCCGGCCACGTCCTTGCGCAGGGGTCCGCCCAGCCGGATCAGCTCTCCCGGGGCGATCGCCACCTCCAGGCCGCTCACCCAGTGGCCGGTGACGCCGTACTTGAAGGTGTGCGGGCCGCCGGCGTTGGTGGCGATGTTGCCCCCGATCATCGACTGTTCCGGGGCGCCCGGGTCGGGCGGGAAGAACAGTCCGGTCTCACGCGTGCGCCGGTGAACGTCGGCTGTGGTGGCTCCGGCCGGAACTTCCGCCCGCCACTGGCCCGGGTCGATCCGGGCGGGACCGCTCAGACGCTCCAGGCTGAGCACCACTCCACCGTCAACCGGGACCGCTCCGGCGGCAAACCCGGTGCCGCCTCCGCGGGGCACCAGCGGAACGTCGTGGTCATAGCACCAGGCCAGAACTTCGGCCACAGCCGCGGCACTGACGGGACGCACGATCGCGTCGGCCTGGCCCCGGATGGCTCGCCACTCGGTGGCGTCGGACAGGTACGGCATGGCCGCGCTCGCCGCGCCGTCGATGACGGCCTCGGGATCGAGGAGACGCGCCAGCTCGCTCGCGACGGCCGTCATTGCGGGCGCGAGACCGGCAGCGCATAGAACAGGGCCACGGCGCCGCAGATCGCCAGCGTCGCGTACGGGGAGACAGGAGCCAGCGCCAACGCCACCACGTAGGGTCCCAGCCCGCTCACCCCGCGGCGCAGGATCGTCTGCCGCCGGCTCGGGTCCAGCTCCTGCTTGAGGAGATGTGGGCGCCGGATCAGCACCTGCCAGTTGAGCACTGAAAACGCAACGGACATCGCTAGCAACGCGCCTGCGTAGAGGCCGGCGGCCAGGTTCTCGCCCTGATTCTCCTTCAGGTAGGTGGCCATCAGGCTGGTCGCGAACGGGAGCACCGCCACGGTCATCAGGACGATCAGGTTGACCATCAGGATCGTCGAGTCGGCCTCGCGCAGGCGCAGGATCACAGCGTGGTGGTTGACCCAGATGATTCCAATGGTGGCGAACGACACCACGTAGGCGACATAGGCGGGCCACTGGGCGCCCAGTTCGGCGGCCAGCGATTGATGAGGTCCGGGTATCGGGACCTTCAGGTTGAGCACCAGCAGCGTGATCGCCACCGCGATCACGCCGTCGGAGAACGCCTCTAGCCGCCCGGTGCTCACGTCAGGACTGTTCGCTGCGCAGAGCGGAGGTCCTGTGCTTACAGCCCTCTTCGCGGACTCCTAGTGGCCTCTTCGTGAACTCCCCCATCACCCTTATTCAGGTGAGAAACGCTCCGTCGCATGAACAGAAAACTCATCCTGACTTCGGCCGCCCTCGCCAGTGCTCTGGCCATGGCGGTGTCAGCCCCGGCGGCTTCAGCCGCCACTGACGCGGTGAGTGAGAACTGGGCCGGGTACGAGTTGACCAACGGCGCCAGTGACTTCTCCGCCGCCTCGGGCAGCTGGGTGCAGCCCGCCGCGCGCTGCACCCCTGGCACTCCCACCTACTCCGCCTACTGGGTAGGGCTGGGTGGCGGTAGCACCACGTCCTCCGCACTGGAGCAGACCGGCACCCAGTCGGACTGCACCGCCAATGGGTCGACGCAGAACTACGCGTGGTACGAGCTGGTCCCCGCCGCTCCGGTCCGCCTTGACCTGAAGGTCAGTGCCGGCGACAAGATGTACGCACGTGTGGCGGTGAGCGGCAGCACCGTGGATTTGACGCTGAAGAACCAGACCACCGGCGCCACCTTCCAGAAAACCCTCCACATGACAAATCCCGACACCTCCACTGCGGAGTGGGTGGCGGAAGCGCCGTCGGCCTGCACCAGCAGCATGCAGAACTGCACGCCGCTGCCGCTCAGTGACTTCGGCACTGTCAAGTTCACTGACGCGTATGCGACCTCCGACGGTCACACGGGGACGATCGGCGATCCGGCTTGGAATGCCGTGGCGATCTCGCTGGCGCCGTCCAGCAGCAACGTCTACGCCGGGTCGGGATTCGGTGGGTATGGCCCCACCGAGACGGCCGGCACCTCGTCCAACTCGGCTGCCGCTCAACCGTCGTCGCTGTCCTCGGACGGCACCTGGTTCACGGTGAGCTACGGATCAGACGCCCAGTCCTCGCAGCCCAGCTCGTATTCCGGCGGCACCGGGAGCGGGTACGGCAACGGGTACGGAGACCCGTATGGCGGCGGGTATGGCGACCCGTACGGCTACGGCGGTAGCTATGGCGACCCGTACGGCTACAGCGGTGGCTATGGCTACGGCGGTGGCTACGGCGTCTATGGCGCCTACGCGGGCTACTGAACCTCAGGCAGCCGCTTCGACCGAGCTCTGGCTGTGCCGTTCCAGCGCCTTGCCGTAACCCCCGGCGAGGCGCTGGAGCGCCGCCTCCCAGCTGCGCTCGCTGACCGCGCTCAGTCCGCCGCGCCGCAGCCGGCCGGCCAGCAGTGGCTGGGCGGCGATCGAGAGCACCGCTTCGGCCAGCGAATCCGCATCCGGGTTCGCCAGCAGGCCGGTCTCGCCCGCTTCGATCAGGGACAGGGGCCCGCCTTCGGCGGCGGCCACCACGGGCAGCCCACTGGCCTGCGCCTCCAGGATCACCTGCCCGAAGGTGTCTGTGCGGCTGGCGAACAGGAATACGTCGGCGCTCGCGTACACCCGCGCCAGATCGGTGCCGCTCTGCCAGCCGAGGAACGTCGCGTGCGCTCCTAGCCGCTCGCGCAGCGCACCCTCCTCGGGGCCACCGCCGGCCAGCACGAGGTGTAGCCGAGGATCCTGACGGCGGGCGGCGAGGAACGCGTCGGCGAGCAGATCGATGCCCTTCTCCTGAGCCAGCCGTCCGGCGTAGAGGACCTTGATCTCGCCGGGCAGGCTGTCCGCGTCGCGGAGCGCCGGGCTGAAGCGCCGGAGGTCGACGCCACGATCCCAGCGCGCGATCCTGTGCGGGTCGATGCCGAGCTGCTCCAGCCGGGCATCCGTGGCGGAGCTCGGCGACAGCACCGCGTCGCAGGCCCCGTAGAAGCGGGAGAGGGCGAGGTCAGCCAGCAGCCCAGCCTGGGCGCGTCCGGAGCGCAGTCCGGCGTAGGCGCCGAGCTCTGTGTGGTAGCTGCCCGCCACCGGGAGGTCCAGCAATCGGGCCAACAGCCAGGCCGCCGCACCGGCGGGACCCGGGGTGCACACGTGGATCAGGTCGTAGCGCCCTTCGGAGATCGCCTCCACCAGCGCGGGAAGGCCGGGGACACCGATCTTCGTTCCTGCGTAGAAGGGCAGGTCGATCTCGGCCACCGTGCTGAGCCGCCTGTCGACTCCTGGGTCGGTGCCGATCACCTCGACGTCGTAGCCGGGGACGCCGCGCTCGCGGATCTGGCTGATCGCGCTGGTGACGCCATGCATGGCACCGATGCCGTCGGCCACCAGCGCCACGCGTGGACGCTCGCCCTCCGAGCGGGTCAGCTTGAACTTCTCCCGGCCCAGGAAGGCCGCCGAGGCGGCATACGGAATCGCCGGGATGCAGGCGTCGAACAGCCGTCCCGCGGCCTGGCCGATCTGGCTGAGCTCGCCTGCGTGGAGACCTTGAACGGCCAGGTCCACAGCGGCGGCCAGCTGCCGCTCGTGCACGCGCCGGGCCCGTCGGAACAGGTCGTGGTGGCTGAGCTCACCGGTCTGCAGCTTGCCCAGCAGCTGCGGCTCGTCGAAGTCCAGCTCCATCGCGTTCAGCCATGCCCGCAGCAGAGCGCGGGCGTCGTCGGGGCCGAGATCACCGGATTGAGCTCCGGTGCGAACCTCCCCTTCGGAGAGGACTCGTTCGACGATCTTCAGGATCGCCTGCGGATCGGGACGTCCGGCTGACTGGTGATCGCCGAGCGACCGGATCGCCAGGGCCATGGCGGCGTGCGCCCACTTGGCTGCGCCTCCCTGGTCGCCGTGAGAGCTGGCCTGTCCGGCGCGGATGTTCGCCAGGAACTCCTGCGGCCCGGCGGCCAGCGGCGTTTCCGTGTAGGTCCGGCCGACATCGATCCCGGCGTGGTCATCGCTACCGCCGATGGCCGTCCCGCCGTGCGTCTCGATGTACAGGTAGGCCGGCAGGTTCAGCTCCTTGGCCCGGGAACCGTTGCGGGTCTCCCAGATCGGGAACAGCTGCGCCAGCCGGCGGCGATGGCGCGCCGTCAACGGTGCGCCGACGGCATAGAAGGGGTGGGCCAGGGCGCTGGTGATCTGCCGGTCCGAGAGGTATTCGGCACAACTCTCGAGGTCGTAGCTGTGTGCCTGCAGCCACTCGTGGTCGCTGGGCGTGATCCCGTAGCAGAGGACGTGGACCGCCTGGGGCTCGTTGCGGAAGAACGCGGTCAGCTCCTCGGAGACAAACGTGTCGTTGAGGTGGGCGATCTGGAGGGCCCCGTCGATCGTGTCGTGGTCGGTGATCGTCACGAAGTCCATACCCTGGGCCTTGGCCAGCTCATAGACCTCCACTGGCTCGGTGGCGCATTCGGGGAGGTTCAGGGACCGCTGGACACCCAGCCGAGACAGCTCCGACGCCGTCGAATGCACGTGCATGTCAGCGCGACTCCCGCGCTCTTGTGTGCTCCTGTGTGTGTTCATGGCGCCAAGGATCGAGGCGGGCCCGTTATGTCTCGTGAAGAAGGCGCTCCGCTTTTGTGAACATCCGGTAACCATCTGTCGGGCGGCGAGCGGCACGCGGGTCGAATAATTCAACTGTGGCTTGAGAAATTCGACCCACGTACGTTCAAGGCCGGGGCTACGCTGAGGCCATGCATTTCTCCGAGTTGTCACCAGCCGAACAGCGCGTCCTCGGGTGCCTGATCGAGAAGCGGTTCACGACGCCAGATCAGTACCCGCTCACGCTGAACGGGCTACGGCTGGCCTGCAACCAGTCGACCAACCGCGACCCGGTCACGCATTACGACGAGACGACGGTGCGGGAAGCGGCGCAGCGGCTGGCGCGGTACGGGCTGGCCCGCCTGGCCAGCGGCCATTCGAGCCGGGCCGCCAAGTACCGCCACCTGGCCGAGGAGGCGCTCGGGTCGACAGCGAGCAACTGGCGCTGCTGGGCGTGCTCCTCCTGCGCGGGCCGCAGACGCCCGGCGAGCTGAAGCTCCGCACCGAGCGGATGGCCGGGTTCGACTCGCTGGCTCGCGTCGAGAGGTCCTGAGTCAACTGGGCGACAAGGGCTACGCGCGTCGGCTGGAGCGCCGGCCCGGCCAGAAGGAGGACCGCTTCGAGCAGCTGCTGGATCAGGCGGCGACGGCACGGCCGCCGGAGCCCCGGCGGCGGGGTACCGCACAAGTCCCCGCCGCCGCAGACAGCGGACCTGGCGCCTGCGGACGGCGTGGCGGAACGGCTCGACGCCCTCGAGGGCGCGGTGGCCGAGCTGCGGGCCGAACTGCGCGTTCTGCGCGAACAGCTCCCGCTGTCAGGTCGGGCAGGCGCAGCCCGACGAGGTAGGTGGCGCCGCCGACGATCATGCCGGCGAAAGTCATCTCCAGGCCCGCCGACCACCAGGTGCGCAGCGTGACCAGTGACTTGGCGGCGCCGACGAGGAAGTGCGCCGATCAGCGAGATGACGGCGGCGAGGATGATCGCGACCGTCCCGGTGGTGAAGAAGAACGGGATCACCGGCACGATCGCGCCGATGCCGGTCGATATGCCGCCGGCGAGCGCGGCCTGCACCGGGTCGCCGGTGTCACCCATACCACCGAACTCCTCGGCGGCCAGCGCCTTGAGCATCGCGTCGGGATGGCGGCGAGCTGCTCGGCCATCGCGTCGGCGGTCGCCTCGTCGATCCCCTTCAGCTGGTAGAAGAGCGACAGCTCCTCCTTCTCCTCCTCCGGGTGCTCGGCGATCTCCTGGCGCTCACGCTCGACGTTGGCGGCCGCCACCTCGGCCTCGAGCGCTCGGCCAGAAAGGCGCCGGTCGCCATCGACAGCGCCGAGGCGATCGCGCCGGCGAGCCCGGCGGTGAGCACGAAGCTGGAGCCGCCGGTCGCGCCGGAGACGCCCGCGACGATCCCGAACACCGCCGCGAGGCCGTCGTTGGCGCCGTAGATGGCGCCGCTGATCCAGCCGCCGCTCGTCTGTGCCAGCTCTCGCGCCCGATGATCCGGTCGAGACGGCCTCGGCCTGCTGCTGGACGGCGCTCAACGCCGGCGGGCTGCCGGCGTCGCCGGCGCCTCGTCCACAGCGACCCCGCCCGGATGTCGCTGACCGCGCGCGAGTGGGCGCGCTCCTCCCGGCGGATGTCGCGCAGCAGCCGTCGGTCGCGACGTCGCCGGTGGAGCGCTTGTAGAGGTCGTCGACCTCTCGTCCTCGGCCGCCTCGCGCGCGGCCAGCAGCCGGTCGACGGGCGCGATCCGCGCCTGCAGGCGCATCCACAGCGAGATGTGGACGCTGTCCGGGGCGGGATCTCGATCCCCAGCTCTCGCATCCGCTGCTCCAGGCGGTCCGGTGGTTGGCCTCGGCGGCGGCCATCCGGCGCAGGATCTCGGCCTCGCGCTCGGGCAGCCGCTCGGCGATCAGCTCGTACATGCGCCCGGCCAGGATCTCGCCGCGCCAGGCCTTCAGCAGGCGCTCCCGAACTTCGGTGGGAGGGTTGACCATCGGGGCAGCGTAGCCGCCGAAGCGCCATCCACGTCTTGTTCGGTCTTATGTCTGACCTACTCGTTAGACTACGTATTGCTCGGCATGTGCTTCGAGGCCACCAGAGAACACACCACGACCCGGGAGAGTTGCCACCCCTTGGGTCGCCGTCGCACGCGCAGGTGCAGCGCGCCCGCCGTCGCGTTGAGGGCGAGCGCGCTCATGTGGGAAAGCAATGTCGGTGCATCCATCGGATGGACGGCGTCGAGGACCGGCACGCCCATGCAGTCCGCCTGCGCGAAACCCAGCACATCGGTTACCTCGACACTGATGCGACGCACACGCCATCTCGGGTCGAGTGTCCCCATCACCATGGGGGAGTAACCGTCCAATACCGTTGCCCTTCCGCTTCACCGTGGCCCGGATCGCGGCTGGGGGTGCCGGGCCAAAGCAGTATGGCCTCGATGTAGATAGACGGAACATCACATCGCACCCGTTGAACCGTCCAAATCCGCCATCTCGTCAAGTGGCAACGGTGTTCCGGACTTTGCCATTTGCCTTCGGCGCGCCGTTGCCACCGGCGAGCCGGCCCGAACCGGCCCGCCCTACCCCCGCACGAGCAGATCGTAAAGCTGGGCTCGGGACAGCGGACGATGCGGCAACACCGAGCCGGTGGTCCGCAGCCCGTCGAAGAGCAGTTGCAGGTGGCGCTCTCCCTGTTGCCGTCCCACCTTCGCCGTCGCCGCGCTCGCCGTCGCCGCACCCGCCCCGCCCGCAGCGCCCTCGGCCTCGCTCGCCGCGCCCGCCTCGTACCGGTCCTCCACCGCGCGCACCGACAGCAAGATGATGGCGATGTCGCTGAAGGTCACATCGGTCCGGATGGATCCGGCGGCCTTTGCGTTGGTCAGCAGGCGGGTGATGGGCGTGGCCAGACTCTCCACCATGGCCAGGTGCGTCTCCGCCAAGTGGGGTGACCGGGAGACCAGGGCACGCAGGCTCGCGGGCAGACTGACGCACCGCCGCAGGAACTCGAAGATGCCCTCGTCCGGGGTGGCGTTCTCGAGCACCTCGTTGACCAGTTCCAGGGAGCGCTGGCCGGCCATCTCCATGATGGCCACGACCAAGCTCTCCTTGTTGGGGAAGCGGCGGTAGAGGGTGCCGACCCCGACGCCGGCCCGCTGGGCGATCCGTTCCATGGAGGCCTCGTAGCCACTCTCGGCGAAGACGTCCTGGGCCGCCGCCACGATCCGCTCCAGGTTGAGCTCGGCGTCCCGGCGCAGCGGACGGGAAACGGGCTCCTGCTCGACATCCGCCGTCGGATCCACCCCCGCCCCAGCCCCAGCCCCCACCCGTGCCGCCATCATTCGACCCCCGACGTGCCGGCCACCACGGCCGCCGCGCCGCCCGCCATGGCGCTGGCCAGTTCGGCCCCGCTCGGCTCGTGCTCGTGCACCGGATGCCGGGGAATGAGGAGCGCCGTGCCGGCGGCGATCAGGAGCGCCGCCGCAGAGACCACGAACGCCAAGATGTAGCCGTGCTCCGCCGGGTCGCCATTGGGCAGGAGGGTGCTCACGACCATGCTGGTGGCCACGCCCGCCCCGACGGCGGCGCCCACATTGCGGATGTTGGTGTTCATGCCGGTGGCGATCCCGGTCTGGGACTGGGGCACCGCCTCGACCACCAGGTTGGACATGGCCGCGTAGCCCATGGCGATCCCGATTCCCAGCAAGGCGGCGGCAATCATGATCTGCCAGGTCTGGGCATGCCAGAAGACCAGCACGACGTAGCACGATGCGGAGAAGATGCAGCCGGCCAGCAGGACGCGGCGGCCGCCCCAGGCGACCGACATACGGCCGGTCAGCGGGGCGATGACCAGCATGGCGGCCGCGAAGGGGAGCAGGTCGAGTCCGGATTGGGTCACCGAGGCACCGAACCCGTAGTGATCCGTGATCGGCGTCTCGGTGAACTGCGGCACGGTCGTGAACAACACGTACATCCCGAATCCGAAGAGCATGGCGCAGAGGTTGGTCGTCCACACCTCGGGGATGCGCATCATCTTCATGTCCACCAGCGGCGTCGCCGAATGGTTCTCCGAGCGGATCCACAACACGATCAGGACGACGGCGAGCAGGAAGAGCCCGATCACCCACGGGGAGCCCCAGCCGATGGTGGGCCCCTCGGAGACCGCCAGCAGGCCGGCGACCAGCCAGCCCGACATGAGTAGCGCGCCCACGACGTTGATGCGCCCCGGGGTTCGAATCGGCGATTCGGGCACGAACAGGATGGTCATGACCGTGGCCACGATGCACAGGATCAGCGGGGCCCAGTAGAGCCAGTGGTAGTTGAGATGCACGATGATCGGGCCGGCCAGGACGATGCCCAGACCGACACCCACCCCGAGGATGGACGAGAGAAAGCCGATTCCTCCGACGACGCGGTCCCGGGGAACTCGTCCCTGATGATGCCGAAGGCCAGCGGGAACACGGCGCCCCCGGCGCCGGTGATGATCCGGCCCGCCAGCATGATCGGCAGGTTGGTGGCCAGCGCGCTGGATCAAGGTACCGAGTGTGAGCACGACCAGGATCGCCGCCAGCACCCGTTCCTTCCCCAGCATGTCGCCGACGCGGCCGAGCAGCGGCGTGCAGATAGCGGCGCTGAGCAGGTAGCCGGTGAGCAGCCACGCCACCGCGTCGGCGGAGGCGTGCAGCGAGTGCTCCAGGGACGGGAGGGCGGGAATGATCAGGGACTGCATGACGCTGAAGGCCAGGGCCGACAGAGTCAGCACGGCGAAGGTGAGCTGATAATGCGCCCGCTTGGGTTCGACTGCCGTGCCACCTGCCACTGCGCCACCTGCCACTGCGACCTCGCTCCGTCCGTCTCGTTGTCGTCGCGCTGCTGTCTCTGCTGCCGTCTCTGCTGCAGTCTGAAGTGTAGCGCAAGCGGAATCCTTCATTCCGCTACTGGGATGCCGCCCTCGCTGGCCCAGAGCCCCGAGCGGCGGCCTCACCGCTGCTCCCATCGACCCAAAAGCCGCGGCGGAAGTGACCAC
>CAVUTV010000009.1:0-139711 GCA_963744525.1 uncultured Solirubrobacterales bacterium | reverse complement strand
AGCAGCGCGACGCTGAGGACGTGCGCGAGCTCCTGGGCCGCTACTTCGATTCCACCCGCACGATCATCGAGCGCCACGGTGGCGTCGTCGAGAAGTTCATCGGCGACGCGGTGATGGCCGTGTGGGGCGTTCCGGTGGCCCGAGAGGACGATGCGGAGCGGGCGGTCCGGACCGCGATCGAGGTGGTCGACGCCGTCACCGCGTTCGGCGAGGAGGTGAGTGCCCCGGACCTGCGCGCCCGAGCCGGAGTCGTCACCGGCCAGGTGGCCACGCTGGACAACCCGGGCGAGGGACTTGTGGTGGGTGACCGGGTCAACACCGCCTCCCGGGTGCAGTCGGCGGCCGAACCGGGCTCGGTGTATGTCGATGAGGTCACCCGGCAGGTCACCTCAGCGGCGATCGCCTACGCGGACGCGGGCGCGCACACGGTCAAGGGCAAGGCCGAGCCGCTGCGGCTGTGGAAGGCGGTCCGTGTCGTCGGGGGCGTGGGCGGCGCCGACCGGGAGCAGGGGCTCGAGGCCCGCTTCATCGGGCGCGACGGCGACCTACGCCTGGTCAAGGAGCTGTTCCACGCCGCGATCGACCGCCGTTCTGCCCGGCTGCTGGCGGTCTCGGGCGACGCCGGCGTGGGCAAGTCCCGCCTGCGCCGCGAGTTCTACAACTACATCGACGGCCTCTCGACCACCGTCCTCTGGCACCTGGGACGTTGCCTGTCCCACGGAGAGGGCGTGGCCTACTGGGCGCTCGGGGAGATGGTCCGCCAGCGGCTCGGGATCGCCGAGGACGCTTCGGCCGACGAGGCCAAGGAGCGGCTGGAGACGGGCCTGGAGCGGTGGGTCCCAGATCCCGGAGACCGCGCCTTCATCTCCCCGCGACTCGGCGCATTGATGGGCGTGGCCGAGCCAGGACTCGGCCGGGAGGAGCTCTTTGCGGGGTGGCGGCTGTTCTTCGAGCGGCTGGCCGACCACGAGCCGGTCGCGCTTGTCTTCGAGGACGTGCAGTGGGCCGACGTGGGCCTGCTCGACTTCATCGAGCAGCTGCTCGACTGGTCCTCCAGCAGCCCGATCTTCATCCTCACGCTGGCCCGTCCCGAGTTCGTGGCCGGCCGCGAGGGCTGGCCCGCCGGCCACCGCGGCGCCACCACGATCAGACTCGAGCCGCTCCATGAGACCGCTATGCGCGAGCTGCTGACCGACCTCGTGGAGGAACTGCCGGCCACCGCGGCGGATCAGATCGTCGCCCGGGCGCAGGGCGTCCCGCTGTATGCCGTCGAGACGCTTCGCGCTCTGGCCGACCGAGGAGTCCTGTCCGAGCGCGATGGCCGGCTGGTCCTGACCGGACAGCTGGGTGAGCTCGACGTTCCGCCCAGCCTGTCCTCGCTCCTTTCGGCCCGTCTGGACTCGCTCAACCCGTCCGAACGGGGGCTGGTCAAGGCGATGTCGGTGTTCGGCGGTTCGTTCCCCCGTTCCGCCGCCGCTGCGCTGGGCGACGTCCCCGACAGCGAGCTTGACGCAGTGCTGGCCTCGCTGGTGCGCAAGGGGGTGCTGGTGATCCGGACCGACCGGCTGTCCCCGGACCGCGGCCAGTACGCGTTCGCCCAGGGGCTGCTGCGCACGGTGGCCTACGAGATGCTGTCCCGTCAGGAGCGCAAACCCCGCCATCTGGCCGCCGCCGAGCACCTGCGCGGGGCCTTCCCCAACGAGGGCGAGGACGTGGCCGAGGTGATCGCCAACCATTACCTGGATGCGCTGCGCGCGGCAGCAGGCGATCCGGACGAGGAGGAGTTGCGCCTGCGCACCCTCGACGCACTACGCCGAGCCGGGCGCCGGGCCGCCACCGTCGGTGCGCCCGAGACGGCGGAGCGGATCTACTCGTCCGCGGCCGAGCTGGCTCGCGACGATGCCGAGCGGGCCGAGCTCACCCGGGCGGCAGGCGAGATGGCCGGTCAATCCGGACGCCACGGGCCTGCCCTGGAGCTGCTGGAGCAGGCCTACACCCTTTTCAACTCGATCGGCAACGAGCGAGAGGCGGTGGGAGTAACTCCGCGCATCGGCCGGATGATGATTCTCAGCGGGGATCTGAGCGGGGCAGCCGAGCGGTTGACCGAGGAGCTGGACCGGATCGACCGCGAGCGGCTTGACCCCGATGTCGCCGCCGTCAGCGTCGCCCTGGGCCAGGCCCTGAGCTTCCTGGGTCGCTACGAAGAGGCCACCACGGCCATCGACCGGGCCCTGCGCATCTCACAGGCGCTGAAACTGCCGCCCGTTCTCAGCGAAGCGCTCATGGAAAAGGCGCTGGTGTGTCTCTACACCGGCCGGGCCGAGGAGGCGCGGCTACTGCTGGCCGGAGCGCGTGAGCTGGCCGAGCGCGATGACCTCCCGGAGAGCCTGTACCGAGCCGCCAGCAACATCTCCAATCTCGGTCTGATGTGGGACACGGCCGACTCGATCGAGCAGAGCCGTGCGGCACTGGCCTTGAACCGTCGTCGAGGCAACCGCTACACCGAATCGCTGGCGGCGGGGAATCTGCTCTCGGTGCTGATCCTGCGCGGCCGCTTCACCGAGGCCGATCAGCTGCTGCGCGAGATGCAGGCCGACAGCGAGGACAGGCCCGGGCTGCTGTTTCTCCTCTACCGCCAGTTGACGCTGGCTGTGTTGCGGGGCCAAGCCGTCGAAGCACGCGCGTATGCCGACCACTACGGCGCCCTGACGCGCAGTGGTGACACGGAGCTTGCGGCCATGCGCCATGCGGCTCAGGTGATCACGCTCCTGGTTGAGAACCGGCCCGAGGAGGCCCTGGCCGAGGGCCAGGCCGCGCTGCGTGAGGCCATCGAGGTGCTCACGGCGGCCGGAGAACCGGTCCGCGACATGTGGCCGGCGACGCTGCAGGCCGCCCTCCGACTCGGACGAGGTGAGGATGCCCAGGCGCTCGTCGACCTGCTCTCTGCCCAGCCCCCCGGTCACATCCCGCCGTTCCTGGAGGCTCAGCTGGCCCGAGGACGAGCCCTCACCCACGCGCTGACCGGCGAACACGAAACCGTCGAAGCCGACCTGAGCTCGGCCATCGAGCGGTTCAGCTCACTGCAATACCCCTACTGGATCGCCACCACCCAGATCGACCTGGCGGAGTGGCTGATCGCGCAGGGCCGCGCCGGTGAGGCCGACCCGATCCTGGAGGACGCCGCCGAGAACCTGCGCTCGCTCGGCGCCCGACCCGCACTAGAGCGGATCGAGCGGTTGGTGCGCCCCGAGCGAGCGGCGGTCTGAGCTCGGCCGTCTGGCCCTAAGCGCTGGTCCCCTCGAGCGCGGGCTCGAGCTCGGCCTCGAGGCGCTTCTTGGGGTAGGCGCCGGTCACGCGCTTGGCCTCCTGGCCGTGGCGGAACAGGATCAGCGTCGGGATCGACAGCACGTTGTACTGGATCGAGGTTTCCTGATTCTCGTCGGTGTTCATCTTGACCACCTTGAGCTGGCCTCCCTTCTCCTGTGCGATCTCCTCGACAACAGGGGTGACCCGGCGGCACGGTCCGCACCAGGGGGCCCAGAAGTCGACGAGCACCGGCACGTCTGACTCCAGAACCTCGGCCTGGAAGTTGTTGTCGGTCACGTCGGCCAGTGTGCCTGCCATGCGAATCCCTCGTCTCTTCGAATCGGTTGCTTTACAAAGTATAGCGATGGGGGGAGCGCCATTCGCCTGGCGCGGATGCGACGTACGCTACCCGTAGTGCCAGACCCCACCAACAGCCAGATCGCCGCCGCCCTGGACGAATTGGGCGATCTGTACGAGCTCGACGGAGCCATCATCCACCGGGTCGTGGCCTACCGGAACGCGGCCAAGGCAGTGCGCGATGCATCGGAATCGATCAGCGCGCTGGCTCGAGTCGGGCGCGCTACCGAGCTGCCCGGGATCGGCTCGACGATCCAGGAGAAGGTCCTGGCGCTGGGCAACACCGGCGAGATCCCCGCGCTGGTCAAGCTGCGGGCCAAGTTCCCGCCCGGCCTGGTCGCGATGACCCACCTGCCGGGGCTCGGACCCAAGCGCGCCCGGCGTCTGTACGACGAGTTGGGCATCGACTCCCTGGAGGCGCTGCGCCAGGCGGGCGAGGAGCATCGGATCCGCTCGCTGAAGGGCTTCGGGCCCAAGGCCGAGGAGACGATCCTGGCGGCGCTCACCGTGTTCGAGGCCGAGGGCCCGAGCAGACGGACGGTGCTGAGTCGTGCCCTGGCCGTGGGCGAGCGGCTGGTCGAGGCGTTGCGCGCCGATCCGGCCGCCGACCGGGTCGAGCTGGCCGGCTCGGCGCGCAGGATGGCCGAGAGCGTCAAGGACCTCGACATCATCGCCACGGCCTCCGAGCCGGCGGCGCTGGCCCGAGCCGCCGCTGAGCTGACGCTGGTGGAGTCGGCGGCGAGCCCCGGCGATAACGCCGTCCGCCTGCTCACCCACAGCGGTTTGCGCGTCGACCTGCGGATCGTGGAGCCCGACCAGTTCGGCAACCTGCTCCAGCACCTGACCGGCTCCAAGGAGCACAACATGGCGTTGCGTGACTACGCCGTGCGTCAGGGCCTGCACATCTCCGAGTACGGGGTGCTGGACGACAGCAGCTCGAGACGCACCGGTGCGCCAACGAGGCCGAGGTCTACGCGCTGCTGGGAATGGAGTACATCGAGCCGGAGCTGCGGGAAAATCGAGGAGAGCTGGAGGCCGCACTCAAAGGCGGCCTCCCCGATCTGGTCACCGTGGCCGATCTGAAGGGCGACCTGCACTGTCACACCACCGCCTCGGACGGCACCGCGTCGGTGGTGCAGATGGCCCAGGCCGCGCTCGATGCCGGTTACGAGTACCTGGCCATCACCGACCACTCGGCCTCGATGGGCTTCGGCGCCGAGGTCACCGACGACCAGCTGCGCCGGCAGATGGAGCTGGTGCGCTCCGACCGAGATCGACGGGCTCCAGTTGCTGATCGGCTCGGAGGTCAACATCCTGCCCGACGGCTCGCTGGACTACCCGGACGAGCTACTGGCCGAGCTCGACTGGGTGATCGCCAGCGTCCACACCTCCTTCCGGATCCCCCGCGCCGAGATGACCGCACGGATCATCAGGGCGATCGAGCATCCCTGGGTCGACTGCATCGGGCACCTGAGCGGGCGCAAGATCGAACGGCGGGCTCCCTACGAGTTCGACTTCGACGCGGTGCTGGAGGCAGCCGTGCGTACCGGGACGATGTTCGAGATCAACGCCAGCCCGGACCGCCGGGACCTCAACGAGGTCCACGCGCGCGCCGCGGCCGCCGCGGGCGTGCCGATCGTGATCAACTGCGACGCCCACCGGGTGGGGGGATTCGAGGTGGCTAGGTACGGGGTCGCGACGGCGCGGCGGGCTTGGCTGGGCCCGGCTCAGATCGCGAACGCGGGAACATGGGGCCAATTGTTCGCGCAGGCGAAGCACGGCCGCGCAGCTGGATCCAGACGAACCAGCTGAGCCCGGCGATCACGCCGATCAGGGCGATCCAGAAGTTCAGCCGCATGCCCAGGATGTGGACCGAGTAGTCGATCCGGAGCGTCTCCTCGAAGATCCGGAAACCCGAGTAGCCGGCCACGTAGAGCGCGAACAATCCCGGCGGCTTGATCCTGCGATGGTGGCCGAGCCAGACCAGGAACGCCGCCAGACTGAGGTTCCAGATGATCTCGTACAGGAACGTGGGCTGAAAGGTCGCGTAGTGCAGGAAAGCGGCGGGGCGGTGCTCCGGGGAGATCTTCAGCGCCCAGGGGAGGGTCGAGGGCTTCCCGAACAGCTCCTGGTTGAAGTAGTTGCCGATCCGGCCGAAGGACTGCGCCACCAGCAGCCCGGGCGTCGCCGCATCCCAGAACTGCAGGACCTGCTCCCAGGGCAGCTGGCGCTTGAGGCGCCACACCCCCACGGCCACGCCGGCGGCGATCCCGCCCCAGATCCCCAGGCCACCGTCCCAGATCGCAAACGGCCCCCACCAATGCGGGGGGATCTGGCTCGGAGTGGTGATCAGGAAGTAGATCCGGCCGCCGATCAGGCCGGCCGGGAAGCCCCACTTGGCCGCCTCGTAGGCGATGTCCGGGTCGCCGCCGTTGCGGCGCCAGCGATGGCGGGCGACGATGATCGCGGCCGCCACCGCGATCACGTACATGATCCCGTAGGCGTGGAAGAACAGCGGCCCGATGTGGAATCCGTTTTCGGACGGGCTGGGTATGTAAGCGAGCGGGGTCACGCGTGTATGGCCGCGTGACTTCCGCTCAGAAGTCGCGGCAGAATCACTTCAGCCAGCTGCCGATCCACTGCCTCGTATCCATACGGAGCGAGACGGCGGGCCACGTCGGAAGCGTACTCCGCCCGGGGCGTATCCAGAGCGGCGCGTACGGCGCCGGCCAGGTCCTCGCCCACCAGGCGCGGATCGGCGGCGCGGGCAATGTCGAGCGCCGGGTAGGCCCCCGGCGCGGGCGCGGTCACCAGCTGGCAGCCGCAGGCCAGCGCCTCCAGCGCCGCGATCCCGTGATCCTCGCGCCGGGGCGCGGCCAGGAACACGCGGGAGCGCTCGAGCAGCCGGCGAAAATCGGCTCTGGGCAGCCGCCCCGCGCTGCGCACTCCCTCCGGCGGCTCAAACCCCTCCAGGCCGCACACGACCAGGGTCTCGTCGCCGCGGCGAGCGCGCTGCCATGCGCCGATCAGGTGGTCCAGGCGGCGCTTGCGCGGGTCGCCCGCGTAGGTGATCGCGGCGATGTCGCGGTCGTGGGCCGACGGCGGCGACGGGCCTGGTCGCAACTCGATCGGCGGCGGCAGCGTGATCGCCGGGCTGTGGTCCGGCGGCGCCGCACGGAGCGCGCCCTCGCTGCAGGGCAGGAGCAGCGGCGCCTGTCTCAGCCGGCGACGTTCGACCGGCCGCTGCCAGATCCCGTGCCGGCCGGGGCGATTCTCGGCCGCGATCGCATCGAGGAAGATCGCGCCGGGGCGCGGCCAGAGCAGCGCGGCGGTGATCGAGCAGTAGATGATCGCCTGCGGGGCGTGCGGCGGCGATCGCCGCGCTGGGCGGCGCGCCGGGCCAGCGGGCCTGGATGAAGTCGGTCAGCGCGAACGTCCGCACGCTGCGGCACCGGGCCGGTGCGCGACGAGCTCCACGCTGGCGCCCGCCCGGCGCAGGCCGGCCACCAGCTCGCTCGGCGGCGGCGCGCCAGCCGCCCGTGCTGTCGATCGAGACGACGAGGACGTCGGATCGCGGCCGGGCCGATCGAGGCGCTCGCGGCGGGCCCGGCGCGGCGCTCGAGGCGCCGTTCATCTCCATCAGGTTGGAGCGGAAGCCGGGCGTGCGGACCAGCTTGATCGGGCGCAGCGGCGAGGTCCGCTCGACGTAGAAGCGCGCGCCGTCGCGCTCCTCGATCGCGGTCACCGCCGAGGCCTGCCGGCGCCAGGCGAGCGCCCAGATGATCGCGAAGCCGGCGGCGACCGCCGGGCACCTGGGGCAGCGACGAACGCCAGCGCGCCGGCGCCGATCGTCGAGACACAGCAGCGGCCACAGGCGGTTGAGCAACGTCCGGCCGGGTTGAGCTCGGGCAGCGAGGTCTGGGTCCGCGCGCTGGCCAGCAGCGAGGCGATCGGCGGCGAGGTCGTCGGCGCGGCGCCCGAGCCAGAGGCCGATCAGCGCCGCGATCACCCACCAGCCGGCGGCGACCGGGACGACCAGGTCGTCGCCGGTGCCGTGCGGCGCCGGCGAGCGTGACGGCGCCGAGCACGGTCGCCGCGGCGGCGCTGATCAGGACCGTGGTGCGCAGGAAATCGGCGAAGCGCATCACGGCGTCGACCGCGTCGATCCGCCACCAGCAGCGGCGAGCAGCTCGCTGCACGCCGGCGGTCCCGTCCACCACCATGTCGGCCTCGCTCGACGATCTCCGGCGGGCCCGTCGTCGGAGCGGACCCCGACCCGGACCGCGCGTGCTCAGCCGCCCCTGCTCGACCAGCTCGCGCAAGCGCGCGGAACGCGTCCAGGTCGGTCGACGTCGTCGCCGACGTACAGCGCGCCGTCGACCTCGGCGCCCTCGAGCAGGGTGGCGATCCCGGCGCCCTTGTCGATCCGCACCGGCGGGCGGACCTCGAGCACCTTGCGCCCCCAGTGGGTGCGCAGGCCCGCCGCCTCGGCCTCGGCGGCCAGCGCGTCGACCGCCGCGCGGGCCGCGTCCTCGTCGGGCGCCCCGCGCCAGTGAAAGGCGACGATCGGCGCCCTTGTCCTCGATCCGCACGCGGCTGCGGCGCAGATCCGGCGGTGTCTGCCTCGCGGCCGAACTCGTCGATCCGGCGCAGCCCACTCCTCGACCGTCGGGTCGAGCACCGACTCGGTCCAGCCGGCGCGCAGCAGCTCGGCGCCGTGCGAGCCGATGTAGGAGATCGAGCCGATCGAGACCATCGCCCGGGCCTCGGACGCGCGGCGCCCGCTCACGCAGGCCACCACGCCGTAGCGCTTGGCCACCTCGATCAGCAGCTGCCGGGTGGCTCTCGGGACGCTGCGCCTCGGCGGCGTGCTCGACGATCGGCGCGAGCGTGCCGTCGATGTCGAGCAGCACGGCGGAGCCGGTCGGGTTCGCGCGCAGCGGCGCGAGCGCATCGTTCAGGAGCGCTGACGTCACGCCATCTAGTATGGCGCGTCGTGGCGCGGCTAGCCCGCACGGAGAGACGGCCCTGAGGATGACGGAGACGGGGCGAGGGGCCGGAGCGGTGTTGCCGGTGCTGCTTCTGCACGGCCAACCGGGCAGCGCCCACGACTGGACCCTGGTTCAAGCGGCGATCGCGGACCGGGTACAGACAATCGCGATCGACCGCCCCGGGTGGGACGGGAAGTCCGCGCCGGGCGGCTTGGGACGGAGCGCCGAGGCGGCGATCTCGGCGCTGGACGCGCTTGGTGAGCAGCAGGCGGTGGTGGTCGGACTCAGCTTCGGCGGCGCGGTGGCCGCGTGGCTGGCCGTGGAGCACCCGGAGCGTGTGGCCGCCCTGATGCTGGTCGCCCCGGCTGCCAACCGGGCCTCGCTTCAGCCGGTTGACCGGCTTCTGGCCCTGCCCGTGGCCGGCTACGCCGCCAGCGCCGGGTTGCTGGCGGGGGCCGGTCTGGCACTGGGCTCCGGGCGGATCCGGCGCCGGATCGAGCGGACCTTCTCACTGCCGGAGGAGTACCTGCGGTCGGCCAGTCGGCGCCTGCGCACTCCGGCGGCCTGGGAGGCCTTCGTCGTTGAGCAGCGCGCCCTCCTGCGTGAGCTTCCGGAGCTGGAGGCCCGGCTGGGCCAGATCGCGGCGCCGACGACGGTCGTGGTAGGCACCGCCGACACGGTCGTCCCGCTCGCAGCCAGTCGCCAGCTGAGCCGGCAGATCCCCGGCGCCGAGCTGATCGAGATCCCGGGAGGCCACCACGTGCTGGCGGCCGAGCATCCCGGGAGGCTGGCGGAGTTGATCGTCGCGGTGACGGGGGTTGCGTCGGGTGCGGGGGCCGGCTCAGGAGCGTGACCCGGGCGAGGCGGGCTTAGGCGGGCGGGCGCGGGCGGGGCGGACGCCTACTCGTCGGCGTCCTCGGCCAGCTCCACCTCGCGCAGCTCCTGGGTGTCGACATCGAGCACATAGCCGCGCACCCGGCCCCGGTGGGGGATGAAATGCGAGCTGCGCACACGCCGGATCGACTGCCGGACGTCCTCGTCGAGATCGGTGAACGCCTCGATCGCAAAGGGAGGCGTCATGCCCGTCTCCTGCTGCAGCTCGGCCCGGAAGCCGTCCTCGGTGATCGTCTGCATCCCGCACCGGGTGTGATGGACGATCAGCACCTCCCGGGTGCCCAGCTTGCGCTGGGAGATGGCCAGCGACCGGATCACGTCGTCGCTGACCACGCCACCGGCGTTGCGCAGCACGTGCGCCTCGCCGACCTCGATCCCCAGAGCTGCCTGCAGGTCGATGCGGCAATCCATGCAGGTGACGATCGCCAGACGGCGGCTCGGCTCGGGGCTGAGGGGGGTCACGGGGCGGGGCGGATCTCGAATGACCCGCGGACGGCGATGATCCGCTGCGGTGCCGCGGCTGTTTCACCGTTAGGACAATAACTTCCCCCGGTGCGCGCCTCTCAGGGGGTTGGGGAACTTGTCGTCGCTATAGGAGCTTTTCTTCCCTCACCCCCTCGGGGAGACGGGGGTGAGAGAGTTTTTTGTCCCAACGGTGAAACAGGGCCGCGAGCCGGCCGCGAGCCGGCAGCCGCGCCCCCGCGATTACATCCACGCGTCGGCCACCGCGGCATCGACCGCATTCAGCCGGTACAGCGCCACCGCCTCGGGCGAGGCGAACCGTCCACCCGGCGCGGCGGCCGCCCCGTGATGGGTGAGCACGCAGTGGGTCAGCGCCAGCCGGCGCTCCTGGTCCAGGCCGGCCGCCGCCATCCGCTCGCCCAGCATCTCGATGCCCAGGGTGATGTGCCCCAGCAGCCTGCCCTCCTCGGTCAGCTCGATCTCCGCGCCCAGTGTGAATTCCCGCACCCGTCCGAGGTCATGGACGATCGCGGCGCTCAGCAACAGATCGCTGTTGAGCCGCCGGTGCAGGTCGCAGAGCTCCCGGGCCAGCGTCGTCACCGCGACTGTGTGCTCCAGCAGGCCACCCAGGTAGGCGTGATGCCCGCCTCGTGTGCAGGGCGCCTGGCGCAGCTGGTCACGCAGTGCCTGGTCGGCGAGCAGCCCGTCCAGCAGGCGCCGGTAAGCGGGGTCGTAAACCTCTCCCGAGAGGTGTTCGAGGAAGCCGTCGAGCTCCTCCAGGTCGCGTACGCACGCTGGGCAGAAACGCGGCCGGATCGGCGGAATCGGCGCGGCCGGCGATGTCGCTGATCTCCACCACCAGCTCGTCCCGGAAGCGCTCCACCTGCCCGACAACATTGACCAGATCCCCCCGCTCGAAGCCGCCGGCCAGGCGATCGGCGTCCCGGAAGGCACGCGCGGCGACGCTGCCGGTGCGATCACGCAGCTCCAGCGCCAGATAGGCAGTGCCGGTGCGGGTATCGAGCCGATCCTTGCGCACACACGCGAACACCCCCGCACCGGATCGCCTGCCCGCAGGCCGCTGATCGTCTGGTCTGACGCCATCAGCCCATGATGTACGGTGAATCGGATGCATTAGTGCGTCCAGCTACGAATGGAGTGGGATTACCGGCCCGACGGGCTGCGAGCTCCCGCGCTGATCTGCGCCTTCAAGGGCTGGAACGACGCCGCCGACGCCGCCTCCTCGGCGCTGACCTTCGTCGGCGAGTCGCTGGGCGCCCAGCGCTTCGCCACGATCGACCCGGAGGAGTTCTACGACTTCCAGGCCACCCGGCCCCGGATCAAGATGGTGGAGGGCCAGACCCGAGCGATCGAATGGCCGACGGTGGAGCTCTACGAGGCCCGGATCCCCCGGGCCCCCCGCGATCTGATTCTGCTGGGCGGCAGCGAGCCCTCGTTCCGCTGGCGCAGCTTCACTCGTCTGATCGTGGAGCTGGCGGAAGTGATCGGCGTGCAGCTCGTGGTCACCCTCGGCGCTCTGCTGGCCGACGTGCCCCATACCCGCCCGATCTCCGTCACCGGCCTGGCCTCAGACCCCGTCCTGGTCCAGCGACTCGGCCTGACCCAGTCCACCTACGAAGGCCCGACCGGCATCGTCGGCGTGCTCCACGGCGCCTGCCAGGCTGCCGGCCTGCCCTCGGCCAGCCTGTGGGCGGCCGTCCCGCACTACATCGCCGCCAGCCCCAACCCCAAGGCGGCGCTCGCCCTGGTGCGCAAGCTGGAGGGCCTGGTCGGAGTGGCGGTCGACGCCATGGAGCTGGAGACAGCCTCGGCCGACTACGAGGGCCAGGTCAACGCCGCCGTCCAGAGCGACCCCGACGTGCAGGCGTTCGTGGAGCGGCTGGAACAGGCCGCGATCGACGAGGAGACCGACGTAACCGAGCTTCCCTCGGGCGAGTCGATCGCGCGGGACCTGCAGCGCTTCCTGCGCCAGCGCGGCGGCGAGCCACCCGGGGCGCCGCCGAGCTGAAGCGTCACCGGCAGGGGCGCAGGCCCATTAGGCCAGCGCCCCTGAGCTTCGCTGCCCTTCGCCGCCTCTCGCCGGCTACCGCTCCGCCGCCGGACAGACCAGGCGGTAGTCGCATGTTCGAGCACGCCGGATCGAAGGGGTCGGCTCGAACTCCTGCGCCTTGATCCCGCCCGCCACCTCCTGGGCCACCGAGCGGATCCAGTCGGCCCGTTCCTCGTCGCCGGGGATCGCCACCTTCTGATCGTCCAGCAAGTAGTAGTAGGCGCCCCGGGATGCCTCGAGGCTCCACGCCTCCCGGGCCCCGACCGCATACAGCGACAGCTGCACGTCCTCGGAAAGCTGGGCCGCCGACTTCGGGCGCCCGGTCTTGTAATCGATCAGCTCGTACTCGCCGCTGGGCAGGCGATCGACCCGGTCGACCCGGCCGCGGAGCAGGTGGGGACCGAGCCGGAACGTGAACTGGCGCTCGAACCACACGGGCTGTGACTCCTCCGAGGCCGCCCGCTCGTGATAGCGAGCCAGGGCCGCCGCCGCCTTGCCGCGCAGCTGGCGCTCCTCCTCGGAGTCGCCGAACCCGCCCCTCCTCCAGCCTGCGTCCAGCAATGCCAGGAGCTCGGCCAGGGGCGCCAGTGGCGCGCCCGGATCGGCGGCGGCGTGATAGCGCTCCAGCACCTGATGGATGAGGATCCCGAAGCGCTGGTGCAGCGTCGGCTCCTGCGGGATCCGGAACACGCGGGCGAACTTGTAGCGCAGCGGGCAGGTGCGGTAGGTGTCGATGTCCGTGGCCGACAGCACCACGCCCTCCCCGCGCAGGGGGAGGAACCGCTCCAGCGAGGGCTCGTCGCGGGCGGCCACCACCCGCGCCCGGCGGCGGGTGTCCCGCTCGGCGTCCAGCAGGTACTCGTCGAGCGGCGAGGAGGTGAAGATCTCCCGCTGCTCGCCGGTCACGGCCTGGGAGATCCGGGCGTTGAGGTCGCGCAACGCGTCGGCCACCCCCTGGCCCTCGGGCCGGGCGATCAGGGCGGCGAGCTTGAGCAGCTCCAGATAGCGGACCACGGCGTGGGAGACGTCCAGGTCGGTGTCGAAGCGCAGCTCACCCAGCCGGGCGCCGGCTCGCATCGTGCCCTCGAGCAGCTCGTCACGCAGCAGGCGGTAGGTCGACTGGAGCGTCTCGGCCGGGCCGAACAGCTCCTCCTCCTTCTCCTCCCACTCCAGGCCCAAGACCCGGCGCGCGGATTCCACCGGCTCGGCGGGGGCGATCGCCGGGCCGCGATCTCCGGCGCTGGAGTAGCTGAACACCACCCGGCCGCGAGCCCGGCTCGCCGCCCCGTACAACCTGTGGCGCAGCACGGCCGTGCGGGTGCCCTCGCTGTCAGGCGGCAGCGGCTCCTGCAGCAGGACATCCGGGATCGGTTCCGCCGCCGGTGCGGAGAGTCCGGCGCGCAGCCCGAGCACGAATACGTGGTCCACCTCCAGACCGCCGGTGGCGTCGAGGCCGAGCACCTGCACCGCGTTTGACCCGGTCAGCTCCGGCTCCTCGTGCTCACGCAGGCCGAAATCCGCCACCGCCGCGATCGAGCGGGCGAACTCCCGCGGCGTGGCCTGAGGGGCCCGGGCGACAAAGGCCGCGGCCAGCTCGCCGAAGCGCGCCAGAGCTCGCAGCCGTTCCACCACATCGGCCTGGGCCGCGAACAGCTGCTGGCGGCGCAGCCCGATCCGCTCGATCAGGCGGTGGACGTAGAGGTCGGGCCGGACCGTGTCCACCTGCGCGGCGCCCGCCCGGTAGAGCTTCAGGAACACGCGGATCCGCTCCCGCGCCTCCGGTGGCACCTGGGGCGATTCGGTGGCCGCGGCGAGCGCCGCCACCATATCCAGCTTGCGCCGTCGCGCGATCTGGGTGCAGCGGGCGATATCAACTGATCGCAGGCCGATCGGTGGCCGGGCCAGAGCGCGCACGACGGCGGCGGCGTCACCGGGGTCGGCCAGGAGCCGGAGCCAGGCCAGGAGGTCGCGGATCTCGGCGCGCTGGAAGAACGCCGCTTCGCCGATCACCCGTTGCGGCACCGCGCGCTCCTCGAGTGCCACCGACACGGCCTGACCCTCGAGCGCAATCTCGGGGACGAGGACCGCGATCTCACCCGGCGCCACCCCCTGGCGGGCGATCAATCGCTCGATCTCGGCCGCCACCGCCTGCGCTTGCGCGCGTTCGTTCCCGCAGCGCCAGAAGGCGACCTGAGCTTCGACGGGCTCCCCGGCCGGAGCCTCCCCGGCGGTCGAGCCATCCGCCGGGGCCGGACTGTCGAGTCCAAGCGTCCAGGCGGCTCGCATCACGCCCGGAGGGCAGCGATGGGAGTTGACCAGCTGCGCGACCCGGGTGTCCGGCCGCTGGAACCCGTCCAGCCGGGTGGCGCCGGCGCCCCGGAAGCGGCGCAGAGCTCCCAGGGGATCGCCGGCCACCGTCAGCCGGCTACCGCCCAGGGCGGCGACCAGGCGGGCCGGAGCGAGATCGAGCTCCTGGGCGTCGTCGACCAGCACGTGCTCGTAGGGTTGCCCGACGGCCGGGCGCTCGATCACGAGCCGCAGCGCCATCCGCACCAGATCTCCCTCGTCGCAGGCGCCGCTGTCCTGGAGCATCTGCTCGTGGGCGCGGAACACCTCGCCGAACTCGCGCTCGGCCGGATCCTCGGCGCCGGTGGCCCATCGTGCGAACGCCTCCACCTCGATCATCTCGGCCTTGAGCCGGTCGATCCTGCGGATGAACCGCCCGAGCAGCGCGCCCGCGTTGCCCGCAAAGTCATGGTGCTGGAGCGGGAGCTCGTCGATCCGCTCAGCCAGCATCGCCAGGCGATCGCCAGGGCTCAGGGTGGCGTCGAGCAACTCCGGCCGCGTGCCGGCCCGGCGCAGGATGGTCGCCGAGAGCTGGGCGGGGGTTCCCACCACGAGGTCGCTGTAGCCCTCCCGCAGCTCCGCCTCGAGCCGGACGCGCGCCGCCTCGGCGCGGGCTTCACCCGGCGCCGTCCAGACCACCCGATCCGGGATCACGCCCTGCTCCACCAGCCACAGGAACCGGGCGAGCAGAAACTCGGTCTTGCCGCTACCGGCCGGACCGCGCACGAGCAGCGGCGAGCCGGTGTGGCCGACCAGCGCCCTCCAGTCTTCGACGGCGGCTGCGGCAGCACCAATCACGTCTGACAGCATAGGTCTGAGATGGACACGATTTCCTCCGCGATCGATGCCGACTGGCTGGGCGCCTGCCGGCGGGCCAGCCGGCGTCTGGCCGCGATGCTGGCGGAGACGTCGAGCATCGCCGAACGGGCGGTCGAAACCGGCTCGCGGGGCAGCGGCGGCGACCGCACCCTGGTGATCGACGAGTCGGCCGAATCGATCGTCCTGGGCGAGCTGGAGCAGCTGCACGACGAGGGTCACCGGTTCAGCGCGATCTCCGAGGAGCGAGGCGAGATCGACTACGGCGATCCTGCGATCCGTGTGGTCATCGATCCGATCGACGGATCACTGAACGCCAAGCGGGGGCTCCCACATCACGCCGTATCCGTCGCCGTGGCCTCCGGGCAGACGATGGCCGATGTGGAGTTCGGATACGTGTTCGACTTCGGCCCGGGCGAGGAGTGGTATGCCCGGCGGGGCGCCGGGGCCTGGCTCAATGGCGAGCGCCTGGATCCTGAGCTGGAGGAGCGCCGCGGCCACGACGGACGCCTGGAAGTGCTGGGCATCGAGTCCGCGGATCCGCGGTGGGTGCAGGCATCGATCGACGGTCTCCTCAGCAGTGCCTACCGCCTGCGTGCGATGGGGACGATCGCCTCCGCCATGTGCCAGGTGGCGGCAGCTCGGCTGGACGGCCTGGTGTCGCTGCGCAACTGCCGCGCGGTCGACGCCGCTGCGGCGCAGCTGATCGTGCGCGAGGCCGGCGGGGTCGTCAGCTTCCCGCACTCCCCGGAGCCTTTGAGCGCGCCGCTGGACGCCCAGCCACACTCGCCGGTGGTGGCGGCCCGGAACCTGGACACGCTCCACCAGCTGGCCCAGATCCCCCGATGATCGACTGGATCATCGCCGAGCGGATCGCCGGCTACGTGGCCGGACGGGGCGACGCCAAGCTGCCCGATGTCGACCTGGTCGCGCTGGCCGCCGAGTCCGAGCGGCGGGTGGTGCAGTACACGGGTCTCGAGCCGGTGCGGGAGCTGCCGGCGCCGGAGGGCGTCAGCCGCCGCGAGTGGGTGGCCAGCAACATCCGTTCCACCCGGGCCCTGCTCGATCCGGTGATGAACCGCGCCGCCAAGGGGCTGGGCAAGGCCCGCCCGGCGGTGCAGCTGACGATGGGCGCCATGCTGAGCGCCGAGATCGGCCTGGTCGTCGGCTATCTGGGCCAGCGGGTGCTCGGCCAGTACGAGCTGGTGCTCCTGGACGAAGCCGCCAAGGACCATCCGCCGCGACTGCTGTTCGTACTTCCCAACCTCGGCCAGGCGATGGCCAGCTTCGAGGCCGACGAGCAGGAGTTCATGACCTGGGTCGCCCTGCACGAGGTCACCCATGCGGTGCAGTTCGGCGGGGTTCCCTGGCTACACGGCCACCTGGCCGGCCTCGTGGAGGAACTGATGCGCAGCGCGGAGGTCCGGCTCGACACCGGCCGCAAGCGACAGCTGCCAAGCCGCAGTGAGCTGCGGCGCATGGGCGGAGCCCTGCGAAGGGGCGATCTGATCGGCGTGGTGATGAATCAGTCCGAGCGCGAGACGGTCGACCGGGTGCAGGCGGTGATGGCGGTGATAGAGGGGCACGCCGAGCACGTGATGGACGCTGTGGCTCCGGACCTGATCCCGTCGCTGCCCCGCCTGCGCCGCGCGCTCAATGCCCGCCGCAGAACGCAGTCCCGGCTCTCACAGATCGTCGGGCGCCTACTGGGCCTCGAAATGAAGCTTCGCCAGTACGAACGGGGCAAGGTGTTCTGCGACGCGGTGGCCGCCGAGGGCGGCGAAGGCGCCCTGCGCCACGTTTTCTCGGGTCCCGAGGCCCTACCGACGCTGGCGGAGATCGAGGATCCGGCCGGCTGGCTGGCCCGCACCGCGCCTGCCCGCGCCGCCGCCGTCTAGGCGGCATCCGGGCCCCGTCCGCCCGCGTCAGCGGGCCAACCTAAAGAAAAGCGACACTGGTGTAACTACGTGCCGCCACCGGTTTACAAACATGTGTTCGGGACGTGAGCACCGCACAGGGGCGGGTCGTCCGGGACTGATACCTTGAATCCTACGGGAGTGGAGTAATCCATAACTATGGCTACAACAAGCAACACCCAGGCGGCCCAGACCGCCAGCACCAGCGGCTCGACCACGAGCCCCCAGACCAACAGCGGTTCGACCACGGCGCGCAAGCCGGCCAGCCGCTCGACCTCGGCGCGCAAGCGCACGAATGGTTCGAGCACCGCTCGGAAGACTTCGAGCACCGCTCGGAAGACCACCTCTCGCGCGGCCTCGACGGCCCGCAAGACGGCTTCCACGGCGCGCAAGGGCACGGCGTCCACGGCGCGTAAGACCGCCAGCACGGCGCGCAGCAGCGCCAGTGGTCGCAAGGCCACCACGCGCCGGAGCGCAAGCTCACGCCGGTCCAGCACGGCTTCCCGCCGGACGGCGACCAACACCACCTCCACCCAGCCCCGCACGCCGGTGGCGCAGGTCACCGACCTGGCGGAGCGGGCGGTCCTGGTTCCGGTCGGCGCCAGCCTGATCGTGGGCGGCGAGGTCGTCTCGACGGTCAAGGACCTGGCTTCCAAGTACGGCTCACGGGCGGCCATCGAGCGGGAGCTGAAGCGCTTCGAGCGCCGCGGCGCCACCGCTCGCAACCGCTTCGAGCGCCAGGTTCGCCGCCAGCGCACGCGCGTTGAGCGTGAGCTCCGTCACCGGCGGACTCGCGTCGAGCGCACCGTGAAGCAGAACCGTCGCCGGCTGGAGCGCGAGGTGCGCCAGGCCCGTCGCGACTTCGAGAAGCAGTCGAACGTCGTGACCAACCGCGTCGAGAAGCTCGTCACCGATGCGCAGGGTCTGATCGGCTAGCCTCGATCGCATCCGACTTACCCCGCCAGCGCCTCGAGGAGAGCGCCCGGCGGGAGAGGTTCGCCGGCCTCATATCTTCGCCGGCGGACGTAGCACCCTCTCCTCCCTCAACCGCCGGGGCGTCACGAAAGTGGCGCCCCGTCGGTCTTTAAGACGGTGCGACCGCGGGTCGAGAAAGACAAGCCAGGCTTGAATAATTCGACCCACAAACGTTGGGCGAGGGCGAAGGCCGGTCGGAAGCGCCCCGCCCGCCCGAGTACTACGCAGCCGGCGCCTGCTCGCGCAGCTCAGGCGGTGCGGCGGGCTCGGCATCGGGCTCGAAGCGCCGCTCGAACATGCGGCAGCGCTTGGTGATCCTTCCGCCCATCGCCTCGAGCCCCCGGTTCATCGAGTGGTTCGTCTCCAGGATCCAGCCCGCCTCACCGAATTCGACGGGAGTGATCGCAGCCATGTCGAAGTGCTCGATGTACAGCGCCGCCGCGACGCCGGTGTGCTGATACTCAGGCAGTACACCGAGGAAGCCGATCCGGGCGCGATCCATGTACTTCTTGCGGCGGAGGTAATACCACCAGCCGAGCGGCAGCAGCCGGCCCTTCATCTTCTTGTAGACCTGGTTGATGTCGGGGATCGTGATCGCCATCGCCACGGTCTCCTCGTCGTTCTCGGCCACCATGAACCAGTGCTTGTCGTAGATCAGCCGGTAGGTGATGCCCAGGTCGTCCAGGTCCTCCTTGGAGAAGGGCACGAACCCCCAGTTCTTCGACCAGGCGGCGTTGTAGACCTTGGCGAACTCGTCGAGCTCCTTGCGCAGATGCAGCCAGGACATCTTGCGGATCCGGATCCCGAACTTCTCCCGGCAGCGCTCGGCCAGCTTGGGCAGGATCGGGTTCATCCGCGTCTCTCGGTCGGTGATGTGCAGCTTCCAGTGGAAGACATCCATGGCCTTCTCCAGCCCGGCCGCCTCAACCCGCTGGCGGTAATAGGGCGGGTGCCAGGGCTGGCGGATCATCGGCTCCAGCTCGTAGCCCTCGATCAGCACCCCGCACTCCTCGTTGGTGACGAAGTCCATCGGCCCGACCATCCGGTCCCGCCCGCGTTCACGCAGCCAAGCTTCGGCTGCGGCCAGCAGCGCGTCCAGGATCTCCTGGTCGTCCTCGAACTCCAGGAAGCCGAACAGGCCCCACCGGTGGTCGTGGTACTCGTTGAAGGCCCGGTCGATCTGGGCGCTGATCCGTCCCACCACACGGCCGTCCCGGCGGGCCAGGAACAGCTCCGCCTCACCGTGCTTGAAGAACGGGTTGAGCTTCGGGCTCAGGTAGGCATAGCGCTCGAGCTTGAGCGGCGGGATCCACGGCGTCCCGGCGTGGAGACGGAACGGGAGGTCGACGAACTCCCGCTTGTCGCTCATCCCCCGCACGGGCGTGACCTGAACCGACTGCGTGACCGGTGTCTGGACCGACATCAGGCCGGAAAGCTACCTGAAACGCGTCTGTCAGAATGGAGCCCATGCCGACCAGAGACCAAGTCCTTGATTCCCTCCGTGCCGTAATCGACCCCGAGCTCCGGCGAGACATCGTCGAACTCGGAATGGTTCGAACGATCGACATCCACGCCAACGGCGTCGTCGACGTAAAGGTTTCCCTGACCACCGCGGGGTGCCCGATCCGCAGCCACTTCCAGACCGGTGTGAGCGACGCCGTCCGGGCACTGGAGGGCGTCAGCGGCGTGAATATCAGCTTCGACGTCCTCTCCGACCAGGAGAAGCAGAACCTGGGCCGCAAGCTCGGCCGGGGCACACTCCCCGAGGGCGCGCTGGCTCAGGTCCAGAACGTCATCTGCGTCGGCTCGGGCAAGGGCGGCGTCGGCAAGTCCAGCGTGACGGCCAACCTGGCCGCCGCCCTGGTCTCCGAGGGCAAGACCGTCGGCGTCCTGGATGCCGACGTGTGGGGCTATTCACAGCCCCGGATGCTTGGCCTCGGCGCAGAGCGGCCCAAGGTCAGCGCCGACCGCAAGCTCATCCCGCTGAGCGCCCAGGACGGCATCAAGGTCATGTCGATCGGCTTCTTCGTCGAGCAGGACGCCGCCGTCGTATGGCGCGGACCGATGCTCCACAAGGCGCTCCAGCAGTTCCTGGAGGACGTCGATTGGGGCGAGCTGGACTATCTGCTGATCGACCTGCCCCCCGGTACCGGTGACGTCTCGATGACGCTGGCCCAGCTGCTCCCTCACGCCAAGTTCGTGATCGTCACCACGCCTCAGGCCGTGGCTCAGAAGGTGGCTCGGCGCTCCGCCGACATGGCCACGAAGCTCAAGCTCGAGGTCGCCGGCGTGATCGAGAACATGGCCGGCTTCGTGACGCCGGACGGTGAGCGCTACGCGATCTTCGGGGAGGGCGGAGGCCAGCTGCTGGCCGAGGAGCTGGAGGTTCCGCTGCTGGGCAAGGTCCCGCTGACGATGGCGCTAAGGGAGCAAGCCGACTCGGGACTCCCGGTCGTGTTCGCCGATCCGGACGATCCGGCCTCGCAGGCGATCCGGCAGGCTGCCCGCGGCCTGATCGCCCTGGGCGGGATCGACCTGCCGATGGTGAGCGAGCCGGAGGCGCCCAGGCCGGTCGGCATGTCGCTCCCGATGGCCTAGCTCTTGCTGTAGTAGTCCGAGTTGATCTGCGAGAACTTCTGCCACTCGTCGGGGAGCTGATCCTCGGCGAAGCAGGCGTCCACCGGGCAGGCCTCGACGCACGCGTCGCAGTCGATGCACTCCTCCGGATCGATGTAGAGCATCTCGACCTTCTCGTAGTCGGGCTCGTCCGGAGTCGGGTGAATGCAGTCGACCGGGCAAACCTCCACGCACGAGTTGTCCTTTGTGCCGATGCATGGCTCGGCGATGACGTAGGCCATGTGTCTCTGCGTCTTCCTGTTCGAGAGCGGGAAAGAGCGGGTCATTCTACGAAAGCGATGCCGGCGAAGTACCCTCGCAACCCGTGCTGCTGCTGACAGGGGCCACCGGGACGATCGGCGCGCCGCTGCTGAGGCGCCTCACCGACGCGGGGATTCCCGTGCGCTGCCTGGTCCGAGATCCCCGCCGACTGGGCGCCGAGCGGGTCCGCGTCCAGATCGCCCTGGGCCGGCTGGAGGATCACCTGTCCTTCCGTCACGCCCTGCGCGGAGTCGACACGGTCGTCCACCTCGCCTCGGTGATTCGCGACCAGCCCGGCGGCTCGATCGAGGAGCTGGCCGGGGTGGCCACCTGGCGGCTGGTGCGCGCCGCCGAGCGAGCCGGCGTCAAGCGGTTCCTGTTCTTCTCCGTGCTGAACGCCTCGACCCGCAGCCGGGCCCGGCTGATGCGGGCAAAGGCGGTGGCCGAACGCGCCGTGATGGAGTCCTCGATGGAGCCGACGGTGTTCGCCCCGTCGGTCGTCTACGCGCCCGGAGACCCGTATCTGAAGCTCCTGGGCCGGATGTCCCTGCTCCCGGTGATGGCGCTGCCCGGGGCGGGCCGCGTGCCGTTTCAGCCGATCTGGGCCGAGGATGTGGCCGATTGCGTGATGGCCACCCTCCCCGGGGGCGCCCGCGCCGGGGAGTCCGTCGGTGCCCGTCTGGAGCTCGCCGGTCCTGAGACCCTCACCCACCGGGAGGTGGTGCAGACGGTGCTGCACTCGCTGCACCGGCACCGGCCGGTCGTCCCGGTCCCCCTGCCGGTGGTCAGGCGCGGGCTCAAGGCTCTGGAGCTGCTGGCCGGTCCGACCGCATTTGCCACCTGGGACGAGGTCGAGTTGCTGGAGATACCGATGGTGGCCCAGCAGGGCGCTGCCGACGCCGAATGGCTGGGCGTGCGACCACGAACGATGGCCGCCGTCCTCGGAGCCTAACCCAGCTCCAGGATCGTCTCCTGGATCTCCATCTCCCGCGCCGGGGCGAAGGACACCTCCGTACCTATCGGGTGGAAGCCCGCCTTCTGTAGGACTCGTATCGAACCGGCGTTGTCGCTGGCCGCACGGGCCCGGATCGGCCGAACCGAGATCTCCTCCAGGAGCAGTCCGAGCGCTTCGGTGGCCATCCCCTGCCCCCAGCACGCGCGATCTATCCAGTACGTGACCTCGGTGAATCCCTCCGAGACGTAGCTCCCGATCGTGCCGACGAGCCGTGAACCGCTGATGATGGCCAGGAACCTGCTCTCGGAAGAGGACATGACCTTCGCCATATGAGCATCGAAGGCGCTCCGATCGTCGGGATCCTCAGCCGTGAATGCGGCCATCCGGACGGACTCCGGATCGCGCATCTGCTGGAAGATCGCGTCGAGATCCCCTGGCTCGACGGGACGAAGTGAAAGCCGCGACATGCGGACAGTCTGGCGCGAACTCCCCCTAGAGGTCAGGGTGGCGCTCGGCCCAGGGCAGCGCCTCCTCCAGCTGGCGGGCCAGCGCCAGCAGCGTGTCCTCCCGGGCCGGGCGCCCGATCAGCTGGACGGCGGTAGGGAGCCCGTCCTCTCCGTGATACAGAGGCAGCGATACGGCCGGCTGGCCGGTCACGTTGACGATCGCCGTGTAGGGCGTGAACGCCCCGGAGCGGCGGTAATGATTCCACGGGTCGGGTCCCCGGCCATGGATCTCGCCGAGCGGCACCGGACGCTGGGCCAGCGCCGGAGTGACCACCACGTCGTAGGGCAGCAGCGCTTCCACGATCTCGCGCGCCACCCGCTCGAGCCGGTTCTGAGCGGCCAGGTAGGTCAGCGCGTCCTGTGCCCGGGCCTGCTCGTACATCATCCAGGTCAGCGGTTCGACGTCGGCCTCGGCCGGCTCCCGCCCGGCCAGCCGGGCTCCGATCGCCACGGTCATCGCGATCCCCGGGCCGAACGCTCGCGTGAAGTCAGGCAGCAGGTCGCGCCCGCTCCACGGCGGCTCCACCGCTTCCACGTGATGGCCCAGGGACTCCAACACGCGACCCGCGTCCCGAGCGGCAGCCACGCACACGGGATCCAGCTCCACCGCGTCCAGAGCCGGGTTGAGGGCCACGCCGATCCGCAGCCGCCCAGCCCACAAGCGGGCGGCTGCGGCGAACCCGCCGGCGGGTGGAGGTGCCCAGGTGGCGTCGCCGGGCTCGTAACCGGCCAGGACATCCATGACGGCAGCGGTGTCGGCCACCGTGCGGGTGAGCACGCCGTCGCCGACCAGGAAGCTCTGCCCCGCGTCGGGGCCCACCGACACCCGCCCGCGAGCCGGCTTGAGGCCGACCAGCCCGCAGCAGGCGGCCGGGATCCGGGTCGAGCCGCCCCCGTCGTTGCCGTGGGCGATCGGGACCATGCCGGCTGCCACGGCGGCCCCGGAGCCGCCGCTCGACCCACCGGGCGTCCGGGTCAGATCCCACGGGTTGTGGGTGGGGCCGTTGCGGCGAGACTCGGTGGTGGGGAGGATCCCGTTCTCCGGCAGGGCCGTCTTGCCGACGATCACGAAGCCCGCGTCGCGGAGGCGGCGAACCGCAAACGCGTCGTGATCCGGACGGAAGTCTCCCCACAGATCGCTGCACATGGTCAGCGGCAGGCCACGGACCGGCCGGTTGTCCTTGATCGCGATCGGAACCCCGGCGAACGGCCGCGAGTCCCCGGGCCCGATCTGGGCCGCCTCGGCCAGCGCCTCAGCTCCCGCCACGTAGGTGAAAGCGTTTATCTGCGGCTCCAGCTCGGCGATCCGCCGCAGGCTCAGCTCAACGAGCTCGGTCGCGGTGAGCTCCCCCGAGCGGATCAGCTCGGCCAGCTCAAGAGCCGGTCTGAGCAGAAAATCCGTCACCCCGGCGAGCCTACAGCGGAACTCTTCGGTTGCCTTCGGGTTAGCATGCTCGTGATGTCTCGCTTCAGGGGTGCGCGCGGGGCGGTCCTCGGACTGCTCGTCTGCGCCAGTTGCTTCTTGTCCATAACCGCCTCGGCCTCCGCCACGTCGGAGACCTTCCGGCTGACCGGAGGCGGCCGCACGATCCCATCCGAGTTCCTCGGCCTCTCGATGGAATACAACTCGGTGGCCACCTACGCGCGAATGGGCTCGCTGTTCAAGCAGACGGTCTCGCTGTTCCGGGCCGAGAACGGCGCCCCGATGATCCTGCGGGTCGGCGGTAAGTCAGCCGACCACGTCTACTGGGATCCCACCGGCCGGTACCACCCGCCCAAGAACAGTTGGAACATCGGGGATGACTGGATGACCAACCTGGTTCATCTGGCCAAGGGCGACAACATGCGCACGATGCTCGACCTCAACCTGGCCGTGCACTCGGCCAGGATGGAATCGGCCTTCGCGCTGGCCGCCAAGCGGGCGCTGCCCCGCGGCAGCCTGATCGGCCTGGAGATCGGCAACGAGCCGGATCTGTACAAGAACCAGCCCTGGCTCTCCAAGGAGCGGATCCCGTCCACCACCGGCGTGCACGGCAAGTGGCCGCTGTACTACTCCTATCCCCAGTATCACCGCGACTGGCTGGTCTACGCCCGTGCGGTGCGCAAGGAGCTCCACGGAATCCGTCTGGGCGGACCGGAGACGATCTCCTCCAAGCTTCAGTACATCCAGGCGGTCCAGCACGACGGATCCCTCAACGCCAACTTCATCACCATCCACCGCTACCCGTCCTCCAGCTGCTGGCCCAAGACCTCCCGCTGGTATCCGACGCTGAAGATGATGCTCGGCTACGGCGCCTCCGGCGGGCTGGCCCACACGGTGGCCAACACCGCGAGCCTGGCGCACTCCCATCACGAGGCGCTTCGCCTGACCGAGGTCAACTCGATCAGCTGCGGCGGCAACCCCGGCGTGGCCGACTCGTTCGCCACCGCGCTGTGGGCGCCGGATGCCCTCCTGAACCTGGTCCACGCCGGCGTCGACAGCGTCAACTGGCACATACAGCCGTACCTGCTGAACGCGCCCTTCCACCCCACCAAGAAGGGCATGTACGCGATGCCCGAGATGTACGGCATGTCGCTGTTCGGCCAGATGATGCAGCGCGGCGCTTTCCTGCTGAACGGCAGCTCCACCGCCGGCAGCCAGAGCCCCGTGAGCATCTGGGCCGTCCGCTTCGACGGCGGCATGCGCGTGCTGGTGATCAACAAGAGCTCCTCGGCGACCTACGCCAAGCTCGACGTCGGCCACCACAAGAGCGCCTATGTGCGCTTCATGCGCGCGCCGCGCGTCGGCTCCACTAAGGGGGTCACCTACGGAGGCCAGCACATCAGCTTCGGCGGCCACTGGGCCGGACGCCTGAGAGTGGGGTCGGTGGCCTACAAATCAGGTGCGTACCCCGTTTACCTGACTCCATACAGCGCGGCCATGGTGACCCTCTGGCGCTGAGCGCCGCCCTCGGGCGGCCATCGCTAGCCTTGCCGGCGTGAGCTTCAACGACGAGGTGCAATCCGGGCTGGAGGGCGTCGTCGCCTTCGCCACCGAGATCGCCGAACCAGACCGGGACGGGGGCTCGCTGCGCTACCGCGGGGTGGACATCGAGGAGCTGGTCGGCCAGGTGCCGTTCGAGCAGGTTTGGGGTCTGCTGGTCGACGGCCGGCTGCTCCCCGGCCTGCCGCCGGCCGAGCCGCACCCTTTGAGTGTGCACTCGGGTGATCCCCGGGTCGACGTTCAGGCGGCGCTGGCGATGCTCGGCCCCCAGTGGGGCTTCGGTCAGCTGATCGACATCGAAGACGAGCAGGCCCGCAGCGATCTGGCCCGGGCCTCCGTGATGGCGCTGTCGTTCGTGGCCCAGTCGGCCCGAGGGATCGGGCGGCCTCCGGTGCCCCAGCGGGAGATCGACCAGGCCACCTCGATTCCTGAACGCTTCCTACTCCGCTGGCGGGGCGAGGCCGACCCCGACCACGTCAAGGCAATCAACGCCTACTGGATCTCGGCGGCCGAGCACGGCATGAACGCCTCCACCTTCACCGCGCGCGTGGTGGCCTCCACCGGCGCCGATGTCGCCGCCGCGCTGAGCGCCGCCGTCGGCGCGCTGTCCGGCCCCCTGCACGGCGGGGCTCCGTCTCGGGTCCTGCGGATGCTGGACGAGGTAGCCGCCCGCGGAGACGCCGAGAGCTACGTCAAGGACGTGCTCGACCGGGGCGAGCGTCTGATGGGCTTCGGGCACCGGGTCTACCGGGCCGAGGATCCCCGGGCCCGTGTGCTTCGCAACACGGCCAAGGAGCTGAACGCGCCCCGCGTCGAGGCGGCCGAGGCGCTCGAGCAGGCGGCGCTGGCGGAGTTGCAGGCTCGGCAGCCCGACCGCGTGCTGGCCACCAACGTCGAGTTCTGGTCGGCCGTCGTCCTGGACTTCGCCGAGGTTCCCCCAGAGCTGTTCACACCGATGTTCACGTGTGCCCGCACGGCGGGCTGGTCGGCTCACATCATGGAACAGAAGCGCGAGGGGCGGCTGATCCGGCCGACCGCCCGCTACGTCGGCGCCGGACCGCGCTCGCTGTCCGAAGTCAGCTGACGCTCATACAGAGGCGGCGGCGCCGCTGTATGGCCCGCGCACGTAGTCCTCGACCATCCGCGTGGCGCAGAACCGGGGCCCGAGCGTCCGTCAGCGAGGCGCGCATCATCTCGAGCCAGCGCACCGGGATCCCGCGCTCGTCGCGCTCGTAGAACGTCGGGCACCACCTCGTTCGGCGAGCAGCGCGTGCAGGTCGTCGCGTCGCGCTCGTCCTGGGCCCCGGAGTCGGCTCGACGTCGCCCGGGAATCGCCCAGCCGTTGCTCGCCGTCGTACGCCTCGGCCCACCAGCCGTCGAGCACGCTCAGCTGCAGGCCCGCCGTTGAACGGCCGACTTCATCCCGCTGGTGCCGCTCGCCTCCAGCGGCGGACGGGGCAGGTTCAGCCACACGTCGCAGCCGCGCACGAGCATCGCGCCGGTGGCCAGGTCGTAGTCGTCGAGGTACACGACCCGCTGGCCGACGACCGGCGCGCGCCTTCATCCCGAACAGCCGCTGCAGCGACGTGCTTGGCCTCCTCGTCGCGCGGGTGGGCCTTGCCGGCGAGGACCACCTGCACCGGGCCGCTCGCCGCCGAGCAGCGCCAGCGTCCAGTCGCGGGTCGCGCGTCAGCAGGTCGAGCCGCTTGTAGGTCGCGACCCGGCGGGCGAAGCCGATCGTCAGCACGTCGTGATCGAAAGCGCTGCGCGGCCGCCTCGACGTACTCGCGCGACGTCGCCGCGCAGCGAGCCGGTCGAGCGTGCTGCGCGCGCGGATGAACTCGACGAGTCTCGGCCCGCTGGCGCGTCGCGCGCGTCCCACAGCTCGCTCGTCCGGGATCTGGTCGACCGCCTCCCACATGTCGGGGTCCAGCGACGCGGTCGGTCCAGTCACCGCCCAGGTGGCGATCGAGCAGCTCCCGCATCGGTGCGCCCGATCCAGGTCGGGCACGTGCACGCCGTTGGTGACGTGGCCGATCGGCACCTCCTCGGCGGCCGGTCGGCCACAGCGGGCCCACATCTCCCGGGCCACCTCGCCGTGGCGGCGGCTGACGCCGTTGGCCGCGCGGCTCAGCCGCAGCGCGGCCTGGGTCACCCCGAACGGCTCGCTCGGGATCGCTCGGGGCGCGTTGCGCCCGAGCGCGATCAGCGTCCGCTGGTCGATGCCGAGCTCGGCCGCGAGGCCGGCGATCGCCGTCCCGACCTGCGTCGGCCGGATAGGTGTCGTTGCCCGCCGGCGACCGGGTGTGGGTCGTGAACACGGTCCGGTCCCGGCGCGGCCGTGCGAGGGCCTCCGGCGGCACGTGGCCGTTGCCGAGAGGCTCGCGGCCAGCGCCAGCGGCGCCAGCGCCGCGTGGCCCTCGTTGAGGTGGATCACGCCCGGGTCGATGCCCGAGCGCCCGCAGCGCGCGCGATCCCGCCGACCCCGAGCAGCACGTACTGCGCCAGCCGCGTGTGCGGGTCGGCCGTCGTACAGCCGCGCGGTGATCCAGCGCTCGAGCGGGCCGTTGCGCGAGACGTCGGTGTCGAGCAGGAACAGCGGCACGCGGCCGACGTCGACGCGCCAGATGTGGGCGACGACGTCCGCCTCGTAGATCGGCACGTCGATGCGTCAGCGGAGCGCCGTCGGGACCCGTCGACGCGAGCGCGCCGGGAGCCGCTGGGGATCGGTGTCGACCCAGTACTCGTGCTGCCAGCCGCTGGCGTCGATCCGCTGGCGGAAGTAGCCCTTGCGGTACATCAGGCCGACCGCGACCATCGGCAGCGCCCGGTCGGAGGCCTCCTTGAGGAGGTCGCCGGCCAGCGCGCCCAGGCCGCCCGAGTAGACCGGCAGCGACACGTGGACCCCGTACTCGGCGCACAGGAACGCGACCGGACGCGCCGGGCTCCGGCGTGGATCGCGGCTCGCGGGCCAGATCGGCCTCGAGCGCCGCCTCCAGCGTCGCGGGCCTGCCGCGACGAGCGCAGGCTCGGTCGGCGGCGCGGCTGCAGCGCCCGTGTGGAGGCCTCCTGCAGCAGCCGCACCGGGTTCTGCCGGCACAGCTCGAAGCGCTCGCGATCGATCGCCGCGAACAGCTCGGGGCCGCCGGGCAGCCACGACCAGCGGTAGTTGTAGGCCAGCGCGCGCCAGCGGCGCCAGCGCGGCGCGGCAGCCGCTCGGCGAGCTCGCCGACGGCGCGCTCGATGTCCACGCGGCCGTCGTATGCGCCTGCGATCGTTCACGGCGCGCATTATCGAACACGGACGCCCGCTTAGGCTCCCGTCGCCGTGAACGTCGCAGCCAGACCGCCGGCTCGGCGTGCTCGCGTTCGGCGACTCGATCACCAACGGCGGCGGCGAGCTCCAGTGGGGCGTGGCGCTGCAGTCGTGGGCGCTGTGGGTGGCGCGGGCGCTCGGGCTCCCGTTCACGCGGCTACGCGGTCGACGGCGCGCGCGTCGACGACGTGATCGGCGATCCAGATCCCGGCCTTCCGGCGCACGGCCGCCGACCCGGACGCCGCGCTACGACCTCGGCTGCCTGTACATCGGCGTCAACGACGTCCGCGCGCTCGACTGGGATCGCGGCGCGGTTCGCGGCGGAGTTCGAGCGACGCGCTCGGGTTCCTCGCGGCGCGCTGCGACCGCGTGCTGACGCTGACGATCCCGCTCGACCTCGGCCGGCCGCGGCCGGGAGCGAGGTGCGACGAGCTCAACGCGGCGATCGAGCGGGTCGGCCGCCGAGCACGGCGCGCTGGTCCTCGACCTGCAGCGGCTTCGGCGCCCGCAACCTGGTGATGGCCGACCACGTCCACCCGACCGCGTTCGGCCAGATCGCGATCGCCGAGCGCGCGCTGGACGTGCTCGAGGGCGACGGGATGCGCGTGCGCGTGCGCCGCGGTCGATGATCGCTACGAGACCTCGCTGGGGGCGGCTCGCGGATCTGGCGTACGCCTACCGGCACCTGAAGGTGAGCTGCGCGACTGCGCGATGAAGACCTACAGCAGGTTCATGTGCTCGAGCGCGCATCGACGCGCTGATCGTTCGATTGCGCGCCCGACACGAGCGGTCAGCGCGCTCAACCGCCGTACGTTGATCGCGCGCTGCAACACGGCCGCGCCTCGCCTCATTGCGGGTGTTCATCGCCCGGCAGCCGCCGTGGCCTCGCGCAGCGCTTCGCCAGCGCCGGCGTCAGCGCCCTCGGCATCTGCCAGCGCCAGTTCCCGCCGGCGCGGGACGGGTCGTTCATCCGCGCCTCGCTGCCCAGCCCGAGCACGTCCTGGGCCTGCACGATCGCGAGCCGCGCCGGCGAGGTGAACGCCAGGCGGATCAGCCCCCACCACGGCTCGCGCTCGCAGCGACGCCGGCGCGCGCGGAGCTCGGCGTCCACCGCGGCGCGGAGCGCGGCGTCGAGCGACTCGTACCAGCCCGCGGGCCGTGTCGTGGTCGTGCGTGCCGGTGTAGACGACGCGGTTGCTCGACGTGGTTCTCGAGCCGGTGCGGGCTGCCGGGCTCGTCGGGATCGAAGCCGAACTGGAGCACCAGCATCCCGGGGAGCCCGAGCTCGTCGCGCAGCCGCTCCACCGGCGGCGTGATCACGCCGAGGTCCTCGGCGACCGAGCGGCAGCCCGGGCCCGAGCGCCCGCGGCGAAGGCGTCGAACAGCGCGCGGCCGGGCCCGCGGCGCCAGCTGCCGCGCGCGCGCGTCGCGATCGCCCGCGGGCACCGCCCAGTAGGCGACGAAGCCGCGGAAGTGGTCGAGCCGCGCGGCGTCGAACAGCTCGAGCGTGCGCCGCAGCCGCTCCACCCACCAGCGATAGCCGGCGCCGCCGCAGCGCCGGCCAGTCGTACAGCGGGTTGCCCCACAGCTGGCCCGTGGCGGAGAACGCGTCCGGCGGCGCGCCGGCGACCAGGCCGTCCTGGAACAGCTCGGGATGGGCGCGGTGGTCGGCGCTCCCGGGCGCGACGTAGATCGCGACGTCGCCGAGCAGCCGCACGCCGCGCTCGGCGCGCGTAGCGCGCGCAGCGCGCCCCATTCGCGGTCGAAGCGGACCTGGTCGGCCACCGCGTCGCGGCCGCCGAATGCGCTCCCAGTCGCTCGATCCAGTACGCCTCGCGCTCGCGGAACGTCGATCAGCTCCGCGGCGCTGACCGGGGCCCGCGGGTCGCGCCAGCAGCCCGGGCCAGGCGGCGAACGCCGAGCGCGACTTGTACGGCGAGCCGTAGCGGTCGGGCGGCCCGAGCGGCAGCACCTGCCACCAGCGTCTGCCCGGCTGCGGCCAGCCAGTCGACGAACCGGAACGCCTCGCGGCCCAGGCGCCCGCCCGGGAAGCGAGGTGAGGTGCAGCTGCACCCCGCTGGAGCGGTCGGACAGGGCATCGGGTAACCTCCGCTGAGGTGGTCGGAGGTTTCACAGGACGTTGTTTACCCATCGCAGCAACCCGGATATGTTGAAGTGCAAGTGAGTCAACGTGCCTCCAAGCCGATGTCGCCGCGGCGACTCAGACGGTGGCCAGCACGGTCGCGCGCCGGACCCGCGGCGCCGAAGGCCGCCCAGTCGAATCGTCATCCAGTACCCGGTCCCGTCGGTCGACGTCGGCCGCTACCCGGCCAAGCGCTGCGTCGGCGACACCGTCGAGGTGTCCGCCGACGTCTTCCGCGACGGACACGACCTGCTGCGCGCGGTCGTCAACTACCGCCGGCCGGGCGACGCCGCTGGCGGGAGAGCGAGCTGCACCGGATCGACGCCCACCTCGGCGGCGTGCGCTGGGCCGGGAGCTTCGCGGTCGACCGCATCGGGCGCTGGCGAGTACACGTTCGAGGCCTGGACCGACCGTGTTCGGCACCTGGCGCGACGAGCTGCGGCGCAAGCTCGCAGGCCGGCCAGCACGACCTCGCCGGCGAGCTGTCGGAGGGCGTCGAGCTGCTCCGGACCGCGCAGCCGAGCGCGCCGGCAACGAGCGCGATCGGGCGCTGATCGAGCACGCGCTGCGGCCTCCTGGAGGACGACGACGCGCCGGAGTCCGACCAAGCCGACGCTGCGCGCTCGGCGAACGAGCTGTTCGCCGCGGTCGAGCGCGACCAGGAACGCGCACGGCTCCACCACGCTCGGAGCCGCTCACGCTCGAGGTCGACCGGGTACGCGCCCGCTTCGGCGCCTGGTACGAGCTGTTCCCGCGCTCGTGGGGCGGCCTGAAGGGTGTCGAGGCAGCAGCTGCCGCAGCTGGCCGAGCTCGGCTTCGACGTGGTCTACCTGCCGCCGATCCACCCGATCGGGCTGACGAACCGCAAGGGCCGGGACAACGCGCTGACCGCCGGGCCCGACGATCCGGGCTCGCCCTGGGCGATCGGCGACGCCAGACCGGCGGCCACGACGCGATCCACCCCGACCTCGGCACGATCGAGGATCTCGCGCTCGCTGACCCGCGAGCGCCGGAGCTCGGAGATCGACATCGCGCTTGATTTCGCGATCCAGGCCTCCGCCGACCACCCGTGGCTGACCGAGCACCCCGAGTGGTTCAACCGCCGCCCCGACGGCACGCTCAAGTACGCCGAGAACCCGCCCAAGCGCTACCAGGACATCTACAACGTCAACTGGGACTCGCCGGACTGGCGCGGCGCTGTGGGACGCGCTGCTGGCGGTCGTGCTGCACTGGGTCGACTGCGGCGTCAAGGTGTTCCGGGTCGACAACCCGCACACCAAGCCGTTCGCCTTCTGGGCTTGGCTGATCGAGAAGGTGCACGCCGAGCGACCGCGACGTGATCTTCCTCGCCGAGGCGTTCACGCGCCGGGCGGTGATGCGCCACCTCGCCAAGATCGGCTTCACCCAGTCCTACACGTACTTCACCTGGAAGAACTCGCGCTGGGAGCTGACCGAGTACGTGGTCGAGCTGGCCTACCTCGGGCGAGCAGGACTACTTCCGGCCCAACTTCTTCGCCAACACGCCGGACATCCTCCACGAGTACCTGCAGCACGGCGGACGCCCCGCGTTCGAGGCGCGGCTGGTGCTCGCCGGCGACGCTCAGCCCCAGCTACGGCATCTACTCCGGCTACGAGAGCTTCGAGAACGTGGCGGTGCGCGAAGGCTCGGAGGAGTACCTGCACTCCGAGAAGTACGAGCTCAAGCGAGCGCGCGCTCGACGGCCCGCTGCTGCCGATGATCCGCCGCTCAACCGGGCGCGCCGCGAGAACCCCGCCCTTCAGCGCCTGGACAACGTCACCTTCATGGACACCGCGAACGAGGCGCTCATCGCGTACGCCAAGCAGACCGGCGGCAACACGGTGATCACCGTGGTCAACCTCGATCCCCACCGAGCATCCAGGAGGGCCTGGCGATCGTGCCCGCGCACCTCGGCCTGCCGCCCGGCGTTCCCCGTCCAGCGACCTGCTGACCGGCGAGCGCTTCGAGTGGCGGATCGGCCGCAACTACGTGCGGCTCGAGCCGGGGTGCGGCAGGCCCATGTGAACCGGTTGAGCTAGCGTGACGCGCATCGACCGGCTCCCTGCCTAACCCCGAGCGACATGTGCGCTTCCTTTCAGACGACCGAGGAGTTCGCAGCCCTGCAGCTGCACGGGACCCGCTCGGCGCGCCACGGCAGGCCGCCGAGGACGCGGCGGCGCCCGGGGTGGCGCAGACGCGGCAGTGGTTCGAGGCCGAGCCGCTGTGGTTCAAGCGCGCCGTCTTCTACGAGATCCACATCCGCGGCTTCTTCGACGCCAACGGCGACGGCATCGGGTGACTTCCGCGGGCTGACCGAGAAGCTCGACTACCTGCAGTGGCTGGGGATCGACTGCATCTGGCTGCTGCCGTTCTACGAGTCGCCGCTGCGCGACGGCGGCTACGACATCTCCGACTTCGACAAGGTGCACCCCGACTACGGGACCGTCGAGGACGTCCGGCAGCTGATCGACGCGGCGCACGCGCGGCGGATCCGCGTGATCGCCGACCTGGTCATGAACCACACCTCCAGCGACCATCCGTGGTTCCAGGAGTCGCGCTCGCAGCCCGGACTCGCCCAAGCGCGACTGGTACGTGTGGTCGGACACCGACGATCGCTACCAGGACGCGCGGATCATCTTCATCGACACCGAGACCTCGAACTGGACCTGGGACGCCGATCGCCGGCCAGTACTACTGGCACCGCTTCTTCTCCCATCAGCCGGACCTCAACTACGACAACCCCGAGGTCCAGGAGGCGATGCTCGACGTGCTGCGCTTCTGGCTCGACCTCGGGCTCGACGGCTTCCGCCTCGACGCGGTCCCGTACCTGTTCGAGCGCGAGGGGACGAACTGCGAGAACCTGCCCGAGACGCACGCGTTCCTCAAGCGGGTGCGCGAGGAGGTCGACGAGCACTACCCCGACCGCGTGCTGCTCGCCGAGGCCAACCAGTGGCCGGCCGACGTGGTCGAGTACTTCGGGCAGACGGCGACGAGTGCCAGATGGCTTCCACTTCCCGGTGATGCCGCGGATGTTCATGGCGCTGCGCCGGGAGGAGGCCACGCCGATCTACGAGATCCTCGAGCAGACGCCCGACGATCCCGCGACAGCTGCCAGTGGGGGCTGTTCCTGCGCAACCACGACGAGCTGACGCTGGAGATGGTCACCGACGAGGAGCGCGACTACATGTACTCCGAGTACGCCAAGGACCCGCGGATGAAGCTGAACCTGGGGATCCGCCGGCGGCTCGCGCCCGCTGCTCGACAACGGCCGCGACGAGATCGAGCTGATGACCGCGATCCTGTTCTCGCTCCCCGGCTCCCCGGTCCTGTACTACGGCGACGAGATCGCGATGGGCGACAACGTGTTCCTGGGCGACCGCGACGGCGTGCGCACGCCGATGCAATGGACCGGCGATCGCAACGGCGGCTTCTCCCGGGCCGACTTCGCCCAGCTCTACGCCCCGCCGCTGATGGATCCCGTCTACGGCTTCCAGGCCGTCAACGTCGAGGCCCAGCTGCGGACCCCGACCTCGCTGCTGCGCTGGATGCATCGGTTCATCGCAGCTGCGCAAGGAGCATCCGGTGTTCGGGCTCGGAACCTACGAGCCGATCGCGCACCTCCAACCCCCGGATCTTCGCCCTGATCCGCCGCTTCGAGGACGACCTCGTCCTGTGCGTCCACAACCTGGCCCGCTCCGCCCAGGCGGTCGAGCTCGACCTGGGAGCGCTCCGCGGGCCGCGTATCCGGTGGAGCTGTTCGGAAACTCGCGCTTCCCGCGCGATCGGCGAGCTCCCCTATCTGCTCACCCTGGCCCGGCGCGGGTTCTACTGGTTCGCGCTGGAGCAGGAAGGGAAGCGACAAGCTCAGATGCCTGAACCAACCCAGATCCCGGAGGAGCTGCGCCGCACGCCAGCTGAAGCGGTGAGCGAGGCGACGGGCTATTCGGCCGAGGAACTGGAGTCCCTGCTCGACTGTCCTCACCTGCGCGAGTGGCTCACCCAGCAACGCTGGTATGCCTCCAAGACGCGGCCGGTGGTGGGAATCGACATCGTCGAGGAAGTGGCGCTGCGCCAGGACCCGACGCTGGTGATCGCGCTGGCCCAGGCACGCTTTGCCCACGGGCACGCACGAGCTCTACCAGCTGCCGCTGGGCGTGGCCCACCGCCAGGATCAGCACGTGCCGCCGGCCGAGGATCAGATCGGCCGATCCGACGAGCTCGTCGCCTACGACGCGCTGGCCGAGCCGGTGCACGCCCGCGAGCTGCTGCGCCGAATCGAGGAGGGCGGCGATCTGGCCACCGACGAGGGAACGTTCAGCTTCCGCTGCGTCGACGAAGGGATGACGGTGGCCGACGACATACCGGTGCGCTCGGTCGGCGTGGAGCAGTCGAACTCCTCGCTCGTGTTCGGCGATCGCTACGTGCTCAAAGTGTTTCGCAAGATCGAGCCGGGGATCAATCCGGAGCTGGAGCTGCTGAGGTTCCTGACCGCGCACGGCTTCGCCAATATCGCGGCGCTGCACGGCTGGTACGAGTACGAGGGAACCGCCCTGGCCGGGACGCTGGGCGTGGCCCAGCAATTCGTCCCCGACGCGATCGACGGTTGGACGCTGGCGCTGGAGGAGGTGACCTCCCAGCCCGAGGTGTTCCTGGAGCGCCTGAAGGCGCTCGGCGTCAGCCACGGCCCAGATGCACAACACGCTGGCCTCGGATGCCGGCGATCCGGCCTTCTCGCCGGAGGAGCCAAGCCAGGAAGCGCTGTCGCTGCTGACGGCCGACGATCGACGAGGACATCGAGCGGATGTTCCTGCGCCTGCCCGACGACGAGCAGCTGGGACCGATCGTCGGGCGCGGCGAGGACGTCCGTGAACGGCTGGCCGCTCGGGCTCAGCTCGGAATCGGCGGCAAGCACGATCCGCGTCCACGGCGACTACCACCTGGGCCAGACCCTGTACGGCCCGCGCGGCTGGGTGATCCTCGACTTCGAGGGCGAACCCGCCCGTCCCGCTCCCCGAGCGCCGCCAGAAGCGCTCGCCGCTGCGCGACGTGGCCAGCATGCTGCGCTCGTTTGCCTACGTCAGCTCCGCCGTCGAGGGCCAGCCGGACCGGAGCGTGCCGGCGGACTTCGAACAGCGCGCGCGCCTCAGCTTCCTGGAGAGCTACTTCGCAGAGATCGATCCCACGCTGCTGCCGGCCGGCGACTCCGCGGTCCAGAACATGCTGGCGATCTTCGAGCTGGAGAAGGCGATTTACGAGCTGCGCTACGAGCTGGACAACCGGCCCGACTGGGTGGCGATCCCCGTGGCCGGAATCGTGCGGCTGCTGGAGACGACATGAGTATCGCCACCGACCAACTGGAAGCGATCGTCCGCCGGCGAACACCCGGACCCCCACTCGATCCTCGGCGCCCACCCCAGCCCCACCGGGGTGACGATCCGCGCCCACCGCCCCGCGGCCCAGTCGGTGACGGCGATCCTGGCCGGCGACAAGACCGTGGAGCTCGCGCAAATCCATCCGGGCGGCGTGTTTGAGGGAGTGGCCGAGGGCGCCGAGCTCCCGCTCAGCTACCAGCTGAAGGTCGACTACGGCGCCAGCGGAACGTTCGAGTTCGCCGACCCCTATGCGTTCCCGCCGACGCTGGGCGAGCTCGACCTCCACCTGATCGGCGAAGGCCGGCACGAGCGCCTGTACGAGTTGCTGGGCGCGCACATCCGTGAGCACGAGAACGTCCTCGGGACGGCCTTCGCCGTGTGGGCGCCGGCCCCGCGCTCGGTCAGCGTGGTGGGCGACTTCAACTCATGGGACGGCCGCCTGCACCCGATGCGATCGCTGGGGCCGAGCGGCATCTGGGAGCTGTTCATCCCGGGGCTCGAGGCGGGGTCACGCTACAAGTACGAGATCCTCACGCAGGACCAGGAGCTCCGGCTGAAGGCCGACCCCTACGCGTTCGAGACCGAGATCCCGCCCGAGACGGCTTCCGTGGTCAACCGCTCCCAGCACCAGTGGAGCGACGGGGACGCCGCCTGGCTGGAGCGCCGTGCCGAACAGATGCCGCTGAGCGGACCGATGTCGATCTACGAGGTGCATCTGGATTCGTGGCGGCTGAATCCGCTGGAGGACAACCGGTCGCTCGAGCTACCACGAGCTGGCCGACGAGCTATCGGCCTATGCCCACGATATGGGGTTCACCCACGTCGAGTTGCTGCCGGTGATGGCACATCCGTTCACCGGCTCGTGGGGCTACCAGGTGACGGGCTACTACGCGCCCACCCCGCGCCACGGCTCGCCCGACGAGATGCGGGAGTTCGTCCAGCGACTGCACGAGAACGGCCTCGGCGTGATCCTCGACTGGGTCCCGGCACATTTCCCGCGAGATGACTTTGCGCTGGCCCGGTTCGACGGCACCGCGCTGTACGAGCACGCCGATCCGCGGCGCGGCGCCCACCCGGATTGGGGCACGCTGGTGTTCAACTTCGGCCGCCACGAGGTGCGCAACTTCCTGATCGCCAACGCGCTCTTCTGGCTGCGCGAATATCACGTCGACGGGATCCGCGTCGACGCAGTGGCCTCGATGCTGTACCTCGACTACTCGCGCCGCGAGGGCGAGTGGGTCCCGAATGAGTTCGGCGGACGCGAGGACCTCGACGCGGTCTCGTTCCTCAAGGAGCTCAACGAGGTCATGTATGGCCGCGAGCCGGGGATCATCTCGGCCGCCGAGGAGTCGACCGCGTGGCCCGGGGTTTCGCGGCCGACCTACCTGGGCGGTCTGGGCTTCGGCTTCAAGTGGAACATGGGCTGGATGCACGACACGCTCGGCTACTTCCAGCAGGACCCGATCCACCGTCGCTACCACCACCACGAGCTGACCTTCAGCTTGATGTACGCGTTCAGCGAGAACTTCATCCTGCCGCTCTCCCACGACGAGGTCGTCCACGGCAAGGGCTCGCTGCTACACGAAGATGCCCGGCGACCGCTGGCAGCAGCTGGCCAACCTGCGGGCGCTGTATGGCTACATGTGGGCGCACCCGGGCAAGAAGCTCCTGTTCATGGGCCAGGAGTTCGCCCAGCAGGACGAGTGGAGCCACGAGCGCTCGCTGGACTGGCACCTGCTGGAGAACCAGGACCACGCCGGCGTCCAGGCGCTGGTGCGCGACCTCAACCGCGCCTACCGAGCCGAGCCGGCGCTGTGGGAGCTCGATTCCGAGCCGTCCGGGTTCTAGCTGGCTCGAGCCCAACGACGCCGACCGCAACGTGCTCGCGTTCGCCCGCCGCGGGACCAGCGACGCGCGGCACGTCGTGTTCGTCGCCAACCTGTCTCCCGATCGCCTCGCGAGGGGTATCGCCTGGGCCTGCCCCGCTCCGGTCGCTGGAAGGAGCTGGTCAACACCGACTCCACCTTCTACGGCGGCAGCGATGTGGGCAACCTCGGCGACATCGTGGCTGAGGCCGTGCCGTGGAACGAGCAGCCGTTCTCCGCCGAGCTGACATTGCCGCCGCTGGGCGCGCTGTGGCTGGTCCCGGATCCGGAATGACCGGGAAGCGCTAGCGCGCGGTGGCGCGGGCGAAGTCAAACGAGCCCGCGCCATGACCCCGAAAAGCATGGTTCGCTCGCAGATCGTCACTTGGCCTGGACAACCTTTCCCCCTGGGCGCCGCCTGGGATGGAGGGGGGACGAACTTCTCGCTGTTCTCCGAGCACGCCGAGAGCGTCGAGCTGTGCCTGTTCGACGACGACGGGCGGCGAGCAGCGCCTGACCATGCGCGAGCGGCGCGCGCTCAACTGGCACTGCTACGTCCCCGGTGCCGGTCCGGGACAGCGCTACGGCTTTCGGGTGCACGGGCCCTACGCGCCTGACACCGGGATGCGGTTCAACCCGGCCAAGCTGCTGATCGATCCCTACGCCAAGGCGATCGAGGGAAAGGTGGACTGGTCCGCCGCCAACGTGCTGCCCTTCGTCCCGTCAGGCAGCGATGAGCGGGACCTCGTAATGGACGACGAGGACGACGCCGCTGCGGTGCCCAAGGCGGTCGTGATCGACGACGCGTTCGACTGGCAGGACGACCGTGCGCCCCAGGTTCCGTTCGCGGACACGGTGATCTACGAGACGCACGTGAAGGGGTTCACGATGCGCCACCCGGAGGTGCGAGAGGACCTGCGCGGCACGTATGCGGGGCTGGCGTCCGAGCCCGCCGTCGCCTATCTCAGGGACCTCGGCGTGACCGCCGTCGAGCTGCTGCCGATCCACCACATCGCCGACGAGGAGTTCCTGCACGAGCGCAGGCAGACCAACTACTGGGGCTACAGCACGATCGGCTACCTGGCCCCGCATTCCGAGTACGCGGCGACCGGCCGCCGCGGCGAGCAGGTGCGCGAGTTCAAGGGCATGGTCAAGGCGCTGCACAAGGCGGGCATCGAGGTGATCCTCGACGTCGTCTACAACCACACCGCAGAGGGCAACCACCTCGGGCCGATGCTGTCCTTCCGCGGAGTCGATAACGCCGCCTATTACCGGCTGTCCCCCGAGGAGCCGCGGTACTACGTCGACTTCACCGGCACCGGCAACTCGCTGAACCCGGCGCACCCCAGCGTGCTGCGGCTGATCATGGACTCGCTGCGCTATTGGGTGAGCCGAATGTCACGTGGACGGCTTCCGCTTCGATCTGGCCGCGGCGCTGGCCCGGGAGCTGTACGACGTCGACCGCCTGTCCGCGTTCTTCGACGTGATCCACCAGGACCCCGTGCTCTCGCAGGTCAAGCTGATCGCCGAGCCCTGGGACCTCGGCCCGGGCGGCTACCAGGTGGGCAACTTCCCGGTGCTGTGGTCGGAGTGGAACGGCATGTACCGCGACACGGCACGCGATTTCTGGCGCGGTCACGGCAACCGGGGTGAGTTCGCGCGGCGCCTGGCCGGCTCCTCGGACCTCTACCAGGCCGACGGCCGCGACCCGTTCGCCTCGATCAACTTCGTCACCGCGCATGACGGCTTCACCCTGGCCGACCTGGTCTCCTACAACGACAAGCACAACGAGGCCAACCTGGAGAACAACCAGGACGGCACCGATGACAACCGCTCGTGGAACTGCGGGGTCGAGGGCCCGACCGATGATCCGGAGATCCGGGAGCTGCGGGCACGCCAGCGGCGTAACTTCATGACCACGCTGTTGCTCTCCCAGGGCACCCCGATGCTGCTGGGCGGCGACGAGATCGCCCGCAGCCAGAACGGCAACAACAACGCCTGGTGCCAGGACAACGACATCTCCTACTTCCACTGGGACCTCGACGAAGAGGCTCGGGCGATGCACGCTTTCACGCAGCCGCCTGATCCGGCTGCGCCGTGACCACCCGGTGTTCCGGCGCCACAACTTCCTGGAGGGAACCAAGGTTGGCACGGGCACGCTGCCGGACTCGTGGTGGTTCCGCTCCGACGGGCTGAAGATGACCGCGCGCGACTGGGACGACGGAGCCCTGGTGCTGGGGCTGTTCCTCAACGGGGACGCGATTCCCGCCCGGGGTCCACACGGGGAGCCGGTCACCGACGACACGTTCGTGCTTCTGTTCAACGCTTCAGGTGAGGAGGTCGAGTTCATGTTGCCGCGCCAGCGGATGGGTCGCAGGTGGATCCTGGAGCTTTCCACCGCCGACCCGCAGGCCGCCCCCGGGAGCGCCGAGCACGCGGCCCACACGAGCGTGCACCTGCCGCCGCGCTCGACCGTGGTGTTGAGGCGGGCGACATGAACGAGCCGGCGGCAGAGCTGAGGGCCACCTACCGGCTGCAGCTGACCTCAGAGTTCGGGTTCGAGCAGGCTCGGTCGTTGATCCCCTACCTCCGTGACCTGGGAATCTCGCACTTGTACCTGTCGCCGTCGCTGCAGGCCCGGGCGGGCTCCACCCACGGCTATGACCAGGTCGACCCTGGCCGGCTGTCGGACGCGCTGGGCGGCGAGGCGGAGTTCCGGTCCCTGGCCGGCGAGGCCAGGGGCGCCGGCCTCGGCGTGGTGCTCGACGTCGTTCCCAATCACCTGGCGGCGGATCCGGAGGACCGGTTCTGGGCCGACCCCGAGCTGCGGGCGCAGTTCTTCGATGTGGACCCCGTCAGCGGCCGTCACCGCCGGTTCTTCGATATCGACGACCTGGCTGCCATCCGTCAGGAGGACCCGGAGGTGTTCCGGGCCACGCACGGATTCGTGCTGCAGCTGGTCAAGGCGGGGCTGGTGGACGGACTGCGGGTTGACCATCCCGACGGTCTGGCCGACCCGGCCCGGTACCTGGAGCGCCTGCGCGACGGCGGAGCCGAGCGGGTTTGGGTGGAGAAGATCCTGTCCGCCGGCGAGCGGCTGCGCGACTGGCCGGTGTCCGGCACGGTCGGCTACGAGTTTCTCAACGACGCCTGCGCGCTGTTCATCGACCCGACCGGCGAGGCCCCGCTTACCGAGCTCTGGGAGCAGGTGTCCGGAGACCGCCGGGCGTTCGGCAAGTGGGCGCTGGAGGCCAAGCGCGAGCAGGCCACCGGCGTGTTCACTCCGGAGCTGGAGCGGCTGGCCCGCGTGCTCGATCCCGACCCGGGGGTCTGGCACGAGCGCCTGGTCGATGCGGTCTCCCGGCTGCCGGTGTACCGCACCTACATCGACCCGCTGGCGGAGTCGGTGACCGAGGAGGACCGGCGCGTGATCCGGGAGTCCGGGATGGACGGCGAGATCGCGGCCCGGCTGCTGGGAGAACGGGAGGCGCCGGCCGAGTTCATCACCCGCTTCCAGCAGACGACGCCGGCGATCATGGCCAAGGGCGTGGAGGACACGGCGTTCTACCGCTACATCCGCCTGCTCGCCCTCAACGACGTGGGGGGCGATCCGGATCGCTTTGGCATCCCGGTCGACCGCTTCCACGCGGGCAACGCCGAGCGGGCGGAGCGCTTCCCCCGGGGCCTGCTCACGACGATGACGCACGATGCCAAGCGCTCGGCCGATGTGCGGGCTCGGATCGGTGCGCTGGCCGGGATGGCCGATGCGTGGAGGCAGCGGGTGGAGCGCTGGATGGAGATGTCCGACGGGCTGCGCGGTGGCCGGGGCGCGCCCGACGACATCGAGCGGTACTTCCTCTTCCAGACCCTGGTCGGCGTGTGGCCGATCGAGCTCGACCGACTCGACGCCTACCTGGAGAAGGCGCTGCGCGAAGCCAAGCGCAACACCAACTGGATCGACCCCGACGAGGACTGGGAGAGGGCGGTCAAGGAGTTCACGCGGCGGCTGGTCGGCGACCAGCGCTTCCTGGATGACTTCGAGCCGTTCGCCGACGCGGTCGCGCAGCGTGGGGCCCGCTCGGCGCTCGGACAGCTCGCGCTCAAGCTGACCTCGCCCGGTGTCCCGGACATCTACCAGGGAGACGAGCTGGAGTTCCGCGCCCTGGTCGATCCCGATAACCGCCGGCCCGTGGACTGGGAGCTCAGGCAAGCCGAGCTGGCGCGGTTGATGGGCGGTGGACAGCTGGGTGACGAGGGCCGCAAGCTGTGGCTGATCTCGCACCTGCTCGGCCTGCGGGCCCGGCGCCCGGAACCGTTCTCCGGTGCGTATGACCCGGTCGAAGCCGGAGCGGATGCCTGCGCGTTCGTGCGCGGCGGCGAGGTGCTCACCGTGGTGTCGCTTCGAGACGGCGAGCAGCCGGCCCGTCTGGAGGGCGGTCCGGGCGGTCGCTGGCGCGATGTGCTCAGTGGCCAGGAGCGATCGTTCGAGGGCCAGGTGGCTGTGGCGGATCTGGTCGGTGAGCTCGGCGTGGCCGTGTACGAGCGGATCTGATCTCGTGCGCGTTCTGCTGATGTCCTGGGAGTACCCGCCCGTGATCGAGGGTGGCCTCGGCCGGCATGTGCGCAAGCTCTCCGAGCACCTGGTGGAGCAGGGGCACGAGGTGCATGTGCTCACTCGCGGCGGCGGCCGCCTGCCCGCCGAGGAGTGTCGCCGCGGAGTCACCGTGCACCGCGTGGCCGAGCCTCCGTTCCCCCAGGAGCTGGACGCGTTTCTGCGCTGGGTCTCCGGGATGAACCGGGACATGGCGGAGCTGGGGCTGGCGCTGTGCGTGCGCTTCGCCTTCGACCTCGTCCACTCCCATGACTGGCTCGTGGCCGAGGCCGCCGAGGGCGTGGCCCGGCAGCGCGGGCTTCCGTGGCTCGTGACCGTTCACGCCACGGAGTTCGGTCGCCACCAGGGTTGGGTGCAGAAGCATCCGCAGTCCTACATCCATGGACGCGAACGACGCATGTCACGCCGGGCCGACCGGCTGATCGCCTGTTCGGAGTACATGCGCGGGCATGTGTCCAGGGTGTTCGGGGTGGAAGCAGAGAAGATCACCGCGATTGCCAACGGGGTCGATCCGCACGATCTCGAGCCGATCGCGGGGGCGGACCTTGTGGCGCTACGCGCCCGCTTTGCCCGGCCGACCGACCTGCTCGTGCTGCTGGTGGGGCGGCTCGTGTTCGAGAAGGGGTTTCACCTGGCGCTGGAGGCCCTGGCGCCGCTGGCCACCCAGGACGGCAACGTCCGCTTCGTAGTCGCCGGGAGCGGATCCGCCGAGCCCGAGCTCAAGCGCCAGGCCCGTGAGCTGAACCTCGACAGGCACGGCTCGTTCCTGGGCTGGGTCGGAGACGACATGCTGCACTCGCTCTACCGAGTGGCCGACCTGTGCATCGTCCCCTCCATCTACGAGCCGTTCGGGATCGTGGCGCTGGAGGCGATGGCGTCGGGCTGCCTGTGCGTGGTGGCGGACACCGGAGGTCTGCGCGAGGTGGTTCCGGGCGACGGGACGGCCGGCCTGCGCTTTCCGGCCGCGGATGCCGACGCGTTACGCGCGATCCTTCAGCAGGTGCTGACCGACGGCGTGGCTCGTCAGCAGCTGATCGACGAAGCTCGCGAGCACGTGCTCCAGTTCGGCTGGAGCGAGGTGGCCGCCCGGACCGCCGATGTGTACGAGCAGCTGGTGGCTGCCGGCGCGGAAGATGCGCGCGGGGCCCGGCTGTGATGCCGGGCCCCGGTAGCGCTTGACTCAGCGCTTGACTCAGGCCTTGAGCGGGATCAGCCGTTGCCGGCGGGCGGCGTGGTCGCCGCGGGGGTCGCCGTCGGGGTGGTCGCCGTGGTTGTGGCGGTTGTGGCCGTCGGGGTTGTCGCCGTCGTGGCTGTCTCCGTGGTTGTGGCTGTCGTGGCCGGGGTGGTCGGGGTCGGTGTGGCGGTTGCCGTGGTCGTGGTCGGCGCCGTCGTCGGGGCCGGTGGGGTCGTGGCCGTCGGGGTTGGGTTTGGCGCCGTCGTCGGGGCCGGCGTGGCGGTCGTCGGCGTCGGCGTCGGGGTTGTGGTTGGCGCCGGGGTGGGCGTCGTCGTCGGCGCTGGTGCGGCTGTGGTCGTCGGTGTTGGGGCCGGTGCCGCAGTGGTCGGCGCCGGAGTCTGGTCCGGCGTCGTCGTCGGCGCCGATGCAGCCGTCGTCGGGGTCGGGTTCTGTGCCGGCGTCGGTGCTGCGGTCGGTGCCGCAGTCGGGGTCGTGGTCGGCGCCGGAGCGGCGGTCGTCGGCTGCGACGTGCTCGCCGGAGTGGCGGCCGGAGTCGCGGCCGGAGCCGACGCGGATTGTGAACCGCCCGACGTACTCGTCGACGTGCTCGACCGCTTCGTGGTTGTCGCCGGCTTCTCCCCGGTCGACGCGGCCCGAGCGGTTGTACTTGTGCGGCTCGTGCGACGGGTCGACTTGGTCGAGTGACTCACGCGGGAGCCCCACTCGCGCCCGCTGCGGTGCTCGGCCAGCATCCGGTTGATGACGGTGAGCATCTTCGAGCCGGCGCCCATCGCGCCGGGTGGGTAGAAGCCGATCTCCAGGTGAGGGCCGGTGGAGATCCCGACGATCCCATACCCCACCTCGGTGATCTGCTGTCCGGCCTTGACGTGCTGGCCGACCTTGACCAGGTCCGATCCGGCGTGGCCGTAGTAGACGATCAGCCCCTTGAGCGGGCCAGAGGTGATCTTGAGGATCGGCGCGTTGGGGCCGAACCCGCTGATCCCCTCGCCGATGATCACGCCGCTGCCCATCGCGTACTCAGGCGTGCCTCCGGGTGCTGAGTAGTCGACGCCCTGGTCGACCGAGCCGCCCGTCATGTACTGGCGTGGCAAGGGCAGCGCCACTCCGTTGATCAGCACGTAGGTCGAGGACTGCGTGGGCGCCGGGGCGGTGGGCGTGATCACCGTGACCGAGTGGGCGCCGGCACTGCCACCGGTGCCGGCCAGGCCACCGCCGGTTCCTGTGGCGGGTGAGCTCGCGCGTGACGCACTCGAGGCCCCGTTGGCGTGAGTCCTCTGGACAGGCGCCTGGTGCCGGGTCGCACCCGAGGTGGTCGAATCGCTCACGAAGTGAGCCGGAGTCGCGGGCGACGCCGGCGACTCCGGCGCTGACGCGGCGGAGGCCGCGGGACCCAGCACCAGTACCGGAGCCCGGAACAGCGCGGCCCACATGCGTGCGTCGATCTTGCCGGTCGCCTTCATCGCATGGTTGCGCTCGAAGTCGCGCACCGCGGCACGCGTCTTCGGCCCAAAGATTCCGTCGACGGCCAGGTGCGTGAGCGGCAGGACCTGGTTGAGTCGCTCCTGCGCGGCCGCGACCAGCGCGCCCTCGCTCCCGTACCGCAGCAGGACGCGCGAGGCGGCTTGCGCAGACGCCGCGTCACCGTTGGTGTTGCCGGCCGCGTTGGTGGAGTTCCCGCCCTCTGCGGCGGCGACCCCCGCGGGTAGCACCGGAGTTGCGGCCAGCGCCGCGCTCACGGCCAGCGAAATGCTCTTGCGCCGCCGGCGGGTGCGCTGGGCCATCTCGGCCAGGCGCCGTCGCTGACGTGAACGCGCCAGCGACCTATCCCACAAATCGGGTGAACTGAGGTCCCGGGACGGCAGGGGCCTGTCAAGCAATACGTCGTAGGACGCAGGGGGCACCGCGACTCCTTTCGGTGACTGCCTCCGGGGTTAGCTGACGGGCTCGCGCGACCGATTCGCGCTACATCGCACACAGGCGGTGATTCGCCCCAGCGGCTGAGGGCCGCAGTGGGTTCCCCGGTCTCCCTCCAATGCGGAGGCAGATTCGGCGTTGCAAAATCTCCTGCAGAATAACCGCTCGGACGGGCGGAAGTAGCGCTAATTGCAGCTGAACTTCAGCGTTCAGGCAGTCCGGCGATCAGCTCCGGGGTCACCTGGGCGACGGAATCGACCACCTCCGCTGCCAGCGCCAGCGCGTCGTCGTCGGGTGGATAGTGCGGATTCGGCACCGCAATCACTCGCATCCCGGCTGCGTTCGCCGCGCGCAATCCGTTGCTGGAGTCCTCTACGGCGACACACTCCTCTGGGGAGAGCTCGAGCCGGCGGACTGCCTCCAGATAAACGTCCGGAGCCGGCTTACCGCGGGGGACCTCCTCGCTGGAGACGACCGCGCTGAACTCCCGCGCCAGCCCGCTCTCCTGCAGGAACAGCTCGATGATCTCGCGGTTGGAGGAGGAGGCCAGGCCCACCCGCCACTTCGCGGCTATCGCCCGCACGGACTCCACGGCGCCGGGCAGGAGCGGCAGCTCCTCTCGGTAGAGCTTCTCGATCCGGCTCACCACCTCGCGGTTGATCTCGTCGGTCTGGAGTGGAACGCCCAGCTCGTCTTTCATGTAGGCCGACCACTCCGGCGAGCTCATCCCCATCATCGCCCGCGGGGCATCGTCCTGCCAGTGTCCGCCGACCTCCTGCACCACCTCCTGCTTGGCCCGGTTCCACAGCTGCTCGGAATCGGCCAGGACGCCATCGAGGTCGAAGATCACGGCGTCGGGCACGGGACGGTTTTAGCAGGATGACCGGTGGATCAAAGTGAGCCTATAGGTCAATTTTCATCCACCGATCCCACATAGAAAAGGGGCCCGGTCTCAAAGACCGGGCCCCTCAAACGCACTCGCCTGTTGGCAACGAGAGTACCTCCGCGGGTCATCCAGACCCGCGATTTGAGGCACTCGGTCGGCTTCCAGCCTCCCTTAACCGTCGCTTCGCGACTTACGTCCTACATCATCCCCGACATGTCGGGCATGCCACCGCCGCCGCCGCCAGCGCCATCCTTCTCAGGCACTTCGGCGACGATCGCCTCGGTGGTGAGGATGTTCTTGGCGATTGACGCGGCGTTCTGCAGCGCCGACCGGGTCACCATGGCCGGGTCGATGATGCCCTCAGCGATGAGGTCGACCGTCTCGCCAGTGGCGGCGTTCAGGCCGTAGCCCTCCTTCGCGTTACGCACCTCGTTGACCACGACGGAGCCCTCCAGACCGGCGTTCTCGGCGATCTGGCGGAGCGGCTCCTCCAGGGCGCGGTGCACGATCTTCGCGCCCGTACGCTCATCGGAGTCGCCGAACGCATCGACGTCGAGAGCCTTCTGCGCGTTCAGCAGCGCGACGCCACCGCCCGGCACAATGCCCTCTTCCAGCGCCGCCCGGGTCGCCTGCAGGGCGTCCTCGACACGGTGCTTCTTCTCCTTCATCTCGGTCTCGGTGGCAGCGCCGACCTTGACCACTGCGACACCGCCGGAGAGCTTCGCCAGCCGCTCCTGCAGCTTCTCGCGGTCGAAGTCCGAGTCGGTGTTGTCGATCTCGGCCTTGATCTGGTTGATCCGGCCCTTGATCGCATCGCCCTCACCGGCACCGTCGACGACGGTGGTGGTGTCCTTGGCGACGACCACGCGACGAGCGCGGCCGAGCTGCGAGAGCTGGGTGTTCTCCAGCTTGAGGCCCATCTCCTCGGTGATCACTTCGCCACCGGTGAGGATCGCGATGTCCTCCAGCATGCGCTTGCGGCGATCGCCGAAGCCCGGCGCCTTGACGGCAACGCCGGTGAAGGTGCCACGCAGCTTGTTGACCACCAGAGTCGCCAGGGCCTCGCCCTCGACGTCCTCAGCGATGATCAGCAGCGGGCGACCGGACTGGATGACCTGCTCCAGCACGGGCAGAAGATCGCGGACAGAGCCGATCTTCTGGTTGGCGATGAGGATGTAGGGATCCTCCAGCACCGCCTCCATGCGCTCCTGGTCGGTGACCATGTACGGCGAGATGTAGCCCTTGTCGAACTGCATGCCCTCGGTGAACTCGAGGTCCATGCCGAACGTCTGGCCCTCCTCGACGTTGACCACGCCGTCCTTGCCGACCTTGTCGATGGCGTCGGCGATCACGTCGCCGATCTCGTCATCGCCGGCCGAGATCGTCGCCACGCGGGCGATCTGGTCCTTGCCGGAGATCTCCTTGGACTGACCGGCGATGTTCTCGACGATCTGGTCGACGGCCTTCTCGATGCCGCGCTTGAGCGCCAACGGGTTGGCGCCGGCGGCGACGTTCTTCAGACCCTGGCGAACGATCGCCTGGGCCAGAACGGTGGCCGTGGTGGTGCCGTCACCCGCGACGTCGTTGGTCGCCGTGGCGACCTCGCGCACGAGCTGCGCACCCTGATTCTGGAATACGTCCTCGACTTCGATTTCCCGCGCGATCGTCACACCGTCGTTGGTGATCGTGGGCGCGCCGAACTTCTTGTCGAGAACGACGTAGCGGCCCTTGGGGCCGAGTGTGACCTTGACGGCGTTGGCTACCGCATCGACGCCCTGCTCCAGCGCCTTACGGGCCTCAGCCTCGTATTTCAGTTCCTTGTGTGCCATTTACTGAACCTTTGCCAGAACGTCGGACTCGCGGAGGACGAGGAGTTCCTCGCCGTCCACCTTGATTTCGGTGCCGCCGTACTTGCTGTACAGCACTTCGTCGCCTTCAGCGACGTCAAGCGGAGTGCGCTTGCCGGTGTCCTCGTTGACCTTGCCGTCACCGACGGCCAGGACCTTGCCCTTCTGGGGCTTTTCCTTCGCGGTGTCGGGGAGGACGATGCCGCTGACGGTCGTCTCTTCCTCCTCGATCGCCCGTACGATCAGTCGATCGCCTAGGGGCTTGAGCTTCATTGATACAACCTCCGGGGTAAAGGGTGTCTCCCCTGGCACTCGGGATGTCTGAGTGCCAACTGGCCTAAATATAGCTCGGTTTGGCACTCTCCCGTCAAGAGTGCCAACAACTTCTTTACAGGGCCGGCTCGATGCCGGCCCGCGGGCGCCTTTCGCCTCTCCGCACCCCTGATCGCACTCTGGGAAGGAAACCCGCGCCAGGCGCGGGAAAGGCTCCCAGAGTCGCGCGGAGGAGTCGCGCGGACGAGTCAGTTCCGAGCGCTGCCCAGCCCGTGGATGCGGTCGCGCATCTCGGGCGGGTTCTCGATGATCTGCGAGAAGCGGACCACGGTGACGGTGTCGTCCATCGACACCTCACGGCCGTAGATCTGCTCCAGGAAGTGGATCATCTCGTCGTGGCGGCGGAACTCCGGGTTGTCGTGCTCGATGTCCCGCGGGGAGAGGTCGGACACGCGCTTGACCTCCACCTGATCGATGACCGCCGAGAAGATCTTCTCGCGTGGGGAGTGCTGATAACCGATCGTGACCAGCACGCAGTCGTTCTTGCGGTACTTGTGAGACTTGTCGCCGAGGCGGATCGTGGCCGTCTTGCGGCCGCGCCGAAGCTGGTCGGCGAACACCGACGAATAGAAGTTCAGGACCCGCACCGCGCCCAGCCTACAGATCCGGCGCCCGGCGCGATAGGACACGCCGAACCATCTCCCGCTCGCCCTCGTAGGTGAGCTCGAGCACCGCCTGCGACAGGGGCATCCAGCGCGCCTCCTCGATCTCATGATCGTGATCGGCGAGGTCTCCGGACCGGTACTCGAACAGGAAGAACGCCACTCGCTTGGCGACCTGCCGCCCCCGGCGCTCGTAAACGTACTCGACCTCTCCGAGGGGCTCGATCAGCTCGGCGGTCACGCCGGTCTCCTCGCGGACCTCCCGGTGGCGGCCTGCTCGGCTGACTCACCGGCTTCGGGATGCCCCTTGGGCAGGCCCAGCACCCGGCGTCCATGGACGTCGCGCTTGACCGGGACGATCACCGCCACGTCGTCGCCGCGCACGACCGCGCCGCCGGCGGAGAAGTCCTCGGCCCGGCGCCTCCCGACCTGTTCGCGATCGCCTGACGGCGGCGGACTAATAGACGTACCCCTCCAGCGCGTCGACATCGTGCACCACCAGCTTGCCCCGACCCTGACTGATGATCCCGGCGCGCTCGAGGCCGGCCAGTAAGCGGCTGGCCGACGCCAGCTCGCCGAAGATGTTGCCCGGGCCGAAGTGGGCCAGAGTGATGGAGCGTCCGTCCGAATGCTCGCGAACCGCTCGAGCGCGACCCGAGCGGACGATGTAGCAGGTGTTGCTCTCATCCCATTCGCGGAACACGGTCTGACCGGCCGGGTAACTGCGGGGCACCGCCACGTCGGCCACCCGGGCGAGCTCATCGTCGGGGAGGCCTTCGAACACCGGCACGCGGCGCAGCGCCTGAACCGTCTGGGCGGTGCGGGTGGAGAACTCTTCCACGTCGGAGAGGTTAGGGATCCCGGTCGATTCATCGGCAATCAGGATGCGATGGGCGGTGGATGCGCAGCAGCGGCGGGCTGTGTCTGGGTGCATCGTCAGACCACGAGCTCCAATCGCCCGCCGGCGGTCACGTGTGCAGCGACGGCGATAGGCGCGCTCGAAAAGCCCCCAAGGCCCGCGGTCCTTCAACAACGAGATTCACGAAGCGGCCGCAAGCTCCGAGTAGAGGCCCAGGAGCCGCTCACGCTCCCGGGTCCAGCACAGCTCCGAGGCCGCCCGATGAAGGCGATTGGCCAGCTCGATGTCACCCCGCGCCGCCAGCGCCCGGCGAAGCGCACCGGCGACCGACCGGGGATCGGCGGGCGCAGCCGTCCAGCCAATTCGATACTTCTCAACCAGCTGCTCACATTCAGGCAGGGCGCTGGTCACCACGGGGATCCCCGCGGCGATGTACTCGAACAGCTTGTTGGGCAAGGCCAGGCGGTGGTTCTCGCAGGTGTCCTGCAGAAGGCTCACCCCCACGTCCGCCTCGGCCGTGTGAGAGAGCAGGTCCTCCAGCGGCACGCTTGGGAGCATCACCACCCGGGCGGCCAGGTCCTGACGTCTGACGATGGCGCGCAGGTGCTCGCCGTAACCCGGGTCCGGGTCGCCCAGGAAGACGAGGTGAACGTCGTCTAGCTGTCCGATGGCCTGGATGAGGACCTCGCACCCCCGGTCGGGAGCCGGCGAGCCCTGATGAATGACCAGGCAGGCCTCCGGAGAGAGGCCCAGCCGGTCCCGCAGACCTCCCTTGCCGCTCCGACTCGAGCGCCGAGACGTTTCGTATCACCGTCGGGGCCTGCGCCAGCCGGTAGCGTTCCCGCAGGCGGTGGGCGATTCCCTCGGACACGGTGATCACCCCTGTGGCGCGGGTCACCCCCACCCGCTCAACGACGCCCACGGACCAGGCCCAGGCCCGCTCCCGGTAGGGAACGCTGGTGGCGAGCTCGTGCGAGTCGTAGAGCAGGTGCGCACCCGTAAGCCGGGCTCCCACGAGTCCCGGCAACAGCATGGCTGCGTCGTGGGCATGGATCACGTCAGGCCGGAGGCGCAGGGTCGCCTGGATGAACTGGAACACAGCGGCAGCGCGGTGCAGGTGAAACGGAAGCCCGCGGGTGACCCAGGGGGAGGAAGCACAGAGCGCCTGCGCACGCCGTCGAGGCACTCGTCGCCGGGCGGGACCGGAGAGGCTCCAGCACGACCACGTCGTGGCCGGCCTGAGCCAGTGCCGACGCCTCCCGCCGGACACGGGAATCGAACTCAAGCGATTTATGCAGCAGCATCACGATCCGCATGGTTGACCCGACGATGGTGCGGGTTCCTAGGGGGTCACGAGCTGCAGCCGGCCGGCCGCGGTCAGCCGGGTCCGTGAGGGAAGCTCGGGTCGGGCCAGCACATCGACGATGCGGCCAGACGCGGCTCCGTCCCAGCCCGGGATCGAGAAGCCGCCGGGCTCGTCCCTCTGAGCCAGGAGTTGGGGAATCGAAGCGATCCGCTCCGGCGCCAGCCCGAGGAGCACGTTGGTGCCGGCGGTCACGGTTATCGGGCGCTCCGTGGTGTCGCGCAGCGTGAAGCACGGAACTCCGAGATACGTAGTCTCCTCCTGTACCCCGCCGGAGTCCGTAAGCACGGCCGCCGATGCGCGCACGAGGTTCATGAACTCCAGGTAGCCGAGTGGCTCCAGCATCGTCAACCCGGTCGTGTCGAGCCGGGCTGCCTCGATGCGGGAGCGGGTGCGAGGGTGGACCGGAAAGATCACCGGAAGCGTGCGGGCGACGTCTCGCAGATTCTGGACGGCCTGGGCGAGCGGCGGCCCATCGGTGAGCGCTGGGCGGTGGAGCGTCACCAGGAGGTAACCGCGCTCGGGCAGTCCCAGGCGTTGGGAGGCATTTGCCTCGGCGATGCGCGGCATCATCTCCACCAGCGTGTCGATCATCGTGTTCCCCACCGGGAAGATTGCCTCCTCAGGCGCCCCTTCGCTCAACAGATTCGTGCAGGCCTCGGGCGAGTGGGTGAAAAGCAAATCAGACACCGCATCGGTGATCACGCGGTTGATCTCCTCCGGCATCGAGCTATCGAAGCTGCGCAGGCCGGCCTCGACATGCCCCACCCGGATCCCCAGCTTGCAGGCCACCAGCGCGGCGGCCATCGTGGAGTTGACGTCGCCGGGCACAAGAACGACGTCGGGCCGGAGTCGACCCAGCAGCGGCTCCAGCTGTTCCATCACGCGGGCCGTTTGTGCTCCGTGCGGAGCCGAGCCGACGCCCAGCCAATGGTCCGGAGGTCCTGCGCCGAGTTGCTCGAAGAAGATCCGGGACATCGAGTCGTCGTAATGCTGGCCCGTGTGCACCAAAACATGCTCAAATGCGTCGTTGGCCGCCAGGCGCGCAGCAACTGGGATCATCTTCATGTAATTCGGCCTCGCGCCCACCACCGTCACCACACGCCTGCGCTCCGACATGGCGGTCAGCATTGCAGAAGGGGTGACTCCTCCGAGACGCCCCGCGCCCGCCCGGGCGGAACCGCGCGCCCCGGTGCAGACCTGCCCTTGAGCCTGCTCAGATCAGGGCCTGCGGGTTAAGCGGACGGCGGAAGAGGGGGCGGACTCGGTACCACGGCCGAGACGCAGGTCGAGGTCTGCGCAGAAGAGCTCGTCATCTGAGACACCGGGATACAGCCGCCGGATGCGCTCCTCGAGATGTTCGCGTCCGCGGCTGCTGTTGCGGCGCCGTTTGGCATCGAGGATGTCGAAGCCGCAGCGTCTGAACACTGCCAGATAGCTCGACGCTGTAAGGAGATTGAGGTACCTCAGTGGGCGGTCGCTCACCATCTCGAGCTCGGGGCGTCCGTGGAGCATGTGCGCATACGGAAGATCGAAGACCGAATGGAGATCTGCTCCTATGTGGGACGTTGCTGTCCGCGTGCGGATGATCGCGTGACCCCCACGACGCAGCAACGAGTACGCCTTGGCGGCATTGTGCTCGACATCCTCGGGAGTCATGTACTGGAAGGTCGAGGAGCTCACAACCAGGTCGACGGAACCAGGCTGAAGGTGGTCCATGTCGGCCAGGGTGCCTTGGTGGAACTCCAGCAGCTCCCCAAGCTCCTCGTAGCGCCAGCCGTGCCGAAGCTTGCGCCAGTGAGGATGGAGGTCGACCCCGATCAACTTCGCCGGCCGAAAGTTCTCGGCGAAGAACTTCAGGGTGTAGCCCCAGTTGCAACCGATGTCGAGCACGACTTGACCGTCGATCTGTGCACCGAAGGGCGCAAAGAGACCGTCCCATAGGCCTTTGGCCCAACTGGCACCCCACTCTTGGCTTGACTTGTCGGGAGCTTCGCTCACCCGTTCCGAAGGCCTTCACGCAACTCGGCGAGGGAGTCCGCCATCTCGAGCGGCCGGCGAAGACGTGCCCGGAACCGGCTCGCTCGCAGCTCCTGGGAATCGTAGAACTTGAGCTGGTCATGACCTTCCGGGGTAGTTGTTCCTCGACATCTACCTCGGCGATCTCGAGGCCGGCGCGGCGGAATAGCAGGAAGTAGGTCGCCCGACACATTGGATTGGCGAGAGGGCTCTGGCAACCCCCGCTGCGCGCGGTATTCCTCGATCACCTCACGGGTAGGACAAGATGCGCGTAGTCCGTAGGCATGGCAGGCGGGAGCCCTCCTCCGTCGGGAGCGAGAAACGTCCGCGTCTCAACCAGGCACTCGCCACCTTGACACAGGTGGTCCCGAATCCAATCGAACGCGGTAGTCACCTCGGTGGCGGTCCGTTGATACAGGATGTCGCCAACGACCACAATCCCGAACTGCCGTTCACTCATGGCATCACCGATGAGGTCATGCAGCGTCAACACGTCTACGCCTGCTGTGCCTCGTTCCGCGCACAACTGACGCGCAGCGTCGCCACCGTTCGCGCAGATCAGCAGGGCCGAGCGTCCTCGCCAGTCCACATCGAAAGTGTCGATCAGTTCAATCACGGGTGCTGCTTTGCCGCGAACTTCATGTCTCACCTCTGGCGCCGGTCGGTCCAGCACCAGCAACGTGGACACAGCCGGCAAACTCGGGCACCGAACACGGTTGGGCCGCGCGTGAGCTGTCCAGGCTAGCTGGTGTCTTGTAGCAGCGTCGTCCGCCGGGGAACGGTCCGAACGGGTGTCCCAGAACCGGAGCTCCGGCCGACCCGCTCGCCCTGCAGTGCGGTCAGCGGTAAGCTGTCGCAGTTGCAGATTTGCCTGCTTGTTGACGGCGCCGTGGGCGCAGGAGCGAGAGCGGAGCGAATCGCTGGGACATTGAGCCGCGCCGGACATGAGGTGCTGCTGGTCCCCGAGCGCGAGCCGGAGCCAGGCATCCGAGGGGAGCTCGCAGTCGCTCGGTCCTGGTCGCTCGGCTCTGATCGCACGTCATCTGCCTGGTCCGGTGAGGTCGCGGGTGCTGCGCTGGAGTGCCGGGCGCCGAGCGAGGAGGGCAGCCCCGGATGCGATCCACGTCATTGGCGTGCCGATGACGAGAGCCGGCACCAGAGCAGCCCGCCGAGCGCATGTCCCCCTCATCGTGGACCGAGGAGCCGATACTGCCGCAGTCCCCCGGACGCGCTTCGGCGTGCGTCGGGAGCGTCGGCTCCTGCAGGGCGCTTCGGCCATCGTGACCGGCTCGGAAAGCGATGCCCAGAAGCTTCGGGACCGTCAGGGCCAACGGGTGAACCCGCTCGTCTGCCGGAACATCCCGGAGCCCCTTCGTGTCAGTCCGACCCCGGCGAAGCTTCGACGACGCCTGCGGCTGCCGTCGGGCGGACTGGTGCTGATGTCCGGGGACGAACCTCCGCAGCAAGAGGCCGTGGGGCTGGCGCAAGCGTTGGCCAAGTCGCCGGACATTCATCTGGTGGTACTGGGTGCCGATAGCTGGAAGTCAACGGAAACGATCGCCCTGGAGGCTGAGCGGCTCTGCTGTGGAGGGCGCCTCCATCTCCTCCGGGCGGTTCCACCGAGGCGCGTCGGGGCATACGCCGCGAAGTCGACGTTGCTCTGTGCTTTGCGTCTGAGCCCACTGAACTTGTTGAGTCGGTCTATCGCTTCGTCCACGAGGGACTCCCGGTGGTCGCCCGCTCCGGCGGTGGAGCTGAGGAGATCTTCGCCCGGCTCTCAACAGGCTGGGTGGCGGATCCCGCGGACCCTAACCAGCTGTCCGATGTTCTTCGTTTGGCCCTCGAAACGCCTCGGGCACCTGATGATGCGGAGCGGACAGGCCCCAGCTGGCGGATGGAGAGCCGGATCCTCGTCGGTTTGTACCAGCGCCTCACCTCGTCGAACCGCGCTGAAGCGCAGCACTCCTGGCACGGCGGCCGGCTGCGCGACCAGGCCCGTGCACTGGCCGGCTTGGCGCGCCGAGCCGGTCGTCAGAGCCTGCGGAGTCCGGTCGCTGCCGCTCATGGGGTGTGGGGGCGGCGGCTTCGCCTCCGGGGCGAGTACGCCCAATCGGTGAGGCACTTCGACACTGCTCTGAAGCACGATCCAGCCGATGTGGCCGCGGCTCAGCAACGGGCCGCGGCGCTCAGAGCCGCCGGCCGTACCGCGGACGCGATCGACGCCTACCAGGAGTTGCTCGCCGGCCACAGCGACGATCTGGACGCCGTGGCGATCACGGCAAGCATCAACCTGGCTCGGCTGGGGGTTCGGCGCGAGCCGGGCCAGGTACTAGCCCGCCTTGCCTCTCATCAAACGGATGCCGGCATAGTTGCTTCCGCAGCCGAACTCGCCGCAGCCCTAGGCGAGGTCGGACACGCTCGGCAGCTGATCCGGCGTGGGGGCGAGCTGGACGAGACGGACGCGACGGTGCGCAGCACGGCGGTTCGCGTACTCGAGCAGGTGGGAGAACCGGAACTCGCACTGGTCTACGCCCGGCGCAACTCAGATCCACGTGCCGTGGCTCGGCTTGAAGGGATACTGCGGGTCTACGATCCGAAGTGGCGTCCGGTACCTCCCGCCGTCACCGCTACCGCGCGAGCCGGCCGGGTCCTTCATCTGCTCGAAACGTCACTCCCGCACGCGCAGAGCGGCTACTCCTATCGAACCAGGACAGTGCTGGCGGCACAGCGACGCGCCGGTTTGGAGCCCGTGGCGGTGACACGTCTCGGCTTTCCCGCCAACCGGGGAATAAGCGATTTCGGCACAACCGAGATGGTGGACGGCGTCATCCACCACCGATTCACTCTCCCCGGCGTTCGCCACTACACAGCGGCGCCGCTGGACGAACAGCTTCAATACAACGTTGACTTGCTGGCGGAGCTCGCGGCGAACGTGGGCCCCCAGGTCGTGCAGGCCGCTACCCCACACCACAATGGCCTGCTGGGTCTGAGCCTGCGTGATGTCCTGAATGTCCCGCTCGTCTACGAGGCGCGCGGGTTTCCGGAGATGACATGGGCGGTGAGGCCCGGGGGTGGCGCTTCATCCTCCTACGAGCTCCGCCGCCGGGCCGAGACTCGCTGCATGGCGGAGGCGGACGGCATCATCACTCTCAGCGATGTAATGAAGGCTCACATCGTGAGCCGCGGAATCCCGGCGGAACGCGTATGGGTGGTCCCTCACATGGTGGACGTCACGGCCTTTGCGCCTGCGCCAGCTCCTCCGGAACTGGTGCGGCGCTACGAGCTGAAGGATCGATTCGTGATCGGGTACCTCGGAACGCTCGTCGAATACGAAGGAATCGACCTGCTGCTGCGGTCGATCGCTCGCCTTCGCGCCGTCCGGCCCCGGGTGCTCGGGCTTATAGTGGGGGGCGGCCCGGCGGAGCCGGCCCTCCGGTCCTTGGCCGCCGATCTCGGCGTCGAGCGAGACGTCATTTTCGCCGGGCGCGTCCCTCATGATCAGGTGAATGAGCATGTGGCGCTGTTCGACGTCTATGTCCTCCCGCGGCAAGACCACGAGGTCTGCCGTTGGGTGACGCCTCTAAAGCCATACGAGGCCATGGCTTCCGCCAGCTGCCTCCTCACCAGCGACGTGGAGGCGCTCGCGGACACGGTCTCGGGCGGCTGTGGGGCGACCTTTCCCGCCGGCGATCCCGATGCGCTGGCCGCGGCGATAAGCGAGCTTTCCGCCGATCCGGACCGGCGGGCCGAACTCGGCGCCAATGGTCGCCAGAGGGTACTGCGGGCCCACGATCGAGCCGCTCTAGCCGGTATCGCCGCAGAACCCATCGAGTCAGTTCTTCAGCAGAGAGGCCTGAGCCGGTCACAGAAGGCTCGGAGAACGGCTGCCGATGACGTCCGGCGAGCTTCTGAGGCTGGACAGCATCGGCTTGAGGGTGCGAAAGGATGAGGTCCCGGCGGCAAGCCGAGGGCGAACTCCTCCTGACCTGGCCCACCGCCCAGAGCGCCGAGAGCTACCGGCTGCTTCTGCGCGACGCCTCGCTCGACAAGCTGGTGGCGAAGATCGAGTGCCGGAGACCCAGCTATCGACTCCTCATGTCGACACTCATCTCGGAACACCGCTACGAGTGGGGTGTGCAGCTCCGGGCTGACAGGTTCGAGGAGTGGCGCTTTCACCTTCCATACCTGCATCTGTTTCGTCCAGATGCTCCGCCCACTCCAACCGAGCTCACCTGGGAACCGACAGGGGCCGCCGCGTACCGCGTTCTGATCAACGACAAAGAGCTCAACTCTGCCGTGGTCAAAGATGCCCTGCTCGGCAACCGCTATCCGGTGGACTGGCGCCGCCTCTTCGTCGAGCACGACCACAGGTACGCGATTCAGGCCCTGGTCCCCGGGCCCAAGGAGGAATGGCAGATGGTGTGCGACTACAAGCCACTGCCATCGCCGCCGGCCGACGTTCGCGTTCAGGGTCCTCGAGTGATTCCCGTCCACGGGCCTCGGCCGGTGTTCTTCCTGTGGACCTGCGATACCGAGGTGAACCTCCGGCGGATGAAGGAGCCGGATCGGAGTCGAGCCGTTGACGACCAGATCTTTGCGCAAGACGGAGAACGCGAGTACGGGATCAACCTCATGATGGATCTGCTGGAGGAGTTCAACTTCCGGGGCACGTTCTTTCTGGACATCCTGATGGAGCATCACATTGGTCGAGCCGACCTGGAGCGGACAATCGAGGCAATCATCTCGCGCGGTCATGACCTTCAGCTTCACCTGCATCCGTCGCCGAACCTGCTGTTCGCGGCCGATCCTGACCTCGCCCGATTTGCCCCTGCGCTGACGCTTGACGACCGGGACCTTTTCCGCGGGGCGCTCGACCTAGCCGTGGACCTGTTCACCCGCCGCGTCGGCTATGAGCCGATTGCCTACCGCTCGGGCGCGTACCACCTCTGTGACGACTTTCTGTCGGTTCTGCCGGAGTTCGGGATCCAGATCGACAGCTCGCTCAACCCCTTCAAGAACTGTCGCACTTCCGAATGGATGCATACCCGCACTAACCCGTTCTGGGTGGGAGACGTGCTGGAGGTGCCGGTGGGCTGGCTGATGCGGACCTCGAGTCAGGGCGCGGTCCGTACGCTGTCGCACGAGCAGCTGGCGCCGGTCAGGGCGGGGACCCAGCAGGATGCGCTCGCTTCCTACGTGCCCCCTGGGGAGGCAGCCACCCCAGCGACACTGGTCTACCTGGCTCATTCGTACTCATTCCTGTCGGTCCGCCGGAGCCACGATCCGAAGGCGGTCGTGTCCTGGAATGAGCGTTACCAATCCCGGGTCTCGCCCGAGTTGTTCGGAAAGCTGAAGATGGGGACCACCAACGAGTGGGTCGGCTTGGAGCTCCCCCCCGACACCGACCGGATCGCGCTGATGACCCGCTTGCTGCATGGTCTGGCCAGCCGCACCGATGTGGTGGGAGCAACGATGCGCGATCTCCACGATGGTGGTCTGGATCGCTGGCGCGCACCCCGTGAACTACCGGTGGATACGGTTCCAGTCTGGGATGCCGAGGTTGAGCACGCCAGCTCGGCGCCCCTGCAAATCTATTCAAGTGCGCTGCTCGAGCATCTCCATGCCGGAGGGCTAGGCCGGTGAGCGCAGCTGACCGCACTCTCGACCAGCAGCGTCAGAATCTCACCCGCACGTGGGGCGACCAGGGGGCTCAGCTGTTGTGGGAGGAATTCCTCGTTCGGGCCGAGATCGCCTGGAAGAACACGACAGTTCTGGAGTTTGGCTGCGGCGCTGGTCATGTTTGCGCCCACCTGGCGGAGCGTGCCGAGGCTGAGTCGTGCACGGCGTGGAGGAGCATCCGGTCTGGGAGTCAGTGCCAGACGGGTGGCGCCCAGACGATAGGCGCAACGTTCACCTGCACTCCGGAGAGCTCCTTGAGCTGCCCGCCCTCCAGCGCCTGCGCTTTGACGTGATCGTGAGCATCGACAAGCTATTCCTGCTCGAACCGACCAAGTTGATGTGCACTCTGTACTGGTTCTGGGACCACCTCAAACCGGGCGGACGCTGCCTGATAGCAACACCGACGTTCGCTCACCCCGACGGCGCTGACCTCGGAGACCGAGCGCCTCGCTTCTCGCACCTGCTGTTCAGCGGTCGGGACATCGCAGACTTCCTCGAGCGAACGAGCCGAGCCTCACCTCGCTACGTGAATCCCAGCTGTGCCGCCACCTATCTCGTGCAGTTCGCTCGGGCCGGGTTTGTTATCGAATCTGCCGACCGGGTCTCCGCGGACGTTGACGAAGATTTCATCGCCGAACACCACGCCAAACTGAGCTGGCTGGACCCGGTCGAGCTGCGGACGTCCGGACTGCGGGTCACGTTGCGTCGACCCCTCGTGCCCGTCCTATCCGTTGTGGACGGAGATGCGGCGCGCGGCTAACGCAATCCATCTGCGGCTTTGGCAGCTGAAGAGCGGCGTCTTGCGAAGCAGACGTGTCGCGACACACTCCGACTCACTCCCTCCGGCTCTGTCCCCTCCGCCCGTTGGTCGCCCAGCGGAGGACGACATGACGTCGCCCGAACGACTCCTGGACGATCTGGTGGCGCCTTACCTACCGCGGCTCGATGGACTGACCGTCATGGATCTCGGCTGCGGGCGCGGGGACCTCCTCAAGCTCTTGGGGAAGCGCACGAGCGCCAGCCACCTGATCGGAGTTGATGAGCACCCGTACTCGACACCGGCTGAGGAGGAGCACCCCGACAAGCGGATTCGGCGGCTCACGTCCCCCCGGGAGAGCTGACGCTCGAGCTGGAGTCAGTCGATGCAATCGTATGCGTCAACTATCTCCATCGGCTGACGCCAGAGGAGGTTGCGTCCACGCTGGCGGGCTGCTTCGAAGTGCTGCGGCCAGGAGGCTCATTGGTAGTCCGCGTGCCCCTCTGTACGGCGACCGCACCGACTCGCGCGCACACACGCTTCCTAGCCTCGCACCCTCAGCTGCTCGTCGGCGAGCGAGACCTGGCGCGGCTGATGAGAGCGCGCTTCCATGAACCGCTGCTGTACGTCAACTGGCTTACGGCAACCTCGTATGTGATGCTGTTTCACCAGGTCGGACTGGAGATGCTTGACGCTCGACGGATGTCGGGCGACGACACGGCCAGAGCACGCGAGCGGCTCAGCCAGGTGTTGCCGGGAATCTCACCTGGGGAACTGGCCTCTTCGCTGGTGGCCCACCTGGTCAGGCCGGTGAGCCTGGGCGACCTCCGGAGCGCCGGCAGGTTCGACGACACCCGCCCGAGAGCGATCCGAGAACAGGCGATGAGCAGTTGACGGCGCGGCTGAACGCCCGTGTCACCGAGTTGTTCCTAGGAGAGGTTGGATCCCGTTCAGAGCAGCGGGCTCTCGCCGCGCGGATCCATTGGATGATCACCAAGGTGACCGGCCGGCTGGTCGCCGACATCGGATGCGGACAGGGGATCGCCGCGCTTCTTCTGGCGCGAGATGGACGAACCGGGATAGGGGTGGACCGCGATGGCGGGATAATCGACTGGGCCCGCAGTCGAGCTCAGAGCGAGCCAGATGCCGTGCGCGAACGGCTCAGTTACGTGCAGGCCGAAGCAGCAAGCCTGCCGTTTCCCGATGATCATTTCGATGGCGTCCTTCTGGGACAGGTACTGGAGGAGCAAAGCGATCCGCGCCCCGTGGTCGCAGAGGCGCTCCGGGTCCTCAAACCAGGAGGGAGGATCGCGGTCACGTCAAGCTACGCGGAGCTGCGCGGTCCTCCCTTCAACGAGCCGCTGTATCTGAGCGGACAGATTGAACTGCTGGCAGGTTCTGTGCACATCGGCGACATCGCGCTGCTGGACAAGTTCGTCGCGATTGCCGGGAGGACCTATGCGGGACAACCGTCAGTGGCCTCCCGCGCGACATGGATGCAAGCGTTGAAGGCCGCCGAACGACAGCTCGCCAGTGTCCTCGAATCCTCTCTGTCCGCACAGGAGACCCAGGAGCACGAACTCACCACCCTCCGCCAAGCTGTCAGTCTCGCCAGCCGAGGGCTGGCAGCAACCGACGCCGAACGCGCCAACACGGCTCGTCAACTTTCCGACATCAGTGCGCAGTTGCGGCGACTCAAGAAGGAGCTGGCGGCCGAGCGGGAGCGGGCGGAGCCAGAGCGCGTGGCGCTCGGGCCGGATGCCGAGAGCTCTGAGGGAGATCGAGACCCGAGCCAGAGTGTGCCCACCACTCGACCGAGGACACTCAAATGCGACGTACACAGCCACTTCGTGTCCTTCACCTGATCGCTCGATCGGCGCCTCCCGCCTCGGCGATCGCCGTCGACCACCACGGTCTGATGGTCGCCCTGGGGGACGCCGGCGTGGACGTCGGCGCAATGACCAATGTCGGGCTAGCCGACGCTGCGAGCGACGGGTGTGCCGAGGCATACGACTTTGTGGATGGCGTCGCCTACTACCGTCTGCACCCATCCGCCGGTGCGGATGATGCCTCTGGTGTACTGCACTCTCTGACCTCGATCGCCGAGCAACTGCTCGAGATCGTGAGACCAGAGATCCTGCACGCTGCAAGTATCGAGGTGGCGCCGCTCGCCGTCGCTCTCGGCAAGCGGCACTCGCTCCCAGTCATCAGCGAACTCGAGCGCGAACCCTATGTTCCGAGTCCGATGCTCGTCGAGGCCGTCGCGGAGGCGGACCGGGTGGTTGCTGTGAACGAACGACAATACGCGCGTGCCGTGGCTGCCGGAGTACGGCCGAGCAGGCTGAGGATTGTGCCCGCGTTCCTGGCCGCTGGCTGGTTCGAGGGGACGACCAATAAGCGGAGCGGCGTAGACGCGCCCGTCGTCGGGACCGTCGCCTACCGGGGTGACTCACCCGCTATTCCCGCAGTGTCTAGTTTGAGCGACAGTCCGACATCGAGCCGGGTAGTCGTTCTGGTCTGCGATTCTGCCGGTGACCAGTCGGAGGGTCACCGGCACAATCGTTCCGCGGACGTTCAGCAGATCAAGATCCCCGCCAATGAAGCGGCGCGCTGCCTGGCTCGTATGGACGTGGTAGTAGCTGCCACGGCACATGAAGCGCTAGACGCATTGGCCGCCGGACGGAGTGTCGTCGGAGTGGCCTCCGCGGTCGATGTCGTTCCGCAGGCCAGCGAACTTCGCCGGCTCCTCAACGGCGAAGCTCTCCAGGATTTGCGCGGGACGAGAACAGCGCAAACCGACCAGGTGCCGGAGCCGATCCTCGCCCTCGACAGGTACCTCGACCTGTACGCCGAGGTCCGACCGACATGAGCTCGCGCATCAACGCCACGCCTGCGGCCGTCGCGAACATCCAGACCTTCCGTGCGGAGCAATGCAAGCGTGAACGCTTCGAGTACGAGAACCTGCTCGACGAGGATGCTCCGGTTAGGGCGGCAGTGATCATCTCCGATGGCTGGCAGCTCGGGCCCTTCCCGCGTGTAAAGCTGGAGGCGCCGGTTGCCTGGGACGAGCTATGTGCCGACAACCGCAGCTGGCATTTCCATCTGCAGTCATGGGATCCGATCGGAACGGTGCTGGCCGCCTACGACCGCACGCCCACCCCCGCCTACCTTGAGTGGGCACTTGAGCTGGCCGTCGACTGGTCGCGCACGTTTCCCGATCCGCGACGTGCCGTCGCAGTTCGCCTGGTACGACATGGCGGTGGGCAAGCGCGCCTACCGACTTGCGTACCTGCTCGACGTCGTCGCCAGGACCGATGCGGCCTCAGACGATCAGATCGCCTGGCTGCTCGACGCGGCAGAGACGCATCGCGTCGTCTTGGCGGACGACGATCGTTTCGCCGAACATTCCAACCACGGCTTCTACCAGGCCGCCGGACAGCTCGCTCTTGGCCGACGCCTCCAAGGCTTCGGGAGGATGACACAGGCGCTGGAGCAGGGGGCGGAACGTTTCCGGACCCTGATGAGCGAGCACTTCAGCGAAGATGGCGTGCACCTGGAGCACTCGCCGGACTATCAGTGGATGCTGATGCAGGCCCTGTCCGGCATCATCGGCTCTGGGTTGGTCACAGACGAGTGGGCAGTGGATCTCTACGAGCGGATTCAGGAGTCCACCGCGTGGCTGGTGGCGCCGGATCATCGACTCGCCATGTTCGGTGACTCATCCCCACGCCGACCCCGCGTCCGGCACCTAGAACGAGTCACCAACGACCTACTTCGGTTCGTGCTCACCGGCGGTCGAGACGGAAGCCAACCCGGGACGAATACCCGGCTCTTCGCGAAGGGCGGCTACGGCGTCCTTCGGGATCGCTGGCCAACGGGTCCCGACAACTTCGAGGACTGCTCCTACCTGGCCATGACCTGCGCGTTCCACTCAAGGGTCCACAAGCACGCTGACGACATGACATTCGTCTGGTACGACCGTGGCCGCGAAATTCTCACCGACTCCGGCCGCTACGGATACGTGGGGCCGGTCGAACCGGGAACGACTCTGTTCGAGGAGGGATTCCACTACCCCGATCCAAAGCGGGTGTACGTTGAGTCGACCCGCGCCCACAACACAATCGAGATCGACGACAGAAGCTTCCCGCGACGCTACGTCCCGTTCTGCGGATCAGGCATGGTGGACGCCGGGGAGGCCTCCGGTTTGCTTCACGCTTTGGCCACTCGTCGCGTGCAGGGCCTCGAACATGTGCGGCAGCTTATGCTTAAGCCCGGCGATTGGCTGATTACGGTCGATTGGCTCTGGGACCTGGCTGGTCAATCTCATCAGCTCCGACAGTGGTTCCAGTCTGCTCCCGAGCTGACCGTCCAAGCCGCGGATGACGAACAGCTCGGGATGGTTTGAGGATGGTCTGCACGTCCGAGCGATGCCGTCCTGCCCGCAAGGCTTGGCGAGCACGCGCACGGGCAGGTGGAGCCCCTGCTGGGATGGATCTCGCGCAAGGCTTACACCCTGGAGCCCGCATGACCGCGTGCTACCTGCCGGCTGAACCTGAAGCCCATGTTTTCGCGACGCTGATCTCTCTGGACGATGCGCCCCTCGCTCCCGATCACGAGTTCTCACGCGTCTATGACGACGCACGTCGAGGCCGGCTCGCGTGGTTAGCGGGAGACCGACGGCACGAGCTCAGGTTCAGGCGCGGTGCGCATCAGCACCTTGAAATTGATTACGCGACCGTCGAGCCGGATGGATGAGCGTCCAACACCGCTGGAGCCCAGCTCGTCCGCCACCGCAAAGGAGCTGCTCGCCGTGACCGGGACTGAGCGGACCTGTCATGACTCTGCAGTGATCCCGGACGGGCGAGAGAGCCTCGCGGAACTCCTCCGAGAGCTGACCGCGGTCAAGCAGGAGCTTGGTCTAATCCTCGAGGAGTGGAACCGCCTGTGCGCTGCACGGGACGCAATGGACGGGGAGAACGAGCGGCTCTACGCTCTCAGACTGCGAGCCGTGAGGTGGGAGCTCGCAACGGCACAGCGCCAACTTCGAGAGGCACGCGACCATGCCGCACGACTGGATGGGGCAAAGCTAAGGCAAAGGCAACAGCTCGAAGGCACAGCCCGGGAACTCGAGGAGCAGATGACACGAATCGAGGTCCTGGAGGCGGAACTCGCTCGTGTACAACGGCGCCTATCGATTCGCGCCGGGCAGCTTCAGGCGATCTACAACAGCCGCAGCTTCCGGTTGGCGACTCGCGCGTCCGGGATCAAGTACGCCGTGCTTCAGTCGCTGCGGGGTCCGGGCAGGCGGGTGAAACCTCCCCGGGAGAGCAACTCCGCGCCACATGGGAGTTGATCGCGCAGGTGATACGAGAGCCAAGTGCGACCGTGGGGGAGCCCGTCCGGACGTAGACGGCACTTCTTGGCCCGGACTCTGACCCGCGCCCGATGGAGTGAATATCGGACTCTTGTGGATGATGCGTTCCGTCACGGCTATCGGGTGATCTGTCTCGAGCGATTTGTGTTCGACCCGCCCCGGGAGCGCGAGCCGATCTTGATCTTGCGACATGACGTCGACCAGCATCCGCGCTCGGCACTTGCCATGGCCAAGATCGAGGCCGACTTTGGGCTTCGCTCGACGTGGTTCTTCCGCTGGCGGACGGCCGATCCCGAAGTCATCCGACGTCTCCGCACTCAAGGCTTTGCCGTCGGGTTCCACTACGAGACCTTGACGCGGAGAATGATCAACCGAGCCGGCACCACGATCGATGCTGCCACGCTGGCGTCGTGTCGGATCGAGCTCGACGGGGAGATCGAGCGCTTCATCCGGTTATTCGGGCCGATCAAAAGTGTCGTGTCCCCACGGAGACACGCGCGTGCCGGGAGTTCATAACGGATTGCTGATGCGCAAGCAGAGCAGTGAGTCGTTTCACGGTGTGGTCGACTGCAACGAGGCCATGCGCGGACGCAAGCTCGGCGCCTGGCTCACGGACCGATCCGGGCCCGACGGTGGTTGGGGAAATGGGCCTAAGCCGAGCGCCTTGATGGAGGCCCGGACCACGCCGATCCTCTGTCTGACCCACCCCAATAACTGGGCCGGCGGTCCAGGGCTGCTGCTCGACAGGGTCGTCGGTGCGAGCCTACCTGACCATCTTCCCGCTGGCCCCATTCGTACTCGCGGCGACGCCCCACCAGGATGAGCCGCAGGGCTTCAGGACATCGTCCGCGCTTATGAGCGAGAGGTTACGGCACATCTTGTCGCTCTCGGCAAGGATCCACATCTCCCGGCCACCCAGACCACGATCGCCACGAATTCAAACCTGATCGAAGCTCGGGGCCGGCCTCTACTCGACCTAGCCCTGCACACGCTGGGCTGCCCGGAGTCTCAAGGGCATCAACGTGCTCGACCTCGGCTGTGGTTATGGAGCGCTATCGGCGCTCTTCGCCGCAGAGGGAGCATCGGTTATCGGTATCGACATCGCGTCCGAACGGGTCAGCGTAGGCAACCAGATTGCGCACGAGCATGGTCTTCAAGTCTTGCTTCGGTCAGGTCGCTTGGAGGCGCCGCCCGTCGCGCATGCCTGCTTCGACCTGGCCTTACTCAACAACAGCCTCTGCTATCTGGTCGACTGCGATGCGCGCGAGCGGTGCCTGGAGGAGGCCTACCGGGCGTTGCGGCCAGGAGGCTTCGTGATCGTGCGTGATCCAAACCGCCTCCATCCCCGGGACAACTTCACGGGCTGGTGGTGCATCGGCATGCTCCCGCACCAGACGGCGACCGTTCTGACCAAGGCGGCCGGGACCCGCCGCTCGCGGGTGCGCCTCAGGACGCCGCATGGCGCTCGCGCCGAGCTGAGCCAGTGGGCTTCTGCGACGCGCGGAACGCTACCCATGGCGGCGCCCTCCGGCGAAGGCTGACCGGGTACACGATTACCGTGGCACGGAGGCCACTGGCTTGACATCCAGCGGCCAGCCCGCACCGGTCATGCCCAGGCTGGCAACCGCTTGGGGCCGCAGCGCGAGCCTGATCGTGGCGGCCAACTTCGTCTCGCAGGGCCTCGGCTTCCTATCGACGACTCCATCCTCACGTTCTTTCTTGAGCATCAGACACTTCGGCCACTACGCGTTCGCCGTATTCGTTGCCTCGATGGTGGCCATCCTTCTCAATGCCGGCTCACTTCAGGGCACAATGCAACTCGTTTTCGGCGGGGGCGGCGAGATGACGACGGCGACGATGACGACCGGCAGCTATCGAGCCGAACCAACGCTGGATCCTGCGTCGGGCGCTGACGACAACGCTAGTTTACACTGTGCTGCTCGGCACCGCAGTCAGCGGGTGCGGCCGCGATCTTCACCGGCGCCGCTCACTCGCAGCTTTTGGGTCGATCAGCCCCTGGGGACACTGCTCTTCCTGAGCACGCTGTCTGGTCTCTGAGCGCAGTTTGGAGGTACATGGTCAATGTCGCCGCGCATGGAGCGCCGAATCGCTGCCTACTCCCTGCACCGGCTCTGCGGCCGGTGCGGTTGTGGTAGCCCTGGGAGGGCTGATGCCGACGTCGGGGGGGTCACGGGGGCTCCTGGCCCTATCGGCCGGCACGCTCATCAGCTCTATGTCGGGTTGTTGGCCGCGACCCGGCACAGCTACCGATTCAGCGTTGCCGCCGAGGACCTGCGCCGCGCCCTATGGCTTGGTCTGCCGTACGTGCCGTCAACATCGGCGTAGGCTTCGTTCACACGGCTGGGGTATATCTGCTTGCCGGATATCGAGGCGCAGGCCGAGGTCGGGCGCTTCTCGCTCGCCTCGAGCGTGGCGTCCGTGAACACCCACTACATATCGGGTCTGCTGACCAGTATGTCGCCGGTTCGCCGCACCTCACTGTTCAGAGCAGCGCAGCAGGACGAGGACCGTCTGCGCAATCGGGTGGTGATGGTGTTCGTGATCACCACGCTCCTTGTGCGCGTGACGGTCGCGGTGTTCGCAGACGAGCTGGTCCGTCTGCTCCCGGCGCCCTACCACGGCGTGGCGGGCGTGATCCCGTTTGCGCTGCTCGGCTGGACCATCTACGGGATCTACATGATCGTGTACCGGATGATGATCCGGAAGCACAAGCGCGCCTACTACGTGGCCGTATCGGTCGTGGCCGGCGGGACTGTACATCGGCTTCAGTACAGTCTTGGATCCGCCGGCTTCGGCGCCATTGGTCAAGCCCTTGCGATGGGCGCCACGTATGTCTTTTGCGGGGGTTCATGATTGTTCTGGCGCGCAGTGGAGAGGAGCCGTTACCGGTGCCCTGGTTCCGGCTGTTCTCGGCAGTGGGCCTCGCCGTCGGTTGCGTGCTCGGCACCCAGGCCCTGGCCGCGGACTCTCCCGTCCATGCGTCTGGTGATCGGCTTCACGGGCCTGGCGACCTTCGCGCTCACCCTGCTGATCTTCAGGATCGCGCCTTGGAGCATGGTGGTCGGCTCTCGCCCGTGCCGTCCGGGGAATCCTGCCACGGCACAGTGACGTCGTCCGGGTTCGGCGGGAGCTCGACCTGCTCCCGCGGACGGAGGCCATCCTGATGCGGTCCCTGGCGCGGCCAGCTGACCCAGCCGAGCTCGCTCGGCAACATGGGATGACCGAGCCCGAGCTCGAGCTGCGCACCGTCGCGGCCTTGCGCAGTCTCACCGGACTGGGAGGACCTCGTGCCTGCGACATTCGCGTCGGCGCCTACCTGCTATCGCCCCGATCCCGCGCTGAGCGGGACATGCTGATGAGGCGTCTCCATGATGAGATCGACCCTGGTGAGCTGGACCTGCTGGAGACCGGTTTCCACCTCGTGCGCCGGGCGACGCGGTACCGCTCGCGGCTCATCTCGAAGCTGACATTGCCGACTGGCCGCCTGCCGGTTCCAGTCCCGGCGCCAATCGAAGACCCACCCAACATCGCCACGCTCGGGGGCTGAATTCGGTGTCTCCGCTCCGAGCGGTGATCCTGGTTCGCAACACAGTGAGCCACGACGCGCGGGTACTGCGGGAGGCGCGCACTCTCCAGGCCGTTGGATGCTCAGTCCTTGTAGTGGGCGTTCGCTCGGTCACCGAATCGGTTCCTCATCTCACGCTCGATGGCGTCCAGGTTCTACGGCTCGCGCCCCTGGCGGCGTTGAGGCGGGGCGGGCGCAAACCCGGGCCAGGGTCCTCACCCGGCGGTCCGGCCGCCGGCCAGCGGCCGGACGTCACCCTCCCGGCGCGCTCTGGACGGCTGCGGCGGCTTGCCGCAACGTGTGACTTCTACCGCCAGGCCATCGGCATCGTCAGGCGAATCAAGCCTGGGCTGGTCCACGCCAACGACTACAACACGATGTGGGTCGGCATAGCCGCCAAGGCGCTGGTGGGCAGTCGGTTGATCTATGACTGCCACGAGCTGTGGCCAGACCGGAATGGCCGCCGTGAGTGGCGGCCGTGGCTCCTGGCATGCGAGTGGCTGTTCGTCCGGCTGGCCGACGCTGTGATCACGACCAGCCCCGGGTACGCGCGGAAGATGGCCGGCCGGTACCGGATCCCTCCGCCGGTTGTCGTCCGGAACATCCCGAGCGGGCCGTCCTCGCCTGCCCAGCCCGTCCGGCGAGAGCTCGGCACAGCCGTTTATCTGGGCGGACTGATGCCGGGCCGAGGGTTGGAGCAGGTCATCGATGCGATGGCCATGGTGCCGGACGTGCGCGTGCGCCTGATCGGGCCTGGCCGCGCGGAGTACCGGGCCGAACTCCTCCACCGCGCTCAGAATGTTGGGGTCGGGGACCGCATCTCGCTCGAGCCGCCGGTTCCGCCTCAGCTGGTCCTGGACGCAATTGCACCGGCTCAGGTCGGTCTCATGCTGATCCAGCCGGTCTGCCCGAGTTATGAGCTGACGCTGCCCAACAAGTTATTCGAGTACGCGGCCGCCGGGCTCCCGATGCTGGCCAGCGATCTGCCGGTCATCGGCCAGGTGGTCCGGCAGGCGGGGCTGGGCGAGGTGGTTGAGCCTGCCGATCTCGAGGCCGTGGCCGGCGGTCTGAGGCGCCTCCTCGAGGCCGACGCAAACTCAACCGTGCGCCGCCGGGTGCGAGCCTTCGCCGCGGAGGTGAGCTGGACGGAAGAGCAGAAGTTGCTGGAGCGGGTCTACGCCGTCACAGATAACTGACTCTGGCCGGCTTCCGTCCTGGGCACGAGCGGCACCACACCAGCCAGTGGCTACGTAGCAGGGGAACCCGCACCAAGGAGGGATAGAGCAGCTTCGTCCTGTGACCAAGCCGCCTGGCCAGCGGCGGAAGAAGCGTCAGCGTCCGGCGGTGAAGCTCTGTACCGAGCGCGCTCCGAAGCATGTCCAAGCTCACATGGATCGTGTGGCGATTGAAGGGGTTGGGGATCCTAGGCTCCCAGACGACCACCACGCCCCCCGGCGCCAGGACCCGGGAGACCTCGGCCAGCACGTTTTGCACATCGGTTTCGTTGGCCAACGAGGACAGCAGCGTCAGGAGCAGGACGGCGTCGAAGGTACCCGAGCCGTAAGGCAGCTCGCGCACGTCCGCACAGACAACCCGGGCCGCCGGCGCACGGCGGCGAGCCGCCTCCACTCGCGCCTCCAGAAGGTCGACGCCGTGCAGCTCGGCGCTCGACGCCGAAGCTCCGGCCATCCGCTCAAGAAACCATCCCGTCCCGCATCCTGCGTCGAGTAGCCGGCGCGGCTGGCCGCCACCCTCGTAGAGGACTCCGGCAACTGCACCGAAGAGCTCATCTCGAATGCTTTGATTCCCGGGGTTGGCGGCTGCCCAGGCGCGACGCTTCCCAGGGCTCCCCCGGTATCGGTCGAAAACCCGTCCCAGCCTTCTCGCCTCTGCGTCAGAGGGTCGCACGGACCGAGAGGATCCTGTCCTCCCCCAGGGGTCAGCGCGGGTGCGCCGCGCGCCACGCACCCGCGCCGGTTAGCCCGCCGAGTGCGAGCACCAGAACCAAGATCAGGATCGCGGTCGTCGGGGCGGAACTTCCGGAGCCCTCGACCGAGCGGAACCCCGCGGGGAGAGGCCCGCTGACGCCGGGGATCTGCGAGGAGGATCCGTAGCCGTTGCTGGAGTGGACGAGGGATCCAGGCTGCCCGCCCGGAACAAGCAGGGAGCGGTTGGCCACGGAGTGGCTCGATCCGCCGCTGCCGCCGGAGCTTCCACCGCCGCTCCCGGTCACAGATCCGGAGCCACCCGCGCCGGAGCCTGTGCCTCCGCCGGCGCCACCTCCCGCCGAGCTGTCGTAGCCGCCGCCAGCTGCGCCGGATAAGCGGCGGTGCGGAGAGGCGTCCTGCCGCGCGTGGTCAAGTGGGATCGCGTAAATAACCCCGGCCGGGCTGTTCGCGTTAGGGTCACTATCCCGACCGCGGGTCCGGTGAGCCAGAGCTGGTGCGGCAAGCACCAGAAGGAGGACGAGGGGCGAGATGATCAGGGCAGGACGCCGCACCATCAGACCGCGATGGTAACTCTCCGGGCAGGGCAAGAACAAGGACTTTCTGTCGGGCCGCGTCGAGACGGGTCGCGCGGCGGAAGTCACAACCGCCCACCGGCGGCTCTGGCCGCCTGCTTTGCCGTCGCGCTTCTCTTGGTGGCGACCGTCTCCCAGGGCGCCTTCGGGATCAGCCGCTGGGCGCCGCTGACTCTGTTCGTGCTAGCCGTTCTGATCACCACGGTGGGCGTCCATGGCCGCCTGAGCACCTCGTCTCCCTGGGTCCGGGTAGCGCTGGCCGGCATCTGGGGGCTTGCGATCTGGTCACTGCTGTCGATGTTGTGGGCCGCCGCACCAGATCCCGCATTCGTGGCCGGCAGTCAGCTCGTCCTGTACGCGGGGATCTTCACCCTCCCCTTCCTGCTGCCCCTCTCGCAGCGAGTCCTCACCCTCGTGGGGTGGGCGCTCAGCGGAGGGATCGGTGTGATCGCACTGTACGTCCTCGTACGACTGCTGCTAGGCGACAACAGCCTCTTTCTGGCTGGTCGTCTGAACGGTCCGATCAACTACCGCAACGCCACGGCGCTCCTGTTCGCCCTGCCCGTCTGGCCGTACATCGCTGCCGTGGCCAACCGTGGTGCCGGACGGTTTCTGAGGGCTGCTGCGCTGGGTCTAGCCGCCCTGTGCCTGTCGCTCAGCTTCCTCACCCAGTCCCGGGGCATCCTGCTCGGGCTCGTCTTCGGCGCCGTGGTTGCGTTGGCGCTTGCACCCGATCGAGTGCGCCGGGCCTACGTCGCGGGGCTCTTGACGTTACTGGTCGCGCTGGCTTCACACTGGCTGTTGCGCCCCTTTCATGCATTCGACGCGGGTCACGGCTACGTCACCGCCCGTGACATAGCGACGGCGGCGCGAGCGGCCGGCGTGGTGAGTCTGGTGGCATTCGTCATCGGCTTCTCGCTCGCGCTGCTCGACTCCGGACTACGCGCCAACTCGGAAGCCATGCTGCGCCTGCGCGGGATCGCCCGCGTGGTCCTGGTTGTGATCGTGGCAGGGTGCCTCGCCGGCGGCATCGTCGCCGTCGGCAATCCGATCAGCTTCGCGCACCGGAAGTGGCATCAGTTCCAAGATCTCAACGCCGCCACACCCACCAGTACTCGCTACACGTCAGTGGGGGGTCAGCGCTACGACCTGTGGCGTGTGGCGATCAGGGAGTTCGACAGTGCGCCTATTACCGGCATGGGGGCCGACAACTACAGCGCCGGCTACTACCGCTATCGCGCCACGGACCGCAACCTGGACGATCCGCATAGCCTCGTGTTCTCGCTCCTGGCCGAGGACGGCGTGGTGGGCGCAGCACTGTTCACCATCTTCTTGGCTGGGGTCACGGGAGTCCTGGCCGCCGGCTGGGCCGGGGCCGACCCTCAGACCCGGCGCCACGCAGTGGGATTGATAGCCACAGGAGCCGTACTACTTGGTCAGAGCGCGGTCGACTGGATCTGGCGGATCCCCGGGCTGACGTCCGTCGGTTTGCTGGCGCTGGCGATCGGCACCGCCCAGATCGCCACAGGACGAGTCGCGGTCCCGTGCGTCCGATCTGGGTTCGATGCACCGCCTGGGCCGCGTCGGCCGGCGCCGATCGGTGCACGCGCCGCGGTGGCCGGTGTTCTGGGCGCCCTGGCTGCCGGCGTCGTGATGCTGTTCATGTCCGATGCCTACGTTCAGCAGGCACGCGCACTCATCGACCGGCCGGCCGCAGAGCTCTCGGCAGCGCGAACTGCAGCTTCACTGGATCCGTGGGCGGTGACGCCACACTATCTGGAGGCTTCAGCCCTCGAGACGATGGGAGCTCGTCCTGGAGCTCATCAGCAGCTCCTGACCGCGCTCCAGCTCGATCCGGATGACTTCGCCAGCCTGGGCGTGCTGGGGGACTTCGAGGCGCGGGGCGGTAACTCTGCACTGGCCCGCGCCTTCTACCGCCGCGCGCTTCGCCTCAATCCACTCGATACCGGGCTGCAGCAGCTGGCTCGAATTCGCGTTCCCCGGACCGGGTCTGAGTAACCTCGCCCAGGATCTCCATCCAGGCAGCCGTCGCCCTGTCCGCGCCCAGATACCGCTCGACCCAAGCGCGCCCCGCCTGGCCGGCGCGCAGACGCGCATTCGAGTCGGCCTGCAACAGGCGTATTGCTTCGGCCAGAGCGGCGGAATCCTCCGGCTCCACCACCAAGCCGGCTCCAGTGTCCGAAATCAGGTCGGCAGATTCTCCCCGCCCGGCCAACAGCACCGGTCGGGCCGCCGCCATCACCTCGAATAGCTTTGTCGGAAGCGCACCGCGGAAGATCGGCAGGTCCCGCAGGACCACGGCACCAACGTCGGCCTCGGTATACAGCTGCGGTATTTGCTCAGGTCCTACTCGGCCGAGGAGAGTGACGTTCCCGCCGTCTCGTGCCGCGACCCGCGCCCGGAGCTCCTTGAGCTTGGCACCCGCGCCGGCAATCGTGACCGCCACCACCTCCGGACCGACGAGTTCCGCGGCATCGACGAGTACCTCTAGGCCCTGCGCCAGCCCCACGGTCCCGGCGTACAACACCCGGAGCGGACCTCCGAGTGCCGGCGGCGGAGCGGGATCGAACCGATCCACGTCGACAACGGGCCACGTTCGACGGACCCGTCCCGCAGTCTCAGCACGAGCCGCGAGGCTGTCGGTGATGCCCCGCGTCGGAGCGGTGACCAGATCGGCGTGTCGGTAGACCCATCGCTCCAGCCTCTCGGCGAGGTCGATCGCCGCCGGGCTGCGCAGTGCCCCCATCTCGATCGCGCTCGAGGGCCAGAGGTCCGCCACGTTGACGATGCAGGCCGCGTGCTTGCGACGCGCGTAGACGACGCCGGCGGCAGCCGTGAACAGGGGCGGAGTCTCAGCGACGACGACGTCCAAAGGGCCACTGAGTCGCAACGTAGCGAGCGCGCTGGTGGCCAGCGAAGCGTGGTCCACAACCCGACGGGCGAAGTGTCGGTTGGGCGCCGGCAGAACGAGGCTGCGTAACAGGCGCACGCCATCGACGGATTCCCGTGACCACGGCCGGTTCCGATAGGGCTCGGGTATCACCCCATCGGGGTAGTGGGGGAACCCCGTGTGGACGGTGACCTCGCACCCAGCCGCAGCAAGCCCCCGGGCGAGCAGTGCGATGCGCGTCTGAGGCGCTCCCACCTCAGGGGGGAAGTAGTGCGTGAGAAAGCAAACCCGCACGCCGGGCCGGGCGCTAGCGCGCGTGCTCGTACGCGTAGAACGCGGGTTTAGGCTTGTAATTCCACGTCATCAGGCCGGTGGTGAGCCCGCGAGATACCGTCGGTGGCTCATCCGCCAGATCGAACCAGCCGAGTCCCGCCACGTAGTTGACGGAGTCGACCAGATGGAAGGCGGCGGTCACCCACTTCGCCTGACGCTCGCGGGAGACGAAGAAGTTGAAGGCGCGGTTGGTCCGGTTCGACGAGATCGTGTACTCGGAGATGAACAGCTTGACCCTTCGGTGGTACGTCTTTCGCAACTGAGTCTCGAGCGTGTCGATGTCGTTGATGTCCCTCAGCCGGTGGTAATAAGGCTTTTGGGATAGCCTCGGAAACCGAGGCGAAAAGGGGTTGTGGCCGTAATAGTCCAGCGGGGGAGGCTTTCCGTTCGGCAGCCGCATCCAGCGGATGAACTGAGGTGGTGCGACCAGACCGACCGACCAGGTGTTTCCACCGATCACGATGTTCGAGCGCGAGACACCCTTCAGCGCGTGATACCCAGCGTTGAGCAGAATCGCGTAGCGCCGCGGGCCTACCGGAGAGTTCGCCGGCATGGGGAGAAAGTTTCCGGGTCTCGTCGGCTCTCCCCAGATCATCCAGAGCCGCACGTGTGGGTACCTCCGCGACGCCGCCACCAGAAAATTCGCGTAGTCGGATGGCTTGGTGGGGGCCCACGCCGTCGACTTGCCTCCGTTTGCCCACGCCGGGGTCGATTTCACCTGCAGGCTGACTCGGATGTGGTACCTGGCCGCCTCCTGCATCACCGTATTGAGCCCCGCCGGCCATATATACGCCGGGTCAGCCGGGTTCCTGGGCGAGGCGGGTCGCTCCTTCGCCACCTCAGACCATTCGAGGTCTGTCTCGTAAACCTGTACTCCCAGCTTGTGATAGATCGGAAACGCCGAGTGACCGTTGCTAAGGGTGACGGGACCCCAGATCATCTTCCACGCCGGGGCCGAGGATGCGGCGCTCGCGACATAAGAGCGGCCGGTGGCGTTGGCGGCCGGCGCCATCAAGCTCAGGGAGGCCAGCGCCAGGGCGGCGAGGATGGGGACCCAGAGAGCTGTCAGAACCGCGCGCCGTCGCGCAGCCGCGAGTGAGGAAGGACCGTACACAGGCAGTGACTCAGGTGACGTTGCCCGAGGAGACGATGAACAGCACCACGAGCAGCGTAGCGACGACCCCGAACGGCAGCCACGGACGCACGATCGGGCCATAGCTACTCGCGCGCTTGATCAACCGGGTGACCGGAAGGGCGCAGGTCTGAGCCAGGATCCGTAGGTCACCGGCGAGCGAATGGTTCCGGGCATACTCCAGGTCTATGGAGATCTTCTGCGGCAGTATCCGCGCCCGATAGGCCGCAACCGGATCCTCACGCTCGTACGTGAACCTCTCGTCGAGGAATCGCAGCTGTGCCGCACCCGTGATACCCGGCGCCACAGTCAGGATCTCCGCGTATTGAGCTGGGAACTCGGCGACAAACGACGCGACCTCCGGCCTCGGACCGACGAGCCGCATCTCACCCCTGATCACGTTCCAGATCTGCGGAAGCTCGTCAAACCGCGAATCGGCGAGAAAGCGTCCGATGGGGGTGAACCGCTCGTCGTTGGCGACAGTGACCGGGGCGCCGGTGCAGTCGCGCCGCATCTTGCGGAACTTGAACATCTGGAAGATCTGACCATCTCTGCCGACCCGCGGAACGCGGAATATCACACTTCCGGACGAATCCAGGTAAATCGCCAACGCAATGACAGCGCCGATGACCAGCAAGACCGGGAGCAGAACGGCGAGCATCGCGAGGTCGAACGCCCTCTCAGGAAGAGTCGGACTGGACGAGCCCGCCAGAGATCCGATGGCCTCATCCGCCGACGTCAGCGCCAAGTCGGTATCGCGCATAGCCCCTACGAGACCGCCCTCCACGGAGTTCACGCCTGTCGAAACAGTCAGCGACAGCACGCTACCAATTCAGGAATCCGAAAGATAGGCCTCATCATCGAGCCGGCAGAGAGGGGAATGTGACGCTTCAAGGTGCTGATCCACGGTCCCGACGTGGCTCCAGGCTGCGTCCGTTGCGTACGCTCTCACCCGCTCTCCCCGCGCGAGCAACCTGAGCACGAGGTCGGGGAAGCTCAACGGCCCGTCGGGTAGCCCCCGGAGCACTCGGGGCTCGTACACGTAGACGCCCATGCTGGAGCTGTAGGAGATCATCGGCTTCTCGCGGTAGTCCGTGACCCGGCCACCATCGTGCTCGATGACCCCCAGGTCGGTCGTCACCTGCGACTCACTCATCGCGATTGTCAGAGCGGCGTCTTCCTCGCGATGGAATCGGATCAGGGGCCTTGTGTCTAGATCCGTCAGGATGTCGCCGTTCACGACGAGCAGATCCTCCTCGAGTCCAGAGATCGAACGCAGCGCACCGGCTGTTCCCAGCGGCTCGTGCTCCCAGACCCAGCGAACATCCAGCGATGGAGGGATCGTTTCCTCCCGAGAGAAGTAAGTCTGGATCAGCTGACCAAGGTGACCCAGGCAAACGTCCACCGTGTCGACACCGTTGCGGGACAGCCAGACGAGGATGAGCTCGAGAATCGGCCGGCCGCCAACGGGAATGAGTGGCTTAGGCAGAACGGTGGTGTAAGGGCGAAGCCGGGTGCCCAGTCCGCCGGCCAGAATCGCAGCTCTCATAGTCCCACAGGCAGCGCGTCACGTCGCATACGTGTCCGAACCGTAACGGTGGCTGTTGGCGCTGATCCACTCAACCGTGATGGCAAGGCCGGCAAGAAGATCGGTGGTCGGCTGCCACCCGGAAAGCTCCTTGGCGGCGGACGGGTCAGACAGCTGCCGGGATATCTCGCTGTCGTTCGGCCGTACCCGCTGCGCGTCGGGAAGGACCTCAAGGCTGCGCCCAAGCACCCCTCCAACAAGTTCTACGAGCTCCCCGACCGAGGCATCGGCGCCCGATCCGAGCTGCACAGCCCGACCCACCGTTGCCTCCACAGCTCCCAGCGCGAGCATGCCCTGGACGGTGTCCGCCACGAACGTCAGATCGCGCCGGGGCGATAGCCTCCCCAGGCGAACGGGCCCTCCTTGAAGAGCCTGCGTGATGATCGCCGGAACGATCGCCCGAGCTGACTGGTGGGGTCCATATGTGTTGAATGGACGCACGATCCCGACCGGGAGTCCGTAGGAGCGCTGGAAGCTCATCATCAGGAGGTCAGCCGATGCCTTGCTGGCGGCATACGGCGAGCGCGGGGCGAAGGGGTGATCCTCGCGGATTGGAACCGTGCTCGGCTCTCCGTAAACCTCACTCGTGGAAATGTGGATGAGCCGCTGGACGTCCAAGCGGCGAGCGGCCTGCGCCACGTTTAGCGCGCCACCCACGTTGGTCGCAAAGCAGTCCCGGGGATTGAGGAACGAGTACGGGATCGCGACCTGGGCTCCAAGGTGAAACACGACTTCGCACCCTGCCATGACCTCAACGACCGATTCTGGGTCCCGTAGGTCGCCGAAGCGAACCTCCACACCAGCAACCTCGTCGCTTGTGAACCAGTCAGCGTGCCCCGAGCGCTGCGCGAGTTGTAGCGGCACAGGGCTCGGACGTCGGCGCCGGCGCTCGCCAACGCGGCCGCCAGATGCCCGCCAATGAAGCCGCCCCCTCCAGTGACCAAGACGCGTCGTCCGGCCCAGTAATCCACGCGGACCCATGATACCCAAACGCGTCTCCGACGAGCCGGTGTCGCTCGGCTGGCGATACGGTTTCGAAATGAGAGACTGGGCTGTTCCACTCAGTGACATTCGCTTCTCCGAAGCTGAGGTGCAGGCGGTGGCGGAGGCGTATCGGTCGGGCTGGCTTTCCCAGGGGCCCCGCGTGGCCGCATTCGAACAGAAGGCGGCCACGTACTTCGGTAGTCGGCACGCGATCGCCGTCTCGAGCGGCACGGCCGCGCTCCAGCTCATCTGCGCGGGAATGGGCCTCGGCCGGAACGACGAGGTGATCGTGCCTTCCCTCACCTTTGCGGCAACCGCGGCGTGCGTGGTTCACGCCGGAGCCACGCCGGTGTTCGCCGACGTCGGAGGCATCCATGCCCCCTGGTTGACGGCCGCCAGCGTCGAGGAGCGGCTTTCCGATCGCACGCGGGCCGTCATCACCGTGTCCTATGGGGGGCATCCGGGTGACATCAACGCTGTGCGCGAGACGGCGGACCGGGTCGGAATCCCCTTGATGGAGGACGCCGCCCACGCCATCGGAACCCGTACTCCCTGGGGATATCTCGGGACGATCGGGGACGCCGGCGCGTTCAGCTTCTTCTCCAACAAGAACCTTCCCCTGGGAGAGGGGGGAATGGTGTTGACCAGCGACGACAACCTGTCAGCCCGACTCCGGCTCCTTCGCTCGCACGGACTCACCTCCGGAACCTGGGAGCGGCACTCCGGTGCCGCCGACAGCTACGACGTGGCGGAGCCAGGCTTCAATTTTCGTCTCGACGAGCCAAGGGCGGCGCTCGCCACGATGCTGCTCGCCCGGCTGGAGTCCGGGAACGAGTGCAGACGGAAGCTTGCCGGCGAGTACGAGCGGGCACTGGAGTCGATCGAGGGAGCGTCGCCGGTGCTGTCCAGCTTGCTGGCCCCTGGGGCCAGCTTTCACATCTATCCGGTCGTGCTGGACACGGACATCAGCCGGGCCGAAGTCAGAGCGTCCCTCGCCGCAGCCGGCATACAGACGACCGTCCACTACCCGCCGCTACACCGGACCTCAGGCTTCGCTCGTTTCGGCCCGGCATCGCTGCCACTCACCGAGGAATACGCCCGCCGGACGCTGACCCTGCCGTTATTTCCGCATATGACCGACGGACAGCATGAACGCGTCTGCGCGGCGTTGGCCTCTGCGATCACCGCTGCTCGCCCGGGCGGGAGATGAGGCACTAAGCCGATCGGGCGCCGGAACGTGACGGCGGAGGGCTAGTAGACGTACCCCTCCAGCGCGTCGACATCGTGCACCACCAGCTTGCCCCGACCCTGACTGATGATCCCGGCGCGCTCGAGGCCGGCCAGGAAGCGGCTGGCCGACTCGCGCGAGGATCCCGCCAGCTGGGCCAGTTCCGCCTGGGTCGAGACGATCAGTACGTCCTCACCCGGGGCACCCTCCGCCCGGGTCGATTCGACCATCTGGGAGAGCACCGCGGCCACGCGGCTTTGGACGGTCTGAAACGACTGCCGCGTCAGCCGCTCGTTGGTGTCCCGCAGCCGGCCGGCCAGCGCGGCCATCAGGTGTACAGCGATCTGCGGATGCTCGCGCATCAGCCGCCGCATGTCGGAGCCGAGGATGGCCGTCACGTCGGTGTCCTCGAGCGTCTGGATCGTGGCCGAACGGCGCTCGTTGTCGAACATGGCCAGCTCACCGAAGATGTCCCCGGGACCGAAGTGGGCCAGGGTGATCGAGCGGCCGTCGCTGTGCTCGCGCACGGCGCGGGCCCGCCCGGCACGGACCACGTAACAGGTGTTGCTCTCGTCCCCTTCGCGGAACACCGTCTGGCCGGCGCCGAAGCTGCGCGGCACGGCTACCTCGGCCACCTGGGCGAGATCTTCGTCGGGCAGGGTGGCGAACACCGGCACGCGGCGGAGTGCCGCGATCGTCTGCTCGCTAGTGGCGTGCACTCAGCACACCGCCCAGCCATGTCGCGGCGGCGCGCGCGGATGGCATGTCGATCTGATGCCCACCGGCGAACTCGTGGTACTCCACCGCGAGGCCGGCGTCCTGGAGCACCTGACGAGCCCGGTGGGCGAACTCGATCCCGATCACCGGATCGTCCTGCCCATGCGAAATGAACACCGGCATCGCGGAGCGGCTACCCAGATCGGGCTCCCAACCCTCAACGGTGGGGATAAAGCCGGAGAACGCGAGGATCCCTGCCGGAGCTGGGCGCCCGGGGCCGAGGCCGAGCGCGTAGCTCATTACGGCGCCCATCGAGAAGCCGCCGAGCACGGTGCGCTCCGGTCCGATGCCGGTCTCCTCCCACAGGCGATCGTGCAGCGCGCTCAGCTTCCCGAACGCAGCACGGAAGCTCTCGGGATCGGGGTAGCCGACCCGGGGGACGCGGTACCAGTGATACCCCGTCCAGCCCGGGAGCGTCAGAGGACCGCGGGGGGTGACCACGTGCAGACGACGTTCGGGATCGAAGAAGTCGGCCAGCGGAAGCAGATCGTTCTCGTCGGCGCCGCGGCCGTGGTGAAGGATCAGCAGGCCCTCGGCCTCGGAGGTGGCGGCAGGTCGCCGGCGAATCTGCAGCTCGTCCACGGGCACGGAGCTTACGGCCCGGGCGGTGGCGGCTCCGGCGGTGGCGGCTCGGGGTCTCGTGGCCGGTGGATGCGGATCAGCGGCGGACTGTGCCGGCGGCCGTCGTCTGACCAGGAGCTCCAGTCACTGCGCGGCGCATCGGTCATCCGGCCCAGGACAGTCAGCAGCGGCTCGTACCGCGCGCGGGCGCGGCTGAACTGTCGCCAGGCGAGATCCAGGTCGTCCTCCAGGGGCACCCCGGCCTCGGCCAGCTGCTCGCACCCATGACGGAAGGTCTCCCGGGGTAGGAGGATCTCCTCCTGTGACTCGTGCGGATGGTGAGGGATGCCGAGGAAGTCGGCGATCGCCTTGAGCGCGTTCTCGCCCGCCGCCAGGCACAGCTCACTGCGGTGCTCACGCGGGACGTCGCAGACGCTGCTCAACAGCGCCGCCCCATCCAGCACCGACTCGGCGGCCAGGACCCAGTGGTTGCGCGGATGGGGCGAGCGGAAGAAGCTCAGCTGCGGGAAGCTGGTGTGCGACTCGCCGACGTCGATGAACCAGTTCTCCCAGTCGTCCCACACGCTGTCCAGCTGCTCGAAGCGCGCCAGCTCCCAGCTGCGGATCAGCAGCCGGGCGCCGTCCGGGGGCGATCCAGTCCGGACGACGAGCTTGGTGATCAGCGCCTCGCGCCGCGAGAAGGCGTTGTAAAGGCTCGGCAGATAGGTGATGACCAGCGCGAACAGGCTGAGCCCGAGGCCGGCGGCGGTGAAAGCGACCAGCTGGCGGCCCAAACCCGGAGGCCGATCGAAGCCGAGCGTGAACATCGAGCTGCCGGCCAGCTCGACGGAATGCGGAATGTCGCTCCACCCGGCCCGGGGTCCGGACAGCGCCCAGAACAGCGCCGCGAAGCCGATCAGGAGGAGCAGGCCCCAGGCGAACAGCTGGGCGAACAGGCCCAGCGGCGCCTGGAGGGCGAACACCCGGTCGCGGGTGCGGTAGTCGTTGCGCCGCCCCAGCTTCAGGCGCAGGGTCAGGAGGTTACGCACGGTCAGAAAGACGACCCGGGCCAGGCGAGCCGGAACGCCGCGGGGCAGCACCACGGTCCGGATCACTGACGCCAGCACTGCAGCGACACCGAGGGCGGCCAGTACGGCCACGACTGTGCGGACGACGATCACCGGCCTGATTCAAGCGGCAAAGCCAGCCGAGCGGGCTCAGGGTGTCCCGGGCGGGTCAGGCGGCGTCGAGCGCGTGCTCGCGGCGACGCCGGCGAAGCGTGTGCGCGACCCAGACCCACAGGGCGACGAGGAGCCCGAGCGGCACCAGGGCGGCCAGAGCGATCAGCGCCACACCGGCAGCCACAGTGAGCACGTTGAGCGCGTCGTGGGCCGCGTGCCCGATCGTGAAGCCACCGCCGCTCTGCGCGCCGGCGAGCGGCAGGGGCGTCAGGTAGGGGCCGCTGTTGATCGTCACGTTCAGATGGCTGAAGCCGGTCTGGTACTGCAACTGGTGCAGCGTCGACTGGGCCGCGTTGATCGTCGCCTCGGCGCTGCGGATCTGCGCCTTCAGACTGGCGATCTGCGTCTGCGTGGTGGCGGCTGCCAGCTGCCTCAGCAGGGAGATGCGCAGGGCCCGCGCGTCGCCCAGCCGGCGCTGGTCGGATAGATACTGCCCGTTGACGTCCTGCGTTCCATCGGTGCGCGACGTGACCTGGGAGTGCTGGAGCGCGGATAGCCGGGTGACCGTGTCGGCCAGGCTGGAGCTGGGGATGCTCAGGTCGAAGGTGGCATAGCCCTTGCTCCCGGCCGCAGCCGTGACCTGCGAGCTACGGACGATCCCCTTCTCCTGCCCCACCACGTCGAACACTTCCTGGGCCACCACGTCGACCCAGCGCGTGGGGGCGGCCAGCGCCAGCTGGGCCGATTGGATCGTCTTGCGGGCGCTCGGGGTGGGCGCCGGAGCGGTTGATCCAGTGTGAGACGCGCCGAGCGACGACTGATATGCGGGCGACGAAGAAGCGGAAGGGGAGGTCGGGTTGCCGGTGGCCGTCGACTTGGCCGACGCCTGGGCCGGTGAGGATGTGGCCGCGGATCCGGCGGCTGCCGTGGATGTGGCGCCTCGCGACGAGCTCCGGTGGGCCGGCGCCGAAGTGGCGTTCAGCTGCGCCGGACCGCTGCTGCCGCCTCCGTGCCCGACCAGCACAACGAGCGCCACCACGGTAGCGGCCACCATGCTCGCGCCAACAGCCCACTGCGCGTGCAGGCGGCGTCCCTTGCGCCGTGGCGGGCGGGGCGCTGACGGACCCAGCCGCCACAGCACGCGCTCATCGATCGTCTGCGCGGAGGCGGGCGCGAGCTTCGGCCGCTCGGCCGCTATGAGCACTGCCAACTCGGCCAGCTCGGCGTACTCGGGATCGACGATCCGGCCCGACAGCGTGGCGTCGATTGCGTCCAGCTCCGCCCTGATCTCAGGATCGACCGGGAACTCGTCGGGGTCTCTTTCAAACTGTCGCATTACAGGCCTTCCTCAGCTTCTGGATCGTGCGGTGCAGCATCGTCCCGGCGTTCGACTCAGTGACTCCGAGGACGCGCGCGATCTCGGCGTTGCCGAGTCCGGCGTGGAACTTCAGGGCGATCAGCTCGCGGTCGCGACCGGACAGATCGTCCAGGGCGTGGCGGAGGGCCGCGCGGCGCAGGATGACCTCGTCCTGGTCGGGGTCGCCGGCGACGTCGAGCTCGGGCTCGTCCTCGCTGGCTGGATCGACGACCAAGCTGGCCAGGCGCTGCCGGCGGCGGAGTTCGTCAAGAGCCGCGTTGCGGGCGATGCCGAACAGCCAGGCCCGCTCCTCGCCTTTGCGGCGGTCGAACGTGCGGCGCCGCCGGTAGGCGCGCTCGAACGCCAGGGCAGTCACATCCTCGGCCGCCGCCGGGTCGCGCAACAGCGTCATCACGTATGCGTACAGGTCATCCCGGCTCGACCGGTAGAGCGATTCGAACCGCTCCCAGGCAGACCCACCCTGAACCACCGGCTCCCTCAGCGTTTGCACCACGCACCTACTACGTCACGGGCGAGAATCCATCACACCGAGGTATTTTCCCCCTCCGGGCGGTGGGGCCTGCTGGAAAGAGCCGGATTCCTACCGGCTCAGGTCATCGCAGCAGCCGCCTCCCGCCGGCGCCGCTGGGGCCCGACGATGTACTTGGGATCACGGGCCGACTCGAACCCGGCTCGGAAGATCGACCAGCGCAGCGACATCGCTCCGCCCAGCATCAGCACCGCACCGAGGCGCGCCGCCGCCGGGTTGCGCCGCCCGGCGGTGGCGATCATCGCCGCGCCGGCGCCGCTCAGCAGTTTGGCCGCGCGTGACAGCCGTCCCACCCTGCCGTTCCGCAGCGGCTCGGCGAGCTCGCCCAGCCGGCGCTCCATCACCTCGTTGCTGACGACCTCCAGGGCCGTCGCCAGCACGGCCAGGCGCCTGGCCGGACCGGACGCCGCGTGCGGGGTCAGCAGTGTGCTGAGCGCCCCCGCCCCGGCGCTGGCGCTGGCCCCGAACACGAACGGGAGCTGGTGACGTGCCTCGTGCCACACCGGCACGGCGGTGTTGGCGATCAGGACAGCGGTGTAGGTGCTGAGCGGCAGCCCGAGCACAGCGGCGACGCCGCTGGCGGCAAAGCTCAGCCGAGGCCACCGGCCGCTGAAGGTCCCGTACGTGGCCAGCGCGGTGGCGCCACCAGCGCCCGACAGCACCCAGGAGCCGACGCTCATCGGCGAGCTCGGTTTGAGCACCCGGAGCATGTTGTAGAAGCGCTCGGCACGCCCCAGGTCTGAGATCAGCAGCGGCGGGCTGACAGCGATCATCGCGAACGCACCAAGCTGTGCCCGCCGGGCCAGCTCGTCGTTGCCCGCCAGTCGGGCGGCGAAGCTGAGCCCCGAGGACATGCCCGAGATTCCCCCGGTCACGAAGTACACGGGGATCTCCCAGGTCCACGTGGGCTGCTTGATGATCGGGCGTCCGTAATAGGAGTCGCCGGTCGAGTCCTGCTGACTCACCGTTTTCCCCCCAGGAACGCGGCTGCCACCGCTCCGGTCATCACCGCCGCGGCCAGCCCGGCCGCTCGCCAGGCCTGGCCGACGTGGCGTGTGGTGTCGACCGGGTCCGGAGGCAGCCCATACACCTCGGGCTCGTCCAGCAGCAGGAAGAAGGCGCCGAAGCCGCCGACGCCGTCGGAGGGGTCCTCGCCGTACAGGCGGGCATCGATCATTCCCTGCTCGTGCAGGGTCTCGACCCGCCGGCGCGCCCGCTCGCGCAGCTCCTCGTGCTCGCCGAACTGGATCGACTTGGTCGGACAGGCCTGCGCGCAGGCCGGCTCTCGATCGTCCTTGAGCCGGTCGTAGCAGAGGGTGCACTTCCAGGCGCGTCCGTCATCCTGGCGCCGCTCGATCACGCCGAACGGGCAGGCGGGGACGCAGTAACCGCATCCGTTGCAGACGTCCTCCTGAACCACCACCGTCCCGAACTCGGTGCGGAACAGCGCACCGGTGGGACAGACGTCGAGGCAGGCGGCTTCAGTGCAGTGCTTGCACACGTCGGAGCTCATCAGCCAGCGGAACGAGTCGGTGTCCTGAACGGTGCGCTCCTGCTCGATGAACGCCACATGACGCCAGCGGTCGGCGCCCAGCGCCCCGCTGTTGTCGTAGGAATCCCCCGTGAACCCGAGCACGTCGTCGGGCACGTGATTCCACTCCTTGCAGGCCACCTCGCACGCCTTGCAGCCGATGCAGACCGAGGTGTCGGTGAAGAAGCCGACCCGCGGCTGGGCCTCCGGCCCGTAGGTCTGCTGCGCCGGCGAGGCGCCGGTGTCCAGCTGAATCATCGTGTGGGTCACCGGTCTTCGCCTCCGCTCGACTCCTCATCGACGCCCGCCCGGCGCCGGTAGTCGGTCAGCATCTCCTGCAGCCGGTGATCACGCGGGCGCCGTCCGGGCTGGATATCGCAGGTGATCGCCTTGACCTCCTGGATGTGGACATTCGGGTCCAGGGCCAGGTGAAACAGGTCGTTGGCGGAGTCGCCCGTGACCAGGCCCTTGAAACCCCAGTGGTAGGGCAGGCCGATCTGATGGATCGTCCGCGGCGGGTCGGAGGCGACCTTGAGCGGCCTCATGCGATCGGTGACCAGCACGCGAGTCTCAATGATCGCCCGGGCGCTGGCGATCGTCGCCCAGCCGCCGTGCTCCAGTCCTCGCTCGGCGGCCAGCGCCGGGCTCACCTCGCAGAACATCTCGGGCTGCAGCTCGGCCAGATGCGGAACCGTGCGGCTCATGCCGCCGGCCGTGTGGTGCTCGGTCAGCCGGTAGGTGGTGGCGACGTATGGAAACACCTCGGCGTGGCGGCTTCCCGCAGCCGGGTTGTACGGATCCTCAGCGGTGATGCAGCACGAAGGTCGCGGGATTGGCCTGCTGGCTGTAGAGGAGGTTGCGGACCGGAGACTCGAACGGCTCGTAATGGGTGGGCAGCGGCCCATCCACCAGCCCGCTGGGAGCGAACAGCCAGCCCCGGCCGTCGGCCTGCATCACGAACGGCTCGTCGCCGCGCAGCGCAAAGTCGGCGATGGCGTCGTCCGGTGGCACGTAGTCAGGCGGCTGTCATCGGCTTGCAGTCCGGATTGTCGTACCCGGTCCACTTCTGCTGGCTGGCGTCCCACCACACGTATTTCTTGCGCTCCGACCAGGGCCGGCCCTCTGGATCGGCGGAGGCGCGGTTGTAGATGATGCGCCGATTCAGCGGCCAAGCCCACCCCCAGTCAGCCGCCACCCAGTTCTGATCCTGGCCGGGCCTGCGCTGGTTCGGCTGGTTCACGCCCCTCGCGTAAGCGCCACAGTAGATCCAGCAACCGGATGCTGTGGAGCCGTCGGCCTTGAGCTCGGTGTAGCTCGACAGCGGGTTGCCCTCGGCGTCCCAGCCGTTGATCTCCTGGAGCACCGCCTCCGCGCTCGGCTCCTCGAGGGGCCCCTCGGTCGGGTAGGTCCAGGTCAGGTCGAGTACGGCACGGTCACGTGGGTCTGGTGACCCGGCCAGCTTCTCGCGGATGATGCGCCCAAGGTGATACATGAACCACAGGTCCGAGCGGCTGTCCCCTGGCGGCTCCACGGCCTGGTTGTGCCACTGGAGCAGACGCTGGGTGTTGGTGAACGAACCGTTCTTCTCCACGTGCGCGGCGGCCGGCAACAGGAACACCTCGGTGGGAATCTCGGCCGTCTTCAGCTCACCGGACTCGATCTCCGGTCCGGTCGCGCCAGTAGGCCGCTGACTCGATCTCGCCGAAATCCCGTACCACCAGCCAGTCGAGGCTTGGCCAGCGCCAGGCGATGGAGCCGGGAGGCCGAGGAACCGACTGCGGGGTTCTCGCCGAACAGGAACAGGCCCTTGACCTTCTTCTCCAGCATGCCCAGCACGGCGGGTAGATCGAGTGGTCTCCGGTCAGCCGCGGCAGGTGGTCATAGCAGTAGTCGTTGGCCTCGGTGGCCGCGATCGCCATACCACGCCTTGAGCAGGCTGACGATGTACGTGTCCATGTAGCCCCAGAAGCCGTCGCGCGCCCCGTTCTTCTCCAGATAGTCCTTCAGCGTCGGGTGTGCCCGGGCATGAGGCATCGGCAGGTAGCCGGGGAGGATGTTGTAGAGCGTCGGGATGTCGGTGGAGCCCTGGATCGACGCGTGCCCGCGCAGCGCCAGGATGCCGCCGCCCGGCCGGCCGATGTTCCCCAGCAGCAGCTGGATGATCGCCGCCGTGCGGATGTACTGGGCGCCGACCGTGTGCTGGGTCCAGCCGACCGCATAACAGACCGCCGAAGTGCGATCGCGACCCGAGTTCTGACACAGCGCCTCGGCCACCTCGACGAACTGCTCGCTTCGAGCACCCCGCAGATCTGCTCCACCATCTCCGGCGTGTAGCGGCTGTAGTGCCGCTTGAGTATCTGGAAGACGCAGCGGGGGTCCTGGAGCGTGTCGTCGGTCTCCGGCGGGCGACCGTGCTCGCAGCCGTCCCCCCATGGGCGTAGTGGGCCTGCTCGCCGGTCGGCTGCCCCTCCTCACCTCCGGAGGCGTGCGGCGATCTCCATCCCCTTGTACTGCCAGCTGGAGACGTCGTAGGTGCCGTCCTCCGGGTCGAATCCGGAGAACAGACCGTCCAAGTCCTCGGTGTCCCGGAAATCATCGGTGATGATCGTGTTGGCGTTGGTGTAGGCCTGACGTACTCGTCGAACCACCGCTCGTTGGTCAGGATGTAGTTGACGATCCCGCCCAGGAAGGCGATGTCGGTCCCGGCGCGGATCGGCACGTGCATGTCGGCGAGCGCGCTGGTCCGCGTGAAGCGGGGGTCGACATGGATGATCTTGGCGCCGCGCTGCTTGGCCTCCATCACCCACTGGAAGCCGACCGGGTGGTTCTCGGCCATGTTCGAGCCCTGGATCAGGATGCAGTCCGAGTTCTGCAGGTCCTGCTGGAATGCCGGTGGCGCCGCCGCGCCCGAACGAGGTCCCCAAACTGGGGACCGTGGAGCTATGTCATATGCGCGCCTGGTTCTCGATCTGCACCGCGCCGAGAGCCGAGAAGAACTTCTTGATCAGGTAGTTCTCCTCGTTGTCCAGCGTGGCCCCGCCCAGGCTGGCGAAGCCCATCGTGCGGTTCAGCTTGAGCGGAGCCTCGTCTTCGCCCTCGGGCGGCAGCTCCGATTCCCAGCTGGCGTCCCGGGCGGACAGCACCCGGTCAGCGATCATGTCCATGGCGGTGTCCAGGGACATGCTCCTCCCATTCGGTCCCGTACGGACGCCGGTACTTGACCTTGTACTCCCGGCAGGGATTGTTCACCAGCCCCAGCGAGGCCGATCCCTTCGGACACAGGCGGCCGCGGGAGATCGGGCTGTCCGGATCACCCTCGATCTGGATGACCTCGCCATCCTTGACGTACACGCGCTGCCCGCAGCCCACGGCGCAGTACGGGCAGACCGAGCGAACCACCTTGTCGGCCGAGGCCGTGCGAGCGGTCAGCTCCGCGGAGCGGCGCGACTGCGCTGCCCGGCCGAGGCCGAGGGGGTCGCCCTGCAGCTGCTTGAGCAGCGGGGGGACCGAAAGGCGGGAGCGTTTCTTGGCGCGAGCGCTCATCTACACAGGCTCACAACCTATACCCAGACGAGCCGTGGAGGGGCAGACGTCGGTCACGCTGATGACGCCGGAGCCGCCAGCGCTGTGAACAGGCGCGGGTCGTTGGTGATCACGCCGGTCACCCCCAGCGCCTCCAGCCTCCGGATCTGCGGCAGCTCATCCACCGTCCACACGTACAGCTCGCCCCCAGCTGCCTCCACCGCTCGCACCAGCCGCGGCGTGACCAGGCGCCAGTGCGCCATCACCGCGTCGCACAGCCCGGCGCGAAGTGCGGCCGCCGCCCGAGCGGGCATCGCCGCCCGCCACGCCTGGGCGATGACCAGGACGGCAGGCACCAGCGGGCGGTAGCGGAAGGGGTCACGCCGGACCAGCGGCACCGACCAACCGAGCCGGAGCCCGGGCTCCTCGCGCCGGATCAGCTCGAGGCTCTGGCGGTAATGGCTGGAGATGAGCGTCCGCTCGATCAGGCCCCGTTCACGCAATGCCTCGACCACGCGCAGCTCGTAGCCGGGCAGCTTCAGATCGACGTCCAGCTCGACCTCGGCAAAGCTCTCGGCGGCCAGATGATCCAGCCCCGCCTCCAGGGTCTGGGTCTGGCGCCGGGTGGCGTCTGACCAATCGTGGGCCAGAACCAGCCGGTCGTTCGGATACTGACGGCGCTCGGCCGCGACGACACTCACGCTGCGCCAGTCCGGTGGCGCCTGCGGGAGCACGTCGAACTCGATCATGTCGACACCGGCCTGCAGTGCCGCGTCGAAGCTCTCCGGGGTGTTGCCGGGCACGATCAGATCAGCGCCCTTGTGCCCCACCCGCCTGAGTGCCCTGTCGGACATGGCCGGGAGGCTAGTGGAACCCACCTCGGATCCTGGCGCCACCCCGGGCAGCCACCGGGCCAGGCCGGCCGAGGCTAGCCGCGCGACCAGCAGGGCCGGTACACCCGGCCATTCAGCGCCAGATTGAACAGCGCCCCCATGATCCCGGCCCGAGCGTCCCGGGCGCAGAAGCCCGGGTAGAGCCGCCGCCGGTACTCGGCGTCCAGCACCGGCTTGCCGGCCCGCAGATACGGCCTGTAGGCGCCGCACTCCGAGTACTGGTTGCACTGCTCGACCAGTGCGCCGTCGAAGAAGGGCTGCAGACGCCGGGACTGCCCGGGATCGTTCTTCTGGAACACGGACAGGCCGAGGCGGTGGGCTTCGCCCGCCACCCACTCGGCGTAGCGCAGCTGCTCGTCGGCGGTGATCGGAAAGCCGCTGTGCTGTCCGGCCACCGCGATGTTGTCCGGCTCCAGGGCATCGAAGCCCTTGCGCGCACACATCCGCAGCCGCGCAGTCATGATCGGCTTCAGCACGCGCAGCGCTCGGATGTCCAGCCAGCGCTCGCCTGGCCATCCGTTCGGACGGCCCCGCACCCGGCGGGGAAACCTGTGCGCGTCGGGACGCCAGTTCTCCCACGTGCCGACGTCGATGTAACAGATCACCCGGCGACCCAGGCGGTGCAGCCGGGCGACCTCCGCAGCGGAGGTGTCGAATCCGTCGACGTCGTAGACGGCAGCACTGTGGTGACTGTCGATCCGCCCCTGCAGCTGCCAGTACCAGGTCAGGTGCCCGGACGGCGCCCAATGACCCAAGGCCAGCGAGGCAGCGGCCACCCAGGCGATCAGAGCTGGCATCCCGGACACCAATACGTCATCCGACCCCCGTCACCCTGCACGGCGGACCGGATCGGCGAGCCACACCGTGGGCAGGGCCGCCCGGCCAGACGGTAAACCCGCGGCTTGATGAATCGAGGACCGCGGGTTCCCGACACGAACATCCGCGGCCTGGCCCCTTCGATCACCGCCATCGCCTCCTCGTTGCTCACCGAGTTGACGGGCCGCCAGGGATCCACCTGAGCCTCCCAGCAACCCTCCGATTTCCAGATGTTGCCGATCCCCGCCACGGTGCGCTGGTCCAGCAGGGCATCGCCGATCGGCCGCGTGGGATCGTCCTGGCGCAGCCGGCCCAGAAACGCTTCTCGGTCGAACTCCGGGGCCAGCACGTCCGGCCCAAGCCCGGCCAGGCGCTGATCGAACCGCGATCGGCCTGTCGTCAGCAACTCCAGCACAGGCCCGTCGAACTGGACGACGTCGGTGCCCTCCCGCGTGAACACGATCCAGGCCCGCGCGGCGGAGCGGTGCCAGTTCCGGCCGGCCGGATAAACGCCCCAGGCGCCGGTCATCTTCAGGTGGGAGTGCAGCAGGAGCCCTCCCTCAAAGACCAGGAACAGGTTCTTGCCGTGGGTGTCGACGCGTTCGATCCGCCGGCCCTGCAGCCGTTGCGGCCAGCGGTCGCGGCCCGGCGAGCCGCGCAGCGCTCCGGGCCGTCCGGCCGGCATTCGCACCTGGTCGGGAACATGGCCTTCCAGCACCGGACGCATCCGGGTGGCCGCCCAGAGGATCGTGTCCCCCTCGGGCACCGCCGGCGACCGCCCTCAGGCGCTTAGGGTCAGACGGCGCGGACCCTCCTGGAAACCCAGTGCGACCAGCACCGGACCCAGTGGCGAGACCAGGGCCGAGGCGCCGTCGACCTTCTCCAGAGCCAGCCGCTTGATCTGGCCGCGCCGCACGTGGTCGACCAGCGCGCCCAGCGCCGCTTCCAGACGCTCGTCACCGGAGGCCACCAGCGTCTGGAGGGCACGTCCCCCCCGCTCCAGGTACAGGATCGGATCGCCCCCCAACAGGACGACGTAGGCGCCGGCGGCGCGGGAGGGCGCTCGCTCGCCGGCTCGCAGGCCCGTGCGTTCCGGCCACGCCAGCGCTGCCCCGTAGGGCTGTGCCGGGTCGACCGCCGAGAGCACGACGGGCGGCTCCTGGAGCCGGGGCCCGCCACCTTCTCGGAGCCGCTCCACCGCTCCCGGGAGCGCGAACTGAGCTCCGCCCAGCCCTTCCACGAAGTAACCGCGCCGGGCCACGCCCAGCGTCTCCAGCGAGGTCAGCTCCGGGTAGATGCCGCTGAAACCGCCGGGCAGGCCCTCGGCCAGCACCAGCTCCCGGGTCAGCACGCCGTAGCGTTCGAGCAGCAGCTCGCTCTGGGCGCGACGGCGGGCCGCCGGATCGACGTCGCCGGCGACCAGGCCGGCGGTCAGCGACCAGCGTCCCTGTACCTGGGGCAGAGAGCGGTTACGGCTGCGGGACGAGAAGCGCCCGGTGCGGGCGCGGCGGGCCTGCGCTGCCGCCTGCCGGGCGAGCGACAGGCGCGGGGCGCGCAGCGGCGCGAACGCGTCGTTGGTCACCTCGCCGGCCCAGACCAGGTCCCACAGCGCCTCCTGGAGTTCCTCCGGCGCCAGGTCCACGTCGACCAGCAGGTCCGAGAAGAAGCAGGCGCCGCTGTCGAGCCGGCGGCGGATCAGATCGTGTGCCGGCATCTCTGGCGGACTGGCCTTGACCGGCGGGGCGCCCAGCAGCGCCAGGTCGTCCCGGAAGTACATCGCCACCCGCCCGGAGGACCGCCCGAGCGCGCCGGCGCCGATCCACACCACCTCTCCGGCGGCGCAGAGCTGGTCCAGCCACGCAGGCGAGTACGCCCCGGTCCGGCGCGGCAGCACATCGCGCTCCCACACCTCCGGCGGTAGGGCCACCCCCTGGAGCGCCACCAGCACGTCCCGCAGGCGATCGACGCCGGCGCCGCTCGGCGGGTGGCGATCGACGCCCTGCCAGCGGGGCAGGAACCGGGCCAGGTCTCTGGGGTCCACCGGTTCCACCTCCCGCCGCAGCGCCGCCAGCGAGGCCCGGCGCAGGCGCCGCAGCACCTCGGGATGGCACCACTCTCGTTCGCTGCCGCCGGGGCGAAGCTCGCCACGGACCAGCTCACCGTCACGCTCCAGAGCGCTGAGCACCGGCCCGGCGTCGATCCCATAGCGTGAGCGCACGTCGGCGTTGGTGAACGGTCCGTGCGTCGCGGCGTACCGGCGCATCAGCTGGATCAGCGCATCCTCGACGTCCTCCAGGAAGGCCTCAGGGAGACCGCCGGGTGGCGCCGCGCCCAGCGAGTCCCGGTACAGCCCGGCGTCGGCAGCGGCGATCCAGCGCAGTTCACCCGCCAGGCGGATGCTCACCGCACGGCGCTCGCGCCCCAGCTCGATCAGCATCGCCTCGGCGTCCACTCCCCGCAGCACCCTGGCCGCCACCTCGGCGCTGCTCAGGTCACCTAGGGTCCGGAGCATGTCGTGCACGCCGTCGCGGGTGGCCACGCGCCGGTGCTCGGACAGGAACTGCAGGTCGTCCTCGACCGCGGCCAGGGCGGCGGGATCGATCAGGTCACGCAACTCCTCCTGACCGAGCAACTCACGCAGGAGCTCGCGATCCAGCGAAAGCGCCGCGGCGCGCCGCTCGGCGTTCGGCGTGTCGCCTTCGTACATGTACGTGGCCACGTAGTCGAACAGGAGCGAGGAGGCAAACGGGGAGGCGGTCGGCGTCTCGACCTCCACCAGCGAGATCTCGCGGCGCGAGAGCTTTCGCAGCAGCTCGACCAGCCCAGCCAGATCCAGCACGTCCCGCAGACACTCCCGGTAGGTCTCGAGGATGATCGGGAACTCCCCGTACCGGCGGGCGACCTCCAGCAGGGTCTGCGACTTCAGCCGCTGCTGCCACAGCGGCGTCCGCTTGCCCGGACGCGCCCGCGGGATCAGGAGCGCCCGGGCGGCGTTCTCCCGGAAGCGGGCCCCGAACAGCGCGCTGGAGCTCAGCTCGGCGACGATCAGCTCCTCCACCTCGTCGGGGTCGGGCAGCAGCACCTGGGTGAGACGGCCCGGATCGGAGAGCTCTGCGTCGGGCAGGTGCACGATGATCCCGTCGTCTGACCAGATGGCGTCGGACTCCAGGCCGAGCTCATCGCGGATCCGGGCGCTCAGCGCGAGCCCCCAGGCGGCATGCACGCGGCCTCCGTACGGCGAGAGGATGCACACCCGCCAGTCACCGATCTCGTCCCGGAACCGCTCGATCACGATCGCCCGGTCACTCGGGATCACACGGGTGGCGTCCTGCTGCTCGCGCAGGAACTCCACCAGGTTGCGCGCTGCCCGCTCATCCAGGTCGTACTCGGCGGCCAGCGACTCCGGCGGCTGGTCGACCGCCCAGCGGGCGAATGCCCCGATCGCTTCGCCCAGCTCGGAGGGGCGGCCGATGCCGTCTCCCTTCCAGAACGGCACCGCCCCCGGAAGCCCGGGCGCGGGAGTGACGATCACCCGGTCCCGGCCGATCTCCTCGATCCGCCAGGTGGAGGCTCCGAGCAGGAAGGTCTGGCCAGGGCGGGCCTCATACACCATCTCCTCGTCCAGCTCCCCGACGCGGCGGCCGTCCGGCAGCGTGACCGCGTACAGGCCGCGATCCGGGATCGTGCCCGCGTTGGTCACCGCAAGCGAGCGGGCGCCGGGACGCGCACGCAGAGTCCCCGCGATCCGGTCCCACACGATCCGCGGGCGGAGCTCGGCGAACTCAGAGGACGGGTAGCGACCGTCGAGCATGTCCAGCACGTTCTCGAACACCGGCCGGCTGAGCTCGGCGTAGGAGTGGGTGCGCGTGACGAGCGCGTACAGGTCGTCGACGGACACCGTTCCGCCGCCGTCATCCTCGCTCTGCTCCGCGGCTGCGGCGATGGCGACGATCTGCTGGGCCAGCACATCCAGGGGATTGCGTGGCACGACCGTGGTCTCGATCGCGCCCTCGCGCATCCGCCGTGCGACCACCGCCGACTCCAGCAGATCGGCCCTGAACTTGGGGAAGATCCGGCCCCGGCTGACGTCGCCCACGTTGTGCCCGGCCCGGCCGATGCGCTGCAGACCGCGAGCCACGGACTTGGGCGATTCCACCTGGATGACCAGGTCGACCGCCCCCATGTCGATCCCCAGCTCCAGCGAGGAGGTGGCGACCAGACACGGCAGCTCGCCGGCTTTGAGCATCTCCTCCACCACCACCCGTTCCTCGCGAGCCAGCGAACCGTGGTGGGCGCGGGCGATCTCTACCGGCGGCCCGCCGTCCGGCCCCTGGGCGGAGGCGAGTTCATTCAGGCGCAGAGCCAGCCGCTCGGCGCCGCGGCGGTTGTTGACGAAGATGATCGTCGACCGGTGCTCGCGCACCAGCTTCAGCAGCTCTGGATAGATGGCCGGCCAGATCGACCGGCGCGTCGCTTCACCGCCGGCCAGCGGGTCGATCTCGGCACCCACCCCACCGGCATCCGGCTCCACCATGGATTCCACCGGCACCTGGATCTTCAGATCAAGCTCCTTGCGGATCCCGGTGTCGACCACGCGGCACTCACGCTTCGGACCGACCATGAACCGGGCGACCTCCTCGAGCGGATTCTGGGTGGCGCTCAGGCCGATGCGCTGGACGTCACGGTCCGCCGCTTGGGTCAGCCGCTCCAGCGTGAGCGCCAGATGGGCTCCCCGCTTGGTCGCCGCCACCGCATGGATCTCGTCGACGATGCACCAGCGGGTGCCCTCGAACAGCGTCTGAGCCCGGCCCGTCAGCATCAGGTACAGCGACTCCGGGGTGGTGATGAGGATGTCCGGCGGCCGGCGCAGCATCGCCTGGCGCTCGCGCTGGGGAGTGTCCCCGGTGCGCACGGCCACGCTCAGCTCGGCTCCGATCCCGCGCAGCGGTACGCGGAGGTTCCGATCGATGTCATAGGAGAGCGCCTTCAGCGGCGAGACATACACCAGGCCGATCCCCTCGGCGGGCTCGCTGTGACTTCGCCCGCCTTCGTCCCGCGCGCTCCACAGCGTGTCTATCGCCCACAGGAACGCGGCCAGTGTCTTGCCCGATCCGGTGGGGGCGCTGAGCAGGACGTGCTCGCCGGAGGCGATCGCGGGCCACGCCTGGGCCTGGGCGGCCGTCGGCTCGGCGAACGCGCGAGTGAACCACTCGCGCGTTGCAGGGCTGAACACATCCAGCGGGGACACAACTGACATCCGTTCTGAGCCTAGCGCCGCCCGGGACGCCTCAATGGCCCCCGCGGGCATGCCGGGGCAGCCACCAGACGGCCAACCAGGCGAGCCCCAGCAGGGCCACTGCCACGAGCAATGCTTGGTCGGCCGAGCCGACGAACGCCGCCGGACCGTGACCGGAGCCCAGCTCGTCGAACAGGACGGTTCCGACCAGGGCGATGCCGAGCGACATGGCGAGCTGCTGCACGGACTCCAGCAGGCCGGAGGCCGAGCCGATCTGGTGCGGGGCGACGCCGGCCAGGATCACGTCGAACATCGGCACGAACACCATGCCCATCCCGAACCCGGTGATGAGGAGCGGCGCGGCGGTGTCCCAGGCGGTCAGCCCGCCACCGGCTCCGCGGAGGACCAGATCCAACCCGACGAGACCGCCGGCCATGACCATGATCCCCACGTGCATCGTCGTACGGCCGATGCGGCTCAGGAGCATCGAGGAGGTGATCGAGCCGCCGATCGCAGCCACCGGGATCGCCAGCGTGGCCAGACCGCAGCTCAGAGGAGAGAATCCGAGCCCGGCCTGGAACATGACGTTCAGCCCCAGGGTCATTCCGCCCATCGCCCCGATGAAGCCGACCACCACGGCGAGTCCGGCCACGTACGGACGGCTACGGAGAATCGACGGATCCACCAGCGGCGTCCGCCCGCGCCGGACCCGCTGGAGCTGGCGCCCCGCAAAGGCACCGACCAGCACGGCGCCGGCGGCGAGCATCGCGAACGCCCAGGCCGGCCAGCCGTGCTCGCGACCTTCGATCAGCGGGAACACGAGCGCGACGCCGCCGGCCATCGCCAGGAGCACGCTCACCGGGTCGAGCTGCAGAGACGGATGCGCGGGAGCGACCCGCGGGAGGGCACGCATACCAACGGCGATCGCCAGCAGGCCGACGGGAATGTTGACCAGGAAGATCGCTCGCCATCCGCTGCCCAGCACGTCCAGGCTGACCAGACCGCCGCCGAGCAGCGGCCCCAGGACGGCGGCCAGGCCCATGACCGGCCCGACGAAGCCGAGAGCCTTCTGCTGACCCTCATCGCCGAACAGCTCACGGATGAGCCCGAAGCCCTGTACGACCATCAGCGCGCCGAGCGCGCCCTGGAGAGACCGGGCGGCGATCAGTGCCCCGTCGCTCGGCGCGAGCGCGCACAGCACGGAGGCTCCGACGAACCCGGCCATTCCGATCAGCAGCACACGCCGGCGACCGAGGGCGTCACCCAGGCGGCTGCCGAGCAGCAGCGTGGCCGACATCGCGAGCGTGTAGGAGGCCGTGAACCACTCCAGGTCGGCGTAGGTTCCGCCCAGCTCCCGCCGGATGGCCGGCGCAGCCGTCTGGGTGATCGTCGAATCAAGCAGGTCCATCACCAGCGCCGCGATCACGACGATGAATCCGACCCAGACCGAACGGCCGCCGGCCCTGACGGATGGCACTACTTCTTCTGGATAAGTGAGTGTGGTGGTTGACATGCCGAGAGGCTTTCGGGCAATGAGGTCACCTACAGTCCTCATTTCAGCCTCTGCGGTCAGTTACTGTCCGCATTGCCTGGGAGGCTGCCACCCATGCTCCAAACGTCAGCCCGCCTGCTTGCCCTGCTGTCCCTGCTTCAGATGCGCCGCGAGTGGTCCGGGCCGGAGCTGGCCGGCCGCCTCGAAGTCGGTCCCCGCACGATCCGCCGCGACATCGAGAAGCTGCGCTCGCTCGGCTATCCGATCGAGGCCGCCCCCGGGGTGGCCGGCGGATACCGGCTCAGCGCCGGGGCCGAGCTGCCCCCGCTGCTGCTCGATGACGCCGAGGCGGTCGCCGTTGCAGTGGGCCTCCGCACGGCTGCCTCGGGTCAGGTGGCGGGCATCGAGGAGACCTCCGTGCGCGCGCTGGCCAAGCTCGAGCAGGTGCTGCCGAGCCGCCTCAGGCGCCGGGTCAGGGCGCTGGGGGAGGCCACCTCGGCGTTCGATATCGAGGGGCCGCAGATCGACTCCGAGGTGCTGGCGACGATCGCCGGCGCTGTCGCGACGGGGTGCGGCTGCACTTCGCCTACGTGTCCCGGGACGAGCAGACCAGCAACCGGGAGACCGAGCCGAGCGCGGTCGTCTACAGCGGCTACCGCTGGTACCTGGTGGCCTACGACCTGGGCAGGGAGGGCTGGCGCACGTTCCGGATCGACCGGATCCAGAGCCGGGTCCGCGTCGGCGTGCGCGGCCGTCGCCGCACCGTGCCCGGTGGCGACCCGGCTGCGTTCGTCAAGCAGAGGATCCGCGGCGCGGAGCCGGGCGAGCCTGGCCGGGTCCGCCTCAGTCTTCCGGCCGAGCAGGCGAGCGGACGGATCCCGTCTCGCTACGCCACCGTCGAGCCCGACGGGGAGGACGCCTGTCTGATCACCACCACCGGCCAGTGGCGACGTGACTTCCTGAATCTGGATGGCCGCTCTCGACGCCCCGATGCAGGTGCTCGGACCGCCTGAGCTGATCGAGTTGGGGCGCGCCCTGGGCGAGCGGCTGCGGACCGCTACGGCGGCTCCGGGCTATGAACGCCACCCGCGGCGAGACCCCGTCCGTGGGGCGAAGCGTCGCGATCCGGCGCCCAGGCTGAACTGCCGGACGGATCTCGCCCAGCCGCCCGTCGAGCCGCTCCGACAATTCCTCCAGACTGATCACCACACGGTCAGACCCCAGAAGTGTGTGTCGGCCTCGTTCAGCTGCGGTGAATACACGAGCTCGACGATCGCCGAGCCGAGGCGCCGGAAGCCCTGGCGCATGTCCCCCGCCTCACGAGTGCGGCGCAGCGGCATGCCGGCCCGCCGGAACGCATCGGCGGTTCGGTTGAAGTCCGGGGTGGAGACGACGACATGGTCAAGTCCCGTGGCCCCATTCGGGTGGGTCTCGAACGGCGGCGGTCGGAGCACCCGGGGCACCGGCGACAGCAGCCCGTCGATCGAGCCCATCGCGTTGACCCCGCGCAGTGACCAGGACAGGATGCCGGCCCCCGGTTCTCCTTCCTCTCCCAACCGGATGCGAATTCCGCCCAGGTCGAGGTTTCCGTCCTCGACCTTGAACCCCAGCGCCTGCCACGCCTCAGGCCGGTCGACGATCGACAGCTCGGCCAGCTCCGGTTCCCGGGACGCGTACACGGCAGGATTCTCGCTCAGATCGCGGCGAGCTCCCGCGCTCGCCGGAACACCGCGTCCAACATCGGCTCCGTCAGGCGGCCGGTGAAGGTGTTCTGCTGGCTGACGTGGTAACAGCCGAGCAGCGTCCGGCCGGCGACCCGGGCTTCCTCGCCGTGGCCGAAGCGGCGGCGAGGCCGCGGCGCATCCAAAACTCGGAGAGCCGCGTCCAGGCGAAGCCCGCCCAGGCAGACGATCACCCGCAGCCGCTCCAGCAGTTCCAGCTCGCGGCCACAGACGGCAGGCAGTTGTCACGCTCGGCCGGCGTCGGGCGATTCGCCGGCGGCGCGCAGCGCACCGCCGCGGTGACCCAGCAGTCGCGCAGCTCCAGTCCGTCATCCCGGCTGACCGACTCGGCTGGTTGGCCAACCCGGCCCGCCACAGCGCCGCGAACAGCGAGTCTCCGGACCGATCACCGTGAAGATCCGGCCGGTGCGATTGCCGCCGTGCGCCGCCGGGGCCAGACCCAGCACCATGATCCTGGCCCGCCTGGATCGCCGAAGGCGGGGACCGGCCGGCCCAGTACTCCCAGTCGGCGAAGGCGGCACGCTTGACCTGGGCCACCTCCTCGCGCCAGGCGACGAGGCGGGGGCAGCGCCGGCACCGGTGATCCGCGCCTCCAGCGAGGGCCAGTCCGCTCACGCCACCGACAGCAGACCGTCGACAGCCGTCGATCACAGGAGCCAGATCCAGCGGATCCGGCGGATCGCCCAGGCGGACCTGGCGGAGACCAGCTCGGTGATCGCCCCCACCGCCGCGACCGCGTCCCAGCGGCGAGGCGAAACCGGGGCTGAGGCCGCTGCGCGCGCCGCATCTCGTTCTCGCGATCCAGGATCTGGGCGAGGCCTCCAGCACCTGGTCCGGCGGCCGGCGGCCGCCGGCCCCGCCCCGATGATCTCCACCAGCAGCGTGGCAGTCCGGTGCTCGGCGACCCGCTGTCAGGAAGGCGCGCGTGCCGGCTCGCATCCGCTCGCGGGGGTTGTCGCTGCCCCCCTCTCGCGGCGCTGGCCATGCTGGCGGCCAGCACCGCCGAAGCCTGGTCGAACAGGGCCAGGATGCAGGCCTCCTTGTTGGCGAAGTGCTCGTAAAGGTCGCCTTCGACATCCCGCCCGCCGGCTGATCGATCCGACCCCGTGTTGCCGTAGCCGTGCTCGGCGAAATCGGCCGCCGCCGCGCGCAGCAGCCGGCGCGCTGCAGGGGCAGCCGGATCTCCGGCGGCGGAGCGTGACGGCCCCGGCGCCGGCGGCTCACCGGTCCGCTCGGCACTGCCGGCCATCTGCTCACGACCTCAGCGCGCGCCCGTAATGGCGCTCGTAGTACTCGCGATAGTCGCCGGAGCGGATCGGTCCCACCACCACTGTTTTCTGATACCAGGCCACGGTCTGCGCCAGGCCCTCCTCGAACCGTGTGCCGGCACGCCAGCCCAGCCCGGCCAGCTTGTCCGAGGACAGTGAGTAACGGCGGTCGTGACCGGGCGGTCAGTGACGTACTCGACCTGCGACTGGTCGGCGCCCGTGAGCTCGATCACGCGGCGGACGACCTCGAGGTTCTCGCACTCATCGGGGCCGCCGCAGTTGTAGACCTCCCCCGGCGGGCCGTGCTCCAGCACGTGGCCGATGCCGCGGGCGAAGTCCTCCACGAACAGCCAGTTGCGCACGTGCGCCCGTCGCCGTAGACGGGCAGGTGGTCGCCGGCCAGCGCGTTGAGGATCATCAGCGGGATCAGCTTCTCCGGGTACTGGTAGGGGCCGTAGTTGTTGGAACCGCGACAGATCAGCGTGTCCAGCCCGTAGGTGTGGAAGTAACTGGAGGCGAGCAGATCGGCGCCCGTCTTGGTCGCGCTGTACGGACTGGAGGGCTGCAGCGGCGAGGTCTCGGTGAACGACCCCTGCTCGATCGACCCATACACCTCGTCGGTCGATACCTGCAGGTAGCGCAGCCCATGCGTGCGGGCCGCCTCCAGCAGGACATGGGTGCCCTGCATGTTGGTAACGATGAATGTCTCCGGGCCCGAGATCGAACGATCGACGTGGGTCTCCGCGGCGAAGTTGACGATCGCCTCGGGCGAGCGGGATTCGATCGCGCCGGCCACCGCCGCCGGATCCTCGATCGCCCCGTGCACGAACTCGATCTCATCCGCCAGGTCCTGCAGGTTCTCCCGGCGGCCCGCGTAGGTGAGCTTGTCCAGCACGGTGATCTCGTCACCGTGATCGCGGACCCGGATGCGGACGAAGTTGGAGCCGATGAAGCCGGCCGCGCCACACACCAACAGCCTCATCCGGCCACCAGCCTGGCCGTGAGGTAATCGGTCAGCCCGTCGCGCCAGTGCGCCAGCTCCGGCACATCCGGCCGACCGCTGCGCAGCACGCTGTAGGCCGGGCGCTGCGCCGGGCGGGGGAACTGGTCGCTGGTAACGGGACGTACCGGGATGCTCACCCCGGCCGACCTCAGCACCTCGACCGCGAACTCAAACCAGGAGCACTCGCCACCGGCTGCGCAGTGGACGATCCCCAGTGGCCGTCGCGGCCGCTCGATGAGCTCCACCAGCGCGCGGGCCAGATGTCCGGTGAAGGTTGGGCAGCCCACCTGGTCATCCACGACCGTGAGCTCGTCCCGCTCGGCGGCGAGGCGCAGCATCGTGTCCGGGAAGCACCGTCCGCCGGCCCCGAACAACCAGGCCGACCGCACGATCGTGTGCGCCCCGGGCGCCGCTCGCGCCACCGCGCGCTCGCCCTCGAGCTTGCTCGACCCGTACACGGACCGCGGCCCGGTCGGATCGGACTCCAGATACGCCGAGGGTTTGTCCCCGGCGAACACGTAATCGGAGGAGACGTGGATCGTCCAGGCCCCCGCGCGGCCGCCGCGGCGGCGAGGCTCCCGGGCGCGTGGGCGTTGATCGCCCGAGCGGTCTCGGGATCGGCCTCGGCGCCGTCCACGTCGGTATAGGCGGCGCAGTTGACGACAACGTCCGGAGCGCCGTCCTTCAGCGCCCGGGCCACCGCCTCGGAGTCGCGGACGTCCAATTCCCCGCGTGAGAGAGCGACCACCTCGTGTCCGGCCTCCAGGCCGGCCTGCTGGACGTCGACGCCGAGCATGCCGCTCGCCCCGGTGAGAAGGAGTCGCATCGTCCTGGAGGGTAGAGCCAACCTCGCCGACTACAACGTTTGGCGTCGCGGTCCTGGTCTGATGCAGGGGCTGTCGCACGCTGCCGGCGATGAACACCCGCCACGAAGGGCAGGCGACCTGGTCCAGCGCGCAATCAAAACCTCCGGGCCGTTGATTGCGCGCTGGAACACGTTTTTCGTGTCTGGGCGCGCAATCAAGCGAATCAGCGGTTTGATTGCGCGCTCAGACAGGTCAAACGCTTCGTCCCGCCTTCATCGCGGCAGTTTCGCGCCCCAGCTCACCTTCGGATGCCAGGACGCGTACACCGGATCCGCATGCAGCCACCCCCATCGCTACGTCTCGTAGGCGGTCATCGACCCGGCGCCCGCACACGCACCCCGGAACCCTCCGTCCGCGGTTCAGTCGGCCCAGAAGTCCTGCAGCAGTTCGGCGTCGCCGCCCTCGGGACGATCGTTGCCGATCGCGATCACGTCCATGCCGTCCGGACCGGACTCGAATGCGCGGGCCACCTTCGGGGCGACACGGATCAGGTCCCAGGTGTGGAGATCCAGCGTCTCATCGTCCAGGCGCACCCGCCCGGAACCGGCGGCGATGACATACGCCTCCTCCTGCTCCCGGTGCCGGTGGCCCCAGGGAATCCGCTGGTTGGGCGAGAGCCGGAACAGGCTGACGCCCAGATGCTCGGACTCGATCGCTCCCCGCCCGAAGCGCGCCTCGAGACCCTCCACACCCTGGGAGCCGGCGGAATCCTCAATGTCGGTAAGGAAATTCTTGTGCGTGTATTCACTCATTTGTCACTCGAGTGTATTGGCCAGCGGTAGGGTCCTGGCCATGGGCGAGCGAACGAGTTACACACCTGGCACCTTCTGCTGGACCGACCTGACCACCCCGGATCAGGACAGCGCCAAAGCGTTCTACTCGGCGCTGTTCGGCTGGACCGCAGAGGACTTCCCGATGGGGGACGGCAGCTTCTACTCGATGCAGAGCATCGGCGGCAAGGAGGTCGCCGCCATCTCACCCCAGCCCCAGCAGCAGCGGGAGGCGGGGATGCCGCCGATCTGGAACTCCTACATCTCGGTGCAGAGCGCCGATGAGGCGCTGAGCAAAGCCAGCGAGTTGGGGGGCAATGTCCACGCCGGGCCCTTCGACGTGTTCGACTCCGGGCGGATGGGCGTGGTCCAGGACCCGCAGGGGGCATTCTTTGCCGTCTGGCAGGCCAAGGACAACTTCGGCGCCGAGCTCGTCAACGCCCACGGCGCCCTCTCCTGGGACGAGCTGTACACGCCCGACCTGGAGGGAAGCGCGGCCTTCTACGGCGCCCTGTTCGGCTGGACCACCCAGCCGATGGAGGGCATGGACATGCCGTACTGGGTGATCCAGACCGAGGCCGGGCGCGGCAACGGTGGCATGACCACGATGGAGGGCGTGCCACCCAGCTGGCTGGTGTACTTCGGCACAGCCGACATGGATGCCTCGGTGGCCAAGCTGACGGAGCTGGGCGGCAAGACGACGATGGGGCCGATGGACATCGGCGTGGGAGCGATCGCCGTCGTCACCGACCCCCAGGGGGCGACCTTCGCCCTCTTCGCTGGGCGCTTCGAAGACTGACGCACGCTCAGGTTGGCCGGCGCCATACTGGGTCGGGTGAGACGGGCACGGCTGTCCAGATCACTGGTCGTGGGACTGGTGGCGTTGAGTTTCGGAGGCTGCGGCGTGGCCGGGCATACCGGAACGCGGGGCGTGAGCTACGCGAAAGCCCCCAACGGCCAGGCCATCGCCCTTCACGGACGCCCTCAGCTGGTCAACCCGGTGGCCGGCGTGGCCGGCGCCGCGGGATCCGGCGGGGCCGCATCGGCCCAGCCCTCCAGCCAGCCATCCGAGGTCAGCGTCAGCTCGACCCGCAACGGCAAGTCCCTGCCCCAGCCCGTGTCCGAGTCCAAGGTGCTCGCCGAGCTGACCGCCAGCGGCATCTCGCCCAATCCGAACAGGGCCACGATGACCCCGGGCCAGCTGGCGATCGCGCCGATCAACGCCCCCGCCTCGGTCCAGGCGGTGATCAATGCCGGCAACGAGATCGCTCACCTTCCCTACATCTGGGGCGGAGGACACGAGACCTTCGAGGACACCGGCTATGACTGCTCCGGGTCGCTCAGCTTCATCCTGGCCGCGGCCGGCCTGCTGAACACCACCGAGACCTCGGGTGAGCTGATGAGCTACGGGGACCGCGGCCCCGGCAAGTGGATCACGATCTTCGCCAGCGCCGGATCACACGTTCGCGTACATCGCCGGCCTGCGCTTCGACACGGTCGCGCTGGCCGAGACCGGCTCGCGCTGGTCGAACCGTTCGGCCGACGAGCCCGACCTGAGCAGCTTCGCGGTCCGGCATCCGCCCGGGCTCTAGCCGGTCTGCCGACCCGGGAACCCTCCTTCAGCTGAGAGCGGCGGCGCTCGCCTCCGCCTCACGCTCGTCGATGAAGCCGAGCAGCAGCTCGGAGAAGCGTTCGGGTGCCTCCACCTGAGCACAATGTCCGATGCCGGGGAGCAGCATCAGGCGCGAGCCGGGTACGGCTTCCAGGATCCTCTGAGCGCTCCGGTGAAACAGGAGCCGGTCGCGGTCCCCCCAGACCAGCAGCAGCGGCGTGCGGATCCGCTCCAGGTCGAGGGCATCCCGCAGCTCAGGCAGCAGGCGGTGGGCGATCTCCAGGTAGCTGGCCACCTTGGCCCGCCGGCCGTGGTGGGAGGTGAAGGTGGAGATCACCTGAGGGTCGACCCGGTGCTTGGGCGCAAACGCCAGCTGCACGTACAGGCGCGCCACCGCCGCTCGCAGCACCGCCCCGGGAACGGGAGCCGGCAGCGCCAGCAGGGAGCGCAGCAGCGGGTCACGCTCCACCAGGAACAACAGGCGGCTCATCTGCAGGCCCGCGGGAGCGGCCGCCACCACGCCAGCCAGCCGGGACCCGATGATGCTCGGCCAAGCGCAGGCACAGACACCCGCCGAGGGAGTTCCCGACCGCGACGGCGGGCTGACGCGGCCGGCCGTTCGCGTAGCGCAGGGCATCCAGCGCAAAGGCGTCCAGCTGCGGCAGGATCGGGCCAGCGTCGAGCTCGTCGGCGCTGCCGAAGCCGGGCAGGTCCACCGCCACCGCCCGCTGGCCCCGGCGAGCCAGCTGAGCCAGCGTCAGGCGCCAGGTATCGGCGCTGTCGGCGTAGCCGTGGAACATGACGATCGGCGGCCCGTCGCCCTCCAGCTCGAGCACCCGCGTGTGGTAGCCGGCGAACTCCATGCGGTGCTCGAACAGCGGCTGGATCATCGAGCGGAGCTTATCTGCAGGTTTCCTGCAGTCCGCCGGTTGCGGGGCGTCAGGCGCGCCCGTACACCGGGATCGCCGCCCCGCTGGTCGGGCTGGCGTCCTCTGAGATGAGATGGGCCACCACCCCCGCGATCTCGGCCGGCGCCACCCATTTGGAGTGGTCAGCCTTGGGCATCGACTGGCGGTTGGCCGGGGTGTCGATCGTGCTGGGCAGGATCGCGTTGCAGCGGATCCCCTCGTTGCGGTACTCGGCGGCCACGGCCTGCGCGAAGGCGATCACCGCCGCCTTCGAGGAGATGTATCCGGCGGCGCCGGAAAACGGCTGGAGCGCTGCTCGGGACCCGACACAGACGACCGCGCCCCGGTGGGGCATCTCGTTCTCCAGCAGGCGCCTGACCACGGCTGCCGTCATCAGATAGGTCGGGCGCAGGTTCAGCCGGAACTGGCGCTCGAACTCCTCGATCGGCGCCTCGTGGACCTTGGCGCCCATGGCAAAGCCGCCGACCAGATTGACCAGCGCGCGGATCGGTCGGTCCGGGTCCGACCCAGCCACGGTGACGACCTCGTCCACGGCAGCGGGCTCGAACAGATCAGCCTGGACCAGCTCCAGGCCATCGCGCTCGGGCACGCGCTCAAGCTCCCCGGGCACGATCCACGGCACGACGACGCGCCACCCACCGTCGAGCAGGCGGGCGACCACGGCTGAGCCGAGTCCCCCGTTCCTCCAGTGACAATCGCTGTTCCACTCATCGTGCTACGTCCGCTGCTCACTTTATCTTCGCTGCCATGGTCGTTGGGCCCGAGCGCACTCCTGAGCAGATGGAGGCTGACCTGCGCGAGCTGGTCGCCACGGTGCAGACCCCGCCTCTCCGGCGGCTGCTGGCGGAGATCTTCGCCGCGGGGTCACCCACCTGGTCCGCCTTCCGGGACGCCCCCGCGGCCAAGCATTACCACCAGGCCTACCGTCACGGGCTGCTGGAGCACTGCCTGACCGTGGCCCAGTCGGTCGGCGCGATCGCCGCCACGTTTGCCGGCATCGACCGGGACCTGGCCGTCACCGGGGCACTCCTCCACGACATCGGCAAGGTCGATACCTACGTGCTGGACGAGGACTCGATCCGCATGTCGGACGCGGGGCGGCTGCACGGCGAGATCGCGCTGGGCTACCACCGGATCCGCCGGGCGATCGAGCAACTCGATGGCTTCCCGGCTGACCTGGAACAGGGGCTACTCCACATCATTCTCAGCCATCACGGCTCGTTGCGGCACGGCAGTCCGGTGGTTCCATGCACCCGGGAGGCCACCCTGGTTCACATGATCGACAACCTCGGCGCCAAGCTCGGCAGCTTCGACCGTCTGGAGAGCGACCTCGCCGACGGCGAGAGCTGGTCCGGCTTCGACAAGGGAATCGGCGCCGGAGCGTATTTCGGGAGCCCGGCGGCTCCCGAGCGGGCAGCGGCCTGACTCCGGGTCACCCGGATTTCCGCAAATAGCGAGCCCTCCGCGGGCCGATGGAGTCCGGGCTCAGCGGCGCGGTTTACAGTCTGCGGGAAGTGGCCAAGGACACCGAAAAGCTGATCCGCCAGCTCTCGCTCATCTCGTACCTGATGGCCGAGCGCCGGCCGGTGACGGCTCCGGAGATCCGTCGCGACGTCGAGGGCTACAGCGTCATGAACGAGGACGCGTTCGCTCGGCGCTTCTACGCCGACCGCTCCGAGCTGGAGGCACTGGGGATCATGCTGGCCGTGGAGAAGCCGGCCGACGGCCAGGTGGAGCAGGAGAACTACTCGCTGCCCCCGGAGAACTTCCACCTGCCGCCGATCGAGTTCAGCGATGACGAGCTCGCCGCGCTCGGTACCGCGCTGCATCTACTCGACGGCGAGTTCGCTTACGCCGAGCCGCTGCGACTGGCGCTCCAGCAGATCTCGTGGGGCCGGCCCAGCCCGCTCAGCTCGCCGGTTCAGCGCACCGTGGCGCTGGGGATCACCGGAGCCGCGGGCGGGCACGACATCTCCCAGCGCCTGGCCAAGATCGAGACGGCGATCTTCCGCCGCAAGACGATCGTGTTCGAGTACTACACGATGGAACGCGACGAGGTGGGGACCCGCCGCGTAGATCCATACCAGCTGCTCTACCAGGGGGGCCAGTTCTACGTCGTCGGCCGCGCCCACGAACGGGACGCGATCCGGGTGTTCCGCCTGTCGCGGATCCGAGGCAAGGTCGGCTACGCAACCAAGGCCGAGCACGATTTCCAGCGGCCGCGGGACTTCGATCCCCGCGCCTACGCCAACCGGATCCAGTGGCAGTTCGGGACGCCGGTCGGAGCAGCCGAGGTGTGGGTCAGCGGACGCATCGCGTGGCAGATCGAGCGCCACTTCGGCCGCTACGGATCGTTCGGGCCGGCGGACAGCGCGGAGGCTCGTGACCGCCTGTTCGAGACGCCCTACGCCAACGCCCGGCAGCTGATCGCCTGGGCGCTGGGCCTCGGCGACCACGCCAGGATCATCGGGCCCCCGGAGCTGCTGGCCGAGTTTCAGGAGCGTGTGCGCATGCTGGTGGAACGCCACTCGGGAGACGCCGACGCCGTGCTGCGAGCTCCGGCCACGCACCCGACCGCGGCCGGCACCAACGGCAGCTCCCCGGTCGAGACCGACGCCATCGGAGCCGAGGCGGACACCCTGGTGGCCGACGCCGCGATCCGGCCTGAGCGCTTCGCCCGGCTGGTCACGCTGGCCAGCATGCTGATCGAGGCCGGCCGGGCCGGCCGCCGGCTGGAGGCCGAGGACCTGCGCCGGCGCCTGAACGTCTCCGACCAGGAGCTGCGTGAGGACATCTCGGTGCTCAACGTCGTCAACTTCGGCGCCGGGACCTACGTCCTGTACGCCGAGATCGGCGACGACGGGTCGATCGAGGTCGACCCCGAGCCCTACGGCGACTCGTTTGCCCGGCCTGCCCGGCTGCTACCGGTCGAGGCCAAGGCGCTGATCGCGGCGATCGATCTGATCGGCGAGCACATCCCCTCCGGCTCGCTGTCCTCGGTGCGGCAGAAGGTGGTGGAGGCGCTGGGCGAGGACCCGGCCCACGAGGGCCTGCAGGTGGCCTCTCCCGGAGGCGACGACGTCGAGATCGCCGCCGTCGTCTCGCAGGCGATCGCCGGCCGGCGCCTGATCACGTTCGAGTACTACAAGGAGAACGAGGACGAATTCACCACCCGCACGGTGGAGGCCTACGCGCTGATCAACGGCCGCGAGGGCTGGTACATGGCCAGCTACGACCCCAGCCGCGACGATGTCCGCCACTTCCGCCTGGACCGGATCAAGTCGGCCAGCGTCACCGACGAGAGCTTCACACCCCGGCCCGATGTCGATCCCTCGGCCGATGTCGAGGGATGGCCCCGGACCGGTGAGGTTCCGGCCTCACGCCGGGCTCGCCTGTGGATATCCCCGGAGCGAGCGCGCTGGGCGCGGGAGGAGCGCACCGTGATCGACGAGCGGGCGGACGGCTCGGTGGTCGTCGACCTCGGCTTTGCCGGCCTGGACTGGCTCGTGCGGGAGGTCCTCAAGGAGGCCGGCGATGCCGTCGTCCTGGAGCCCGCGGATGCCCGCGAGGCCGTGCTGGCGGCCGCCCGGGAGCTGGAGACGGCGGCCGGCAGCCTGGCCGGTCGCTAGGCCGATCACTCGCGCAACCGTTCACGGGCATTAGAGTGCGCCCGGCGAATGAGCCGCCGTGACCAGATCACGATGACGCCGGCCGAGGTCTCGGCGCTCCTGGCGCAGGAGCGCGTGGTCGTGTGCGCCAGCTGGGGCCCACGCGGCTGGCCACACCTGATGCCGCTCTGGTACCTGGTGCGCGGCGAGGAGATCTGGGCCTGGTCCTACGCCAAGTCCCAGAAGGTGCGCAACCTGGAGCGCGACCCGCGAGCCACGCTCCAGGTGGAGGCCGGCGAGTCCTATCAAGAGCTCAGGGGAGTGATGGTGGAGGCCGAGACAGTGATCCATCGCGATCCAGAGCTGACCACGGAGTTCGGGATCGAGTTGTTTGCGCGCTACGGGGACGGGACGCGGTCCGACGCCGTTGCGGAGATGGTGCGGGCGCAGGCCCCCAAGCGGGTGCTCCTGCAGTTCCAGGGCCGGCGCACGGCCAGCTTTGACCATCGCAAGCTCCAGGGGGTGTACTGATGGCCGCGCTCAAGGGCCTGATCCTGTCCGGCGGGAAGGGCACCCGCCTGCGCCCCATCACCCACACGAGCGCCAAGCAGCTGGTGCCCGTGGCCAACAAGCCGGTCCTCTTCTACGGGATCGAGGCGATGGCTGCCGCGGGCATCGAGCAGATCGGCATCATCATCGCCCCCGAGACCGGCGACGAGGTGCGCGCGGCCGTCGGAGACGGCTCGCGCTTCGGGGTGCAGATCTCCTACATAGTCCAGGACGCGCCCAGCGGCCTGGCCCACGCGGTGCTCACCGCCGAGCCGTACCTGCAGGACTCGCCCTTCGTCATGTACCTCGGCGACAACCTCCTCCAGGGCGGGATCATCGACCTCGTCGCCTCGTTTCACAGCCACAGTCCGGACGCCCTGATCCTCCTGCAGGAGGTCGAGGACCCCCAGTCCTACGGAATCGCCGAGCTGGAAAACGGCCAGGTGGTGCGACTGGTGGAGAAGCCGCCGGAGCCCCGATCCAATCTGGCCCTCGTGGGCGTCTACATGTTCACCGCCGCCGTCCACGATGCCGCCCGCGCGATCCGGCCCTCCGGTCGCGGTGAGCTCGAGATCACCGATGCGATCCAGCACCTGGTGGACTCGGGACGGCGGGTGGAGCCGCACGTGGTCCAGGGCTGGTGGAAGGACACCGGGCAGCTGGAGGACATGCTGGCGGCGAACCGGCTGGTGCTCGACACGATCGACGGCGAGCTGGCCGGAGAGCTGGTGGATTCCCAGGTCGACGGTCGAGTGATCATCGAGGCCGGCGCCCGGCTCGAGCGCTGCAACGTCCGCGGCCCGGCGATCATCGGCGCCGGAGCCCACCTGACCGATTGCTACATCGGGCCCTACACCTCGATCGGCGAGCGGTGCGAGATCCACAACGCCGAGGTGGAGCACTCGATCCTTCTGGCCGGAGCCTCCGTGCGCGATCTGGCCGGGCGCATGGAGTCCTCGCTGCTGGGACGCAACGTCACGATCCGCCGGGACATGCGCCAGCCGCGGGCCTACCGCTTCCTGGTCGGCGATCAGTCCGAGATCGCCATCCCCTGAGCGGGCCGACGCCGGCGCCGGCGCCGGCGCCGGCGCCGTTCAGTCGATCAGAGCCTTCTCCCCAAAGAACGTGGCCACCGGGTTGGCGTTGAAGTTCCCCACCTCCCGGTAGCCGGCGGACTCGTAGAGGTGCCGGGCGGCCGGCTGCCTGGAGCCGGTGTCCAGGCGCGCAGTCGTGTAGCCCAGCTCGCGGGCCAGATTCTCCAGCGCCTCCAGCAGCGCGCGAGCCACCCCCCCGGCCCCGGGCCTCCGGGACGACGTACATGCGCTTGAACTCGCACGCGCCGTCGTCGAGGCGCTTCAGACCCCCGCAGCAGATGGCCTGGCCGTCCTCGTAGCCGACCAGGAAGCACCCGGCCGGTGGGTTGAGCTGCTCCGGCCCGGCGGCGGGCATATCTCCGCCGGTCAGCTCGAGGCCCTCGTAGAGTTCCGCCATCTCTTCACGCATCGCCCGTTCCAGGCGGCCGCCGTCGCCCGAGTCGACGCGACCCTCCCGGAACTCGACCGGACCGCTCATCCGCCGGAGGACAGGTCCGCCTGGAGCTGACCCAGACCGCCCTCGATCTCGAACCGGGGCAGCAGGAGCGGGTCCGTGGCGGAGGTGGCGAATCCCGGATTCTCGGTCACGGCGTTGGTGTACCCGGCGGCCTTGACCGCGGCCACGACAGCGGCGTCGTAGCGGCTGGAGGGGTAGCAGAAGCTGTTCACCGGCACGTGTAGGACACGCTGGAGGAAGCGTCGCGAATCGACCACCTGCTGTTGCAGAGCCGTGGGGCCGATCTGGGTCAGGTCCGGATGGGTGAGCGAGTGCGAATCGACTTCCCAACCCAGCTTGACCAGCTTCTGGAGGCGGGCGTTGTCGAGATGGCCGACCGTGATCTCGTTGAGCACCCCGGGCCAGCCGTACCTGGACATCACCGAGGGCGCGAAGGTGGCCTGGGGGATGTAGCCGTTGTCGAAGGTGATCACGATCGGCTTGGCCGGAAGCGTGCCCCCGTGAAAGAAGTCGTTCATCATCTCGTCCAGCGTGACCGCCTGGTAGCCCTGCTGGTGCAGCCAGGCCATCTCGGACTCGAAGTCCGAATCGGACACGAACAGGCCGGGGTAATTCTCCGCCGGCGGGGGCGTGCCGAGATCGTGGTAGACGAGGATCGGCACTCCCCCGGTGTAGTGCCGCCAACTCGCCTGCGGCCTGGCGTTTCTGACCTCGGCCGGCGCCGCGAGAGCCGCCCGGCTCCGTGCGGGCCGCGACTTGTCCCGAGTCCGCGTGTTGGTGGCCGTAGAGGCGGGGGAGCCCCCGCAGCCTGCCAGCAGCAGAACGATCAACAGGAGCGCGAGCGACGGCAACTTGCGCACGGCGGCGAGGGTAGCGATCCCGTCGGGCGCCGCGCGTCGGGGGGCAAATGACCGACCAGGAGCTATGGTGAGGACGCACCCGCCTTCAGCTCCTCCGAATCCAGGCCGAAGCTAAAGACACGTGATGCCGTCGTCCCCTTTCCGCAAACCCGCCTCGAGCGGCCGTCAGGTCCTGTGGCTGGTCCCCCTTCTCCTGCTGCTCGTCGTGGTCGACGGGCTGTTTCCCCGTGCCCACCACCGCCCATCCGGTGTAGCCGCGCTGCGCAGCGAGCAGCCGGCGGCCTCCTACCAGACCAGCGCCCGGCCGCGGAGCCTCCCCGTCGTCCGTGTCAGCCTCGTCCCGCACGCCAGGCTGCGCGCGCTGCCCTCCTCGTTCATGGGCCTGTCGACCGAATCCTGGGCGATCCCCGGCCTGAACTCCGACCCCACCGCCGTGGACCGGATCCTTGGCCTGCTGCGAGGCTCCGGCGATGGTCCCCTGATGCTCCGCATCGGCGGCCAGTCCACCGAACAGACGTACTTCGACGCTCCCAAGCACGGCGTCGGGACCGAGGCCTACCGCCCCGGTACGACCTGGCTGAAGACGCTGGCCGGCCTGGCGCGGGCCACGCGGATCAAGCTGCTGGTGGATCTCAATCTGGTCGCGCGGTACAGCCCGATGGCGGCCGCGTTCGCCAAGGCCCTGCACCACTACATGCCGGCGGGCTCGATCGCCGATTTCGAGGTCGGGAACGAGCCCGACATCGGACACCGGCAGGTGGCCAACCCGCTCGCCCCACCGGGCGAGAAGGTCCCGAAGACCCCCAAGGGCTGGGACCGGTACACCTCGTCTCAGTACATCTCCCTGTTCCGCTCCTACGCATCGGCGGTCCGCCAGGCCGTCCCGAAAGCTCGCATGGCCGGTCCGGAGGTCTTCTTCGCCGGGAAGGATGCCGACTGGATCCAGCAGCTCGTGAACGCCCAGCGCTCCCGGCTGGGCATGCTCACCGTGCACCGTTATCCGCTGTCGGCCTGCACGAGCTCCACGGCAGGCGATTACGCCACGATCGCCCGCGTCCTGGGCCAGAACGCGTCCGGCGGCCTGGCCAACGAGCTGGTCGATGCCGTCCACATCGCCCAGCGCACACGTCTGCCCCTCCGGCTGAGCGAGTTCAACTCGGTGACCTGCGGGGGCCGATCCGGGGTGAGCAACACGTTCGCCACGGCCCTGTGGGCCGCCGACACCCTGCCGTCGATCTGGAATGTCGGGGTCGCCGGGGTCAACCTGCACCTGGTGCCGACCGCGTACAACACTGCGTTCTCGGTCTCCCACTCCGGCGTGACCGTTCATCCGCTCCTCTACGGGATGATCCTGTTCGCTCGGGCCATGGGGGCGGGCGCCCGGCTGGACCCGGTGCGCAATGGGAGCAGCCGCTCGGAGAACGTGAAGGTGTGGGCAGTTCGTTCCAAGCCCAATGAGCTCAAGGTGCTCGTACTGGACAAGGGCGGGCAGTCGGTCAACGTGGCCCTATCGCTGGGATCCCACGCCACCGCCAGCGTCCAGCGGCTCAGGGCCTCGAGCGTCGCCGCCACCAGCGGGGTCACGCTGGCCGGGCAACATCTGGGAGCCCAGGGCCAGTGGCTGGGACGCCGGGTGCTCAAGTCACTGAGGCCGTCGGCTAACGGGACGTACACGCTGGGAATGCCCGCGTACAGCGGCGCGCTTCTCACCCTGCACCTGTAAGCGTCGCGCGCTTTACCTGGGCTGAGACTCGGGTAGCTATCAATCGCGCCATGCCGCCCGACCGGAGACGCTCTCCTGGCTGGCCGCACCTCCTCTGGATGCTCCCGGCGATCGTGATCATGATCGTGGTCGCCGGCTGTGGAGATACAGGAGGCGCGCCTGACCACGGCCATCACCACGACCCAGACGGGCGCGGTTCGGCACGGATCGCCGCGCTCGCCCCCCCGGCCCCGGTATCCCCGGCGGCTGTCTCGATCCGGGCCACGATCCCGGGGACGGTGCGGGCGCCGCTGCCCCGGTCATTCCTGGGTCTGTCCTTCGAGTACTGGGATCTGGGCGTTTTCGACGCCCACCCGGTCTCACTCAAGCACGTGCTGGCGCTCCTGCGGGTGTCCCGGGACGGGCCCGTGGTGCTCCGCATCGGCGGAGACTCGGCCGACCAGGCGTACTGGGGCTACTCGCCCAGCGTAAGACTGGGACCGTGGCCCTTCCACATCACCCCAAGGTGGCTGCGCACATTGCGCTCGCTGGTGCGCGCGGACCACGTGCGCGTGATGCTGGACCTGAACCTGGCCGACCGCTCGCCGGCGATGGCCGCGCGCTTTGCCAAGGCGGCACTGCGCCGGCTGCCTCACCATTCCGTGGTGGCGTTTGAGATCGGCAACGAGCCGGACATCTACCACCACTGGGTCGACTACCACCTCAAGGGACGGGCCTCCCTGTTCGTGGCGCCCTCCGGCTGGGACGAATATTCGCCCACCCGCTATGCCCAGACGTTCACCGCCTACGCGCGGGCCCTGAAGCGAGTGGCTCCCCGGGTGCCACTGGCCGGCCCCGAGTCCGCCTATCCGCTCCGGGACATCGCCTGGGAGCGCCGGCTCCTGTCCACGAACCTGGGGCGGGTCGGCATGCTGACCGTGCACCGCTACCCACTAACCGCCTGCGGGCGGGCCAGCCGGGGGAACTTCTCGACGATCGCCCGCGTGCTCAGCCCGACCGTCTCGGCCGGCCTCAGGCCCGCCGTCTCGCCCGCTCTGCAGCTGGCCGACGAGACCGATCTGCCGCTGCGGATGACGGAGCTCAACTCCGTCACCTGTGAGGGCCGGCGCGGAGTCAGCAACACGTTCGCCGCTGCCCTGTGGGCGCCTGACGCGCTCTTCTCCCTCTGGAGGACCGGCCTGGCCGGGGTCAACATCCACGTGCGGCAGGACGCTCCCAACGCCGCCTTCTCGATGACGCCTGCAGGCCTGGCCGCCCGGCCGCTGCTCTACGGGCTGGCGCTGTTCGCGCGGGCCCTGGGGAACCGCGGCCAGCTGGCCCGGTTGCGAGTCGGACTGACGGTCCCCTCGGTCCGCCTGTGGGCGGTGCGCAACGGTCATCGCCTCAACGTCCTGGCCCTCGACAAGGGGCCCCATCCGGCCCACCTGATGCTCCGCGTGCCCTCACATCGCCTGGCCATCTTCGAACGGTTGCTGGCTCCGGCGATCAACTCCACGCGCGGAGAGACCCTGGCCGGGCAATCGATCAGCCCGGATGGCCGGTGGGTGGGCCGGCGGAAGCTTCAGACGCTGGCCCGCTCCGGCCGGCGCTACCGCCTGACGGTGCCCGCCTACAGCGCCGCGCTGATCACTTTCCGGATCTGACCCGGAGGCGGTCACCCCGGTGGCGGCCTTTGAGGCCACCACCGGGGACCTTCGGTTCATCTACGCGCCGACGAGCGCTTCCTCGTCGCTGTAGGGGCGGCCCTGCTCGGCCCGCTCCACCAGTGAGGCCGGCGGCTCGAAGCGATCGCCGTACTGGCCGGCGAGCTCTCGGGCCCGGTCCACGAAGCCCTGAAGGCCTCCCTCGTAACCGTTGATGTACTGCAGGACGCCGCCGCTCCAACCCGGGAAGCCGATCCCGAAGATGGAGCCGATGTTGGCGTCGGCCACCGATTCGATCACGCCCTCGTCCAGGCACTTGACCGACTCGATCGCCTCGATGAACAGCATCCGCTCCTCCAGATCCCGGAGCGACAGCTGCGAGGGGTCCTCCACCGGTGGGAATGCGTCTCGCAGACCCGGCCACAGGCCAGTTCGCTTGCCCTCGGCGTACTCGTAGAAGCCGCGGCCCTCCAGCCGGCCCGGCCGGTCGTACTCGTCCAGCATCCGGTCGATCACCGCCTCGGAGGGGTGAGAGTCCCAGCCGCTCCCGCCATTCGACCCGCCCTCGCCCGCCTCCTTGGCGGCATTGCGGATCTTGCGCATCAGCTTCAGGTTCAGCTCGTCGGAGAGCTGCAGAACGGGAGCCGGGTAGCCGGCCTGTGAGGAGGCCTGCTCGATCGACGGTGCCGGTACGCCCTCGGAGAGCATCGCGATGCCCTCGTTGATGAACGTGCCGATCACCCGGCTGGTGAAGAAGCCGCGGCTGTCGTTGACCAGGATCGGGGTCTTCTTGATCTGCTTGGCGAAGTCGAGCGCGCGCCAGGTGGTCTCCGCGGCCCGTCTTCTCGCCCTTGATGATCTCCAGCAGCGGCATCTTGTCCACCGGCGAGAAGAAGTGCAGCCCGATGAAATCGGTCGGGCGGCTGACGTGCTCGGCCAGACCGGTGATCGGCAGCGTGCTGGTGTTGGAGCCCAGCAATGCATCGTCAGCCAGGTGCGGCTCGATCTCCGCAAACACCTGGGCCTTGACCTTGGGATCCTCGAACACCGCCTCGATCACCAGATCGGCTCCGGCAGCATCCTCCGGCTTGTCGGTGGGCGTGATCCGGGCCAGCAGCGCATCGCCGTCCTCCTGGCTCTGGCGACCCCGCTCCACGGCCTTGGCCACGAGCTTCTCGCTGTAACCCTTGCCGCGGTCAGCCGCGGACTGGTCGACGTCCTTGAGCACGACCTCGATCCCGGCCTTGGCCGAGACGTAGGCGATCGCAGCACCCATCATTCCAGCGCCCAGGACAACGACCTTCTTGGCCTCATACGTCTGGGCGTCATCGGGCCGGCCACGGTCTCCGTTGACGCGGTTCAGATCGAAGAAGAACGCCTGGATCATGTTCTTGGCCACCTGCCCGGTGGCCAGGTCGACGAAGTAACGGCCCTCGATCTCCAGGGCGTTGTCGAAATCGACCTGTGCCCCCTCGACGGCCGCGGCCATGATGTGGTGCGGAGCGGGGTAGTTGGCGCCCTTGATCTGCTTGCGCAGGTTGGCCGGGAAGGCCGGCAGGTTCATCGCCAGCGAGGGCGTCGAGGGCGTGCCCCCGGGGATCTTGTACTTGGGATCGGCGTCCCACGGCTGCTGAATCGGATCCCCGCCCACCCCCTCCTCGATCCACTTCTTCGCCGCCGGGATCAGATCGTCCCGGGACTCGACGACCTCGTCGATCAGGCCGAGCTCCTTGGCCTTGTCCGGCCGCAACCGCTGGCCCTGGAGCAGGACGCCCATCAGCGCCTGGACGATGCCGATCATCCGCACCGTGCGCACGACGCCGCCCGCGCCTGGCAGCAGGCCGAGCTGTACCTCGGGGAAGCCGATCACGGCCTTGGGGTCATCGACGATCACCCGGTGATGGGTGGCCAGGGCGATCTCCAGGCCGCCACCCAGCGCGGCGCCGTTGATCGCGGCCACGACGGGCTTGCCGAGCGTCTCCAACTGACGCAGCAGCGCTTTGTTGCCGCGCACGAACTCCGAGAACTCCTCGGCGTCCTCGGGCCGAACCTTCTTGAGGTCGTTCAGGTCGCCGCCGGCGAAGAAGGTCTTCTTGGCCGAGGTGATCACCACGCCCTTGATCTCGTCCTTCTCGGACTGCAAACGCTCGACCGTGGCCTTCATCGACTCCAGGTAGGCCTGGTTCATCGTGTTGGCCGACTGGCTGGGGTCGTCCAGCGTCAGGATGACGACGCCGTCGTCGTCCTGATCCCAGTTGATGGTTGTGTCGGTAGTGCTCCGCGGGGCATCCTGCCCCGCGTTCTGACCTAGTCGCTCCGCCTCCGGCTTCGCTTGACCGTTCGGCTGCGCCTCACTATTCATCATCAGATCGCCTCCACGACGGTCGCGATACCCATGCCGCCGCCCACGCACAGGGTGGCCAGGCCGTAGCGGCCGCCGGTGCGGTGCAGCTCGTCGATCAGCGTGCTCAGGATCATCGCCCCGGTGGCACCCAGCGGGTGGCCCATGGCGATCGCTCCGCCGTTCACGTTGACCTTCTCCATGTCCAGGCCCATGTCCCGCACGAAACGCAGGACCACGGCCGCGAACGCCTCGTTGATCTCGACCAGGTCGAGGTCCTCCACGGTCAGTCCGGCCTTGGCCAGCGCCTTCTTGGAGGCGGGGGCTGGACCCGTGAGCATGATCGTTGGATCGGCGCCCGACAGAGCGGTGGCCAGGATCCTGGCCTTGGGCTTGAGGCCCAGCTCGGAGCCGAGCTCCTCGTTACCGACGGCCACCAGGGCGGCGCCGTCGACGATGCCCGAAGAGTTGCCCGGCGTGTGGACGTGGTTGATCTTCTCCACCCAGTGGTACTTCTGCAGCGCCACCGCGTCAAAGCCGCCCATCTCGCCGATCGTCGCGAACGACGGCTTGAGCTTGGACAGGGTCTCGACCGTGGTGTCCGGGCGGATGAACTCATCGCGCTCGAGAACCACGTGATCGTTGATGTCCAGGACGGGGATGACCGACTCGCTGAAGCGCCCCTCCTCCTGGGCCTGGGCGGCCAGCTTCTGGGAGCGCGTGGCGTACTCGTCGACGTCGTCCCGGTCGAAGTTCTCCACCGTGGCGATCAGGTCGGCGCTGATCCCCTGGGGCACGAAGCTCGTGTCATAGGCGGTCTGGGGATCCATCGCCCAGGCGCCGCCGTCGGAGCCCATCGGCACCCGCGACATCGACTCCACGCCGCCGGCGAACACCAGGTCCTCCCAACCCGAGGCCACCTTCTGGGCGGCCACGTTGACCGCTTCCAGGCCCGAGGCGCAGAAGCGATTGAGCTGGACGCCCGCCACCGTCGGCGGCAGCCCGGCCTTGATCGCGGCCGCCTTGGCGATGTCGCCGCCCTGATCGCCGATCGGGGACACGCAGCCGAGGACGACGTCATCGACGCGGGCCGGGTCGAGGCCCTCGTTGCGGCTCAGCATCTCGTGCATCAGGCCGACCACGAGGTCGATCGGCTTGGTCGTGTGCAGAGAGCCGTTCACCTTGCCTTTGCCGCGTGGCGTGCGGATCGCGTCGAAGACAAGCGCTTCTGTTGACGGCATTTCAGGGACTCCTTCGCAGATGATTTCGGCGGCGGGGACCAGCGCGCAGAATCGGCGTCTGGGGGTTAACCGACACCCATGTCGGATAATAGCCTCTAAGGCCCTCCAGGATCGCCAGTGACCACCCGCTCACCCAAACCAAGACTACGCGGCCACCAGCGCCGAGACCTGATCATCGACGCCGCCCTGCGGGAGTTCGCCCAGCGCGGCTACGAGCCCGCCTCGATGGGCCAGATCGCCACCGCCGCGGGTGTCTCCCGCACCGTCCTGTACGACCACTTCCCCTCAAAGCATGCGCTGTTCGTGGAGGTGCTGAGCACCCAGCACGATGTCCTCCTGGACCACCTGAGCGAACGGATCGCCTCAGAAGGTCCGATGCGCGAGCGGATCCGCGGCACGTTCGACGCGTTCTTCGCCTTCGCCGAGGAGCGGCCCCTGGCCTTCAGCCTGCTGTTCCCGGACAACCCTCCGGTGGACCCGTCGGTGGCCGCCGAATACCGCCGGCGGCGAGTCGAATCCAACCGTCTGCTCTCAGGACTCCTGGGGGCCGACGCCCGGCGGGCCGGAATCGATACCGACAGCCCCGTGGGCCGCGCCGTGTTCGTCATGCACCAGGAGGCGCTGCAGGGAGCCGCCCGCTGGTGGCAGTCACACGCGTCAGTGGCGCGCAGCGACCTGGTCGAAGCGGCCATGGCCGCGCTGTGGACGGGGCTCGGAGCGGCTGAGCGCGAGCCTCAGCAGGTGGAGGAAGGAGCGGGATAGCCGGCGCCTGAGCTGGGGTCATCGACGGTTCCGCCGGGGGCCGAGCGTTCGACCGCGCCCAGATGGACCACGTACCACACTCCCCGCCAGGAGATCAGCGAGGCGATCCCGAACGAGCGCTCCTGGCCCGCGTCCCGGTACACGACGCGAGAGTTGGGGGTCTCCCAGTAGCCGATCCGGTTGGAACAGGTGCCGGGCCGGACCCAGTGGGCGTAGCCGGCCGGAACCTCGACGCCCACCAGCCGGGCGCGAGCAGCGCCGCCGCCGAGCAGGGCGTGGGCGGCAGCGATGTCGGCCGTGTAGCCGCCCACCAGCCGGTTCACCCAGTCGGCTTCGGGATCGGCGATCGCCTTGACCTGGACGTAGGCGGCCTGAGGGAAGAACGCCGGCATCGCCGGCCCGGTCCGCCCGCGGGTTATGCCCCGCCACAGCGCCGCCATCTCCCGGTGGAACTGGCGCGAGTGAGAGGACGGCACCTGCCTGGTCTGGGGCAGGCGACCCGGGTCTGGCCGGCGGCGGTGCCGGTGATGGCGGCGAGCGGGGGTGGTGGTACTGGTGGTGGTTGTCGCGGCCGTAGTCGAGGCCGGGGCCGGGGTCGGGGTCGTCACGGACGCAGCCGGGATCTGAGGATGGTGGTCCTGGCCGCCGCACCCGCCCAGCAGGAGCGCGGCGCACAGCGCGGCACCGGTTAGACACCTCATGCCCCAATCGTGCCGCAAGCGTCGGGGATGGTCACGCGCCGACTAACCTCGGACGGGCATGGCCATCCGCCAGGACATCCGCAATCTCGCCATCGTGGCTCACGTCGACCACGGCAAGACCACGCTGGTCGACGCCCTCCTGTGGCAATCCGGAGCCTTCCGCTCCGACCAGGACGTGGCCGAGCGGGTGCTGGATTCGATGGACCTGGAGCGCGAGAAGGGGATCACGATCCTGGCCAAGAACACGGCCGTGCGCTACGGGGAGATCAAGCTGAACATCGTCGACACGCCCGGCCACGCCGACTTCGGCGGCGAGGTGGAGCGCGGGCTGACGATGGTCGACGGAGTCCTGCTGCTGGTGGACGCCAGCGAGGGGCCGCTGCCCCAGACCCGGTTCGTACTGCGCAAAGCGCTCGAGGCGCGCCTCCCGGTGATCCTCGTCGTCAACAAGATCGACCGCCCTGACGCCCGGATCGACGAGGTGATCGACGAGGTCTACGAGCTGTTCCTGGACCTGGACGCCGACGAGAGCCAGATCGACTTCCCGATCGTCTACTGCAACGCCAAGGCCGGACAGGCGTCGCTTGACCCGGAGATCCCGGGCACCGACCTCCGACCGCTGCTCGACCTGCTCGTGTCCCACATCCCGGCTCCCGAGTACGACGAGGACAGCCCGCTCCAGGCCCACGTCACCAACCTCGACGCTTCCCCTACGTCGGGCGGATCGCCATCTGCCGGGTCCGCCACGGCGCCGTCCGGCGCGGCGAGACGGTGGCCTGGTGCCGGGCCGATGGCTCGATCGAGCCGGTCAGGATCAGCGAGCTGTACGTGACCGAGGCGCTGGAGCGTGTGAACGCCGAGGAGGCCGGGCCGGGCGAGATCATCTCGGTGGCCGGGATTCCGGAGATCACGATCGGCGAGACGCTGGCCGACCCCGACCACCCCGTGGCGCTCCCCGTGATCACGGTGGACGAACCGTCCCTTTCGGTCACGGTCGGCAGCAACGACTCGCCCCTGGCCGGCCAGGACGGCGACAAGCTGACCGCCAGCCAGATCAAGGCCCGGCTGGAGCGGGAGCTGATCGGGAACGTGTCCCTGCGGGTTCTGCCGACTGAGCGTCCGGACCTCTGGGAGGTGCAGGGGCGCGGCGAGCTGGCGCTGGCGATCCTGGTCGAGCTGATGCGCCGGGAGGGCTTCGAGTTGACCGTCGGCAAGCCCCAGGTGGTGACCCGGGAGATCGACGGCCGCCGCCACGAGCCGGTCGAGCGGATGAGCGTGGACATCCCGGAGGACTTCGTGGGCGTCGTCACGCAGCTGCTGGCGCTGCGCAAGGGACGGATGGAGCAGATGGTCAACCACGGGACGGGCTGGGTGCGGATGGAATACCTGGTGCCGGCCCGAGGGCTGATCGGGTTCCGGACCGAGTTCCTCACCGAGACCCGGGGCACCGGTCTTCTGCACCACGTGTTCGACGGCTGGGAGCCCTGGCACGGCGACCTGCGCACGCGGCAGAGCGGCTCGCTGATCGCCGACCGGCGAGGCCGGGTGGCGGCCTTTGCCCTGTACAACCTCCAGGAGCGCGGCACGCTGTTCGTGGGTCCGGGCGACGAGGTCTACGAGGGCATGATCGTGGGCGAGAACTCCCGCGCCGAGGACCTCGACGTCAATGCCTGCAAGGAGAAGCACCTGACCAACATGCGGTCCTCCACGGCGGAGGAGCTGGTGCGCCTGGTGCCCAAGCGCGAGCTCTCGCTCGACCAGGCGATGGAGTTCCTGCGGGAGGACGAGTGCGTGGAGGTCACGCCGCACGCCGTCCGCCTGCGCAAGGCCAACCTGGACGCCACCGCCCGGGTCAAGGCCGCCCGCGCCCGCAAGCGCGTCCCCGCGTAGCCGCGATCACCTCCGCCACGTCGGTCGCACCCTTACCGAGGGTGATCGTGTAGTGGTTCACGTCGGCCACCAGGCTGACTCGGCGACGCTCGGGGTCCTGGGCCGCCCAGGCTTCGGCCAGCTCCAGCGGCTGCATCGGATGATCGGCGTCGTTCTGGAGTCCGCGCGGGGCCACCAGCATGCTCGTCGGCACTGTCAACTCGTAGGCGCTGCCGGCCAGGCCGACGAGATCCTCCACGTCGGCCCGCACCGCCGCCGCTGCCACCGACGGGCGCAGGGCCGGCGGGCGGCCAGTGAGGTCGTGCGCGGCGTAGGCGCGAATGTCAGCGGCGCCGGCCTGGCCGTCGCACAGCGCCGGATGGCATGACCACCAGTCCGCGTAGGCATCGAGGCTGTCGAAGCTCAGCTCCAGCCGCGCCAGCGCCGGCCCGAGCAGCGCCTGCGCGAACACCATCGGCTCGACCCCCTGGCTGCCGGGAACCGGCAGACCGCCGTCGACGAGCACGAGGGCGCTCACCCGGTTCGGATGCCGCTCGGCCAGACGGGCCGCCACATAGGCCCCCAGCGAATGCCCGGTCAGCACGAGCCGCTCCAGATCGAGCTGATCGGCCAGCGCCAGCAGATCATCGACATGCGTGTCCAGGCCGTAGGGTGGCGGTAGGTCACGGCTGTCGCCGCGCCCCCGCAGGTCGACGGCGACCAGCTGGGCGCGATCGCCCAGAGCGCGCGCGACCGGCGCCCAGGCCCGGCTGTTGGAGGTGATCCCGTGGACAGCGAGCGCCACGGGCGCGTTCGACTCGCCGGCCGATGACCGGTAGCGAAAGGCGGCCAGCCGACCGCCTTTGACCGGGACGCTGAGCGGTTCTGGCTCCACCGCTGCCGAGGCTAGCGACCCGCAGGGGCCGGGCCGGAGGTCTCAAAGACCACCGGCCCGGGAACCCCGTTACTTCAGCTTGCCGATCACCTTCTCGAAGGCCTTCGCGATCACCTGGTAGCCGGTCGCGTTGGCGTGAATGTTCGGCCCGATCGGCGGGCTCGTGCACATCCATGTGAACTGGCAGATCTTGACCACGTTGGCCGGCACCGGCCCACCGTCGTACGAGATCGGTGTCGTGTCGTAGGTGCCAAACGCCTTGGCCACATCCGCGGTCTTGAAGTGCGCCTGGCTGTCGGCCTTGGCGACGCTCCCGTTGACCCCCGGAATCAGGGCCAGCGAATCCGTACCCAGAGCCTGCAGGCTCGAGTTGGAGCTGAGCTCGTCGGCCAGAAGCGGGTCGTAGAGATTCATCGCCACCAGCCTCGTGCCCTTGGGCGCCGCTTTGTGCAGCGCCGCGAGGATCTTCGGCGTGTTGGTCTTGATCGACTGCTCCCCGGCGCTCACGCACACGAGGACCTGCTCGAACGTCGGCTCGGATCCACAGCTCACCACGTCGTTGGCGCCGATGTCGATCGTCAGGAGAGGAACCTCTCCGCGCTTGTGATGAGCCTTCAGGAAGTGCACGGCGGCGGCCAGCTGCGAGCCGTGGCTGCGGTCGCAGTGGTAGAGCGTGGCGGCGACTGCGTTGCCCGTGCCGGTGAGCAGGCTGGTGGTCGTGTCCCCAGGACAGCCGACCTCAACCAGCTTCAGATGCTTGACCTTCTTGCCGTAGTGGGCCAGCAGGTCATTGGTGTACCCCTGCTTGGTCTCGATCCCGCTCCCGCCGAGCGGCTGGAAACCGACCGACAGGGAGTCGCCGAGGGCGAGGTAGTAATGCTTGCTGGAATGGTGGCCGGCCGCGAGCGCACTCGGCACCACGACCAGCGACAGGACCAACGCGGTCCCGACGATGATTCGTCTGAACATCTCTCTCCTTGAGGGTGCTGCGGCGTGACCTCCTGCCGCCGCACCGAGGCGCGGCGGCAGGGACACGACGGGGGTCAGTTACTTCTTGACCTTGAGGACCAGGTTCTTGCTGAACGGCGGTGAGGTCATCAGTGCTCTGGCCGACGGGGTAACTGTCAGCTTGAGCGTGTACTTCTTGGTCTTCTTCTTGGTCGCCTTGACCTTGAAGGTGACTACGGCTGACTTGCCGCCCGCGATGTTGGTGATCGTCTTGCAGGCGGACCTCGGCTTGACGCCCTTCGGCGCCTTCAGGCAGACCTTCTCAACGCCGGTGGCGTCGCCGCCCTTGTTGGCCAGCGTGATCTTGACCTTGGCGGTCTTCCGCGCCTTGACGGTCTTGATCTTGCTCGCGGTCACCTTGACCGCGGGCGGGGTGACCGTGCCGGAGAGCCAGATGCCGCCGGCACCCGACAGGAAACTGCTGATGACCGGGCAGCCCGATCCAGACGGGGTGGGGAGGGAGCTCCACCCCACGCCGAGCGCGCCGTTGCCACCCAGAACCCCGGACTCGCCGGCCGGGAATGCCTTGCCCAGCAGAGGCTGGGTGGTGGCGGTGGAAAGGCTCAGCTGACCGGTGTCAACGGTGCAGGGGCCGACGCCTGTGATCGTGACATCGGCCTGCAGATCGACCGACATCGTCACGGCGCCGGTGGCGAAGTTGACGGTGCCCTGCTCGGGGTCCGCGGTGTTGGGAGCCACGTCGATCGTGCCCGTTAGACCGTCTTTGGTGAAGTTGTAGGTGGGGAAATTCCACCCGGTGATCGTGTAGTCAGCCGTCGTCGCACTCGTCGGGGTGACGTTGGCGTTGACCGTGAGCGGAGTACCGGATGGCGTGACGACCGCCACTCCTCCGAGGGCCGCGGTGTCCATCACGACGTTGTGAAAAGTCAGCGTGACCGGAATCGGGGTGGCGCTGGCCGGGACGGCGGCAACAGCCGAAATCGCGGCGGTCAAGCCGCACAACGCGAGCAACTTGAGCACACCGAGTCGAGGGAGGCGCCGGGCGCCCCCTTCTGAACCTCTTAACGTTCTTCCTCCTGTAGCTTGGCCTCCCTGCCGCACCTCGACCATAGCTGGCCGATGGGCGGAAGCCCCGCACGGAGGGCTGCCGAAACGGATGGCAGTGAGCCGCTGGATGCGCCTAATCGGAGTAGGGCCACTTCTGGCAAAGTGGCCGTTTGCAGGATCTCTTGCAAAGCAAGGTGGAGCAGCCTCCACCGCGACGAGGCGTGTTACGGTGGTCGCCGCCTCACTCGCCGAGGCTAAATGACAGCGGTCCGGGTGCCTCTAGATGACCCAACCGTGGTACTTCAACACAGCCCGATCCGACTGCCAACTCCTCCCATGCACCGAGAGCCGATGCCCGTAAGTTCGCCTGATCGCTCGCGCCCCTCGAGAGACCATTCCCCTCCCAAGCCGGCCCACACCGCCCTGCGACGGGTCGTGATCGGTGCCGCCGTCGGCGCCGCTCTGCTCGGCAGCAGCTTCGTGCCCGCCAGCTCCGGTGACCTGCAGAACCAGATCTCCGCGCAGCAGTCAGCCGCCTCCTCGCTGCAGTCCCAGATCGCCTCTGACAGCGCCCAGATCAGCCGCACGGCCGGCGGCATCGCCGCCGCGCGGGCCCGTCTTTCCACGCTCCAGGTCCAGCTGAATACCCAGGTGGCCGAGCTGCGCAAGGTGCAGGGCGAGCTCCTGGCCGCCCGGACGCGCCTCGTGCAGCTGGAGAACCGGCTGCGGATCGCCTCGGCCGCGCTGGCCAGCAACCTGCGCGCCAGCTACGAGGCCGGCACCCCCAATCTGATGACGGTGATCCTGAACGCCAACGGCTTCTCGAGCCTCCTGGAGCAGGTGAACTTCGCCGAGCGCGTCGGGCATCAGGACGCCCAGATCGTGGGCGTTCACCCGGACCGCCCGCGCCCAGGTGTTCCGCGAGGCGGTCCGCCTCGGCGCTCTAGAGGAGCGGGACCGCGTCCTGACCGACCGGATCCTCTCCCAGCGCAACCAGGTGGCGGCGCTGCAGTCCGCCCTCGTCTCACGCGCAGATCTCCGAGGAGAGCGCACGCTCCGGCGCGCAGTCCCGGCTGTCGTCGGTCAACTCGCATCTGCACGCGCTGCGGACCAAGCTGGCCGCAATCGAAGCGGCCGCCGCGGCGGCGGCCCGACAGAGCAGCGCCCAGGTCAACCAGTCGGTGGGGGGATCGCGGTCGATACCGCCGGCATGGTGCAGCCGCCCGCCGGGGCGCCCGAGGCGGTGCGCCAGATGATCGCGGCCGGCAACGCGATCGCCACCCTCCCCTACATCTGGGGCGGCGGGCACGGCTCCTTCCAGGCCGCCGGCTATGACTGCTCCGGCTCGACCAGCTATGTGCTGGCCGCCGCGGGGCTGCTCAGCTCACCTGAGGTCTCAGGCGACTTCGAGAGCTACGGTGACCCGGGTCCCGGCCGCTGGGTCACGATCTACGCCAATGCCGGCCACGTGTGGATGACTATCGCCGGCTGGCGCTTCGACACGGTCGCCCTCGCCGAGGGCGGCACGCGCTGGGCCCGGGGCGGCGGCGAGTTTGGCGGCTTCGTCGTCCGCCACCCGCCCGGCCTGTAATCGCGCCGTCTATTCGTCGGGGGCTCTCGTTCATGGCGGGCACTCTGGGAACGAAAGCGACGCCTGACGTCGCTTCGGTTCCCAAAGTCGAGTCCCGGGACCCCACTCCGGGAGACTTTCCACTCTGTCAGAGGGGTTTGTCTCCCAGAGTGCGCTCATGGGCGGGCGGCGGGCGACGGGCGGCGTTGCTCAGGCGGCGGCCATGATCGCCGCCGCCTTGCCCTTCAGGTCGTAGAGCGTCACCTTCTGGCCGCCCGAGGTGAAGGTCGCCTTCCTCGCGACCTTCTCGGCGATGCTGATCGCATCGGTCGACCCGGTGCGGGTGTCGCCAGGCAGTGACTGACTGCCGGAGCTGTCGCCGATCAGCCAGCGCAACCGGCCCTGCTTGACCTCCATCGCCAGCCACCCGGCGCTGACGGTGCTCTCGCGGCCGGAGAAGCCGCCGATCCCGGCGACGTTGGTGGCGCCGTCCATGATCGCCTGGGCGGCCGTGCTCTGGCTGTCCACGGCGACCGTGCCGCCGCCATGGGTCCTGGCGTACTTGGCCGCCGCCACCAGGCTGCTGCTGCCGGCGCCGAAGCCGCCACCCGCGCCCGCGCCGCCCCGGGATCGGGCGCCGAGCCCGGCACTCGACCCGCCGGGCGCGAAGCCCGCGCCGGGGGAGGCCCCGCTCGGAGGTCCGCCGGCGAATCCGCCCGCCGGGGGCGTCGAAGCCACCCCGGAAGCTTCGCCCGGACCCGCTTCGACCGAACCCGCCTCGACCGCCAGGCCCTCCGGCGCCACCCGGGCCGCCGCTCTGCGCACTGGCCGGCCCACCGGTCGGGAACGTGCCACTGGTGGCATACCCGAGCGTCTCGGCCGCCCAAGCGGCGGGCGCCGCCAGCAGCGCCGCACACGCCGCCGCCACCACGACCACGCGCACCCGGGTCGAGAGCGCCAGCCCCAGCAGCACCGCCCCTCCGATCGTCGCTGCGATGACCAGCGGCTCAGCCCACCCGAGCTGTCCGTTCAGCTCGCCGAGGATCACCAGCTCGGTGACGGCGCCGGCGAGGATCGCCACCGGCCCGAGGATCCGTGCCGTCCGCACGCTCTGGGCCACGCCCACCGGCCGGGGCAGCATCTCGCCGACGCCCGCCCCGATCAACGCCGCGGCCCACGGCGCGACCATCGACACGTAATACGGGTGGAAGATTCCCCCGGCGAAGCTGAACACGACGCCGACGACCAGGAGGGTGCCGCCGATGACGATCACAAAACCTGTGCGCGGGTCGCGCCGTCGCAGCCGCGTGAGCACGATCAGACCCAGCCCGGCGGCCGCGGCGAAGCCGAGCAACCACCCCGCCTGATCGCCCAGGGCGCTCTGGAGCAGGCGGAAGACCCCGGTGCTGCCGCCGAACATCGAGTTGCCGCCGAAGCCGCCGCCCCCGGCGGGACCACCGGTCTGGCCGGCCAGCCGCCCCAGGCCGTTGTAGCTCACGATCAATGACCAGATGCTGTTGTCAGAGGTGCCGGAGATCCAGGGCCGGTCTGCTGCCGGAGTCAGCGTCACGAGCAGCGGCCAGGCCAGGCCGACGGCCGCCATCGCCAGACCGCCCCAGACCAGCTGGCGGATGACCCTCAGGTTGGCGCGGACTCCTGCGCCCTCGTGACCCCAGCGCATCCAGACCCAGGCCAGCGCGATCGCCGGCACCAGCATCAGCGCCACGCCCATCTTGGTCTCGAACCCGAGCCCGATCATCACACCCGCCCAGACCAGGTGGCGCGTGCGACCGGTCTCCAGGGCGCGTAGGGCAAACCACACCGCCGCCACCGACAAAACCACCAACAGCTCGTCCGGGTTGTTGTGACGCGAAACCGCCACGATCGTCGGCGTGGTGGCCAGCACCAGCCCGGCGGCGAAGCCGGCCAAGCGGCCGAAGCGCCGGCGCGTCAGGTCGTACATGAGCACAGCGGCGATGACTCCCATCACCGCCTGGGGCACGAGCAGGCTCCACGAGCTGTAGCCGAACACGCTGACCACCAGGGCCTGGATCCAGTAGGCCAGCGGCGGTTTGTCGATCGTCATCAGCCCGGACCTGTCCATCGCTGCGAATACGAAGTTGTGCCAGCTCCCGGCCATCGACTTGACCGCGGCCGCGTAGAAGGTGTTGGCGTAGCCGTTGACGCTCAGGTTCCACAGATTGAGCACCCCGGCCACCACGACCACGGCCAGTAGCTCCGGGTACGCGGTCAGGCGCCGCGCGTGGCGCTGGACACCCAGGCGGCGCCGAGGCCGGCCCAGCGCCCCAGCCGTGGAGGGCAGGGCAGCCGGCCCTTCGCTGGTGGGAGCGCGGTAAGGGTAGGAATCGATGCTCATCGCTTCATCCTGGTCAGGACTGATCAGGCGCGCGATGCGCCTCGGTGTAAGCGCCGGCGGCGGCGAGGGCACCTGCGGCACCGATCGCCATGCCGGTGAGAATGCGGCCGAGTCTGTACATCGGGATCCTCCTTGGCGGAAACATCGTCCGCAGCAGAATCGACGGTGGCGCGAAGTGGATCGGAAGACCCGGCTAAGACGAGCGTAGGAGTGCGCCCGCCACGACCTGCTCGCCCGCGGATACCTAGAGTAAGACCGACAGAATCTGATCAGGAGTCCGAAATGGCAACCAACAGCTTCGACGCCAAAGCCCGACTCGAGGTGGGCGGGCGGTCTTACGACATCTTCCGGATCGACGCGCTGCAGTCCAAGTACGACGTCGCCCGGCTCCCCTTTTCGCTGAAGATCCTCCTCGAGAACCTGCTCCGCAACGAGGACGGAGAGTCGATCCGCTCCCAGGACATCGAGGCGCTCGCCAAGTGGAACGCCAACGACGAGCCCAGCCAGGAGATCTCGTTCACGCCCGCCCGCGTGGTCATGCAGGACTTCACCGGCGTGCCGGCCGTGGTCGATCTCGCCGCGATGAGGGATGCGATGCGTGACATGGGCGGGGATCCCGCCAAGATCAACCCGCTGGTCCCAGCCGAACTGGTGATCGACCATTCGGTGCAGGTGGACTCGTTCGGGAACGCGGGCTCCTTCCAGAAGAACGCCGACATGGAGTTCGAGCGCAATCAGGAGCGCTACGCGTTCCTGCGCTGGGGACAGGGAGCCTTCGACAACTTCAAGGTCGTTCCGCCGGACACCGGAATCGTCCACCAGGTCAACCTGGAGTACCTCGCCCGGGTGGTGTTCGTCGACGACGAGCAGAATCTGGCCTATCCCGACACGCTGATCGGCACCGACTCCCACACGACGATGATCAACGGCCTCGGCGTGCTCGGCTGGGGCGTCGGCGGCATCGAGGCGGAAGCGGCCATGCTGGGCCAGCCGATGTCGATGCTGATCCCGCAGGTGATCGGGTTCCGGCTGCACGGCGAGCTCCCCGAGGGCTCAACCGCCACCGACCTCGTGTTGACCGTGACAGAGATGCTGCGCAAGCACGGCGTGGTCGGCAAGTTCGTGGAGTTCTTCGGCTCGGGGCTGGCCACCCTCCCGCTGGCCGATCGGGCCACGATCGGGAACATGTCCCCTGAGTTCGGCTCGACCTGCGCGATCTTCCCGATCGACGCCGAGACGCTGCGTTACCTGGAGTTCTCCGGCCGGCCCAAGGAGCAGATCGAGCTGGTCGAGATCTACGCCAAGGAACAGGGTCTGTGGCACGACGAGGACAGCGACGAACCAACCTTCACCGAGATGCTGGAGCTCGACCTGTCCTCAGTCGTACCGAGCGTGGCCGGACCCAAGCGACCCCAGGACCGAATCTCGCTGACCCACGCCAAGGCCGCGTTCCGCGAGTCGCTCGAGGGATACCTGCCCGATCAGGACGAGGAGGACGACAACGTCGCCGACACCTTCCCGGCCAGCGATCCGATCTCCTCGCACGTCCTCAACGGCGAGGGACACGGGCCCTCCGACCACACCCACGCCGACGGGGGGCCGCAGGTGGCCGAGCGAGTGCAGGCGCCGACGCCGGTGAAGCTGGCCGACGGCACCGAGACCGAGCTGGACCACGGACACGTTGTGATCTCGGCGATCACGAGCTGCACCAACACCTCCAACCCCAGCGTGATGCTCGGCGCCGGCATCCTCGCCCGCAACGCCGTCCAGAAGGGTCTGAAGGTCAAGCCATGGGTCAAGACCTCGCTGGCCCCGGGCTCGAAAGTGGTCACCGAATACCTGGAGCGCGCGGGCCTCACCGAGTACCTGGACGAGCTCGGCTTCAACCTGGTTGGCTACGGCTGCACCACGTGCATCGGAAACAGCGGACCGCTGCCGGAGGAGATCTCCCACGCGGTCGACGAGAGCGACCTGGCGGTGGTCTCGGTGCTGAGCGGCAACCGCAACTTCGAGGGCCGGATCAACCCGGACGTGAAGATGAACTACCTCGCCTCGCCTCCGCTCGTGGTCGCCTACGCGCTGGCCGGCTCGATGGATGTCGACCTCTACGAGGACCCGCTCGGCGAGGACGAGCATGGCGAGCCCGTGTACCTGAAGGACATCTGGCCCACCTCCCACGAGGTGGCCGAGACGATCGAGGACGCGGTGCAGTCCGACATGTTCCGCAAGAGCTACAGCGAGGTGTTCGACGGCGATGAGCGCTGGAACTCGCTCGAGGTGCCCTCAGGCGACCTGTTCAAGTGGGACGAGCGGTCCACCTACGTCCGGCGCCCGCCGTACTTCGAGGACATGCCGAAGGATCCCCAGCCGATCGACGACATCGAAGATGCCCGCGTACTGGCTGTGCTGGGCGACAGCGTCACCACCGATCACATCTCCCCGGCGGGATCGATCAAGCGGGATGGCCCGGCGGCGAAGTACCTCAACGAGCACGGCGTGGAGGCCAGGGACTTCAATTCCTACGGCGCCCGCCGCGGCAACCACGAGGTGATGATGCGGGGCACGTTCGCCAACATCCGTCTCCACAACCTCCTGGGCGGCCGAAGCGCGCTTCCGGAGGGCGGCGTGACGCTGTATCTGGGAAGCGATGGGGATGGCGAGCAGATGCCGATCTACGACGCCGCCATGAAATACATGGAGGACGACATCCCGCTGATCGTGTTGGCCGGAAAGGAGTACGGCTCGGGTTCATCGCGCGACTGGGCGGCCAAGGGAACCCGTCTGCTGGGCGTCCGTGCCGTGATCGCGCAAAGCTTTGAGCGCATCCATCGCTCCAACCTGGTAGGTATGGGCGTGCTGCCCTTGCAATTCCAGGAAGGGGAGTCGGTTGAGTCGCTTGGCTTGACCGGCCGTGAGAAGTTCAGTGTGGAGGGGCTTTCGGGCGACGACGATGTGCCTCGAGAGTTGACGGTCAAAGCCGATGACAAGGAGTTCAAGGTGACGGTGCGCATCGACACGCCGAAGGAGCAGCGCTACTTCCGGCACGGTGGGATCCTCCAGTTCGTCCTGCGTCAGCTACTGGCGGCCTGATGGCAATCCCTGAGCTTCTCAACAGCCTCCTGACTTCGGCCGGCCCCTCGGGTCACGAGACCGTGCCCGCCAAGGCCTGGCGCGACTGGTGCGCCGGATGGGGCGCCGAGGTCGGCGTCGATCATGTCGGGTCCTCGTGGGCCCGCCTGGCCGGTAAGGCCGGCGGGCCCCGTCTGGCGGTCGTCGGGCACATCGACGAGATCGGGGTGCACGTCACCCACATCGACGACGAGGGCTTCCTGCGCTTCGATCAGGTCGGCGGTTGGGACCCGATCGTCCTCGTCGGTCAGCGGATCGTCCTGGTGACTCGGCACGGCGAGGTCCGTGGCGTCATCGCCCGCAAGCCGATCCATCTGCTCAAGGACGAGGATCGCAAGCGGATGCCGGAGCTCAGGGACCTCCACATCGATATCGGCGCCGCCAGTGGTGACGAGGCCCGGGAGCGGGTGATGATCGGCGACGCCGGCGTGATCGACGCTGCGCCGCTGGAGTTCCCCAACGGCCGGGTCGTGTCCCGCGCCCTGGACAACCGGGTCGGGTGTTACGTGGCCGCGCGCGCCGCACAGCTGGTGCACGAGGCGGGGGGCTCCCCCGGGGAATTTCTCGCCCTGGCGGTAGCCCAGGAGGAGACCACCTTCGGCGGCTCCCGGACCAGCGCCTTCCGGCACGAGCCCGATGTGGCGATCGCGGTGGACGTGACCTTCGCGACCGATCAGCCGGGAGTCGAGCTTGGCCATCTGACCAAGCACCCGTTCGGGTCCGGCGCCGTCCTCACGCGCGGGACGATGCTCAATCCGCGCGTGTTCGAGGGGCTCCATGAGGCTGCTGAGGCGGAGGAGATCCCGTACACGCTGCAGTCCGAGGGGCGGTACACGGGAACCGACGCGGACGCCATCCACATCAGCCGGGCCGGCGTGCCGACGGGCGTCGTCTCGGTCCCGCTCCGGTACATGCACTCGCCGGTCGAGATGGTGCAGGTCGAAGATATGGAGGCAGCCGCGCGGGTGATCGCCGCCTTTGCCCAGCGCCTGGAGGCAGACACCTCCTTCGCCCGCTGAGCGACGGTCGGCCGGCGGACGGGGCCGTGCTCCTGCTCTTCGATATCGACGGGACGCTCCTGCAGGGAGCGACCAGCGCCCACCGGGACGCGCTTCACCGCGCCCTGCGCATCGTCCACGGGGTCGATGCGGAAGCGGTCGGCCTGAGCGCCTCTCCGGCCGGCCGCACCGACGGCGAGATCGCCCGCATGATCCTGATCGACGCCGGGATCTCGGCGGAGCGGATCGACGCCAGGGCCGAGGAGGTCCGGGAGGCCTGCTGTCGCGCCTACGCCCGGGAGTGCGACCCCGACCTATCGGCCTTCGTCGTCCACGGAATCCCCGCCCTGCTGGCCTGGCTCGGCGAGCTTGCGGACACCCGTCTCGCGCTCGTCACCGGCAACTACGAGGGGGTGGCCCGGCTCAAGCTGAGGCGAGCCGGTCTCGAGCACTGGTTCCCCTCCGGCCAGGGCGGGTTCGGGTCGGACTCAGAGGACCGGGTGGCCCTGCCGCCGCTGGCCCGCCGGCGCGCCGGAACCCTGGGGCGCCCTTACCCCCGCGAGCAGACGCTCGTGATCGGGGACACCCCACGTGACATCGCCTGCGCCCACGCAGACGGCCTGCGCTGCGTGGCTGTCACCACCGGCCCGTTCTCGGCCGATCAGCTGAAGGACGCCGACGCGGTGGCCGGCAGCTCCAGTGAGCTGCGGGAGATCCTGACAGGACTTGGAGTCGGGGTCTGACTCCGGCCCGACGGGCGCTCGCGGTTAGCCCCGGACCAGCTTCTTGTAGGTGATTCGCCTGGGCCGGTCGGCCTCGGCGCCGAGCTGCTCGTGGCGGAAGCTCTCGTAGGCCTCGAAGTTGCCCTCGAACCAGCGCACCTGGGAATCGCCCTCGAAGGCGAGCACGTGGGTGGCGATCCGGTCCAGGAACCAGCGATCGTGCGAGACGACGACGGCGCACCCGGCGAACGCCAGCAGCGCCTCCTCCAGGGCGCGCAGGGTGTCGACGTCGAGGTCGTTGGTCGGCTCGTCCAGCAGCAGCAGGTTGCCGCCGGAGCGGCAGCAGCTTGGCCATGTGCAGGCGGTTGCGCTCGCCGCCTGAGAGCTTGGCCACCTTCTTCTGCTGATCGGTGCCCTTGAAGTTGAACCCGGCCACGTAGGCGCGGCTGTTGATCGTGCGGTCGCCCAGCGCTGATCTGGTCGACGCCGCCGGAGATCTCCTCCCACACCGTCTTGTCGCGGATCGAGGTCCTCGCGTGACTGGTCGACGTAGGCGAGCTGGACCGTGTCGCCGATCCGCGAAGCGTGCCGCAGTCGGGCTGCTCCTGGCCGGTGATCATCCGCATCAGCGTCGTCTTGCCGGCGCCGTTGGGTCCGATCACCCCGACGATCCCCGCCGGCGGCAGCTTGAACGAGAGGTCCTCGATCAGCACACGGTCGCCGTAGGCCTTGCGCAGCCCGTCGGCCTCGACCACCACGTCGCCCAGCCGCGGGCCGGCCGGAATGTGGATCTGCACCTGGTCGAGCTTGACGTTGCGGTCCTCGGCGGCCAGCAGCGCCTCGTAGGCGTTGAGCCGCGCCTTCGGGCTTGTTGCGCCGGGCGCTGGCGTTCATCCGCACCCATTCCAGCTCCTGCTCGATCGTCCGCTTGCGCGCCTTCTCCTGCCTCGCCTCCTGCTCCAGCCGGGCCCGCTTCTGCTCCAGCCAGCCGGAGTAGTTGCCCTGGTAGGGAATCCCGCGACCGCGATCGAGCTCGAGGATCCAGCCGGCGACGTTGTCCAGGAAGTACCGGTCGTGGGTGACGGCGACGATCGTGCCCGGGTAGTCGCGCAGGTGGCCCTCGAGCCAGGCCACCGACTCGGCGTCGAGGTGGTTGGTCGGCTCGTCCAGCAGCAGCAGGTCGGGCTGGCGCAGCAGCAGCCGGCACAGCGCCACGCGGCGGCGCTCGCCGCCGGACAGGGTCGGAGACGTCGGCATCGGGCGGCGGACAGCGCAGCGCGTCCATCGCGATCTCGAGCGTCGTGTCGAGGTTCCAGGCGTCGGCGGCATCGATCTGCTCCTGGACGCGGGCGAACTCGTCGGCGGTCTCGTCCGAGTAGTTCATCGACAGCTCGTTGAAGCGGTCGAGCAGCGCCCGTACCTCGGCCACGCCCTCCTCGACGTTGCCCTTGCACGTCCTTGCTCGGATCCAGCTCCGGCTCCTGCTCGAGGAGCCCGACGGTCGCGCTCGGGGCCAGCTGCGCCTGGCCGTCGAACTCGGTGTCGAGCCCGGCCATGATCCGCAGCAGCGTCGACTTGCCGGCGCCGTTGTAGCCGAGCACGCCGATCTTGGCTCCCGGGATAGAACGACAGCGAGATGTCGCTGAGGACCTCCTTGTCCGGGGGATAGCGGCGGGAGAGCTTGTAAGTCGTGTAGATGTACTGGGAGGACACTCGGTCCGAGGGTAGAACAGATGCTCAGGAGCACGCCGTGCGCGCCGAGCACCCGCATATGACGCCGGTCTCTCAACACAGCTACACCGTGGCGAGCGTCTCCTACCTCGGCCCGGCCTATACCGAATCGCCAGGGCCGTTCAGGCCCTCCGCGCTGGCAGCACCGGCGGGACGGCAGGCGCCCTCCGCTCGAGGCGTCCTCCCGCTCCGCGGGCCGCTGACCGCCGGTCGGCTCAATTCTCGGGCTGCCAGACGCTGACGACCCAGCGCCGCCTCCGCGCCCGCCGCGCGCGGCGTCACTGCGACCGTGACCAGGGTCACGTGCCAGGCCGGCGCCAGCCCCTGGTATGCCGTCGTGTCCGTCGCCGTCGGTCCACTCCCGCGTCACGACCACGTACACGGTCGAGCGCCGCGCCAGCGGCGCCACCGCCTCCACCGTTCCGCGGTTTGCGATCCCGCCCTGGCTGCAGCTGCGAGTCGCTTCGCGTCTCCGCGGCCGCCAGCGCCATCTCCGAGCGGGCCTGGCCGACGCTGGCCCGCGCCAGCACGCCCATGCGCGCGCGCACGTCGGCGGCATCCCAGTTGATGTACGCGCGGGCGAACCGCGGATCGCCCGCTCCGGGCGGCGCGAGCCGGGTGCCCGCTGCGGTGAGGCGGCGGGCGACGGATACTCATGCGTCGCCTGGGCGACCGCGCATCGGCGCGATGCCCTGTCCGCGCGTCGGGTGCCTCCGCGCCGTGCGAGCGCCGTTGTCCCGCGCCGTGGCGTCCTGCGGCAGCCGCCGCATCCGGCGAGCGACAGCCGCCGCCAGGGCCGATCGCCCGGACGAGCGACCCGCATGCCCACCGGCTCACAGTCCCGCCGGATGCCGCGCCACGAACCCCGCAGCGCTCCCGGACGAGCGGATGCCAGCCGATCCCCGCGCTCCCGTCACCGGCACCGGCGGCGTTGTGGGTGTCCCATCGCAAGCCCGGCCACGTACATGAACACGTGGTCGGCGTTGGCGTAGATCGTCACCCAGCGTCCCGGGCCGGTGGCCCGAAGGACTCGAGCGTCGGCCGAGGTGGCGTCGTCGGTCACCGGCAGCAGTCCGCCGCCGTAGAGGATGTGATCGACGCTGCTGGAGCAGTCGTAGCTCGGCGCGATCTGCTCAGCGGCAGCCCGTGGCCACCGCCGTAGACGTATGGCTTGCCGACGATCTCGTTGCCGGCCGCGATCATCCGCTCTGACCTCACGCCGGCGCGCCGGCGGGAGCCGCCGCGCAGGCCGATCGGCCAGCAGCGTCGCACGGGCTCCCGGGCGAGCGGAAGGCGCTGCACCAGCGTGGCCGCAGACGCGCTCGCCGCCGCCGACTCGCGGCGCGGCCTGCGACGGTCCCGCGTCGCCGACTGGCTCTGGGGCGTGCACCGAGCTGGCTCCGGCGCCGGTGGCCGGCGTGCGGCTCGATCCGCACGGGCCCCGACCACTCGCCGTCGCTCGTACGGGACTCCCGAGGCGTCCCGCGAGCTCCCACCACAGATCGATCACCCGCGGGTAGCCCGTCGATCGGTCCGCCGCCGAGGCCGATGTCCCGCTTGTAGGCGATCGCCGAATGGCGCGCCCCAGGTGATCCGCAGCGGCGTTCCGTAGGGCAGCCCGCCCATCGCGTCGGCCGTCTGGAACTCTACGCCCCCGAGCTCGGCGTAGCTGTCGGGCTCCGCGCAGCAGGTTCGCCCCCGACGACGCCGACGGTGCCGCTCGAGGGATCGCCCGGCCCGCCGTACTCGGTCGCGCCGACCGTCGTCCCGCACCGGGCGGTCCGAGCACGATCGACCCCCGCCGGTCCACGGTCGCCGCCCCGGCAGGCACAGCACCGGCGGACGACCTCCTGACGACGCAGCGACGCCAGTACCGCAGCCGCCAGGCCGGCCACGACGATCGCTGCCGACGACGCCGACGGTGAGCAAGGCGCCGATCGCGGCGATCGGGTTGGCGGTTCATGCGGCCAAGCTACGTCGCCGCGCGGCGATCTGCAACAACTGACACAGATTTGTTGCAAAGTCCGGCTGGCCGCCTGAGCGCTGCAGCGTTCGACCCCAGCAGCACGGATCGCCACGGCTTGCACGTCCGATGCGCTCGCTAACGTGTTCTGCCGTGGCTCGCGTCCTCGACCTCGAACAGTCGCTGCTGCTCCTGGAGCTCGAGGCGCCATTCGACCAGCGCGGCGTCCAGCTGGCGCGCCGCCGGATGGCGAAGCGCTGGCATCCGGACATCGCCCCGCCCGGACGCCAGCACGAGCATCAGCGCCATCTGCAGGCGATCAACGAGGCTGCCGACCAGCTCGAGCGACTGGCCGAGACCTCACGCGGCGGCCGGGTCACGCGCAACGCCGTCAAGGTCTCCGCGGCGGCCGCGCGCCGCGCCCGCGAGGAGGAGGGCCGCCGCGCCTACGAGGCCGAACAGCGCGCCCGCGCATCGGCAGCCGACCGGGCCAAGCACGATCCGTTCGGCTCCCGCGTCCCCGACCACTCGGTCGTGCACCGATACGCCCGCTGCCTGTCCTATCCCGAGTGGGGCGTCGGCACCGTCAGCGGCATCTACTTCTCTGGCGAGGGCGACGACGTCCAGCAGTGGGCGCGGATGTCGTTCCAGGTCGGTGTTCGCACGGTTCCGGCCGGATCGCTCCAGTTCGTCGACTTCTCCAAGCCCGACCCGGCCGCCGACCGCGTCGCAGCGGTTCATGACCGCCGCGCAGCACGCGCTCGCGGAGGGCGACCCCGCACTGGCCGCCCAGCGCCTGATCTACGCGCGCGACGCCGACCCGACGAACCCGGCGGTGCTGCGCCTGCTGACCGTCGCCTTCTGGCAGGCAGGCAACCTCCCGGCCGCCGCCCGGACCGTTCGCGACTGGGCCCGGGTCGAGACCGACCGCCCGACCCCCGAGCGGTTCGCCAGCCGGATCTACGAGGACATGGGCGCGCTCGACCTCGCCGCCGAGGCGGCGGAGCGGGCCGCCGAGCGGGCTCCCGGCGATTCGCTCGGCATGGGCGCGCCTCGGGCGGCTGCGGCTGCGCCTGATGGACCGGCCGGCGCGATCGAGGCGCTGGAGCGGGCGCGGCTGACCGGACCCACCGCTCGAGGCCCTGCTCGACCTGGCGCTCGCCTATCACCTGGCCGGGACGTCGGCGCCGAGGTGTCCGCCGCCCAGCGGCCACGATGCTCGACCCGGGTCGCCCGCCGCCTGGTCGGCCTACGCGCACGCGCTGGCGCGAACCGACCGCATCCGGGAGTGCATTGAGCGTGTGCGAGCGGGCGCTCGAGCTCGGCGAGGATCCCGAGGTCGCGGACCTGCTCGCGCGGCGTTCGGGACGCGCTCCCGCACGAGCTTTCGGAGCGCAGCGCGGCCTGATCAGAGGCTCAGGTCGGGACCGGCTCGTCCGCCGTGTCGAGCACACCGAGAAGCTC
>CAVUTV010000008.1:0-313083 GCA_963744525.1 uncultured Solirubrobacterales bacterium | reverse complement strand
ACCAGTAGCCGCTCCTCCTCCACCTCCACCCACGCGCCGGCGGAAGCGGGGAACACAACGTGGTCGCCGGCCCTCACCGGCATTCTGATGCCCGCCTGATCCCACCAGTCAAGGCCGGGACCGACGGCCAGCACGATCCCGTGCTGGGGCGGCGGCTCATCTGTGCCCGGTGGACGACCAATCCGGAGCGTCGAACCCGGTCGGGATCGAGCTCCTTGATGACCACCCGGTCGAACAGAGGACGCAGCTGCTGACGCATGGCCCGGATGCTAACGAGCAGGTGTTCGCCTCGCCTCGGAGGCGGCGGAGGTTCGGTGTCCAGCGAGCAAAGCGAGTCGGACGACGGCGATTTGCGCGCTGGACCAGATTTCCGAGCCCGGGAAGCGGTCCGTCCCCCTCTTCATCGCGGCCGTTCAGACCGCAGCAGCTAGCCGGCTGGGGGCCGGGCCATCACGGCCCGGCCCCCCAGCTCCAGCCCAATCGCTCAACCGGTGAACGTCGGACTCGGCTTGTGCGTCTTCTTCTTCGCCGCCGCGACGGTGACCGTGATCGTCTTGGTCGCAACACCGCCGGCCTCGGAGGTCAGCTTCACCTTCAGGCGATTGCGCCCCGAATGGAGTCGCACGGTGACCGAGAACTTCCCGCCGGACACCTTCGCCTTGTGACCGTTGACCGTCACGGACTTCACGCCGGAACCTGCCGAGACAACGCCCTTGACCGTCACGTGCTTGGTCTTCACCTTGGAGTGATTCTTGGGTGAGGTGACCTTGATCGATGGCGGCGAGAAGGCATCCTGCGCGATCAGGGCCTCCTTCTGCACCGCGGCCTGGGCGTAGTCCGTGGAGTAGGCATAGCCGACGCTCGCGCCCTTAGACGACGTGACCGTGAACGCGTTGGGGGCGTCGAACACCTTGTCGCTGGCGAACGCGAACGAGCCGGACGGAGCCTGGGCGTAGGTGATTGCCCCGTAGGCCACCGGGCCGCTGGAGCCCACGCCCTCCACAAGAGCAGAAGCCGGCGCACGGGAGGGCACCGACACGTGGTCGCCGCTGGTGTGCGTGGCGTACGTGCTCTGCCCGGGGAACTTGTACGACAGCGTGCTGTCGGCGAAGAACTGGTCGTTCTCCAGCAGCAGGTTCACCGAATGAGTCCCGGCGTCCGTGCTCGACCAGGCGTCTCGGAAGTAGACGATGTGTCCGTTGTCGGTCTGCGTGATCCTGCGCTTGAGCTGGACGCCGGCGGACACGTAGCTCGGACAGCTACTCCCATAGGAAGCATCGCTGATGCAGCGCACGATCGGCTCGGTCTCCACCAGCGTGAGGTTGCCGTTGGAGGTGTTCTGTGAGACCGAATTGATCACGAGCGGCTGGAAGCCGGGCGTGCTGACCTTCTCCATGGCGGGCGCATACGCCGGGTGCCCGCTGACCTCCAGCCCAGATCGCGAGCTGTTCGATGCGGCCGAGGTGCTCACGTAGTCATTGCAGTAGAAGCCGGCCACATCGTTTTGCCCGAACACGGTGGGGTCCCACAGGTAGCTGTCATCGAGGCCACAATCACCGAACGAAAGGGGATCGCTGCCGGCCGCCAGCCCGGGGGCGTAGAAGTAGTAATCGTAGAGCTGGGAGCTGGACGTAATTCGATCGAGAAACGCCACGATGGCACGGGGCCCGTGGAACGAGCTCAGCCCGCTCGTCGGGGGGGTCCCCGACGGCACGGCCCTCAGCCGGCACGGATCGACGCTGTAGTCGTAGAAGTTGTGGATCGGCACGGACGTGGAGAAGCTGCCGCCGGACTGCACCGAAACGTTCGACGCGATCGTGTGCGAACGATTACTCGTCGATCCGTTGTCCTGGTAGCAGACGATGTCCACGTGATCACCAGTCGTCCCGTTCGAGGTCCCCGAGACCGTCACGTTCTGGGTCTGGCCGTGGTCCAGCCCGTAGAACGGATCCGATGGCGTGGTGATGGATGAGCTCGTCACCGCCGCCTGGGCGCTCGCCGCTAAAACGAGCGAAATCAGCAGAACAAATAGAACGACCAGCCTGCGCATGCACATCCTCCTTGATAGCCCTACCGACCCGTCCGAGGCTATTCATATCAAGTGGACGCCCGAGTCCGCTTCCTGGTGCAAGACGTCCGAGCTGCCTCGTAGCCTCGCCGGCCGATGCGCCTGATCGTCGCCCGCTGCTCGGTCCGTTACTCCGGCCGCCTGACACGCGCTGCTGCCCGAGGCGCTGCGGCTGATCATGATCAAGGCCGACGGCTGCGTGCTGGTGCATGCCGACACCGGCGGCTACAAGCCGCTGAACTGGATGACGCCGCCGACCGTGATCGAGGAGAGGGGCCGCAGCGCAGATCGTCGTGCGCAAGCGGGCGGGCAAGACGGAGGATCGGCTCGAGATCGACGTGCCGGAGGTCCTCTCCGACGTGACCCACGACATGGGATCGCCCGACGAGGAGGCCGGCGCTCGCCAAGGACGGCGTCGAGGCGCATCTGCAGGAGCTGCTGGCCGAGCAGCCGCACTGGTGCGGCGAGGGCTTGCGGCTGGTCCGCCGCGAGTGGCCGACCGACATCGGGCCGGTCGACCTGATGTGCCGGGATGCCGACGAGAGTGGGTGGCGGTCGAGATCAAGCGCGTCGCGGGCATCGACGCCGTCGAGCAGCTGACCCGGTACCTGCGAGCGGATCCGGCTCGACCCCGCCTTCGCCACCTGCCGCGGTGTCCTGGCCGCGCAGCTGATCAAGCCGCAGGCCCGCGTGCTGGCGCAGTCGCGCGAGATCGGTTGCGTGGAGGTCGACCTCGGGGTTCTGCGAGGCGAGCGCGCGCCGGAACTGCGACTGTTCGCGGCATGAACGACGAGACAGCAGTCCTGACCGAGCGCCGCGAGCGCGTGCTTCGTGATCACGATCAACCGCCCGGACCAGCGCAACGCGGTCAACGCCGCGGTGGCCGAGGGAATCGCCGCCGCGCTGGATCGAGCTCGACGCCGAGCGACGGAGCTGTCGGTGGGGGTGCTCACCGGCGCCGGCAAGGGCTTCTGTGCCGGCATGGACCTGAAGGCGTTCGTGGCCGGGCGAGCGGCCCTGGGCGGGAGACCGCGGATTCGCCGGCATCACCCAGCGTGCGGCCGACAAGCCGCTGATCGCGGCGATCGAGGGCTTCGCCGTGGCCGGCGGCCTCGAGGTGGCGCTGGCCTGCGACCTGATCGTCGCCGCCGGGGCGCGAAGCTGGGGATCCCGGAGGTCAAGCGCTCGCTCGTCGCCGCCGGCGGCGCGCTGCTGCGCCTCCCCCGGATGCTGCCTCGCAATGTCGCGATGGAGCTGGCGCTCACCGGCGATCCGATCGATGCCGAGCGAGGCCACGACCTGGGCCTGGTCAACCGCCTGGCCGAGCCTGGTCAGGCGCTGGCCGCCGCGCTGGAGCTGGCCGAGCGGATCGCCGCCGACGGGCCGCTGGCGCTGGCTGCGACCAAGCGGATCCTGCGCGAAGCGGTGGACTGGCCCGACAGCGAGTTCTTCGCAGCGCCAGGACGAGATCGCCACTCCGGTGATGAGCTCTGAGGACGCCCGCGAGGGAGCGCAGGCGTTTGCCGAGAAGCGACCGCCGGTGTGGCGCGGGCGCTGAGCCGACGGCAAGCGCTCGCCCATCTCTCGCAGCGGGTTAACCCGGAGCCGATGACCGCGGATTAACCCCTAGCCAGCTGGTTGATCTTGCGCTCTCGCGCGTAAAGCGCCGGCCCTCGGCAGCCGATCGCGTGTGGACACCCCGGGTGCGGACCGCGACGACGATCCTCAAAGTCAATGCATCGGCCCGGCTGATCTGAAAGCCACCGCACGATGAGCTCTTTGACGCCGTCAGTCCGTCCCCGGCCCGCCGCCGGCCTCCCCCCATGCGGTGGCCACGATCGCCCGGGGGCCGCCACGGTCGCGGTGCTCACACAGATAGATGCCCTGCCAGGTCCCGAGGTTCAGTCGGCCACGGCTCAGCGGCAGGGTCAGCGACGGTCCCAGCAACGATGCCTTGATGTGGGCGGGCATGTCATCGGGACCTTCCAGGGTGTGGGTCCAGTATCCCGCCCGTTCGGGCACGGCCTGGTTGAACCAGGTCTCAAAGTCACGCCGAACGTCCGCCGAGGCGTTCTCGTTTAGCGCCAGCGAGGCAGACGTATGACAAATGAGCAGATGAACGAGCCCCACGCCGATCCGGTCGAGACCGGGCAGGCCGTCGAGGATCTCCCGGGTGACGAGATGAAATCCACGGGGGGCGGGCGAAGCTCGATCTTTTCCTGAAGCCAGATCATCGGGGTGGAGGCTTCCCGTCCAAACCGAAGCCTAGGCAGCCACGGAGCCGGACGGCCCAAGGTTGAAGCACCGACCGGCCCTGTGCCGGATCACTCGGAATACATGCCGGCTACGTGGCGCCGGCACCGAAACCGGGCCGGGCTGGCCGAAGCGGACCAAATGCCGCAGCGCACCAAGCGAGGCTGGCGCGGACGGCTGGGCATCCGCCCCTATCACCGCAATCCGGCTCACGTCCTGCTGGCGCATCCCGCCGTGATCGCGGCTTTGATCATCGTGCTCGCCCTGTTCCTCCGTGTCGTCCAGGTCGAAGGCGCCTCGTACACGCCGGTCCCTGACGCGCGCGCCACACATGGTGCTGGGCGGTCACTTCGCCCAGGGCGGGCTACTCATCAAGGCAGGCCGGAGCGGGCCAGACGGCGGTCGGTCCGACCGCGTACGTCGCGCCCGCCTACCCGTACCTGCTCGGCGCGCTGGACTTCGCCACCGGCAACCCGGCGACGAGCGCCGGCCAGGTGCACGTGGACCGGCTGACCCAGGCGCTGCTCGGCACTTTGATCGTGGGACTGGTCGGCCTCATCGCCCTGGAGCTGTTCGGGGTCGATATGGCGCTGCTGGCGATGGCGCTGGCCGCCATATTCCCGCCGCTGATCGAGATGTCCTCGGTCCTGACGTCCGGCGCGCTGATGACCGTATTCGAGCTGGCGGCAGTGTGTACGGCGCTGCGGATGCGCGGCAGCGCCGACCCGCTTCGCTGGCTGATCGCCACCTCAGTGTTCACCGGCCTGGCCGCGCTGGCGCAACCCCATGCGATCCTGCTGCTGATCCCGTTCGGAGTCGCGGTCAGCGCAGTGGTGCCGGTGATCGGGCGCCGTAAGGTGGCCGGCGTGCTGGTGCTGGCGGGCTGCACGCTGCTGACGCTGACCCCCTGGCTGATCCGCGACGAACTGGTCATGCACCGGTTCGTGCCGATCACCGACCAGAGCGGGATCACGCTCGCCGGCACCTACAACGCCACCTCGGCGCACGCCCAGCCCCCCTACCAGTGGCTCGACTACCGCCAGGTCCCGGCGTTCGCGACGCTGGCCCGGAACTCGTCCCACATGACCGAGACGCAGCTGTCCGACAAGCTGACCGGCCGCGCCTTGACCTATGTCGCCCACAGCCCCTCCGCCGTGGTCGGAGCCGGCTGGCACAACAGCCTGCGCCTGCTCGAACTGGAAGGCACTCAGGCCTGGCAGAACTCGGCCCGCGCGGCAGGGCTGAACCTGTGGACGGCCCACATCGGCGTGATCTTCTTCTGGGTCCGATGCGCCCTGGCTCTGCTCGGCGTGGTCGCCCCACGCGGGCTGAAGGCACCCGGGTGGGTATGGGGAGTGCCGGTCGTGATGTGGCTCTCAGCGATTCTGATCAACGCCGAGACGCCGCAGTTCCGCACCGCCATCGACCCGTTTCTGATCCTGCTGGCCGCCCGCGGCGTGGCCCGGCTCGCTGGGTGGATCAGATCGCGCTCCCCCCAGCCGGCCCGAGCCAAAGTCGCCGTCTAGGTCCCAACCCGGGCGCCCGGGCGCAGACGAGCGGGACAACCGCCCTCCGCGGCGGCCTCAAAGGCCGCCGGCCGCAGACACAGTCTCAGGTGGCCGTGCGCCAGTCCGGCGTGACCGAGGCGCGATAGTGCCCGGTCCGCGAGCGCAGCCGGTCGTAGTGCTCGAGCGCCTCGCCGGATCCGACGGCCACGCAGGTCAGCGGCGAGTCGGCGAGATGCACGGGCATCCCGGTCCCGGCGCTGAATCAGCTCCAGCATCCCGTCGATCAGCGTTCCGCCTCCGGCGAGCAGGATCCCTCGCGGGTGATGTCGCTCGCGAGCTCGGGGGGCGTCTCCTCGAGAGTGTCCCGATCGCCTGCATGATCTCGCCATCGGCGCCCGGATCGCCTCGCGCACCTCCTCCTGGCAGCTCCACCTCGGTGGGAAGGCCGGTCACGAGGTGACGTCCCGCACGCTGAGGTCGCTCTCCTTGCGAGCGGCACCGCCGAGCCGATCCCGATCTTGATCGCCTCGGCTGTCCGCGAGCCGATCGCGAGCTGGTGCGCGTCGCGCATGTAGTGGCTGATCGCATCGTCCATCTCGTAGCCGCCGACGCGCACCGAGCGCGACAGCACGATCCCGCCGAGCGAGATGACCGCCACCTCGCTCGTGCCGCCGCCGATGTCGACGACCATCCGCCCTATCGGCTCCTCGATCGCCAGTCCGGCGCCGATCGCGGCGGCGATCGGCTCCTCGATCAGGTGGACGCGCCGCGCGCCCGCGGCGAGCGCCGCCTCCTCCACCGCGCGCTTCTCGACCTCGGTGACGCCCGACGGCGCGCACACGATCAGCCGCGGGTGCGCCGTGCGGCGGTCGACACGCTTGCGGATGAAGTAGCGCAGCATCGCCTCGGTGACCTCGAAGTCGGCGATCACGCCGTGGCGCAGCGGGCGCATCGGCCGAGATCGTGGCCGGCGTGCGACCGATCATCCGCTCGGCCTCGGCGCCGACCGCGTGGACCTCGCCGGTCACGCGATCGGGCGCCACCACGGAGGGCTCCGAGACCACGATCCCCTGGCCGCCGACGTACACGAGCGTGTTGGCGGTGCCGAGGTCGATCGCCATGTCGTGAACGCCCATGCTGGGCGTCAGATGACGGCCGTGAGTTGTCGCGACGGGAGCCATCTCTAGGAACCGGATAGCCTACAGGTTGTCAAACCGCGGGACTCGGCGGTCCGGCGCCGGGCAAATGGTCGAGATCGTGCGGATCTGCAGGAGATCCAGGGAATCGGCCGGGGATCTAATGGACCGTGACGCCGCGGTGGCCCAGCCGGTGGCGTCCCTCGGTGACGACCACCTCATAGCGACCGGGCGCGGGAAGCTTCCCGTGGACGCGCAGGACGACCTCCTGGGTGTGGCCGTCGATCCGCCTCAGGCGCCGCGCGGTCAGGCCTCCCGCCGTGGCGAAGCTGGACGCGAGCATGATGCTGCTCGCCTTCGGAGGACCGCAGTCGGACCACGACGCCGTGGCGGTGCCGGCCGGCCACGGCCGAGAGCACCTGCACCCGCTGGGGGCGCGGGTTCTTGGGCGGGACCTTCCCCGGCCCGGTCTACGAGCAGCGCAGAGTGGCGTGATCCTCGCCCGGGTGGGCCAGATGTGGCAGTTGCAGGAAGGTCGGCTTCCGGGCGGCTCATCGCGTGCAGGTCGAGGAAGTCCAGCAGGTCGTTGGCGTTGGCGTCCCGGTACGTCATCGGCCGGAGGTTCCACTTGCGCTCGAGGAAGGCCAGGATCGAGGTGTGGTCGTAGACGATGTGGCTGACGTGTAGCCGCTTGGCGTACGGGCCGACACCACCGACGGCACCCGGAAGCCGTAGCGCGCGAAGCCGTCGTAGCGTCTTCTCGCCGGGCTGACGACTGCGGCGGGATCGCGTCCGGCGCCAGCGCGACCGGCGGCGGGACGTGGTCGTAGTAGCCGCCGTGCTCGTCGTAGGTGAGGATCAGGACCGTCTTGCGCCACTTCGGCGAGCTGCCGATCGCCTCGACGACCTTGGCCAGGAACGCCTCGCCGACCGACGATGTTCTGCGGGTTCTCCTGGGACTGGGTGCCGTAGTTCGGGTCGAGCAGGCTGAACGCTCGGCAGCTTGCCGGCCTCCGCGTCGGTGAAGAACTGGGCGATCGGCGCGCGTTGGTCTTCGAGTACGCGGCGTCGTCGCGTCGGGTACAGGTTCATCGTCGCGCCGGTCGGGCCGCTCGCGTTGTAGTCGAGCCAGCTGATCCCGTGCCGCGTCAGCTGCGTGAAGATCGTGCCGTTGGCGGGGGCGCCGAGCGACGCGTCCGGCACCGGCTCCCGGGGCCGGCCGATGTCGTCGGTCATCCCCGTCGAGGTGGCGGCGATCAGGTAGCGCCGGTTGGGGTCGGTCTGCGCCGAGGCAGGCTGCAGAACCAGCGATCCCCGATCGGGAACTCGGTGGCCAGGCTCGTACGTGAACGGCAGGTCCTCGCCGCGTCCAGTAGCCCATCGCCACCGGCGCCGCTGGTGCGAGCGTCACGAAGCCGTCGTTCCGGCCGCCGTTGCGAACTGCGTCGTGGGAGGCCGTCCACTCCTGGCTGGGCGTGCCGCCGAACTGGCAGGTGGTCGGCATCCGGAACGCGCGCTGCGGCTTGCCGTCCGGGTGCGGGTTGGTGGCGGTCGGGTAGCCGTCGGCGGCGATCGTGAAGCCGTCGCCGCGCGGCCGCTGTCCGGGCCCGCGCCCGAGCATCCCGAACAGGTTGTCGTAGGAGTGGTTCTCCAGCATCAGCACGACGACGTGCTCGATCTCGGGGAGCGTGTCGGTGCCGGCCGCCAGACGCGGCGTGCGGGCAGCGAGCCGGGGAGCCGCAGCGTGCTTCGGCCCAGGACGCGCAGCGCCTCTCGCTGCTCGGCGGTGGGGGTCAGCAGTCCGGCGCCACCGCCACCGGCAGCCCGGAGAACGCGTCGGCGTCCCGCGGCCAGGCCGGCCCCCGGCAGCAGGCCGCTGGCCACCGCCGCCCCCGCGCCACTGGCCAGAAACTCCCGCCGGCTGATCACCGGCGCCAACCTACCACCGCCAGGTGGCGCGGCGTGAACGTGATGTGAAGGTTCGCCCGGAGCATCGTCGAGGAGCGCCGGGCAGCCAGCTCAGCGCTCGCCGGGCAGCCGGCGCGGATACTGCGAGACCGGCTGCCCCAGGTCGAGCGCGGTGGTGACGATCCGGTTCTGCTCCCGTGGCGTGGGCGACCGGATAGCCCTCGCCCGAGGCGGCGCGCTCGGGCCGGCCTACGTAGCCGAAGCTGAGGTGCTCCGGGAGGATCTGCTGCAGCCGCGGGGACATGTGCGCCCGGGCGCCCATGTTGCGCGGCTCCTCCTGGACCCACACCACCTCGCGAAGCTTGGGGTAGGCTCCACCAGCGCCAGGATCTCGGCCTGCGGGAACGGGTAGAGCAGCTCGACCCGCCCGACGGCCACCTGCGGGCTCTGCTGGCGCGCCTGGTGGCCGACGATGTCGTAGTAGATCTTTCCGCTGCAGAGGAGCAGCCGGGTGACCTCCTCGGGGATCGACCCCCGGCTCCGGCAGCACCGGATGGAAGCGCCCCTCGGCCAGGTCCTCGATGCTGGAGCTGGCAACCGGGCAGGCGCAGCAGGCTCTTGGGCGTCATCACCACCAGCGGACGCTGCTTGGCGATCCGGGCCTGACGGCGCAGCAGGTGGAAGTACTGGGCTGGGGTGGTGGCGTTGGCCACCCTGAGGTTGCCCTCGGCGGCCAGCTGCAGGAAGCGCTCCAGCCGGGCCGAGGAGTGCTCGGGACCGGAGCCCTCATAGCCGTGCGGCAGCAGCATCGTCAGCCGCGAGGTCTGGCCCCATTTGGCCAGACCCGAGACGATGAACTGGTCGATGATCACCTGGGCGCCGTTGGCGAAGTCGCCGAACTGGGCCTCCCACAGGACGAGCGTCTCCGGCCCCTCCTGCGAGTAGCCGTACTCGAAGCCCGAGGCACGCCATCTCCGACAGCGGGCTGTTGTGGAGCTCCATCGGCGCCAGCGCCCCGGGCAGGTGCTGCATGGCGCAGTGCTCCTGGCCGGTCTTGGGATCGTGCAGCACCAGGTGGCGCTGGCTGAAGGTGCCGCGCTCGGCGTCCTGACCGGTGAGCCGGATGGGGATGCCCTCGGTGAGCAGCGAGGCGAACGCCAGCGCCTCGGCGTGCGCCCAGTTGATCCCCGGCCGGGTCGGATCGGCCAGGCCTCGCGGCGCTGCTCGAGCTGCTTGACCAGCTTGGGGTGCACCGTGAAGCCGTCGGGAACGGCCAGAAGCTCGTCGTTGAGCACCTGCAGGCGGTCGGCCGCGACGGCCGTATTGACCTCGGGCGACGGCGAGCGATCGAGCTGGTACTCGCCGGTGGCGTGCTCGCCGTCTGGCGGCGGCGATCCGCTCCTTGAGCTTGGCGGCGCCTCGCTCAGAACCGCCCACACCGCGTCGGTCATCTCGGTCGACTCCTGCTCGGTGAGCACCCCGGAGTCGATCAGCTGGCGGGCATACAGCTCCCGCACCGGCGGGTGCTTCTTGATCACCTGGTACATCTCGGGCTGCGTGTAGGCGGGCTCGTCGGCCTCGTTGTGCCCGAATCGCCGGTAGCCGATCAGGTCGATCATCACGTCGTGCCCGAACTGCTGGCGGAACGCGAAGGCGAGCCGCACGGCGGTGACGCAGGCGGACACGTCGTCGGCGTTGACGTGGATGATCGGGACGTCGTAGCCCTTGGCCAGATCCGAGGCCCACGTGGTCGAGCGGGCGTCCTCGGGGTCGGTGGTGAAACCCACCTGGTTGTTCTGGATGATGTGGATCGTGCCGCCCACCGTGTAGCCGTCCAGCGCCTGCAGGTTGAGCGTCTCGGCCACCACGCCCTGGCCCGGCATCGCCGCATCGCCGTGCAGGACGACCGGAACGGCGGCATTGGTGTCCTGGTGGGCATGCGGCCCCTGGCGGGTGGTCTGCGCCGCCCTGGTCGCCCCAGAAGCCACCGGCGCCACGAACTCCAGATGGCTGGGGTTGGACTCCAGCCGGACGATGATCGACTCGCCGCCCGGCAGCTGATAGGCGCCCTGGGCACCGTGGTGGTACTTCACGTCGCCGGTGCCGCCCTGGGGGATCGTGGTGATCGGCTCGAGCGTCGAGGAACCCTCGAACTCCGCGAAGATCGACCCATACGGCCGGCCCAGGTTGTGGGCCAGCACGTTGAGGCGGCCTCGGTGGGCCATGCCGAGCACGACTTCTCGGGCGCCTTGGGTGGCCGACAGCTGGATGATCTCGTCGATCATCGGCACGGTCAGGTCGAGACCCTCGACCGAGAACTGCTTCTGGCCCAGGTAGGCCTTGTGCATGAAGCGCTCCAGCGCGTCGACCTCGGTGAGCCGCTTGAGCAGCGCCTTCTGCTCGTCGTGGGTGAGCGGCTTGCGATAGCGCCCGGACTCGATCGCTTCGCGCAACCACAGCCGCTGGCGGTGCGATGCGATGTGCTCGATCTCGTAGGCGATCGGGCCGCAGTAGGTCTCGCGCAGGTGGGGCAGCGCCTCGGCCAGGGTCGATCCAGGGACGTACATGCGCAGGATGTGCGCCGGGATCCTGGCCATCAGCTCCGGCGTCAGACCGAGCGGGGCCGGGTCAAGCGCGGGATCGCCCTCCGGCTCGCGGCCGAGCGGGTCCAGGCGGGCAGCCAGGTGGCCGTGCGTCCGGTGAGCCTTGAGCAGCGAGGTGGCCGCCTGGACCGCCTGCATGAGCTCCTCGGCATCCTCCACCGAGGGTCCCGAAGCCGGGGCGGCGGCGGGGGCGGCGGCGGCCGCTGGGGCGGCGGCGGGCGCCGCGGGAGCTGTGGGAAGCGCCGGGAGCGAGGCGCCAAGATCGGCGAACACGTCCTCGTAGAACCCGTCCTCGCCCTGGAGCAGAGCTTCGATGCGCTGCAGGAACCGGCCCGACTCGGCGCCCTGGATGATCCGGTGGTCGTAGGTGGAGGTCATGGTCATGACCTTCTCGGCTCCGATCGCGGCGCCGATCGCGCCCAGCCCGGGCGGGTAGGCGATCGAGCCGGTGGCCACGATCGTTCCCTGCCCGACCATCAGGCGCGGAACTGACGCGACGGTCCCGATCCCGCCGGGGTTGGTGAGGCTCACGTTGGCCCCGGTGAGGTCGTCAGCGGTCAGGCTGTTGGTCCGCGCCTTGTCGACCAGCTGGTTGTAGGCGTCGAGGAACTCCTGGAAGCTCTGGCGCCCGGCATCGCGAATGACCGGGACCATCAGCGTGCGACTGCCGTCCTTCTTCTCCACGTCGACGGCCAGGCCGAGGTTGACGGCGCCGTCATCGATCCGGTGGGGCACACCGTCGTGGTCCTCGAAGTGGTGGGCCATGACCGGCATATCGGCGGTGGCCACCCGCGCGATCGCATAGGCGATCAGGTGCGTGAACGAGACGCGCAGGCCGGCTTCCTTGAGCTGACGCCGGCGCGCGTCCAGCGTGGTGACGGTGAGGGTGCGGAACGACGTGGCGGTGGGGATCTGCCGGCTCTCGTCCATGTAGCGGGCCAGCACCGCGGCGCTGCCCTTGATCCGCTGGGCGTTCTGCGCCGGCGCGGGCCGGGCGCCATTCCCGGCCGCCAGCACGTCGGCTTTCGTGATCCGGCCGCCGCGCGCCGTACCCGTGACGTTCTGCAGGTCGACTCCGTTGGCGGCGGCGATGCGCTGGGCGATTGGGGATGCGTTGGCAGCGGCTGTGGGCACGCTGCCATCGGGTGGCTCTGGGGCCGGGGCGGGAGCAGCGGGGGACGGAGCTGACGCCGGTGCGGCCGATCCCACCGTCATCCGCGCAATCACCTCTCCGACGGTGACCGTCGTCCCCTCCTCGGCCAGGATCTCCGTGATCGTCCCGTTCGCGGGCGCGGGGAGCTCCATGTCCACCTTGTCGGTGGAGATCTCGACCACGGTGTCGCCGTCCTTGACCGCGTCCCCGACCTTGACCGACCACTCCAGGATCGTGCCCTCGGTGACCGACTCGCCGCCGGTCGGGGTGACGATGTCGAGCGTGCGCTCAGCGCTCTCGACGGTGGCCGCCGCCTGCTCGGAGGCGTCGTGGATCTGGGCCTCCGTCTCGGCGGCCTCGGCCGGGGTGGTGCCGGATTCGTCACCCAGGCTGCTCGAGGCAACGCTGCCGGTGGCGGTGCCCCCCGTTCCGTTGCCACCGCCACCATTTGCGGTGGCGATCTCGGCCAGCAGGGCACCCACGGCCACGGTCTCGCCCTCGGCCGCGTGGATCTTCACGACCTGGCCGGCGACCGGAGCCGGCACCTCCGCGTCCACCTTGTCGGTGGAGATCTCGACGACCGTCTCGTCGGCCTCGACGGAGTCACCCTCCTGCTTGTGCCATTCCAGAACCGTGCCCTCGGCGACGGAGTCTCCCATCGCGGGCATCACGAGCTGGAACGTGCCTGTCTCTACGGCCATGAAGCTGCCTTCAACTGTAACGCGAGTTCTTGGATGGATTGGCCTGCCGCCGATGGCTTTCCCAGATGAAGCCGAGTGAGCCAAAGAACGGTCCGAGTCCGCCCAGCACCGCGACGGTCACGGCCAGCCAGAAAGGGATCACCCGGTAGCGCGCTGCCGCTATGCAGATCAACGACATCGCGATCCAGATGCACCCGTGGGACAAGCCCAGAATGAAGGTAGCGGGCTCGGGATTGCCCAACGCGAAAGCAGAGACCAGCAGCGCCAGATACACGCAGGAGTGGATGATGGAGATGGCCTCCAGCCGGCCGAAGGTGACGACCCGGGTGAAGCGCGAGGAGCCCTCGACGGTCAAGCTCGTGCCAGCAGTGCGCCGATGCGGCGCAGGGGTTCGTCGGCCTCAGCCGGCCACTGGCCCGGGTCGGCGGGCCACCAGGCGAACTTGTCGTGCTCGGGATCAGGCGTGACGCTGGCCCCTTCCGGCAGCCAGGCCTGGCCGACGAGCAACACCATCCCGGTCGGGCTCTGGATCAGCGCCTCGATGCTGAGCCGCTCCGGATCGACGGACCACTCCTCCTGGAGCTCACGCCCCAGCGTGTCGGCTGGGTTCTCGTCCACCTCGACGGCGCCCCCGGCGCCGAGCGCCCAGCGCCCAGCCCAGGAGGCCAACCAGGCGGCACGCCTTCCGGCCAGCCAGCTGCCGTCGGCCGAGCGCACGATGCACAGCGCCGAGATGCTGCGCCCGGCGTCGTCGGGCAGCAGACGCAGGGCCCAGCGGATCGGCTGCAGCTCGAGCGCGAGCTTTCCGTTCTCCGCCTGGAAGCTGACCAGCCGGGCGGCCAGCCCGTCATGGCTCGGTGAACCCCGGTCGCGCAGCGCGCTCAGCAGCCGATCGGCTTCGGCCGTGGCCTCGGCCCCGGGCTCGTACGGTTCCGAGCGCCAGGCGGCCTGAACGTCTCGGGGCTCCCACGGGCCACGGGCCAGCAATGCGGCTTGTGTTGCCACGGGCTAACGGTATCGGGGGCCGGAGCGGGGCTTTGTCATCGCTCCGTGTCCCCCAGCCGGCTGAGCACGGCTGGAGCGCTGGGCGACAGCGAAGCGGGCAGGCGCTCCAGCATCCCGCGCCAGCCGGCGTGTGCCTTGATCGCCGTGCTGACGTCACGCACGCCCTGATCCAGGTCACCGGCCTGGGCCGCTCCCAGACCGGCCCAGAAACGCAGCTCATGGCTGTCCGGCTCCAGCTCGGCCGCCCGCCGGTACAGCGCGGCCGCCTCGTGGTGGCGCCCCGCCGCCGAGAGCTCATCGGCCTGCCCGGCCAGCTCGTAGGCGTCATGCAGGCCGAGCAGCCGGCGCATCTCCTGCAGCGGCTCAGGGTGGTCCTCGATCCGCAGGCTCACCTCGGTCTGCCAGGCCTCTCCCTGGGCGGGGACGACGAGCAGCGCGGCCGATTGCTTTCCCCGGGCGTCGCCGCCGGCAGCCTGCGCCGCGTCCAGGGCGCCCAGCAGGCGCCGGGCCAGATCGCCCTCGGCGGCGTGGAACGCTTCCAGCATCACCGGCCACACGCGGGCACTGCTCATCATGTTGGCCTGGCAGGACACCTGGTCACCGGTCACGTGCCCGGCGAAGCCGACGCAGTCGGCACCGGTGTGCACAGCGACGGCGCCGGAGGAGTCGACCAACGCAACCTGCCGCACGGAGGCGTTGTGGTCCTGCGCGACGAGGCGATCGAGGGCCTCCTGGGCGCTGGCGCCCGCTCGCAGCAGCTCCAGTCCGCGCGGTCCGTAGGTGACCTCGGCCACCGACTGGGTGGCAACGGCGCCCACGCCGGGAGCGGCCCATGGCACCACCGCGCCGACCGCGAACCAGTGCGACTGGACGGCCACGCCGAGCCGGCCGGTCTCAGCCTCGCGCGCCACCAGCGAGTAGGTCACCGACGAGAAGGTACCGGCGCTGTGCCAATCTTGCCCAGTGACGACGGCCCTCCGCTTTGCCGTGCTGGGACCGGGTGGCGTCGGCGGGTTCGTGGCCGCCGCGCTGGCCCGGGCCGGCGAGCCGGTTGAGGTCGTGGCCCGCGAGAACACGGCCGAGCTGATCGCCCGGGACGGGATCGGCGTGCGCAGCGTCACCCTGGGGGAGTTCCTCGCGCGGATGCCGGCGAGGAGCCGGCTGACCGACGAGGTCGATGTCCTGTTCGTGGCCACCAAGGCCACCGGCCTGGCCTCCGCCCTGGACCGGATCGCGGCCGCGCCCGGCCTGGTCGTGCCGCTGCTCAACGGCCTGGACCACATCCAGCTGCTGCGCCAGCGCTTTGGCTCCGACCGGGTACCCGCCGCGGTGATCCGGATCGAATCCGATCGCCCAGCGCCCGGTCAGGTGGTCCAGACGAGCCCGGCCGTGCGCGTGGATATGGCCGCCGCGGATCCCGGCGCGGCCGCTCGCCTGCCGGCCGTCGCCGAGGCGCTGGACCGGGCTGGCATCCCGGCGCGGATCGGGGCCAGCGAAGCCGAGGTCATGTGGTCAAAGCTGGTGCGGCTCAATTCGCTGGCCTGCACGACGGCAGTGAGCGGTGAGCCGATCGGCTTCGTCCGCTCCGACCCGGAGTGGCGCGTCCGGTTGATCGCCTGCGTCGAGGAGACCGCGGCCGCTGCCCGGGCCGAGGGGGCGCCGATCGACCCCGCCGCCACCCTGGCCGAGCTGGACGGTGCCCACCCAAGCCTGGGCTCCTCGATGCAGCGAGACCTGGCGGCCGGGCGGACCCCGGAACTCGACGCGATCCAAGGGTCGGTGATCCGGGCTGCGGCGCGTCACGGTCTGGCTTGTCCCACGGTCAGCGAGCTGACCCGGCAGATCGCGTCGGCCGCGGGCGTCGCGTCACCGGCGGTCGACTGAGCCAGATCAGAGCGGGGGCCGCAGCGGCGGCGGCGTCCCGTGCGAGGGGATCACCAGCTCCTGCTCCAGCTCCTGGGCGGCGACCACATCCAGGATCTCCTCCTCCTCTTCCTCGCGCTCGGCGTCGTGGTCGCCGTCACACAGCACGCGGAAGGCGCCGGTGACTCCACTGTCGGCCTGCAGGGTGATCCCCGGGAGGATCTCCTCACCCTCATCCAGGCCCAGGCGGTCGATGTCGAACGGCGACATGCCGACCCCCCAGCTGTGGTGGGTGGGGTTCTCCCGGTCATGGGCGGCCACGCCCTGGGCCAGGCGCTGAAGGAGGTGAGCGATCTTCTGGGTCTCCGCCATCGGATCTTTCAGCCTACTACCCGGGAATCGCCCCATCTCACCGTGCGGTCGCGGCCCGCGCGCTTGGCCAGCAGGAGGGCCTGGTCGGCGCGGTCATACAGGTTGGAGGCATCCATCTCGTCCTGAAGGGAGGCCACGCCGATCGAGATCGTGATCTGGCCCACCGGTGCCAGCTCGGCCCCCCCGACCGCGCTGCGAGCCCGCTCAGCGGCGACGTGCGCCCCCTCCTCATCGGCCTCGGGGAGGATCCACGCGAACTCCTCCCCTCCGACGCGGGCCAGCAGCTCCCCCTCGCGCACCATCGCGGACAGGCGTTCAGCCACCTCGACGAGCGCCTGGTCCCCCACCAGGTGGCCGTGGGCGTCGTTGATCCGCTTGAAGTGGTCGAGATCCAGGATGGCGACGCTTAGCGGCCGCTCGTAGCGCCTGGCCATCGCCACCTCCTCCGCCAGACGCTGGTGGAACAGGCGGTGGTTGGCCAGGCCGGTCAGGGGGTCGTGGGTGGCCAGCCGCTCCAGCTCGGCCTCGTAACGCCGGCGATCGCTCACGTCGCGGATCGCGATCACCCAGCCCAGCACGCTGCCATCCGGGTTGTGGGCGGCTCGGGCATTGACCTCCGCCTCGAAGCGACTGCCGTCCTTGCGGGTCATCTGGGCCGAGATCTCGCCCTCCGGCGGAGCGCCGGACAGATCCGGGGACCAGACGCCGGTCGGCCGGGCCCAGAACGGCCATGGCTGCCCGGCGCCGATCAGCTCCTCCCGCGAGTAGCCGGTGAGCGCGCACAGCGCGTCGTTGACCTCGGTGAGCCGGCCGCCGACGCTGAGGGCGTAGCCCTCGCCGATCGCGGCCAGGATCGCCGCAGTGTGATCGCGCTCCTGCTGGAGGGCCCGCTCCACCCGCTTGCGCTGGGAGATGTCCGAGACCTGCATGACGTAGTAGTGGGGTAGGCCGGCATCGTCGTGGATCAGCGAGGCCGAGATCTCGGCCCAGATCACATGCCCGTCACGGTGGAAGTAACGGATCTCGGTCTGGTAGGTCTCGAGCTCTCCCTCGAGCAGCCGGCGGGAGGCAGCCTGCACCCGCGGGCGGTCCTCCGGGTGCGTGATCTCGACGAGGTCGATCTCGCCCAGCTCCTCCTCCGTGTAGCCCAGGATCCGGCACAGCATGTGGTTGATCCGCAAGGGACGGCTGCTTGACACCTTGACGAGCGCCAGGCCGGTCGGGGCGTTGTCGACGACGGCGGAGAGGAGCTCGCGCTGCTCGATCTGTTCGGCCCGCGAACTGCGCAGCGCCAGCTCGGTGGCCCGCAGCTCGGTGACGTCCTGGGCCATCAGGAAGACCGCGGTGGGCCGATCCTCCGGTCCGGCGGTGGCGGCCATCTTCAGGGCCACCTCCAGCTCAGCGCCGTCCGCACGGCGATGCCGGCACTCCAGCGTGTGCTGGGCCTGTCCGCGGAAGATTCGCTCCAGCGAGCGCTGGAGGCGCGCCGCTTCCCCATCGGAGGCGGCCAGGAAGCTCGCCTCCTGACCGATCGCGTCGCCGGCCGTGTAGCCGTACATCTCCTCGGCGGCGGGGTTCCAGCTGCTGATCGTGCGGTCAGCCGCGAGGCCGATGATCGCGTCCCCGATGCTCGTCACCACCGCCCGCAGCTCCCGCGCGGCTTCTTCGGCACGTTGGCGGGCCAGCGCCACCCGGATCGAGCGCTCGATCGTGCCGGCGGCCAGGTCACCGTCCTTGACCATGTAGTCGTGGGCGCCGGCCGCCACCGCATCGGGCCCCAGCTGCTCGCTGCCGTGGGCGGTGCGCACGATCACGGCACTGTGCGGTGCCGCGGCCCGTACCCGGCGCAACCCGACCAGCCCGCGTCCGTCCGGCAGATGCAGGTCAAGCATCACGAGATCGAACGTGCGCTGGCGCAGCGCGCCGACCGCGCCCGCCACGGTGCTGGCCAACTCGACCCGGACCGGCGGGTCGTCAAGGCCGTGGAGCAGCTCCCGGACGTGCTCGGCCTCGCTGGTGCTGTCCTCCACCAGCAACACGCTCACGCCCCCGTTTTGCTGCGTCATCCTTTTCGCCGCCATCCAGCCGCCCGATCGACCTCTCTGCCGCTCGCCTGACCCATCCGCCCGGCGCCGTCCCCCTATCAGACAGCACTCCGACCTGTCCCAGCATTATGCGGCCGGAACCCCCAAACCAAACAAGGCAGCTTAGCCCTCACTCGAAGGCCACGTGAACAACACTCGTCCACCCGCTGTGTCCAGTCAAACTGGCCAATCGGCTGGGCGTAGGCTGTCGGTCATGAGCCTAATTCACACCTGTTACCGGATCACCGACATCGACCGTTCGGTGGCCTTCTACGAAGCGCTCGGCTTCGAGGAGAAGCGGCGCAGCCCGATCGGCGACGATGCGATCAACGTCTTCCTCGGGCTTCCCGGGGACGGCGACGAGCCTCGGCTGGAGCTGACATTCAACATCGGGCGCACGGAGCCCTATGAGATCGGCACCGGATACGGCCACATCGCAATCACCAGCCCGGACCTCGAGGCCACGCTGGGGCGCCTGGCCGAGCAGGGCATCGAGCCCGAGCGCCCACCGTACCTGGCCGGCGGACGGGGGTCGAAGATCTGCTTCGTGCGAGACCCTGACCAGTACCGCATAGAGATCATCGAGCGGGCCTGAGCGGCGCCGGGACCCCCCGGCAGGCCGATAGGCTAGGTGCCGTGATCATCGAACGTTCGATGAGCGATCCCTGGCTTTCCAACACTTATCTGGTGGCAGACGAGCAGGGCAGCGATGCCGTGATGATCGACGCCGGCGGCCCGGTGGCGCCGCTGCTGGCGCTGATCGACCGCATGCGCTACCGCCTCACCCACATCCTGCTCACCCACCACCACCACGATCACGTGGCTGAACTGGACCAGGTGCTGGCCCGTCACCCGGACGTTCCCGTGCTGATCCACGCACTGGAGCGCGACTCGGTGCCCCAGGCCACCGGGGACCTCGTTCCCGGCCAGGCGATCGAATCCGGTGCCCTGCACATCGTTCCGCTGCACACCCCGGGCCACACGGCCGGGATGATCTCGCTGCTCATCAACGAGACGGAGGTGTTCACCGGCGACACCCTGTTCAAGGGCTCGGTCGGGGGCGTCCGGGCGCCCGGACACACCACCTACGCCGATCTGCGTCACTCCATCATGGACACGCTGCTGGCCCTTCCGGCGGCGACCCGGATCCATCCCGGCCACACCGACCCCACGACGGTGGCCGACGAGCTGGAGCACAACCGGTTCGTGCGGATCTGGCGCGGCGTCGACCCGGAGGGCAGCCAGCCCACCCGGGCGATGGGCCAGCCGGCCACGCTGATCCTGCTCGGCGACGACTACGACGGAGGCCACAAGGCCTGGGTCCGCTGGCCCGACGGCGCGGACGACATCGTGCCCGGGTCGAAGGTCGAGCTCGGCGCGTCTGGCGACGAGGCCGGCTGAGCGTGGCCGACAAGAAGATCCCCACGGGTCGCGTTCCCCGTACCGCCCGATGGGACGTCTGGCCGCCGGGCCAGGCAATCCGGCAGGCCGGAACCCGCGCGGCCAACGTGGCCCGCACCCCGCAGGGCGCCGAGGCCGCCCTGGAGCGCCGGCACATCGAAGCCGCCGAGCAGATCGTGGCCACGCTGGGCACGATGAAGGGCGCCGCGATGAAGGTGGGGCAGGTGATGTCGTTCCTGGACTCCGGGATCGTTCCCGAGGAGTACCGGGAGGAGTTCCAGCACAAGCTGGCCGCCCTGCGCGACGCCGCCCCCCGGGTCACGTTCAAGCAGATGCGCCGGGTGATCGAGGACGAGCTGGACGGCCCGCTGGATGAGTTCTTCCAGGAGTTCGACGAGGAGCCGATCGCGGCCGCCTCGATCGGGCAGGTCTACCACGCGTTCCTGCGGGCCGACTCGTGGCCCGGACGGCCACGAGTTGGTCGGTCGTGAGGTGGCGGTCAAGGTCCAGTACCCCGGCGTGGCCGCTGCGGTGCGGGCCGACCTGCAGAACCTCGGCATGATCCTGCGCCTGGCCAAGCGGATCGCTCCGGGCTCGACCCCAAGACGGTGGGCGATGAGATCCGCACCCGGATCGAGGAGGAGCTCGACTACGAGCTGGAAGCCCAGAACCAGCGGGCCCTGGCGCGCATCTACCGGGGCCACCCGTTCATCGTGGTGCCCGACGTGGTCACCTCGATGTCCCGCGAGCGGGTCCTGGTCTCCGAGTTCGTCGGGGACTGGCTTCGAGGAGGTGAAGGGCTACCCGCACGACGAACGCGACCGGATCGGTGAGATCCTCTTCCGCTTCTACTTCGGGTGCCTGTATCGCCACCACCAGTTCTCCGGCGACCCGCATCCCGGCAACTCGATGCTGCTGGATGATGGTCGCATGGCGTTCTTCGACTTCGGGCTGTTCAAGCGCATGCCCGCCGGCTCTGTGGAGCTGGAGGTGGCAGGTGGCGCGGGCCGTGATCGAGGGCGACGCCGAGACGATCATGCGGCTGGGCACCGACATCGGCTTCTTCCCGGAGCCCTGAGCACTTCGATCCCGAGCGGGTCCTGGAGCACTTCCGCGCGGCCACCGCGTGGTACACGGTCGACCAGGAGGTCGAGCTCAGCCCGGAATGGCCACCCAGGTGCTGATCGACATGAGCGACCCGCGCTCGGAGTACTTCGGGCAGCTGCGGCACGAGTCCGCTCCGCCTGACCACATCTTCGGTCGGCGTATGGAGGTGCTGACGCTGGCCGTGCTCTCGCAGCTCCATGCTCGCGGCAACTTCCACCGGATCGCCCGCGAGTGGTTCTACGGCGACGCGCCGGCCACCGAGCTCGGTGAGCAGGAAGCCGAGTTCTACGACGGCGCCCGCGCGGGCCGCGGTCTCGCCGCCCGCTCGCGCTCGGGTTCGCAGACGAGAGGCCACGTGAGCGGACGCAAATGAACCCGGTGCTGACGCTCCGCCGGGCGGAGGCTTGACGCGCTGGATCTGCATGAGGCTGGTGGTCCCTGGCCGACCGCTCGGCAGCCCGGCAGTGATCCCCACGCGGTCGCCGGGCTTGACCCACCCGAGCTCCACCACGCGGCGCGCGGCGTCGGCGATCAACGCCTCGGTCACCTCGTGGCGGCGCATCGACGCAGCCTGCGACGCCCCACATGAAGCCGCAGCGCCGCACGGTCTCCCGCCCGGGCGACAGTGCGAGATCGGCACGTGGGGCCGGTGGGCGGAGATCAGCCGAGCCGAACGGCCTGACAGCGTCGGCACGACGAGCGCGGCGAGGTGCAGGTCGCGAGCGGCCATGCAGGCGCTGTAGGCCACCGTGTAGGCAGGGTCGCGCGCGTCACGGCGGACGCGGTGATGCTCCAGTCGCGGTACGGGAGGCGCGCTCGGTGCGCTCGGCGATCGAGGCCATCATCGCCACCGCCTCCACCGGGTACTGCCCCACCGCCGTCTCCTGGGACAGCATCACCGCATCGGTCCCGTCGAGGATCGCATTGGCCACGTCCGTGGCCTCGGCCCGGGTCGGGCGCGGGGAGTTGACCATCGAGTCGAGCATCTGGGTGGCGGTGATCGACGGTCGCGCCAGCTGGCCGGCGATCCGCAGCAGTCGCTTCTGGACCATCGGCACGTCCTCGATCGGCAGCTCGATCCCCAGGTCCCCGCGCGCCACCATCACGCAGTCGGCCGCCCGGATGATGTCCTCGGCAGCCTCGACGGCCTGTGGTTTCTCCATCTTGGCGATCAGTGGCAGCCGGGTGTGGTGGCGCACGCTGGTCACGTCCTCGGCGCGTGCGCACGAACGACAGCGCGACCATGTCGACGCCGATCGACTCGCCGAAGCGCAGCATGTCCAGGTCCTCCTCGGGCACGGCGGGCATGCCGCGGGTGGAGCCCGGGATGTTCAGTCCCTGGCGGGAGGCGACTGTGCCGCCGACCTCAACCACCGTCTCGATCTCGCCGTCCCGCTCGCGGACGGCCTTGACGCGCAGGCGGATCTCGCCGTCGGCCAGATAGATCACGTCCTCGGGTCGACCGCCTCGGCCAGCCCGGTCCAGCCGACCGACATCCGGCGCTCGTTCCCACGCTCGGTCGAGCCGCAGAGCAGCACCAGCGGCTCGCCCGGCGTGAGCTCCGCGATCTCCTCCTCGATCACGCCGATCCGGAGCTTGGGCCCGGGCAGATCCTGGAGGATCGCGACCTGGCGACCGGCCGCGCTGGCGGCGGCGCGCACCCGCTCCGCGTTCTCAGCGTGGATCTCGGGTCGCCGTGGGAGAAGTTGAGCCGGGCGACGTCCAGTCCGGCCTCGACCATCCGGGCCAGCATCTCGCGGGTCACGCGAAGCCGGACCTATGGTGGCGACTATCTTGGTGCGGCGCATCAGATGACTGGTCCCAAATGGACGGGGTCGGATGTGCGTGGCTGTGGATGCCGGGCGTCACCCGTGGGAGGGGGCACAGTGGCAGAGCCACGGGCCCGCTCCCACGGGGGCGATCCGGCGCCGCGAGACGCTACAGAACACGCACATCGAGGATGAGTCGATCTGAGCGGGCCGAACGGGCGGGCATCGGCTCTGGAAGTTACTCGACCAGCGCGCCGTCCCTGATCACGGCTCACCGTCGACGGTCAGATGACCGCCCTTACGCAGGTCGCAGATCAGGTCCCAGTGCAGCGCCGACATGTTGAGCCCGCCCGCCTCCGGGTAGGAGTGTCCCGACGCCAGATGCATGGTGCCGGCGATCTTCTCGTCCAGCAGGGTCGAGCCTGTGGCCCGATCGATCCCTGTGTTTGTGCCGATCCCGAGCTCGCCCAGGTACCGGGCGCCCGGGTCGATCGCCAGCGCTGCCGGAGCTGGCTTCGCCGCGATCCGCGCGCGCCGCCACGACCCCGCCCTCGACGAACTTCGAGCTCGACCCCGGACACCTCAGCGCCGCGGCCGCCGAGGGCACGTCGAAGTGGATGGTTCCGCTGGCGGAACGCTCGAGCGGGCCTGTGAACACCTCGCCGCTGGGCATATTGCGCCGTCCGTCGGAGTTGATCCAGGCCGCCCGGCGACGTTCAGGCGCAGGTCCGTGCGCTGGGTCTCGATGCGGACCTCGCGCCCGCGCGAGCCGATCCAGCATCGACTGCTGCCGGTCGCGCAAGCGCCCCCACTCGCCAGCGGGTCAGAGCGGTCCAGGAACAGCGCGCCTGGCAGGAACTCCGCGTAGCCGCCCTGAGCCATGCCGGCCTGCCTGCGCCAGCGCCGGCGTCGGCCAGATCGTCCCGCACCAGCGGCGGCGCGAGGAGCCTGCGGATCGGGGCGCGAGCGCGGGCCGGCACGCGCAGCAGCGCCGGATCGACGGCGGCCAGCGCGCGGGTGTTGGCCGGCGCCTCGATCCGCATGCGGGCGTCGACGCCTCCATCTCGGTGAGCTCGGCTGGCGCGAACGCGTCGAGCTGAGCGCCGCCGGCGTGCCGGTAGAAGTCGACCATCAGCTCGGGCGGATTGAGCCGCAGCAGCGGCCAGGCGCCGCGATCCAGCACCGATCGCGGTGCAGCGCCAGCGCCGGCTCCTGCGCCAGCGTGGTGGTCGAGATCACGATCTGCTGGCCGGGCTGCACCTCCAGGCACCAGTCGGCGATCAGCGCGCCGCAAAGGCGTCGGCGTCGATCACGGCGCCTGCATCTCCGGGAAGTTTTCGGTCAGGTGCGTGCGCAGCGCGTCACGGACGAACCGGCGCTCGGTCTGGGACGCCATGCGGTAGCGACCGAGCAGCTCCTTCTGGCGCTCGTCGCGCAGCCCGGCGATGGTCCAGGACACGGCCAGGCGCTCGAACAGCAGCTCGACCGCCCGCTGCCAGGCGTCCTCCTGGTGAGGCCGCCGCGAGGCGTCGCGCGTACTCCGCGCGCGCCGGCGGCGTCAGCGCACCGCGCAGCTCCAGTTCGTTGCCCTCGGCGTCCCGGTAGCGGTGCTGGGCGCCTCGCAGCTGGCACCGGCCCCCGAGCTCTGCCTCGGCGCTTCTCTCGGCGCTGGCGACTGCGCTTGCCCACCGCGCTCAGGCGCGCGCGCTGGCGGCCCGCTCGAGCTGCCGCAACGTCGGCCCGGCGACCGGCTTGGCGTGGCCCGCCCACACCGACCGCCGGACCGAGCGCCGCCAGCTTGCGGATCGATTCGCGCGCCTGCTCGGTGTCCTGGTTGAAGGCCGGATGCGGGACGTGTGCGGCGTCTGCTTGATCCCGGTCTGCGGGTCGAGCGTGTAGAAGCAGTCCGAGACCAGCGCCAGCCGGTCCTCCTCGCGGTAGAGCCCGATCAGGCCGGGCGCGTGCCGGGCAGGTGGATGACCTTGAAGCCGGCCACCTCATCGCCCTCCTCAACCGTGCCCGGCGATCGTCAACCGCGCCGCCGTCCCAGGCTGCAGCAGCCTTCGGGTAGACGGGGCGCGGCCCAGGCGGAGAGCTGCCGAGGTCCCAGTAGTCACGGAAGCCGGAGTCGGCGACTCCGCCGCCGCGCGCTCGAGCGGATGGCAGTAGACCGGCGCGCCGAGGCCGGGCGCCGCGCCGCGGTGATCGCCGTCGGCGTGGCCGAGGACGACGCGTTTGATCCCACCCAGCGCGCGCCGGCCGCGGCCGGACGCCGCGTCATGTCGGAGATCCGGCGTCGAACACCGTCACCCCGCCGTCGTCCGCGATCAGGTAGACGTTCATCGTCGCGGGAAGCCGCCGCGCACGACCCAGACCCCGGCGGCGATCGGCCTCGGGCTCGGCGCCGTGAGCGCCTGCTGGAGCCGGGTGCGCACGTTGGCGAGCTTAGCCAGGCGCGCCTCGGCCGTCGATCCCGCCGGCGGCAGCAAACCCAGCTGGCGGGCGACGTCGCCGCTGTCCAGGTAGGCCTCGTTGTGCGAGATCAGCTCGTCCTTGGTCACGCAGACGACGTCGCAGCCCTCGATCTCCAGGCTGGCGCCGTTGGGGGCGAACCCCTGGAACGTGCCCGGCCCGGCGAACGTGGCCGTGGCCCGCCAGCGCACCGCGCAGTGCGCCGCGAGCGGTGGTGCGCTCCAGCACCTCGAGCGTGAAGTCCGGGAACGCGGCAAACAGCGTCGCTGAAGTACTCGCCGGATCCCGTCCGGCGCGACCAGTTCCTGCTGGCCGACGAAGCGATCGATGCGCCCCGGCCCCCAGAAGGCGGCCGCCGCGTCCAGATCGTGTGCGTCGAGCGCGGCGAAGTAGCGCTGGCGACATCGTCGGCGCGAGGCCATCCGCGCAGTCTAGGGACGGTGGGGCGCACTCGTGCCTGGTCGCGGCGGCTAGCGTATCGTGACCGCCGCGATGAGCCCCACCTCCATCCCGACGCGAGACTCGGCCGGGGCGAGCGCGTGCTCCCCGGCCTCTGGCGGCTGCGCCTGCCACTGCCGTGGCCCGGCGTCCCCCACTGCAACGCCTGGGCGATCGCCGCCGGCGACGGCATCGTGCTGGTCGACTGCGGGATGCACCAGCCGGGCTCGCTGGCCCAGCTGGAGCGGGCGATGGACCAGGTCAACCTGCGCCTCGAGCACGTGCAGACTGCTGGTCATCACGCACGCCCACTCCGACCACTGGGGCCAGGCGGCCCCGTCGTCGAGCGCGCCGGCTGCGAGATGTGGATGCACCCCAACCACCAGCACGCGACGCCGGACGGCCGACGATCCCGAGCCGGCCCTCGCCCGCCGCTCGGAGGTCGGCCCGCCAGAGCGGCGTGCCCGAGGCCGCCCTGCGAGCGCTACGCCGAGCACCTCGAAGGACGACGCCATCGGGCATCGCCGCGCGTGATCGAGCCCGACCAAGACCTGGTCGACGGCGTGGAGGTCGAGACCGACCTCGGCCCCTGGCAGGCCTACGAGACCCCCGGGCACGCACCCTCCCACGTCTGCCTCTTCCAGCCCGAGCGCCGGCTGCTGATCTCCGGAGACCACCTGCTGGGCCGGATCTCGCTGTACTACGACTTCGGCTGGACGCCGGACCCGATCGGCGAGTTCCTGGCTTCGCTGGACCGTGTGGAGCGCTTGACGCGCGGCTGTGCATGTCCGGCCACGGCCGCACGTTCACCGACGTCCGCGCCCACATCGACGGCAACCGCGCGCTCGTGGCCGAGCGGCTGGAGGCGGCGCTCGCCGGGCTGCGGGACCAGCCCCGCACGGCGCTGAGATCTGGTGCCGGCGATCTTCGGCGAGGCGCTGACCGAGCAGACCGCCAGCTGGCGGCTGACCGAGACGCTGTGCTACCTCAACCACCTCGAGCGGGACGGGACGAGTCGCACGGCGGGCCGAGCCCCGGCGAGGCGACGAGATCGTGGCGAGCCCAACCTTGACACGATCGTGTCAAGGTTGCTAGCCTGCGCGACCGTGCGGATCGACGAGATCATCGCCCGGAGCGAGCAGCCCGTCTTCTCGTTCGAGTTCTTCCCGCCGAAGACCGACGAGGGCGAGGCCAACGCTGCGCGCGGCGATGGCGCAGCTGCGCGAGCTCGAACCGGCCTTCGCCTCGGTCACCTACGGCGCCGGCGGCTCGACCCGCGACCGCACCTCGGCGTCACCCGCTGGCTCAAGCAGGAGCTCGGGATCGAGGCGATGGCCCACCTCACCTGCGTCGGAGCCAGCGTCGCCGAGCTGCGCGCGACGCTCGACCAGATCGCCGACGCCGGGATCGAGAACGTGCTGGCGCTGCGCGGCGACCCCCCCGCGGCGAGGACCGAGTGGACGCCCCACCCCGAGGGACTCAGCTACTCCAACGAGCTGGTCGAGCTGGTCGCCCGGGACTACCCGTTCTGCGTCGGCGCGGCCTGCTTCCCGGAGGTCCACCCACAGGCCGCCGACCGCCGTACGACCTGCACTTCCTCAAGAGAAGGTCGACAGCGGCGCGTCGTTCCTGATCACCCAGCTGTTCTTCGACAACGAGGCCTACTTCCGCTTTGTCGACGCGGCCCGCGTCGCCGGCATCGACGTCCCGATCCTGCCCGGGGATCATGCCGATCACCAACGTGCCCAGATCAAGACGATCACCGGGATGTGTGGAGCGACGATCCCGCCGGACGCTGCTCGAGCAGCTGGAAGCGCGCGCCGGAGCGAGCCCGAAGCCGTGGCCGAGCTCGGCGTCGCCTACGCCACCCTGCAGTGCGCCGAGCTGCTGGCCCAGCGGCGCGCCCGGGATCCACTTCTACACGCTCAACCGCTCGCCGGCCACGCGCGCGATCCTGTCGGCGCTGAAGCTGCTCAAGCCCGTGGGTGGCTCGCGAGGTCGGCGCGCCCAGCGCCGGGCTGAGCACCGCGCGGGCCGCCCGCGCCGAACTCAAAGTCGTGCGCGGGCGGAACCCCTCAGGCCGGACAGGCAGCAGTGCTCACAGTGTCCGAGCTGCGCTCGCGCTCGACGAAGCCGGCCGCTCCGGGGGCGGCGTGGAGCATCGGCCAGGTCGTCCGCCTGGGTGATCAGGCTGAGGCGCTCAAGCCCGCACGGGCCGAGCAACCAGCCCGCCGCCAGGCGCAGAGAACGCGGCGCGAGCGCCCTGCCCACGCAGCGCCGGCGCCAGCCAGATCCCCAGCTCGGCCTGCCGCCGCATCCAGTCGACCTCATGGACGTCGAGCTGTCCCGCGACAGGTGTCATCGCCCGGCAGGACGACCGTCAGGCGCACGGCGATGCCGGCGGCCCGCTCGGCCGCCTGGGCCTCGGAGCAGCGGCCCAGCTCGGCGCCGCTCGGCGGTCGCTCCTGCCCGATGCGGCGATACAGCTGGGGGTCGTCCTGATGGGCGATCAGGATGTCGGGGATGTCCCACTCCTTGGCCAGGCGCAATTCCAGCCGCCGTCGCTCAGGCGCTCCTGAAGGTCCGGGAAAGGCGGCATGTCCTTGCGCCACCGTACCCTGCTTTATCGATGGAGGGCATCCCGTACAGCGTCCGCCGATCCGACCGCGCCCGGCGCATCCGGGTCAACGTCGACGCGGTCCGCGGGGTCGAACTGGTGCTGCCGCGCCGGACCACCGAACGCGAGGCCCAGGCCGCGATCCAGGAGCTGCGTCCCTGGATCGAGCGGCGCTGGCGTGACCGTCGGGCGCGGCGCGGGCCGCGCTGGCCGCCCGGGGCGACACGGTGCCCTACCTCGGCCAGGCCCTGCGCGCTGATCGCCGAGCCGGGCCGGACGCGGGTACACCAGCGCGGACGACGACGCTGCTGGTCCCTGACGGCGAGGCAGCCAAGCCGGCGCTGGAGCGCTGGTACCGGCGCCGGGCCCGGGTCGAGATCGCGCGCGCGGCTCGATCGGGCCTGCGCAGGTGGCCGGCCGCGGCTACAGCGGGCTGACGATCCGCGGGCAGCGGACCCGGTGGGCGAGCTGCTCACCCAGTGGCGCGATGAGCTTCAACTGGCGGCTGCTGCTCGCCCCAGAGCCGGTCGTCGACTACGTCGTCTGGCACGAGGTCTGCCATCTGGACGTGATGGACCACTCGCCCCGGTTCTGGAACCTGGTGGCCCGACACTGCCCGGACCACCGCGAGCACTCGGCGTGGCTGCGCCGGAACGGGGCGACGCTGGTCCTGCTGACGGATCAGCGCTTGTCGATCGGCACGTAGTCGACGCCCCGCTCGCCCGTGTAGATCTGACGGGGGCGGGAGATCTTCTGCTCCGGGTCGTCGATCATCTCCAGCCACTGGGCGATCCAGCCGCTGGTGCGCCCGATCGCGAACAGCACCGGGAACATCTCGACCGGCATCCCCAGCGCCTCGTAGATCAGGCCCGAGTAGAAGTCGACGTTCGGGTACAGCTTGCGCTGATGAAGTACTCGTCCTCCAGGGCGATCTTCTCGAGCTCGGTGGCGATGTCCAGCAGCGGGTTCTTGCCCGTCACCTCGAACACGTCCTCGGGCGCCTTCTTGATGATCTTGGCCCGCGGGTCGAAGTTCTTGTAGACGCGGTGGCCGAAGCCCATCAGCTTCTCGTTGCCGTTCTTCACGCCCTCGATGAACCCCGGGATGTTCTCCTTGGTCCGATCCGGCGCAGCATCCGCAGCACCGCCTCGTTGGCGCCGCCGTGGAGCGGCCCGTACAGCGCCGCCACGCCGGCGGCGACCGCCGAGTACGGGTCCACCTGCGAGGAGCCGACGCTGCGCACCGCGCTGGTCGAGCAGTTCTGCTCGTGGTCGGCGTGGAGGATGAAGAGCACGTCGAGCGCGCGCTCGAGCCGCGGATCGGGCTGGTACTTCAGCTCGGTCATCTTGTAGATCATCGAGAGGAAGTTGCCCGGCGTAGCTGAGGTCGTTGTCGGGATAGACGTAGGGCATCCCGCGGTTGTGCCGGTAGGAGAACGCGGCCAGCGTCGGCATCTTCGCGAGCAGCCGGATCACCTGCATGTAGCGGAACTCCGGGTCCTTGATCGCGGCCGCCTCCGGGTAGAACGTCGACAGCGCGCCGACCGACGCGAGCAGCATCCCCATCGGGTGGGCGTCGTAGCGGAAGCCCTGCATGAACTCCTTGATGTTCTCGTGCACGAACGTGTGGATCGTGATCTGGTGAGTCCACTCGTCGAGCTCGGCCTGGGTCGGCAGCTCGCCGTGGATCAGCAGGTAGGCGACCTCGAGGTAGGTCGACTTCTCGGCCAGCTGCTCGATCGGGTAGCCGCGGTACTCGAGGATGCCCTTGTCGCCGTCGATGAAGGTGATCGCCGAGCGACACGACGCCGTGTTCATGAACGCCGGGTCGTAGGTCATCAGGCCGAAGTCGTCCTCGTTGACCTTGATCTTGCGCAGCTCGGTCGCGCGGATCGTCTCGTCCTCGATCGGGATCTCGTAGGTCTGGCCGGTCCGGTTGTCGGTGATCGTCAGGGTGTCGGCGGTGGCTAGCGCTGGCGCCGTCTGCCTGTTGTGAAGTCTCAGTCGTCATTGGCAATCCTCTCGCGCGGGTTCCAGATCAATTTAGTACCCGGAAGGTGCGGGCGCGCAGCCGAGCGGGACGGACTTCCTCGGACGAGCCCTTGCGAGCTCGACCGGCCGGTCAGGAGCCGCCGGGGCCGCCCTCGTAGCGGCTCTCGGTCGCCGCCCGCTGACCCTGGTAGTGGCTGCCCAGGCCCGGAGCTGCCATACGGGCGTTCGGCCGGGCGGTCGAGGGTCATGAACGACAGCTGGGCGATCGGCAGGCCCGGGTACAGCTTGATCGGGACGCGAGTGAGGTTGTTGAGCTCCAGCGTCAGCGTGCCCTTCCAGCCGGGGTCGCAGAAGCCGGCCGTGGCGTGGACGATCAGCCCGAGCCGGCCGAGGCTCGACTTCCCCTCGATCCGGGCCACGATGTCGTCGGGCAGCTCGACCCATTCGAGCGTGCGCCCCAGGCAGAACTCGCCGGGGTGGATGACGAACGGCTCGTCCGGGGGGACGACGACCTCTTCGGTGAGATTCTCGGGCGGATCGGCGCAGGTCGATCGCCGAGGCGCGGTGGTTGTGGAACACCCGGAACGAGTCGCCCAGGCGCAGGTCGACGCTGGCCGGCTGGACCAGAGCCGGGTCCCAGGGATCGATCCTGATCCGGCCCTGCTCGACCAGACGCAGGATCGTGCCGTCCGAGAGGACCGAGCTGGGCGGGACCGTGGCCATGGCGCGCAGTCTGTCAGCGGGAGGTGACAGAGGGTGTCTGGCCCGCCCGCGGGGCAGCGTGTCGCAAGGGCCGGCGAGAAGGACCGACCAACAACTTCCCCCACCCCAGGCCCGAGTGGGGGGTTTGCGACTTTGTTCGCGTCATATGACCAGAAGTTCCCTACCGCCCTCGGGGACCGCCACCCGAGGGAGGTTTCTGGTCCCTTCAGATCGCTCGCCTCGCCGCTCGCCAACGGCGACGACCGGCGCTCAGTGCCCGAGCGTCCGGGCCCGAGCGCGCGCCGTGCGAACCCGGCCGGGCGACGGCGGCGGCGGATCGCCGTGGGGCCCCCGGCGCGGTGGGCGCGGGAACGGCCGCAGCGGATGCGGGCGATCGGAGTCCCGGTGAATCCCGCCATCCTCGTCGGAGGCAGGCGGATCCTGCGACTCGTGGCGGATCGCCCACCAGACGGCGCAGGATCACCAGCACGAGCGGGATCTTCAGAATCAGATCGACCCAGATGGTGCCCACCGCATAAGGCTGAGCTTGAGAGACGCGGCGCGGAGAAACCCGTCTTTCAGCGGCGCGGTACGCGAGAGTTACCGGTTTGTCCGCAAAACGCGTCATCTGCTCCAACTCGGCCACCCGAGCGGTGACCTCCTCCGGCTCCAGCCGAGCCACGCGCTCGGTCCCGAACTCCTCCACGTTGTAGGAGGCCATCGCGGTTCCGTAGGCCATCGCCCGGCTGAGCAGGGCATGGTCGAGCGGTTCGTCCGGGTGCGCCGCGATGTACCCGACAAAGCCGCCGGCGAAGCTGTCTCCGGCCCCGGTGGGGTCGATGACCGTCTCCAGCGGGAACGCGGGCAGGGAGAAGAATCCTTCCGGCGGTGAGCAGCGCGGCGCCGTATTCCCCCTGCTTGGCCACCACCACCTTCGGGCCCCATTCCTGGATCTGGCGAGCGGCCCGGACCAGGTTCGGCTCGACCGTCAGCTGCCGCAGCTCGGCGTCGTTGAGGATCAGGCAATCGACCTCGGAGATCGCCGCGATCAACGAGTCACGCGCGATGTCGATCCACAGGTTCATCGAGTCCAGCGCAACGAAACGGGCCCGCCGGCACTGTGCGCGCACCTGGCGTTGCAGATCGGGCTGGATGTTGGCCAGGAACAGGACGTCACAGTCCCGCGATTGGTCGGACAGCTTCGGCTGAAAGTCCGCGAACACGTTGAGCTGGGTGTCCAGGGTCTCCCGGTCGTTCAGATCCCAGCCGTACACCCCGCTCCAGAAGAACGTGCGCCCGCCGGCGACGTGCTCGATGTCGTCGGTGATCACGCCCCGGTCACGCAGCACGGCGAGACTCCGCCTCGCCGAAGTCGTCGCCCACGGGCCCGACCATGCGGACCGTCTCGAAGAACGAGGCGGCCAGCGCGAAATGCGTCGCCGACCCGCCCAGCATCCGCTCGCGCTCCCCGAACGGGGTGCGCACTGCGTCGAAGGCGATGGAACCAACCACGGTGATAGCCATGAGCCCGGCGGAGCGTAGCGGGCTCTCCCCACACCCAGGCTCCCGCCGCTCCCGGCAACACTCGGGTCCGCTCATAGGGTTAGGATGCCCCCAGATTCCGACGCAACAGGACGAGCGTTGGGGATCTCTTTCTTGTGACGCTTGAGGAGCTGAGGGAGCTGGTCGGATCCGGGACGGTCGACACCGTCCTCCTCGCGCTGACCGATATGCAGGGGCGCCTGCAGGGCAAGCGGCTGACCGCCGAGCACTTCCTTGACGAGGTGGTGGAGAACGGCGCCGAGGGGTGCAACTACCTGCTGGCGGTCGACGTGGAGATGAACACGGTGGAGGGCTACGAGATGGCCTCCTGGGACCGTGGCTACGGCGACTTCTCGATGCGCCCGGACTTCTCGACCCTGCGCCCGGTGCCGTGGCAGCCCGGAACCGTCCTGTGCCTGGCCGATCTGGCCTGGGCGGACGGCTCCGACGTGGCCGCCTCCCCGCGGCAGGTGCTCAGGCGCCAGCTGGCCCGGCTGGCGGAGCGCGGCTGGTCCACCAACGCCAGCACCGAGCTGGAGTTCCTCGTCTTCAAGGACACCTACGAGGACGCCTGGCACAAGGACTACCGGAATCTCGAGCCGGCCAACCTCTACAACGTCGACTATTCGCTGCTGGGCACCTCGCGGGTGGAACCGCTGATCCGCCGGATCCGAAATACGATGCTGGGCGCCGGGCTCCACGTCGAGAACTCCAAGGGCGAGTGCAACCTGGGCCAGCACGAGATCAACTTCCGCTACTCGGATGCGCTGCAGTGCGCCGACGAGCACTCGATCTACAAGAACGGCGCCAAGGAGATCGCTGCCCAGGAGGGCATGTCGATCAGCTTCATGGCCAAGTTCAACGAGCGCGAGGGCAGCTCGTGCCACATCCACTTCTCGCTGTTCGACTCCGAAGGGCCGCTGTTCCACCGCGACAAGGCCACGTTCGAGTCGTTTCTGGCCGGTCAGCTGGCCGCCCTGCGTGAGCTGACGCTGTTCCTGGCCCCCAACATCAACTCCTACAAACGCTTCGCCCAGGGGAGCTTTGCCCCGACGGCGGTGGCCTGGGCCTACGACAACCGGACCTGCTCGCTGCGCGTGGTGGGGCACGGGGCGTCGCTGCGCTTCGAGAACCGGGCCGGCGGCTCTGACCTGAATCCGTATCTGGCCCTCAGCGCGATCATCGCCGGCGGCCTGCACGGGGTGGAGCAGGGCCTCGAGCTGCAGCCCGAGTTCAAGGGCAACGCCTATCTGGACCCAGATCTCCCGCACCTGCCGCGCACGCTGCGCGAGGCTCGTGAGCTGTTCGCCTCCAGTGAGATCGCCCGCTCGGCGTTCGGCCAGGAGGTGGTCGACCACTACGTCAATGCCGCGGACGTGGAGCTGGCGGCGTTCGAAGCGGCGGTGACCGACTGGGAGCGGGTCCGCGGATTCGAGCGCCTGTGACCCCGGCCCGATCGCAGATCCAGAGGCATCCGGAGTCCGGGTCGTCCACCTACCCGATCGACTCCGTGTTGCAGGCGGCAGCCCTCGACTCGGCCGCTTCGCTGGACACCGTGTTCGCTCCGGTCCGCTCGCATGAGCGCCTTCGAGGAGACGGTCGACCGGCTCGGTACCGCAATCCGCCTCGGGCTGCTGCCCCCGGGCACCCGTCTTCCGGCGGAGCGGGAGCTGTGCGCCAAGCTCGGCATCGCGCGCTCGACGCTACGCCAGGCGCTGATCGCACTGGGGCAGAGCGGCCACGTGCACGCCACGCGGGGGCGGGGCGGCGGAACGTTCGTGGCCGAGAAGCTGCCGCCCAAGACTCCCCTGTCGGTCTCCGGCCTGGAGGCCTGGCGGGACAAGTGCGATCAGCGCATGACCGTCGAGGTCGGCGTGGCGGTGCTGGCGGCCGAGCGGGGAGGCGCGGAGGCAGTCGACGTGCTGGTGGAGCTGGTCGGCGAGCTCGACTCGATGCTCGAGGATTTCGTCGCCTACCGCCAGGCCGACGTCCGCTTCCACGTGGGCCTCGCCGAAGCCACCGGTCGCCCGCGCTGGTGACGGCGATGACCGAGATCCAGGGATCGATGACGGGCCTGATCGACCTGATCGCGCATCCGCCGGAGGTGCTGACCTCATCCAACGCTCAGCACCGCCGCGTGCTCGACGCGGTCCGCCGCCAGGACGAGGTGGCGGCGGCCACGGAGATGATCGAGCACCGTCCGCGGCGACCGAGCACATTCTCGCCGGGCTGCTGCCCGGCGGCAGCCGAGCTGTCCGCGACGAGTTATGCACCTCTGACTTGCCAGCTGACGCACAAGCGATGCAGCACGCCTAAGGACGCGATGGCCAGACCTTTCGGTGGACCAGGAGGAGAAAACGCTGGTGAGCGACGCATTCAGGAACCTCTTACCGCGGACGAGCAACGACTCGCCGAGCTCGGCTACAAGCAGGAGCTGAAGCGAGGCTGGAGTGGGTTCTCCAACTTCGCGATCTCGTTCTCGATCATCTGCATCCTCGCCGGTTGCTTCACCACCTACGGCCAGGCGTGGAACAACGGCGGGCCCGTGGCGATCTCGATCGGATGGCCGATGATCTCCGTGCTGATCCTGATCGTCGCCTTCTCGATGTCAGAGCTGGCCTCGGCCTACCCGACGGCGGGCGGCATCTACTACTGGGCCTCCAAGCTCGGCGGCCCCGGCTGGGGCTGGTTCACAGGCTGGTTCAACCTGATCGGCCTGGTCGCCGTGGTGGCCTCGGTGGACTACGTGGCCGCGACCTTCCTGCAGGCGCCTGCTCGGCCTCTACAACGTCAACTTCATCTTCAACTTCGCCTCGACGAACATCAAGTACAACGCCCACGTCGCGTTTGTGCTGTTCATCGCTGATCCTCTGCCTCGCGCTGGTGATCAACGTCTTCCCGGGCACCTCGTGTCCTTTCTATACCGGATCTCGGTCTGGTGGAACGTGATCGGCGTGGCGGTGATCGTCGCGATCCTGCTGCTCGTCCCGAGCCACCTGCAGAGCTTCTCGTTCGTGTTCGGCCACCGGATCAACAACTCCGGCTTCGGCAACCACATGTACTGGTACTACGTGCTGCCGCTCGGCTTCCTGCTGACGATGTACACGATCACCGGCTACGACGCCTCGGCCCACGTGTCCGAGGAGACCACGGCGCCGCCGAGTCCGCGGCCAAGGGGCTCTGGCGTTCGGTCTTCTACTCGGCCGTCGTCGGCTGACTCGTGCTGCTGGCGATCACGTTTGCGGCCATCCATCCGAACGCGATGACCGCCCAGACCACGGCCATCCCGATCTTCAAAACCGCCCTGACCAGCGCCGCGGCCAAGGCCGTGATCCTGATCTCCACGGTGGGCAGCTGTTCTGCGGCATGGCCTGCGTCACCAGCGCCTCGCGGATGACGTTCGCGTTCTCCCGCGACGGTGCGGTTCCGGGGCACAACCTGTGGCGGCGCCTGAGCAAGAACAAGACGCCGAGCTGGGCCGTGCTGTTCGTCGTCGTGTTCGCCGGCATCATCACGATCCCGGCCTACTTCCCGCTCCAAGCGCGGCGTGCCGGTCGCGTTCCTGGCCGTGACCTCGATCTCGGTGATCGGGCTGTACATCGCCTACACGATTCCCGTGTTCCTGCGCTGGCGGATGGGCGACCGCTTCGTGCCGGGGCCGTGGACGCTGGGACGCAAGTACAAGTGGGTGAACCTGATCGCGGTGGTCTGGGTGGGCCTGTGCGTGATCATCTTCTGCCTGCCGTTCACGCCGGCCGGAGTGTTCTTCAAGAGCGGCTTCACCTGGTCATCGGTCAACTACGCGCCGCTGATGACGATCGCCGTGATGGTCGCTGTGACGATCTGGTACTTCGCCCGGGCCCGGCACTACTTCAAGGGCCCGATCCGCACGATCGAGCTGGCTGAGGACGGCGTCGTCGATAATCGAGCCCAGCGCCGGAGCCGGGGGCTGCCTGACCGCACCCTGCAGGTCCTCGAGCCCGCCACGGAGGGAGTGCTCGAGGAGCTCCCCGGGCCGGCGTCGAGGAAGTGGACGCGGCCGTCGAACGCGCGCCGGCCGCTCTACCCGGTTGGCGCGCGCTGGCCCCGGCGGCTCGGGCGGAGCACCTGCGCGCCCTGGCCGACACGCTGGCCGCACACCACGAGGAGCTGGCCCGGCTCGAGGCCCGCAACGCCGGCAAGCCGATCGGCGATGCGCGCGGCGAGATGCAGATGGTGGTGGACACCTTCCGTTACTACGCGGCCGCGCCCGAGCGCCTGCTGGGCGACACGATCCCGGTCGCCGGCGGCCAGGCGTTCACCGTCCGTGAACCCCTCGGCGTGGTGGGGCTGATCGTGCCCTGGAACTTCCCGCTGACGATCGCGGCCTGGAAGCTCGGTCCGGCGCTGGCGGCCGGCAACACGGTCGTGCTCAAACCGGCCGAGCTGACCCCGCTGACCGCACTCCGCTTCGAGTCGAGCTGGCGGCGGTGGCGGGACTCCCCGACGGCGTGATCAACGTGGTGGTGGGGCCGGGTTCGGTCGTGCGGACGGCGTCTGGTCGAGCACCCGGGCGTGGCCAAGATCGCGTTCACGGGCTCGACCGAGGTGGGCCGCTCAGATCGCCGCGGGCGCCGCCCAGACGATCAAGCGGGTGACGCTCGAGCTGGGCGGCAAGTCGGCCAACATCGTGTTCGCCGACGCGGACCTGGCCGCGGCGGCCGACAGCGCGCCGATGGCCGTGTTCGGCAACGCGGGCCAGGACTGCTGTGCCCGCTCGCGGATCCTCGTGCAGCGCTCCGCGCTGGACCAGTTCATGAGCTTGCTCGAGGACACGGTGGAGCAGATCCGGGTCGGCGACCCGCTGGATGAGGCACGCAGATGGGGCCGCTGATCTCCGCCGGCCAGCGAGAGGCGGTCAGCTCCTACGTTGGCGCCGGATGCGCCGGTGGCGATCCGCGGCCGCAAGCCGGACGGCCCCGGCTACTGGTTCCCGCCCATCGTCCTGTGCCCGGTCGACGCCGACGCCCCAGCGGTCCGGGAGGAGATCTTCGGCCCCGTGGCCTGCGTGATCCCGTTCCGGGACGAGGAGGAGGCGGTGGCGCTGGCCAACGACACGATCTACGGCCTGTCCGGCTCGATCTGGACTCGCGATGGCGCCCGCGCCCTGCGGGTGGCCCGGGCGGTGGAGGCGGGCGTGCTGTCGATCAACTCCAACACCTCGGTGCGGGTGGCGACTCCGTTCGGAGGCTTCAAGCAGTCCGGCTACGGCCGCGAGCTCGGCCCTCACGCGCTCGATGCCTACACCGAGGTCAAGTCGATCTTCTACGCCACGGACGGGGGCAGATGGGGCGCCTCCAGGACAAGGTCTGCGTGATCACGGGCGCGGCCGGGGGGATCGGGCAGGCCACCGCCGGCGGTTTGCCGACGAAGGCGCCCGCGTCGTGGGCGTCGACGTGCGCGAGCATGAAATCGGCGAGCTGCCGCTACAGGCAGACCTGACCGAGGAGGCGGCGGTTGCGGCCCTGTATAGCCGCGTCCGCCGAGACATGGGGCAGATCGACGTGCTGTTCAACAACGCCGGCATCTCCCCCACCGACGACGCCTCCGTGCTCGACACCACGCTCGAGGCTTGGGAGCGCGTGCAGATGGCCAACCTCCGCAGCGTGTTCCTGTGCTGCAAGCACGGGATCCCCCACCTCCTGGAGGGCGGCGGCGGAGTCGGTGATCAATACCGCCTCGTTTGTCGCGTTCATGGGCGCCGCCACCTCGCAGATCTCCTATACCGCCTCCAAGGGCGGCGTCATGGCCCTGTCTCGGGAGCTGGGCGTGGAGTTCGCCCGCAGCGGGGTGCGCGTCAACGCCCTGTGCCCGGGGCCGATCGACACGCCGCTGCTGCGTGAGCTCTACGCGGCCGACCCGGATGCGGCCGCTCGACGGCTCGTGCACGTGCCGATGGGGCGCTTCGGGACGGCCGAGGAGATCGCCTCGGCGGCGCTGTTCCTGGCCAGCGACGACTCCAGCTTCATGACCGCTCAGGCGCTGCTGATCGACGGGGGACTCAGCGCGGCGTACACGACGCCGCTGTAAACGCGGCGCCGGTGCCGCCGAGCCCAAAGCCGGCGGCGCCGCAGGTCAAGTGGAGGGCTTGACGCGGAGCAGCCGGGCGGGTGTCGCGGGCAGCCACCAGTTCCAGCGTCCCAGCAGCGACACGACGGCCGGCACCAGCAGCGCCCGGATCACGGTGGCGTCGAGGAGGATGCCCGCCGGCCAGGCCCGTGGCGAACACCTTGATGTCGGTGTCCGGCGCGGAGGCCATCGAGACGAAGGCCAGGAACAGGATCAGCGCGGCGCTGGTCACCAGCCGCCCGGTGCGCCCGATGCCGGTGATCACCGCGGTGTCGGTGCTGGCCGCCGGCGTCGTACTCCTCGCGCATGCGCGCGAGGATGAACACCTCGTAGTCCATCGACAGCCCGAACAGAAACGCGAACACCATCAGTGGGATCCAGGCGCTCACCGAGTGGGTGGCCGTGATCCCCCACACCAGGTTCGAGCCATGTCCCTGCTGCCACACCAGCGTGATGATCCCCCAGGCGGCACTGACGCTGATGATGTTGAGGATCACCGCCTTGAGCGGCAGCAGCAGCGAGCGGAAGGCCCGGGCCAGGAGCAGGAAGGTGAGCACCGCGATCAGCGCGATCATCTCCGGGAAGCTCCCGTAGATGGCCGAGACGAAGTCGGCGTTCTCGGCGCCGATGCCGCCCACCCTGACGTTCGGCCCCACCGCGTGAGCGGCCTGGCGGACGGCGTCGAGCGTCGTGCGCCCAGCCGAGGTCGACACGTCCGCGGTCTCGAAGGCGTCGACCACCGCCGGTCCCGTCACGCTGCCAGCGGGCGCCGGCCGGGGCGACGGCGCCGTGGATGCCGTTCACGCTCTGCAGCGCGCTCGCCACCTGCCCGGCCTGGGAGCCGGGCCGGCTCAGCACCTCGATCGGTTCCAGGGCGCCGGCCCCGATCCCGGAGTGCTCGAGCGCCTGCAGACCCGTCTGGGCCCGTCCGGCGCGGCTCAGGGTGTTGACGTTGGCGGTGCCCGGCTGCAGCGAGGTGGCCACCAGCAGCAGCGCGGCCAGGACGGCCAGCGCCGCCACCGCGGCCGCCCAGCGGCCCCGCACCACCAGCCGCGCCCATGCCGTCCACGCGCGGAGGCACGATCCTCCCGGCGCAGGTGGGGCCAGTCCAGACGAGCGCCGAGCGTGGCGAGGACGACGGGTAACAGGGTGAGGGCCACGATCACGCTGACCAGCGGGATCAGCATCCCGGCCAGCCGATCGAGCGCAGGAACGGCAGCGGCAGCACGATCATCGCCAGCAGCCCGATCGCCACTGTCGTGCCGCTGAACAGCACGGCCCGTCCGGCGGTGGCCATCGCGCGGATGACCGCCTCGTCGCCGGCGTGCCCATGGTCGCGCTCCTCGCGCCAGCGCACGACGATCAGCAGCGAGTAGTCGATCGCCACGCCGAGCCCGATCAGGGCGATCAGGAACTCGACGATGAACGACACGCTGGTCACGGAGCGTGACTCCCCCAGACGACCAGGAACGTGGTCATGATCGAGACGATCGCCATCACCAGGGGCACGAACGCCAGCAGCGAGGCGAACACGAAGGCCAGCACGATCAGCGCACCGAACCCGCCGAGCACCGACTCCAGGAACACGCTGGGCCCTCCGGCGCCGCCGGTCTGGCTCTGCAGCGCGTCGACGCCGGTCACGTACACCCGGGCTCCGGCCACCCGCTGGCTCTGCAGCGCAGCGCTGGCCGTCTTGGCCGCCGCCGTGTTGGCCCCGAACGAGGCCAGCGTCGGGGGCGGATAGCCCAGCACGAAGGTGGTCCGGCCGTCGGCCGAGACGAACGCGTGACTCGAGGTCGTGGCGTAGGAGGCGATCCGGGATCCCGGCACGGCCCGAGCCAGGCGGACGGCCACCCGGTCCAGGCCGGTGCGCACCCCCGGGCTCGCGACCGTCGTGCCGGCTGGGAGCGCGATCACGGCCAGCAGCGGCGCCCCGCGCCCACCGCCCCCGAACGTGTGCATGATCCGCTGGTTGGTCACGTACCCCTCGCGACCCGGAACCGAGAACGTCTTGCTGAGCGAGTTGACGGTGTGCCCGACGGTGGCGCCACCGACCACCGTGAGCAGGACCCAGAACCCGATCACGAGCCGCTTATGCGAGAGGACCCAGCGGGCGATGGCGGCCGTCGCGTTCACGGACTGCTGCTCACGGGGGTGACCGCGGGGGTGGACCGGCGCCGGCGGCGGCCCTCGTCCGGCGGTGGCTCGGCGGCCCGATGCTGGAAGGCCAGCGCCGCCCCGATCGCCAGCAGAGTCCAGGTGATCGGGTCCTCCAGGAAGTCCGCGTACAGCATCGTGTGCAGCAGCAGGGCCAGGAAGGCCGCGGCGATGGCCGTGCGGGCCGGGTCTGACTGGATCCCGCGGAACAGCGCGATAACCGCGGAGATGATCAGGACCAGATACACGATCTCGCCGATCAGGCCCTGCTCGGCGGCGACGGTGACGGGAATCGTGTGCGACGCGGCCAGCATGTTCGGGCCGACGTTGTTCTCTCGCCGGTACTGGACCACGAAGGCACCCGAGCCGTAGCCATAGATCGGCCGCTGGGCGAACATCCTGGCCCCGCCACTGACCAGGTTCGCGCGACCGCTGGAGGCCCCGTTGAGGCCCTGGTTCAGACCGAACGTGGTCGGCGAGATCGCCAGGGCCACGAGCCCCGCGACGATCACCGTGCCGGCCACGGCCAGGACCGGCCAGACCTTCCAGCGCACCGCGGCCAGCACGCCGAGTCCGACCAGCAGGGCACCCAGGCTCGAGCGCGACAGGGTCAGCACGAGCCCCGCCCAGAGCATCGCCAGGACCACGGCGGAGCCGATCTGCACCCGCGGGCGGCGGTCGTAGAGCAGCACCGCGGCGAGCAGGATCATCACCAGCGCCAGGTAGCGGCCGAAGATGTCCGGGTCGAAGAACACCGAGTTGACCGTGAAGTAAGGGTGGACGTCGAGCCGGGCGATCAGGCTCGGGTTGAGCAGCAGGCTCTTGGTGGCGTACTCCACGTAGCCGATGCAGGCGAACAGCACGGCCAGCGCCGCGCTCACGCCCAGGCACCGGGTGAGCAGTTGACGGTCCCAGCGCAGATCCCGCAGCAGTCGCATCAGCAGCGCGAACGGCACGTAGAAGAACACGACGTTCTGGAGAGCCTTGGCGAAGTCGGCCGAGTACAGAGCCTGCACCGCGTAGAGCACGACGTAAGCGGCCAGCGCCTTCTCAAAGAAGCGCGGGCCTGCGGCCGCCTGCTCAGCGCGCTCGCTCGGCCTGAGCGCTCGCCCCCCGGAACGCCCCTGCCACAGCACCGGAACAAGCCAGCCCAGGCATCCACCGGCCACGACCACGTACAGCGGCACGAGCAGGTTGGCCGTGCTGCCGCCGGCCTCGAGCGGGATCCGGAAGGGCAGGGCCGCCATCGCCAGCGGGCCCACCAGCCGGGGCCGGCGGGCCAGCAGCACGGCCAGCGCGGCCAGCAGCCCGATCCCCACAGCGGCCCCCACCACCGCCTCGAGCGGATGCCGGTGGATGACCCCGAGCTGAGGGGAGTGCCAGATGTCGACCAGCAGCAGCGTGGGTGCGAGCACCAGCGCGCCGAGCATCAACCAGGCTCGGTGAGTGGGCTCACGGGCGACGATCACGCCCGCCGCCAGCAGGGCAACGGCGATCACTCCGAGCTTCGGCAGCGGACCCGACAGCACGGCGAGAGCGATCACTGCCCGCAGAGGCTAGTCAAATGGGAGCCCGGGGATCCTCTACGCTGCATCCCCATGTCCCGCGGAAAGCTGCTTGTGGCCTGCGGGTTGACGGCGCTGGCGGTCTCGGCGTGCGGCATGACGGCCAAGCCCCTGGCCGGCACTCCGAACCTGGCCCAAGCCAAGGGCAACCACGCGCAGGTCGACGACCCGCGGACCAAACACGTCAACTGCCTGAAAGCCGACGGGCTGCCCCTGCACCTGTTCCGGGCCTCGGGCGCGCGCCCGGCGATCCAGGTCGGGACGGCGCCCAGCGGCCCGACGGTGATCTTCGAGCCGACCCAGCAGGACGCCACGGGGGTGCAGATCGTGGGCCAGGCGCAGGGAGCCGAAGTGATCGGCGCAGCGCTCGTGTATCCCAATCAGGCACCCGACTCCGTCATGCAGCAGGTTGAGGCGTGCATGGCCATCGGCGTCACCGGCTGAACCACCCTGCTCTGACGATGTCCGTACACACTGCGCAGACGCCCGCCGGCACGGCTCGCCCGGTCGCGGCCGGCGAGGGCCGTGGCGGGTTCGCCCGCTTTCTGTCCGGCGGGCGGCTGTACGCGTGGCTGACCCTGCTGGCGCTCGCGCTGGGGGCGATCTCGCTGCTGTTCCCGTCCACTCCCAGCTACGACCCGTGGTCGTGGCTCGTGTGGGGTCGGGAGATCCTGCACGGTTCGCTGCACACGCCCGGCGGACCGACGTGGAAGCCGCTGCCGATGATCTTCACCACGATCTTTGCCCTGTTCGGGAGCGCCCAGCCGAATCTGTGGCTGCTCGTGGCACGGGCCGGCGCGGCGCTGGCCGTGTTCATGAGCGGCGCCCTGGCCGCCCGCCTGACCTGGCGGCTGGCCCTGGGGGCTCCGGCCTCGGAGGATCCGGCCCGGGGGCGGAACTGGTCCGCGGCCGTGCCGGCGGCGCTGGCGGCGCTCATAGCGATGGCCGCGCTGGCTCTGACCGGCGAGTTCCTGGACGCCAGCACGCTCGGCTACTCGGAGGGCCTGATGGTGGCTGCGACCCTGATGGCGGTCGACCGGCACCTGGACGGGCATCACCGCCAGGCCTTTCTGCTCGGGTTCGTCGCGGCGCTTGACCGCCCGGAGATCTGGCTCTTCTGGGGCCCCTATGGGCTGTGGCTGATGTGGCGGGACCCGGGCTCGCGGGCGATGGTCATCGGAGTCGCGCTGCTCACGCTGGCCCTGTGGTTCATCCCCCAGAAGCTGGGCGGAGGCTCGTTCACGAGTGGTGTCTCCCGGGCACAGCATCCGCGGCACAACAGCCCGGCGTTCGCGCCGTGCCCGTTCTGCGCCGAGCTGAAGGACCACGCCTGGCCGCTCGTGCTGCTGCGCATCAAGGTGGCCGCGGCACTGGCGGTTCTGTCCGCGCTGATCGCGCTGTGGCGTGTTCGCGATGCGCTGCCCAGCTGGCGGCAGGCGATGCGGCGTGGTGGTGACGTTGCCGCCGTCGGCGTCGGCCCTGTTGGTGGCGGCGGCGCGCGCGGCGCGACTGTCACGACGGCCCCGCGCGTGTCTGCGCTGCTCACACTGGTGGTGGCCGGGATCTTCGGTCTGGCCTGGTGGGTGCTGGTCGCGCTCGAGACCCAGGCCGGCTTCTCGGGCAACGATCGCTACCTGGTGCTGGGCTCGGCGTTCGTCGTGCTGGTCGGCGCCGTCGGCTATGGCTGGCTGGCCCTGGCGCTGGCCCGGATGGCCGGGCGAGCCGTGGCGTCTGGCGTCCGCGCTGGGTTTGCCCGAGCGGCCACGCTGGCCGCCACCGCCGTAGCGGCGCTGCTGTTCGTGTTCGGGCCGAACTTCGTCGGATCGAACATGATCGACATCCCCAAGACGCACGGCTCACTGCTCTACCAGGCGCACCTGCGCCAGGACCTGGTGGCGCTGCTGAACGGTCACGGCGGCGCCAAGGCGATCCTCGCCTGCGGCCCGGTGATGGTGGAAGGCTTCCAGGTCCCGATGCTGGCTTGGTACCTGAACGTGCGCACGCTCCAGATGGAAGACCAACCAAACACTAACGCGCAGGGACTCGCCCCGGTGGCGAAAGGACAGTGGCCGAGCACTATCTTCCAGGATCGGGATAACCGCGGCGCGAACCTGCTGCCGGACCCCCGGACGATCATCGGCTGGAAGCACCAGGGAGCGCACTACACGTTCACCGTGGGACCCCACCACACCATGTACTTCTTCCAGGACTGCCGAGCCCACGCGACCGGGACCAGTTCGTGACCACCACCACCGCTCCACCTCAGAGTGCCACCCGCCGTTTCCACCTCCGCGCCCCGGACTGGGTGGCCCGCACGCCGGAATGGCTGCGGATGGGCGCCTTCCTGGTCATCGTCTGCGTCCTCTCGGTGGTGTTCCGCAGCCACAACCTGGCCGGGCAGTACTGGATGGACGAGGGGATCACCGTGGGAATCTCCTCCCACCCGCTCACGGCGATCCCCGGCATCCTGCGGATGGACGGCTCGCCGCCGCTCTTCTACCTCCTGCTGCACGTGTGGATGTCGATGTTCGGCACCTCGGAGGCGGCCACTCACTCGATGACGCTGCTGATCGGAACGCTGTGCATCCCGATCGGCTTCTGGGCCGGATGGAGCCTGTTCGGCAAGCGGACCGCCGTGTTCGCCGCCGTGCTGTTCGGCTTCAACGCGTTCATCACCGAGTACGGCGTCGAAACCCGCATGTATGTCCTGATGACGCTGCTGGGGTTGCTCGGGACGATCGGTTTCCTGCAGGGGTTCGTCAATCGCCGGCGCCCGTACGTGATCCTGTTTGCGTGCTCGCTGGCGCTGATGCTCTACACGCACGCGTGGGCGATCTTCTTCGGCGGCGCCTCGGCAATCGGCGTGCTGATCCTGTGGCGGATCAGCGAGCCGGCGGACCGCAAGCTGCTGCTCCGCGACGCCGTGCTGGCGTTCGTCGGCGCCGGCATCCTGTTCCTGCCCTGGCTGCCGACGTTCCTGTGGCAGGCCGCCCACACGGCCGCGCCGTGGGATTCGACGCCGCACTTCGGCGCCCCCGTCCAGCTCTCGCGCAACATCATGGGCGGGGACCGGGTGACGATGGCCGTGGTGATCCCGGCCGTGGTCGGTCTGGCCGGTCTGACGCTGCCCCGCAATCGCCTCAGTCACCAGGCCAAGCTCATGTGGATGCTGCTGACGATCTCCATCAGCACGCTGCTGCTGGCGTGGGTGGCCTCGCACATCACGCCCGCGTGGGTGCCCCGGTACTTCGCGCCGATCGTCCCGGCGATCCTGCTGCTGGCCGCGTTCGGGATGTCCCGCGCGGGGTTGATCGGCCTGGTCGGACTGCTGCTGTCGATCGTCTTCCTGGCCAACCCGGCCACGTATTCGCCGGCCAACAAGAGCGACATGAAGGACATCGCCGCCGAGCTGGCGCCGATGCTCCACCGGGGAGATCTGGTGATCGTCGGCCAGCCGGAGCAGACACCGCTGGCCTACTACTACCTCCCCGGCGGCCTGCGCTTCTCCAGCACGATCGGACCCGTCAAGGATCCGTCGTTCATGAACTGGGTCGACTCCCTGGGTCGCTACCAGGCCGCCGTTCCGGCCAAAGTTCTCCCGCCCCTTCTAAACTCGCTGAAACCCGGCCAGCAGGTCGCCTTCATCCGGCCGCTGACCGAGGGAGCACAGAACTGGAAAGCACCCTGGACCGTTCTGGTCCGGCGCCGCTCGGCGCAGTGGAGTGCGATCATCGCTGCCGACAAGCAGCTGAAGCCAATCTTCTGGGCCCCCCACCACTATCGCGAGGCCTGCTGCGTGGCCGATAGCGCTGTCCTCTACAAGAAGAGCTGAGACCACATATGCCCGATTCGACTTCAAGCGCGCCCGCCCGAGGCGCGGAGATAACTCCCGATAAGCCGGTGGTGGTGCTCGGCGGCGGACCGGCCGGGCTGACCGCCGGCTACCTGCTGGCCAAGAAGGGCAAGCCGGTGATCGTCCTGGAGTCGACCGATCAGGTGGGCGGAATCGCGCGGACCGAGATCAAGAACGGCTACCGCTTCGACCTCGGCGGTCACCGCTTCTTCACCAAGGTGAAGGAGGTCGATGACCTGTGGCACGAGATCATGAAGGAGGAGTTCCTCAAGCGCCCGCGCATGTCTCGCATCTACTGGCGGCGCAAGTTCCTCGACTATCCGCTGCAGGGCATGGACGTGATCAAGAAGCTCGGGCCGTGGGAGCTGATGCTGTGCGGACTCTCCTACCTGTGGGCGGCGGTGAAGCCCAAGGGGCGCGAGGACACGTTTGAGGAGTGGGTGTCAAACCGCTTCGGCCGGCGCCTGTTCAACCACTTCTTCAAGGCCTATACCGAGAAGGTGTGGGGTGTGCCCACGAGCGAGATCCGGGCCGAATGGGCCGCCCAGCGGATCAAAGGCCTGTCGTTCTTCAGCGCGGCCAAGTCGGCCTTCTTCGGCAACAAGGGCGACGAGATCAAGTCGCTGATAGGGGAGTTCAACTACCCCCGCTTCGGCCCGGGCCAGATGTGGGAGCAGATGACCGATGACATCCGCGCCAACGGCGGTGAGGTCCGGATGAACGCTCCGGTCACGCGGCTGCGCGTCGAGGGCGGACGAGTCGTGGAGGTGGTGGCCGGCGGCGAGACGCTCACGCCCTCGCATGTGATCTCCTCCCTCCCCCTGCGCACCACGGTCGGGATCACGGAGCCCGAGGCGCCGGGCGGCGTGCGCGATGCCGCCCGCGGTCTGCGCTACCGGGACTTCCTAACCGTGCTGCTCGTGCTCTCGGAGAAGAACATCTTCGAGGACAACTGGATCTACATCCACGAGCCGGACGTACGCGTGGGACGCATCCAGAACTTCCGCTCCTGGAGCCCGTGGATGGTGCCCAACGATGAGGACGGCTCGATCGGCCTGGAGTACTTCTGCTGGGAGGGCGACGACCTCTGGTCGATGAAGGACGAGGACCTGGTCAAGCTGGCCACCGCCGAGCTCGTCCAGATCGGCCTCGCCCGCGCCGAGATGGTCAAGACCGGGTACGCCGTCCGCGTCCACAAGGCCTATCCGATCTACGACGCCGAATACGGCGAGCGGGTGGCCACGATCCGCGGCTGGCTGGAGACAGTCGGGAACCTGCAGCAGGTCGGTCGCAACGGCCTTCACCGCTACAACAACTCGGACCACTCGATGCTCACCGCCATGCGCGCCGTCGACAACATCCTGCTCGGCACCCACCACGACATCTGGGCGGTCAACGCCGAGAGCGTCTACCACGAAGAGCACGAGGAGCCGGAGCAGCCCTACAAGAACCCGCCCTCGCCGCCGGCGATGGAGCAGCCGCTCGCCTCCGAGCGGTAGCCCGGGAGGACGGGCGGGTGTTCGGACGGAGGGGGCGGATGTCCAGGCGCAGCGGAGCGGCTGGTGTGCCGCGGTTGAGCTCGGGGGTCTGCATCCTCCTCGCCGCAGCGCTCCTGCTCGGCGCGCCTGCGACGGTACTGGCCGGCACCACCCCGACGGCCACTCCGAACACCACCAACCCGTTCTCGCCCGGGATCCCCATCCCCCAGGCCACGACGACCACCCCGACCACGGCGTCGACCCCGAGCGTCGGTCAGACCACCACCAGCTCGTCCAGCAGCTCCGGCCTGAGCGGCACGGACGCGATCGTGATCGGGATCGTCGCGGCCGTCGTCCTCGGCGGGATCGCGTTCTTCATCTGGCACGATGCCCGCCACCGCGCCCCGGTTCACAGCACCGCCGGCAACGCAGAGGGACTGCCAGGCACCGCCACCCGGGGCTCCAAGGCCCCGCCCAAGACCCGCAAGCTGAGCCAGGCCGAGCGGCGGCGGCGCAAGCGGGGCCGCGCCAAGCGTTAGTTTCCGCCCGCGAGGGCGGCCCCTCGATTGAGCGCACGGATGAGTGCTTCTCAGGTGGCGTCCGACAGTCGCCGCCTCGCCTTCAGCAGATGCCGCTCCACGGCACGGCGGGAGGTACCGGTTCGAACGGCGATCTCCTGGTACTCGTAGCCAAAGCTCTGCATCCACACGGCCCGCTGTTGGCGCGTGTGTAGCTGACGCACCTCGGCGAGGCGATCCCGGAACTCCGCCAGCTGCTCCGGACCCGGAGTTCGCAGTGGAAGCTCCACCACCTCACCTTCGCCTTCCATAGCGGCGTCAAGCGACACGTAGCGGGACTCGCGCCTGATCAGCCGGAACGCCTCTCGAGTTGCGGTGGTGACCAGCCAGGCCAGCATCGACCCCGGCGCCACGCCGTCCCGATGCACCACCCAGCGGCTCCAGGCGATCTGGCACGCGTCCTCGATCAGGCAGTGAGGAGCGCGCACCCTGCGCGCCACGATCCGCTCCAGCCGGGGCGCCAGCTGCGCAAACGTGGTTTCCAGTCGCACGTGATCGATCGGCGTATCCATCGAACCCTCCCATTCCAATTGAGACGAAGTTGGCACCGGCCAAAGTACCAAGTCAGTGGCGGCAATGCTAGCGTCGATTCAGCTCTTTTAGATTCACTAGGTTTGGAGGTAGTCGGTGGACTTGTATTTAGCGGTATCGGCGCATCCTGATCCGACGGGCCTTCCGGGAAGCAACGTCCTTCAGCAGCTGGTCAACGGTACTGAGGCATGGGCACTCGCCATCGCTCTTCTGGGGGCATTCGTTGGAGCCGCACTCTGGGCGGTGGCGTCGCACACCAACAGTCACCACTACGCCGCCCGCGGGCGCATGGCCGCCCTCGTTTCGGCCGCGGCCGCCCTGGTGATCGGCGCCGGTCCGGGCCTGGTGAATTTCTTCCAGCACCTGGGGTCGACGGCCCGATGATGCGGCCAGGAGCCGCGCTAAGGGGTCGTCGCGTAACCAGATTCGCAGCCTGTTGTCTGCTCGCCCTGACGATGCTTGCCGCCACGGCTGCGGGGGCGAACGCGAAGGGACCGGGCCAGGCAAACCACCCCGGCGCCGAGGCCTCCCTCGTGGGTCTGCCTGTCGCCTCGCTGACCGGGCTGGCCGGCAATCTGGTCGGCCCCACGCCGGTCGGCGCAAATCCTGTCGACGCCCTCGCTTCAGGCGCACGCATCGCGGCAGGCATCGGTCTCTCGGCGATTGAATCCGGAATGCTCGACGGCGCCAAAGGTGCGCTTCAGGAGACCGCCAGAGTGATCAGCCGGACCACGGCACCCCGGCTGCGGGCCACGTGGTTCTCCTCCACCTACTGGCGGGTGGCGGGCCTGGCGGCGGTCCTGACCCTTCCGTTCCTGTTTGCCGCGGCGGTCCAGGCGCTGATCCGATCGGATCCGGCGTTGCTGGCCAGGTCCGCCCTCGGCTACCTACCCATGGCGATGATCGGCGTGAGCATCGCTGCACCGATCGCCATGCTCCTGCTGGCGGTCACCGACGAGATGTGTTCGGTCATCGCCGGCGCCGGCGCGGCTGGCGGCGCCCATTTCCTCAGCCAGACCGCGGTGGAGATAGCGGGGTTGAGCCTCGCGGGCTCACCCTTCCTGGGCTTCGCCATCGGCCTTCTGACCCTGGTCGCGGCACTTGCGCTGGCGCTCGAGATGCTGATCCGGGAGGCCGCGGTCTATGTCGTGGTGTTGATGCTGCCGCTGGCCTTCGCCGGGCTGGTCTGGCCGGCGCGGCGGATCTGGGCGGTCCGGCTCGTCGAGCTGCTGATCGCATTGATCCTGTCGAAGTTCGTGATCGTGGCTGTCCTGTCGCTGGCCGGGGCGGCGTATGGCGCGTCCGACGTCCCGTCCGTCACGCGGCTCCTCACGGCGATGGCCCTGGTCATGCTGTCCACCTTCGCCCCCTGGGTGATGCTGCGCTTGCTCCCGTTCACCGAACTGGCCGCGGGGGCCGCCGGGGCGATCCGTGCCGAGGCTCCGCGGCTCGGCGCGATTCCCGTCCGGGCACTCGCAACCGCGGACGGGCCGGCTGCGTGGCTGGCCCGCTCTCTGCGAAGCGATGCGGACGGCGGCGACGAACCGGGGCGCGCAAGGACAACAGAGGATGCCCAGAAGGGGGCTCGGGACGAATCCGGAGTCCCATCGTCAGCGCGGACGGAGGCCCGGCCGGGGGGAGCCACCTCGGGACCTTCCACCGGGGCGAGCACACCCGTCGGAGAATCCGGCGCGGAGACGGGCACGGGATCTCCGGGAACTTCGCAAGCGGACGAACCCGCGGCGTCGCCAACCGAACCTCACGTCACCTCGACCGTCCGGCTTCCCGGGGCTGAGGCGCGGTGGCAGCTGCCGGACAACACCTGCCGTCCCCTCCTCTTGGGGCCTGGTGGCAGTGGCGGAACGATGACATCCGGGCACCCGACCGCTGAACCAGCGGGCCCGGGTCAGAGCAGCTCCGCCGTTGAGCCCCGGTCGTCCGGAGACGACGACCTGCCCCGTCTGCGCGCCCAACGCGAGGACGAAGGTCTTCTGTGAGCGTTGACCGCATCGGCTATCGCTTCGGCCCGCTGGAGCGACGCGGCCTGCTTGGACCGGTGCGGACCGGCCAGGCGGCGCTGCTGCTGCTCGGAGGCGCGGTGGCAGTGACCGCCATCGACGTTCTGCCGTCCGTGGGGGGCGCGCTGATTGGCGCCATCGCCGTGGTGATGACCGCCTCCCTCTCGTTCGTGCCCCTGGCCGGGCGCACGGCAGACCAGTGGCTGACGGTGGTCGTGTCCTTCCTGGCCGGCGGCGCAAGGCTCGACGGCAACCGGGGACGCAGGTTTCTGTCCTCCTCGCCCACCCTCGGGATGAGGTGGAACGGCCTCGGCGATCGACTGCTCGACCCACCGGGCCGCCCGCCTGCGGCGGTCGGCGACGTGAGCATCACCGAAGTGAGCTACCGGCAACGTGGCGTCGGGATTCTGAGTGAGAGGCGTGGACGCCGCCTCACCGCCGTGCTCGCCTGCCGGGCCGCGTCGTTCGCGTTGCTCGACCCCGACGCCCAGGAGCGCCGACTGTCTCGCTGGGGACTGGTGCTTGCCTCGACGGCGGGCTCGGCGGTTCGGCGGCTGCAATGGATCGAGCGGACCAGCCCGGCCCGCTTCGACGAGCTGGCGCGCTGGCTTCACAAGGCCAAGGACCCCTCGACCCCCCTGAGGGGCACTCCGATGGTCGAGTCGTATCTCGAACTGATCTCGGGCTCGGCTCGCGTGGCCCAGGACCACGAGATCCTGATCGCCATACAGGTGGACGCGAGCCGGCTCAGGGACCGAGGTCAGCCCATCCTGGAGCAGGCGCTGCTGGAGCAGACCGAGCGCGTGGCCCGTGGTCTGGAGGCGGCCGAGATCAGGGTGCTCGGCGCTCTGGCACCGGCACAGCTGTCCCGGGCACTGCGCACCGCGTTCGACCCGTTCGCCGGCGCCGACATGGACGCCCTTCAGGCGGTCGACCCCAGCCGCGAGGGAATCAGTGAAGTCAACGCCTGGCCGCTCGGTGCCCAGGAGTCCTGGGATCACCTTCGGTGTGACGGCGCCCACCACGCGACCTACTGGATCGGCGCCTGGCCGCGGGTGGAGGTCTCGCCCATGTTCATGGACGCCCTGCTGGGGAGCTCCGAGGTCGTCCGGACCGTGTCAGTCACGTTCGAGCCGATCCCACCGAGCCGCTCCACACGTGAGGTGGAAGCTGCCGTGACCAGGGACCGGGCCGACCGGGAGCTGCGCCGTCGCTTCGGCCAGGGGGAGACGGCCCGCCAGCGCCTCGCTCAGGAAGCCGCGACTCGACGTGAGGCCGAGCTCGCCGCTGGCCACGCGGAGGTGCGCCTGGCCGGCTTCGTGACGGTGACCGGACGCGACCAGGAGGAGCTTCGCCGCGCGTGCGCCCGGGTCCTTGAACACGCCGCCCGCGGGCGCGTGGAGCTCCACCGCATGTACGGGCAGCAGGCGCAGGCATTCACGTTCACGCTGCCCCTGGCCCGAGGACTCAGATGAGCCGATCCGGAGGCTGGGCCGAGCGACCGGGCCACCGCTTCACCACCCGGCACGCCCAGGCGATCTATCCCTTCACGGCGTCCGCCGGGCTGGGTGGAAGGGGTGCCTTCATCGGGCGCGACTCCGGCGGTGGCGCCTTCTGCTTCGACCCGTGGGTCCTCTACGGCGAGGGGACGCTTGATGATCCCAACGCGATCGTGATCGGCAAGCTCGGCCAGGGCAAGAGCGCACTGGTCAAGACGTTCCTGTGGCGAATGCTGCTGTTCGGCAGACGAGCGTTCGTACTCGACATCAAGCGTGAGTACGGGCCGCTGTGCCAGGCCGCCGGAGTGCAACCAATCGCGCTGATCCCAGGTGGCGGGGTGCGCCTCAATCCGCTCGCCTCGCGCCCGGAGGAGCATGCCCAGATCGAGCTCCTCCGCGCAATCGCGGCTACGGCGATCGGCGCTCCGGCCACTCAGGCAGAGGCCGCCGGTCTGCGGGAGGCGCTGAGGATCGTCCGCCGCCACGGCCGCGAGCCGACGCTGCCCGATATCGCGACCGTCATGTTCTCCCCTCCGGCGGAGATGGCGGACCGGGTGCGAACGACCCCGGAGCAGCTGGCGAAAGATGTGCGCCGCGCCGCCCTGGCCATCCAGGACCTGTGCGAAGGTCCGCTGCGCGGCATGTTCGACGGCCCCACCACTCCGGGGCTGGACCTCGAGGCGCGGCTGCTCGTGGTCGATCTCCACGGCGTTCGCGACTCACCGGCAGTCGGCATTCTGATGGCCTGCGCGACGGCCTGGATGAGCGCACTGCTGGCTCGGATGGCGGACAACCCGACGCGAGCGCGACTGATCAACGTCGCCGACGAATCGTGGAAGATCATCCAGCACCCCGGGCTGGGAGAGTGGTTTCAAGGCAACTTCAAGCTGGCCCGGCAGTTCGGGGTGATGAACCTCGTCGTTCTGCACAAGCTCGCCGACCTGCATGCCGCTGGTGATGCGGGCTCTCGGGCGGCCCGAATCGCCGAAGGCCTGATCGCCGATGCCTCGACCCGCATCGTGTATCACCAGGACGAGAGCCAGATCGAGTTCACCCGCGGCCTGCTGGGGCTTTCCGGCACCGAGGGACGTCTGCTCAGCTTGCTCTCACCAGGACAGGCGCTCTGGCGGGTAGGGCAGCGCTCGTTCGTGGTTCAGCATCATCGTTCGCGGCTCGAGACGCGCCTGTCAGACACCGACACCGGAATGCGGGTGGACGTGTGAGACACGCCCCGCCAGGAAACTCTGATGTGCTCGTCATCGCAGCCGTGGCCACGCTGGCCTGCCTCCTCGGTCTGGCATGGCTGTGGGGCGGGATCGCTGGGACTCTGTTCGGTCACGGTTGGCCGCCGATGTCGTGGAGCGGGCTCCTCAGCGTTGTCGGCCGACTTCCCTTCCGCGGGTTGCATCCGCGCCTGGCCTGGCCCCTACCCGCGCGGCGTGATCTGCCCGGCACGGTCGAGCTCGTGGCCTGCCTGCCTCCTGCCGGAGTCCTCCTGGCCGGCCCGGCTTGGATCGCCTTCGGCTGCCTGCGTCGAATCGGGGGCTCGACCGACGGCGGCGCACGGTGGGCATCTGGACGCGAACTACGGCGTCTGCGCGCTCCGTGGCTTGCGCGGGGACCGCGGTCGAGGTGGGATGGGCGGCTCGTACTCGGACGCGCCCGAGGCCGGCTCCTGTATGGCGAGGAGCGGCACGCGCTGGTGGCCTTCGGACCACCCCAATCGGGCAAGTCCGCGGGGTTGGCCATACCCGCACTATTGGAATGGGAGGGGCCGGCGATCGCGTCCTCGATCAAGACCGACCTCCTCGGCGCGACCAGAGTCTGCCGCTGCCGACTCGGGCGCACATTCGTGTTCGACCCGTTCGAATTGGGCGGCGTGCCGGCAGCGACGTGGTCCCCGCTGCGGAGCGCCGGCAGCTGGGAGGGGGCCCTGGAAATGGCCTGGCGGCTGACCGCCGCGGGAGAGATCGACAGCCGAGGCGTCGAGGGTGGAGAATTCTGGTCGGTGGCGGCCGAGCAGCGGCTGGCGCCATTGCTGTTCGCGGCGGCACGCTCGGGCGCCGGCATGGATCAGGTAGTGGGATGGGCTTACGGACAGGCGAGCCGTCAGTTGGAGGGTGCGCTCGAACAGGCCTCGCACGCTGCCGTCAACGGCCGGGAGCGGTCGGACGCTCAGGCCGCCTACGAATCGGTCCGTGCCTTCCAATCGCAGGCCGACCGGACGCGCTCATCGATCGAGGCCACCGCGCAGGCGCTCCTGCGCGCCTACCGCTTCGGGCGCGTCGTGCGCTCGGCGGCAGGGAGCGACATCACTCCGGAAGCGCTGCTCCAGGGGAACAACACCCTCTTCCTGATCGGCGATGCCAAGGCTTCGAAGCTGCTGCGGCCGATCTTCCTGGCGCTCGTCTCGGAGGTGATCGACGCGGCCTATGACTTGGCGAACCTCAACGGCGGTCGCCTCCCGCGGCCGCTCTTGGTCTGCCTGGACGAGGCCGGGAACGTGGCGCCGCTGCCCAATCTGGCCGAGATCGCCTCCACCGCGCCGAGCCACAACATCCAGCTGCTCACCATCTTCCACGACATCGCGCAAGCCCGGAGTCGCTACGGGCAGCAGGCCGAGACGGTCGTGAACAGTCACCGAGCCAGGATGCTGCTCCCCGGCGTGGCCGATCTGGAGACCCTGCGGTACTTCGCCGGGCTGGTCGGGGAGGAGGAGCGGGTTGACGTTACGCGGACTCAAGGATCAGGCGGCGCCACTCGATCGACAGGTCACCGGCGGCGACCGCTGATCGCCCCGGAGGCCCTGCGGCAGCTGCCCGACGGGTCGGCCCTGTTGCTCTACGGGCGGCTGGCCCCGGCCCAGGTGCGTCTGCGACGTTGGTTCGAGGATCGGAGGCTGCGGGCGCTGGCCGAGGACGGGACGGCGTGAGCCCCGCCGGCTGGCAGGACGACGAGCCCCAGCGCTGGCCGCTCGACTGGCGTGCCTTGTATCCACACGAGCGATGGGTGTGGTTCGAGCGCCTATGGCACGACGTGGGCATGCTGCGTGAGCGCTATCGCCTACCGATCCGTTCCCGCTGGTGGGAGGACTCCATTCAGGTGGAGGCACTGGCGGCGCTGGCCGCCTGGACGGCGCGTTACGACTCCGGCGAATGGGACGACCCGCCCGGCAAGCTGTCGCTGCTGTTCGAACTCGAGCGTTTCGAAGCGATCCTGCGGGACGGGAACCAGCCGTTCGTCCCGGACCGCGATCACGCCTCGTTCACGGCCTACCTGACCGAGCTGGGCTGCCAGCCTCCACAGGGAGGTGACGCGCTGGGACGCTCGGCCCTCGGGAGTTGAGATAGTGGTGGCAGCAACCTCGACAGACCAAGGAGACCCGCATGCCGCTATCTCGAAAGGGCGGGCAGCACCACGGCAGCTCGGCCCCGGTGTACTCGCAGGACCCCAGCATCCACATCCCGTTCCACCAGCTGGCGGACAAGGGCATGGACGGCGGCCTCGCGTACGAGGTGCTGACCAATGAGCTGCTCCTGGATGGGCAGGCACGGCTCAACCTGGCCACCTTCGTCACCACCTGGATGCCTTCAACGGCGGCCAAGATGATGGCCGACACCGCTGACAAGAACATGATCGACAAGGACGAGTACCCGCAGACGGCGGCGATCGAGACCCGGTGCGTGAACATCCTGGCCGACCTGTGGCACTCGCCTGAAGCCGAGTCGGCCACCGGCTGCTCCACCACGGGCTCGAGCGAAGCGGCGATGCTGAGCGGGATGGCCCTGAAGTGGCGCTGGCGCGCCCGGCAGGAGAAGGCCGGCCGGCCCGCGGACAAGCCCAATCTGGTGATGGGCACCAACGTCCAGGTGTGCTGGGAGAAATTCTGTCGCTACTGGGAGGTGGAGCCGCGGATGGTCCCGATGGAAGGGGACCGCTTCCACCTCGGCGCCGAGGAGGCCGCCGCCGCCTGCGACGAGAACACGATTGGAGTCGTCGCCATCCTCGGCTCGACATTCGACGGGAGCTATGAGCCCGTCAAGGACATCGCGGCCGCTCTGGACAAGCTCGAATCCGACAGGGGCTGGTATGTCCCGGTACACGTCGATGCTGCCTCTGGCGGATTCGTCGCGCCGTTCATCCAGCCCGACCTGGAGTGGGACTTCCGGATCGACGCGCGTGCAGTCGATCAATGCGTCCGGCCACAAGTACGGCCTGGTGTATCCGGGCATCGGCTGGGCGATCTGGCGAAACCAGGCAGCCCTACCGCGAGGAGCTGGTGTTCGACGTCAACTACCTCGGCGGCAACATGCCCACGTTCGCGCTGAACTTCTCGCGTTCCGGCAGCCAGGTGATCGCCCAGTACTACATGTTCGCCACGCTCGGCCGCGACGGCTACACACGGGTCATGGAGACGGCCCAGGCGGCAGCCATGCACATCTCCGCAGGGATCGCGAAGCTCGGGCCGTACGAGCTGATCTCCCGGGGCGAGGAACTCCCCGTGTTCGCGTTCAAGCTCAAGGAGGGCGTGGACAAGTACTCGGTGTTCGACGTCTCGGATACATCCGCCAGCGGGGCTGGCTGATCCCCGCCTACACGTTCCCGGAGAACCGGGAGGACCTGAGCGCGCTGCGCATCGTGATCCGGGCCGGTTTCAACCACGAGATGGCCGACCTGCTGCTGCAGCACATGCAGGAGCAGACCGACGACCTGGAGTCGCTCGACGGGCCGCTGCCCAAGCGCAACACGAGCGGGCGCACGGCCTTCGCGCACTGAAGCTGGGTGGTCGGGAGTCACCCGGAAAGTGTCAGCGGTCGTACTGGCCGGATGACCCACGTCCGTCGAGGCCGGGTCAAGCGCCCACAGGGCGCCCCCGATCTCGATGGGCATGCGTCATTCCGTTGCCGCCGTTCTCACGATCATCTGCCTTGCCGCCACCGGCGCCGGCGGCGTCGCGCAGGCGGCCAGTCTGGCGCCTGACACCGGCACCCCGACGCCGATACCCGGGTCTCCCGGCAAGTACGTCAACCCGTTCACGAACCCCGCCTGGCAGCCGTCCCGGATCGACATGGGCGTCGACTGGATCGAGACCAAGACGCTGCCGGTCAAGGCGATCGGCAAGGCGGTCATCCTCGGAGCCCAGAACCACGCCCCCTGGCCGGGCAAGCACTTCATCTTCTACCAGCTGCTGAACGGCACCCATGCCGGCGACATCGTGTACGTCGCCGAGCACCTCAAGGATCTGGTCAAGGCCGGCACCGTCGTCAACCCCGGCCAGCGGATCGCCACCGCGATCCCCGGCTACCCGTGGACCGAATGGGGCTGGGCGGACAGTTACGGCTCTCCCCGGGCGTTCCCCTGTTACAAGGACGGCAAGTCGACCCACTCAGGCAAGGAGATGGCTCGCTTCCTGATCTCCTTGGGCGCCAAGCTGGCCGCTGCCGCCGGCACCGGGCCGGACACGCCCAGCGGCCGCCTCTGCTGAGCGACCAGCGCCGGAAGGGCGCCGGTGGGGCGCGGGTCGAATTTTTCAACTGTGGCTTGACTTTTTCGACCCACGCAGCCGATCACAGCGCTTCGGCCAATGCCCGCCCGGCGGCTTCCAGCTCCGTCTCCGTCCCGGCCTCCAGCGCTTGCTGGAGATCGAGGATCCGGAGGCCGAACGGCGTCCAGCTCGCGCTCGCCGACGATCGCGTGGCAGGGCACGCCGGCCTGGCGGCGCCCGGTCGCCACCTCGGACACGCGCCTTGCCGGCCAGGCTCTGGAAGTCCAGCCGCCCCTCGCCGGTGACGACGGCCCGCGCGGCGCGCATCCGCGCGTCGAAGCCGAGCTCGTCGAGGATGAACGGCCGCGCCGGGGACCAGCTCGGCCCCGAACTCGGCCCACAGCCCGCCGGACGAGCCCGCCGGCGGCGCCGGTGAACGGCACCCCGCGCGGATCCCGGGCGAGCCGCCGCGCCAGCTGCCCCAGGCGCGCGGCTCAGCCGCCGCACCTCGTCCTCGTCGGCGCCCTTCTGCGGCGCGAACACGCGCGCGGCGTCCTCGAACGGCGGTGCGCACGTCGCACAGCACGTCGAGCTTTGCGCCGCCCAGGCCGCCGCCATGCGCGGATCGCCTCGATCGCGCCCCGCGCCGCCGTCGGTGGTGGCGCTGCCGCCGACGCCGAGCCAGACGATCCGCGCCCCGGCGTCGACCGCCGCCGCGATCAGCTCCCCGGTGCCGGCGGTGCGGCCGCGCATCGGGTCGCGCTCGCCCGGCGCCACCAGGCGAGACCGCTGGCCGCCGCCGTCTCCACCATCGCGATCGCCGGCGTCCCGGCGTCCACCGGCCAGCGAACCGACGGCCTCGATCCGGCCGCCCAAGCGGATCGAGACCTCGTCCACAGCACGCGCTCGGCCCCAGCGCCGGCACCAGCGCCCGAGCGTTCCCTCGCCGCCGTCGGCCACCGGGCACAGTCACCGGCCACGCCCGCCGCCTCGAGGCCCGCGACCGATCGCCTGCGCGCCACCTCGCCCGCGCTGAGCGTGCCCTTGAACGAGTCCGGCGCCACCAGCACGTCCTCGGAATGCCCGATCGGCTCACGGTGGCAGTATTTTCCGGCGATGGCCGACGAGTACAGCGACGATCGAGGCCGCCGGGACGCGAGGTGAAGCTCTCCAACCCGGGCAAGGTGTTCTTCCCCGAGCCCGGGCTGACGAAGCTCGACCTCGTCAACTACTACCTCGGCTCGCCGAGCCGGCGCTCAACCACCTGCGCGACGCCCGACCTCGCTCAAGCGGTTCGTCGACGGGGCCGCGAAGAAGCCGTTCTTCCAGAAGCGGATCCCCGACTCGGCGCCCGACTGGCTCCAGACCGCCGACGTCACCTTCCCCAGCGGCCGCGCGGCACGCGAGCTCGTCGCCAACGACGCGGCGCACCTGGTCTGGGGCGTGAACCTGGGCGTGATCGACTGGAACCCGTGGCAGGCCGCGCTCCCGGACCTCGATCACCCCGACGAGCTGCGGGTCGACCTCGACCCCACGCCCGAGGCGAGCTGGGACGACGTGCGGCAGGTGGCGCTCGTCGTCCGGCGAGGTTCTGCGCCGACCACGGCCTGACCGGGTTTCCCAAGACCAGCGGCTCACGCGGGATCCACATCAACGTCCGCATCGCAGCCCGAGCACGACTTCATCGACGGTCCGCCGCGCGGCGTCGCGCTGGCGCGCGAGGTCGAGCGCCGCGCGCCCGAGATCGCCACCAGCAAGTGGTGGAAGGAGGAGCGCCACGGCGTGTTCATCGACTACAACCAGAACGCCCGCGACCGCACGGTGGCCTCGGCCTACAGCGTCCGCCCGACGCCGGACGCCCGCGTCTCCACGCCGCTGAGCTGGGACGAGGTGCCCGACGTCGAGGCGGCGGAGCTGCGGATCGACACGGTGCCGGCAGCCGAGTCGCCGAGTCGGGCGATCCGAGCGCGGACATCGACGCCCAGCCGGTTCGCTGGACGGGCTGCTGGAGCTCGCCCAGCGCGACGAGGAGAACGGGCTGCCCGACGCGCCGTGGCCACCGAACTTCCGCAAGATGCCGGCGAGGCCCCGCGGGTGGCGCCGAGCCGGCGCGCAAGAAGACGAGCTAAGACTGCATCTGGCTCAGCGCGGCACTCGCTGGGCGGCTTGTCCTCCCGCCAGCGCAGGATCTTCGTGCCGTGGCGGATGCGACCGCCGCTGGCGTGGTCGAAGGTGACCTCCACCACCAGCTCGGGGCGCAGCGAGATCCACTCCAGCTCCTTCTCGTTCTTCCAGCGGCTGGGGTCGCCGTGCCCGCGCTGGCCGGTCTCGTACGGGGCCAGCGTGTCGACCAGCGCGCGCTTCTCGGCCGCGCGCAGGCCGGAGGAGTGCCCGACGATGTGGAGCTCGCCCGTCCTCGTCGTAGAGGCCCAGGATCAGCGAGCCGACCGTCCCCTCCTCCTTGCCGGGGCGGTAGCCGGCGACCACGGCGTCGATCGTGCGCACCCGCTTGACCTTGACCATCCCCTTGCGCTGGCCGGGCCGGTAGGGCGCGCGGGAGTCCTTGGCCACCACTCCCTCGCCGTGGGCCAGCCACGGCTCGGTCTCAGTCGGGGTCGCGCGTCAGGGGGTGAGCGCGATGCCGTCCCGCCCCAGCTGTTCGAGCGCGGCGCGGCGCTCGGCGAACGGGCAGCGCCAGCAGTGACTCGTCCTCCTCGGCCAGCAGGTCGAAGGCGATGTAGCGGGCCGGGGTCTGCTCGGCCAGCATCGCGATCCGGGAGGCGGCCGGATGGATCCGCTGCTGGAGCGCGCCGAAGTCCTGGCTGGCCGTCGGTCGTCGTCGATCACGATCTCGCCGTCCAGCACGTAGCGCCCGGACGGGAAGGCCAGCTCCGGGAAGTAGCGGCCGAGCGGCTTGCCGCCCCGGGACTGGATCATGACCTCCTCTCCGTCCACGAACACGATCGCCCGGAAGCCGTCGAACTTTGGCTCGTACGCCCACTGCTCGCCCGCGGGCAGCTCCTTGTCGGAGCGGCCAGCTGGGGCTCGATCGGGGGCTTGAGCGGGAGCGCCACGGCGCGATCGTAACTGCGACGCGGCCTCGGAGCGCGGACCTCAGGCGCGCCGAGTACGATCAGATCGATGGCCGCGGACCACGCCACCGCCGCCGAGGAGGAGTACCTGGAGTCGCTGTTCTGGCTGTTCGAGGCCGGCCTGCCGATGACCGGCGCCAACCTGTCCCGCGCGATGCAGCTCTCGGCGCCCACCGTGCACGAGATGCTGGGACGCCTGGAGCGCGACGGGTACATCGAGCGCAGCCGCGGGACGCGGGATCGGGTTCACCGAGTCGCGGGCGCGAGCACGCCGAGCAGATCGTCAGCCGCCACCGGATGATCGAGCGCTTCCTGACCGACGTGGTCGGCGTGCCCTGGGATGACGTGCACGAGGAGGCCGAGCACCTGGAGCACGCGATGACGCCCCGGTTCGAGGCCTACGTGCGCGCTTCGGTGGGCGATGCCAAGACCTGCCCGCACGGCCACCCGATCCGGGTCGGCGAGCGGATCGACGGGGTGCCGCTGGCCGACTGCGAGGCCGGCGCGACGGTGAAGATCCTGCGGCTCGAGAACGAGGCAGAGGACCTTCTCCATTACCTCAAGGCACGCCGGGCTGGAGCCCGGACTGGAAGGGCGGGTGTCGGCCAATGACGGCGAGCACGTCGAGGTAGCGAGCGACGGAGACGACGGCCACCGTGACCATCAGCGTGGCCGAGACGGTGTCGGTGCTGGCCGACCCCTCACCGCCGCCGCGGATCGCGCTGCCCGAGCAGCTGGTGCTCGGCCGCGAACGCTACGGGCGCTGACCTGAGTCAGGCCGGAACCGACTCCGGGAGCAGCGCCACCGGCTCACGCGGAGCCAGCCAGCGAACGAGCTGATCGGCGATCGCGGGGTGGCCGAGCAGGTCCATGTGCGTGGCGCCGCCGTAATGGCGATAGTGATCCACCGGGAAGCGCAGGCTCTCGCCGCGCGCCGGCATCCCCCACGCGGACGCGTGCAGCACCAGCAGGTCTCCGATGTGGCGGCCGAACCGGTGGTCGTGGTCCTTGGTCAGGCTGGCCGAGACGAAGTAATGGTTGGCGTGGGGCAGGAACGGGATGTCACGGGCGGCGTGGCGGAAGTAGGCGTCCGGATCCTGGCTTCCCCAGCACTCGTCGGTCAGGTAGCCGCGGCCGAGGTCCTTGATGCCGACGCTGCGGGCGTTGATGGCGCGCGCCACGGGCCGGGTCTCTGGCAGGCGGGACAGCGCGCAGGCGGCGGCGTGGGCGGCCTGCTCCATGGGTGCGCCCAGGTGGGGGGTGCCCAGCGTGAACACGTCGGTCACCTTCTCGCACCAGCCGGTGTCGCAGCCGTAGTGGCAGGCGCTGCGCCCGACGAGGCCACCCATCGAGTGGCCGACCAGCGCGATCCCAGCCACATCCACGGGCCAGGCCGTAACCAGCGCATCCAGCAACGCCGACAGCCGGCGCCCGTTCTCGGAGATGTGCAGGCCGCTGTTGTAACGGATGTACACGGGCGTGTAGCCGTACTCGGTCCGCAGACGTTCGCCGTAGGTCGGTGGACGCGGGTCGACCGAGCGGGCCGCGCGCGCGGCCAGACGCCAGGCGTCCTCGGTCTCGCACAGGCCGTGGAGGAAGATGGCCACCCGACCGCTGGCGTCCGGGAAAGCGGCGGCGAGGCCGTCCGGATCAACCGGAACATCGCGCCCGCGCACACGAACGGCCATGTCGACGGCAAACGGGTTGAGCTCCTCGGACAGACGGTCACCCCACATGCCGCTCAGCGCGCCCTTGACCACGCGACCTGCGAGCGTGCGCTCCATCGACTCGGCGTCCTGGGGCGTGGCCAGCGCGGCGCTGAGTCCGGCGCCCTTCATCAGCGCGCGGCCGACGGCGCCAGTGGAGCCGTAGGCCAGGCCGGCGATCGCATCGTGGGCCAGCTGGACCGGCGTGGCGACCTGGCCGATGCGGCGGAATACACGGGCGGCCAGCGCGCCGTGGGTCTCGCGGATCTGGGATACGAACGAGCCGTATCCCCGGCCGACAAGATCCCCGGCAGCGGTGTACTCCTCGGGCTTCATCGGGCCACCTCCGCGGTTGCGCCAGTAGATATCTCACGATAGGCCTCGGCCAGGCGGGAGACGCCCTCCTCGATCTCCTCCGGAGTCACCCCGGAGTAGGCCAGCCGCAGGCTGGAGCCCCCGCCCTCGAGCACGAAGTCGGAGCCCTTGACGAACTGGACACCACGATCGGCGGCCGCCTTGAACAGCGTGTTCACATCGGAGCCCCGGGGCAGGTCCACCCACAGGAAGTACCCACCCTGGGGTGCCACAAAGCGGGCCTCGGGCAGCTCCCGCTCGAGGCTCTCGCACAAGGTCCGGGCTCGCTCCTGCAGCGCGCGCTTGACGGTCTCGATGGAGCTGTCCAGAGCGCCGGAGCGGCAGAACTCGTTGACGATTCCCTGGGCCACCATGTTGGGCGAGATGTAGGCGCCGACGGCCAGCTTCTGGATCCGCGCGATCAGCTCGGCCGGCCCCACCAGGTACCCGACGCGGATTCCGGGACACACGGTCTTGGAGAACGACGAGGCGTAGACGACACGCTCAGGGTCCATCGAGACCATCGTCGGCAGCGACTCCCCCGCAAAGCGCAGCGCCACGTACGGGTCATCCTCGAACACCACGAAGTCGTGCTCCGCGGCCAGCTCCAGCAGCCGCTTGCGTCTGGCCGCCGACAGCGTGTAGCCGGCGGGGTTCTGGAAGTTAGGGATGATGTGGGCGAGCTTCGGGTCCGCGCCGGCCTTCAGCACCCGCTCGAGCGCGTCGACGTCGATCCCGTCGGGCTCGAGCTCCACCATCCGCACGTCCGCGCCGCGGCCGCGGAGCGACTGCAGCGTGCGGTCGTAGGTGGGACGCTCGACGATCACGGCGTCGCCCGGCTCGACCAGGGCGTCGAACAGGAACGCGTCGGCCTGCATCGAGCCGTTGGTGACCAGCACCCGCTCCACCGGGACGCCGTGGTGCTCGGCGATCCATTCACGCAACGGCACGTAGCCGACCGCCGTCCCATAGGCGGTCAGCCCGGCCGGGTCCGTCTGAAAAGCAGCGTCAGCGGCGGCGCGCAGGCCGTCGACGTCAACGATGTCCAGTGAGGGCGCCCCGCGGGCAAAGGAGATCGGCTTGGGCACGGGACTAAGAGTACGGATCCCGCGGGTCGGACGAAACGCGGCTCACGGGTGCAGCCCTCAAAGGGCCGCACCCGTGGCACAAACGCTGGCCTAAGCTGCGGCGCCGAGGATCGACATCGCGATCTCGGCCACCTGGGTGGGCGTCCGGCCCACCCGCACACCCTTGGCCTCCAGCGCCTCGGCCTTGGCTGCTGCGGTGCCTCGGGAGCCGGACACGATCGCGCCGGCGTGGCCCATCGTCTTGCCGGCCGGGGCGGTGAAGCCGGCGATGTAGCCCACCACCGGCTTGGTCACGTGCGCCTCGATGAAGTCGGCGGCGCGCTCCTCGGCGTCGCCGCCGATCTCCCCGCACATCACGATCAGCTCGGTCTCCGGATCCTCCTGGAACAGTCCCGAGGATGTCGATGAAGTCGCTGCCCGGCACCGGGTCGCCGCCGATGCCGACGATCGAGGAGTTGCCAAACCCGCTCAGCGCCAGCTCGTTGCCGATCTGGTAGGTCAGCGTCCCGGAGCGCGAGACGACCCCGACGTTGCCCTCCTTGAAGAAGGAGGCCGGGATGATTCCCACGCTGGCCTTCCCGGGCGACAGGATGCCCGGGCAGTTGGGACCGATCAACCGGGCCCGGCCGTTCTTCTTGATCAGTGTTGAACACACGCAGCTCGTCGTGGGCAGGGATGCCCTCGGTGATCGCGATGATCAGCTCGATGCCGGCGTCCTCGGCCTCCAGGATCGAGTCGGCGGCAAACCGCGGTGGCACGAAGATCATCGCCGTGTTGGCACCCTCCTTCTCGACCGCCTCGTGGAAGGTGTTGAAGACGGGCACGCCGTCGACGTCCTGGCCACCCTTACCGGGGGTGACCCCGGCGACGACCTGGTCCCGTAGTCACGGTTGCGCAGCGTGTGGAACGTGCCTTCCCGGCCGGTGATCCCGGAGGTGCACAGGCGAGTGTTCTGGTCGACGAGGATGCCCATCCCGTTGCCTCCGCGGCCAGCTCGACCACCTTGGCGGCGGCTCCGTCCATCGTCGACTCGGTGTGCACGTTGGGCAGGCTGGCCTGGGCCAGCATCGCCCGCCCCTCCTCGCCGTTGGTGCCGTCCAGGCGAACGACGAACGGCACCGTGGGCTCGATCTGGTCAAACGCCTCGATCAGGCCCTTGGCCACCTCGTCACAGCGAGTGATCCCGCCGAAGATGTTGAACAGGACGGCCTTTACCTTGTCGTCGGACAGGATCACCTCGACGGCACTGGTGATCGCGTCGGCCTTCGATCCACCGCCGGCGTCCAGGAAGTTGGCCGGCTGGCCCCGGCCTCGGCGACGACGTCGAGCGTCGACATCGACAGCCCGGCGCCGTTGGCGAGGATCCCGATGTTGCCGTCGAGCTTGACGTAGGTGAGGCCGCGCTCCTTGGCCATCTGCTCCTGCGGATCCTCGGCCGACGGGTCGCGCAGCGCCGCGTTGTCGGGATGGCGGAACAGCGCGTTGTCGTCGAGCGTGACCTTGGCGTCGAGTGCCCTGACCTCCGCTCCGGGGTGACGATCAGCGGGTTGACCTCCACCAGCGTGGCCTCCTCCCGACGAACGCGGCGTACAGCCGGGCCAGCATCGCGCCGACTGGCCGCACCACATCGCCGTCGACACCGGCCTCGAACGCGAGCCGGCGCCCATGGAAGTCCTGGTAGCCGATCAGCGGGTCGACGTGCAGGCGTGCGATCGCGTCGGGATCCTCGTCGGCCACCTCCTCGATGTCCATCCCGCCCTTGGTCGAGAGCATCATCAGCGGCGCCTTGGCGCTGCGGTCGAACACGATCGAGGCGTAGTACTCGGACGGCGATCTCCGAAGCCTCCTCCATCCACAGCTCGTGCACCGTGAGCCCGCGGATGTCCATGCCGAGGATCGCCTGAGCGTGCTGCTCGGCCTCCTGGCGGTCCTTCGCGATCTTGATCCCCCCGCCTTGCCCCGGCCGCCGATCTGCACCTGCGCCTTGATGACACAGGGGTATCCGATCTCCTCAGCCGCAGCCACCGCTTCCTCCAGGGTCCGCGCGGGCCTCCCGGCGGGAACCGGAACCCCGTGGCGCGCGAACAGCTGCTTGCCTTGATATTCGAGCAGGTCCATAGGAAACGAACCTTAGAGTCTGGCTCGAAACCGTGGCGCGCGGCCTGGGTTTGGGAGCTCGGACGCGGCCGAAGAGCCGGTGATCTCGGACTTCATGGCATTATCGGCGCCAATGGCCATCCCCAAGCAGATCAAATTCGTCACCTTCGATGTCTACGGCACGCTGATCGACTGGGACACCGGCGCGTACGAAGCCTTCCGCCAGGAGGCCGACCGAGACGGCTTCACGATCGAGCGCGACGAGCTGATACCGCTGTTCCACTCCGTCCAGCAGCAGATCCAGGCCGGCTCTTACGAGCTGTACGCCGAGGTGCTGCGCCGGACCGCAGTGCAGATCGCCAAAGAGCTGGGCTGGCCGTTGGAGCCATCTCGCTCAGGCTTCCTGCCCGATTCGGTGCAGCGCTGGGCCGCCTTCAAGGAGACCAATCCAGTCCTTCAGAAGGTGCCAAGAAGTTCAACACCGGCCTCATCTCCAACGTCGACGACAAGCTGCTGGGGCAGACCCGGCGCGCGCACGTCCCGCTGGACTTCGACCTCGTCGTCACGGCCCAGCAGGTGCGCTCCTACAAGCCCGACCCGGCGCACTTCACCGAGTGCGAGCGGCGGATCGGCGGCAAGAAGGGCTGGGTGCACGTCGCGGCCAGCTACTACCACGACGTCGAGCCGTGCCTGAAGAAGAAGATCCCGGTGATCTGGGTCAACCGCAACGGCGAGCAGCTGGAGCCAGGGCAGAAGAAGCCCGACGCGGAGGTCAAGAGCCTGCGGGAGGCGGCCAAGCTCATCGGCGTCGGCTAGGCCGCAGGCCCCGGCCACGGCCCAGGCTCAGTACAGGCCTTCCCGGCGGGCGTAGCGAGCGGCGCGGTCGCGGTCATATTCCTGGGCGTCGAAGTCGGGCTCGGCCTTGATGCGGCGGAGGATCGCCCCGCTGCTGGGGAGCTCCGAGCGCTCGATGTGCCCATCTGGATTCCACAGGTCGGAGCGGATCAGCGCCTTGGGGCACTGGGTGTAGGCCTGCTCGACATGGATCCGGATCCCGAGCTTGGGGACCTTGCCGCCGACGGCGCTGGGCGCCAGCAGCTCAGGGTCCTCGAGGATCTCCGCCCGCCCGTTGACGCGGAACGTGTCACCGACGCCCGGGAGCAGGAACAGCAGCGCGATGCGCGGATCGTGGAGCAGATTGATCAGCGAGTCGGCGATCCGGTTGCCGGGTCGCTCCGGGAGCAGGAGCGTGCGCTCGTCGAGGATGCGTACGAACCCGGGCGGGTCGCCGCGGGGGGAGACGTCGAGGCCGCCGTCGGGGCGAGCCGTGGCCACACACACGAACGGCGAGCGCTCGATGAACTGCTGCGTCAGCTCGTTGAGCCGGTCTGACACCTTGGCCACGACCAGTGGCGCCGGCTCTCCGATCAGGGCGCGCAGCTGAGCCTCGTCAGTGATCGTGCGGGATGGCACGGGGTCGATCATACGGGCACCATCTGGTGCCCTGAAGCAGTAATTCGGTACCAGTCTGGGCGCGTCTGTACGCGCCTGATGGGAGGCGGCGACACCGCCGTACCACCAGTACGTCTTGTGTCACCGCCTCCCATCAGCCACGCCCAGCCATCACCCATCCTGGCATCGAATTTCCGCATCAGGGCACTAGCCTGTCCGGGCATGCGCGCGCTCGCCATCCACGAGGACCTGATCGTCGTGGTCAGCGCATTCTGGCAGACCACCTGCACGCTGGTCCGAGCCGCCGATGAGGGCTTCGTGATCGACTCCCCGGTGCTGCCGGAGGAGCTGGACGCGCTCCCGTCCCTGGCCGAGCAGGCCGGCTTCCCGGTCAGCGGGCTGCTGGCCACACACGCCGACTGGGACCACCTGCTGGGCCGGCTGGCGTTCCCAGAGGCGGGACTCGGCGTGGGCGAGCCGACCGGCGAGCGACTGGCCGCCGAGCCGGGCGCCGCCCAGCGGGCGCTGCGCGAGTTCGACGAGGAGCACTACATCGACGCTCGCCGGCCGCTCGGGCTCGCCGGTGGCCAGTCCCTCCCGGTCCCCGGCAGGCTGTCGCTGGGCGCCGAGGATGCGGCAGACATCGAGCTGCATCCCGCGCCCGGCCACACCGCCGACGGCACGGCGTTCTGGATGCCCTGGCTGGGCACGCTGGTGGCGGGGGACTACCTCTCGCCCGTCGAGATCCCGATGATCAGCCCAGGAGGCTCGGTGGCCGTCTACCGCCAGACGCTGAGCCGGTTGGCCGGCCTCGTCGATCAGGCCACGTCGGTCGTCCCCGGCCATGGGCATCCACTGAACCGGGAGGAGGCGCAGCGAATCCTGCAGGAGGACCTGGCCTATCTGGAGCGGCTGAGCACCGAGGGGGACTCGCCGCTGCCGGAGGGACGCCGCTCGCGTGAGCAGAAGCGGATCCACGCCGAGAACCTGACCCGGCTCTCGCCTGCGAGCTGACTCTGGGAGAGAAGTCCGCGCCAGGCGCGGGAAAGTCTCCCAGAGTGCCCCGGGGATGGGCCCGGGACCGCCGCGTTACTCGGTGGGGCCGGCGCCGTTGGCGGTGATCACGGCGAGAGTGTCGCCGTTGGCCACCGCGCCGCCGACCGAGATCGGCAGGTCCGACACCACGCCGGCCTTGTGGGCGGTGATCTCGTTCTCCATCTTCATCGCCTCGATCACGCAGATCAGCGCGCCCTCCTCGACCTCGGCGCCCTTGTCGACCGCGACCTTCAGCACCGTGCCCTGCAGGGGCGAGCTGAGTGTGTCGCCGCCGCCACCCGCGCCGCCCGAGGCAGCGCGCTCGCGACGCGGCTTGCGGGCTCCGGCTCCCGCACCGGACGCGGCGCCATTGCTGATCACGGCCGCAGCCACGGGGGCGCCGATGACCTTCACGTCGAATCGTTTGCCCGCTACCTCAACTGTGTAGTCGTGCTCGACCTTCTCGTCCTCGCTCTCGGCCGGTGTCTCGGCCGGCGGGAAGGCCAGCGTCTTCAGCCACTCACGGTCCTCGATCAGATCCCGGCAGGTCTCCGCGGCGGCCCACTGGTCGGTTTGCAGGATCGCCGTGTGGAAGGGGATCAGCGTCTTCAGGCCACCGATCTCGTACTCGCCGAGGGCGCGGACCATGCGCCGCGTGGCCTGCTCACGATCCACGTCCCAGACGATCAGCTTGGCGATCATCGGGTCGTACATGGGTGAGATCACCGAGCCGGCAAGACCCCCGGAGTCGACTCGGACGCCGGGTCCGCTGGGCTCGATGTAGCTGCCGATCGTGCCCGGAGCCGGAGCGAAGTTCTTGGACGCGTCCTCGGCGTTGATCCGGCACTCGATCGCGTGTCCGCGCAGCTCGACCTGCTCCTGGGCGATCGACAGGGGCTCGCCCGCCGCGACCCGGATGCCCTCCTTGACGATGTCGATCCCGGTGACCAGCTCGGTCACGCAGTGCTCGACCTGCACCCGGGTGTTCATCTCCAGGAAGAAGTACTCGCCGTCCTGCAACAGGCCCTCGATCGTCCCCGCGCCTGTGTAGCTGACGGCTGCCGCCGCCTCGGTGGCGATCTTGCCGATCCGGGCGCGCAGCTCCTCGTCGACGGCCGGGGCCGGTGCCTCCTCGATCAGCTTCTGGTGGCGGCGCTGCAGCGAGCAGTCGCGCTCACCCAGATGGATGACGTTGCCGTGCGTGTCGGCCAGCACCTGGACCTCGACGTGGCGCGGGTCAGGCAGGTAGCGCTCCAGATACACGGTGGGATCGGAGAAGAACTTCTCGCCCTCGCGTGAGGCGCCCTCGAAGGCCTCCTGCAGCTTGTCCTCGCTGAGCGCGACGCGGAAGCCCTTGCCGCCACCGCCGCCGGCCGCCTTGACCGCCACCGGGTAGCCGATCGTGTCCGCGATCAGCTTGCGCGCGTCATCGACGCTCTGAACCGGCTCGGTCGTCCCCGGGACGATCGGGACACCGGCGCCCCGCATCAGCTCCCGCGCCTTGGTCTTGGAGCCCATCGCTTCGATCGCCGAGGCCGGCGGGCCGATGAACGTGATGCCGTGCTTCTCCAGGGCACTGGCGAAGGCGGCGTTCTCGGCCAGGAAGCCGTAACCGGGATGGACCGCCTCGGCCCCGGAACGCTCGACCGTCTCGAGCAGCTTGTCGATCACCAGGTAGCTCTCGTTCGCCGGGCCGGGCCCGAGCAGGAAGGCCTCGTCGGCCCGCTTGACGTGCGGCGCGTCACGGTCGAGCTCCGAGTACACGGCGACGGTGGCGATCCCCATCTCCTCACAAGCCCGGATGATTCGCACGGCGATCTCTCCGCGGTTGGCGATCAGGATCTTCGAGAACATCGGGCGCGGGACTTTAGCGTCGGCGCGGACACGGGGGCGGAGCCCTGTTTGCGAGCGGTCGTGCCGTTCGGGGGCGGGGCTGTATTCCCGCCCCCGACGAAAAGCGGTGCTTCGACTTCTCTTGAGCCTGCTCTACTAGACTTCCCGCCCGTGAACACGCTCCCGGACGTGCGCGGGACGCGCCCGGGTGTCGACAGGCTCCAAGACGCGACCACGCCCCAGAACGTGCCGCCCGCCACGGCCATTCCGGCTGCGGCCGGTGAAGCGGCTGCCCCGCTGAAGCAGCGCCAGCCCTTCAGGGGGCGGCTGGCCCCTGTCTGGGAATGGGCGGCCGGACTGGATATCCGGTGGCGGTACCCGCTGCTGATCTTCCTGCTCACGCGCGGGCTCTACATGGTGATCGCGCTGATCGACCAGCACGTGCGTACAGGCGCCAACGGCCACCCCTGGAGCTTCGGTCACGAGCTGTCCAACTGGGACGGCGCCTGGTATGTCGCCGTGGCCACCTACGGCTACTCCCATCACGTGATCCTGACCAGCTGGAACACGCTGGGTTTCCTACCCCTGTACCCGATGCTGATGTGGGCGATCGCCCACGGCCTTTCGGTATCCAACGTGCTGGCCGGCATGATCATCTCGACGGTGACCGGCGCCACCGCAACCGTCCTGATCGCCCGGCTGACCGACCGCTGGTGGGGCCCCGAAGCGGCCAAGCGCGGGATCCTCTTCTTCTGCCTGTTCCCGGGCTCGATCGTCTTCTCGATGGTCTACACGGAGGGCCTGCTGCTGGCGCTGGTCGCCGGCTGTCTGCTTGCCCTGGAGCGTCGCAAGTGGGTGCTGGCCGGCGTCCTGGCCGGCCTGTCCACGGCGGTTGGGCCGGTGGCGATCGCGATCATTCCCGCCTGCGCCGCGGCTGCCTTCATGGAGATCCGCCGCCGCGGCTGGCACGAGCGCGACGCCTGGCGGGCGCTGGCCGCCCCGGTGCTGGCTCCGGCCGGAGCCGTCGCCTTCGCCATCTTCCTGTGGATCTGGACCGGTACGCCGATGGCCTCCTACCGCACTCAGGCCGTCGACTGGCACGAAACGACCACCCCGCTGGCCGTGCCCCGCGACGTGGTGACCGTGATCAAGCAGGCCCTCGGCATGGAAGGCCCCCCGCATCCCAACGTCGATCTGAACCTGGTCATCGGAATCCTGGGAACCGTGTTCCTGTTCTGGGGCCTGACCCACATGTGGCGCATCCGCCACCGGATCCCCTTGGCCGCCTGGGTGTGGACCGGGGCGATCGTGGTGATGACGCTGACCTCGAACTCGACCCCGCCAAACGCGCGCATGCTGATCTGCGCGTTCCCGGTGATCGTGGCACTGGGCGCGCACCTGAAGGGGCGGGCCTACGTGAAGCTGCTGACCGCCAGCACCCTGATGCTGATCGTGATGAGCATGATCACATTCGTCAGCAACGGCCTGCGGCCGTAGCGCCGCCCGGCCTGCGAGCCGTTTACCGAGAACCGCGTCACATAGATCGGGGCGGCGTAGCCGAACTGGCGGCGGCTGCTGTGCCGGTAGGCGTGATGCAGGCCATGCAGCAGCGTGTGGTAGCGCATCAGGTCCCGCTCCGAGGCCACCGGGCCGGGCGTATGTCCCTGGTGGCTGGCGATCACCCACAGGCGCGGGCAGGAACGTTCGATCTGGGTCATTCGCGCCGCCGAGGGGATCGTGTACAGCTCGACGTAGGGCCGGACGACCGACCAGGGGACGGCCGGAAGAACCGACCTCAGGTTCGCGGTGGCCGGGTTGCCCTGCAGGTAGTAGTCGACCGGCATCCGTCCGTCCTCGGGGTAGAACAGCACGCAGTCGTGAGTATGGGCGGCCTGCGCCGGTGGCTGGCCGCGGCCTGCCAGTTCTCCGGAGTGACGTGATAGGTCGGGGCCAGCGCGAGCGCTCGGGTGACCAGCAGCAGCGCCAGTCCGGCCACGCCGACGAACGGGCTCACGCGCGGGTGGGTGAAACCGACGGCGAACAGCACCGCGACCGCGGGGATCACCAGGATGATCGCCCGCGCGAGCTCCACCGGCTCGCCGGCCAGAGCCCCGGCCAGCACGACCACGGTGGGCACCAGCAGCCAGCTGGCGGCGATCCACCCCGTGCCGGCGCCGAGCGCTCCGGCACGTCGCTCGCTCGCCGGGGCCGGAGCCGGAGCCGGAGTCGGTGCCGGAGTCGAAGCCGGTGCCGGTGCCGGGGCCGCCGCCCGTGCCGGGGCCGGGGCCGGGGCCGACCGGCGTCCCCGCAGCCAGGTCAGCCCCAGCCACAGGGCCAGCAGCAGCCCCAGGCCAAGGGTGACCGCGGCGGACACGATCGTGTCCGAGGTGATGTGGAAGTTGGGCGGGAACCCGGCCGAGATCATCACGGCGCCGGCCTTGGCGGCGATCGCGAGCGTGATCGGGTTGACCCAGAAGAGTTGCCCGGAGCCGCGCTGTTCGGCCAGAATCACCAGCGGTATGCAGGCGAGGGCCACCACCGCCAGGGACCCCACGACCAGCAGGGCCCGCCGCCGGAATACCGGGAGCACGGCCAGTTCGACCAGGATGATCAACCCGGCCTAGAAGCTGACATACAGCGACAGCAGGGTCAGAAGTGTGTAGGCCAAAAGCGCGAACCGGGGCACGCGGTCCGGTGATTGCACGATCACGGTGAAGGCCAGGAGGGCTCCGGTGGCTCCAGAGCCACCATCAGTGCGTACCGCGCGCGTCCTGGCCCCAGTAGACCAGCGGCATGCTCACGGCCGTTAGCAGTCCCCGCGCTCAGGGCCGCGCGGCGCGTACCGACCAGGCGCCAGGCCAGTCCGGCGGTGAACGCCGCCGTGGCCGCACTGGCGATAACAGACGGGAGACGCACCACCGCCTCGCCGGTGCCGAACCAGCCCACCAGCACGTGCAGGAGCAGGTAGTAGACCAGCATGTTGCCGCCGTCGTGGCGGATCGCTCGCCACAGAGCAGATCCGTGCTGGGAGGCGATCGAGATGCTGGCCGCCTCGTCGAGCCACAGGCTTCGCGTTGTCAGGTGGTAGGCCGTGAGCGCCGCCGCCAGGAGCGTCGGGACGGCGATCGCCAGACCCAGCGATGTTCTCCCCGCCCACCAGGACGAAGCGCCCCTGGGGCGGGAATCAGCCGGCGAGGTCTGAGGTGACGATCGGGCTGGACTCGCCAGGGACATGGCCGGTGGAGGAGACGGTTACGTGAGGCCGAGCTGCCGGCGCGCGGCGCGCGGCTACCGGCACCGGCGGGGAAACGGGTGCCGGCACGGTGCCGCCGGCCGGAGTTTGCCCGCTGCGGCCGGCGCGGCGGAGCAGCCGAGGGCCGAGTACCGCCACGGCCGCGGCGCCCGCGTAGACGACGAGCGTCCACCAGGCATCCGGCAGTGGCACGGCCACCTGACCGCCGGCCATGACCGGGAACGCGGAGGCAATCACGATTACGGGCAACCACAGCGAGGACTGGGTGCGCCGGTCGGCGGCCAGCAGGACGATCCCCCAGCTCAGGTACCAGGGCCAGGCGGCTGGGCCGCCGATCGCCGCAGCGATCAGCACCAGACCGAGGTACCGGGGCAGTGTGGCGTACCGGACGCGCAGGCTCAGGAACAGCGCCACCAGCGCGACCAGCGCGAAGGAGGACAGCGTCGCGGCGTTCTCCCAGGTGGCGGCGTGCTGCTCCACCCCCGCCCCGAAGTGGTGGGTCAGCTCCCACAGCGTCACCGCCACGGCGGTGGCCGGGGTCAGGGCCATGCGCGCCGTGGCCGGGGTGGAGAGGAGGCTGCTGGAGATCCAACTCGAGCCCACGCCGGCCAGCACGCCGGCGGCGAGCCCAACCGCAGCGCTGACCAGGGCTCCACCGGCCGCGATCTGGCGCCAGCGGGCCGGTTCCGCCCGCCACCAGCAGATCACGATCATCACCACCGCGACCGCAGCCGGAAGCTTGACCATCGCCGCCAGCGCGCACAGTGCAATTCCGGCCAGCGGGCGACGTTCCACGGCCAGCGTGACGCCGGCGAGCATCAACCCGAGCATCAGGGCGTCGTTGTGCCCGCCGGCCACCAGGTAGAGAAGGCTCAGGGGACTGATCACGGCCAGCCACGTCGCTCTGGCGGGATCGGCGCCCAGCGACCGCGCCAGCCGTGGGACCGACCAGGCCAGCAGCACCATGCCCACCAGCTCGGGGAGACGGAGCAGCGTCACCGCGATCGCGACGTGGGTACCGGCGAGCCGCGCTGCCAGCGACGCCAGGGCGATGAATAACGGGCCGTAGGGCGTCGTGGTGTGCCTCCACGTGCTGGAGACGCCGGCCAGGAGCGCCGGCTCGTGCAGCGCCTGCGGGGGCGGTCTGGTACGGGGTTCAGGCCGTGGGCCAGCACCGCACCTTGAGCCAGATAGCTGTACATATCGAGACTGAACAGGGCCGGTCCGAGCACCAGCGGGACCGACCACAGGGCACCGACGCAGATCAGGTCGATCGGCCGGGCCTCCGGGTGGCGGTGCAGGCGCCAGCCCAGACCGGCCCAGGCCACACACAGCAGCACCACTCCGGCCCAGAACACGTGCCACTGGACGCCGTGGGTTCCCAGCGACACCGACCACCACCAGGACACCGGGCGCCGGGACAGCAGCCCGGTGGCGGCGAGCGTCGCGGCCAGCGACCCGGTCAGCGCCGAGCCCGGGCCACAGAAAACCGACGTGTCTGCACCGAGCACGCATGATCAACCTAGAAAGCTACGCCACCGCGGCACGAAATCCGCGTTGGCACGGAGTTAGGTGGGGCTCAGCGACCCGCCGTGATCATCCCGGCGGCCACCGTCGTGTTGGTGGTCTCGTCGATCAGGATGAAACTGCCCGTGGTGCGGTTGCGGGTGTAGGGGTCGACCACGAGCGGGCTCGAGCAGCGCAGGATGACCCGGCCGATCTCGTTGAGCTGGAGGGCCGAGGCGCTGTGGTCATGGGCCAGCGAGTTGATGTCGACCCGGTACTCGATCTTGTCGACGATCGCCCGGGCCGTGCGTGTGGTGTGCTTGATCGCGTAGCGGCCACCCTCCTGCACCGGCTCCTCTCCCATCCAGCACAGCGTCGCCTCCAGCTCGCGGACACGGTGGGCGCGTCATCCGCCTCCACGATCATGTCGCCGCGGGAGATATCCACCTCGTCGGCGAGGCGCAGCGTGACCGACATCGTCGGGAAGGCCTCCTCGAGGTCGCCGCCGAACGCGTCGATCTGGCGGATGCTCGTGCTCCGGCCGCTGGGCAGCACGACGACCTCCTGGCCCGGACGCAGGACGCCGCCGGCGACCTGCCCGGCGTAGCCGCGATAGTCGTGGTGCTCATCGCTCATCGGCCGGATCGACCCACTGCACGGGAAAGCGCACATCGGCCAGGTTGCGGTCAGGCGCGATGATCAGACGTGCTCCAGGTGATAGAGCAGCGGCGCGCCGCCGTACCAGGGCGTCTGCGCAGGAACGCTCCACGACGTTGTCGCCGTTGAGCGCGCGAGATCGGGATGAACGTGATGTCCGGAATCTGCAGGCGCGCGGCCCAGTCCGTCATCTCGTCGCAGGATCTCCGTAGAAGACGCTCCTCCGTGTAGTCGACCAGGTCCATCTTGTTGACGGCCACGACGAGGTGGGGAATGCGCAGCAACGAGGCGATGAAGGTGTGGCGGCGGGTCTGCTCGATGACCCCCTTGCGGGCATCGACCAGCACGATCGAGACATCGGCCGTGGAGGCGCCGGTGACCATGTTGCGGGTGTACTGCACGTGGCCGGGGGTGTCGGCGATGATGAACTTGCGCAGCGGCGTGGCGAAGTACCGGTAGGCCACGTCGATCGTGATGCCCTGCTCGCGCTCGGCGCGGAGTCCGTCCGTCAGCAGGGCGAGGTTCAGGTAGCCGTCGCCGCGACGCTCGGCGGTCTCGGCCGACGTGCGCCAGCTGGTCCTCCAGGATCGACTTGGAGTCGTGGAGCAGCCGGCCGATCAGCGTCGACTTTCCGTCGTCCACCGATCCGGCCGTGGCGATTCGCAGCAGCTCGCTGGTGCGGCGGCGACGCTCCGTTCATGCGCGATCGGCAGCCCATTGGTGGCGGCGTCCGTGCTCAAAAGTACCCCTCGCGCTTGCGGTCTTCCATCGCCGCCTCGGTGACGCGGTCATCGGCGCGGGTCTCGCCGCGCTCGGTGATCCGGGTGGCCGCGATCTCGGTGACCACATCGGTCAACGTGGAGGCGGTGGAGCGAACGGCGCCGGTGCAGGTCATGTCGCCCACGGTGCGATACCGGACCGACTCCTCGAACGGCGTTTCGCCGTCCATCAGCTCGACGAAGTCGTTGGTGGCGTAGAGCATGCCGTCGCGCTCGAACACCTCACGCTTGTGGGCGTAGTAGATGGACGGCACCTCGAGCTGCTCCTCGGCCATGTACTGCCAGACATCGAGCTCGGTCCAGTTGGAGATCGGGAACACGCGTACGTGCTCGCCCTTGCGGATGCGCCCGTTGTAGAGGGCCCACAGCTCGGGGCGCTGGTTCTTGGGATCCCACTGACCGAAGTCGTCCCGGAACGAGAACACGCGCTCCTTGGCGCGCGCCCGCTCCTCGTCGCGCCGGGCGCCGCCGAAAGCGGCATCGAAGTTGTTCTCGGAGATCGCGTCCAGCAGGGTGGTGGTCTGCAGCCGGTTGCGCGAAGCGCGCGGGCCGGTCTCCTCGCGCACGCGGCCGGCATCGATCGAATCCTGGACGTTGGCGACGATCAGGCGCTCACCCGAGGAGGAGATGATCCGGTCGCGGAACTCGATCACCTCGGGAAAGTTGTGGCCCGTATCGACATGCATGATCGGGAACGGGAACTGCCGGGGCGAAACGCCTTCTCGGCCAGGCGCAGCAGCACGATCGAGTCCTTGCCGCCGCTGAACAGGAGCACGGGTCGCTCGAGCTCGGCGGCGACCTCGCGCATGATGAAGATCGATTCGGCCTCGAGGCTCTGGAGGTGGGAAAGCTCGTAACTCATGACAGTGGTTGGCGATGGGGTTCCGGGCGGTGGGAGGGCGGTGGCCGTTCCCGGCTCAAACGGCGATCGCCGGCCTGGCTAGACGTGCAGGCCGCACTCCGTCTTGTCCTCGCCCGCCCAGCGGCCTTCGCGGCCGGACCCGGGGAGCGTGCAGGGTGCGCAACCGATCGAGGCATAGCCCTGATCGTGGAGCGGATGGTAGGGCAAGTCGTGCTTGAAGATGTAAGTCCAGATGTCCTTCTCGGTCCAGTCGGCCAGCGGATTGAACTTCCAGATGTCGCGGCGCTCGTCGCGCTCGAGCTTCGGAGCGGAAGCCCGGGTCGCCGCCTGCTCGCGCCGGATCCCGGTGATCCACGCCTCGACACCGGTGAGCGCGCGCTCGAGCCCCTCCACCTTCGCCGCTCCGCAGCAGTTCTCCTTGGTCCAGGGCCGGTCCCGCCCACCCTCGAGGCGTCGATCACCTCGATCGGGAGGGCGAAGCGGTCCTCGAAGCGCTTCCAGGTCTCGAGCGTCTCCGGGAAGAGCACGCCCGTGTCGATCGTGAACAAGTGAGCGGTCGGCTCGATCTCGCTGAGCATGTGCGCCAGCACCGACTCCTCCTTCTGGAAGGAGCAGGCCGCCTTCAGGCGGGGGTGGAAGCGCTCGACCGCGAAGGCCAGGACCTCCTGAGCCGGGGACGACTCTAGATCAGGAATCGTGGTGCTCACTTCCGGTAAGCGTAGCCGCAGGTTCCTTACGGAACTCAGACGGCGCACTCCCCTTCGCCGCGCTGGACCTCGAACGGGACGTTCTTGTTCCAGTCGATGAACGTGTTCATGTTCTCCAGGGAGAACTCCACCGGCATCGACAGATCCTTGACGCGCTGCTCGAATTCGGCCGCCCCCACCCGTTCGGCGAAGGCATTGAACTCCTCGCCCAGCTCACGCTCAGCTTCGTAGTAGCGGACCCAGCGCTCAACCGCATCCGGCACCCGCTTCGCCGGCAGGCGGCTCTTCAGGCGAGTGCCGAAGCGGACCTCGCCGCCCTCGTAGGTGCCGCCGATGTGCGCGATGTAGGCCGGAATCGTGTGCTCGCCGACTTTGATCGAGGCGCCGTAGAAGCCAATCTGGGCGATGTGGTGCTGGCTGCACCCGTTCGGGCAGCCGCTCATCTTGATGTGGATCCTGCGGGTCAGCTCGTCATCCAGCTGCATCTGCACGAGGCGCTCGTGTACGGCCTGGTTGAGGCCCATCGAGGAGGTGATCCCCAGCTTGCAGGAGTCCGTGCCGGGGCAACTGACCACGTCAGTGATCTCATTGACACCCGGGTCGGCCAGACCGAGCGGCTGCAGAGCCCGCCAGACGTCGTAGATGGAGTCGTCCCGGACCCAGCGCAGCACCAGGTTCTGCTGCACCGTCGTCCGGGCCAGCGGCCCGGTGTGCTGGCGCACGATCTCGGCCAGACCGCGGAGCTGCTCGGGGGTCAGGTCACCTCGGCGGATGTTCACCTCGACGGTGTTGAAGCCGGGCTGGCGCTGCGGCTGAACGTTGGTGGCGTGGAACCGGGCGAACTCCCGGCGATCGCCGTTGGGCGACCCGGTCTCGGTCGGCTGAGCGGGGGCAAGCGCCTCCTCGTCGACCTCGTACAGGGCGAGGGAGAAATCGCGCTCCGAGACCCAATCGCCCCGGAGTTCCTCCTCCACCATCTCCCGGAAAGCGTCGATTCCGACCTTGTCCACCAGCACCTTGATCCGGGCCCGGGCACGGTTGACGCGGAGAAAGTCCTGGCGGTCGAAGATCCGGAAGCAGGCTTCGGCGACCTTCAGGTAGTCCCCGTTGTCGAGCCCGACGAATTCGTACAGGGTCGGGGCGAGGCGCGGCATGATCGAGGTTCCGCCGCCGACCCGGATCTCCACCCCTCGCTCACCGTCGCGCAGCTTGGGGACGAAGGCGATGTCGTGGATCTTGGTGATCGCGTTGTCCTCGTCGGTGGCGGTGAACGCCGTCTTGATCTTCCGCGGCATGGCCTGCGTAGTGGGGTGGCGCACGAAGTAGCGCACATAGGCTCCGGCGTACGGCGTGATATCGAACAGCTCACCTGGGAGGACGCCGGCACGCGGATCGCCGGTGATGTTGCGAACCGTGTTGCCGCAGCCCTCACGGCTGGACAGCCCCGCTTCGGCTATGACCCGCATCAGGTCGGTCATCTCCGCCAGCGGAATGTGGTGCATCTGGATGTTCTGACGCGTGGTCACATGACCTTTGCGCAACGGTGCGTGGCGCTCGATGACCTCGGCGAAGGCATCCATCTGGTCGGCGGAGATCCCGCCCATCGGCAGCTTCACGCGGATCATCTGCACATCGGCCTGGCGCTGTCCGTACACGCCCTGCTTGAGGCGGAACTTGATGAACTCGGTCTCCTCGAACTTCCCCTCCTGGAAGCGGGTGGACTCCGTTTCGAAGTCGTCGAACTCGCGGTCCAGGATCGGGATCACGTGGCCGGGAACGTTGTCCAGGACCTCGGGATTCTCCAGCGACCCCTCTCGCGCGTGGATAGAGGGTGAGGAATCGGGACGGCCGTACGTCTGGCTGCTGTCAAGCGAGGCAGGTTCCATGGAGATCTCTCGCGGTTGCGGTCAGGACTCGGAACTGCCCAAATTAGCAAAACCCGGTCGGGGTTTACCTATTTCCCGGGTTTACGGGATTAACCGAAGGTGGAGAGTGAGGCGGGTCTGCCTACCCGAGGCGTCGGTGGCCACCACTCCGAGCCGGAGCGAACCGGCGTGGCGGTCCAGGACCCTTGCCATGGACGGGCTCAGCTTCAACTTGGAGCCGACCAGAGTCACCCGCGATGCAGAGGTCTGTTTGCGGATCGTCAGCGACCGCCTGAGGCGACCCGATCCGCTGCTGAACTCGGCCCCACTGGGAAGCAGGCAGCTGCACGGATTGGATCCCTGGAGCGAAGCTACCGGCGCGCAGCGTGAGGCCCAGGAGGGCCTTTCGCCCTGAGACCCGAAGCGTGCTCGACGCTCACCCGCGGAGCGCCCGAGACCACGAACTTGAACCCCCGAGCGGCGGAACCACCGTAGCTATCGGCCGCCGTGACCTTGACCGTTGTGCTCGTGGCGCGGGTGGGGGTGCCCGAGATCACGCCGCTGCTGTGGTTGATGCTCAGGCCGGCAGGCAGCCCCGAGGCGGTGAAGCTGAGCGGGGCGCCGACGCCGTCGGTGGCGCGCAGCGTGGCCAGGCGCCAGGCCGCGCCAACTCTGCCGCTGGCGGCGCTCGGCGCTCCGGAGAGAGTCACGGTGGGAGCCAGCACGCTCCAGGTGAGGTGCTCGGTCGCGCCGATGCCGTCGCCATCCACGGCGCGCACGGTGACGGAGTAACTGCCCGAGCGGGTGGGGGTTCCGGCGATCCGTCCGGTGGAGGCGCCGATCGAGAGGCCGGCGGGCAGGCCCGAGGCGGAGTAGGCGATCGGGGTGGCGCCGGTGGAGCTCGTGGCCGACACGGTGACTGGGCTGACGGCCCGCCCGGCAGTGGAGGTCTGGGCGGCGGGGGCGGCCCCCAACGTCACCGAGTCGCCGCTGGCAGCGCACAGAGCTGTGGCCAGGGCCGCGCCCCGGGGAGTGCCCAGCCCGGAGGCCATGTCATAGCCGGTGCCCGCCGAAAAGCCGGTGACGCCGTCGTAGTTGTTGTTCCCGGAGGTCACGTCCCTGAAGTCGGTGGAGTAGCCCTTGGCGGCGGCCGAGTACAGCGCCGGGTTGGCAAAGCCGAGCGGGCCAGCGGCACACGCCACCGAGGCATCCGCCAGCGCGGTGAGCGAGGCCCAGGTGGGCGCAGCCGCGCTGGTGCCGCCGATCAGCACCCAGCCACCGTCCCAGTAGACGGCGTAGCCCGTGTCCGGATCGGCGTCAGCCGAGATGTCAGGGACCTCCCGGCAGGAGTAGCCACTGGAGCCGCAGGTGACTGAGCTCTGACTGCGCGCCAGCGAATCCTGGTAGGAGGGCCGGCTCCACAGCGTGGAGACGCCCCCGCCCCCGGCTCCCCCTCCGGTGCCGTCGTTCCAGACGGTCTCGGTGGCACCAACTGAGCTGAGGCTGGTGCCGCCGACGCCGGTCACGTAGGGCTGGCTGGCCGGGTCGTCCACAGCCCGCTGGGCCACGAGGTCTCCCCTGGAGTTGGTGCAGTCGGTCGTGCCCGAATCCCCGGCGGCGGCGAACACCGACTGGCCCTGGGTGGCGGCCTCCTGGAACAGCGTGTTCTCGGCGTCGGCCAGGCTCGACCCAGCGTTGGCTTCGCACAGACCCCAGGAGGTCGAGATGACCTTGGCCGTGTTGTCGCTGACGATCTGCTGATAGGTGTCGTAGACGCCGCTGCCGCTGTTGGGACCCTCGTACACGAGCAGCCTGGCCTTCGGCACCAGCCCGAGCACATCTTCGATATCGAGCACATCCTCCAGTCCGCATTGAGCGTCGCTGCCGCAGCTGGCGCCAGCCCCCACGTTCTTGTTGGTGATGGTCGCGGACGTCCCGTAGCACGACTGGTAGGCCGAGACGTCGCTTGCCGTGTAGGGCTCCAGCTCGTAGAGCGCAACGGTCGTGCCAGAGCCCTGGTCGCCGGCGCTGTACAGCGAATCCAGGCCGTACTGCGAGGCGATCTGATCCGCGGTGTAGCCACCGCTGTCGGCGGCGGCACCACAGGCCGTCACGGCGGAGGCGGCGACAGAGGGCGTGGCAGCGGCGAAGGGTGCTCGGAGCGAGGCGAGACTTCCGGCCAAGCCGCGGTGGGGGCGCGCCAGCGCCTGGGGCGAGGCCAGGACCAGGTTGTCCAGTCCGATCACGCCCTGGATCACCGAGGCGCCGCTGCCGGTCACCTGGGGAGCGCTCGTGTTGGCAAATGCCGTGCGCCCGCTGGCCAGGTGATAGCGCTCAAAGCTTGTGTGGAAGGCGGAGCCGAGGCGCGCGGAGGAGGCTGTGACCCGGAGGGAGAGGTCGTTGGCGGAAACCGCGCCCGGCGTCAATCCCTCAGCCCGCAGCGAGGCCCGGGCGGCCACGAGCTCGGCCTGGGTGGGACCGAAGCGCCGAGCGAACTCGGACACCGAGAGGTAGCGGTGATAGATGTTCGATCCCGGCGTCGCCACGGCGGCGGCATAGGCGGCGAGGGAGGCGGGGTCACGGGGCCGGAGCGTGACGGTGACCTGCAACTGCGTGCTCTGGGCCAGCTGGCCCAGCGCCCTGGCTCCGGCCGGAACGACCGGCCTGTGCCCGACTCGGCGGGACCCAGCAGCCAGCGCGCCGGCCGGGGTCAGTGCCAGAGATGCGAGCAGGACCAGGCCGGCGAATGCGAGAAGGCGGCGACACCGCCGGGTGGGGAGAAAGCGAATCAGGCCCAAGACAGCGGCAGTTCAGGCTGACGGGCGACACCTTCGTGCAGCGCTGCCTGCACCCAGCGGTTGGGCGCCGGAGGCTCGGGAACCACGACGGGTGTCGTCTGCCGCATGAACTGCTCAAGGGCTGCGGCCACCGCAGCTGCCTCCTCGGGAGAGGCGCCAGGTGCGATGGTGAATAGCTCAGGACGACGATTCAAGGCCCGCTCCAGATTACCGGCGGCTTACGCTGCTGGGGGAGTTGGGACCGCCCCCGCTGGGTCCAAGGGCTGTATCGGCACCGGACCGGCGGTCCTTCAGTCGCCGCTAAGAACGCCTCGACGTACCCGAAGTAGCGCCGGCTCACGAAACACTTACGCAAGCCGCCCCGGGAGGCTAAATCGCGCCGTGGAGGAAGTACCAGACGAAGAAGCCGCTGAAGATCACCAGCAGCAGATGAACCCGCCGCCCCTGAAGCAGCTCGGTCGCGGTGTGGAGGATGATCCCCACGCCGACGCCGTTGGCGATGCTGTAGGTCACCGGCATCACGATGATCGTGGCGAAGATCGCCAGCGGCGAGGCGTTGTTCCAGCGCAGGTCCCGAACCAGGGAGAACATCATCACGCCGACGATCACCAGCGCGGGGGCGGTCGCCTGGGTGGGGATGATCCCGGCGATCGGTGAGATGAACATGCACAGCAGCAGGAGCGCTCCGGTGAGGACTGAGGCCAGGCCGGTTCGGGCTCCGGCCGCCACGCCTGAGTTGCTCTCGATGAACGTGGTGTTGGACGACGCCGACACCAGGCCGCCGACCGTGGCAGCGATCCCGTCGATCGCCAGCGCCGTCCGAATTCGCGGCAGACGGCCCTGGTCATCCAGCAGTCCGGCGTTGCGTCCGACACTGACCGAGGTGCCGACGTTGTCGAACAGGTCGGACATGACGACGGCGAGGATCAGCGCTACCACTCCACCGCCCAGCGTCCCGAAGTGGAAGTTGAAGTGCTGCCCGTCGGCCAGAGTCAGATCTGGAGTGGTCAGCCAGGACCCCTGAGGCAGCCGAGCCGTTCCATCGGTCCAGATGTGATAGCCGTCGATCGCGTTGATGACCACCGCCAGCACGGTGGAACCGACGATCCCGAACAGCAGCGCACCGCGTACCCCCCGGGTATGGAGAGTCCAGGTCAGGAGCAGCCCGGTAACGAACACGAGGATCTTCCAGGTGCCCAGGTGACCGATGCCGCCGAGCTCGCCGCCGGACACGATGAAGCCGGCGTTCTTCAACCCGACGACCGCGATGAAGGCGCCGATCCCGATCCCGATGGCCAGCTTCAGGTCATACGGGATGGTGTCGATGATCTTCTCCCGCAGACCGACCACGACCAGGGCGAGGATCACCGCCCCGTCGATCACGAAGATGCCCATCATTGCCGGCCAGCTGAGCTTGTGGGCGGCCACCTCGGAAACCGCGAAAGCGTTCAGACCCAGACCGGAGGCGAGCGCGAACGGGTACCGGCCGAACACGCCCATGGCGATCGTCAGCACCCCGCCGGCCAGCGCGGTCACGGCCAGCACCTGGTCGAAGGGCAGTCGCGTGCCGTACAGGTCCGGGGTCCCACTGAGGATCGCCGGGTTGACGAACACGATGTAGACCATCGTCAGGAAGGTGGTGGCACCCCCGAGGATCTCGGCGCGGTAGTCCGAACCCCGGGCGCTTATCTCGAACCAGCGGTCGAGCCGGCGCCCGATCGTGACCGTCTGCGCCCGGCTGCTCATGCCGGTCCTAGAGGGGGATGTTGCCGTGCTTGCGCCGCGGTCCGGGCTGGCGCTTGGTCTGCAGCGTGTGCAGCCCGGTAATCAACGTGGGACGCGTCTCGTGGGGAACGATCACGTCGTCCAGATACCCGCGCTCCGCCGCCGCGTACGGGTTGGCGAAGTGGGCCTTGTAGTCGGTGATCAGCTTCTCGCGCCGCGTGTCCGGGGTCGGCGAGTCGGAGATGTCCCGGCGGTAGATGATGTTGACCGCGCCTTCGGGACCCATGACTGCCACCTCGGCGGTCGGCCAGGCAAAGTTCATGTCGGCGGCCAGGTGCTTTGAACCCATCACGTCGTAGGCGCCGCCGTAGGCCTTCCGCGTGATCACCGTGAGCTTGGGCACCGTGGCCTCGGCGTAGGCGTAGAGCAACTTGGCCCCGCGCCGGATGATCCCGCGCCATTCCTGGTTGGTTCCGGGCAGGAACCCGGGCACGTCACAGAAGGTGATGATCGGGAGGTTGAAGGCGTCACAGAAGCGGATGAAGCGAGCAGCCTTCTCGGAGGAGTCGATGTCCAGCACCCCGGCCAGCTGGGCCGGCTGGTTGCCCACCACGCCCACGGCAAAGCCGTCCAGACGCGAGAAGCCGCAGACGATGTTGCGCGCGTAGTGCTCGTGGACCTCGAAGAACTCTCCGTCGTCGACCACGCGGCGAACCACGTCGCGCATGTCGTAGGGCTTGTTGGGGCTGTCCGGCACGACGCTGTCCAGCTCCGGGTCCATGCGCTGGGGGTCATCGCTGGGCGCCACCCGTGGTGGCGTCTCGAGATTGTTCTGGGGCAGGAAGGACAGGAGGTACCGGGCGTCCTCCAGGCAGCTGTCCTCGTCATCGGAAGCGAAGTGGGCCACCCCTGACTTGCTGTTGTGGCTCATCGCGCCGCCGAGCTCCTCGAACTCGACCTCCTCACCGGTGACCGTCTTGATCACCTCGGGGCCGGTGATGAACATGTGCGAGGTCTCCTTGACCATGAAGATGAAGTCCGTGATTGCGGGCGAATAGACCGCGCCGCCGGCGCACGGCCCCATGATCAGGCTGATCTGGGGGATCACGCCGCTGCACTGGACGTTGCGCAGGAACACGTCGCCGTAGGCGCCCAGGGAGACGACCCCCTCCTGGATGCGCGCTCCGCCCGAGTCGTTGATGCCGATCACCGGACAGCCGATCTTGGCCGCCAGGTCCATGATCTTGCACATCTTCTCGGCCATCACTTCGCCCAGCGAGCCGCCGAACACGGTGAAGTCCTGGCTGAACACGCACACGCGTCGCCCGTCGATCGTCCCGTGGCCGGTGACCACGGCGTCGCCGTACGGCCGGTTCTTCTGCATGTCGAAGTCGGTCGTCCGGTGGCGGACGAAGGTGTCGAGCTCCTGGAAGGAGCCCGGATCGAGCAGCTTCTCAATCCGCTCCCGTGCGGTGTACTTGCCCCGGGCGTGCTGCTTCTCGACGGCGGCCTCAGACCCGGCGTGGATGGCGTCGTGCTTCAGCTGCTGCAGCTGGGACAGTTTCTCCTCGTAGGTCTCCGGAGCCTTTTCGCGCATGGATCGACGGGCGAGTCTATCGGCGCCCGCCCGCGCGGGGATTCCGGATCAGGTCCGGGAGAACGGGCGGTGGTGGTCGCTCCCGAGGCTGTCCAGCGCGTGCCTGAGCACGGCGACGGGATCGGCCCGCGGGGTGGGACCTGGGTAGGGCTCGGCCACCACCGGCTCGGGCTCAAGCTCGGGCTCCGCTTCTGGCGTCACGGGCTCGGGCATCACCGACTCGGGCGTCACACCGGGCAGTTCCTCCGCCGAGGGCGAACCATCGAAAACCTCGTCGGAGATCTCCACCGGCGTGACAAAGGCTCGGACCAGAAAGCCACCCAGCCGCCTGAACCTGCCGCGCCGGGGGGCGCCCTGCTGCACCGGATCCGGAGTCTCCGAAGGGGGATCGACGGCAACCTCGGGTTCGAGGAGCTCCGGTGTGGGCGCCGTTAGCGTCGAGGCCGGCTCCGGCACCACGAACGCCGCTGACTGGACCGCCGGCTCAGGCTCCGCGGCCACCGGCTTGGCTTCCGTTTTCACCTCCGGTAACGCGGTCAGCGTCACCCGAGTTCCCCAGCCAGACGGCTCGATCCGCACCGTGCCGCTTACGCGCTCGCCCTCCCAGGCGACGGTGCTCTCGGGCTCTACTCGGGTGATCCGGATCTCCCCAAAGGCCTGGAGATGGCGGCCCAGCGAGTCTGGATCGCTGCACACCTCCCACAGCTCCGGGGCGGACTTGACGAGTGTCCGGCTGGCTTGTAGCTCTGGCATCGGGTGATGGTTTCTCGCCGGGCCACGCGACTCCTCCCGGCGACCTGCCCTGCAATCCCCGCGTCAGAACGACGGCCGGTAGTCCCCGAACACGTCACGCATCGCCCCACACACCTCGCCCAGCGAACAGCGGTCACCCAGGGCCTGCTTGAGCGCTGGCAGCAGATTGTCGGTTCCGCGCGCACACGCGCGAACCTCCTCCAGACGCTTGTCCACCAGCTCCTGATCCCGATCGGCCTTGAAGGCGCTCAGACGGTCGACCTGCTGGCGCTCTGATTCGGGATCTACGCGCAGGATGTCCGGCACCTCGGGCGACTCGGTGACGAACTTGTTGACGCCCACCACCACGTCCTGGCCCGAGCGATAGCGCTCGTGATATCCGAATGCCGACTCCTCGATCTCCTTGGTCATGAACTCGATCGCGTTGACCGAGCCGCCCAGCTCGTCCACCTTGTCGATCAGCCACTGGGCCCGGCTCTCGATCTCGTCGGTCAGCGCCTCCACGAAGTAGGAGCCGGCGAACGGGTCGACCGTGTCCGCCGCACCCGACTCGTAGCCGATGATCTGCTGAGTGCGCAGGGCGATCCGCGCCGCGCGCTCCGTGGGGAGGGCCAGTGCCTCGTCAAACCCGTTGGTGTGCAGCGATTGGGTGCCGCCGCACACCGCCGCGAACCCCTGCAACGCCACGCGCACGATGTTGTTCTCCGGCTGCTGGGCGGTCAGCGTCACCCCGCCGGTCTGGGTGTGGAAGCGCAACTTCCACGAGCGCTCGTCCTGGGCCCCGAAGCGCTCCCGCATGATCTGCGCCCACATGCGCCGGGCGGCGCGGAACTTGGCCACCTCCTGGAAGACGTTGTTGTGCCCGTTGAAGAAGAAGGCCAGCCGGGGCGCGAACCTGTCGATCTCCAGGCCGGCGTCGAGCGCCGCCTGCACGTAGGCGATCCCGTTGGCCAGCGTGAAGCCGACCTCCTGGACGGCCGAGCAGCCCTTCTCCCGGAAGTGATAGCCGCTGATAGAGATCGTGTTCCACCTGGGCACGCGTTCGTTGCAGTACGAGAACAGGTCGGTGGTGAGCCGGATCGCGCCTTCCGGGGGGTAGATGAAGTTCCCCCGCGCGATGTATTCCTTGAGGATGTCGTTCTGGGTGGTGCCGCGCAGCTTCTCAGCCGGGACGCCCTGCTCCTCGCCGACCAGCTCATACAGCAGCAGCAGCACGGCGGCGGGCGCGTTGATCGTCATCGAGGTGGAGACCTGATCCAGCGGGATCCCATCGAAGGCCGTGCGCATGTCGTCGATCGTGTCGATCGCCACGCCGGTGCGGCCGACCTCGCCCAGGCACCGCGGGTCGTCGGAGTCCAAACCCAGCTGGGTGGGCAGATCGAAGGCCATCGACAGGCCGGTCGAGCCGTGCTCCAGCAGATAGTGGTAGCGCTCGTTCGACTCTTTGGCCGACGCGTAGCCGGCGTACTGGCGCATCGTCCACAGCTGCCGGCGGTACATGTCGGGATGGATCCCGCGCGTGAACGGATATGCGCCGGGCTCTCCCAGCTCCTCGGCCAGGTTCTGGGGCAGATCGGCCTCGCCGTAAAGGGGCTGGACCTCGATACCGGAGTCGGTGAAGCGGTGTGGATCGTCGGGACCGACGATCGGCGCGATGGTGCGGTGCTCGGTCTCGTCCATGGGTCCGGGAGGTTACCCCCGGACCCGAGACGGCGGGCCTACCCCGGGGCTGGGGGCTTTGGGCACCCCAGCCCCGGGACAGCACGCTTACCTTCTACTCGGCGACCGGCGGCGGGTACACGTCCGCGCACGTACTCGTCGACCTTCGCCTCGGGCAGCGCCGAGTGGACCGCCCAGCAGTAGATGATCAGGCTGAACAGGCCGGAGGCGATGATCCAGCCGCACAGGCCGATGTCGTCGGTGCCGCCCTGATCGAGGACGTTCTTGAAGAACCCGATGCCGCCGATGATCCCACCCGGGCCGAAGTCGCCCAGGTAGATGATGATCCCCATGCCGACGATCCACGTGATGATCCATGGCAGCCGCCTGCCAGTCCATCCTGGGGGCCCTCGGGTTGGCCTTGGTCAGCGTACGACAGCCAGATCAGAGCGTAGCCGAGCAGCATGGCCAGGATCAGGGTGCTGTAGGTCTGCCAGCCCGAGAACAGGATCACCCAGCCGGCGCCCACGAACGCCAGCGGCGAGAGGATCGCGGCCGCCGGCAGCCGGTAGGCCCGCGGGAGGTCCGGGCTTCTGCTCGGCGCAGCGCGCCGAGCGACACCGGCGCCCCCGCGTACATGAACACCGAGGCACTGGTCACGATGCCGACGAGCTTCGCCCAGCTCGGGAACGGCAGCAGGAACAGGACGCCGACGAGCGTCGCGACGATCACACCGAACACCGGCACCTTCGCCTTGTTGGTGCGCTCGAACGCGGTGGGGACGAACCCGTTCCGGCTGAGGCCGAACGACAGGCGGGCGGACGAGGTCTCGTACATCAGCCCGGTACCGCCCGGCGAGACCACCGCGTCGATTCTCAGCACCGTCGCCAGCCAGGAGATCCCGGCGATGCTGACCAGAGTGAAGAACGGCCCGGCCGCGAGCTGCGTGGCGACCGGGCTCGTGCTCGTACCCAGGCCGAGCCAGCCACCGTTGGCAGCCAGCACGCTCGGCCTCATCGCACCGATGAACGCGATCTGGATGAGGATGTACAGGGCCGCGCCGATGCAGCATCGAGAGGATCACCGCTCGGGGCAGGTCCCGCCCTGGGTTGGCCGACTCACCGCCCAGCTGCACCGCCTGCTCGAAACCCAGCAGCGAGAAGATGATCCCGGCCGGCAGCGTGAGCAGGATCGTCCTTGAGCGGGCTGTGGGTGGGGAAGAAACGCCCGTGGCCGAAGTTCGAGCTGTGGAAGTGCCCGATCAGCAGGACCAGGATCGTGATGATCGGGATCGCCACCTTCCAGGTGGTGATCGCGTTGTTGATCCTGGCGAAGAACCGGATGCCGACGATGTTCACGATCACGAAGAAGAGCAGCAGGATCGCGGCGGCCAGATAGCCCCAGCCGTGCAGCGTTCCGCCGCTACCTGTGTGAGCCACGTGAAGAAGTTGCGCGCCCAGTGGGCGGTCGACAGGTACTGGATGGCCGCCAGCACCTCGATCGGCGCCACGCTCGCCGCCTGCAGGTAGGACGCCCACCCGAACGTCGCGCCGGCAAAGCTGCCGAACGCGTAGTGAGGGAACCGGCTGGTACCACCGCTCACCGGGAACAGCCCGCCCAGCTCGGCGTGAACGAGCGCCAGGAGCAGGATGATGACCGAGCCGAGAACCCACCCGATGATCGCCGCCGGTCCGGCGAGCACTGCGGCCCCGAGCGCCCCGAACAGCCACCCGGAGCCGATGATTGACGTTTCCGAGGCCCACAGCAGGCCAAGGAAGCCCACTCCACGATCAAGTCCGTCCGCCCCGAGGTCGGGCGCGGTTGGAGCGACGGAAGGGGTGCTTGTTCCCATGAGTTCTCCTCTAGCTGAACGACTGGTAAAGACGACTGCCCGCGGCATCCTAACCACAGCACCGGCGCGGTTGTGCGAACTGTTGCGAATTCGCCGACGGGACGTCAGCTTCCTGCCAGATCCTCCAACTCCCCACTCAGGGTGTCCAGCGCCATACGTATAAACCCACCCGGCCAGGGCGCCAGCCTGGGTCTACGCTTGGGTAATGCGCGTGCGGGTCAAGCTGTTCGCCGGACTGCGAGAGCGCGCGGGAACCGACGCGCTGTCTCTCGAGCTCCTACCCGGGGCCTGCGTGGGGGATGCCCTGGAGCAGGTTCGCTGGCTCACCCAGGACCTGACGGTGGTGATGGCGGTCAATCTGGACTACGCCGACGAGCAGCTCGTCCTTCAGCCAGATGACGAGCTGGCACTGATCCCGCCGGTGTCGGGCGGAGCGGTGGCCGTCCAGCACGCGCAGGTGGTGAGCCGGCCGCTGTCGGCCGACCGGCTTCAGGTCCTGGTCCGAGATCCGCGCGCTGGAGCCGTGGTCACGTTCATGGGCGTGACCCGGGATGTGCCGGCGCTCGAATACGAGGCGTACGCGGAGATGGCCGAGCGCCAGCTGGCCGCTGTCGTGCAGGCAGCGATCGAGCAGCACGGACTGTGCGCGGCCGCCGTCGAGCACCGGGTCGGCCGAGTGGCGATATCTGAGCCTTCGGTGATCGTCGCGGCCTCGGCCCCCCACCGAGCCGAGGCGTTCGCCGGCGCCCGGCAGATCATCGATCAGGTCAAGGCGCTGGCACCGATCTGGAAACGCGAACAGGGCGAGTGGGTGGCCGGCACCAGTCTGGGCGGGGCCCCTGACTCCCCGGCCCGCTAGATTCCGCGCGATGCCTACCTGTCTGGTCACCGGTGGCGCGGGGTTCCTGGGGTCGCACCTGTGCGATGAGCTGCTCGCGCGTGGCAACCGGGTCATCTGCGTGGACAACCTGGAGACCGGCTCGCTGGCCAACATCGAGCACATCCGGACCGATGACTTCATCCATCTGAACCTGGACATCATCGAGCCGTACTTCGTCGAGGAGCCGATCGACTTCGTCTACCACTTCGCGTCCCCGGCCTCGCCGATCGACTACCTGCGTCTGCCGCTGCACACACTGAAGGTGGGCTCCTACGGCACCCACCACACGCTCGGCCTGGCCAAGCGGCACCGAGCCCGGTTCCTGACCGCCTCCACCAGCGAGGTCTACGGCGATCCCGAGGTGCACCCACAACCCGAGACCTACTGGGGCCACGTCAACCCGATCGGACCCAGAGGGGTGTACGACGAGGCGAAGCGATTCGCCGAGGCCCTGACGATGGCCTACCACCGCCAGCAGGGCGTCGACACCGCGATCGTGCGCATCTTCAACACCTATGGCCCCCGCATGCGGGCCCATGACGGCCGAGCGATTCCGACCTTCCTGCGCCAGGCGTTGCAGAACCGCCCGATCACCGTGTTCGGCGACGGGGCCCAGACCCGCTCCTTCTGTTACGTCGATGACCTGATTCGCGGCATCATCGCGCTGGCCGAATCCGGCCATCACGACCCGGTGAACATCGGCAATCCTCGGGAGTTCACGCTGCTGGAGCTGGCCGAGGCGGTCATCGGAGTGACGGGTGCCTCGTCGGAGATCGTGTTCGAGGCACTTCCCACCGACGACCCCAAGGTGCGTCAACCGGACATCACGCTGGCCCGGACGATCCTCAACTGGGAGCCCCAGGTGGAGCTGCGAGAAGGACTGGAGCGGACCATCTCGCAATCGGGTCGAGAAGCACTGGTCGGTGCGCTGCGTTAGGTCCAGCCCGCCGCCATTACCTCCTCGGCGCGGCTGAGGAGTGATTTGATCGTGACCTCGAGGGGCGATGCACGTTTCAAACTCCGCTAACACAGCTTGGGGCATCAAAAATTGAGCAGCGCACCGACACGGGCTCCGTCCGGTCGCTCTGACCCGCGGCGATCGACCATCGCCCGAGCGCCCGCCAGCGCCCGCGACGTCCGGGCCAAGCGGCCGCCGTTGCTATCCCTGGTCCTGCGTGTGGAGACGCTCCGCCGATTCATCCGGGTGAGCTCGCTGCTGGCCATCGACCTGGTGGGCGTCGCCGGCGCCCTGACGACGGCGCTGTGGCTGAAGATCGCCCTGAAGGGACACCCCAGCTTCTCGCTGGCCTGGAACGGGGCCAGACATTGGACGGCGTTTGCCTACCTCGTGACGGTGCTGATGTTCGCCCGGGTCGATCTGTACTCCGAGCTCCGCCGGCGACCGGGACTGGGCAAGATCGCGGCGGCTCTGTTCTGGACCATGATCATCGCACTGGTCTTCGCGCTGGCCAACGGCAGCCACTTCTCCAGCTACTACATCTTCTACGGCAGCCTGATCTTCGGCACGGCCTACATCACAGCGCTGCGCCACGGCCAGACGCGGCTGACCGTTTGGCTGCTGGCCCGGGCCGGGTACCAGCGCCGGGCGCTGCTGGTCGGATCGGGAAGCCAGATCGAGGCGGTGGCGAAGGCCATCGACGGTGCCGCCGACCCTACGGTCGAGGTGGTCGGCTACATCTCCCTGACGCCCCGGCCCGAGAACGGACTGCGCTCGCTGGGGCCGCTGGCCGAGCTCAAACAGGTACTGGTGAACGCTCGGGTCCAGGAAGTGATCATCGCCGATCCGGACTTCCCCCAGGCCCAGGCGGTGGAGCTGGTCGACCTCTGCCACGGCCGCGGTGTCAGGGTGCAGGTCGCGCCATCGACGATGGAGATCCTGATCGACCGGGCCGAGTTCGTTCCCGGCGAGAGCGTTCCGCTGTTCCGCCTGCGCCCCCCCGTGTTCGAGGGCATCGACTACGCGCTCAAACGCAGCTTCGACCTGATCGTGGCCAGTCTGGCCACGGTGATGCTGGCCCCGGTGCTGGTGACGATCGCGATCGCGGTCAAGTTGAGCTCACGCGGGCCGGTGATCTACCGCTCGATCCGGCCTGGGATGGGGGGCCGGCCGTTCCCGTGCCTGAAGTTCCGGACCATGCGCCGGAGCGCCGAGGAGAGCCAGGCCGAGCTGGAGCCGATCAACGAGCAATCGGGCGCGCTGTTCAAGATCCGCAACGACCCCCGCCTGACCCGCGTGGGTCGTTTCCTGCGACGCTTCTCACTGGATGAGCTGCCCCAGCTGATCAACGTTCTCCGAGGTGAGATGTCGCTGGTCGGTCCCCGGCCGCTGCCGCTGCGGGACTTTGAGCGGCTGGAGGAATGGCACAAGAAGCGGTATCTGGTGCTGCCGGGGCTCACCGGCCTGTGGCAGGTGTCCGGGCGAGCCGAGCTTGACTTCGACGACCTCGTGCGCCTGGACTTCCTGTATCTGGAGCAGTGGTCGGTGTTCCTGGACCTGTCGATCCTGCTCAAGACGATCCCGGCCGTCCTCTCCCGCCGCGGCGCGTTCTGAGAGCAGCCGCTAGGCTGGCGCGGCGATGCCGCCCACCGACCGCTTCGTCATCAGCTTCGCCGCCGAGCCGCCCCAGGACGCGCTGCCCTACGGGCGCTGGGCCGACACGCTGCGAGAGCGGTTCCTGACCGCCTGCCAGGAGATCGACACCGAGGGCGAGGAGATCGGCCTGCCTGGAGAGATCAAGTGGTTCCCGGACCGCAGCTACGGCGGTCGCACCTACGTGCCGGGCGTTGCACGCACCGACAAGGGCTACGAGATCTTCGGCTTCGTCTCATTCGTGGAGGGGGGCGGCGGCTCGAGCGGTCCGGGCGACTTCGACGCTGCAGCCGACTTCACCGCCGAGGTCGCCGAGAGCAACCCGGACTGGAAGCTGGACCTCAACGACGACGTGATCGGGACCTGGCGGGGTGAGGAGGGCAAGCAGGCCAAGATGACCCTGGTCTGGGGCGTGCCGCTGATCCCGGGCGGGACCGTGGTAACCGCCGAGCTGGCCAACCTCGCGGTCGACCAGTGCGGGGTGATCGAGGAGCGTTTCACTTTGATCGGCCCCGATGACTACCGGGGCGACTTCCTCGACGTCAAGCTCTGGGACCGCCGCGGGGATCTGCTGGCCTCCGAGTCGCTCTACGTGGACGACGACGATGAGGACGACGGCGAGACCGAGGGCGACGACGAGGCCGAGGCGGACCGAGTAGGTCGCTAGCCTCTGAGCTCGCTTCGAGTCCTCCCGCCCTCGTAGCTCAATGGATAGAGCACGCGCCTCCTAAGCGCGGGATGCAGGTTCGATTCCTGCCGGGGGCATCCGGATCGAGGGTCGGCCTCGGACTAAGGGGCGGCCAATGCCACCGTTGCTACCGTCCCGCCTGCCCGTGGCCCAACCGACGCTCGAAGACAGCCAGCCCTTACCGACGGGCACGAGTGCAGACTCTGATTCCACGGCCTCGCCCGCCGGCCCGCTCCGGCTGATCCGCCGCCATCCCTGGCCGCTTGGCGCGCTGGCGGTGGTGCTGGTGGCCCTGGGCATCGTCAGCTGGACTAACACCCGACCCGGTTTTGATCCGTTCGGCTGGCTGGTGTGGGGCCACCAGGCGCTGGTCGGTGCGCTGGACACCAACGCGGCGCCGTCGTGGAAGCCGTTGCCCTTCCTGTTCACGCTCCCGTACGCGCTGGTCGGCCACTACCAGCTGTGGCTGTGGATGGTCACCTCGGTGGCGGTGTCGATCAGCGGGCTGATCTTCGCCGCACGGATCACCTACCGCGTGCTTGCCCCCACACCCGACCGGCGCCGGGCCGTGTTGACCGTCTCGGTCCTGACCGGTCTGGCCGTGTACCTCATCAACCAGTACTGGCATTACATCCTCTCGGACCAGTCCGATCCGATGATCGTCTCGCTGTGCCTGGCCGCGATCGACTGCCACCAGTGCCGGCGCCACCGCTGGGCTTTCGCGCTCGGCGTGCTGGGCGGGCTGGGGCGCCCCGAGGTCTGGGCCTTCACCGGGCTGTACACGCTGTGGGCCTGGCGGGCGGTCCCGTCGATGCGCCGCTTCCTGCTCGGCGGCTGGGTGCTCACCGCCGCGCTGTGGTTCGGCATCCCGGCACTGACCTCGCGCAGCCCGTTCGTTTCGGCCGACAACGCCTTCTACTCGGGACGCCGGCTGCACCACGACCTGATCTTCGGCACGATCGGCCGCTTCGCCCATCTGATGCCCCGCGGCCTGGAGGTGGCGGCCCTGCTCTCGCTGGCGGTGGCGATCTGGCGCCGCGACCGGGCCACGCTGGCGTTCATCGGCGCGATCGCCCTGTGGGTGGTCCTGGAGATCGCCTTCGTGATCCACGGGTGGCCCGGCGTGCCCCGGTACATGTTCGAGCCCGCCGGGCTGCTCGCGGTGGTGGCCGGCATCGGCGTCGGGCGGCTGATCACCGAGCCGCCCCGGCTGGCCACCCCGATCGGGATCGGAGCCGCGATCATCGCCGCCGTCCTGGTCGTCAGCGTGGTGCCGGCCGCAGTGTCCCAGGCCCGGTGGGAGCACAAGGACCTGAACCATCAGCGGCTGCGCACCCGGACGATCAACTTGCTGAGCTCAGAGATCGCGTCGAAGGGCGGCGCCGGTGCCTTCCGCGCCTGCGGAGCCCCGATCACCCGGCTGCAGTACCAGTCGACGGTGGCCTGGGAGCTGCAGCGCAACGTCTCCGCGGTCGGCTTCATCTACACCAAGGCGATCGCCAGCGGAAAGCCGATCGTGCTCGTCACTCCCTATCCGCAGCCAGGCAGCGGCTGGAACATCCAGCCCATGCACCAGCTCACCGCCCGCTGCCGCTCGCTCTGAGAAGCATCGCGGGAGACGTCCTCTAGCGGTCCGGGCGCTCCGGGTAGACATCGTCGATCGTGGTCAAGGCCACGAACGGTGCGCCGGCCGCAGCTTCGATCGCCTCGGCCCCGCCGGCCAGGCGGTCGCAGATGGCCAGCACGCCGCACACCTGATGGCCCTCCTCGCGCAGCGCCTCCAGGGCCCGGAGCGTCGAGCCGCCCGTGGTGACCACGTCCTCGACCAGCATGCAGCGGTCGGTCGCGCTCAGCGTCGGCCCCTCGATCCGCCGGGACAGGCCGTGAGCCTTGGCCTCCTTGCGGACGAAGAAGGCCTTGACGTCGGCGCCACCGGCCAGCGCGGCGCAGGCGATCGGGTCCGCGCCCATGGTCATGCCGCCAACCGCCGTGGCCCCCCACTCGCGCGCCTGAGCCGCCACCAGCTCCCCGAGGGCCATGAAGCCGTCCCGCAGGAGAATCGCCCGCTTGGCATCGACCAGATACTGAGCCGTGGCGCCGCTGGTCAGAACCACCTCGCCGATCACCAGGGCGTGGTCGCGCAGAGCGCTCAGAAGTCGTTCTCGGGCGTCAGACATGGGAGCCGATGCTAGATGGTTGATTCCACGACCCCGCGCACCGGATGAATCCGGATGATCAGCGCCGGATCATCGTCCTCGGGCTCGCCAATACCTCCAGTATTGACTTCGCCCTGCGTCCTTGACCGGCTTGATCCCCGAATCCCCCGGCCATCACGCGGCCGCGGAATCAACCATCTAGAGCCCCGCGAACTCAAAGTCGGCGGGCGAAGGATCAGGTGTGGTAGCTGTCGACCCAGTCGCCCATGGCCAGCCAGTGGAAGACGAAGATCGCGTCGACGATCGGCAGGCGCATGCAGCCGTGGCTGGCGGGGTAGTTCGGCGCCGGGTCGTAGCCGTGGATGGCGTAGCCGCGGATGAAGAAGTCTGAGTAGTACATGCCGTCGGGCAGGTAGCCCCGGACACGGCGGTAGATCCGGAAGGAGCCGGTGATCGTGGGCGTGGACGGCTTGCCCGAGCTGATCGGGAGGATCCACTGCACCTTGCGGCCGGCGATCAGGGCCAGCAGCTGCTTTGACAGGTTGCCCTCGGCGTGACGTCCCTGGTGGGGGTAGCGAACGTGGAAGCTGCCGATCCCGTTGAGCAACTGGGCCACCATCCCCGCGCTGGGCATATCCGAGGTGCCCCAGCCGAGCAGCCGGTGGTAGGCGTCCACGGCCAAGCCGGTCTTCTGGTCATACACGCCGGTGGCCGGGACGTAGACGTGAAGCGCCCGCAGGCGGTCCTGGAGCAGCTCCACGAAGCGGCCGGTGGAGCCGTAATGGACGCTCTCCGACGCGGCGGTCACAGCCGTGCGGGCCTTGAAGCCCCGCTGGGCCTTGGTGGCGCCGTGCTCGGCGATCACCGACACCTGGCCGGGCCCCTTGGCGCCCAGGCGCCAGCTGAACTGCCCGACGGTGCCGTGGTGGGCGGGCTTGACGGTGGCGGATCCGGTCTTGAACAGGTGGCCATCGCGGAACGCCTTGAGCGTCACCCGCTGCTCGGGCACGTACGGCCGGACGACTCCGTTGGCCTGGAACCAGCGGCCAGGAACGGTCACGTACTGGTGATGAACGAGGAACACCCGGGACAGGGACAGTGAGGCCCGCGCTGCGCTCGGCGTGCCACTGGCCAGCGCGGACGCCGGCACGCCCAGCAGAGCGCCGGTCACCACCACAGAAGCCAGGCACAGCGCCCGCCGAATCGATGCCCTCTTCATTCTGGGCAAGAGTAAATCAGTCTTAAGGACTTGGGCACGAATGGGCGATTTCAGCCGGCGGCCGGGACCGGAGTGGAGCTGCGGGGCCAGTAGGAGAGCGGCAGGGTCACGGCGCCGATGACCAGGTAGGAACCAAGCACGAGGAGGACGATCAGACCTGCTCCCCAGTGCAGCTGGTTGACTCCGAGCGCCACGCAGTTGTTGGCCGAGTGCAGCGCCATGCACGGGTACAGCGAGCCGGTGCGCCAGCGCACCAGGCAGAGCACGAAGCCGAGGAACCCCAGGGGGACCAGGTACTGCGACGCGGCCGAACCGGTGTGGGCCAGTCCGAACAGCAACCCGACGATCACGGCCGCCACCCACGGCCCCAGGTCGTACCCACCGACCGAGATCGGCAGGCGGCGCAGAACCTGGAACAGGAAGCCGCGGAAGAAGAACTCCTCGGCCATCGGCGCCACCGCACACACGAACACCGCGGCTCCGATCAGTGCCGCCGTGCTGTGGGAGACGCCCAGCTCGCTGGGCAGCTTGTCGGTGCCGTGCAGCTTCAACAGGGTCGAGTAGGCGTAGGTGACCGCGTAGTACCCGGCTCCGGCCGCCACGACGGCGACGATCCCCCGCCTCCAGGAGATCCGCACGTAGCCGAAGTCGACCGGGCGCATCCCGGCCTGGAACACCGCGAACCACAGCGCCGCCACGACGAAGGCGAAGTCGAACACGTAATCGGCGATCAGGCTGACGGCCGCCGTCGGGTGCGAGGCCGGCGACCCGAAGGCGGTGCCCAGAATCTGGACGAACAAAGAGCTGAACACGCCGCCGGCCAGTCCGAGCGCGACGGCGGCGGGAGCGATCCAAAGGCTGGGGGTGGCGGGCGAGGGGGACGGAGTGTCCGGAGGCGGCACGGGCAGGAGGTTAGGGCCGGAGCTCGGGCAAGGCGAGGAGCTCGGCCAGCGAGGCGATGCCGCGCACGCCGGCCGGGACCGGCCTGCCGTCGCGCGCGATCAGCACGGCCGGGATGCCGGCGCGGGCGGCGCCGGCGATGTCCTCCTCAAGGGAGTCGCCCACGTGCAGCGCCTCGGAGGCCGGAACGCAGGCCAGCTCGAGCGCGCGGCGGAACACCGGGAGCTCCGGCTTGGGTGCGGCGCACTGAGCCGAGGTGACGACGCCGTCCAGGTGTTCGAGCAGGCCGTGGGCGGCCAGCGTGTGGCTCAGCGAGGCGTCCCAGTTGCTGGCCACGATCAGGCGCACGCCGCGTCCGTGCAGCCGAGCCAGCACCGAGGGGACCTCGGGATAGGGCCGGAACACCAGGGCGGCCAGCAGCGTTCCGGTGAGCTCGTCAGGGCCGATCGCGTCCAGCACGTGCTCGGCGGCCAGCGCCCGGCGCAGCGCCTCGGAGCACCGGCCGCGCAGCTCATCGACGCTCGGATCGTCGCGGCCCTCGTTGAGGTGGGTCCGGTAGTAGGCCACCTCGGCGGCGATCGCCCGCTCGGCCTGATCAGCCGAGACCACGATCCCGAAGCGCTCGGCCAGCAGGCGGCGCAGCGCGGGCGCCGGCGGCTCCAGCTCGAGCAGGGTGCCGTGGGCGTCCAGGAGGACGGCACCGAGCCTCGGCCGACCTTCGGCCGATCCAGACTCAGGCAATGAACCGCCAGGTGGCGAAGTCGGCCGCGAACAGGCCGAGCATCACCGCCATCGTGGCGATCCCGACGGTGGTCAACCGGCGCCGGCGCAGCCACAGGGCGCCCCACATGAACAGCGGGAACAGGACGACCTCGTAGCGGGGGAGCGAGGCCAGCGGCATCGCGATGTCCGGGTATGTGAGCGACATCCCGAGCGAGGCCAGGCAGTAGGCGCCGTAGGCAAAGGGAAGCCGGCGGAACACACCGACCAGGGCGAGCGCTCCGAGGATCAGGAAGCTGAACAGCATCAGGTTCTGCATCCCCACGTGGAGCGGGTTCCCGGCCGACAGCTTGAAATAGGCCGGGGTGATGCTCCCGTGCGCCAGCTGCCGCAGGCCGTCCCAGGCCGCCACCGCGCCCTTCCACACGCCGCCGAACGGACCCGCGTAGTGGCGGTTCCACGCCGCCTGCGCATGGAACGGGGCGAGCGGACTGCCGGTCTTCAGATCCAGATACAGCATGTAGGCACCCAGACCAGCCGGGATCAGCAGCGCCCAGAGGATCGAGAAGCGCAGCCGGTGCCGGGGGAGCAGCCGCCGCCAGCCGGCAAATCCGCCGGCCGCCCAGCTCGCCGTGGGCACGCGCAAATCCTCCCGGGGTCCGTACAGGAACAGCAGAACCACGGGGACCACCAGCACGACGCCGCCGTTGCGCGAGGCGGCCGCCAGGCCGCCCAGGACCCCGGCCCACAGCCAGCGCGCCCGGCGGGCACAGAGGATGCAGCCCACCGACAGGGCCAGGAACAGCGCCTCGGTGTAGACGGCCGAGAAGAAGTAGGCCATCGGGCAGAAGGCGATCAGCGTGACCGTCACCTCGGCCGATGACTCGCCCAGATCCAGGCGGGCGAGCTGGTGCAGGAGCACCAGAGCGATCGCGAAGGCGACCAGCGAGATCAGGATCCCCGCCACCAGGTCCGATCCGATCACCGATCCCAGCCCAGCCATCAGCATCGGGTACAGGGGGAAGAACGCCGTCCGCGCCACCTGGTGGCCGTAACCGTGCAGCGACACGGTCAGGTACCACACCGAGTCCCACCGGGCGAACGGGGACACGAGCAGGTTCCCCAGGTAGTTGAACGGCGTGGTGAGACCAGCGGGATCGAACTTGTGCGCCCAGCGGGCGTTCCAGATCTCCTCCACAGCGAGTACGCCGACCACGAAGATGATCAGGCGAGAGGTCCAGAAGGCGCGCCAGGCCACCCCGATGCTGGTGCGCAGCGGCGGAGGCGAGGAGGGGGACTCGAGCGGGGTGGGCTGAGCCTGGGCGATCGCGACTGACACGTCCAACCCGAGTGTCCCAGATGATTCGGTGCCATCGTGGCGAACCGGCAGGACCGCAGGCATCAGAGCCGAAACAATCGGGTAGTTAGACTCGTGGTCGACCGAGGCTGCCTCCGGATGCGCCTCCTCCCCCTGGTCGGCCGACCGACCTACTCCAGATGAGCCGACGCGAACGACAGCGACGCCGCCAGCGCAAACGCGGCCACCCCGTAAAGCGGGCCGTCCTGATCGGCGTACTGGTGACGTTCTGCGGCGCCATCCTGGGCGCGATGGGGATCGTCGGCTGGGTGGTGGCCACGGCCGAGTCGGCCCCCAACATCAACCAGCTCAAGCCGCACATCCCGGGTCAGGTCTCGACCGTGTACGCCGCCAACGGCAAGGTGCTGGGCTACATCGCCTCCGATGTGCTGCGCACCTACGTGCCCCAGAAGATGCTGCCCAACCAGCTGCGCGAGGCCACCGTTGCGATCGAGGACAGGCGCTTCTACCACCACGGCGGCGTCGACTACATGGGGATCCTGCGCGCCGGCGTGAAGGACCTGCTGAACGGGGGCGGAGGCGTTCAGGGCGGGTCCACGCTGACCATGCAGCTGGTCAACAACATCTACCTGCCCAACAGCATCAAGGCCCACCACAACATCAGGTACAAGATCATCCAGGCCAAGCTCGCCAACGAGCTGGAGTCCAATCACTCGCGGCCCTGGATCCTCACCCAGTACCTCAACGACGTTCCGTACGGCACCGTGGGCGGCCAGACGGCCTACGGAGTGGGCGCCGCGTCCCGGGTGTTCTTCGGCAAACCGGTGTGGAAGCTCGATCTGGCCCAGGCGGCGCTGCTTGCCGGCATGCCCCAGGCGCCCTCCGAGTACAACCCCTTCGACTACCCCGGCCCGGCTCGCCAGCGCCGGCGCGAGGTGCTCCAGGCGATGCTCACCTCGGGTTACATCACCCAGGCGCAGGCCACCGCGGCCGAAAATTCGCCCCTCCAGGTCAAAGCGAACCTCGGCTACCAGCGCAAGCGCCAGCCCTACGTGTTCGACTACGTCAAGCAGCAGCTGGTCAAGAAGCTCGGCCACGCGCTCGTGAGCAGAGGCGGCCTGAAGATCTACACGACGATCAACCTGGCCGATCAGGCCGCGGCCCGGCAGGCGATCGTTGCCAACGAGGGTCAGCCCGGCGACCCCGCCGCCGCGCTCGTCTCAATCGATCCGTCGACCGGCCACATCGTGGCCATGGCGCAGTCCACCACCTACGGCACCAGCCCGGGGAAGACCAACTTCGACTACGCCACCCAGTCCCAGCGCCAGACGGGCTCGTCGTTCAAGCCGTTCGTGCTGATGACGATGATCCACGACTACGACGGCGACCCCAACAAGACTTACTACACCTCCAAGCTCCTGTCGCCCGGATGGCTGCCCGGCTATCCCACCTACTCCGTGCACACCGCTGAGCTGAGCTATCAGGGAACGATCAGCGTGACCAAGGCGATGACGGTGTCCGACAACACCGTGTTCGCGCAGCTGGGGGTCGACGTGGGGATGGACAAGGTCGACAAGATCGCCCACGAGATGGGGATCACCTCGCCCCTGTTCGGCAACCCCTCCGAGGCGATCGGCGGCCTGCGGATCGGCGTCTCGCCCCTGCAGATGTCGGACGCCTACGCGACGCTGGCCAACGGTGGCTCGCACGTGTCCGGGACGATCCTCTCCAAGGTCGTGCTCCCCAACGGCAGGTCGGCCAACCTCCACACGCCAGGTCCCAAACGCGTATTCACCGACGGCGAGGCCTACGCCGCCGACCAGGTGCTGAAGACGGTGATCACGAGCGGCACCGGCACGGCGGCCAACTACGGCTGCCCGGCGGCGGGCAAGACGGGGACGACCAGCAACTACACCGACGCCTGGTTCGTGGGCTACACGCCACAGCTCTCCACCGCCGTGTGGGTGGGTTACCCGAACGCCACCACCTCGATGACCGACGTCAACGGCCTCGGTCCGGGCTTCGGTGGCACGCTGGCCGCTCCGATCTGGAAACAGTTCATGGAATATGCGTCGCACGGTTACTGCAGCGATTTCCCGCCGCCCACCGTCCCATGGACAGGTGTCCCCTACCAGGGCGCACACTCGGCCAGCAAAGGTGGGGGCGTGAATTCAGGCACCGGCGGTGTGGGCACCGGCAACCCGTACACCAACACCACCCTGTATTCCGCGCCGCCTCAGACCGCCCCGAGCGCCACGCCAGTGCCGCCCGCGGCGGGCGGAAACAAAAACTCCTCCGGCGGTGCCGCACCGGGTTCGGGCGGTAATGGCCACGGTCACGGCAACGGCCACGGCAACGGCCACTGACCACCAGCCGCCGCCACGCAAATTGGGCCAGGACCGCCGGGCGTGCCCGGACCACCTAGAATCCTCGCCATGCCCAAGGAGGAAAAGGTCGAACTGGAGGGAGAGGTCGTCGAGGCTCTCCCCAACGCGATGTTCCGCGTGAAGCTCGACAACATGGATCGCGTCGTGCTCGGCCACGTGGCCGGGAAGATGCGTCGCTTTCGCATCCGGATCCTGCCCGGTGATCGGGTGCGAGTCGAGCTCTCCCCCTACGACCTGGACCGGGCACGGATCGTCTACCGGCACCGCTAGCGGGCCGGTCATCAGTTCGATGCGAGAGCTCGAGCTGATCGAGGATCTGGAGACGCTCCTGCCCGGCCGCGACCCGCGGACCGTGCTCGGGGTGGGTGACGACGCTGCGGTGATCCGCGCTGCGGGCGCCTACTCCGTCACCTCGGTCGACACGATGGTCGACGGTGTCCACTTCCGCTCCGGCGAGCTGACCTGGTCAGAGATCGGGCACCGCGCGCTGGCCGGAGCCCTGTCGGATCTGGCCGCGATGGGCCTGGACGGCGGCGAGGCCTTTCTGGCTCTCGGCCTGCCGCCGGGCACCCGGCGTGAGGACTGCGCTGAGCTGATCGCCGGCGCCCAGGAGCTGGCCTCCCGCTGCCGGGTGACGATCGCCGGCGGCGACATCACGCGAGCTCCGGCGCTCACCGTGTCGTTCACCGTGGTCGGTCACAGCGACGACCCCGGCGAGCTGACCTCTCGCAGCGGCGCCCGCCCCGGAGACCTGGTCTGCGTGACCGGAGCGCTGGGTGGATCGGCCGCGGGACTGGCGATCGTCGAGGGCCGAGTCCAGCTTGCGGGGAGGGCCGGGGAGGACTTGAGGCGCAGCTACGCCCGCCCAGAACCGCGCCTGGCCGCAGGTCGAGCCCTGGCGGGGGCGGGAGCCAGCGCCATCATCGACCTGTCCGACGGGCTGGCCACCGACGCCCGCCACCTCGGGCGGGCGAGCGGCGTCCACCTGGAGCTGGAACTCAGCCGCCTACCCCAGGCGCCGGGGCTGGACGAGGCGGCGCGGCAACTGTCCATCCGGCCCGAGGAACTGGCCGCCAGTGGCGGCGAGGACTACGAGCTGTGCGCGTGCATTCCACCCAGCGCGTGCCGGGTGTTGGAAGCGGCGATGGCCACGGCCGACCCCAGTGCCCGGATCACCTGGATCGGACGGGCCGTGCGCGGAGCACCGGGCGCGAGCTTCCACGACGCGGCGAGCCGGCTGGAGGGATTCGAACACACGTTGTGACCATCATCCGGCCGGGCCTGGCGCTCGGCCGCCCCGCCACGGAAGCCGTCCCCGGACCGGGCTTCACGGAGCTCGACACGCAGAGTCGCGATTTCACGCGAGCGGCGGAGGATCGCATCGGCAACAGCTTCCGGATCGACCGCATAATCGCCCTTGGCCAGGCGCTCTTTGAGGTCGTTGAGCTTCTTGTCTGGTTCGTTTTCCATTGCTTGGACTCCCATCTGCAGCGTGGCGAATAGATCGGCAGCGAGATCCTCCGGCTCGACTGAAATCGACAACTCTCAACAAGAAAATGTCCGTAGCCCCGTCAGTAGTAAACCCGGATAGCCGGACGGGCTAGAACAAACGTTGAAAAAGGGGATGCCGCCGCGGCAATTCACGACACCAGTACGGCGCGAACCGGCTGCTCGGACACCAGTCGAGCGAACACGGCAATCCGCTGGGCGGCGCTGAACAGCGGGGCGCAGGCCGACAGGACCAAACGCTCGTAGCCCACATCGCGCGTGATCCACCATGCATCCGGCGCCACGACCCGCTGGTACTGAACGACGTAGGTGAAGGTGCCGTAGGGCATCTCCAGCACGATGTGGTCGCCAGGGGCGAGCAGGTTCAGGTTGCGGAACGGTGCCAGGTAGGTGGTCCGGTGCCCGGCGATGGCCACCGTCTCGCCCTGCCCGGGGAAGGCGGTCGAGCCGTAGTGCCCGGGCCCCCGCTCGAGCTCGCCCAGGCCGGCACCCTGCACGACGAGGTCGCTGAGACCCAGCCGCCGGATCACCAGCCGCCCGATCGCCGCCCCGGAGGGCACCCTGTGGGCGTCGCGACCGGCCACGTAGGCGATCTGGCGATCCTCGGATCTGAGCTGCTTCAGCCGCTGGCGGTCCAGCGCGTCCAACGCGCGGGTCAGGGCCTTCGGGCCCAGGTACTGGCGGTCGAGGCTGTCCCGCTGCATCAGGGCGATCACCGCGGTGACCGGCTCCTGCCAGACGAGCGTCACCCCCGCGTCCGCCAGCATCAGACCACCGGCCACCACCAGCACCCAGGACAGGGTGCGGAGCAGCCTCCGGCTCATCGGCGGGGTCCGAGCGCCGACTTGGTCCCGCCGAGGGAACCCGGGCCGGCGTACGTGACCGGACCTCGCACCGTCACCTGATCGGGCTTGATCGGCGCCGGAGCGGCCCGGAGCACCATCATCAGGACGCTCACCGCGCAGCCGAGCAGCAGGCAGATACCGAACGCGGTCAGCGGCGACAGCGAGCCGCCCAGGACCATCAGCACGGCTGACCAGATGAAACCGACCGGCGTCATGTGGAAGGAATACACGTAGAAGACCACGATCAGCAGCGCCGGCGCCAGACCGATCAGGCCAAAGGCGCTCGTCAGCCAGCGCCGGCTCCGGATCCCCGGCTGAGTCATCCACAGCCACAGGTGCAGGGCGGGAACGAGCAGCGCCGCCGCGAACGGGTTCCCGACCCACGTGACCAGCGCCACGGCGACGAGCACCACCATCAGCGCCACGGCGGCCGCGTCTCCCGACGGGGTCTCCGGAGCCCGGCGCACCGGCCGAAGGCGAGCGGCGAGACGCACGCAGAGGGGGCGCAGGAAAACGAACGAGCCGATCAGCACCAGGGCGAGGATCACGAGCAGGACCACGCCGCCGGCGCCCAGCGCGACTCCGCCGGCCACCGGACCCGGCGGCGCCCCGTCCACGAAACCGCCGAGGCGGACGATCAACAGCACGATCAGATCGAGCAGGAAGGGCACGGCCGACGCCAGCACCCAACCCAGCCACCGCAGCATCGAATGCCCTCGCCGCCGCGTCCTGGCCACGGCATCGACCGTCGCCAGCGCGACGGGCAGGATCAGCGCCAGCACCAGCAGGCGCGCCGCCCAGCCCGGGACCTGCTGGCCGCTGAGCACCAGGTAAGCGGACGGTGGCGGGACGGCCGGCCCATTGTCCAGCGCGTTCATCGTCTGCAGGATCACGTCCTCGGACTGCTGGAGGCGGAGCGAGCTGACGGCCTGACCCGCCGGGGTTGGCCCGTACCCGGAGGTGGAGAACGCCACGGCCGGAATCCCGTAGCCACCGAACGGGCCCTGCTCGGTGATCGTGAACGGGAATGCCAGGTGGGCGAACTGGGTTCCCAGATCGGGGTTGGGGTTGGACAGGCCCATGCCGGCGATGACGTACTTGGAGATCGTCTGGCGCAGCAGCGCCGGCGCCACGACGGGGGCGTTTGACCACGGATCCACGAGTGGCTGGGTCGGGTGGGCAGCGCCCAGATCGCCCAGGGTGATGACCGCGTCGACCGGCTGGCCGCCGCTCAGCGATTGGGCCAGATGGGTGGCCCCGGTGGCCCCCACCGAGCCGCTCGTGGAGACCAGCATGATCGTGTGGTTCTCCGTCTGACCGGAAACCAGCCGGGCCAGGTCGAGCATCACCGCCGTGCCGGACAGGTCGGCGACGGCGGGCGAGCTCGACGCATCGCGGTGGGAGACGATCACGACGGTCCCGCGGCTCAGCCCGGGGCGCACCGCGCTGACGTTCTGGACCGGCTGCTGTCCGTCGGCCGTGGGGGCCTGGCGGACCGAGGTGCTCACGGTGAATCCAGTGGCCGAGCGCAACTGCCGGGCCACGTACCCGGCCAGACCGAGGTCATCGGCGGAACCGGGTGAGCGGTCCGGGTAGCGAGCGGCCAAGCTCGTCATCGTCGAATACAGACTCTTGCCGCTCAAGGTCACCGGCGCCAGGCTGCTGGGCGCAGGCGAGGGCTGGCCCGTCAGCGAGAATCCGAACACGATCACGGCAACAGCCACGAGCGCCAACCCGGAGCGGTAGATACGAGGGTCGACCATCGACCCAGAGTTAACCGCGTCGCAGGTCAGCGGCTGGCCCGGCGAGGGGTCGCTGCAAACGGCATTGCAGCGAGCTTCGGCGCTGGTGTGTCCGCGCCGGACGCCCCGCCCGGGCGCTTCGACCACTAATCTAGGCTGATCGTCATGACCGTGGCCGAACGGGCTGCCCGGATCTTGCTGGTGGACGACGAGCAGGCGATCCAGACCCTGCTCTCCTACCCGCTGCGCCGGGACGGCTATGACGTGGTCCAGGCGACCGACGGGCGCCAGGCGCTGGAGCGCTTCGATGAGCAGGCGTTCGACCTGGTCGTGCTCGACGTGATGCTCCCGGGCATCGACGGCCTGGAGGTCTGCCGCCGGCTGCGCAGCCGCAGCGCCGTCCCGATCATCATGCTCACCGCCAAGTCGGAGGAGATCGACAAGGTGGTCGGGCTGGAGCTCGGGGCGGACGACTACATCACCAAGCCGTTCTCGCTGCGCGAGTTCTCCAGCCGCATCAAGGCCGCGCTGCGCCGGGCGGAGATGGGCCGCGCCGGCCGAGGATGGCGCCAGACGAGCCGCCGCTGGCGGTGGGCGAGCTCCGGATCGACTTCCCCAAGCGCACCGTACGCGTCCGGCGAGCGACGCACCCCTCACGTTCGTGGAGTTCGAGATCCTGGCGGCGCTCGCCAACTCGCCCGGGCCGGGTGTTCACGCGCGACATGCTGCTGGCGCGCATCTGGGGCGACTCGGCCTACCGTGACCCGCGCACGATCGATGTCCACATTCGTCACCTGCGGGAGAAGATCGAGCACGACCCCAAGGACCCGGAGTACCTGTTCACGGTGCGCGGCGTGGGCTACCGCTTCCGTGACACGGACGACTGAGCAGCGCCGCGGGACGCGGATCGCCCCGCGAGGTCGGGAGCGGCCATGCTGATCTCGCTGCGCAACCGGCTGGTGCTGGTGTTCTTCGCGATCACGGTGCTGGCCTTCGCCGCTCTGTATCTGTACGTGACGCCCGGACTGCGCACCCGGCTCGTGGACGCCCGCCTCCACGACTCTGGCCGCCGCTGCCCGCACCTACTCGAAGCCGGTGGCCGACACCGTCGGCAGCTCGGACCGCGGCGCCGTGATCACGCGACGGGTCGATGAGGCAAGCGCGTCGCTCGCAGGCCCGCGTGACCCTGCTGGCGGTGACCACCGCCGTCAGCCGAGCGGCCCCCAGCTGATGCCGCGCATGCCGACTCGAGCAGCCCCAGCACCGCGCGGACGATCTGGGCTTCCCGGTGGCCTGGAGGGCGGTGCGACCCAGCAGCTCGCCTTCGGGACCGAGATCACGGCGCCGGCGTCGTGGCCGAGGCGGCGATGCCGGTCCGCTTCGACGGACGCGTGGTGCGAGTGATCGTGTTCTCCGCTCCGGCCTCCGACGTGGGACACAACGTCGTCGGTGGTCCGCCAGCAGATCCTGATCGCCGGCGCGATCGCCCTGCTGCTGTCACTGATCGGCGGCTATCTCCTGGCTCGCTGGCTCACCCAGCGGGTGAAGCGGCTGGAGCAGGCCGCCGAGCACGTGGCCGCCGGCGACTTCGAGCACCCGATCGAGATCGACTCCACGATGAGCTGGGGCAACTCGCGGCGGCGTTCAACGACATGCAGCGCCAGCTCGGCCAGCTCGATCAAGGCGCGCAAGCAGTTCATCGCCACCGCCTCGCACGAGCTCCGCACGCCGGTGTTCTCGCTGGGCGGATTCGTGGAGCTGCTGGAGGACGAGGACCTCGATGCCGCCACCCGGCGTCGCTTCCTCGGGCACGTGGCCGAACAGGTCGAGCGCCTGCGCAAGCTCTCGGTCGATCTGCTCGACCTCTCTCGGCTGGAATCGGGGTCACTTGAGCTCCGGCCCGAGCAGGTCGACCTCGGCGAGCTGACCCGGTCGGTGTCGGCGGAGTTCGAGCCCTCGCTGGCCCAGCACGATGCGCATCTGGAGCTGCGCCTGGCCCGCCACGATCGAGGCCACCTGCGACCCCGTCCGGCTGGCTCAGATCGTCCGCATCCTGATCGACAACGCGCTGGCCCACACGCCCGCCGGGACCCGGATCGTCGTCACCGCCGGCCGCGAGAACGGGACCGTCCGCCTGGCCGTGCGCGACGACGGCGGCGGGATCGAGGCCGGTCCGCGATGTCCCGCATCTTCGAGCCGTTCTTCACCGCCGACGACGCCCAGGGCTCGGGGCTCGGACTCGCGATCGCCAGCGAGCTGGCCGAACGGATGGACGGCCGCCTGAGGGTCAGCTCCGCGCCCGGGCCAGACCGTGTTCACGCTCGAGATCCCGGCCTGACGCCCGCGACGGGGCGAGGACCTCCAGGTCGGGCGTTGTTGGCGGCCTAATAGGCCGCCATCTTCCGGATCCGTTCAGCCCCCCTTCGCCGTCGTAATACGGCACGTGACCATCAGCCCGGCGCAGCATCAGGTTGTCGGCGCCCCCCGGCACCCAGACGCCGATCTTGTCGCTGTCGGGATACACGGCGACGGCGGGCTCGTGACTGCTCGAGAACATCAGCAGACCGGGCCGGCTGCGCCGCATCTCGGGCGTCGTCACCTTGTGGGCTCCAGCCGGTCCGCTCGGGAAAGCAGACCAGCCGCCCCGTCCGGCGAGGCGTTCTCGTGCCCCTGCGGCGTGCGGAGATCGCAGCTCGCCGGCGAGCACCAGCAGCCACTCCTCCACGTACTCGTAGTGGTACGGGCAGCAGCGACTCTCGCCGGGCGGCAACTCGAACAGCTTCAGCGCGATCTCCGCTGGCCCCCAGCGCCCGCGAGATCATCGCCCGCTACGCCCCGCGATAGCCGGGCAGATCCCTCCTGCGTCGTAGCTCGAACTCGGCCGTGTGTAGGTTGGCGTCGATTTCGCTCATGCCGGGCATCATCTCAGGCGTGGCGGCGGAAGCGTCAAGCGAGCTCGTGCTCGACCTGGCCCAGGGGCTGCGCGAGGTCGTGCTGCCCGAGCTCGGCTCGCACGCCGGCCGGGCGGAGGCCGGCGCCGGCGCCGGCGGGGACGTGACGTTCGCGGTCGACGCAGCGGCCGAGCGCTACGCTGGAGGAGTTCCTGGCCGAGCGGGCGCCGCGGATGGCCTTCTACTCCGAGGACCGGGGCCTGGTCGCGCACCCCGACGCGACCACGTGCTGGTCGTCGACCCGATCGACGGCACCCGGCCGGCGATGGCCGGGCTCGAGTCGGCCTGCGTCGCGGTCGCGCTGGCTCCGCTCGGCGACGGCGAGCCGACGATGGCCGACGTCGAGGTCGGCTGCGTCGTCGAGATCAAGTCCGGCGACTGGTTCCTGGCCGTGCGGGGCGCCGGGGTGTCGCTCCTCGCGCCGGTCGCTCTGAGCCCGGCAGCCGAGGTGCGGCCGGATGTTCTGGGGCTACGGGTTCCGGGGCCGCCCGGCGCGCGCCGACCGTCGAGGTGCTCGGCGACCTGATCGACGCCTCCTCGGTCGGCGGCGGGACCTTCGAGCTCGGCTCCCAGGCGTTCGTGATGACCCGGCTCGTCACCGGCCAGCTCGACGCGGTGGTCGAGGTCGGCTCGCGGCTGATCGAGGACGTCCCGGGATGCGCGAGGAGTTCGAGCGAGTCGGCGGCGGGCGAGGTGCTCAACAACTCGCCCGTACGACCTGGCGGCGCCGTGGCTGTGCCTGCGCGAGGCCGGCGGGGTCGTGACCGACGGCTGGGGCGAGCCGCTCGACCGCCACCGGCTGCTCGGCTCCGGGCACGAGTTCCAGATGTCCTCGATCTCGGCCTCCAACCCGGACGCTGCACGCGCAGCTCGTGCGGGCCGTCGACGCGGGCGTCGCGCGGCTGAGACGATCGCTGCGGTCCTGAGCGGCTGGTAACGTGCGCGGCGGCGTCGATCCATCGATCGCGAATGGCCGACGCGATCGCGGTGCACCGCTGCGCTCATCGCCGATGCTCCAGCCCGTCTCCGTCGCCCACAAGCACCTCTCCGACTACGCGAGCATCGTCGGCCGCCCGCTGGTCGACGAGATCCGCGAGCGCGCCGAGCGGCTGAAGGGCAAGCGGATCCTCCACCTCTCGGCGACCGCGTTCGGCGGCGGCGTGTCCGAGATCCTGTACACGCTGGTCCCGCTGATGATCGACGTCGGGCTCGAGTGCGAGTGGCACGTGATCTACGGCCGCGAGGAGTTCTTCAACGCGACCAAGGTGATGCACAACGCGCTCCAGGGCAACCCGCAGGACCTGACCGAGGAGCAGTGGGACGACCTGGCGCGAGTACAACGAGATCAACGCCGCGCAGCTCTCGCGACGGGCTGGGACGTGTGCATCGTCCACGACCCGCAGCCGGCCGCGCTCGCCTCGCTGGTCCCCGAGAAGGCCGCGCCACTGGGTCTGGCGCTGCCACATCGACCTCTCGACCCCGAACCCGGACACGCTCGCGCGGCTGGTGCCCTACCTGGAGCCCTACCCGGCGGCCGTGTTCCACATGCAGCAGTACGTCCCGGCCGGGATGAAGGGGCGCGCCCACATCGTGCCGCCGGCGATCGATCCGCTGGCGCCCAAGAACATGGCGTTCTCGCCCGAGGACGCGGTCTACATCTGCGAGCAGTTCGGGATCGACGTCGACCGCCCGCTGCTGTGCCAGGTTTCGCGCTTCGACCCGTGGAAGGACCCGCTCGGCGTGATCGACGCCTACCGGATCGTCAAGGAGCAGCTCCCCGACGTGCAGCTGGCGCTGGTCGGCTCGATGGCGACCGACGACCCCGAGGGCTGGGACTTCTTCAACGCCACCGTCGCCCACGCCGACGGCGACCCCGACATCCACATCCTCAACAACCTCAACAACGTCGGCGCGATCGAGGTCAACGCCTTCCAGTCGCACTGCGACGTGGTGATCCAGAAGTCGACCCGCGAGGGTTTCGGGCTGACCGTGACCGAGGCGATCTGGAAGGCCAGGCCGTTCATCGGCGGCGACGTCGGCGGGATCCCGCTGCAGGTGACCGACGGCGAATCCGGCTTCCTCGTCTCGCACCGTCGAGGAGTGCGCCGCAGCGCGCGCTCGAGATCCTGCGCGACCCCGGGCTCGGCAAGCAGCTCGGCCGCGCGGGCAAGGAGTCGGTCCGCCGGCGCTTCCTGATGCCCGACTGCTGCGCGACTGGCTGCGCAGCTGTTCGAGCAGCTGGAGGTGTGTGAGCCTGATGTCGCGAGCTCGCCGCTGGTGCTGGTCTCCAACCGCGGACCGGTGACGTTCGAGCCGGGCGGGGAGATCCGGCGCGGGACCGGCGGCCTGGTCACGGCGCTGATCGGGCTGGCCTCCCACCGCGAGTGACCTGGATCGCCTCGGCGATGACCGACGAGGACGTCGACGTCGCCGAGCGCAACGACGGCCGGCCGTTCCCGGTGCACGCCCCGGACGGCGGCGAGTACCGGGTCAAGCTCGTCGCCTCCGACGACGACGCCTACGACCGCTTCTACAACATCATCGCCAACCCGATGCTGTGGTTCATCCAGCACTACCTGTGGGATCTGTCGAACGCGCCGGACATCCGCCGCAACGAGACCGAGGCGTTCGAGTTCGGCTACAACGTCGTCAACGAGGACCTGGCGCGCGCCGTGCTCGAGGAGATCGAGGGCGTCGAGCAGCCGGTGGTGATGGTCCACGACTACCACCTGTACACGCTGCCTGGCCTGATCCGCCGCGCGCGCCCGGACGCGTTCCTGCACCACTTCGTCCACATCCCGTGGAGCCAGTCGGACTCCTGGCGGGTGCTGCCCTCGATGATGCGCGAGGAGCATCTACGACGGGATCCTCTCCAACGACATCATCGGCTTTCACACGCGCTCCTACCGGCGCAACTTCCTGCAGTGCTGCGAGGACCTGCTCGGCCTGGAGGTCGACCACGAGGCGGGGTCGTCCACGTGCGAGGACCGCGAGGTGTGGGTGCGGGCCTATCCGCTGCCGATCGACTCGGGCGCCGTCACAGGCCGTGGCCGCGCGCGAGCGCGGACCCGCGAGTTCGAGGAGGAGCTGCTGCGCCGCCGCCGCGACCACCTGATCCTGCGCGTCGACCGGGCCGACCTGTCGAAGAACGTGCTGCGCGGCTTCAGCGCGTTCGATGTGTTCCTGGAGCAGCACCCGGAGTTCCGGGAGCGGATCACGTTCATCGCCCAGCTGATGCCCTCCCGGACCGACGTGCCCGAGTACGCCGAGTACCTGGAGCGGATCGAGGCCGTCGTGGCGGTGGTCAACCATCGCCATGGCTCGCCGGACTGGATGCCGATCCAGCTGAAGCTCCGCGACGACCTCGAGGAGGCGGTCGCCGCCTACAAGCACTACGACGTGCTGATCGTCAACGCCATGTTCGACGGGATGAACCTGGTCGCCAAGGAGGGGCCGATGGTCAACGAGCGCGCCGGCGTCTCGATCCTGTCCGAGAACACCGGCGCCCACGAGGAGCTCGGCGAGTACGCCCTGTCGGTCAACCCGTTCGACATCCAGGAGCTGGCCGACTCGATCCACGCCGCGCTGACGATGCCCGCGAGGAGCGCCGCCGCCGCCACGAAGGCCTGCAGTCGATCGTCACCGCGCGCAATCCCGGCGACTGGATCGACGACCAGCTGGCCGACATCCAGCAAGAAGGACCTGGCGACTCGAGCGAGGAGCGCCGGAGCTGATCCCGTCGGGTCAGATCAGTGGAACGTCTGGCCGGCCGCCAGCATCTCCACGTACTGGGCGATCCGCCGCGCCCGGGTCTCGGGGCGCTTGGCCTCCGTCGATACGGTAAGATGACGGCGTACCGGTTCGCCCGCGGACAGCGTCTCGAAGAACTCCTCGGCGGCCGGATTCTGCGTCAGGACGCCGCAGGAAATCCTCCGGCGGACGGCCTTGGCAGGGCGGGGCGTAGGCCGCATCCCAGCGGCCATCCGCCTTCGCCCCGTCCACCTGGGCCAGCCCGGCTTCGTGCATCCGGCCTCGCTCGATCAGGTCGCTCGGCCTTCTCGCGGTTGATCTGTGACCAGCGGCTGCGCCGGCCCCGGGGAGTGAAACGCTGGAGGTAGAAGTCCTCGTCCAGGCGGCCGCACCTGACCGTCGATCCAGCCATAGCAGAGCGCCCCTCGATCGCCTCGGCGTAGGTGACGTTGCTCGGGCGCGCCCTTCTTGGCGAACTTCAGCCACACGCCGTCCGAGTCGGAGTGGTTCTCGTGCAGCCACTCTCGCCACGGTCCGGACCCGGATCCCAGCAGAGGCAGGTCGTCCGTTGCCGGCGGGGGCATCGTGGGCAGCCATGCCCGTCCGGCCGACGGCGGCACCCGTCCCGACGCCAGCGGCACGCGTCGGGCGCCGGTGGCACGTTGCTATATTCGCTCGCGCCGGCTCCGGCCCCGTTCTCATGCCCAGCGACCCGATTCTCTACGACCTCGTCCTCCTGCTCTCGCCGCGGAGCGACGACGACGCCCGGGCCAAGCTGCTGAGCGACGTCGATGCCGCGATCACGAGCGGCGGCGGTTCGGTGTCGCGCAATCGAGGAATGGGGACGGCGCCCCACGGCCTTCCCGATCCGGCACGAGACCGAGGCCGAGTACCACCTGCTGCAGTTCACCGGGCCGACTAGCCTGCTGGAATCGCTGACCCACAGCCTCGGCATCGCCGACGAGGTCCTGCGCTTCCGGATCATCAAGGTGCTGCCAGGCACGCCGCCCGCGCCCGACAGTCCTCCGCCGGTCTGCGGTCGGCAACCAGAGCGGCGCCCCTGAGCCCGAGCCGGCCGCCTGAGCCTGCCGCCTCGGCCGCGGGACAGCCGGACGCTCACACGCCCTCGAGCCGCTCGTTGTCACGTCACTGTGACGCACAGTGTCGACTGCGTGCCGATTCGGTGACGTTTCTGCCCATTTTCCGGCCATCGCGCCCGTTGACGCCTGTGGCGCACCTAGACTCGGCCGCAGGCGAGCGAACTTCCTGAAAGGAGCCATTCCCATGGCAGGCAACATCAACCGGGTGATCCTCACCGGCAACCTGACCAAGGACCCCGACGTGCGGACGCTGGCCAACAGCGGCAGACCGTCTGCACTCTGCGGATCGCTTGCAACGGCCGCCGGCGCACGACGAAGGTCAATGGGAGGACGCGCCCAACTACTTCGACGTCACCGTCTGGGGCCAGCAGGGCGAGAATTGCGGCCGTTATCTGAACAAGGGCCGGGGCGTCGCGATCGACGGCCGGCTGCGCTGGCGGGAGTGGACGGACAAGGAGAGCCAGCAGAAGCGCTCAGCAGTCGATATCATCGCTGAGACCGTGCAGTTCCTCGGCGGGCGTGACGACGCCTCGAACGGTAACGGGAATGGCTTCTCCAGCAGCGTGCGCGAGGCGGAGACTGACATCCCGATTGATACCGGCGACTTTGTTTCCGCCCCCGCGGGCTCGGTGCAGCTGACGACGACATTCCGTTCTGATCGTCAGCGGCTAGAGCAAGCTTTCGAATAACTCAGGAGATGCCACGTGGCGAAGCAACGTAGAAGGCCGGTGCGCCGGCGCGACAGGAAGGGCGGCCCGACATCGGGTCGGCGCAAGCCGTGCCCTTACTGCCGCGACAAGGTCGACCAGGTCGACTACAAGGACATTTCTTCGCTGCGGCGATTCATCTCCGATCGAGGCAAGATCCGCTCGCGGCGGATCACCGGCGCCTGCCGCCGGCATCAGAGCCAGGTCGCTCGCGCCGTCAAGCGCGCCCGCGAGCTGGCGCTGCTGCCGTATGTGGCTGAGGGCGGCGGAGACCACCGCGAGCGTGGCGGCCGTTCCGATCGCGATCGCGATCGGTAGCCCGGGGGAACTAGTGCCTCAGGCCATCCTCCTTCAGGACGTGGAGTCGCTCGGGGAGCGGGGTGCCGTCGTGGACGTGTCCGCCGGTTACCTGCGCAACTACCTGTTGCCGCGTAAGCTTGCCGAGGCTGCCACCCAGGGATCCATCGAAGCGGCATCTCGTCGGCGCGAGGCGGCGGAGCGGGCAGAGCGTGAGGCTGTCGACCGGGCACGCGAGAACGCGGCGCTCCTCGGCCGAACCGTGCTGACCATTCCCCAGCAGGCGGGCGACGACGGTCGGCTGTTCGGGTCGGTCACGACCCAGGACATAGCGGACGCGATTCGTGAAGCCCGGGGCATGCGCGTGGACCGGCGCAAGATCCATCTGGACGAGCCGATCCGCAACATCGGTACCTACATGGTCGTGCTGGAGGTGGCTGACGATGTCACCGCCACCGTCAAGACCATGGTCGTAGCGGCGTAAGCCGACCCCCGCTTTCGCGTCCCCCGCTTTAGAGCTCGGACGCGGGTCGGCGACAAACGCCGCGAGGGGTCGCGCAAGCGGGGTCGTCTTCCGCTAGCAACCCGGCGCCGGTGCGGTACAGGGTGGTCCAACCCTTCGTCTCGAGCTGCCCTCCATCCGAAAGCAACCGCGTGCGCTCTCACCAAAGTGGGCCGTGTCCGGTCTCAAGCCACTCGCTCCTGAGCTCCCCCGCGTTCCAGCAGGCGGCCAAGGACTGCGGGCCAGCGCACTGACTTCACAGGGATCGATGTGACAGCTTGCAGCGGACTCGGCAACTAGAGGCATGAGCACCGCGACAGCCCCGGAGGTCAGCGTGCGGCAGAACCTAGGTGGCGGCGCACTTGCTGAGTTCGAGGAGATCTACCGCAGCAACGTCGGTGTGGTGGCGGCATATTTCGCGCGCCGCTGCCGGGAGCCGCAGGAGGTGGCGGATCTGACCTCGGAGACGATCGTGAGGGCCGCGGGCTCGTTCGCTTCGTTTGATCCCCGACGCGGCAGTGCCCGGGCGTGGCTGTTTGGGATCGCGGCTCATGTGTGGGCCGCTTATTGCGCGCAGGTCTCCCACGGCCAGGACGCCATCGTTCGGCTCGCGGGCTACCGGGCGCTCGAGGGCGGTGAGCTCGATGAGTTGGCGGCCAAGATCGACGCGCAGCAGGAAGGCCGGGAGTTGCTGAAGCGCTTCGCTGTGCTGAGCGCAGGCGAGCGAGCAGCGATCGAGTTGGTTGATCTAGCGGAGCTGACGCCCAAGGAGGCCGCGTCTGCGCTCGGCGTTCCCCGCGGCGTGCTGCGGATGCGGCTCTCGCGGGCTCGGGCGAGATTGAGAAAGGAGCACCGTGTTCATGAGTGAATTCGAAGACAACCTGTGGGTCAAGGTCGTGCGCGAGCACGGTGACGAGCTGGCGCGCATCGAGCGAACAGACCAGCCCAGGCGCGTGACCCGTCCCCGGCTGCTGGCCGGCACCACCGTCGGATTGGCCGCAATCGCGGTTGCGGCGGCGCTGTTGCTCGGCGCGTCGACCAGTCCGCCGGCGTTCGCGATTACTCGCAACCACGACGGCACGGTTACCGTCAACCTCAGGAAGCTGGCTGGGATCGCGGGCGCGAACGCAAAGCTCGCCGCGATGGGAGTACGGGCGCAGATCGCAGCTCCGACCAAGCACGCACCGAAGCTCATGTGCCCCGACGGAGCCGTGCCGACGGTCACGTTTGACCCGGCCAGCATCCGGAAGCGCCAGGAGATCGTGATCGCCCCGGGCGAAACGGGTGCTCGCGACGCCGCGGCGATCAAGGGTCTCCTGAGCAGGAGCAACGCGGCCAGCGGCAGCACCGGTAGCGGTAGCACGGGCACGGGCGCGATAGCCGGCGGCGGAAATCACGTGGTTCGGCTGCATTCGGATAACGGCAAGATCCGGATGTATTCAGGTGAGAGCAATCACGTGGTTCGGATGTACTGCCCGTGATCCGGGCGGTGCCCGCGTGTTCAGTCCGCCGCCGGGTGCGCGGGTAGCTCAGGGATGCGGAGCGCGGCCCACGGAAACCTCGGACGGTGCGGGGTCGTCAGGAAAAGTCCGCCTCCCCTCAACCTATATTCGCTGATCTGAGATGAGCGTCGCCACAGCCCCCACCAACCTCCCGCCGCAGAACATCGACGCCGAGAAGTCGGTGCTGGGCGCGGTGCTGCTGGACGAGCGCCACCTGCACGCGCTGCTGGTCGACGAACAGCTGCGCCCGGAGCACTTCTACCGACCTGAGCACGCCGCCATCTTCGGGGCGATGCTGGACCTGTACAACAACGATCGGAAGATCGACACCCTGACGGTGGCCGAGCGGCTCCAGCAGGACAACCAGCTGGAGGAGATCGGCGGCTCGGCGGTGATAGAGGACCTGTCTGCCTGGGTCCCGGCCACCGGCCATGCCTCTGAGTACGGACGGATCGTGCGCGAGCAGGCCCAGATGCGGGCGCTCCTGACCGCCACCTACCAGATCCAGGCCGGCGTCCACAATCGGCAGGCCCCGCCGCGGGAGCTCCTGGAGCAGGCGGAGCGGGCGATGCTGGAGGTGGCCCACGACGACCGTCAGCGGACGATCCGGCCGATCGATCAGATCCTGCACGAGGAGACCGATCGCCTCCACTTCCGCTCCACTCAGAAGAGCTCGCTGACCGGCACCCCGTCGGGCTTCCGAGACATGGACGACCTCACCGGCGGCTTCCAGCCCGGCAACCTGATCGTGCTGGCGGCCCGGCCGTCGATGGGCAAGTCGGCCCTGGTGGCCAACATCGCGGAGAATGCCGCGCTAGCCGGCTATCCGGTGGCGCTGTTCTCGCTGGAGATGTCCGAATCGGAACTGGCTCAGCGGTTCGTGGCCTCGCAGGCAAGGGTCAAGGGCGAGGATCTACGGCGGGGCAAGGTTCCGGAAGCTCGCTGGCAGAAGATCCTGGAGGCATGCGGGCGGCTCGGCGAGGCGCCGCTGTTCGTCGATGACTCGAGCGACACCGGCGTCCTGGAGGTACGGGCCAAGTCTCGGCGGCTGCACCACCAGCTGGCCGACAAGGGTGGCCTGGGCATGATCATCATCGACTACCTGCAGCTGATGCGCCACGAGGGCCGGATCGAGAGCCGCGTTGAACAGGTGGGTCAGATCAGCCGCGGGCTCAAGAGCCTGGCCCGAGAGCTGGGCGTGCCGGTGATCGCCCTCTCGCAGCTCAGCCGAAACGTCGAGCAGCGCGCGGGTGACAAGAAGCCGATCCTGTCGGACCTGCGCGAGTCCGGCCAGATCGAGCAGGACTCCGACCTGGTCATGTTCATCTACCGGGAGGAGTACTACAACCGGGAGTCGACGCGACCCGGGGAAGCGGACATCATCGTCGCCAAGCACCGAAACGGCCCGGTGGGCGAGATCGTGCTGACGTTCCGCAACGAGTTCCCCAAGTTCATGAACTACGCCGGTCCGGAGTTCGCTGGGTGACCCGCTGCCCGTTCGACAAGTGCGACGGCTCGGGCTGGCTGTACGACGAGGACAGCAACACCGCCTATGACTGCCGCTGCCGGCCCCAGATCGTCGCGCGAGCCAAGGCTCGCAGCCTGTCTGGGGTGATCCCTCCGCTCTACCGGGATGTGGCATTCGACCGCTTCCCGGTGACCGAGATGGATCCCGCCGTGGTCATGGCCACCCGCCGGTTCGCCGACCGGATCGAGGAGCGGCTCCAGAGCGGGCGCGGACTGTGGTTCATGGGACCGAACGGGACCGGCAAGACGACGCTGGCGATGCTGATCACCAAGGCAGCGCTGCGGGCCGGCCGGACGGCAGCCCGGTACACGCTGCCTGATCTGCTGCGCACGATCCGTCAGACCTTCGACAACGGCTCGCATGTTGACCTGTTCAAGCAGCTGACCGTCGTGGACCTCCTGCACATCGACGACATCGGCGCGGAACAATCGACGCCCTGGGTGCTGGAGGAGCTCTACTCGATCGTCAACGCTCGCTACGAGGAACGACGTTCGATGGTGATCACCACCAACATCCTGGACCGCGATGTCCTGTGCGAGCAGATCACCGAGCGGACCGTGTCACGGCTCACCGAGATGTGCGATGAGCTGCCGCTGCTCGGTCACGATCACCGGATGGACCTCCGCATCGCCTGAGCCGGTTCCCGTGGGGGCCTGACCTGCCCCTACACTCCTTTGGGTATGCCGGGAATCGTGATTGTCGGCGCCCAATGGGGCGACGAAGGCAAGGGGAAGATCACTGACCTGCTGGCCGAGCGGGGTGATGCGGTCGTACGTTTCCAGGGCGGGAACAACGCCGGGCACACGATCGTGCGGGGCGGCGAGACCTGGAAGCTGCACCTGATGCCCTCCGGCATCCTGCACCGGGGCAAGCTGTGCGTGATCGGCAACGGCGTCGTCATCGACCCCAAGGTCCTGACCGATGAGCTGGATGAGCTTCGCCGCCGGGGCGTGGACACGAGCGGGCTGCGGATCTCTGCCAACGCCCACCTGATCATGCCCTACCACATGCTTCTGGACCACGCCGGCGAGATCAAACTCGGCAAGCTCCAGATCGGTACCACCCGGCGGGGGATCGGTCCCTGCTACGCGGACAAGGCCGCCCGGCTGGGCATCCGAGTTCAGGATCTGCTGGACGAGAAGATCCTCAAGAAGAAGATCGTCGCCGCGCTGGAGCCCAAGCGGCTGTCGCTGCGTGAGTTCGCCAAGCATCCCAGCCTTGATCTGCAGGCCATGACCGACGAGTACCTGACCTACGGACACCGGATCAAGGCCTACATCGCCGACACCACCAAGCTTGTCCTGGACCGCCTTGACGACGGCGAGATGGTCGTGTTCGAGGGTGCCCAGGGAGCGCTGCTGGACATCGACCACGGCACCTATCCGTTCGTCACCTCCTCCAACCCCGTGGCCGGGGCCGCCTGCATCGGCGCCGGCGTCGGCCCCAGGGACATCGACGAGGTCTGGGGTGTCACCAAGGCCTACAGCACCCGCGTGGGAGCCGGACCGTTCCCGACCGAGCTGGAGGGCTCCCTGGCCGACGAGCTCCGCGACCGAGGGGGCGAGTACGGCACGACCACGGGCCGGCCGCGCCGGATCGGCTGGCTGGATCTGGTGGGCCTGCGCTACGCGGCCCGGATCAACTCGATGACCGCGCTGGCGGTGACCAAGCTCGACGTACTGTCCGGGCAGGACACCCTCTGTGTGTGCACCCGCTACCGCGGTGCCGAAGGCGCCGAGTTCGACCACTTCCCCTACCACCAGACGGTCCTGCACCACGCCGTCGGCGAGTACGAGGAGCTGCCCGGCTGGTCGGAGGATCTGCGTGAGTGCCGCAACGAGGAGGACCTGCCCGAGGCGGCCCGCGACTACCTGCGCTTCATCGCCGATTTCGTCAAGGTCCCGGTCGCCCTGATCGGCGTCGGACCGGGCCGGGACGAGATCATCTGGACCAAGGCCGCCGCCGACATGTACGGATCGGGCGGGATGGCCACCGAGCTGCGCGCGGCCGACCCCGCCTAGCCCGGCCAGGCCGTCGGAGCGGACGGCTTTGGACGGGGTCGCCCCCGTCACCGGGCCTACACATCGGGTTCATTTAAGCCGCCTATAGCGGACTAAATGCACCCTGGACGGTTGGCGCGGGAGAACCGAGCGCGCAAACCCGCGGGACGCGGGTCCTAGGCGCTCCGCTTCACGTCGGGCACTTCAGGTAACTGCTGAAAGCCAGCCGACCTGTAGGTGGCGACGGCAGCGACGTTGGAGCTCCGGGTGCACACGATCGCGCTCGATGAGCCCAGGTCCCGCAGCGCGTTCGCTGCCGCGACGGTGATCGCCCGGCCATGGCCCCGGCCGCGGTGGTCGCGATGCACGCCCATGGGCTCGAGCAATCCGGGCCGCCCGGGACCGGCCGACCACACCGTCGCGGCCGCCACCGCGTTGCCCGGGCCGTCGTAGGCGACCAGGCATCGGGCCTCGGCATACGGCAGCCCGGCCGCCATCGCCCGCCAGCGCTCGGTCGTGAACATGGAGGAATCGAACGCCGCGCGCTGGACGGCGCACCGCACGGCCGCCTGCTCCGCGCCGATCGCCTCGATCCGAACGCCGCAATCCTCCACCGGCTCGGTGAGATCACGACAGAGCGGCGTCCAGAGCTCATCCGGAACCCACCCCTGGCCCAACAGCAACCCGTAAAACGAGCCGCCGAAGCGCGCCTCGACGCACACCTCCCCCTCCGGCAGGACGCCCCGCTCCGGCTGAGTCACGTCAGCGACCATCGCGTGGGCCAGCTCCTCATCGTCGACAGCCTCCGGCGCGATCGCCAGTCGCAATAGCTCGGGACCGTCCAGCAACCCCACGGCGAGCATCCGTCCGTCGCGGCTCCAGGTCCTGACGGCCGCGGCCGTCGCCTCGGCGCCGTATCGCCAGTACCAGCCCACGTCCCCCGGATGCAACTGCAGCGGTGCCCCGTCGTGCTGCCACTCCCGCAGCGCGCGCACAGCGTCGCCCAGCCCACCTGCGCCACCCGCCCCTACCGCCAGCGCTCGATCAGCTCCTCGTCGGTCACCTGCCGGACCAGCCGCGCGGGGATCCCGACCATGAAGGCGCGGGGCTCCACGTCCTTGGTGACCACCGCACCGGCGGCCACGAACGCCTCCTCGCCCACCTCGACGCCCGGAACGAGGACCACGCCGCCTCCGATGCGACATGCCCGTCGCAGGATCGGCGCGCTCAGGCGATCGCCCCTGGCATGGCGTCCCATCGCGTCGTCGTTGGTCATCAGCGACCCAGGACCCATGAACACGTCGTCCTCCACGACGGCGCCACCGGTCACGTAGACGCCGGTCTGGATCGAGACGTGATCGCCGACGACCGCGTCGAAGTCGATGCACGAGGCGCGTCCCACCACCGAGCGCTCGCCCACCCGGCAGCGCTCACGGATCTGGGTCTGATCACCCAATATGGCCCCGCGCGCGATCTGTGCCCCTGCGTAGAGGACGGCGCCCGCGCACACGGTCACCTCGTCGCCGATCACCAGCTGGCCGGGGTCGGCGCCGGCTGCGCTCGATCCGGGCCGAAGGCGAGGCCGCTTGCCCAGCACCGCGCCATCCTCCACCACGCAGCGCGCCCCCAGCCGTACTCCGGGATGAACTACTGCGCAGGCGCCGATCACCGAGTTGGCGCCGATCTCGGCTCCGGCGTACACGACCGCGCCGGGCTCCACCACGACCGCATCGCCGAGCTGGGCGCCGGCCGCCACGTGTGCGCCAGACGCGACCCCAGCGCCAGACGCGACCCCGCCGCCGCCGGACGCCATCCGGGCGCTCGCATCCCCGTCGTCAGCCACGCGGGCCTCCGCGGGCCGAGAGATCGAGCGAGCGCTGCAGCTCCTCCAGCACTCGCACCACCCGCAGTCCACTGACCCCATCCGAGCGTGGCTGCCGGCCGGTGACGATGCAGTCGACGAAGTGCTCGCACTCCACCCGAAGCGGTTCCACGTTGGGCAGGCGGGGCGAGAAGATCGCGCCACTGCGGGTGATGTATTCGCCGTAGCCGCGGGCGTCCTCGTCGAACCCCTTGTCGTAGACGGTGACCTTGCCCTCCAGCGCCATGTCGTCGAACGTGGCCATCTGGCGGGAGCCAACCACGGTGAAGCGGCGCTCCTTGTGTGGATCCAGCCAGCTCATGTGCAGGTGGGCGGACAGCCCGGAGGGGAAGCGCAGGAAGCAGAAGACCACGTCCTCGACTCCCGGGCGCACGTACGACTCACCATGGGCCACAGCCTCCACCGGCTCCTCGCCGGCCAGCAGCAGGAGCACGGAGACATCGTGCGCACCGAGGCTCCACAGCGCGTTCTCGTCAGCCCGGAGCTTGCCCAGATTCAGACGGTTGCCGTAGATGTAGTAGATCTCGCCCAGCTCGCCACTGTCGGCCAGTTCCTTGAGCGACAGGACCCCCGGGTGGTACTCCAGCAGATGCCCCACCATCAGCACCCGATCGGCCTTCCGCGCCGCGTCGACGGCGCGCTCGGCGTCGGCCACCGATTGGGCCAGGGGCTTCTCCACGAAGCAGTGCTTGCCCGCGCCCAGAACCGCCGCCGCCAGGGCGGCATGGCTCGGCACCGGCGTGGCCAGCGCGATCGCGTCCAGCTCGGGATCGTCCAGCAGGACCTGCAGGTCATCGGTAACGGCGACGCCAGGGAACTGGGTGGCGGCGCGCGCCCTGGCCTCCTCGGAAGCATCACAGCACCAGCGCAGCTCGCACCCGGGCAGGGAGGCGAAGTTTCGGGCCAGATTCGGCCCCCAGTAGCCGAGCCCGGCAACACCGATGCGAACCGGAGCAGAGGCCATCTGGCGCCGCAGTCTAGTGTCACTGCCGCCCGGACCGGTTACCCGATGGGCGTTGACCCGCTATCCAAAGCGCCGTTGCAACTCGGCCACGACTCGCTCGCCGGCGCGTCCGTCCCCGTAGAGCTGCGGATGCTCCGCGGGCCTGTCGCCGCCCAGGGCCGCATGAACGGCGTCGGCATCGAGGTCGACCAGCCGGTTCCAGCCGGTCTCGACGGTCTCCACCCACTCGGTGTTGGGCCGCAGCGTCAGGCAGGGCACGGCCGCCAGGTAGGCCTCCTTCTGCAGGCCGCCCGAGTCAGTGAGCACGGCGCGCGCGTTGGTCAGCAGGGCCATCGTCTCGACGTAACCGAGCGGCGCGGTCAGCCGCAGCTGCTCGGCTGACGCGAGCCGGTCCAGCAGCCCGGCGGAGCTGAGCCGGGCGCGCGTGCGGGGATGCAGGGGGAGGATGGCCGGCGCGGGCAAGCTCAGCAGGAGCTCCACCAACAACTCCAGCCGCTCCGGAACGTCGACATTCCCGGCCCGGTGCGCGGTCACCAGCAAGTACTCACCGGCGCTGACGCCGTGCGCCTCGACCAGATCCCCGGCGCTGTCGAGCCCGCGGCTGGATCTGCTGGGCCACGTCGACCATCACGTCACCGACCGTCGACCGCCTCGCCGGCCACGCTCTCCCGGTGGAGGTTGTCAACCGCCTGATCGGAGGAGCAGAGCAGCAGCGCGCTGACGTGATCCGTGAGTACGCGGTTGAGCTCCTCGGGCATCCGACGATCAAACGAGCGCATCCCGGCCTCGACGTGAGCCACCGGCACTCCGCCCTGAGCGGCGGTCAGGGCACCGGCCAGGGTGGAGTTCGTGTCACCGTAGACGAGCACCACATCCGGCTCGATCTCGGCCACGACGGGCTCCAGCACCGCCAGCATCCGCGAGAGCTGAGACGTGTTGGACCCGCCGGACACGTCCAGCTGCCGCTCCGGTTTCGGGCAGCCCGAGTTCCGCGAAGAACACCTGGGACAGCTCGTCGTCGAAGTGCTGCCCGGTGTGCACGAGGAACTCGCTGCGCCACAGCTCTGAGCCGCGGGGACACGGCGGCCGCTTTGATGAACTGGGGCCGGTTGCCGATGACCGTGAGGACTCTCAAGCGCTCGCCGGCTCCGCCACGGGCAGGCGTTTCAAGCGCCCGCCAGCTCCTCTGCCACGCGCCGCCCGACCGCCTCCGCCGCGCCGGCTGTCACCGGGGCATCGGCCGGATACTCGCGATCATCGACGGTGCCGACGGGATGGACCTCCCGCATGGTCGAGGCCAGGAACACCTCGTCCGCCGCCAGCAGATCCTCGAGTGTCGTCTCCCGCTCGCCGGCCCCGGTGACGTCGATCACCAGCTGCCGCGTGATCGAGGCGAGGATGTGATCGCTCAGCGGTGGTGTGTGGAGGTCGCCGTCCTTGACCCAGAAGACACTGCTGGTCGGGGCTTCCAGCACCCGGCCGTGGGGTGTGACCAGCAGCGCCTCGTCGAACCCGGCCTCCTGGGCCAGGCGACGGGCGAGCATGTTGGAGGCGTAGGAGAGCGACTTGACCCCGTCGAGCACGCGGGTCGGGGCGTAGCTCACCGTGCCCAGCCGGGCACGGTCAGCCAGCTCAGGAAGGGGCTCGGTGAGGAGTACCCGGCGCCCTCCCCGGGTGACGCAGGATGCGCAGTGCCTCAGGCGCGGGGTCGGCGCCGGCCCCGGCCTCGGCCAGCAGCCGCCACAGGTCGGCCCGGACGGCCTCCACGTCCACGGGCAGGCGCAGATTCCCGGCCGAGCGCTCCAGGCGGGCGAGATGGTCCTCCAGCGGAACGGAGTTCCGGCGTACACGCGCACGGCCTCGAACACGCCGTCCCCCCGCAACAGGCCCTCGTCGGTGACGGGGATCCTCGCCTCGAGAGCGGGCATGATCGCTCCGTCGACCGAGGCCAGGCTGTCGTCGTAAGTCGCCATCGCAGCCGAGCCTATCCGCGCCGCGGGGCGGCGCGACCAGACCTCGGCCAGGCGCACCAGCGTTGCAGCGGCGGCCGCCATCTCCTGCACGCGAGGCCCATTCCCTGACCGAGTGGTACTCGTGCCCGCCGTCGAACAGGTTCGGGGTCGGCAGCCCCATCTCGCTGAGCCGCGAGCCATCCGTGCCGCCTCGGATGGCGCGGCGGATCGGCTCGATGCCCTCGGCGTGCATCGCCTCCTCGGCCGCCTCGCACCAGCTGGGGCGACTGCCGATGAACTGGCCATGTTGCGATACTGGCGGCGAAGGTCGACGGTCAGGCGAGCCGCCGGAGTACCGTTGATCACCCGGCGTGCGGTGTCCTGGAGCAGCTGGGCATGCGCCGCCAGCTGCTCCTCGTCGAAGTCCCGCAGGATCACGCGGAGCTCGGCATGGGTGGCGCTGCCGGTCAGCTCGTAGGGATGGATGAAGCCCTCCCTGCTCCGCGGCTGTCTCCGGGGTCAGCCGGTCGGATGGCAGCTCCGCCACGATCCGGGCGGCCAGACGCAGCGCGCTGACGAGCTTGCCCTGTCGCCTGACCAGGGTGGACCTCCACCCCTTCGACGTGGATCGACAGCCTCGAGCGCGGCGAACGACTCGTCCTGGAGCTCTCCGAGGCTCGGACCCGTCCACGGTGTAGGCGAAATCGCGCGCCGAAACCGCGAATGTCGAACCGGGTGGCCCCCTCGCCGATCTCCTCGTCTGGGGTGAAGGCGACACGCAGGGTCGAGCGGGGCAGCTCCGGATGGGCGGCGAGGTGGGCGACGGCGGCCATGATCGCGGCCACTCCGGCCTTGTCGTCGGCTCCGAGCAGGGTGTCGCCGCTGCCGGTGACCAGATCGTGTCCGCGGACCGCCTCCAGCTCGGGCATGTCCGCGGGTCCAGCCGCGTGCCGTCACGGGGGAGCTCGATGACCCCACCGTCATAGTCTCGGTGGACGATCGGCGTCAACGCCCGCCCCGGGCGCGTCAGGTGAGGTGTCCACGTGGGCGATCACACCGAACGGTGTGCGCCTCGCTCCCGGTTGGCCGGCAGCGTGGCGTACACGTAGCCATGCTCGTCCAGGCGGGCATCGGGCAGTCCGATCTGGCGCAGCTCCTCCACGAGTAGGCGCGCCAGGTCGAGCTGGCCGGGAGTGCTCGGCTGGCGGTCCTGGTCACGCCGGGATTGCGTATCGATCGCGACGTAGCGCTGAAAGCGCTCGAGCAGGTCTGGGGCGATCGCCGCAGCGATCGGTGAGGTGAACGAAGCTGGCATCAGATCAGTGAGCGGGGGCCCAAGCGATGACGGACGATCCCGAGCGGGACCTACCATGATCATGCCAGCGAGCCGGTTCGGGAGCCTCGTCCCCCGCGCTCAGGACCCGCCGGCCCAGGAACCGCTCAGCCCCGGACCTTCCAGATGAAGTGGATCGTGCGCGTCGCCCCGTTCCCATCGGTGGCCCGAACGGTGACGTGATATGTGCCGGAGTGGAGCGTCCGTCCCTTGATGCGATGTCCCCCGGAGCGCAGCCTGAGGCCTGGCGGCAGCCCTCGCACGCTCAGCGCGAGCCCGGCGCCGCGCGCGTCCGAGACGTGCAGCCGCAGCGTGACTCGCTTGTGCAGGCGGCTCCTCTGGGTGCCTGGATCGAGGAGGCGCAGGCCCTCCCGGCACATGCCCAGCGCCACCGCATCACCGTTCGGGGTGCCCAATCCGGTGGTCATGTCGTAGTTCCGCCCGGCGGGGTACCGGCCACCGTTGGTCCCGGTGAGGTCGTTGTTGCCGGAGGTCACGTCGTTGAAGTAGGTGTGCTCGCCGCGAGCGGCCAGGCGGTAGAGGGCGGGGTTCACGAAGCCCAGCCGAGCCCGGCCACACGCGCGGTTGGCGTCGGCGAGCGCTACCAGCGCCGCCCACAGAGGAGCGGCGCCACTGGTCCCGCCGATGCCCTGCCAGCCCTGTGAGGGGTCGCTCAGATCGGAGCCGTCGCCGTTGAAATAGATCAAGTAGCCCGTGTTTGGGTCGGCGTCCGCCGAGACGTCGGGCACCTCGCGACAGTGCGCGCCGCCGCCCGCGCCGCAGAGAGATCCCGACGAGTCGCCCTGGATCACGCGGAGGGACTTGGGTGCCTTGCGCTGGTAGACGGGCATCCGCCAGAACGTGGAGACCCCCCCTCCGCTGGCGCCGCCGAACAGCGGCCCGCCGCTGTTCCAGGTGGTCTCGCCAGGCGGCGGCCCGAGGCTGCTGAGCGTGGTGCCGCCCACGCCGGTGACGAACGGCTGGCTGGCCGGGTCCACCACGGCTTGCTCGGTGTCGGGCAGGCCCCCGCTCATCGGGTTGTAACAGCCCTCTGAGCCGGAGTCGCCCGACGCCGCCACCACCGTCTGACCCTGGGCGGCGGCCTCCTCGAACAACGTGTTCTCCGCCTCGGCGGTGCTCTGTCCCTGCAGCGGCTCGCACTCGCCCCACGAGGTGGAGACGACACTGGCCCGATCCTGGCTGATGATCTTGCTATAGACGTCGAACGGGCCTGAGCCCGGCGAGCCGATGTTGGAGTTCGGGCCCTGGTAGACGAGTACACGCGCCCGCGGAGCCAGCCCTATCACCTGCTCGATATCGAGCGCCGCCTCGCCGCCGCCGTCTCCCGACCCGGACCCGCCGTCCACCTTGATGTAGCTGATGGGCGTGTGGGTGCCGTAGCAGTGCTGATAGGCCGCGATGTCGGCTTTTGCGTTCGGTTCCAGCTCATACAGCGCGATCGTGACGCCCCGGCCCTTGTCCCCGTGGCGAAACAGTCCGGAGAAGCGGTAGGCGGAGGCGATCTGGTCAGCCGTGTAGGCGCTGTTGGGACCGGCGTCGTTGCGCGCGGTGGCGCACGGACGTGGACCGCCGGTGGCGACCTGCGGCCGAGCGGCTGAGCTCGCGTGGCTGACCCGGGTCGATCGGGGCGGGTCCGCCGGCACGGGATGATCGAGTCCGTTGAGGCCGATCACCGCCTGTACGGATCCCGCCACCGCCCGGTCCAGGGCAGGCGCCGACAGGCTGAGGGTGGCCGTACGACCGCTCGGGAGGCGAACCGCGACGAGGGAAATCGAGAAGGCGCGCTCGATCGCGCCCGCGGTGGCCTGCACCGGAATCGCCAGCCCGTTGGCGGAGACCGCTCCGGGGGAGAGACCGTGCCGGCGCAGCGAGGCCAGCACCGCCGCCACCTGGGCGGCGCGCGGGGCGAAGCGCCGCACGAAACCGGCCGGGCTCAGGAAGCGGTGGAAAAGTGACGAGGTCGGATCGCTGACCGCGGCCGCGTAGGCGGCCAGAGCCGCCGGCGTCCTCGGGGCCAGTGCGACCGTGAGATGCAGCGAACGCGTCGGACTGACGACCCCGGCCGGCTGGGTTCCCGCGGGCAGCTGCGGCGCACTGCCGACCCGCACGAGGCCACCGGTTCGGCGTGAGGCGCCCAGCGTTGGCGCCGCCACGGCGAGCATTGCTGCCAACGCCAGGAGCAGCACGAGCAACGGGCCCCTGTGTCCGTGCCGCGAGAGCATCCGAGGGTCACGGTAGCGCGCCGCCATACCGGGGAGCAACCGAACCGAACAAGTGTCCGGTCGCTAACGCGCCCGAACGCCGACCCGGTCAGCCACCGGCACTCGTTCCAGGACGAGAATCGCGGTGTCGTCGGATTGCGCGCCGCGGGCGAAGTGCCGGAGCGCCTCGTAGATCTGGCGCACGGCGTCGTCGGCGCTCGGGCTGCCGCGTAGCGCCGCCGCCAGCCGCTCCTCTCCGAAGCGCTCAGTCTCCCCGACGGTGTCGGTGACGCCATCGGTGTAGAGCACGAGCTGATCGCCGGGAGCGAGCTTCACCGTGCTCGGCTGCCAGGCCACCTCGTCCGACAGCCCGAGGAACGGCGCGAACACGCCGACGGGCGTCGGTTCCCCGGCGTGAAGGTGGTAAGCGGGTGGGTGGCCGGCCAGGATCAGTTCTGCGCTCACCTGCTCATCGGCCTCTCGCACCAGCACGAAACAGATGCTCACCAGCGACAGCTTCGGCCGCTCCAGCAGCGCCAGGTTGAGTTGCTGAACCGCGTCCAGCGGGTCGTCCAGCAGCCGGCTGGCTGTCCGCAGCGTGTAGCGAGCCAGGGAGGTCAGGGCCGCCGCCTCAGCGCCTCGGCCGGCCACATCTCCAACCACCGCGACCCAGCCTCCGGCGACGGGGAAGACGTCGTAGAAGTCTCCGCCCACGTCGTTCTGGGCGCCGGCCGCCCGGTACAGCGAGGCCAGGCGGAAGCCGGGCTGGTCCGGTAGCTCAGGCGGCAGCAGGCTCTGCTGGAGCGTGCTGGCGATGCGCGAGCGTTCCGTGTACAGGCGGGCATTCTCCACCGCCGTCCCGGCACGGCGCCCCAACTCCTGCGCCACGGTCAGGTCGTCCTCGCTGAAAATTCGGCCCGATTCGGCCCGCACCAGCGTCAGCGCCCCGATCGGAGGTTGGCCGGCGATCGCCAGTGGCACGATCAGCACGGAGCGCATCTGCAGCTGACGCACGAAGTCGAGCTGCTCCTCGCTGGCCTGCGCGGCGGCGAGCAGCTCCTCGGTGATGTGGACCAGCTGGGGCTTGCCGCTGCGGATCACCTCGGCCGCCCCGCCCGGATCGCTCAGGCGGTTGGGATAGCGCTCACCGAATTCCCGGGCCAGAGCCACCTTGGCCTCCTCCACGTGCGCCACCGCGACCTGCTGCAGCAGGTCGCCACCGCCACGCACGCGCACCCCGCACCAGTCGGCGAAGTCCGGCACCGCCAGACGCGCCACACCCTGAAGGGTCAGCTCGTAGTCAAGCGAGGAGGACAGCTCCCGCCCGGCTTCGGCCAGCAGCCGCTGGGTCAGCTCGCCCCGCTTGACCTCGCTGACGTCCTCCACGACCGTGACCACCAGCGATACCTCGCCGTCGGTCCCGAACACGGGGCTGGCCTTGTCGATCAGCCAGCGCTCCCGTCCCGTGTCCCGGTTGACGTTGCGCACCAGCATCGGCTCCGGTGACTCCCCGCCTGCCGCCCGGGCTGAGGGCAGCTGACTGAGCTCGAGGGGCCGCCCGTCCTCGTCGAACACGTCGTAGCGCGCCATGAAGTCTCCGCGTGGAGCGTCAACCACGTGGTCCGGAGAGTCCACCTCCAGCAGATGCGCGGCGGCCGGGTTGGCGAACACAATCGCTCCGGATGCGTCTCGCACCAGTACCGCCTCGGCCAGGTTCTGCAGCGCCACCTCGAACCGGCGCTCCAGCCCCGAGACGGTCTCCGACAACCCGGCGGCGTCCAGGGCCAGCGCCAGCCGGCCAGCCAGGATCTCGGCGAACCGGAGGTCCTCCTCGTCATACGGGGCGCGCTGCGCCCGCACCGCGCAGGACAGCGCCCCGACGGTCCGGCCGCGGGCCTGGAGCGGCACGAACAGCGCCGAGCCCAGGTCGAGCGAGCGCAGGAGCACCAGATCCGGCTCGTCGACGGCCACCGAGCGGAGGTGCTCGTCGGTCAGGGGAGACAGCAGACGGCTGACGGTGCGCTGTGGATCGCTCATCCCCAGCGGCGCCTCGCTCACGCGCCGCCGTCCCCGCATCCGCTGCTCGTCCGCGGCCGTCGCCGGTGGGCCGATGCGGGCGCCCAGACGTCTCCACGTGCCACTGTCGCCGGCGGCCATGATCGAGGCCAGATCTGCAAATCCGGGAACCAGGATGCTCAATAGGCGATCCACCGTCTCCTCCAGGGAGAGCGCTCCCGTTGCGACGCCGGCGACTGCGGCCAGCAACTCGAACCGCTCCTCCGCGGGACCTGCGAACTTGCCCATTGGGATCAGTCTGACCGATTGCGGCAGCCGGGTGTCGGACGGGCCATCATCCTGCCCGCCGAAGTGGGGTTGATCGGCGCGCTCACACCCGGCTACGTGTCCGTCCGGCCATTCCCCCCCTCGCGGCGGAGCACGACGATCGATCGGGCCTCCACGCTCACAGTTGAGCCCGGTTCGGACTCAGCCGGGAGCGCAGCGTGATCGCCGGTCGTCAGTTCCAGCTTCCACGCCTCCCCCAGCCGCGGCGCGACGCAGAAGTCGATCGGCTCGTAGTGGGCGTTGAAGAAGATCAGGAACGACGCGCCGCGAATCGGATTGCCGTCGCGGTCGTGGGTGGGGATCTCTCGCCCGTTGAGGAAAACGCTCAGCGAGTGAGCGTCTTCCCGCTCCCAATCGGAAGCGGTCATGTCCTCGCCGTCAGGACGCAGCCAGACGACGTCCGGCAGGCCCGAGCCGACCACCTCGTCCCCCACGAAGAAGTCCTGGCGGCGAAACACCGGCTCGGACTGCCGCAACTCGATCACCCGCCGCGTGAATTCCTGCAGCTCCGGATCGGCGGAGGCCCAATCGAACCAGGAGATCTCGTTGTCCTGGCACCAGGCGTTGTTGTTCCCACCCTGGGTGCGTCCCATCTCGTCGCCGCCCAGGAGCATCGGAACGCCCTGCGAGAGCAGCAGCGTGGTCATGAAATTGCGCTGCTGGCGCGCCCGCAGCTCCAGGATCTCCGGGTCATCGGTCGGGCCCTCGACCCCGCAGTTCCATGACCGGTTGTCGTCGGTGCCGTCCCGGTTGTCCTCCAGGTTCGCCTCGTTGTGCTTCTCGTTGTAGGAGACGAGGTCGCGCAGCGTGAACCCGTCGTGGGCGGTGACGAAGTTGATCGAAGCCGCCGGGCGCCGGCCGTCGTCCTGGTAGAGGTCGGCCGAGCCGGTGAATCGCTGGGCGAACTCGGACGCCGGGCGCTGTGATCGCCAGAAGTCACGGATGGCGTCCCGGTACTCGCCGTTCCACTCCGTCCACAGAATCGGGAAGTTGCCGACCTGGTAGCCGCCCGGCCCCACGTCCCAGGGCTCGGCTATCAGCTTGACCTGACTCAGGTACGGATCCTGGTGGATGACGTCGAAGAACGACGACAGGCGGTTGACGTCGTACAGCCCCCGCGCCAGCGCGGCGGCCAGATCGAACCGGAACCCGTCCACGTGGCAATCCAGCACGAAGTAGCGCAGCGAGTCCATGATCATCCTCAGCACCGCCGGATTGACCGTGTTTAGGCTGTTGCCGGTCCCGGTGAAGTCCACGTAGTACCGCGGGTCCTCGGGACTGAGGCGGTAGTAGCCCGGATTGTCGACCCCCTTGAAGGACAGCATCGGCCCGAGTTGGTTGCCCTCCGCGGTGTGGTTGAAGACGACGTCGAGGATCACCTCGATCCCGGCACTGTGCAGCGTCTTGACCATCGACTTGAACTCGTGCACCTGCTCGCCGTCGGTCCCGGAGGAGCTGTAAGCGGCGTGCGGCGCGAAGTACCCGATCGAGCTGTAGCCCCAGTAATTGGACAGCCCGCGGTCCACCAGGAAGCTCTCGTCGGCGATGTGATGCACCGGCAGGAGCTCAACCGCCGTCACCCCGAGTTGCTGGAGATAGCGGATGGACGGTTCGGAGGCCAGTCCGGCGTACGTGCCCCGGATCTCCTCGGGGACCTCGGGATGGCGCTGCGTGAAGCCCTTGACGTGGGTCTCGTAGATCACGGTGCTGCTCCAGCGGCGCCCGATGATCCGGTCGCCCTCCCAGTCAAAGCTGGTGTCGACGACGACGCACTTGGGAATCGCCGCGGCATCGTCACTGGTGTCGATCGTCAGGTCCGCGTCCTCGCCGCCTCCCGGCTCGTAGGGCAGCGTATTGGCAGCCTTCCAGTCCACCGCGCCGTCGATCGCCTTGGCGTAGGGGTCGAGCAGCAGCTTGGAGGGGTTGAAGCGCAACCCCCGCTCGGGGTCATAGGGGCCGTGCACGCGGTAGGCGTAACGCTGGCCCGGCTCGATCCCGGGCAGATACAGGTGCCACTGAAACGCGGTCTGGTCGGTCACCTCGATCCGCCGTTCATGGCCCTGCTCGTCGAACAGGCACAGCTCCACGCGTTCGGCGGTTTCGGACCAGATCGAGAAGTTCGTCCCCTGTCCGTCCCAGGTGGCCCCCTGCGGGAACGGCCGGCCCGGGAGGACGTCGGCGCGCGGACGCCCGCGCCGCCGACCGGAGGAGGGTGCCGTGAAGACGCTCACCCGATCACCGATCCCGTGCGGGCCGGGAAGCCGTCCTGCTCCCGGTCGGAGAAGTTGGCCACCAGCTCGACGGAGCCTCGGGAGAATCTCAGCAGCCGGCGCTCCTCGTCCACCTCGGTGACCTTCAGCTCGTCCGGAAGCTGCCGGCGAAGCTCCAGCAGCTCACGGTAGTACTCCCGGTGGGCCGGGTCTCCCTGGGTGGGGTCGAGCTTGGAGCGCTCAAAGGTGTCCGGGTCCTGGGGGTCCGGGATCTCCTCGGCGCTGAAGCCGGCGAAGTCGGCGAACTCCCGGCGACGGCCGTCGCGGGTCATGCGCGCGATCTCGGGATCGATGTGATCAGTGAAGTACTGAAACGGGTGGCGCTCGTCATATTCCTCTCCTTGGAAGAGCATCGGTGTGCCGCGCGAGAGGATGGCGCAGAACGCGGCCAGGCGAAGATCCCGTCCGTGCAGCCGGTCTCCCACGGCCCGGTTCCCGACCTGATCGTGATTCTGGGCGCAGACCACGAACCGCCGGCCCTCGGGGCGCTCGAGCTCGCGGGCGACGTCGGCGACACGCCCGTACTCGCTGTAGTAGCCCTCACGCTCCCCGGTCAGCAGCACGTGGCAGGCGTGGTGCAGCGCGTCCTCCCACTGGGCGTCGTGACCCCACACCTCGATCGGCCGGAGATCCCCGATCTCCATTTCGGAGATGAGCAGCGCGCCTGGGTTGATCGCCTTGACCCGGCCGGCCAGCTCGGCCATCACGTGCACCGGAGAGTCGTCGAAGATGGCGTGCACGGCATCCAGCCGGAGTCCGTCGACCCCGTAGTCCCGGATCCACATCTCCGCGTTCTGGATGGCCCACTCCCGCACCGGGCGCCGGGCGTAGTCGATCGCCTCGCCCCAGAAGGTCTCGTGCCGGTCGGTCGTGTAAGGCCCGAACGCCTTGACCTGGTCGGCGCCGGGGCCCATGTGGTTGTAGACGACATCGAGCAGCACGCCCAGCCCGGCTTGATGGGCTGCCGCCACCAGCCGCGCGAACCCGGCCGGCCCTCCATACGGCTCGTGGGCCGCGAACGTGTAGAGGCCGTCGTAACCCCAGCCGTGATGGCCCGCAAAGGTCGCGATCGGCATCACCTCGAGGGCGGTGATCCCCAGCTCCCGGAGCTCAGGCAGCCTGGGAATGACCGCGTCGAAGGTGCCCTGCGCCGAGAACGTGCCGACGTGCAGCTCATAGATCACCAGGTCCCGGAGCGACACACCGTTCCAGGTTCTGTCTGCGCCTTGGCCGGCTTTGAGCTCGGCCAAGTCGAGCACCCGGGAGGATCCGCGGATGCCCTCGGGCTGGCGGCGCGACCACGGATCGGGAAGGACCCTGCCGTCGGCCAGCGCAAAGCCGTAGTCGGTCCCGGCACCCACGTCCAGGCGGACCTCGAAGACGCCGCCTCCGGTATCGATCATCGGGTGACGATCGGCTCCCACCGCCAGCGTTAGGCCTGGGGCCTCAGGCGCCCAGACACGGAAGGTGGTCGTTCCGTCTGATTGGGCCTCGGCGCCGAGGCACGGGAAGCGGGGTTGGTTCTCGGGTGCTCAGACACGCCGTCCCGTTGTACCCGGATGAGAGCCCGGCAAGCATGCGGCCGGCGATGATTGTCCGCCCAGGCGCTGGGTAGCAGGAGCCCATGTCCGAAACCACTGAACCCACACCTGACCCAGACGACGACGCCCTGGTGGCGCAGGAGGAGAGCGCCGCCGCGGCGCAGGCCGGCCACATCGGCGGCAACGTCCCCCCGCAGAGCGATGACCCGGCGATGGAGCCCCTGGCCGAAGCCGGCGAGGGCGAGCAGGATGGCTGGGAGACCGCTGAGGCCGACCTGGTGGAGAACGCCTCCCACGGCGATGGCCGCGCGAAGCCGACCCAGGACGCGTTCACGCCAGAGCGGGAGGCCGACCGCTCCACCGCCGCCTACGGCGAGGCCGACGAGGAGGAACGCCCGGACAGCTGACCGGGCGGCTGCGGCTATCGTCGGGGCATGGCTGACGTACGGGTAACCGAGTTCACCGACCCTGGCTGTCCCTGGGCGTACAGCGCCGAACCGGTACGGCGAAGGCTCGAGTGGCTCTACGCAGATCAGCTCGAATGGCAATCCCGAATGGTCGTCCTGGCCGACTCCCCGGAGCACTATCTGGAGCTGGGCTTCACGCCGGAGCGACAGGCCGGCGCCTACAAGTCGGTCGCGCGGGACCACGGGATGCCGATCGACACTTCGCAGCGCCGGCGGATGTCCGCCACGCGCCCCGCCTGCCGGGCCGTGGTGGCCACTCGCCTGCACGAGCCGGCGGCCAGTCGCGCACTGCTCCGCTGCCTGCGGGTGCACAACTTTGCCGGGGACGCTCTGCTGGACGAGCCCGAGATGCTCGAGCTGGCCACCGCCAGCGCCGGGCTGGACCGGAGCGAGGTGGAGCGCTGGATGGCCGACGCTCGCGTCGAAGCGGCCCTGGAAGACGACATGAAGGCAGCGCGGCAGCCGATGCCCGCCGCACGCGTACTCGACCACAAGCTGGCCAACTGGTCCGGAGGCCGGCGCTACGCGTGTCCCACCTACGAGATCGCCCGCCTGTCGGACGGCGTAACGATCGTGGTCCCGGGCTTTCAGCCTTTCGCCGCCTATGACGTCGTACTGGCCAACCTGGTGCCGGGCAGCGAGCGCCGGCCGGCCGCCGGTGATGTCGACGAGGTCCTGCGGTGGGCATCCGGCCCGCTGGCCACGCGAGAGGTGGCCGTCGTAGCCGACCTGGACCAGAAGGACGCCCGGGAGCAGCTGGGCCGGATCGCCACGGAGCGACACGTGGGCTCGGACGGCTTCTGGACGCTGCCCGGCTGAGCCGGGATCAGGCCGCCAGCGCAGCTGCGGCAGCCGGCCAGGTGAGGTTGCCCACATAGGCGGACCGCAGCTCCCGGCGGTCGGTCTGCGCGAGGTGCGGCGCCGCCGCCGCCAGAGCGCGGTCGCCGAGAATCTCCTCCCCGATCTGGACCGGCGTCGCGCTCAGGAGCAGGCAACCCCAGGAACGGTCCTCCGCCAGCTCACGCGCGGCTTCGATATCCCGCACCAGACGGGAGCGGGCCGGGTACCAGGGCGTGGCGGGAGCCCGCGGTCCGGACAGGTCGGTGGCGACCGTGAGCACCAGGCGATCGGTCATCAGCAGGCACTCGAGTTGTCTCAGAGGCTCGAATCGCCACCATTCCTGGGACAGCACCGAGCGTTGGCGGAGAAGCTCGCGCGCCCGCTCCTGGGCCCGGGGTCGCGACCCGGGCGGCTCGTCTTCCAGCAGCGCGCGGCGTAGCAGCCGCGCCTGCGGAGACATCTCCTCTCCTTCGGGCCAGACCAGCGCCTGCGGATGCTCGATCCACCAGGTGCTGAGCGCACGCGGTGTCGCCTGCGGGTACTCGAACGCCCCCAGCCGTCCGCTGATCCCTCGCACCGAGAGCGTCATCGAGAGCGATCCGGGTTGCTCCACCAGCGCGGCTCCGAAGCGCTCCCCTGCCTGCGGGGCGGCTCGCAGCAGCGCGCTCAGCCACTGCCGGCCGGAGGCGTCGCGCTCCAGCAGCGGCATGAAGAACGACTGCGCCGACACGGCTCAGGCCGGAGGGCTCTCAGGCTGCCAGTCGGCCGCGCCGGTCAGCCGCCTGGCCGCACGGCGACGCAGGAAGCTCAGCGACACCACCATCCACAGCAACCCGACCCCTATCAGCAGCACCTGCACCCAGGTCGACGCTCCGGCCAGTGCCCGCCCGAACCAGTAGTACTCAAGTCCGTTGAGCGAAGCCCACGCAGCCGCCGCGAGCGCACTCATCGCCACGAAGCGGGCAAAGCCCATGCCGCTGGCTCCCGCCACCAGTCCGGTGATGTTGCGCACGCCGGTGATGAAGCGCCCAATGAACACCCATCCGGCTCCGTGGCGGGCGAAGTCGGCTCGGAGCCGCTGGACGCGGTCGGGGCTCTGGCGCAGGCGCCGGCCGACCCAGAGCAACAGCGGCGCCCCGCCGCGGCGACCGATCAGGAACGCGACGATGGTGCCGGTCAGCGCGCCCCCGGCTCCGGCCAGGATCACCCCGGCGATCGGCAACCCGTGACTGGCCGCGGCATACACAGCCGCGGCCACCAGCACCGTCGTACCGGGCACGGGGGGACCCAGTGCCTGCAGCGCCGCCGCCGTGAACACGATCCCGCAGCCGTAGACCTGGATCAGGTGATGGATCTGGTGGGGACTCACCGCCATGCAGTGTCGCGCATCGGTTCAGCCGTCCGGCTGGGTCGGGGAGCGGCGCCGGCGAGTCGCCGGCCAGATCGCGCTGGTGGCCGCCAGCAGGTTGGTGGCGGCGAAGATGATGACAAGCGCCACCGGATCGGCCAGCGCGCCGGCGAGCACCGCCCCGGCGGCACCGGCCAGCGACATCAGGCCGTCGAGCGTATTCATCACCGCCGAACGCACCGCCGCCGGCGCGTGCCGCTGGCGCAGCGCGATCGTCCCAGAGAAGGCGGGTCCCTCCAGGACTCCCGTGAACCCGACCAGCAGGATCCCGGCGGACAGGGAGGCGGCCAGCGGCCAGAGCAGGCCCGACAGGGCCAGAGCCAGGTAGGAGAGCCCGGCGCGCCGCAGCGACGGCGTGCTGGCCAGCGCGAACGTGCCGATTATCGATCCCAGCGCCAGGGCGCCCCACAGATATCCGCCCGCGTTGGCGCCGGCGTGCAGGAGGCGCGCAGCGTAAAGCGGGAAGCCGATCGTCATCAGGCCCCAGCCGAACACCGCCAGCATGCTGGCCAGGCCGGCGCGACGCAGAACGAGACTGTGGCGGATCGCTCGCATCCCCTGGCGCACGGCACGGCCCACCCGTTCCGGGCGCTCGCCGGACCGCAGCTCAAACGCCGGATTGACCGCGATCAGCCCGGCGACGAGCACCGTCAGCGCCGCCTGCACGTAGACCGCGCCGCCGGGGCCGATCGTTGCCGCCAGGGCACCCCCCAGGGCGGGGCCGAACACGAACGACAGATTCAGGCTGGTGGCCTCAACCGAACTGGCCTGGTCCAGGAGCTCGACCCCGGCCACCTCCGACATCGTGCTGAAGAAGCCACCGGTGGTGAACGGTCGGGTGAAGCTCAGAACCATGGCGGCAACCGGGAGCGTCCAGTTCGGGGCGCGGCCGGCCAGCAGTACCAGGCCGATCAGCGCGGATGCGCTGAGCAGCTGGTCGAACACGATCAGCACCCGCCGCCGCGGGGCGACGTCGAGCCACGCTCCGAGAACGGGAGCGCTCAGCGCTCCGGCCATCGTCCCGGCCGCCTCTGTGACCCCGGCCAGCGCCGCCGAGTGGGTGCGGGACAGCACGAGCAGAACTCCGGTGGTGATGAACATGCTGGCGGCCAGTCGCGACAGCGACACCGTCAACACGAATCGCGGATAGCCCGGGCGCCGGAGCAGCGCTCGGTAGCCGGACCGCGGCGAGGTGGCAGCAGAGGACACGACTCCCATGTTGCCCGAGCCCGCGGTCCCGAGCCATGCCCTAGGGCGACGGCGGCCCGGGATCCGAAATCGAGTTCAGAAACCGCTCGACCTCGCCCGAAGTCCGCAGACGGACGACGGGGAGCTCTGCCAGCTCCGCCGGCCAGGTCCGGCGGCGCCGGACGTGTGATCTGGCCGCGAACATGACCAGCGAGTCCCAGCCCCACAGCGCCGTCAGGAGCGACTCCCGATTTCCGTTCCACAGCGTTTCCCGACCCCGAACTCGCCGCCACGTTCTCCGCAGCAGTCGTGGCAGCCAGACCCGGATCGGGAGATCAAGCCACACCACCTGATCGGCCCCACGCAGCACGAGGTCCCCCAGCTTGTGCTGGTAGGCGCCGTCGATCACCCAGCGGGCGGAGCGGACGATCGGCTCCACGCGCTCCCGTAGTTCCGCGTCCGGGGCTTCAGTCCAGTTGGGGCCGTGGACCAGGGCGTCGAGCTCGACAAAGGGAACGTCCAGGCGCCGAGCCAGCTCCCGCCCCAGCGTCGTCTTGCCGTTTCCACTGGCGCTGGCGATGACCACCACCCGCTGCTTCGCCTCCATCCCGGGATTGTCCCGAGCCAGGCGAGTGCTCCGTCCCGGCGAGCGCGAGCGGCTGCCCGGGCTATAGATTCACAATTTCCCAATCTCCTATGGCCACCCCTGTAATGCCGCCCCAGGCTGACATCGCTGACGACCCGCTCGCGCGCGCGCATCTCGCACTGGTCACCGCGCGCGGCAGCTTCTACGAGTCCCCCCGTGAAGCGCTCGCGCAGGCGGTCCACTGCTACGAAACCGCCCGTACCTTCGGCGCCGACGGCCTCAGCGCGCGAGCGCGAGCGGTGCAGGCTGCGGTCTCGTCGCACCGGGGCGATCTGGCCGGCGCGCTGGAGCTCGTGGTCGACGCCGAACGGCACTGGCAGCTGGACCAGGAGCCGATGGCCGATTGCGAGATCAATGCCCTGAAGGCCCAGCTGAGCTTCTTCACCGGCGCCTACACCGAGGCGCTGCGTCACGCCGAGCATGCGATCGCCGTCTCAGACCGGCTCGGGGACCTGCGGCTCAGGGTCCACGCGCGGCGCTCGACCTGCATGGTGTTCGGAAATGTCGGGGTGCATGACCTGCGGGAGCGCGTCGAGGAGCTGCTGAAACTGACCCAGGACCTGCAGGACCCCTGGGAGGAGGCGATCTCCCACAACGATCTGGCGCATTACCTCGGAGAGAGCGGAGAGATGAACGGCGCGGAGCGCGAGATCCGCCTGGGTCTGAAGCGAGCCGCCGCCGTCGAGACGGAGAGCCAGTTCGCCCAGGCGGTTCTGCACTGCACATACGCGGACATCCTGCTCCGGGCGGATCGACCGCGGGAAGCCCTCGACGCGGCGCAGACGGCAGTCGCCCTGCTCGCCACCCAGAACGAGCCGAACCCGTACATCGTCGGCAACACGGTGCGAGCGGAGGTCGAGGCTCGCATGGCCCTCGGGGAGCTGGAGCACGCTCAGCGCTCCGGGGAAAGCGCCTTGACCTGGTTGGGGGACCGGGTTCCGCAGACCCGAAGCGTGATCCTGTCCACGCTGGCCGGAGCGCTGCGCCAGGCAGGACGGCTGGAGGAGGCCTACGACGCGCTCGAGCGAGCCGCCGAGCTCGAACGCCAGGCGTTCCGTGAGCTCTCCGGCCTGCAGCTGCGGCTTGACCGGGCCACGCTGGAGACCAACGCCGCCCGGCAGGAGAGCGAAGCGCTGGCGGCCGCCAATCGCCACCTGGCCCAGGCCCACGCCGAGCTCGAACAGCGCACGAACCAGCTGGAGGGCGCGCACGAGCAACTGCGCGACCAGGCCGATCGGGACTGGCTGACCGGGTTGTACAACCGACGTTTCCTGGCCCGGGAGCTGCAGCGGATGGAACGTGAGCCTCTGGTTGCGCCGCTCAGCCTCGCGGTACTGGATCTGGACCGCTTCAAGTCCGTCAACGACCGCCTCGGCCACGACGCCGGCGATCAGGTCCTGATCCGCGTCTCGCAGCTGCTCTCCGGGGCGGTGCGCGGTTCGGACGTGGTCGTTCGCAGCGGCGGCGAGGAGTTCGTCCTGCTGATGCCCCTGACGGACGCCGAGGCGGCGTGGATCTGTTGCGAGCGTGTCTGCGCCTTGATCCGGCGGGAGCGGTGGCAGCTGGCTTCAGACGAGCTGGCGATGACCGCCAGCGCCGGGGTGGCCACCTGTGTGACGGCGGCGGAGCTGAAGGACCTGATCAAGGTGGCCGATCGGCGCCTGTATGAGGCCAAGCACGCCGGTAGGGACCGGGTGGTGGACGGTCGGGTTCCGGCTGGCCAATCCGTCAGCTGAGGACCGTCAGGACTCCGTCAGCTGAGGATCGTCAGGACTTCCGGGAGGGCGTAACCGAATACTGCACTAATTTAGTTGAGTTAGTATTGTATGCCCGGCATGCGTACGGACCTTCACCAACATCTATGGACTCCGCAGCTGATCGAGCGGCTGGCGGCGCGTACGCGCCTGCCGCTGATCGACCGCGGTGACGGCCGGGACATCCTCCGCGCCGACGGCGAGAGACCGTATGTGATCGATCCTGGCGCCAACAGCGCCGAGGACCGGGAACGATTGGCCGATCAGGACGGCGTCCAGCGGATCGTCGTGGCCCTCTCGAGCCCGATCGGAATCGAGACCCTACCCCGAGCCGAGGCGGTGGAGCTGATCGACGCCCACCTGGACGGGGTGCAGGATCTTGGCGACCGATTTGCCGCCTGGGGCCCGATCGCGCTGGACGAGCTCGACCTGGACGACGTAGACCGGCTGGTGGGCCGCGGGTGTGTCGGGATCTCACTTCCGGCCCCGGCCCTCGCGACCCCGGCGCACGTGGAGGCCGCCGGACCGCTGTTGGAACGGATCTGCCGGGCCGGCGCCCCGGTGTTCGTGCATCCCGGCCGCCCGGCGAGCCACCGGCGCCGGGAGGCTCCGGCGGATGAGCCCGTTTGGTGGCAGGCGCTGACCGGCTACGTGAGTCAGATGCATGCGGCGTGGCTCACCTGGGCCGCCAGCGGACGCCCGCGGCACCCGGAGCTGGTGATCGTATTCGCGATGCTGGCCGGCTGCGCCCCGTGGCAGGCCGAGCGCTTTGCGTTGCGTGGAGGACCGGAGGTGGACCTACAGGATCCGCTGACGTTCTATGACACCTCGGGCTACGGCCCGCAGGCTGTCGAGACGATGGCCCGCCTGGTTGGACCCTGGCACCTGGTGTACGGCTCGGACCGCCCGGTCGTCGAACCCGCGCGCAGCGGCCGTGAAGCGTCCCTCCTGGCCCAGGCCACGGAAGTGATCACGCCCTCCATCCCGGCGGTGCCGGCATGACCCTCGAACGCCGGCAGCTGGACGAGCTGACCGATCGACTGGCCCACCGGCATGAACGGTGGCAGGAGCTGATCGCTCCGGAGCCCGGTCGCCGGGTCTACCACCAGGTGTGGGACACACCGGACGCCAACGCGTGGCTGATCGGCTGGTGCCCGGAACAGGACACCGGCTGGCACGATCACGACGATGCGGCGGCTTCGATCGTGGTCCTGTCAGGCTGCGTTCGCGAGCTCAGAATGCGACTTTCCCGTTTGCCCGCCGCCCGGACCTTGACTCGCGGTGCCAGCTTCTACGTGCCTGCCTCGGCGATCCATCGGGTGGAACACGCGGGCTCGACCCCGGCCGTCACGCTCCACTGCTACTCGCCGCCTCTGCGGCGCACCGGCTCGTACTCGATCGGACCCGCTGGCGAGCTCACGCGCCTGGCGCAGTCCTTTGAGCAGGAGCTTCGCCCGGAGCCGGCGCTGGTCTGACTCGAAGCCGCCTGTGACACATCTGCCCCGGCGGCGGGTAGACCAGTCGCTCCATGCCACCGGCCTCCTCCCGCCGCGTCAGCTTGAGCAACCGGCTGATCGTCCACGTGGCGCTCCCGCTGCGTGGCGGCAAGCGCCGGCTGTCCTCCGCCGAGCGGACCAGCCGGCGCATCGACGCCACCTCGCGCCGCCCGCGGCGGCACGCGCCGCCGCGTCGGCTCAGCCGCCGCGTGAGGGTGGAGCTGGAGCGCCAGGAGGGCTGGCCGATCTACGATCTGGCGCCCCAGGCCTCGAGTCCCGGCACCGCGCTTCCCGACCCCGGACCAGCGCTCATCTATCTCCACGGTGGGGCGTACATCAGCGAGATCACGCGGGCGCACTGGTCGCTGGCCGCCAGGCTCGTGCGGACGGTCCCCTGTCGCTGCCGCCTGCCGATCTACCCCCTCGGGTCGCGAGCCGGAGCCGCTCGGGTGGTCGCCACCGCGGCCGAAATCACCGCCCGGATGATCGAGGAGCACGGCGGCGAGGGCGTCGTGCTCGCCGGGGACTCGGCGGGTGGCGGCCTGGCGCTTGCCGTCGCGCAAACCCTTCGTGATCGGGATCTGGCTCCCGCCAGGACCATCCTGATCTCGCCCTGGCTCGACGTCGCGACCGACCGTCCGGAGCAGACCGCGCTCGAGCGGCACGACGCGATGCTGGCCGTGGCCGGTCTGCGCGAGGCCGGACGGGCCTATGCCTGCGGCCTTCCCCTCGATGATCCACGGGTCAGCCCGGTGCGCGGGGACCTGGCCGGCCTGCCACCGATCACCGTGTTCACTGGCACGCGTGATCTGCTCAACCCGGATAGCCACCGGCTGCTGGCCGGGTGTTCGGCCGCCGCCACCGACTGTGAGCTGATCGAGGCGCCGGGCATGCCCCACGGTTACCCGCTGATGCCGACCCCGGAGGGCCGCGCCGCGCGCCTCCGGGTGGCCGAGTTGCTTCGGCGTCGCTGACCCAGACCGCCGTCTGACGGCCCCACGATCGTCGTCCCTGCGGGGGGCGAGCAAGCACGGCGGCGGTCCGTGGGCAGGACGTCTTGACACGCGTCAGCGCGTATTGCTACCTTCATCAGTAAGTTCACTTAGTTAGTTGGGTATACCCGGCTGAGCCGATCTTTACTCAACAGATGATGGGAGCGGGGCCGGGCTCTCTGACCGTCGCCGCCCCTCGAAAGGAAGACATGGATCTGAAAAGAAAGGTGGCGATCGCCGCGGCAGCCGCCGCGCCGATGCTTATCGCTCCGGCTGCGGCAGCGGCGAGCACGACGCTCATCGGCTCGGGCTCCAGCGCCGAGCAGCCGGTGCTGACGGCACTGTTCCACCGCTACAAGAGGGTCAAGCCGTCGATCAACTTCGTCTACACGGCCGACGGCGGCAACGCGGGTGTGAAGGACGTGCAGTCACGCCACAGCCAGTTCGCGATCAACACCCGTGCGCCGCTGCCCAGTGACTCTGGGACCACCCAGTACAAGCTCTACCTCGACGGTCTGTGCGTCGACGTCAACGACGCCAACCACCTGACCAACCTGTCGATCAAGCACACGGCGAACATCTTCCTGGGGCTCACGACGAGCTGGAGCGGTGTATCGGGTTCGGGTCTGGGCGCGACGACGATCGATCCGATCGGACGCAACTCCAGCGCCGGGTCCTACACGTTCTTCCAGCAGGCGGTGCTGGGTGGAAAGACCCAGTCGAGCAGCGTGGAGCAGCTCGACTCGGATGGACTCGTGGCGGTCGCCATCAAGAAGGACAAGCACGCGATCGGCTACGTCGGCCTGGCCAACTCCCATTCGACCAGCGGCATCAGGCCACTGAAGCTGAATGGCTACGCCTGCAACAAGACGAACATCAAGAGCGAGAAGTACCCGATGAGCCGGTTCATCTGGGGCGTGCTGCCCTCGAAGCGCCCCAGCCTCGCGGCGGAGAGGTTCATTGAGTGGGTGCGCACCAGCCGGGCGGCCGGAAGAATCATCGGCGAGTTCGCGGTTCCCGCCTTCAACAAGTAGAGGGTGGGCTGAGCTGACGATGCTCGACGAGGGCTTCCTCGACGTAGGAGCCAGCGCTACTGACTCAGACCGGCGCGCCGAGGTCACCCTCGGCGCGCTGGTCTGTCTGGTGGTGGTGCTGCTGCTGGCCATGTTCGGATTCGTGCTGTATCAGGCGTGGCCCTCGTTCGCCCACAACGGCTCGCACTGGTTCGGGAGCGGTGGCAACGTCGACGGTCAGGTGCAGGCGATCTTCAGCTCCGGGCAGCAGCTGGGCCGACCCGTGTACACGTTCCACGCCTGGCCGCTGCTCTGGGGCACGGTCCTGCTGGTCGGCGGGGCGGTCTCGATCGCTTTCGTGTGTTCCCTGTTCGTGTCGGTGTTCATCGTGGAGTTCGCGCCCGACAAGCTGCGGCGCGTGCTCGATCCCGTCGTCCGTCTACTGGCCAGCGTCCCGTCTGTGCTCTACGGGCTGGTCGGAGTCCTGGTGATCGTCCCCTTCATCGGCAACCATCTCATCTCCACGGCGACCAAGGCTTCCGTCGCGGGCATCCTCACGCTCAACGGATACAGCCTCCTGGCCGGGGTGCTGATCCTGACGGTGATGATCGCCCCGGTCATGGTGTCGGTCTTCTCCGACGGACTGCGCGCGGTGCCCCGCGGTTGGATCGAGGCCTCACTGGGACTTGGCATCAACCGCTGGCGGAGCGTGTGGAAGATCGGTGTGCGCACGGCCCGTCCCACGCTGGTGGCGGGCACGGTGCTGGCCACCGCTCGCGCTCTCGGAGAGGCGGTGATGATCTCGATGGTCTGCGGCGTCGTCTCCTGGGCGCCCAACCCCGCCGACGGCTGGGCCTTCTTCGTGGAGCCGACGCGGTCGCTGGCCGCGACGATCATCGCCTTCAAGGACGAGCTGTCCACCCCAGGGATGCGGCACACGCTGTACGCGATCGCCGCCGTGTTGCTGCTCTCGTCGGCCCTCCTCTCGTTCGGTGGGTGGGCGGCCAAGCAGCCGATGAAGCGTTACGGGGTGAGAGCGTGAGCGCCTTCGGCTCTGCGCCGGCGGTCCCGCGTGGCCGCAGGCTCCCAACGCCGTCTCCAGGGCACCGGAGCAGCCGGACCGGGACCGCGCCCACATGGCGGCTGACCGATCGGATCGGGTTGGGTTTCGCCTGGTTCCTCGGGCTCCTGTTCTGCGCCATTGCCGTCGCCCTCGTGGCGTTCTTCTTCGTGCAGGGCGTTCGCTTCGTGCGGCCGTCGCTGTTCGTCACAAATCCCGCCGCCCAGACCGGGGGCGCAACCGGGGGATTCCTCGATCCTCTGATCGGAACCGTGCTGCTGACGGTGATGGCGATGACGGTGGCGTTTCCCATCGGGGTGGCGATCGCCGTGTGGCTGAGCGAATACGGACGGCCGGCCGCACTGGCCCGCGTGGCCGAGTCGACGATCGAGATGATCGCCGGCACGCCGTCGATCGTCCTGGCCCTGTTCGGCCTCATCCTCTTCCAGAGCCCGGTCCTCGGGTTCCTGAGCCGCAGCTCCGGCGGAGTGGTGTTCGGACGTTCGTTCTTCGCCGCCGCGGCGATGCTGTCGCTCGTGGCCCTCCCCCTGGTCGTGGCCAACGTGCGCGAGGGGCTGCAGTCGATTCCCGCCCACGTCCGCGAGGCGTCCCACGCCCTGGGCAAGACTAAGATCGCGACCACGCGCCGGGTGCTCCTGCCGGCCGCCCGGCCCTCGGTGCTGACCGGGGCGATGCTCGGAGCCGGTCGGGTGATCGGCGACACGGCGGTCATCCTGCTGCTGCTCGGCGGAACCCTCACCTTCAACGCCGCCGGCGGACCCCCGCTCCTGTCCACGTTGCGGGGGACTGGTAGCACCCTGACCTACTACGTCTTCTACAACGCGCCGACGGGCGAGGGCAACAGTCCGTCGCACGCCTATGCGGCGGCTTTCGTGCTGCTGATCATCGTGCTCGCCCTCAACGTCGGCGTCGACCTCGCCACTCGACGCTCCCGGAGGCTGCTGTGGAGTTCCTGAACCCGCCCCCCATCCGCCGGCTGCAGGAGGGTCCCGGGACCCCCGAGGACGTCCGTAGTGACGGCGTAGCCCTGCTCCCGCCACCCCCACAGGCAAGTGAGCAGCCTGAGCGGAGGCTGTCCGTGGTCTCCGAGCGCAAGCGCTCGGCGGCTCCGGCGCTGTCGATCGACCGTATGCAGGTGGAGGACCTGTCGGTCTCCTACGGCCAGAAGCGTGCCGTGGACACCGTTTCGCTCCCGATCCGGCAAGGTGAGGTGCTGGCTTTGATCGGGCCATCCGGCTGTGGAAAGACGACCCTTCTGCGGTCGCTCAACCGGCTCACCGAGCTGAACCGGGAGGTGGGGCAGTCAGGACGGATCACGCTGGACGAGCAGGACATCGCCGAGCTCGATCCGACCGCCCTGCGCCGCCGCGTGACGATGGTCTTCCAGCAGCCCAACCCGTTTCCAATGAGCGTGTTCGACAACGTGGCCTATGTGCTGCGGGAGCAGTCGGCACGCCGGCCTCGCCGCGCCGCGCTACAGGGCCCGGTGCGGGAGGCCCTGGCTCGCGCCGGCCTGGTGGCCGAGCTCGGCGACGATCTGAGCCACCCGGCGCTGAAGCTCTCCGGTGGTCAGCAGCAGCGGCTGTGCATCGCGCGCGCGCTGGCCGCCGACCCGGAGGTTCTCCTGCTCGATGAGCCGTGCTCGGCGCTGGATCCTCGCTCGACGGAGGTCATCGAGGAACTGATCCTCAAGCTGCGAGAGGAGATGGCGATCGTGATCGTCACGCACAACCTGCAGCAGGCCTATCGAGTGGCCGACTACGTGGCCTTCATGTACCTCGGCAGCCTGATCGAGTACGGGCCGGCCAGCCAAGTCTTCCGCGCCCCGCGGGAGGAGCGAACCAGGGAGTACGTGCGCGGTGATTTCGGTTAGCCACCCATCGCTGCCGCGCGCCGGCGGCCTCGTTGCCGGCCTCGGCCTGGCCGCGGCGCTGGCGGGCTGCGTCTCCACGCAGCAGAAGGCCGCGTTGCTGCACATCCAGAACGCATGGATCGTCACCGCCCAGAGCCCGACGCTGGTGCGAGCCGAGAACCCACGCGTACGTATCGAGGCGGTCTCGGTCGTGCAGCGCGGACGGACGGCGGCAGTCGTGGTCAGGCTCCGCAACCTGAGCGGACACGCCGTCGGTGACCTTCCCATCTCGGTCGGCGTCCGGCGTGCCGCCCGGCGCACATACCTGAACCGCTCGACCAACCTGAGCTACTTCCAGTCTCACCTGCCGGCCCTTCCCGCCCGTGGCGCGATCACCTGGGTGTTCACCACCCACCAGCGCAAGCAGCTGTCGGGAACGCCCTTCGCGGTGGTCGGAGCACATCCGGTCCCGACGCTCAGGCTGGGCGACGGAAGCCCCGCCATCCGGGTCAATCTGATCCGGGGCGGCGGCGCTCACGTGCGACTGCGGGTCAGCAACCCTTCGCAGACCCCCCAGCTCCAGCTCCAGCTGTACGCCGTCAGCCACCACGCCGGCCGGCTCACCGCGGCCGGAAATTCCACCGTGAGCGACCTCGATGCCGGACAGACGACGACGGCGCGGCTGACCCTGGTGGGTCGTCCCGCCTCCGCGCTGCAGATCGAAGCCCTCCCAACGATGCTCGTCCACTAGAAAGCGATCAGCCCTGATGATCTCCGATCCGACCCGACTCCAGAGCGCGGACGCCTCCGGCGGCCGCCCGATCCCGTACACGCCCTGCGAGCAGTGCGGCGCTGCCCTTGATCGCCAGCAGCGGTATTGCCTGAGCTGCGGCACCCGGCGCAAGCACGTCTACGATCCCGCGTCGCGCTTTCTGGCCGGCGCCACACGCCGGCAGAAGCCAGCGGTCACCTCGGTCCCGCCATCGCGTAGCGGCGGAACGATCTCGGTGCTGACGTTGGTCGCCGTTTTGCTGATTCCGGTGGCGCTCGGCCTGGGCGTGCTGGTGGGACGATCTTCGCCCAACGCGGACAGCAAGCAGTTGGCCGCCGCACTCCGGGCGCCGGCGGCGTCCGCCGGGACTGGCAGCGGCGCGACTAGCGGCGCCGGCGCTGCCGCGAGCTCCGCGTCCCAGTCCGGTACGAGCACGTCATCCAAGCTCGCAGTCGGCAACTGGACGCGCAGCAGTGGCTACACGGTGCAGCTCTCGACGCTGCCCCACGGAACCACGCCCGCCGCGGCCGCCCGGTTGGAGCAGGCCGACCGCCAAAAGGGCGCCCCGAGCGTCGGGATCCTGGCCAGCTCGGCTTACAAGGTCACGCCGGCCCCTGCCGGTGCCTACGTCATCTACACCGGGAGCTACGCGAGTGCGGCCGAGGCGTCAAAGGCGCTGACCGGGCTGAGGTCGAAGTTCCCCGCCGCACACGTGATCCATGTGACCACGGCTCCGGCGGTGTCGAACACGCCGGTGGTCTCGCACACCAATTACGGCTCGGCCCATCAGGTGGTCGGATACAAGGCGTCGAACAGCGACCTGGCTAAGGGGGCGCAGGTCGCCGCGCAGGACGCTCACTCCACCGGCAAGCGGGCCTCGGGGCGGGCCTGCCCGACGTGGTGTCGGTCCCATGACCGGGTTGACCAGCATCCTGGAGCGGGCGCGGTCGCGCTCGGCTCACACCTCACCCCCCTCTACCGCCGGTGCGCCCGCGCCGGATCCGAGCCTCCTGGCCGAACGCGACAGGCTGACTACGCGCTTCACGATCCTGCAGTCGGAGCTGGGCGGGCTGTTCTACGAGATGGCGATTCGTGATCACGTCCGACTGGAGGTGCTGCTCCCCAAGGCCGCCGCGCTACAGCGCGTCGACGCGGAGCTGGCCCAGGTCGAGCATCTGCTCAGTGAAGGTCCATCGGCGGTGGGGGGGCACTGCGCCGGCTGTGGAGTCGCCCATGCGCAGGGCGCCGGCTTCTGCTCGCATTGCGGACGCCCGCTGGTTTCATGAGGGCGCGCCTTCGCTGGGCTCGTCAGGTTCGCGTGACGCGGCGGCAGCTGTGGCTGGCCAGCGCCATGTCCGCTTCAGTCTGCGCGCTGATCGTGATCGCCGTGGGCGCTCCGGCCGGCTGGGATGCGGCGGCGCTGAACGCACTGCGCGCCCGGCAGGTTGTGCCGGGCACCGTCCCTGGCTCGGCGGCTTCGTCCCAGACCTCGGACGCTGGAGCGCTCCCGTCGAGCTCGAGTTCGCTCGCCGCCCTGCCCAGCGGCGGCTCGCCGTCCGCAGCGGCATCGAGTCCGCCTGCCGGGGGAGGCTCCGCCAGCGGTTCGTCTCCAGGCGCCGGCGGATCGGGGTCCGGGTCTTCGGGATCCTCCGGAGGCAAGCAGTCAAGCCCAGGCGGCTCTGGCAAGAGTCACTCCAAGACCACCAAGCCGACCTCGCCGATCAAGCACGTATTCGTGACCACGCTGGCCACCAGCGATTATGCGGACGCGTTCGGGCGCGCCTCAGTGGCGCCGTACCTGAACGGCACCCTCCGGCCCCAGGGGGAGCTGCTGTCCGGCTATCAGACGCTGTCGGGTGTACCGCTGGCCGACGAGCTGGCCCTGATCGGTGGTCAACGGCCTAACTCCGCCACCACCGGCAACTGCCCCAGCTACACGGACTTCCCATCAGGTCGGGCTCCGAACAAGCACGGCCTGATGCCCGGCACCGGCTGCGTCTATCCGAACACTGTGCTCACGCTGGGCGACCAGCTGGACGGCGCCGATCTGCCCTGGCGGGGCTACGTCGACGGGATGACCTCGCCCTGCGTTCACCCCAATTCTGGCGCGGCCGACACGATCGATTCAGCGGGTTACGATCCCCGCGAGAACCCGTTCCTGTTCTTCCACTCGTTGCTCGACCTGGGTGACTGCCAGACCTACGACCTCCCGTTCAAGCAGTTGGCGTCCGCCGTCGGGGCGAGCCCCAAACAGGTGCCGAGCTTCGTCTACATCTCGGCCGATCCGTGCGACGGGGGCGCCACCGGATGCCCCTCCGCCGAGCCAGGCAGCGGCACCACGTCGACGGAGACATCGCCCGCCACCACCACGAGTTCGAGCCCTGGCTCGACCTCCGGCCAGCCAGACCCGACGGTCGTGGCCGGGAACGCGTTCCTCAAGCGGGTCATCCCCAGCATCTTGCGCTCACGCGCCTACAGGAAGAGCGGTGCGCTGCTGATCCTGTTCAGCGGAACTGGCGGGCAGGCTCAGGCGGGAAGCCGGACGGGGGCGCTGCTGCTCTCCCCCTTCATCAGGAAGGGAAGCACCAACGACCACGCGACGAATGCCTACGGCGTCCTGCGTACGCTCGACAAGATCTTCGGGCTCGCGCCGCTGGGGATGGCCAGATCCGCGCACCCGATTGCACTGCTCGAGCGCGGCAAGTAGTCAGATGACCGGTGTGCAGCCCGAGCGAGCTGCGCACCGGTCATCGTGTCGCGCCTGGCCCTAACCCGTGAAGGTGGGGCTCGTGGCCGTGGTCTTGAACGTCCGGTCCGCCCCGACGACGGTGAATCCGAGCGAGTACACCACCACTCGGTAGTGATACGTGGTTCCCGGCTTCAGCTTGCCCAATGCCTTTGACACCTTGACCGTTCCTTTTCCGGAACCGGCCTTGGCCGGCCTACCGGGAACGGTCCTGCCATAGCGCTTGCTGGTTCCGTACTGGAATCGATACGTGGCCGAGTGACCCCTCGGGTGGATCGATGCATGGAGATGAGCCGACGAGCTCGTCACCGAACTGGTCCCACCCGTCACGCCCGAGCCCGCCTGGAGCTTGGTGAAGACACCGGTTGCTCCGGAGACCTCCGGGCTGGGAAAGTTCTCAGACGGACCGCTGGAATTTTCTCCCGACTTTCCACCGGCAACCTTGGGCGAGCCGGCGGCTGTGAGCTTGACGTACTGGTAGGCGATGCGACCGCCGCCGCCGCCGCCGCCGTCGGAGCAGCACTCACCGGAACCGCCGTCACCGCCGTTGGCGCTGACGTTTCCCAACACGTCGAGCTTGGCGGCGTGCAGGAGGATCCCGCCGCCGGATCCGCCGCCCGAGGCGCCGTTGCCTCCCACGCCGCCGGCGCCGCCATTGGCCAGAACCGCACCGGTGGCTGTGATCCTCAACGAGGCGGCGCTCAGCTCGATGGCGCCACCACCGCCGCCGCCGCCGGTTGCGTCGTCACTGGCGCCAGAGCCACCAGCGCCTCCGCTGCCTCCGGTGAGCGCGCGGTTGAGGTTGCCGTAGGCAACTCCTCCGGCGCCCCCGGTTCCGTTTTCACTACCGCCGGCAGCGCCTCGGCCGCCAAAGCCACCGCCTCCGGCGCCCGAGTCCTCGCTGGACCCAGGCTTTCCGCCGCCCTTGCCCGCGCCGGCAGATGCATCGTTGGCGCTGCCCGTCCCACCGCCCGGACCCCCGGCGCCGGCCTTACCCGTGAAGAATGTTGCCTCCGTCTGGCTGAAGCCGCTGCCGTCGATCCTCCCGGCCAAGCTGAAGCTCCCGGTGGCGGTGATCGCCAGCGGGCGCGAGCCAGCGGCGTCGATCGTGGCCCCGGCGGGGATCGAAACCTTCGTGAAGCTGAACACCGCGACGCCCTTGATGTTCTTGCCCTTGATGTTGGTGCCTGGTCCCTTGAGGGTCAGCGTCGTCGTGTCAACCGAATAAGTGCCCGCCTTTGGACTGAAATCCGGCTTGGCCTGAGCGGCGGCTGCCGGAATCAGGGCGAGTGCCGCCGTCAGCGACGGCACGGCGACGAGCACTTGGGCTCGCTTGAGTTTCATGGTCCTACCTCCCCGGTGGAGTCAGCGCGAAGCTCAATTGTCGCGGCTGCCCCGCCCCTCAGGGAAAAAAAGGTGCGATGTCTGATCGGAGCAGGCGATCGACCTCTCGCGGCGCCCGGCATGCGACGGTGCTTGCCGGGGTAGATCCTTGACGAACCCGGACAAAGGAGGAGCGATGGGCGACCGTACACAGCGGGCGAAGGGAAAGGTCGAGGAAGTCAAGGGCAAGACCAAGAAGGAGACCGGCAGGGCCGCCGGCCGTCCCGGCACGGAGGCTCGTGGCTCCGCCGAAGAGCTCAAGGGCAAGGCCAAGAACGCCGTCGGCAAAGCTCGCAGCGAAGTCAAGAAGGCAACTCGCTGACAACCAGCCCGGGCGCGCAGCCAATACAGGGCTGCGCGCCCGAGAGTCGCGGCTCTCAGTCCGTGAGCACCAGCCTCACCCCGTCCGGGTGATGCTCGCCGTTTGCAATCGGACGACACTCACCCTCTTCTCTCATCACTGTCCATTTCGTGGCACTCCGCACCCGCTCGGGGCGGCGATTGCCTAGGGGGTCAAGTTGTCGATTCTCGCCTCATCGAGTTACCCATTCCTGAACATCTTCTGGACGATCCTGATCTTCTTCGCGTGGGTCATCTTCATCTGGGTCGCCATCACCGTCCTGATCGACGTCTTCCGTCGCAAGGACATCTCCGGCTGGGCCAAGGCCGCCTGGGTCATATTGGTGATCGTGCTGCCGTTCATCGGCGTGTTGGCCTACCTCATCTTCAACCACGATGGGATGGCCGATCGGAGCGGCAAGGAGGCCGCGGATTCGCAGGCGCAGTTCGACGACTACGTGCGACGGACCGCCAACGCCGGCGGCCCGGCCAGCGAGATCGAGACGGCAAAGAAGCTCCTCGACAGCGGCGCGATCACGCAAGCGGAGTTCGACGCGATCAAGGCCAGGGCGCTCGGATCGCCGACCCCGGCTTAGCAGTCAGGGATCGCGACAGCGGGTCGCGCCACGGGTCCGGCGCGGCCAAGCTGTCGTCCACCGCCGGGATGCCTGAGCGGTGGCCGAGCGAAAGGACCGAGGGTTGGGAAATCTAATCGTGATGAACCACGTCACGCTCGACGGCGTGATGCAGGGGCCCGGACGGCCGGACGAGGACACACGCGACGGCTTCGCCCACGGTGGCTGGGGCGTCCCGTACGGCGATGAGTCGACCGTGGCCAAGATGGGGGAGCGGATGGGCACGGATCGCAACTTTCTGTTCGGGCGACGCACCTATGAGCAGCTGCTGAGTGCCTGGAACTCCCTGGGCGGCCCGTTCAAAGACGCGCTCAACAACACTCCGAAGTACGTTGCCTCGAGCAACCCTGGGACCACACTCGACTGGCCGAACTCCACGCTGCTGCCCGGCGACGTTCCGGCCGCCGTGGCCGATCTCAAGCAGAGCTCGAGCGCGAACCTCGTGGTCATGGGCAGCGGCGTGCTGATCGGCTCGCTGATGGCTGCCGACCTGATCGACGAGTACCTGCTGATGATCGCTCCTCTGGTGCTGGGCACCGGCCGCCGGCTATTCGCCGGAGATACCAAGTCCTCGCTGCGGCTGGTCGAGAGCAGCGCTACCAATACGGGCGTCGTGATCGCGGTATACCAGCCCGCACGCGACTAGAGTCAGCGCGATGATCACGCTGGTCAGTGAGGCGGATCTCGCAGAGCTGCTCCCGCTCCTGCGCGGCTACTGCGATTTCTACGAGGTCTCCCCCTCCGACGAGGATCTGCTGGCGATGTCGCGTGCCCTGATCGCCGACCCCGAGCGAGAGGGCGTACAGCTGATCGCTCGCCCCGATGATGGCACCGCGGTCGGCTTCTGCACGATCTTCTGGAGCTGGTCCACCTCGAGCGCATCACGAATCGGGGTGATGAACGATCTGTACGTCATTCCACCGGCACGCGGAGGCGGCGACGCGGAGGCGCTCATTCGTCACGGTCTCGAGTGCTGCCGCAGCCACGGGGCGAGTTCGCTCACGTGGCAGACCGCCCGTGACAATCACCGCGCACAGGCGGTCTATGACCGGATCGGAGCCGTGCGCGAGGAGTGGCTCGACTACTCGCTGGCGACCTAGTCGTGGGCGGCAGCCAGCGGATCGCCCAGTTGTGTGGCGTTCTGGAGCTCGGCCAGATCACGCTCGTCGAGGTCGACGTCGCCGGCGGCCATGTTCTCCTCCAGGTGCTCGACCGAGCGTGTTCCCGGGATCAGCAGGATCCGCTCGTATCGGGCGAGCAGCCAGGCCAGTGCCACCTGCGTGACACTTACCCCGCATCGCGTCGCCACTGCGGCAACGGCCGGGTCCTGGGCCAACTGCTTGGGACCGCCGGTGAACGCGGAACCGAGAGGGAAGTAGGGCACGAAGGCCAGCTCGCGCTCGGCGCACAGCTCTAGCACGTCCTCGCCGGATCTGTTCACGACGCTATAGGCGTTCTGCACCTCGGCGATATCGGTGAGTTCGAGCGCGCGCCGGACTACGTCCGAGCTCGCCTCACTGATGCCGATCAGGTCCAGCTTGCCCTCGCTGCGTAGATCCGCGAGCGTCCCGAGCTGTTCGGCCAGGAGCTCGCCGGCCGGGTCCGGCGCCATCAGGCGCAGATTGACGAGATCCATCCGCTCGACCCGAAGCGTGCGGAGGTTGTCCTCCACCCCGGCACGCAGCTCAGCCGGGCTCTGCGCGGGCAGCCAGCCTCCCTGCTCGTCACGGCGGCCCCCCACCTTGGTGACCAGCTTCAGGTTGTCCGGATAGGGGTGCAGCGCTTCGCGGATGAGCTCGTTTACAACATCCGGGCCGTAGTACTGAGCAGTGTCAATGTGGTCCACGCCGAGCTCGACCGCGCGGCGCAGCACGGCGCGGGAGCCCTCCGGGTCTGGTGGTGGGCCGAACACACCCGGGCCGGCGAGTTGCATTGCACCAAAGCCGATTCGGTTGACGGGCTTGTCGCCCATGAATGATGTCTTGTTCATGCAGATAGCTTGCCCGACGCAGCTCAGCAGAAACCAGAAGCCCGGATGACGCCGAGCCAGTCAACGATCTGGAGCTGCTCCGGGGAGCTGCGGTACATTCGCTCGCTTGAACGACTGGTTTGAGGAGCTGGGGGAGTTTCTGCGGATCCCTTCCATCAGCGCCGAGGATGCGCACCGCGAGGACGTCCTGCGAGCAGGCGCCTGGGTCCGTGACCTCGTGCGCGGTGCGGGCGGGGAATGCGATGTGATCGACTGGAACGGCCAGCCGCTGGCTGTCGGAGAGGTTCGCGCGTCGAAGGAAGCTGACCGGGCGCCGACGGTGATTGCCTACGGCCACTTCGACGTCCAGCCGGCTGATCCACTCGAGCTGTGGGAGTCGCCGCCGTTCGAGCCTGAGATCCGTGGTGAGTATCTCTATGGCCGTGGCGTCGCCGACGACAAAGGGCAGCTGTACATGCTGCTCGCCGGAGCGCGTGAGTTGGCTGCTGCGGGCAGGCTCCCGGTCAACGTTCGGGTCGTATGCGATGGCGAGGAGGAGGCCGGCGGTCAATCGATCGTCGAGTTCCTGGAGGCTGACTCGCGCGGGGCAGACGCCGCGGTCATCTTCGACTCCGGGATGATCCGCCGCGGGATCCCGGCGTTCACGCTGGCAACCCGGGGAATGGTGTATCTCCATCTGGAGCTGCGCACCGGCGAGCGCGATCTCCACTCCGGCATGTACGGCGGCGCCGCGCTGAACGCGGCACATGCACTCGTCCAGACTCTCGCCGCCGTGATGGCCGCGGATGGGCGGCTCGCCGACCCCCTTCGGGAGGGGATCCTGCCTGCGACGGATGCGGAGCTGACCAGCTGGAGGGAGCTGCCGGATGGCGCCGATGAGCTTGCCGTCCAGGGCGCCCGGCCGGCCGATCCGACCGCGGCCGAAGAGTTCTATCTCCGTACGTTCGCCGAGCCTGCGCTCGACATCAACGGCGTGGCCAGTGGCTCGCCGCACGCTGTCAAGACCGTGATCCCATCCGTGGCGGCGGCCAACCTCTCGCTGCGCTTGGCTCCCGGTCAGCAGCCCGAGGTGATCGCCTCCACGCTGGAACAGCTCCTCCGCGACGGCGCCCCGAACGGCGCCGAGCTGACCATCCAACGCCAGACCGCGTCACCCGGAATCGTGCCGGCCGACGCCCGCGCGATCGTGCTCGGGCTCGATGCGTTCGAGCGGACGCTCGGCGTCCGCCCGAAGCTGATCCGCTCAGGAGGGACACTCCCGATCGTGCCGGCACTGGCTGGGCGAGACATCCCGACGATCATCACCGGGTTCTCGCTCCCCGACGCGAACATCCACGCACCGAACGAGCGCCTGCTGGCCGAGTACGTTCCGCTCGGGACGGCAACCGCCAAATCGCTGTTCGAGTCGCTCGGCGAGCTCTAGCGCTGCGACCGGGATCGGGCCGCGCTTCCGGTGCCGACCGATGTCGACATCTGGCCGCCGGACGAACCGCCGGTACCGCCGGCACCGCCGCCAAACGAGTAGCCAGCCGCGCAGTGGGCACCGGCCGGACAGCTCGTCGTCGACAGCCCGGGGGTTGAGGGGAACGCCACCGTGGTGGTCCCGGAAGCCGTAGTGACGTCCGCATTCGTCGCCGTGACCGTGCCCGGCCACCACGCCAGATACCAACCGTTGTCGACCGTCGCCTGCACGGAGCTACCGTCGCTGCGCTCAATCGAGACCGCTGTGACGCCCGACCCGGTGCGACCATCAACCACCGTCAGTGCATTACCCGTGGAATCCTGCGTGCCGAGGCCACCGGGCTCGATCTGACCGGCCGCAAGGCTCGCGGGCGCCGCCAAAGTGTGGCGAGCGGACATCGAGGCCCCATCGCCGGCCAGGCACAACTCGCTGGTGGTCGAGTCGGCATAGATCGAAGCGGTGTACGGCCCGCGCGAGTCGGTCAGCACCGGGCTCCCGAGATCCTGTCCACAAGCTTCGGCTGCCTGGGCGAGCTGTCCCGGCGCAGGCCTAGTCGGAGTCCGCTGCCAGCCGGCGAACGCCGGCGCGGCGCTCGAGCCGAGAGTTACGGCGGCAACGACGGCGGCAGCGATGCCGGTGGCGCCGACTGCACCCACCGCAGGCAGCTTGCCGATCCGATGCCGGCGGGGGCGGTAGTCGATTGCACGCAGGCGGGCGATCGAGTCTGGATCGAGCTGCGCGGCGCGCAGCGCCAGGGCTTCACGCAAACCCTGTTCGAGTTGATCGGTCATTGCGTTCAGAGCTCCCGTGTCGGGTAGGGGATTGGTGCCAGCACCTCACGCAGCCGCGCGAGTCCACGCGAGGCGTTGCTTTTCACGGTCCCCGGCGAGCAGCCGAGGACCTCGGCCGTCTGGGCCTCGGTCAAGTCGTTGAAGTACCGCAGGACGAGCACGGCTCGTTGACGGGGTGTCAACCGGGCGAGCGCTTCGAGCAGCTCCGCGCGCGCCTCGAGCCCCGAGAGCATGTCTCGAGCCACCTCTTCTGCCAGCGCCGTCTCCTCGGCGAGCTCGCCGCGGCGCGCGGTGCGAGCGCGGGCACCGTCCAGCGCCAGGTTGACGAGGATGCGCCGGGCATACGCCTGCGGCTGCGCCATCCGGCGGATGCGAGGCCAGCGCCGCGCGATCTTGAGCAGGCACTCCTGCACGAGATCCTCCGCCTCGCCCGCATCCCATGTGATCAGGTAAGCCGTCCTCAGCAGCGGCTCGAGGCTCCCGGCCACAAACTCGTCGAAATCATCCATCACCCCTTATAACCCCCGCCACGGCACGATTGGTTCCCGCGGCCGCGGCATTCGGTGGTGATGCCGGCGCGCTGGCGGGTAGATGGAGTGCCTTGACGACGACAGCCGACACTTCGGTGCAGGAGCCCCGCTCGCCCGCGGGCGGTCAGGGGCGGTTGGCGCGAGGGGTTCTGAGCGACGTCGATATCGCGGCGGCGACGTTGGCCGATATGGCGCCGGCAATGAGCTTCTTCTTCGGGTTCGCGACGATTGTCACGGCCGCCGGGATCGCCGCGCCGCTGACTGTGATCGCGGCGGCGGTCGCGATCGGATTGCTCGGTAACACTCTGAGCCAGTTCTCACGCTCGCGACCCTCGACCGGCTCGTTCGTGACCTTCATCGGAAGCGCCTTCGGCGGCTACAGCGCCGTGGTGACAGCGGTCGTGCTGTGTACGGGTTACATCATCGCTGTGGCCTCAGTGGTGGCGATCTCAGGTGGCCTAGCCGAAACGATCCTTCAGCATTACTTGTCAATCACCATCCCATGGCAGGCGATCAGCGCCGTGCTCTGCCTGGGTGCCCTCGCCCTGATCGTCACTGGCGCGAGGCCCTCGACCAAGGTCGCAGCCGTCCTGTTTGTGTTCCAGGTTCTGCTGCTGCTCGTGGTCGCGATCGCGCTGCTCGTCGAGCACTCCGGCCATATCAATCTGGCGCCGTTCGATCCCAGCAATCTGCATCGGGGCTTTTCCGGCCTGTCGCTCGGCTTTCCTCTGGCGGTCTACTTGTTCGTCGGCTGGGAGAACTCGGCAGCGCTGGCCGAGGAGCACCACGACCCGCGCGCAGGTGTCACACGGGCGGTGTTCTCCAGCATCCTGGTGGTGGGGGTTCTGTATGTGTTCCTGTCCTACGCGACTGTGGTCGGCTTCAATGACAACGCAGCCGCGTTGAGCAACGCTCAGATCCCGTTCATCACGGCGGCCGGCACCGTCGCGGGCGGTCTCGCCTTCATCGCCTACATCGCCGGCTTCACCTCGATCTGCTCATGCCTGATCGCGGCCACCAACTCCCAGGCCAGGATCATCTTCAATTCCGGACGCGAGGGACTGCTTCCGTCTATCACCGCTCGGCTGACCGAGCGCAAGAGGACGCCGTGGGTGGCGTTTTCGCTGTATCTCGCGTTAGCCCTAGGCCTCACCTACGTGTTCGGCTGGAACACCGATCCAGTCACGTTCTTTGGGGAGATCGCCACCATGGGCACGATCCTGATTGCGCTCAGCTACCTGGTGGCGAATCTGGCCCTCCCGATCTACTACCGCCGTTACGAGCGAGCGCGCTTCTCCACTGTCAGACACCTCCTCCTGCCGTTGCTGGGAGCCGCAGCGATCGGCTATCCGCTGTATGAACTCGTCAAGCCAGGGCAACCGGCGCCGTTTGACCGGTATCCACTGATCGCCGCGGGGGTGGTTGTGGTCGCGCTGATCTGGGGAGCAGTCGTGTTCGCGCGCGACCGGACACTCGGCGAGCGGGTCGGCTCGATCGTCGCAGACGCGGACTGACCGCCGCCGGAAGCTGGGAACATGGTGCCGTGCGCCCGGTCAACGTCGTCAGCTGCGAGCCGGACGAGGCGCCGCTGGAGAGCGGCGAGTTCCGAGGGGCGGCCTTCGATCTGACGGAGCGGCTCGGTGCGGGTGTGATCGGCGCGACCGTGTGGGAGATGCAGGCCGGCCACAAGCTCGGCCCCTACCACTACCACGAAGGCGTCGAGGAATGGATGTACGTGGTGTCGGGCGCTCCGGTCCTGCGTGACCGAGCTGGAGAACGGCTGCTCGAGCCCGGCGAGCTGGTGGCCTTCCCGTCTGGACCACTCGGCGCGCACACGGTGCATGGACCCGGTCGGGTCGTGTTGTTCTCCGCCGGGGCGCGCGGCTGGGGCGAGGCGTTCGTGACCGTCTATCTGGACTCGGACAAGATTGGCGCCGCGCCCGGAATCATGTTTCGCCGCGCGGACGCGATCGACGCGTGGCCACGCGGAGATCGCGAGCGTCCACTCCCTAAGAGCGCCGGGCAGGAGTCACCGCCGGGAGCGGGCACTCCCACGGTGAAGCCGACGTTGATCGCGGTGGAGCTGCTTCCAGACGACACGCCGGACGAAGGGTTCCGAGTACGCGGAGCCCGGCTCGGCCCGCATCTCGCAGCGCAGACGTGGAACGCAACCGTCTACGAGCTTGCGCCAGGGGAGGCGACGGCCGGCTATCACTACAAGTGGTGCCGCGAAGAGTGGGCGCTTGTGCTCAGTGGGGCACCGACTCTGCGTCACGCCGACGGCGAGTCGGTACTGCGCACCGGTGACATCCTCTGCTTCCCGGAAGGCCCGAGCGGCGCCCATCGCCTGTTCAACGGAAGCGCGGCGACCGCTCGGCTGATCGTCTTCTCCACGTCCGCAGGACGGCCGATGAGCGCATTCTTCCCTGAGGACGGCACCGTCCTGGTTTGCGTCTCCGACCGCGAGAGATTCCTGTTTCGCCACGCTGACCAGATCGAGGACTACTGGGACGGAGAGCCGGGAGCCGCCACCGGTTAGCGTGGACCCCGCCTATGGACTGAGCCAGCCTTGGACGCGTGCCGAGGAGCCGAGCAGGGAGAAATCGCCTTCGTCGCGGATCCGCTCGGCTGCCCGTGCCAGAGCCTCAACCGCTGTCCACGCGAGCGCGCCGCCGACGCTGATCCGCTGGGCACCCGCACCGGCGATCTCTTGCACCGTGACCCCCGGGTAGGCGAGCACGTTCACGGGGCTGCTCACCGCTGAGCACACAGCCCCGATCTCCTCGACACCCCTCAGCCCGGGTGCGTAAAGCACGTCAGCTCCGGCATCCTCATAGGCCCGAAGTCGCGCGATCGTGTCATCGAGATCGGGGTTGCCCCGGATGTGGTTCTCGGCCCGGGCGGTGACCAGGAACGGGAAACCAACCACCCGAGCAGCCTGGACGGCTGCGGCGACGCGCTCGACTGCTTGCGGCAGCGGATAGATGCCGGCCACAGGGTCGAAGTCCTCGATCGAGCCCCCGACCGCTCCGGCGCTCGCCGCGAGGTCGATCGCACGGATGACGGCTTCTGGCTCAGGGCCATGACCGTTCTCGAGGTCGACCGATACCGGGAGGCTGGTTGCGCGATCGATGGCGCGGACATGCCCCATGAGCTCGTCGAGGCTCGCTCCGCCATCCGGCCGGCCGAGCGTGAACGAGAACCCCGAGCTCGTGGTGGCCAGGGCCGGGAACCCCAGCGTCTCGAGCACCCTCGCCGAGCCGGCGTCCCAAGGGTTCGGTATTACGAACGGCTCGCCAGTGTGAAGGGCCTGAAATGCGGCCGCCTTTCGCGACTGAGCGGACTTGTCGGTCGGCGGTTGCATGCCTCGCAGTTCTAACACCGAGCGAATGTCGGGTCGCGCCGGTGCGGCGCTAGTCAGCCCACCAGTCGCGCCGGCCATCGACGTCTTCGCGCGGGGCATCGCCGAGACTGGGCGCTCCGAAGACGAGGATCTCGAGGCCGTCCGGCCCGGCCTCGTAGCCACGCCACGTACCGGGCGGGACGCGCACCGCGTCCCATTGGTTGAGCTCGATGATCTCGTCGTCGACCTTCATCCGCCCACTCCCGCCCACAACCACGTAGACCTCCTCCTGCGTCACGTGCGTGTGGCCGTACGGAAAGCGATAGCCCGGCGGGACGCGCTGATAGGTCAAGCCGGCTTTCTCAAGCTCGAGTGCCTTGGTCGCCGCACGAAACTCCAGGTCCGGCGCGCCGTCGAACCGGGACCCGATGTCCTCCGGGTCCGCCTTGAGGTTGATGCGCGTGAACGGCACGGCGAAATCCTATGGCACCTGTGTGCGGGTTCCGTCTCTAGCGGCGGAGTTCGGTCCTGAGTTGGGCAGCGAGCCTGATGGCGGCGTCGATCTCGACTTTGCGTATCGAGACGCTCTCGACGTTCAGCCCAAAGGGAACGCCAACGCGCCGACAGTAGGCGATTAACTCAACCGCCGTCGCGACTGCTTGATCGTAGGACGCGCTCAGTGTGTCGTCGGCATGGCGCAGGTCGTTCGCAATCCAGCGTGGCACGTCGACACCGAGCCACTGAAGGAACTCCAATGTCTTGACTGAGCCACAGACTGAGAATGTGAAGACGATCGGCACCGGTTGCAAGCCCTGGGCGGCACACTCGTAGCGATAATCGGAGACCAGGTCCTTGGCAGCGTTGAGGTCGTAGACGACCTGAGTAACGAAGAAGGAGCAACCTGACCGTTGTTTGGCGATGAGCCGAAGGTGCTCCTGACCTCCGCGCGCGTGCCGCTCGGGGATCGCGACTCCGCCCAGCGGTAGGTCCGGTCGGACTTCTGTGCGAAGCCGGTAGGCCCGCGAGAGCGCCGTTGCAGTCGGCTTCTCGCGGGATGAGGCCCCGACGAAGACCGACAGCACTCGGGTTGAATCCTGGTCGCGGAGCCACAGGCCGAGGCGGTCCTCGGGGTGCTTACTGACGGCGCGATAGACGATCGCAGGCACGTCCAAATCCGCCAGATCACGGGCGAGGAAGTCTGCCGGATCGATCGTGGGCAGAAACGGAAACGGGCGTTCGTTGGGATTGCGATCGCTCTCGTCATCGATGTCGTAAAGAACCAGGCCATCGATCTCCACCGACCGGAGTCGCGCGAGCGTGACCTCAGCAATCTGCCTGACCTGCTCGGGTCCTGTCGTCAATCGCGGTGGCGTAACCGCGAAGATCAGAAATTCACCCCACCGCTCGGCGATGCGCTGCTGCAGCTCCACGCGCAGACCGTAGCCAAACCGTCGTCCCTAGGACCCGCCTGGCGCCGCCTACCTGAGCACCCAGACTTCGCACACCGCGCTCTTGGCGAATGCCAGGCCCCGCGGCCCCTGTCCCTCGGCGAGAACCACGAGCGTGTCGGGATGGACCCCGTCGTGCTTCATCGCTTCGGCCGCCGGTTCAGTCTGCATGAACTCTTGAAACGCGGCAAAGTCGGGGATCTCGACGATCATCCCAACGCGCTTCGAGCCCTGGGGATCCTTGAACGTGCGAGTGGTGATTCCGAGGGGCGCGAACACTTCCCCACGCTTGGGTGAGCTAAGCCAGTGGTCGACATCGTCAACTTCATGGAACGCAAGGTAGGTGGCCATCGTGCCGTCTCGTTTCCATCAGCGAGAGCTGTGCACCGTCGTGGACGCGCGCGACACTAACCACTTCTCGGTGCGTTCGGTGAATCCTTAGAGCACCTGCTCCGGGAGAGCACGGCACATGCTCAAGCTGATCCGGGTGGCTGCCCCTTGATCGAGCAGCAGCAGCGCTGCTGCCCAAAGCGATCGTCCAGCGTGCGCTCGACGCTCCACGCAAGTACTCATCATCGAGTTTTCATTATCGAGTTTTCCGCGAGCTCCACTTCTTAGGACCGGTGCCTGGCAGCGCCTCGAGTTAGGAGACGTTGGCCCGCCCGCGGTGTCTGTAGTCTGCGATCGGGGTGGGCACTTCAGACGAAGACATCACGGACATGGACGAGAAGTCCTTCGAGGCACTCGAGGACAGCGTCGACAGTGTCGCGAACGAGAGCGAGCTAGCTCTCGAGGCGAACCCGGGCCCAGACCTTCCGGCTAACGTACCGATCCAGTCCGAAGCCGACTTTGAGGCGGCCGTGCGCGCTGCGCTCGACGCGCTGCCCGCCGAAATTGAGGACCAACTGCGCGGCGTGGCGATCACCGTCTCCGATGACGGTGCCGCAAACCATGCGTATGGAATGTTCGTGCCCGGTGCGCAGAGCCTTAGTCAGGTCGCACAGTGGTTTCCCTGGAGTGGGGCCAACGACGCGCCGGACCAGATCGTCATCTACCGAGACACACTCACCCGTGACTTCGGCAAAGACCAGACGCTTCTACGTGCGAAGGTCATCGAGACCGTGCGCCACGAGGTTGGTCACGCGCTCGGCCTCGACGAAGCTGGCGTGCGTAAGCTCGGCCTCTAGATATAAGACCAGAGGTCGGTGTGAGCCAGGTCGTCGCTGTCGCTTAGATCGACTAGGACCCCAATCGCGGAGCCGTAGGGCCATCCGGCTGCTGCTCCCTTGATGAAGCAGCAGCGCGGCAGAGCAGCCACGCGCGGCGTTAGGTTGGAGACGAACGCTGGGTTGATTGCGGAATATCCGCAGCCGACCGACGCCCATCCGAGAAAGGACCCCCATGGCGACATTTTCCGTTGCGCAACTCGAAGAGATCGCCGAGGTGCAGGGGAGGACCCCGTTCCGGCCAGTGCGGCAGCACTTCGGGATCATGACGTTCGGGGTCAACACGATGACCGGGCACGCCGACGGAGACCGGCTGATCGGGGAGCACGAGGAAGACGAGCCCGAATCCGGTGAGGAGTTGTATGTGGTCATCTCCGGTCATGCCTGGTTCGAGATAGACGGCGAGACCCAGAACGCGCCGACCGGGACTTTGGTGCACGTACCACCAGGCATCAAGCGAACGGCGTTTGCGCGGACGGCCGGCACGACCGTGCTCGCGGTTGGCGGTGGACCCCAAGGTCAGCCCTACCAGCCGAGCGGCTGGGAGCTTTTCGCGCCGCTGTTCCCGCTATTTGAGTCGGGCGAGTACGAGCTTGGTGCCGAGCGTGCCCAGGCACTGCTCATCGGCGATCCGCCCTACAGCGGCGTTTATTACAACACCGCGTGCTTTGAGAGCCGGGCCGGCCGCATTGATGACGCCCTCAACCATCTACAGCGAGCGGTCGAGCTGCTACCGGCACTCGCCGACCTCGCTCGCGAGGACGAGGACTTCGAGCCGCTGCGCGACCGTCCCGAGTTCGAGCGCATCGTGGGCCACCAGAGCTGACCGACGACCTGGGCTTTCGTCTGCGGTGAAACCAGGAGCGCTAGAACTCAACCAGAGTGTCGGAATGATCGAGAACCGGCAGCCGTCGCTCGGCTCTCCCGGCACTGATCGGCCTAGCGAATCGCAGGCTGGTCAGGGCCACCGCGTGGTGGCGCTGTGGGACGGGCCGGGGGGCTGGTACCTGGTTCGGCTGCGCGGGGTATCGTGACATTCGTGGTCGGTGACAGGGACATGGAGCTGTGCGCGTGACCGGTGCGTCGGAGTCGGAGGCGCGTGAGTTCGCGGTCGCCTTCCGCGCGTTTCTGAAGTGGATTCGTGCAGATGCGGTTGAGGACGAGCGTCGAAATGAGGTGGTCGCTCTGTTGGCCGATTTCCTTGGTCAGGAGGGGGCTGAGCGGTCGGCGGTGACGCGCTCGCTATCGACGTTTGAGCATGTGAACCTGCAGACCGCGCTTGACGCTTGGTCCCGGGAGCCAGGTCGCGAAGTTGTCGCGCACGGCATCTCGATCCCTCCCGCACCACGGTGGCGTCACGCTGCGCAGTTGTTGAGTAGTGAGGGGCTGCCGCCGTTACGGCTCTCGGCGCCGGCGCTGGTTGATCTGCCTAACGGGCCGGGCTCGACGCTGGCGTGCCTGTTGATGGCGGTACTGCTGGTGAGCGATGAGCGCGGGCGGTACGTGGTGATGGTCAACGGCCCGGGCGAACACGAACCGAATCTTGAGCGTCGAGATCGCAGGGCTTGAGTCGAGGAGGCACAAGCGGTCCACGCTCGGCTGGCGGAGCTCGCGCCATGAACTGAACGTGTATCGCGGTCATGTCCTCGATGTCCGCCCGATCCGATGGGCGGGTCACGCTCGAGTTCGGGGAGGTCCCCGAGCTGAGCCGCGACGATGTCGTGCTTCCGGAGTCGGTGCTGGCGCGTGTCGAGCGGCACGCGCTGGCGGTCGCCGCGCACCGAGACACGCTGCTCGATGCCGGCCAGCACCTCAAGCGCGGCCTGCTGCTGTACGGGCCGCCGGGACCGGCAAGACGCACACGACGCGCTACCTGGTCGGGCAGATGCCGGGCTACACCCGGCTGCTGCTGACCGGACGGGCGCTGCACGCGATCGGCTCGGCGGCCGAGCTCGCCCGGGACCTGCAGCCGGCGGTCGTCGTGCTCGAAGACGTCGATCTCGTCGCCGAGGATCGCAGCTTCGGTCCCGGATCGAGCCCGGTCCTGTTCGACCTGCTCGACGCGATGGACGGTGCCGCCGCCGATGCCGACCTGCTGTTCGTGCTCACCACCAACCGAGCCGACCTGCTTGAGCCGGCGCTTGCGGCCCGGCCGGGCCGCGTCGACGTCGCGATCGAGATCGACCTTCCCGACGCCGACGCCCGTCGGCGGCTGCTGGCGCTCTACAGCCGCTCGCTTCCCCTTAGCCTGTCCGACAGCGAGATCGCTCGAGATCGTCGACCGCACCGAAGGCGTGACGGCATCCTTCATCAAGGAACTGCTGCGCCGCGCCGTGCTCGAGTCTCTGCACGAGAACCCGGCCGAGCTAGCAGTCACAGCCCCGCACCTGATGCGGGCACTTGACGACCTTCTCGACAGCACCGAGGTAGTCACACGCAGTCTGCTCGGGGTCGGCAACGACCCATCTACCGTGCCGGCCGGAGGCGGTGCCGGTGCACTGCCACCCCCTCACCCGGGCCGTGGGTGGATGATGGCGCAGGCACGGGCCAGAGCATTCAGGACAGGCCGTTAGTCCCCGTCGCAGGTTCGTTCACTCTTGCTCGTCCCAGTTGACGGACTGCGCGCGAACCGACGTCGGTACTCACGACGGTTGGGTTCAGCTCGCTGAGTACGTCACGACCAGGCTGGTTAATGTGAAGCGGGGAACGATGCAGAGATGAACCTTCTTGACTGTGTTGCCGACACGCCGACTGACCGTGCCGCAATACCGGTTGAAACCGAACGGCCCGAATTCGCCTCCCACGCCGAGACCATAGAAAGCGCTCGTCTGCGCGTCGGAAATCGAGACCACGCCACCAAGAATCAGTCCCCCAGCTTTTGCGTACAGATGCGCAAGCTTGTGAGCGTTGCGGACAGCCCTCTGGATTGACGCTTTCCGCGCGGCGTTTACGGCGGCGACGATCGAGGAGTTCCTGTGCCGGTTCTTGGGATGTACCCGCGCTTGCCCGGTTCCGGTCGCGGTCACCGACTTATGGGCCGCCTGTGCGACCGCGGGAGCAGCCGCCGTCAGCGCAACGGTAACCACAGCTGCCACTACCGCACGTCTAGACATCCAAGCCTCCTATGTTGGGGTCCCAGACGGGTCCTATGCGGCCGACTATCTCAGGCGAGGATGCTGCGAGCAATAGCGGGGTCGCGAGCTGCACGAGCAGTTTGGGGTACGAGGCGGACTCCGCCAGTCGAGCGAAGCGAGGCGCGCAGCCCCATCACGTCTGTCCTCGGGTCGCAGGCCTAGCCGACGGGTTCACATGACAGCTCCCGCATCTCGATCAAACGGAAGCCTGGCCTGCCGCGAGAAGTCCTCGGGCCCACGACGTGGGAACTCGCGTGGCTTGACTGGCGCGCACAGTGCCGCAACCACAACCTGCGCACGCGTTCACCGCACCGGCTCGCTCCGCTCCGTACCGCAGGAGGACTCGCCGCACCCAATTTTGCTCACGGGGTTATAGGGCTGACCGCAGGTTCAAACGCGACGACGGTGGTGCCACGCACGAATGCGATCACTGCGACCCACTGTGCTTCGGCCCCCTCGTTCCCAGTGACCTGGCTATCTCCGATCTCTTGCTGAACCTTGACGACGTTCCGAATCCCGGGGTTTCGTGCGAAGGCGCCCGGAGTGAGGGGCTGAATGACTGCTCGCCAGCCCGCGTTGCGAGCCGCGTCGAGAAGCGGAAATCCTCCCGAAGGCCACCGCTTTGCCGCGGTCACGAGAGCGATCAGGGTGGCGCAGTGAATCTCCGCCGGGTGATCCGCCGTCCCCCCAGGATGAAACACCGTTGGATGCCCCGGGACGTATGGATACGTGAAGGTGTTGGCGGGGGCGTCTATGGCCGGGCCTGGTTCGCCTCTTCCGCAACGAGGGTTGGGCGGAGCGGACTGCACGGCGGTGCCGGTGCTCGTGGCGCTAGCGCTGCTGGTGCTTGGTGTGCCGGTGGTGCTACTGGTGCTTGGTGTGCTGCTGGTGCTGCTGGTGCTGCTAGTGCTGCCGCCGCCGCATCCAACGACCAGCGCCCCAAGTAAGAGCGACGGCAGTACGCACTTCATAGTGCGGTGCATTCGATCAACCCTACGCGCCCAACACCTTGCGCGATCAAACAAAAGGGCTCTCTGCGGCGAGTCTCCCACCGGCTGAGCTAGACAACGCTCTCTTCACCGGCGGTTTGCGGCTCGGCGAGACCTTGCCGATCGAAGATGCCGGGATCCGGACGCAATGAGGGCTAGGGTCGCTAAGTCGACCAGCTGCTCCGGCCACGACGACCTAAGTCCGACGTAGAGCAGTCGCTGCCCTTAGTCGAGGCATGAAACTGCTTCTTGGAGGCTCTGTCCGGGTCCGGTCCTAGGTTCGGGTTCATCCGGGACAGGGGCTTTGTTTGGGAGAACGCAGACGGGTAGGCCGTTTTGATCGATGGGCTTCGAGCCCGCGCTTATCGTTCGGCCGCCCCTGCGACTTGCCTGGATTGAGCTTCGAGCTCGTATCGGTCTGTGTCGTTGTCCCGCTGGTTCTCCCGTTGCACTGTCAACCGACTGTTGTGGAGGTGACGGATGCCGGTGGTCAGATGGGTCGGTCGGGCGGTCGGTCTGGATGTCCACCGCGATTTCTGTGTGGTCGCGATCTGCGAGGAAGGGCGGGTCCGCTCCGCGGGGCGGGTGCCGAGCACCCCGGAGGGGATCGCGACGCTGGCGGAGAGTCTGCTGCCCTCGGATCGGGTCGCGTTGGAGGTGACGGGCAGTTGTTGGGAGGTGGCGCGGCTGCTCGAGCCGCATGTGAATCGGGTGATCGTCGTCAGTCCCTGATGACACTGGGATCGCGAGCGCCCGCGCGAAGACTGATCGTCTTGACGCCCGCACCCTGGCGAGCTTGTTGTCGCGGGGTGAGCTTGAGGCGGTGTGGATGCCGGATGAGCGTTGCCGGGTCCTGCGCCGCCGCCTGGCGCGCCGGGAGCAGCTGGTGCACGCGCCGCTCCAGAGCCAAGAACGAGATCCACGCGGTGTTGCAGCGCCGGCTGCAGGGCAAGCCGCCGTGCTCTGACCTGTTCGGCGTCAAAGGCCGGGAGTGGCTGGCGGGTCTGGAGCTGCCGTTGGAGGAGCGCGAGTCGGTTGATGCCGGGATCCGCCACGTCGAGTTCCTCGACAGCGAGATCGCCGCGGTTGAGCGGCTGATCGCCCAGCAGGCGTTGTCGTGGCCGGAGATCCGGCGGCTGATGACCGTCCCTGGGGTGAACCTGATCTGCGCCGCGTCGTTCATCGCCGCGGTCGGTGACCCCCGCCGGTTCATGACCAGCCGCCGGCTCGTCGCCTACCTCGGCCTGGACCCGAAGGTCCGCCAGTCCGGCGAGGCGCCCGGCCCGCTGCGGCCGGATCTCAAAGCGCGGATCGCCGTCCGCCCGCTGGGCTTTGGTTGAGGCGGCGTGGACCACGGTCCTTCAGCCCGGCCCGTTGCACGCGTTCTATGAACGCACCAAAGCCCGGCGTGGGCATGGCAAGGCGATCGTCGCGACCGCCCGCAAGCTCATCGATCCTGTTCTGGTGCATGCTCACCCGGGGTGAGGACTACGCCCACCAACAACCCTCGCTGACCAAGCAAGAAGCTCCGCCGCCTGGAGATCACCGCCGGCGCCCCGAAATACACGCGGGCGCGCCGCCGGGACCTGGACGACCAACGACGCTGATGCGCGACGCAGAACGCGAACTCGCCCAGCAAGCCGAACGCTCCTACAGACGGATGGTCAACGACCAACGCGCCGGAGGTCCGGCGAGAAAAGTGGGCGCGAGCGCGACACCGGAGCGCGCATAGATTAGGTCACTCAAACGAGGACAAGCTGCGCGGCAGACCAGGCTCCTGACGTCTGCGCTTCGCTACGTCGTTCACCCGCGCCCGGCCGCAACCTACTCCGCCACGACAACGCCGACAACCCCCGGCGGCGATCACGCGCTGCGCAAATACCTCCCAAAATGCGCCGAGCCAGACCGAACTGGTCGAGAACGAGCTCACACGAGGACGATCCAAGCCCTGCGGGAGCTCCTCCCGACCGATCACACCCCCAAAAAACGTACCCCGAGCCCTTGACTTTCATCGGTCGATCAATGCGGAAGCGGCTGCCAATCGAGCCGCTTCTGAAAGTAGATGACGTCGAAGCCGGCGAGTTGGCCACGACCCACCTCTCTGTAGCGGGCGCCCTGGTAGAGCCTTTGGGCGCCGGCTTGACCCGCTGTGGTGTCGAGCCTCAAAGTCCGATAGCCGAGTTCGACCGCACGCTGTTCGAGCCGCGTGAGCACGAGACGGCCGAAGCCGCGACGCTGAAACAGCATCCCCGAATGTTCCCCCCGGACGGAGACCGCCAACCGTCCATCTCCTCCTGATCCGGCATGGGGCGAAACGGGGCCTCTAGGACTGGGCGCTTCTGCAGGGCGAACTGGGAGGTAGGGTTGCGGCGGATGCCTTCCATCAGGGCCTGCAGCGCCGTCCTGTGCATTGCCGTCGTGCTCTTCGTGAGCGCCTGTGGTGGCTCCCAATCGTCGAGAGCCTTTGCCACCGCGACACAGGCCGTGCGGTTCGTCCGTCATCAACTACTCGCGAAAGGGGTCTGTCCGGGGGTTTCGGGTCGCATCCGGTGCCACCCTCATGGGGCCAGTTGGTCATGTGCCGGAGGCTCCGGCGATTCGGCCACCATCGGGCCAAGAGACTCGCGCGGTCACTTCAGTGTCGTCTGCTAAACGGTCGCGTCAGCGATCCGGGCCCCGGAGTCGGACGGACCCGATGGTGCCCATCTGCCTAGTACTTGGTGTCGTGGTCAAGCGCGATGGTGGGTTCTGGTTTGTTGCGGCAGTCCTCTGGGTTCCGTTCGCCTGGAGGTGCTGACACTTGGGAAGAAACGTCAACGCTCGCCAGGTTCGTGTTGTGAATCTCTTCACGGCCCCCAAGGTTGCTTGGGAGGAGATCGATAGGTTCGAGGTCGCGACAGATGGGCGATACCCATTCGTCGCGCAGGTGGTCCGTGCGCGATGGACGTACCCTGACAACCACTGGGATCTCGACCGTAGTGCCCGCTGCCCCGCCCACCGAAGACAGTTCAGCATCCAATAGACGGGCTGAACGCCCAGCTCGCAGACCGACAACGCGGCACAGACGTGACGCCGGAACCTCGGTCGCGGTCATTGTCTTAGTCCCTCGCAACGTGTGCTGGCTTGCAGACGAAACCAGGGCGGGCTAACTCCGCCGCTGCCGCAGCTCGATCAAGGCGACAGCGGTGCTGGGACTCAGTCCGACAGCAGTTCGCGTAGGAATCGCTCGCGTCCTTGAAGGAAGCTCTGGGTGAGGCGCACTGGGTCGGCTTCGTCGTACTCCACCTCTTGGAGCCCGTCCTCGTCAAAGGAGTAGATCGCGGCGTCGGGGTAGGCCAGGATGATCGGCGAATGGGTGGCGATGACGAACTGCGAGTTCTGCTGGACAAGCTCGTGGATGCGCCGCAGGCAGGTCAAGCAGTTCTGGGTGGACAGGGCGGCCTCGGGCTCGTCGAGCAGGTAGAAGCCGTTGGGATCGAAACGATTGATCATCACGGCGAGAAACGACTCGCCGTGCGACTGTTCGTGTAGCGACACTCCCCCATACGGGCGAAGCGAGTTCTTCCCCAGTCCATCGAGGTACGTGGCTGCTGTGAACAGGCTCTCGGCCCGCAGGAAGAAGTCAGTCGCCGGCCGATGCACACCGCGGACAAGACGCATGGCTTTCCAAAGCTCCGAATGCGACTCCCGGGTGGCGAAGTTGAAGTTCGATGATCCGCCCTCGGCGTTCATACCGGCAGCGACCGCGACTGCCTCAAGAAGTGTCGACTTGCCGCTCCCGTTCTCGCCGATCAGATAGGTGACACGCGGATGCAGGCTGATCCCGCTAGTCAAGGCACTGATCGCAGGCAAATTCCAGGGATAGCCACTACCAGGCCTCGCATCCGGCCGCAGCCCGACAGCCGTCACATAGGCCGTGTCCACGCGCTCAGACTACTCGCGCCGCTGCGTGCCCCTCAATCGAAGCGGTAGCGGCTGCGATGGGGTGGGTAGCCCTGTGGCGACCATCAGGGAGGTCACCGATGAACGCAGATCAGCGGCGCTGGTTGAACTGGCTCTACACCGGCGGAGTGATCTGCCTGGGAGTTGCAATTGCCGGGGCCGTCGCCGGAAAGTGAGGGGTCGTTCTCGTTGGCTTGGGCGCTGCGCTGCTCCACGTCGCAGGCGCATCGCTCCGAAAGCGCAAACTCCGCCGCAACCAGTGACGATCGACCTCCCCCCGCGAACGCGGTCCCGCAGAAGCGCCAGCGCCGACCGGGCGGGGCTGGTCATGGCGCGCGCCACGTGACAGGATGCGATCCAGCCGGTAACTCCCCACCATTCATCCATGAGCTACCTGATCGTCCTCTGTGTCGCGGCCGTCGAGGCGCTTAGTTTGGTGCTGCTGTGGATTGCAGTCCGGGTGAGCATCCCTCGGTTGGCTCGTCCGTTGGTCGCATGCTGTGGCTTGTCGCTCGCCTGGGGAGCGTGGGTTCTGGTACTTGTCCTCCGCGCGCCTATGTGGATGATGGGCGTCACCGGCCCGGTGTTGGCTTTGGGCAGCGTGGCAATGGGTCTATCGCTCCATCTCGCCTTGTGTGAGGAAGAGGAGGAGGACAGGACGGAGGCGCTGGTGTAGCACCGACTGTCTGTCCCGAGGCTCCGAGCGGCGGCGGAGATGACGAACCGGTGTGGTGGCCGGAGTTTGAGAGGCAGGCGGCAGCGTATGCCGCGCGGCGGAACCGCGAGCGTCAGCCGGTCGCCTGACCGGACTCCCCGAGCTACGTATGCAGACGCGTGGTCAGACGAACCCGTCCTGTCCTGAGCCCTAGTCCCGCGGCGAGACGCAACGGCTCTGCTGATCGATCATTGCGGAAGCGCGCGGAGACCCGCCTCCGGACAAGAACCGGGACCCGGGTCGCCTTCTCGCTTGTAGCCGGAAGCGAAGCACCAGAGCAGGATGCCGCCCAGCGCACCTCAGCGGCCGAGAGCTGTTAGCGCCGTGCGGGATCGCTTAAAGGCGAGCGGAGAAGCGGGCGATCACCAGGGTAGTAGTAGCCGGTAACCGAGCACGAGTCGCGCTTGGTGCACGCGACGCCCGTGAGAGCGGCGCCGCGCCGCACAGTTGTAGTTACCCGCCAGCGCGTGCCGTTCCAGCGGACGAGGAGCGCGGTCAGCTCGATTCCGTTTGAGAGGTAGCGTGTGCTTTGGCCGACCGCGACACATGCATGCGAACTGCTGCAGGAGACGGCATTTAGCTGCGCCTCGCCTCCCGGCGTTGGAGCGGAGATCTGCCAGGCGAGCCAGCGGTGTCCGTTCCAGCTCTCGGCGAAGTCCCTGGAGACGACGGTACAGCTGGCCTTTGACACGCAGGACACGGCAGGACCCGAGACGTAGGTGGTGGATGGAGCCGGTTCAGCCAAACGCATCAGCGACCACTTTCGCCCGTTCCACACCGCAGCGAAAGGTACGGCGACACTCCAGGGCATCGGGGCTGGCTTTCCGACCAAAGCGCTCACACCGACTGCCATGCACATTGCGCTCGAAGGGCAGGAGATCCCGGTCAGCAAACCGAAACCACGGTCGAACGGGAGTGTCGGAAGGCGCTGTGCGCGCCAGTGGCGGCCGTTCCAGCGGGCAATTATCGGCGTCACCGGACCCGCCACGATTCCGCGCGGGCCACGAGCGCCGACTGCCGTGCACCCGCGCAGGGAACTACAGGCGATCGCGTCGAAGGAACTGGCGGGACTACCGGGTGTCGACGAGATGAACCTGCGTATCGGCGCGAGCCGCCAGCGGCTCCCGTTCCAGCGTCCGAAAACCGGATATCCGCTGAAGAGCTTATGGCTGATAAGGCCGACGGCCACGCACCCGCCGCGAACGCAAGAGACACTCCCAAACCCGCCAGTGGCGGTGTGGTGAGGAACGGGAACGGGAGCACTGCGCCAGCGCCTGCCGTTCCATATTTCCGTCGCCGGGACGCGACCAATCTGGCCGACCGCGGCACACGCGCGCGCGGAAGAACACGAAACGCCGTCCAACACCAGGCTCGACGCCAGCCGCGGCTCGTGCTGCACGCCACCGACCGCCACGCCCGCGGACGCGGACGCGAGCAGCGTTACAACGCCCACCACACAACAAGACAACCTGACTCGACTCACGCCAACCACCGCCTTATGCGCTTCCAGGGCGAAACTTCGTCCCCGATCGTCCTCGATCCCTGTTCCCATTCGCATCAGGTAAAACCCCCGATCGAGAGCGGGAGCCAAAGTCAGCACCCGAGCATCAGCAGCACATCAAGCCTGGCGCTCCCAACAGACCAGCGGCGCCGCGTCAGCCTCCAGCACCCCTCCCCGCCTCCAACGATTCACCACAGCATGTCTGCAATCAGGCCTGTGGATCATCCGCAACTCCTCGTCGTAGATGGGTAGGCCTGAGCGAGCCAGTAACGGCAGCTTGATCGGCACCCGACAAGCTACGGAACCGCGGGCCTCCTCGATCGCTGCTACGAGATACGCCGGGCAGTGCTCCGGGTCGACCGCAGCAGGAGGTGTCGGTACTCTTGCCCCGGCGCCTGTACCGCACGAGGCACCGTCCCTACGTAGAGGGTCACATCGAGGAGTGGTGCGATGAGTTTTGGAAACCCCGTCCCACCTGGTGAAAATGAGGGCGTAGTTAGGCGGCGGGAGATCGACGCGGAGCTTAAGCACCATGAGGAGCTTCGTGAGGTCCGCGAGCACACTCATGAGGAGCGCGAGGCGGCTCGCGTGGAGGGCGCTGGCGGAATCCGTACCGCGCTGCGGAAGTTCCTCAGGCGATAACGGTCAGCCCGGCCCTCGAGCCGAGCTGTGGCGGGCTTGTCTCTCCCACACCGGCGTGGCTCGCAACATCGATCCTCCAAGCACACGACCAGCGCCGGTACTGCGTCCCGCGACCCAATCCGTCCCGGGGGTGCGCCCCACAAATAAGTGCCGGGGCGCAACCAAGGGTCGGGTTCCGCCTAATGCATGGATAGGGTCATCGGCCCGACACCGGCCGACTGGTCCTCGAACGGCGGGAAATAACCATCCTCCCCGCACCCGCACGGTGTCCCAGCGCCCGCGTAGGCGGATGCCGAAATGACGACCGAGCCACCGTGGAAGGGGGTGCTCGTAGTGTCGGCGGTAACCACCACCGGCACTGTCGTCTGACTTCCATCGCAGGGGAAGCTATAGCCAGCTCCCGTCCCATGCGCGATCGTCCGTCCCGAAGCCTGCTCGGCGGTAACGTTGATCGCCTGTTGATATACGACCAAACCGGGATCAAACGGAGAGCAGGTGATCGTCACGGGCTGGGTGATCGCCACCCGGCCGGACAGGCTCGGCTTTCCGAGGCTGATGGTCATCGCCCCGGCTGAGGCTGCGGGGATGCTGCACGCGGCCGCCGCTCCGGTGGCCGCCAAAATCAAACGGAACTTCATCTTGAACCTCCTTTGAGCTTCAGTTCCGTGCAGCCTGAACCGCACCAGGCTCGGTCGCATCGGGCAAAGCCCTACATCGGTGTCCAGAGCTACTTCGACCCCCGATCCTGGTTCCAGACTCAGTGAGAAGCTCGGCGCCAGGTCGGCCCGAGGCCCTGAGACGGAGCAGAAGCGTTCGCTTTCGCTCCGGGCCACTTCCAGTCGCTGCTCCTAGTCGATCAAACCGAGACTCTCGGCGCCGCCGGTCGCGTCTCTTTGGCGCTGTAAATTCGGTTCCCGGTGGTGGTCAGTTTAGGCGGCTGTCACCTCCGCGGGGATGGTCTGTTCGTTGCCTTGATATCGCGCTCGTTTGAGGCGTTGGCGGTCTAGGGCGTTGAAGTTGATGCCGTTGGTCTGGTGGGTGATCAGGAGATCGAGCACGGCCCAGACGAGGGTGAGGCAGCTGGTCTCGCCGGGGAAGCGGCCCATCACCTTCGTGCGTCGCTTGACCTCGCCGAGTGATCGCTCGAGCAGGTTCGTTGATCGCCATCGGCGGCGGTGGCGGACTGGGTAGCGCAGGTGCACGACGAGCGCGTCGAGATCATCAGCGAGGCAGCGGGCGGCGGCGGTGAACCCTTCCTTGTCGAGCTGGTCGACGAGCTCTTGGAGCCGGCGCTTGGCGTCCTGCTCACTGATCGCTTCGTCGAGTGCTTGCCAGTAGGCGTGCTTGACCCGCTCGCGCTCACGGTCGGGCAGCTTCGCGTAAAGGTTCCGGGCGCGGTGAACGCAGCACCTCTGGCGGTCCGATGCCGGCCAGCACTGCTCGATCGCCTTGATCAGCCCCGGGGCGCCGTCGGCGACGATCAGCATCGGCGACCCCAGCCCACGGCCGATCAGATCACGGCCGAGAGCCTGCCAGTCCTCAAACGATTCGCGCATCCCCAACGACACCGCCAAAAGCACCCGTTCGCCGTCCTCGGTGAACCCCCACGCGACCTGCACGCCCTCCTTCGGCCCGTCCGGCCTGACCGCGATGAACGTCGCATCGAGAAACAGGGCAGTCAACCGGATGTCGTAGAGGTCGCGGCGGCGGAACCGCTCAAAGCGTTCCTTGAGCTCCTCACACATCCTCGACGCGGTCGCCTTCGACAGCTTCCCCAGCCCCGCCTCCTCGCACAACGACTCAACATCACGCATCGACAGACCACGAACGAACGCGCCGATCACCAACGCCTTCAGCGGCTCGGTCCGGATCAGCTTCGGCGTCCTGGGGAACAGCTTCGACGCGAACGTCTCCGCCGCTTGGCGGACCTGCGGGATCTCGATCTCGAGCTCCCCCTCCGCGGTCTGCAGCCTCCTGGGACGGAACCCGTTGCGGAGCCCGGTCTCCTCACCGCGCTCCTCACCCTGCTCGGCCGGTCGGCGCTCGTAGCGGGCGCGACCGAGCCACGCGTCGAACTCGTCCTCAACGGCGCGCTGGATGATCAGCCGCGCCCCAAGCTTCGCCAACTCCGACAACGACTCGCGCGGGTTCTCACCGACCCCAACGCTCAGCATGTGCTCGATCCGAGCTTCTATCTCCGCCGACGGCGGTACCGTACGTTTCACGGCGTAGGCCTCCTTCATCGTCTTGCAGGACTTGAGGGAACCTACGCCGTTGCTCTGACAGCACCGACGCTATTTACAGCACTCCTGAGACGCGACCGCGCCGCCAGCGGCGCTTCTGGTTTCGGCGCATTCCGAGACTCGTGTCAGCGCTGGCCTGTTGCTTGTCTTCAGAAGCCTTCAGGACCGGCGGGCGCGTTGCGACGATGAGCAGGGACGGTTAGCCCGCGAATAGGCGCCGGGCGTTGGCGGCGATGCGGCGGGCATCGAGCTGCGCCCGCTCGACCCGCTCGGCGGCCCGCGCGAGTGGCATCCGGCCGGTCGCGAACGACCAGCAGTCGAGCATCACTGGGCGCCCCCAGATCGCGCCCTCAAGCCGACCCAGCTCTTCGGGCTCGAGGTTCACCCGACGGGTGTAGCGGCTGATGACCGCCTCGAGCCGCGACTGGCTGCCAGCAGCCCACAGCAAGAAGCCAAGTGACCACACCCGCGGGCCGCGTCCGGCGCCGGCCCAGTCGATGATGATCGGGCTGCGCTCGCCCCGGATCGCGTTCGCGGGCACGAAATCGGGGTGGACGATGCAGTGCGGGAGGTCATGGCAATCGTCCGCCCGCTCGGCTGCGTCGCGAAGCCGGTCGAGCAGCGCCAGCTCGCGCCAACCCACGTTGGCGACCGCCTCCTCGAGCAACTCCGAGACAGCTGTGATCTCATCGGCCGGAGCCCCGACGGCAACGTGATGCCAGCCTCCGCCAGCGGGCAGCCCGGCACCGGGCCGCACGTGCAAATGGCTGAGCAGCGCGCCGAGCCAGGCAAAGCTGCCGGCCCGCGGCCCGTCGATGAACTCAGTCACCAGCACCGCCCGACCATCGCAACTCGACACCGGCCGATCGTCGGCGCAGCGCTCGGCGGGGAACCCCGCCTGCTCGAGACGCCCGAGCAGCGCCGCCTCGGCCTCAATCGTCGCGAGCGGGCGCTCTGCCGCGAAGATCCGGGCCACCCAACGCCGGCCATCCACAAGCTCCAGCTTCACCGTGCCATCGTCGAGACTCACCGAAGAAGCCACCACCACGCGGTAGCGCTGCTCGATATGGCCGGGCAAATCCACCCCACCATGGTCCCAGGCTCCCGGGCGATGAGCCCCCCACGACCGCGCCAGGGCCAGCTCGAAGCGGCGCCACAGCGCGAAGTAGGCCCCGAGCCGCCAAAGAAAAAGCCCCGATAATCGGGGCTCTTCAGTGGGCCGTGGAGGAATCGAACCTCCAACCTTGGGATTAAGAGTCCCCTGCTCTGCCAATTGAGCTAACGGCCCGGGGATTGCTTCGATGTTACCCCGGCATGGGGGCCGCGGTCGGCTCGGGGGACCGCTCGGAGGGAGGCCCGGTCAAGGGCACAATCAGGCGATCTCGCCGTGCTGAGGACACCAAAAGCGGCTCAGCACGCCTGCGCGTACGCGGGCTGGGTCTTGGACGACTTCAGGAGGTTCTTGAGCTGCAACTGCTGGAGCTTGGGCGCGAGCTTGATCGCCTTACCGGCAGCCAGGTCCCCGACCCGGGTCTGCTTTGCGGCGTAGGCCGAGAAGGCCAGGCACTCGTAGCCCTTGACAGCGGTCGGGTTTGACTGCACGACGTACTCCCAGGCATTGGCCTCCTTGGCATAGGCAGACTGCGGGCCGTACGCATTGCCAGCGAGGATGGCCACGCTTGTGTTCGGCGCCTTGGTCAGCTTGAGGTAGTGCTCCCAGGCGTCGGTCGTCTTGGCCAGCAGCTTCATCCCGGAGGCGGAGTAGGCCTGGTTGGTGGAGTCATAGTTGCTGGAAAGGTGGGCCGCATCCCAGTAGGCCTGCTCCAGCGCCGACCAGGAGGCTGGGTCGCTCGGATGGGTCCGGACCGCCGCCAGAGCCGACTTGGTGATCTGGTTCACGGCCTGGGACTGGCCATTGGAGGAGCCGTTGCCGGTCAGGCCATTGAGCAGTCCGCCGCCGCCGCCGCCCGTGCCGACGCCGAACAGGATCAGGCCGCCACCGATCAGGACGGCCAAACCGAGATAGATCACCCGAACGGCGGTGCGCCGTCCGCGGCTACGAAGGTCAAAGAGCATGAATCAGAGACAGACCGGGAACTCAGGTGGCGTCTAGGCCGCTTGCGGAGGCCGCCAGCTCGGCGGCTTCACGCTTGGCCTTACGACGCTCACCGATGTGCAACAGGACGATACTCACGAGGAACAGAGCCACGAGGGGGATCGTCTCGAAGAGCATCGTGACCGGATCCACCCCAGGCAGCGCGGCGACGATCACCGCGATCAGGACCACAGCGTAGCGCCAGTTGCCGGTGAGCGTGTTAGCGCTGATCACGCCGATGCGCTGCAGAGCCAACAGCACGAGCGGCACCTGGAAGGCCAGACCGATGCCCAGCATGATCAGCATCTCGAACTTGTAGTACGTCTTGGCCTGAACGAGGATCTGGAAATCGGTGCTGTTGTAGCCCTGCAGGAAGTGCACGGCCGGCGGGAGCACCATGAAGTAGGTGAACGCAGCACCGGCGATGAACAGCAGCGGCGCGGCGAACATCACCGGTATGGCGACCCGCTTCTCCTTGGGGTTGAGCGCCGGTATGACGAACGCGTACAGCTGGTAGAGGATCACCGGCAGTGAGAACAGGAGCGTGAAGTACCCCACCACCAGCAGCGTCGTGGTGAACGATTCACCCACGCCGAGCGTGACCGGCTTCTCCTGGTTGGATATCGACTTGGGCAGCGCCTTGGCGGCCTGTTCGGCACCGGCGGACATCCGGTTCAGCGCCTGAACGGCGGAGGGCGGGACTCCGTGGACACCACCCAGGGAGCTCGCCAGCTGGCTTGCCCCGGCGGAGATGTTGCGGAAGGCGCGCTCCACGGCGACCGCCTGCTTCGACTGTGCGCCCAGACCGCCGTGCGCCGCGGCGGAAGTCTGGCTCGGCAGCGCCCGGTTGAGCGCGTGGATCAGCGCTCCGTTCTGCCAGAAGCAGATGCAGAAGACGACGAGGAGCACCCCACCGCAGACGAACAGGCGGGACCGGAGCTCGTCCAGATGATCAACGATGCTCAACCGGTCGTCGTGACCGATCGGCGTGAACCGCTTCATCGTCGAAACGTGCGCTCAGCCGGGTCAGGCGTCGCGATCGCCCGGAGCCCGAGCTGGCTCCCGCACCGGCTGAGCCGGGGGTGGCCCGGGCTCTGAACCGGCAGGCTGGTTGTCGGCCTGCAATTGCGGCTTCTCTTCGTCCTCGTCTGAGGAGTGCGAGCCGATCCCACCGCGGAACTCGCGGATGCTCTCACCGATGGAACGGCTGAGCATCGGCAGTCGCTTGGGGCCGAAGAACAGAAGCAGAACTACTAGGACGACGAGCGCGTCGCTGAAAGGATTGCGGAACATGCCGGATTCCTCCGCGGTTTGGAAGCTCCAAGGTTAGCGGGCAGCACAATCGCCCTGCAGAGACTACGGCCCTGAAGGCTAGTCAGATCATTGCTCCAGATCTCGCTCAAGGTGATCCGGTTGCCCGCCGATAGGGGGCGTGTACCCCACGCCCCTCTGCCACCCGAATGAGCCAGAGCCACCATCACCACACTGTCCGTCGCATCGTCCTGCCCAGCGGTCGCTCGATCGAAGTCATCCGCTTCAACGAGGCTGAGACCGATGTCCGGGAGCTGCACCTCTGCCCGACCTGCCAAGGCGATCTGGTCCAGCCATTGAGCTGGACTGAATGCGAAGAGGGTCGCTGGGAGCTGACGCTGGAGTGCCCCAACTGCTGGTGGACCGAGACCGGCGTGTATGACCGCCAGCACGTGGAGCGTCTGGAGGACAAGCTCGACGAGGGGCTGGCCGACGTGATCGACGATCTCAAGCGCCTGACCCACGCCAACATGGCCGCAGACGTCGAGCGGTTCATCGCCGCCCTCCAGGTCGACCTGATCCTTCCGGAAGACTTCTAGGCCGTCAGCTGTATCGCTCGACGACGCCGTCGGCGACCAGTTCGAGCGCGGCACGCTGCTCGTCGGGCAGCAGCGGCAGGGTCTCCTTTGCCTGGGCCACGACTTCCAGCGCCCGGTCGCGGGCCACGTCCAGAGCGCCGGTGGCGCTGATCCGATCGCATACGTCGGCGGCCTGCTCTGCCGTGCCCAGCGAGCGGAGATCCAGAGTCGCCAGCTCACGATCGCGCCCGCGGGCCACGATCAGCGGAAGCGTCACGGTTCCGTCCAGGAGGTCGGCTCCCCTGGGTTTGCCGGTGCGCTCGGGAGGCCCGGTGACATCGAGGATGTCGTCCAGCAGCTGGAAGGCCAGGCCGATCGCCTCGCCGAAATCACCCAACGCCCGCACCTGGCCGCCGCCGCTGAAGGCGCCGAGCTCGCACGCGCTGCGGAACAGAACGGCCGTCTTGAGCCGGCAGCGCTCCAGGTAGCGATCGAGACTGACCGACAAGGTCCACGCGTCCTCCCGCTGCATGAGCTCGCCGGTAGCGAGGCCGGAGGCCGCTCGCGACAGGGCCCTGACCGCCTCGATGCTGCCGCTCTCGGCGAGCTCGGCGAAGGCGCGGGAGAAGAGCAGATCACCGGTGGCGGTGGCCAGCAGCCGACCGCCTGACGCCACGACCGTCGGTCGCCCACGCCGGAGCGCAGCGCCATCCAGGACGTCATCGTGCACAAGCGTCGCAGCGTGCACCAGCTCCACGGCCACGGCCGAGCGCACGAGCTGATCGCTCTCGGCCACCGGCACCCCGGCGGCCAGGCAGACCAGCAGCGGACGCAGGCGCTTGCCGCCGGCCGAGATCGTCGACCGCGCATGGCCAGCCAGCAGCGGGCCGTATCCGTCCACCAGCTCCGACATTCGCTGCTCGACCCGGAGCATGACCTCCGGGACCCCCGCGCCGCCCGCGGCCGTCACCGCCTCCACGGACGCGGTCCTCTGCATGCTCACCCCCTCACCGTACCGACGTGCAGAGCGATTATGCCGCCAGCTGTGAGGATGTACCGAACAGATTGCATGCCGGCCGCGTACATCCGCGCCGCAAGCACGTCCGGGCCGGGGAAACGACGCACCGAGTTGGGCAGGTAGGAATAGGCCTCCGGATCGCCGGCCACTTGGCCCAGCACCGGCACCACCCGGTCAAACCAGAGCGAGAAGAACGTGGAAAGTGGCGGGCGCTGCGGGGTGGTCATCTCCAGGATCACGACGTGACCGCCCGGTCGCACCACCCGGGCCAGCTCACGCAGCCCCTGGTCCAGATCGGAGAAGTTCCGGACCCCGAACCCGACCGTGGCCGCATCGAACTGGTCGGCGGCAAATGGCAGCTCCAGAGCATTGGCGGGGCGGAACTCGATGCCGGCTTCGACTTCCCGGCCGCTCGCCTTCTCTCGGGCCAGCTCGAGCATCCGCTCGGAAAAGTCGACACCGATCACCTGGCCGCTGGGTCCGATTCGACCAGCCAGCTCCAAAGCCAGGTCACCCGTGCCCGTGGCGACGTCCAGCACGCGGCTCCCCGGTGACACTTCAGCCAGGTCGACCGCGCGCCGGCGCCACTGGTGATGCAGGCCGGCGGTCATCACCGAATTCAGGCGGTCGTAGATTCCAGCGATGCGATCGAACATCGCCCGGACCTGAGGCTCCTCCAGAACCCCAGGACGTGGCGCCCCGGCGGGCGGCGTGCTGCCGGCCGAAGTGAACTCTGCGTCGGACATCAGGCCGGGTGGGTTCCCGCCGAAGCCGCTACTGCAGCATCGACAGGAAGTTGACCAGGTTCTCGAACTTCTGGGGCGATTGCTCGGCCAATCCCTTGAACGAGGGCATCGGGGCGGTCGGGTTGCGCAGGGTCGCCGCGATGCCGCCCGGGCGCAGAGTCGAGCCGATGTGCGTCAGCGGCGGCCCCGGTCCGTTGTTGCCGTTGTCGCCGATCACGTGGCAGGCCAGGCAGCCGGATTCTCCGACCACCACCTCGCCGGCCCGGAAGGTGGCCACCTGTGCCGCGCTCAATCCAGCGGGGGGAGGCATGCTGACCGTGTTGGGCGATCCGGTGTTGGCGCCGGAGTAGGTCAGGTAGGCCATCGCGATGATCGTCGCCAGACCGGCGGCGAGCGCGATCGGCCGCCGCGTGATCAGGCGCTCCGGACTGCGGTCGTACAGGGGCAGCAGGAACAGCAGGATCATGCAGATCGTCGGTACGCCGATCGTGGCCATCGGCGTGAACTTCGGGACGTTGCGCATCACGCGCAGCACCTCGAAGAGGAAGAAGAAGTACCAGTCCGGGCGCGGAACATAGGTGGTGGTGGTCGGGTTGACCTTCGGCCCGATCTCCGCACCGAACAGCAGCGCGAGGACCATGATCACGATCATCACGATCACGGCCATCATCGCGTCCTTGGCCACCGCGTATGGGAAGAACGGCTTGCCCTGGTTCTTCAGGATCGAGTATTCGCGGAGGTAAGTCTCCTTCTCAGCCTGGTTCATCCCGCCTCCCGCTCAGACCTCTACCTGCGGGATGACTTCCTGGGGCTCCTCGGCCTTGAGCCACGGCGGCGCGGAGATGCCCAGCTTTGTCACCAAGTACAGGTGCAGTCCGATCAGCGCGGCCATCAGGCCGGGGATCAGCAGCATGTGGATGGCGTAGAAGCGCGACAGCGTCGTGGCCCCGAACTCTGGCCCGCCGCGCAGGAAATCGCTCAGGTAGGGACCGATGAGGGGGCCGCCGGCGTTGATGTTGACGCCGACGATGCTGGCCCAGTAGGCGCGCTGATCGAACGGCAGCAGGTACCCGGTGAAGCCCATCGCCATCGTCAGGATGAGCAGCACGACGCCGATGATCCAGGTGAGCTCCCGCGGGTACTTGTAGGCGCCGAAGAAGAACACGCGCCCCATGTGCAGGAAGATCAGGATGATCATCACCGAAGCGCCCCACTTGTGCATGCCGTGCACGAACTGGCCGAGGAACACGTTGTCGTTGATGTTCCGGATCGATTCGTACGCCCCGCCCTGCACGTTGGGCTGGTAGAACATCGCCAGGAACACGCCGGTCACGGCCTGGTTGAGGAACGCGAACAGCGTCGCCGAGCCAAGCGTGTAGGCCCAGTTGATACCGCGGGGGACCTTGCGAAACAGGAGCCAGCGGAGGCCTGGCGACAGCGATGTGCGCTCGTCCAGCCAGTCGACTACGGTGATCCCGGCCTCGGCGGCTGCCTCGAGCGGCTTGGTCTCCGGTTCGCCGGGCCGGGGCGGCTTGGGACGCAGAGCCCGGGGAATGGGTGGTGCGGGAAGCTTGGGCACGGATCAGGGAGCGATCTTGGGGGGCAACGGCAGGTTGTTGGTGGGCGGCGGGACGGAAGTGTCGAAACGCGAGGGGTACAGGAACTGGCCGATCCCGTCCAGCGGCTCGCCGGGATCTCTCGGCGAGAAACGCTCGAGCTCGGAATTCACCGAATAGCGCGGGCCGAGGTAGATGTAGCCGTTGCGAACCAGCGTGTAGAAGCGATCGAGCGGGCGGACCGGCGGCCCACCGGCCACGAGTCCACGGAAGTTGTAAACCCCGCCGTGACACGGACAGATGAAGCGGGCGGCCGCCTGGACGTAACGCACGGGACAGCCCAGGTGCATGCACCGTGAAGACAGCGCGACGTACTGGTTGTACTTATCGCCCGGCTCGGTGTCGACGGCCGGGTCACGTCTGCGCACGTAGGCGATCGACTTCCCCGCCTCGCCGATCCCAGCCACGACCGTGATCACCTTGGTCACGTAGGCCAGCTCGTTGAAGTCGTTCGGCGTCCCGATGATCTGCCACTGGAACGGCTCGCGCTTGAAGATCGGGCTGAGTGCGAAGCCAAGGGCCGGAAGCGTGAAAGAGGCCGCGGCGATGATGCCGGCCCCCTGGCCGGTGATGTTCATGAAGTTGCGGCGGGTGACCGTCTCCCCCTCGAACGCGCCCGGCATGTTCCGGTCCGCGGTGTATTTGGAGGTTTGCTTATGTCGGTCGACTGCCATGTGCTTTTCCGCTCAAAGTCTGGTGTTTTCGGCCTCTAAGGGGTTTGTAAGCCTACGTCAATTCGCGCCGGTGCGCGCCGTGGTTGGTGGTTCGCGAGCGGACTCCAGCCACACCGGTGGCCCATGCCGTCGCCGCCTGGCGAGGATCGCCGGCAGCCTGGGCCGCGGCCACTTCTGAAATCGCATCGGCCAGTGCCGTGATCGCCGCGAGGTCGCCCAGGTCGGCCAGGCGTTCGAGACCGCGGGCATACAGATGGTCACCCTGCAGCAGGGCCAGATCAGGGTCCCGGCTCGCCCCCTGGTAGTGCAGGCGAGCTCCCTCGGCGATGTCGGCCAGCAGCCGGTCGTAGTCGGACTCGGGGCTCTGAGGGCTCACAAGCTCTCCCGGAATGCCTCGGCGGCGACCTCCACGGTCTGCTCCACGTCCTCATCGGCATGGGCCAGCGAGGGAAACCAGGCCTCGAACTGGGCGGCCGGGGGATACACGCCACGCTCCAGCAGGGCTCGGCACCAGGCGCCATAGGCGGACTGATCGGCGGCCGAGGCGGCTCCGTAGTCACGCACCGGAGCGGACGTGAAGAACGGCGTGAGCAACCCGGGCACCGACTGCACGCAGAGCTCTCGCCCGGCGCCGGCGGCAGCTTCTCGTAGGCCGGCGGCAAGCCGCTCGGTGACGAGGTCCAGCCGGTCATAGGCGGCCGCGTCGAGCCGCCGCAGCGTGACCAGGCCGGCTGCCATCGCCAGCGGATTCCCCGACAGAGTTCCGGCCTGGTAGACGTCGCCGGCCGGAGCGATCCGCTCCATCAGGTCTCCGCGGCCCCCGTAGGCCGCCGCCGGAAGACCTCCCCCACGATCTTTCCCATGATCGTCAGGTCAGGAGTTACCCCGTAGAGCTGCTGGGCGCCGCCTCGTGAGACCCTGAAGCCGGTGATCACCTCGTCGAAGACCAGCAGTGCTCCGGTCTGATCGGCCAGCCGCCTGAGCAGCTCCAGGAACCCCGGCTCCGGGGGGACCACACCCATGTTGGCCGGCACCGGCTCGGCCAGGAGCGCGGCGAACTGATGCTGGTCGACCGCCTGCTCCAGCGCGGCCGCGTCATTCCAGGGCACGATCACCGTGGCGGCGGCAGCGCTCTCCGTCACGCCTGGGCTGGCCGGGATTCCCTGCGTGGCCAGACCTGAGCCGGCCTGGGCCAGGAGGCCGTCAACGTGCCCGTGGTAGGCCCCGGCGAACTTCAGAACCTTCTCGCGCCCGGTGGCCGCCCGGGACAGGCGAATCGCACTCATCGTGGCCTCGGTGCCCGAGGAGGTCATCCGCACCATCTCCACCCCGGGCATGCGCTGCACGATCTCCTCGGCCAGCTCCACCTCGCCCTCGGTGGGCGCCCCGTACGACGTGCCGGCGCTCGCCGCCAGCCTCAGCGCCTCCAGCACCTCTGGATCGGCGTGGCCGAGCACCAGCGGGCCCCATGAACTCACCCAGTCGATGTACTCGCGGCCATCGACGTCACGCAGGCGTGCGCCGGCGGCGGAGGCGATGAACAACGGATCGCGGCCGATCTGCGCCATCGCCCGCACGGGGGAGTTGACGCCGCCCGGGAGCACCCGGAGCGCCCGGCCGTACAACTCGGCGGACCTGGAGGTGGCGACCCCGCTCACGTCCCCGCGTGTTCTCGTTCCCAAGCCCGATGCTCGTCGGTGAAGTACAGGAGTCTGATCTTCTTGAACTCGGTCGAGGAGTAGAGGGTGGCGCGGTCGCTGATCCCGGTCTGCTCGGCGATCGCAGCGAGTACCGCATCGCATTCCTGCTTGGAGCGCCCGTGGGCCATCGTGAACACCGAATACGGCCAGTCCTGGTAGGTGGGGCGCTGATAACAGTGGGAGATCCCGCGGAAGGCGGCCATCCGAGGGCCGATATCGAGGATCTGATCGTCAGGCACCTTCCAGACGCCCATCCCGTTGGCCGAGAAACCGGCCCGGCGGTGGTACAGAATGGCGGCCACGCGACGCAGCAACCGCCGCTCCTGCATCCCGCCCAGGTGCTCCAGAAGGCGCTCCTGAGAGATCCCCAGCTCCACGGCCGCCGGAGCGTAGGGCTCCGAGATCACCGGCAGGTCGCCCTGGGTGGCTCGAATCACAGCCCGATCGAACTCATCGTAGGGCTGGCGTTCGGTCTCGGCCGGCTCGACCGCGGCGGCCGCCTGAGCCAGCGCCTCGGTACCAGCCTCCATCTCCAGGTCCATCCGGATCTTGAACAGCTTGAGCGTCGGCAGCTGGCGGATCGATTCCGCCCCGGCCAGCTCTCCGAGCACCTCCAGCGTTCCCTCCACGCCGAGGGGCGATTCGGGCTCGGTGGCGATCGTGAACCAGATGTTGAACTCGTGGTTGCGGAGATAGTTGTGTGAGACGCCGGGGTGCTGATTGATCACCGTGGCCGCCCGCCACGGGTTCTCCGGATCCACCTTGGCCGCCACCAGCATCGAGGAGTAGCCCAGGGCGCGCGTATCGAAGATCGGCGTGACCTGACGGATGATGCGCTCGTCCAGCAGGCGCTGCACCCGTGTGAGCACCTCCTCCTCGGTCACGTCGGCCTCGGTGGCCACGTGCTGGTAGGGGCGGGGAGCGATCGGGAACCGCCCCTGCATCAGGTTGAGCAGGCGCTTGTCGAGATCGTCCAGCGGGACGGCGGCGCCGTCCTTACGCGAGCGCAGTTTCGGACCGAAGCCGCTCACTGAAGCCATGCCGCGGCCTCCTTGGCGTAGTAGGTGATGACGATGTCGGCCCCGGCGCGCCGGATCGAGGTCAGCGTTTCCAGCACCGCGGTCCGCTCGTCCAGATATCCCGCGTCCACAGCCGCCTTGAGCATGGCGTACTCGCCGGAGACGTGGTAGGCCGCCAGCGGCAGGCCCGTGTCGTCCTTGATCGTGCGGATCAGGTCCAGGTAGGGCAGCGCCGGCTTGACCATCAGCATGTCCGCCCCCTCCTCCACGTCGAGCCGCGCTTCACGCAGCGCCTCGTGGCCGTTGGCCGGATCCATCTGATACCCGCGCCGGTCGCCGAAGGCCGGCGTCGAGCCCGCGGCTTCTCGGAACGGCCCATAGAAGGCAGAGGCAAACTTGGCGGAGTAGGAGAGGATCGGGGTGTCCGTGAACCCCTCCTCGTCCAGGGCGCTGCGGATCACGCCGACCCGGCCGTCCATCATGTCGCTGGGAGCCACGATGTCGGCTCCCGCCCGGGCCTGAGATACCGCCGCCTTGGCCAGCAACTCGAGCGTGGCGTCGTTGTCGACCCGATCGGCACGAAGCACCCCGCAGTGGCCGTGATCGGTGTACTCACACAGGCACAGATCGGTGATCACGAGCGTGTCCGGATGGGCTTCTTTGATGGCCCGCGTGGCCAGCTGGATGATCCCCTCCTCGTCCCAGGCGCCGCTGCCCTCGGGATCCTTGGCCGCCGGAATTCCGAACAGGAGCACGGCCGGGATGCCCAGCCCCGCCACCTGGCCGGCTTCATCGACGGCGTGGGCGATGGACAAGCGTTCGATTCCAGGCATCGCCTGTATCGGCTCGCGCCGGTCGAGGCCGTGGGCCACGAACATCGGATAGACGAGGTCGGACGGTGCCAGCGAGGTCTCCCGCACCAGTCCGCGCAGGGCGCGCGTGCCGCGCAGTCGCCGCATGCGAGTCTGGGGAAACGGCATAGATCCCGAGAATACTCGGGGCGGCGAATTCAAAATCGCCGCCCCGCGAGTCAAACCAGCTTCCAGACTTCAATCCGGTACGCGGGCACGAGCCCGGCGGCGACGTAGGGATCGGCGGCCACGAAGGCTTCGATCACCGACCGATCCACGCCCTCGAAGACGAACGCACCGCCGGTGGGGTCCGGATCGCCGAGCGCCCCGGCTTGTGTCAGGTGACCAGCATCGAGCTGCTCGCGGATCTGGGCGAGGTGGGCGGCCCGGTAGGGGCCACGCCGCTCCGCCATGTCCGGAACGTACTCGTAGATAAGAAGATGGTGCATGGACTCCTCCGCCCTTTACGCTGTAGTCATGGCCGATCTCCAGAAGCGTGGCAGCTACACGCCACGCCGGACTCGTGAGCAGCGCGCCTACCGCCTGGTCCAGGTCGGGGGAGGCGCAGCGGTCGTCGGCGTGGCGGGCGTCGTCCTGTCCGCGGTCGGCGTCGTTTCGGCGTGGCTGCCGATCCTGGCGTTCATCGTCGCGGCGGTGTGCCTGTTCATGTTCCGTACCGTCACCAGCAGCCGCTAGCCCGCTAGACGGCGGCAAACCGCCTCAGGGTCAGCCGCGCCAGACCGGCGAACGCGACAGCCAGCACCAGCAGGTGCACCACCGGCCCGAGCATCCCCGGGGCCGTGCCGCTGAACGCGTTGCTCACCGCCTGCAGGCCGGCCCGGAATGGGAACACGAACGAGACGACGTTCAGCACCGTCGCCACCGCGCCGGACACCGCGGTGGCCGGGATCAGGGCGATGAACGCCACCGGGAGTGAGAGCAGGAACGCCATCAGCGACGCCGTGCTGACCTCCCGGGCCAGCCCGCCGATCGCCACTCCCATCGCGGCGAAGGCCAGCCCCGCCGCCCCCAGGGCCACGACCCACAGCTCAAACCGCCCCCACTCCAGAGGCACGAAGACCGAGACGGCCGCGGACAGGACGAGCGCCAGGAGCGCGGCGGCGATCCCGGCCAGCGCGATCTTCTCCCCGAGCAGGGTCTCGGCGCTGACCAGCCCGCGGGCAAGCCTCGGGTAGACGTTCTCCGAGCGCTCCAGCGCCAGCATCCCGGCGGCCAGCAGAAGCGTGACGAACATCAGCGACACGACGGCAGCGATCGCCACCGCATAGGACGCGACCGGGGTCGTGCGTCCGGCCAGCTCGATCCGCTGGACGGTGAGCGGCGTCCCGATCTGCCCGATCGCCGGACCGGCGAAGGCCAGCCCTTCGATCGCAAGATCGGCGAACGCCACCACCTGGTGGAGCGCCGGCAGCAGCTTCGAGCCGTGGGGCAGTGAGGCGATGGTGCCGTCGATGATCGTTCGGACGTTGCGCAGGCCGAGCAGCGGAACGTTCTGGCCCAGCAGGTTCACTGTGCCGCCGCCGAGCACCTGCTGGAGGTCGCGTACCACGACCTTGAGCACCTGTTTGGTCACGGCTCCCTCGACCTGATCCACGCGGGTCTGGATCGCCTGGTTGGCCAGATCCCGCTCCAGCGGATTGCGGGAGTTCAGGACCAGCTGCACTGTCGGGTTGCCGTTCCCCGTCTGCAGCAGGCTCTGCAGCTGCGCGGTGATGTCGGGCGGGATGATCAGCGCCGCCAGCGCCCGGCCGTCACGGACATCGGCTGTGGCCTGCGCCGGCGAGTCAGCGTGGATTGCCTGGACGGAACTGAACAGCTCCTGCGCGTAGTGGGAGACGTTGACCTGCTGGGTGCCCAGATGGAGCTTGCCGTGGCCCGTCTTGACGCCGGTGTAGATCGCCACCTTGGGCTTGCCGGGAGGGCTCGACAGCGCAAAACCGATCATCAGCGCGATTGCGGCTGGATAGACGAGGAGCATCGCCACCAGCAGCGGGGAGCGCCGCAGGATCTGGAGGTCCTTGACGATCAGCCAGCGCACGGATCAATGGCCCCGGCTGCGCAGGAAGTTGACGAACGCGCCCTCGAAGTCATAGGCACCTGAGTCGCCGACGACCTGGGCCAGCTCGGCCGGAGTGCCCAGGAACAGCATCTCGCCGTCGCCCAGGACCATCACCCGGTTGGCGTAGCGCTCGGCCTCGAACACGTTGTGCGTGGAGTAGACGACGCTCGTCCCCCGCCGGCTGAGCGCGCCGATGAACTCCCACAGCCGTTCCCGCTGGCGGGGATCCAGCGACGACGAGGGCTCATCCAGGAGCAGCACGGAGGGCTCGCACAGCAGCCCGACGGCGATGTTCAGCCGTTGCTGGTTGCCGCCGGAGAGGCGGCTGACCTGCTCGTCGCGGCGATCGGAGAGGTCGGTCTGCCGGAGCATGCTCTCGAGCGCAGCCTCCGGGTCCGCGAGCTTCTCCAGCCGGGCGAACAGGCGCAGGTTCTCGGCCACCGAGAGCTTCGAGTACACGGCCGGGCGCTGGGGGACCCAACCCACCCGGCCGGCGACCCCGGACACCTCGCCTTCGGTCGGCGCCAGCACCCCGGCCAGCATCGACAGCAGCGTCGTCTTGCCCGCCCCGTTGGGGCCGATGATCGCCAGCCGCTCCCCTCCGGCGAGGTCGAAGCTGGTCTCCCGCACGGCAGCGCGCTCGCCGAAACGGCGCGTGAGCCGGTGCGCGGACAGCGCCGGCCTGGGCGCGGCGTCGGCGGCCACGCTCATCGGCGCACCGAGGCCGGGGGATACCTCTGCGTCATACACCTGGAAGTATGGGCGCATGCACGACGGCGTCAGGATCCTGTTCGTCGGCGACGTCGTGGGCGGCGTCGGCCGGCGCACGCTGCTCGGCCTGCTGCCCGGTCTCCGGGAGCGCCTGGAGCCGGACTTCGTCGTCGTCAACGCCGAGAACGCGGCCGGCGGGACCGGGATCACGGCCAGGATCGGCCGGGCGCTGCTTCGAGCGCCGGCGTCGACGTGATCACGCTCGGCAACCACACCTATCGCCACCGCGAGGTCTACCCCTACCTCGACGAGGAGCAGCGAATCCTTCGCCCGGCGAATTTCCTCAAGAGCCAGCCGGGCCATGGCACGCTGCGTGGTCGAGCGCGACGGTGTCCGGCTGGGGGTGGTCTCGCTGTCCGGCAACCTGTTCATGAACGCCGCGATGCCGGCCTTCTCCGAGGCCGACGCCGTGCTGCATGGATTGCGAGACCGGGCCGATCACATCCTCGTGGACATGCACGCCGAGGCGACCAGCGAGAAGGTGGGTCTCGGTTGGCATCTCGACGGTCGCGTGACCGCGGTCGTCGGCACGCACACCCATGTCCCCACCGCCGACGCCCGGGTCCTGCCGGGCGGCACCGCATACATCACCGACGTGGGGATGACCGGCCCGCGGGGAGGCGTGATCGGGGTCAAGCGCGAGCAGGCGATCGAGTCGATGCTGACCCGGATGCCGGTGCGGTTCGAGACCTCCGAGGAGGACCCGTGGCTGAACGGGGTGCTGATCGAGACCGAGCCGGGCGCAACCGATGCGGGCGCGCGCGATCCGAGCAGGTGCTGGAACCGTTCGCCTAAACGCGGCCAGATCGATGGATAAGAACGTCGCTATAGCGACACTCTGATCCACCGCTCAGGCGCTCGCCCCGGCCGGAACGAACGGAGCCCCGGCCCCGGCCCCCGCGCCGGTCGGCGACTCCGGGCCGGCGGCCTCGGCCGGGTGGCTCAGCGACCAGCGCCACGATCACCAGCGGGAAGAACCAGACGATGTAGAGGTAGAACCAGTAGGTCAGGCCACAGCTGAAACGCGATCATCACCGCCGCACCCAGGGCGGCCGTCTGCCCCAAGCCGCGCCGTCGCGGCACGAACATCGCCGCCACGGCCAGCGCCACCACCGCCCCCTCCACGATGTGCTGCTCCAGACCCAGCGATCGGGCCGGTAACTGCCCCACAGGCCCCAGATCGAGAACGGGGCCGGGCGGCCGCCTGGTAGGCGATCGTGTCGTGCCAGAACGGCACTCAGATTTCCCGTCGCGATCACGTAGGCCATCATCGCCACGCAGCGTCAGCCCGTAGGCGACCACGTACGACGCCGCCTGCCGGCGACCCGGCGGCGGGATCCGACCCCGCGCAGGAACAGCGGCGCCAGCACCAGCGGCGCGAACTTGGTCAAGCCGGCCAGCGCGGCCGTCACCCCTCGGGCCGGTGCCCACCTGAGCACCAGCAGCGCGAGCACGATCAGCGAGCGAGACCAGCGCATCGTTGGTGTTGGAGCTCCAGCGTGAACAGAGTGAACGGATAGGCCGCCCACAGATACGCCAGCACGATGCCGAGCGTCGGCCCGCGGATCGACCGGCCGAGCAGGAACAGCCCCACATCGTCAGCAGGTCGAAGGCGATCGCCGCCGCATGCGCCGCCGGCAGGTTGTCCCAGGTCCCGCTCCAGCCGAAGACCACGTTGAACGGCATGTACGCGTAGTAGTTGACCGGCCCGTAGGTGTCGCCGGCCGGGTTGTCGGGCGGCCAGCCGCCGTACAGGTGCTCCCCATGAACAGGACCTTGTTGGCTCCGATCACGCCGGCGTAGCCGACGTCGATCACGTTCGAGTCGGTCACGTTCAGGCCGACCCGGAAGCCGATCAGGAAGATCAGTGCCGATCGCCAGCCAGGCCGGCCGGGACCATCCGCAGCGGCTCGCGCGGCCGTCCGCGCCGGAACGCCAGCAGCAGCATCCGGACCAGCAGGTAGAGCAGGAACGGGTACACGAGCGGGCACCGACAGGCCCAGGTCGGCGTGGTTGAAGAACGCCAGCGAGACCGAGAACCCGAGCAGCACCAGCAGGTCCAGGTGCACAGGGAGCGCTCCAGGTGAGCCGCCCGGCGGCGCGCGCGCCTCGGCCCCCGGCCGGCTACCGACCAGGGGCAGGAACGGCAGCAGGAAGAGCAGCGCACATCGGGAGCCATACGTACAGCGCGTTGACGTGGCGCCCGAATGCTCCCGGGTAGCCGCGGGCCATCGTCCATGCGACCTGGTACCCGGTCCACACCTGCGTGACCTTGCCGCGTGGCGTCGTCGACGTAGACCTGGATGCAGCTCCTTCTGGGGGCCATGGCCCGCTCGCGTGAACCAGCTCACCTGCCAGATCGGCTAGTCCCGGGTGTACTCGTACGGTTCGACGGTGCGGATCGCGCCTCAGCTGTCGAGATCACTTCGGGGTTGCGGGCGGCGATCCGCAGCACCTCGGCGTGCGTTCAGCCGAAAGCCCTTGGGTGGCGTTCTGTCGATCGCCGTGGTCGGCGTCTGCACCAGCGTCGGTGTCCCGGGCGGCGCGGACAGCGCCGTCGTGGCGGCTGCGTCCGCCCTCGCCGGCAGCGCGCCCAGCCCGAGTACGGCGCAGCGCGAGCACGGCCAGAAGAAGCCCCGGCAGCAGCCTGACCGGCAGCGGTCGAGCGGCGGCGGCTCCGACCCCCGGGGCGCTCAGGCCTTGAAGCTCCAAAGCTTCTGCCCGATGAACGACAGCGGCGTCGCAGCGACGACCGCTATCGCCTGCGCGATCACCTTGTCCATGCCGGCACCGTCCACGAGCGAGATGAGCACGACGTAGGCGAACCCGTACACGACCAGCGACACGGCGAAGAACTTGGCCGCCTGTCGCGCGGGGTGATGCTCCCTGGCGTCTGAACGTCCAGTGACGGTTCCGCCAGAAGTTGTTGCCCACCGAGACCAGGAAGGCGATGCACCGAGGCGAGGCGGTAGTCGATCCCGAACAGGTGCACGCATGCGGCGAACACCGCCAGATTGATGACGTAGCCGCTGCGCCCCCACAGCTGCGAAGCGGATCAGCTGGAGCCAGTTGCCCGGATGACGGACCCCGTCCGCCAGCGCGGATGTGGGTGCGTCGGACCCCCAGGCGCATGCGGGCGCCGAGCGGAAGCTCAAGTTCGATCGTGCTCGGGGACGTGTCGGACATCGCGCAGAAAATGTATCGGCGGGAAATGAGGTGAACGTAAGTCCATCTGCCGCTAACCGGGCGCTAACCCGGCGGCGCTGGAGCGCTAGTCAGCCACTCTTCCCAGCTCCGAAGTGCTGCGCGAACCATCGGCGTGACATCTCGTAGCGACCATTGCTCCCGCGCCTGCGCCGAGTCCGGTCCCGTCCCGCACCAGAGCAGCGCACCGAGCGAATCGGATCGGTGCAGGGAGCCGTGGCTGCCGCCCCCCACGTGGTCGGCGCCACCCCAGTCCACGAACTCGTAGCCCGGCGCGGCCGACATCAGCACATCGCCAGCGGTCGGGCAGTTGAGCGCCGACCACACGCGGCTCAGCGCGTCCGGGTAGCCCGGGCTCTCGAATCGGCCGTCGGCCACCTCGGCGCCGAGCACCGCCAGCTCACCCTCCACGCTCCAGCGTTCGCCGCGTGGGTCGGTCGAGCTCGCCACCGGGCGCGAACCGGATCTCTCCGGAGGCGCTGCGGATCACCGCCTTCCGCCGTCGGCGAGCCACATGGTCAGGTCCACGCCGTCCAGACCGACGACCGCCTCCAGCGCGCGATCGACCAGCTCCTGGCGGCGCTCGAGGTCGAGCGCGTAGATCATGGCCGAGCGCTGGGCCGGGCTGACGGCGATCTCAGCGCCCACCGAACGCGCCGCGTTGGGGGTGGCCACGTGCGAAGTCGGCAAACGCGTGCGTCCAGCCGGATCCGCTCCTCCACCGCCGCCTGGGAGTGGTCCGAGGTGACGATCACCGCGTGCTCCTCCAGGAACTGCTCGGGGCCGCCGGCGGCGTGCATCAGCCGCTCGATCTGCCGGTCGGCCTGCAGCGATCGAGGTCACCTGGGCGTGTGGCCCGTTCTTGTGCGACCAGGCGTCGTTGTCGGGCAGCGAGAACAGCAGGAAGTCGAACAGATCGTGCTCGACCAGATAGGCCCCGACGCAGCCCGTGTGCTGGTCGCGCACCCCGGGCATTCCCAGCTGGCCCCGGCAGCCGGTCTTGCGGCTGGCATACAGGTCGGCGTAGAACAGCTCCAGCGGACCGTCGATCGTGCGCCGGAACAGGGTCGAGGTGACGATCCGCGCCAGCGCGCGTCTCGTTGGCCACCTCGTGCTGATGGCGGCCTCGGTAGATCAGGTAGGTCGTGCCGGCCGTACGCACCTCGACGTCGTCGAGCGACTCGAACACCGTGTTGACGTCGTGCGAGAGGTGCTCGGCGTTCATCCGGTAGACGGTGTCGGTGAGTGAGCGCAACACCCCGAACTGCCGGCGTGGCCGAGAAGCTCGAGCCGTACTCGACGTAGCGCTCCTCCTCGCGGTGGTACCAGTTCATGCTCGGGATCAGGTGCTGGTCGGGCCCGACGCCGGTGGTGATCGTGGCCGCGCAGACCGGCGTGACCGACGGGAACGCCGCCACGCACTCGTGCACGTAGACGCCCTCCTGGCGCGATCCGAGCCAGCGCCGGCGCGCGCCCTGTGGCGATCGCCCGCTCCAGCATCTCCGGCTTGAGCGCGTCGATGACGACGAGAACCAGCTTCTTGGTCAACTCATCCCTCGCCGCAGCCCGGAAGCGCTGTCATCTCAGGATCCGCAGCCCGGCGTACTTCTGCTCGCCCCGCGGCCGGTCCAGCACCAGCAGATACACGAGGCCCAGGAAGGCCACCAGCCCCAGCGGCGGCGCCACCACCGACAGCACAGCGATCAGCAGCGCCGCCCCGTCGGAGATCAGCGGCAGACCGACCGCGGCGGCAGCCGCGTCCAGCCGCTTGCGCAGCCGGGCCAGAAACGGCCGCGAGGCGGCGATGCCCGACGGCGCGCAGATCACTCCGCCGACCCAGCCGGGCCAGACCGCGTAGCGGCCGCGGGCCAGCGAGCCGGCGAAGAACATCGCGCCGAGCGCCAGCGACGACGCAGCATCACCGCGTAGGCCAGGCTCCCGTGCGCAGCCGCTCGGCGAAGCCGGAGCGGTCCGCCAGCACGAGCAACGCGGTTCCGGCGATCAGCACCGAGCAGGAACCAGGAGCTCTGCAGGAAACTGTAAGACGGTGTGCGTTGAAGTGGATCTCGACGTCACCGGCGGCCAGCGCGCCGGCCGCGAGCGCCGGCAGGAAGGGCCGGATGCCCGACTGCCGCCGCGATCCCGATGCCCTGGAATATGTCGAAGACGAGATGCACCGTGCTGTACCGTGACGGAGCGTGACGATAGACGAGCACGGCGCCGGCGCCCGCGGGTCGGCGGAGCCCGCCGGTGAGTCCGTCATCCCGGCGCCCGCGGTCGACGGCGCGGGACATCGAGCGCTACGCCGGCGCTGTTCGCCCAGCGCACGAAGGTCATGAAGTCCTCGGCGATGCGCGATCTGATGGCGCTGACCGAGCGCGACGACGTGATCTCGCTGGCCGGCGGCATGCCCGACACGTCGACCTTCCCTCCCGATTCCTACGCCTCGCTGATGGGACGGGTCGCGGCTCAGTCCTGCGCGCGGGCGCTCCAGTACGGGCCGACCGAGGGCCTGGCCGCGGTCAAGCGCCTGCATCGCCGAGGTGATGGCTGCCGAGGGCATGACGATCGATCCCGACGACGTCCTGGTCACGACCGGCGGCCAGCAGGTGATCGATCTGGTCTGCAAGACGCTGCTCGACCCGGGTGACGTGGTCGTCACCGAGGCGCCCACGTATCCCGGGCGCCGTCCCCACGTTCTGCGCCTACCAGGCCGACGTCGTGCAGGTCACGCATGGACCGGGACGGGATGCGCACCGACGAGCTGGCCGAGCCGCTGGATCGCGCTCGAGGCCGCCGGGCGGCGTCCGAAGTTCATCTACACCGTCCCGAACTTCCACAACCCCGCCGGCGTGACGATGTCGCTCGAGCGCCGGCACGAGCTCGTGCGGATCGCCGCCGAGCGGGAGCTGCTGATCCTGGAGGACAACCCCTACGGGCTGCTGCGCTACGAGGGCGACGCCGCTGCCGACGCTGCGCTCGCTGGATGACGAGTTCGTGATCTACGCCAGCACCTTCTCCAAGATCCTGTCCCCGGGGTCAGGCTGGGCTGGGCGGTCGCGCCGGCGCCGGTGCTGGCCAAGATGAACATCGGCAAGCAGTCGAGCGACCTGTGCTCGTCCTCGATCTCGCAGTACTTCGTCAGCGCCTACTTCGAGTCCGGCGCCGTGGGAGGACTACGTCCGCTCGCTGATCGAGATCTACCGGCTGCCGGCGGGACGTGATGCTGGATGCGCTGGCCGAGAACTTCCCGCGCGAGGCGAGCTGGACCCACCCGCAGGGCGGGCTGTTCATCTGGGTCGACCCTGCCCGACTACATCGACACCACCGACCTGCTGGCCCGGGCGCTGCGGGAGCACGTCGCGTTCGTGCCGGGCCGGGCGGCGTTCGTCGACGGGCGGGGCGGCTCGGAGATGCGCCTCAACTTCTCGGGCGTCGGCGAGGACGAGATCCGCGAGGGCATCCGCCGGATCGGCGAGGTGGTCCGCGAGCAGGTGGCGCTGTACGGCACGCTGACCGGACGGGTGTCGCCCGCGCCGCCGGCTGCGGGCTCGGCGGACGCGGGACAGGCGGATCCGCTGTCCGGAGCGTCTCCCGCCCGGCGCCGGCGCCGATACCTCGAAGCTGGCCAAGGTGCTGCCGCTGCCGCGCAAGCGCGCCGGTTGAGCTCGAGAGCCGTCCGATGAGCCTGGTCGCGGTGCTGAAGGGCGGGCGCTCGCTGGAGCGCCAGGTGTCGCTGAAATCCGGAGCCCGGGTCGAGGACGCGCTGCGAGCGGCTCGGCCATCGGGTGGCGCCGATCGACGTCGGCGGCGACCTGGTCACGCGGCTGACCGAGGCCGCGCCCGACGTCGCGTTCGTCGCCCTGCACGGCCGCGACGGCGAGGACGGCACCGTCCAGGAGCTGCTGGAGGTGCTGGGGATCCCCTACACCGGCTCCGGTGTGTCGGCCTGCATCGCGCCTCCGACAAGGTGCTGGCCAAGCACGCGATGCGCCGATCACGGGATCCCGACGCCCGACTTCTTCGCGTTCAACGAGACGGCGTTCCAGAGCCTCGGCGCCGCCCAGGCGCTGCCCGCGATGGAGGAGCGCCTGCAGTTCCCGATCGTCGTCAAGCCCGCCGGCCAGGGCTCGGCGCTCGGGATCAAGTTCGCCCGCGCGCGCCGATGACGTGCCGGCGGCGCTGCGTGGCCGCGTTCTCCTACGACCGCAAGGTCCTGCTCGAGCGATACATCCCCGGCCGCGACCTGGCCGTCTCGATCCTCGAGGAGGCCGGCGAGCCACGCGTCCTGCCGATCGTCGAGGCGGTGCCGATGCAGGAGGACTTCTACGACTTCGAGGCGCGCTACGAGATCGGCCGCACCCGGTTTGTCTGCCCGGCCGAGCTGGAGCCGAGCCGTGGCCGCGCGCGCCGGCGAGCTCGCGCTGGACGCGTACCGGCTGCTCGGCTGCTCCGGCTTCGCCCGCGTCGACCTGATGCTCGAGCGCGACGACCGCGAGCTATACGTGCTCGAGGCCAACGTCGATCCCCGGCCTGACCGAGACCAGCCTGCTGCCCCAGGCGGCTGATGCCGCGGGGATCACGTTCGACGAGCTGATCGCAGCGGATCCTGGAGACGGCGCTCCGGGGCGGGTCAGGGCTCCGTCCGTAACGACCGCGATGAAGGGGCCGGGCGCGGGCTCGTTGTTTCACCGTTGGCGCAATAACTGCACTCGGCCTGCGTCGGCGGCGGGGGCTAGTGAACTTATCGTTCGTATAGATGCTTTTCTGCACCAACCCCCTCCGGCCGCCGGGGGTGGGTGCACTTATCGCTGCGACGGTGAACCAGCGCAGCTGAGTGCCCGGAACCGGCCCGCTACTCCGCCCGCGAAGTCCTCGGGCTTGACGTTGTCGAGGAAGTCCTTGAACTTCTCGACGACCTCTTCGGTGTCCTCGACCTCGTGCTCGAACTCGATCGCCGACTCGGCGATCACCTCGTCGGCGGCGAAGATCGGGGCGCCGGAGCGGACCGCCAGCGCCAGCGCGTCGCTGGGCCGGGAGTCGATCTCCAGCTCGCGTCCGTTGGCGCGCAAGGCTGATCGAGGCGTAGAAGGTGTTCTCACGCAGCTCGGTGACCGACACGCGCGTGCACTCGACGTCGAGCTCGCCGAGCATGTCGGACAGCAGGTCGTGGGTCATCGGACGCGGCGTCGAGGCGCCCTGGAGCTTCATCAGGATCGCCGCCGCCTCGGGATGACCGATCCAGATCGGCAGGAACTTGTTGCTCTCGATCGTCTTCAACAACACGATCGGCTGCTTGCCGACCATGTCGAAGCTAACGCCGTAGATGACCATCTCCTGCACGGGGCCGCTCCTGACTCGGGAGACGTGAAGTATAGGTTGCGCCTTGGCGGCACCAGAAGGATGCCCGGTCCGGTCCGTTCTCACCCAGAGGCCAGGATCGGGGCGCCGAGATGGCCCTCCGTGAGACGCCTCACACGCCGGATTGGCGCGGTCGGATCTCGGCTACACATGTGTAGTAAAGCGTTTCTCGACTCGTCTGAATTCCCGGGAAACGCGTATCCGCTACCGAACTGAAGGACATTCAGCATGAGTGGCACATTCGAGACAGTGGTGATCGTGGTGGTCCTGGCAGCGCTGCTGCTGTCCCTCACGCGGCTCTTCTCGCCCCTGCGGGCGGCCCAGCAGCTGGGGCGAACCGGCTCCTGGTTCGACCACGAGGATGACGCCGCCCTGGAACACCGCCCCGACGTCAACCGCAACGACCCGCCGATTCCCCAGCGCCACCTGCGCGGGCGCCGGTAGGCGGGCCAAGGCCGCGGCCCCTGGGGCCCCCGGAGCGGACGCCGGGGGCCGATCTAGGCTCACGGCGGTGAGTACCGCCCGCCAGGCATCCGATCCGACCGCTCCGGCCATGCCGACGCTGCCCGGCTATCCGCCGCCGGCGCGCTCCGAACCACACTGGCCACCCCTGCTCGTGGTGGCCGTGGCGATCGTCCTGCAGGTCGTTCTGCCCAACCGGCTGATGCCCGGCCCGCGCTGGCTGTTTCCCGCCCTGGAGGCCCTGATGCTGCTCGTGCTGTTCACCTCCTCACCGCAGCGGGTGGTCCACGAGCACGCCGGCCGGCGGCGCCTGGCCCTGGCGATCACCGCTCTGGTCAGCCTCGTCAACGCCATCTCGCTGGTACTGCTGGCCTCCAACCTGCTGCACCACAATGTGACCCAGGGCAAGCTAGCTGGTCTTCGCCGGCATCGCTCATCTGGCTGAACAACGTCCTGCTCTTCTCGCTGTGGTATCTGGGAGGCCGACCGGGGCGGGCCCGGACGCCGCGCTGCCGGACACGACGGTTCCCCTGACCTCCTGTTCCCCCAGATGGCCGACGACCGGATCTCGCCCGGCTGGCGGCCAGTGTTCCTCGACTATCTGTACGTGTCACTTACCAACGCAACCGCATTCAGCCCGACGGACACGATGCCGCTGTCGCTGATGGCCAAGTCGCTCATGGGGCTGCAGTCGCTGGTCTCGCTGGTCACGCTCGGGCTGGTCGTCTCCCGGGCGGTCAACATCCTCTGAGGCGGGGCACCCCAGGCCACGATCATCGGGCTCGAATCGCCGCTCTAATACCCTGGAGGTATGAGTTCCTCCGCGGGAACCGCAGACAACCCACTCCGCGTGGCGATCATCGGCTCGGGTCCTGCCGGCTTCTACGCGGCCGGGCAGCTGCTCGGCCGCGAGCGACCCGGCGGTGACCGTCGACGTGTTCGACCGCCTGCCCACTCCGTGGGGTCTGGTCCGGCTTCGGCGTCGCCCCCGACCACCCGAAGATCAAGTCGGTCACTCGCGTCTTCGAGAAGACGGCGCGCAAGCCCGGATTCCGCTTTCACGGCAACGTCGAGGTGGGCGCCGATGTCACCCACGATCGAGCTGCCGGCCGCCTACGACGCGGTGCTCTATGCCGTCGGCACGCCCGGCGACCGGCGGCTGGGAATCGAGGGCGAGGATCTCCCCGGCAGCCATGCGGCGACCGATTTCGTCGCCTGGTACAACGGCCACCCCGACTACTGCGGACGATGACTTCGACCTGATCTGCCGCCGGGCGGTGGTGATCGGCAACGGCAACGTCGCGCTCGACGTCGCCCGGATGCTGGCGCTGTCGGTCGACGAGCTGGCGATCACCGACATCGCCGACCACGCCCTCGAGCCGCTGGAGCGCAGCTCGAGATCGAGGAGATCGTCGTGCTCGGGCCGGCGCGGACCGGCGCAGGCCGCGTTCACCAACCCCGAGCTGCGCGAGCTCGCCGACCTCGAGCTGGCCGACGTGATCGTCGACCCCGCCGACATGGAGCTCGACGAGCATTCAGCGCCGCAGCGCTGGAGACCGCCGACGGAACCGACCAAGCGCAACGTCGAGACCCTCGCGCGCAGTACGCAGCCCGCCCACCGGCGGGCAGCCCCGCCGGATCGTCCTGCGCTTCCTCGCCTCCCCGGTGCGATCGAGGCGATCCGACCGGGTCGAGGCGGTCGTCGATCGAGCGCAACGAGCTGGTCCCGCCGATGACGGCTCGCTGCGCGCTCGGCCGACCGGCGAACGAGAGCGGATCGAGGCCGGCCTGGTGCTGCGCTCGATCGGCTATCGTCGGCACGCCGCTGCCGGGCGTCCCGTTCGACGAGCCAGCGCAGCACCGTCCTCAACGAGACGGCCGCGTGATCGACCCCGACACGCGGCCAGCCGTTGCCCGGCGTGTACGCCGCCGGCTGGATCAAGCGTGGACCCTCGGGGGTGATCGGGACCAACAAGAAGTGCGCGCAGGAGACGACCGACCTGCTGCTCGACGACTTCGCGCCGGCCGTCTCGCCGAGCCGACGAGGCCCCGTCGAAGAGCTGCTCGAGCTGCTGCACGCGCGCGCCGCACGTCGTCGACTACACGGGCTGGGAGGCGATCGACGCCCACGAGCGCGCGCAGGGAGAGCCGGCCGGCCGCCCTCGCGTCAAGCTCGTACGGCGACCGGATCTGCTGGAGCGCTCCGGCCGGCTCAGCACCCCGTCGGGATCAGACGGTCGTTGAGCGCCGCCTGACCTGGACAGGCGCCGAGTTGGTCAACGGTGGCTAAAGGCGCCCCGGCCGGCTCCCGATAGCCCCACATATGCGCTTCTACTCGGTTCGGCGTGCCTGGACGTCGCTGCTCGTCGTCGGAGTGCCCCTTTCCGTCCTGGCGCTGATCTGGGCCGTGTTCATGGGCGGGCGCTTGAGCGTCGCGGCTCTGGCGTGCGTCTACCTGTTGCTCGCCGGCGCCGGTCGCGCCGAGGCGGCCAAACGGGAGCGAGAGCAGCGCCCATACCGCGAGATTCGGGTTGCCCACCAGTTGGAGCGGATCCGCTCCACCCTCCCCGAGCTCTCACCGCGGGATCTCTAGGCTCTCGGGCCTGACCTCGAGCTCCAGCCCCAATCACGCCAGCGGCCCGGCTTCCAGCCCGACCGGCATCAGCCGGCGGCTTGTGCTGCTGCTCGCCGTGGCCTGCGGCGCCGCGGTGGCCAACATGTATTACGCCCAGCCGCTGCTGCACACCCTGGCCGTGGCGTTTGGCGTCTCGAACGGGACCGCCGGGCTGCTCGTGACGATCACCCAGGCCGGTTATGTGCTTGGCCTGGCGCTGCTCGTCCCCCTGGGCGACCTGCTGGAGCGACGGCGCTTGATCACGACGACGATGCTGTTCACCGCCGCCGCCCAGGTGGTGGCCGCGGCGGCGCCGGGCTTCGGAGTGTTTGCCCTGGCAATGCTGATCGTCGGAGTCACCTGCTGCATGGCCCAGGTGATCGTCCCAATGTCATCCAGCCTGGCCGCCGAGCACGAGCGCGGGCAGGTGGTGGGCACTGTGATGAGCGGGCTGCTGATCGGCATCCTCGTGGCCCGCACGGTCAGTGGCCTGATCGCGGGTGCCTTTGGCTGGCGCGTCGTATTCGTCATGGCGGCGGTGGTGATGCTGAGCCTGTCCGCCACCCTGCGCAGGTTCCTGCCGCCCGTGCCCAGCACGCAGAAGATGCCGTACCGGGCGCTCCTGCGATCGGTCCTGGAGCTCGTGGTGGAGGAGCCCGTTCTCCGCCAGCGCATGGTGCTCGGAGGGCTGGCGTTCGGTTGCTTCAGCATCCTCTGGACCTCGCTGGCGTTCCTGCTGTCCGCTCCTCCGTTTGACTACAGCAACACTGTCATCGGCTTGTTCGGGCTGGCCGGCGTGGCCGGAGCCATGGCGGCCCCGGTGACCGGCCGACTGTCCGATCAGGGTCACGGTCGGCTGGCCGCTTCGATGGCGCTGCTCATCCTGCTGGCCAGCTGGGGCCTGCTGGCTCTGGGGGCCACCAGCGTCCCCTGGCTGGTGATCGGGATCGTCGCCCTTGACCTCGGCGCCCAGGGCATTCACATCTCCAACCAGAGCACGATCTACGCGCTGCACCCGGAAGCTCGCAGCCGGCTGACCACCGCATACATGGTCGCTTACTTCCTCGGCGGAACCATCCTCTCGGCCGCCACCTCAGCTCTCTACGGTTTTGGGGGCTGGAGCGCGGTGTGTCTCCTCGGTGCCGGCACCGCCGGGCTTGCGCTGATCATCTGGGTGACGAGCGATGCCCTGATCAGACGCGGTTCCGTACAGCGCCGGCAACCGATCGGGCAGGAGAACTGACCACTCAGCCGGCCGCGCTGACGCTGGCTCTGGTGGTGCTCGTCATCACCCTGGCCAGCGCGATCGTCCGCCCGCGCCTGCTACCGGAATGGCTGGCCGCGGCCGGGGGATCGGTTCTCCTTTTAGCCACCGGGGCGGTGAGCACCGGCGCCGCCCGCTCCGCGGTGGACGACCTTGCTTCAACCGTTGGCTTCCTCGCTGCGCTGCTCGTCCTCGCCGAAGGGTGCCGGCGCCAGCAGGTCTTCGAAACCCTCGGCGCTTACATGGGCGCCTCGGCCCAGGGCAGCCCCAGCCGCTTGTTCGCCCTGGTGTTCGCCGCCTCCACCGCAGTGACCGTGATCCTGGGGCTCGACCCCACCGTGGTGCTTCTCACCCCGATCGCGCTCGTGACGGCCGCCCGGGTGCGCGCCGACCCCAAGCCGAGCGCCTACGCCTGCAACCACCTGGCCAATTCGGCGTCGCTGCTGCTGCCGATCTCCAACCTGACCAACCTCCTGGCGTTTCACGCCAGCCACCTGACCTTCACCCGCTTCGGGCTGATCATGGCCCTACCCTGGGCGGTGGCGGTGGCGGTGGAATGGTTCGTCCTGCGCCGGTTCTTCGGCCCTGAGCTAGGCGACGGCGACGAGGCTTCCCGATCCGCCGGCTCGCCGGCGCGGATCGTGGTCCCGAAGGCCACCCGCTACGCGCTTGGCGTCCTGGTGCTCACGCTGGTCGGCTTCGGCTTAACCGCGCCGCTGGGTGTCGCGCCGCTGTGGATCGCCGTGGGCGGTGCCATTCTGGTCGTGCTGCCCTCGCTGCGCCGCCGTCCGGCCCAGGCTGCCGGAGAGCTGGTGCTCGCCGCTCAGCCGGGCTTCTTGGTATTCGTGCTCGGGCTCGGGGTGATCGTCCGGTGCGCCGCCGACAACGGGTTGCGTTCGGCGGTGGTGAGCCTGCTCCCGGCCGGCAGCTCGCTCCCGGATCTGATCCTGGTCGCCCTGGTGGCCGCGGTCGCCGCCAACCTGCTCAATAACCTGCCGGCCACGCTGATCCTGGTGCCGGTGGCGGGCGCGCTGGGACTAGGGCCACTGCTGGCGGTGCTGGTCGGAGTCAACATCGGCCCGAATCTCAGCTACGGTGGCTCGCTGGCGACGCTGCTCTGGCGGCGGATCGTCCATCCCGACGGAGTGCTCGTGGAGCTGCGCGAGTTCACGCGCGTGGGGGTGCTGACAGTCGTGCCCGCCGTGCCGCTGTGCGCTTGCGCGCTGTGGCTGAGCGTCAAGCTGTTCGGTTAGTCGCCCTCGGAGCCGAGCAGGTCGGCCAGCCGTCGACCGAGCGAGGAGCGCGACAGCCGCGTCCCCAGCTCCGCGCCGGCGTCGTCGAGGATCTTGGAAAGGCTGTCGTCGGTGGTCACGTAGCCAAGCTCCTCGGGGGTCGCGCGCGGCGGGGGCTCCGGCGCAGGTGCCCTGGTGCGCTGCCGTGCCCGCCTGAGCTCCTCCTCCAGCGCGGCTATCCGAGCGTCTATCGATGCGTCCGGGCCGCCCGTCGTCCCGGAGGCCTGGGGCCTTGAGCCGGCCGAGACCCGCCGCAGCTCAAGCGCGCTGGCGTACGCGGCCTGGATCTGCTCAAACCGGAGGGCGGAGGCGGGCGAACCCTGGTTGTGATCAGGGTGATGGAGCTGGGCCAGGCGGCGATACGCACTGCGTAGCTCGGCGTCCGAAGCCCCGGGGTCGATACCAAGCACGGAGTAGGGATCGTCGGCCACTACTCCAGCTTAATTCTCCGCCCGCGCGACAATCACCGGATGAGCTTCCGGGAACTTCCCAGCGTCGACCGGCTCGCGGGGCAACTCGAGGCGCCACACGCGCTGGCCGTCCGCGCCGCCCGGGCCGTGATCACTGAGCGCCGGCAGGAGCTGTCATCAGGATCGGACAACGGAGAGACCGACCTGCTGGCGAGGGCCTACCGGTATCTCGACGGCCTCCAGGAGAAGTCGCTGCGCCCGATCCACAACGCCACGGGGGTGATCCTCCACACCAATCTCGGGCGGGCGCCATTGGCGCCGGCTGCGCGAGCGGCCATCAACCTCCTGACCGAGGGATATTCGTCACTGGAGATCGACCTCGAGAGCGGGCAGCGTGGCTCGCGGCAAGTTCACCTGACCGGGCTGGTGGAGGAGCTGACCGGCGCCGAAGCCGGATTGGCCGTCAACAACGGCGCCGCCGCGGTTCTCCTGGCGGTGGCTGCTCTGGCCGGCCACGGCGGGACCGCGGTCGTGTCCCGCGGACAGCTGGTGGAGATCGGCGGGGGGTTCAGGATTCCCGAAGTGATCGAGCAGGCCGGAGCCCGTCTCGTGGAGGTTGGCACCACGAACCGCACCCAGATCGCGGATTACGAGCGCGCTGTGGCCGCCCTGGACGATCCGAGGCGGGCGGTCGTTCTCCGCGTCCATCCCTCCAACTTCCGCACGGTCGGATTTGTCGAGGACGTCGGCATCGATGCACTCTGCAAGCTCGGTGTGCCGGTGATCGATGACCTCGGCTCGGGTGCGCTGGCGCGCGAGCTCGAGCTCATGGGCGACGAGCCGGACGTGCGCGCCTCGGTGCAGGCGGGGGCGACACTCGTCTGCTTCTCCGGCGACAAGCTGCTTGGAGGCCCTCAGGCTGGGATCCTCGTTGGTCGGCGAGCGGCAGTCGAGCGGGCCGAGCGCCACCCACTGGCCCGGGCCCTGCGCATCGACAAGCTGACGCTGGCCGGCCTGCAGGCCACACTGGCCATGTATCTCGAGCCTGAGCGCGCCGTCTCCGAGATCCCGGTGCTGGCGATGCTGCAGGCCTCCGACGGCGCTCTGCGAGCCCGCGCCGAGCGGATTCAGCTGGCGCTCGGCGATCGGGCGGCGATCATCTCCGCCAAGTCGCGCATCGGTGGCGGCGCGCTGCCTCTGCTGGAACTGGAAGGGCCTGTGGTGAGCGTCGATCCAGCCCCTGACTCCGCTCAGGTCCTGGCCGCTCGTCTGCGCAGACAGGCCGTCCCCGTGGTCGGGCGGATCCAGCAGGATCGGTTGCTGCTCGATCCGCGCACGCTCACCGACGAGGAGGCCGGCCAGGTGGGTGAGCTGGTCAGGCGAGCGCTGGCCGACTAGACGGCTGGGACATACCCGCCGGTGGCGCACTCAAAGGCGCCACCGGCGCAGGTCAAGCTCGGGGAGGCTCAGTCCGCCCGGGTAGACTCGCGCGCCGTGTCCGGCCGACCCTCCCACACTCGCAGAGCGGGGATCACGGGCGTGGGCATGGCGCACCCGGACCGCTGGGTGACCAACACCGAGCTGGCCGAGCGGTTGGGGATAGACGAGGACTGGATCGTCAAGCGGACCGGCACCGGGACGCGACCGTGGGCCGAACCCGGCCAGCGGATGACCGACTTCGCTGCGCTCGCCGGTCGGCGGGCCTTGGAACGAACCGAGGTCACTGCAGCCGAGCTCGACCTGGTGATCGTCGCCACCTCGACCCCGGATGAGACCACGCCCAACACCGCACCGCTGGTGGCCGGCCTGATCGGCGCCCGCAACGCCGGCGCCCTCGACGTTGGTGCCGCCTGCACCGGATGGATCGCTGCGCTGGCGATGGCCACCGGCCAGATCGAATCCGGGCGGGTCAAGCATGCGCTGGTAATCGGGGCCGATTTCCTGTCGCAGTTCCTGGACCTCAGCGATCGAGGCACGTCGGTCCTGTTCGCCGACGGAGCCGGGGCGGCGGTGGTGTCGGCCATCGGGGCACAGGACGGTGAGGGCATCGGGCCGGTGCTGCTGCGATCAGATGCGGCCGGAGCCGAACTGATTCGCCTGGGCCGCAACGGCCCGATCCAGATGCAGGGCCACGAGACATTCCGCGCCGCCGTGGACGCACTCAGCCGCGTGACGGGAGAGGCTTTGGCGGCTGCCGAGGTCTCTCAAGAGGACATTGACCTGTTCGTCTACCACCAGGCCAACACCCGCATCATCCGTGGGGTCGGCGAACGGCTGGGCCTCTCCGGTGAGCGGGTCGTCGACTACGTGTCCCGGTTTGCCAACGCCTCAACGGCGACGCTGCCGGTCGCGCTCACCGTGGCCGAGGCGGAAGGGCGCCTGCGGCCCGGCCATCGGGTGCTGCTGGCCGCGTTCGGAGGCGGCTTCACGTGGGGAGGCACGGTGTTGCGCTGGGGCCCGTAGGGCTTGATGCGGATCTGCGTCACGACTTGCCTGGTGGCCACTGCGAGCCTGGTGGCGGCGGGCTGCGGTGCCTCGCGCCCCGCTTCCGTGGATCTGGTTCAGCGCCAGCCCGGCCCGGGCTCATGCCACGCCATCGGACATGGCCTTTACGAGCGACCGGATCTGCGCTGCACGCCGGGTGCGCTCAACCCGCAGGTGCGCCAGAGCACGATCCACCAGACGATCTGCCGAGACGGCTGGACTGCGACCGTCCGCCCTCCGGACGCCGTGACCGAAGTCGAGAAGCGGCGCAGCCTGGCGGCTTACGGCGACTCCGGGCCGGTCTGGGAGTACGAGTACGACCACCTGGTCCCGCTCGAGCTCGGCGGCGCCGCCAACGACCCCCGGAACCTCTGGCCTGAGCCGGGAGCGTCCCCCAACCCGAAGGACACGGTGGAGCTGACGCTCCACGACGAGGTCTGTGACGGCGAGTTGACGCTCGCGGTGGCTCAGCGCCAGATCGCTCACGACTGGGTCCGGCTGGCCCGGCGCTGAAACACGCGCGCGCTGTGGTGATGGCGGTCTAGGTCCCGGGTCGACGCCAGTCGGCGCCTGGCGATAAGTGGGTGAGCCGTGGCTGGAATGGGTAGTAGCCAGTGCGAAGTCGGAGAGGCAGCGCACCGCGCAGGAGGGCAGAGGACATGACGGGACGGGTTCACGCTGACGCGATCCTTCGTCGGCTGTTGATCGTGATCACGATGGCACTGGTGGGCGGTATGGCCGTCGGAACCGGGACCGCCGCGGCCTGGAAGCCCGGGCCTGCGAAGTACGGCGTGTACGAGCAGCGCAACCTGCCGGTGACGATGAGCGATGGCACGGTGCTGCGGGCAAACGTCTACTACCCCGCCGTCAGCGGACACGCGGCCTCGGGCAGGTTCCCGGTCCTGCTGACCCAGACCCCGTATGGCAAGGACCTGGCGGGCAGCGCCGGCGGTGGCACCGGCGAGGATCCCTATCTGGTCGAGCGTGGGTTCATCGACGTGGTGGCCGACGTACGGGGTACCGGCGACTCGGCCGGGCAGTTCGGCTTCTTTGACCCCGCTCAGCAGACCGACGGCGTGCGGCTTGTGCACTGGTCCGCCAGACTGCCCCATTCAGATGGCAAGGTGGGGCTCTACGGAGCCTCATACCTGGGCATCAACCAGCTGCTGACGGTCGGGCGCCTGGGCCGTCATTCACCGGTCAAGGCGATCTTCCCGGTCGTGGCCGCCAATGACCTGTATCGAGACACCGCCTCCGACGGGGGTCTGATCAATCTCGAATTCGGGTCGCTCTACGTGGGGCTGACAGGCTCGCTCAACGCGGTCGCGCCGGTGGCTGAGAACCCCACCGACCCCCTTGACACCTTCGAGGTGGAGCTGCAGCACGTTGCCAACCTGGCCAATTTCGATCTGCCGCTGCTGCTCAACACCACCTTCGGCGGCGATGAGGCCTTCGACGGCACCTACTGGCAGGCCCGCAGCCCGGTCGGCATTCTCCGCCAGGTGGTGCGCGATCGCGTCCCGGCCTACCTGGTCGGCGGCTGGTACGACATCTTCCAGCGGGGCGAGCCTCTCAACTTCGCCGGGCTCCAAAACGCGCGGGTAGGACGGTCGATCTACGGTCCCATGTCTGCCGCGCGCTCGTCCAGCAGCCGGTACCAGGTGAAGATGGGTCCGTGGTACCACCTGACCGCTGCGACGCAGGACTTCGATCCGACGATGCTGGCCTGGTTCTCGCACTGGCTCAAAGGCCAGCACACGGGAATCACCCACACCCGGACACCGGCCCATCTGTACCTGCTCGGCGCCAACCGCTACGTGAACGAAACCCAGTGGCCGCCGAAGTCGCTACGCCCGACGACCTGGTACCTGGGTCCGGGCCGAACCGGCAGCGCTTCCGTGTCCCAGAACGACGGCGCCCTGTCGCGAACCCGTCCCACCGTCGCCACGGGCGCCGACCAGGTGAGCTGGGTTCCGGCCAGCCTCAACTGCTCCCGCGAGCTCGACCAGTGGAGCATGGGAGCTTTCGAGGAGGTGGCCGGGCCGACCAATCCGAACAGTGGTCCCTGCGCCCAGAACGACAGGCTGACCGAGGCAGGGCCGGGTGCGCTCACGTACTCCACCACTCCATTCCGGCACGCGCTGGTTCTGGGGGGCCCGATCGACGCCACCCTGTACGCGACCACCACCCGTCCCGAGACCGAGATGGTCGCCACGCTCGAGGACGTGGCCCCGAACGGAACCTCGACGCCGATCACCACCGGCGCGCTGCTGGGCTCGCTCCGTGCCGTCGAAGGTGGTCGCAGCTGGAGCGCCGGCCATGGTCGTTACCTGCTCCCCTATCACCCGTACACGGCTGCGTCCCAGCGAGCCGTGCCGGTGGGCAAGGTCACACGGTTCGACATCGAGATCCGGCCGACCTTCGCCGAGATCCCGGCCGGGCACCGGCTGCGGTTGACGGTGACCACCTCAGATCTCCCCACTTTGGTGCCGCCCGAGTCAGACCTCGCGAACCTGACCGGCGGCGTCTACCAGGTCCAGCGCAACCGGACCGATGCCTCGTATGTCGAGATGCTCAGCGTCCCAGCAGCCAAGTTGACCTCCGGGCTCCGCCGCCGTCGCTAGCCGGGCGCTGCCGGCGGGTTTCACCGCTCCTGCGCGGTTGGCCTGATCAGGACCTCGTTCAGGGTCAAGCGGTGGGGTCGGGTCACGGCGAATGCGATCACCTCGGCAATGTCCTGCGCGGTGATGGCGACCTCGGCGTAGAACTGCTCGGCACCCTGCTTGGCGCCCGGGTGGGTGATGTGGTCGGTGAGCTCGGTGGCCACGGCGCCCGGCTCGATCACGGTCACCCGTACGGCCGGCTGCAGCTCCTGGCGGAGCGCCTCAGACCAGCCGTTCATGCCCCACTTGGTCGCGGCGTAGACGGCATTGCCGGCTCGGGCGGTGCGGCCGGCGACCGAGGAGATGTTGACCAGGTCGCCCTCACCGTCACGGAGCTGATCCAGGAACACCTCGGTGGCCGTCATCGCGCCCAACAGGTTGACCTCGACCATCTGGCGAATCTCCTCGCGCTGATCGGAGGAGAACGGCCCCAGGAGCATCACGCCGGCGTTGTTGACGAGAAGGTCGGCCCCGCCCCACTCGCTCTGGACCCGCTCTGCGGCTTCACAGAGAGAGTCCCGGTCAGTGACATCAGCCGTGACCGCGATCGCGTCATCGCCGAGCTCGGCGGCCAGCGTCTCGATCCGATCCGCGCGGCGGGCCAGCAATGCGAGGCGGAACCCCTGAGCGGCCAGAGCGCGGGCCGTGGCTTCGCCGATGCCCGACGAGGCGCCGGTGACGACGGCGACGCGGTTGGTTGTGTGGTCGGTGCTCATCGATCTCCCTATCCGTACGTGATTCGACTTCTGGCGGTCACAAACGCAAGACGTCTTCAATGTATGGGGAATGAACGATGCTGAGCTCCTGGCGGCCAGTGCCCGCGGTGACGGAGACGCGTTTGCCCGCTTCTACCGTCGTCACCTCGGCACGATCGTCGGCTATTGCCTCCGCGCCACTGGCAGCCGGGAGGCTGCCGCCGACCTCGCCGCGGAGGTGTTCGCTGCGGCGTTGGAGGCCTGCGAGCGGTACGAGCCGGTGCATGACTCAGCGTCGCCGTGGTTGCACGGCATTGCGCGCAACAAGCTGCTCGACAGCCGGCGGCGCGGTCGGGTCGAGGACGCTACCCGCCGGCGGCTGGGTTTGCAGCCAGTGCTCTTGGAGGACCGCGACCTGGAGCGCGTGGTCGAGCTCGCCAGTCAAGACACCATGGCGCTCGTCGACGAGCTGCCGGCGGAACAGCGGATCGCGGTGCGCGGTCGGGTGTTGGGAGAGCGTGACTACGCAGAGCTGGCCGGCGAACTGGGCTGCTCCGAGTCGGTGGTGCGCCAGCGCGTCAGCCGCGGCCTGGCGCGGCTGCGGGCGAGGCTGACCGAATCCATAGGAGGACCGTCAACATGAGCGACTACTTCGACAGGGTCGAGCAGGAACTTCGGCTGGCAGCCGGCCGGCGCGGTGCTCCGGTGGTCCAGCCCCCCAGGGTCCGCCTCCGGCTGGACGGTCTCGTCGCGGCTCTGAGCGTCGGGATTGCGATCGTGATCGCGGTACTGGCGTTCAGCCTGCGCCATCACCCCAGTCCGCCCGGTGGCTCCGGCCACCACGCCCAACAGGATCTGTCGGTGCAGCGGCACGTCGGCCCAACGTTGCGAGAGCTGATGGCGAATTTCGCCGTGCTGCGCCGGCCACCCACTGCCGCCGATCATGCCGCTGTCGCGAAGTTCACCGTCGCCACGAATCGCCGGCCAGAGGTCCCCGAGTACGTGCGGCTCGCCGGAATCGCCGATGGGATCCACGTGTACTTCGTCGTCTATCCGATCTTCCGCAATGGCTCAAGCGGACCTGTCGTCGCGCACCAGATGCACGTGATGGCGAGCGGCGGCAACGGGTATGAGCCCGGTAACTATCTGATCTTTCCCAGTGTCATCGGCGGCTTCGGGCAGCCAACGGCGTACCTAAGCGTTGTTCCCGACGGAGTGCGCGCCGTGCGCTGGCACTTCGCGTGTCCGGATGGGCTGAGCGGCTGCCGACTACCGCCCGAGCGCGTTGCGGTTGTAAGCGTGCATGACAACCTGGCCGTCCTGTCGCTACCGGCGATCAAAGCCGGAACGAGCTACGCCGAAGCGAGCAGGGTGACCTGGTATCGGACACACGGGTCGTCGACGGTGTTCACAAACCCAGATTCAGCCGTGCCGTTCAACGGCGCGCCTCCGTGGCCGATCCCGCGGAGCGCGAAGCGGCGCCACCACTGACAGATCGTTCATGCGGGCGCTCGCGTGCGCGGCGTCCGCCGCGCGGTCACCAGGCAAGCCATGGTGCTGGAGCGGATCGAGCGACCGAGCCGCTGCTCAAGGGCTCGGTTCTCCGCCGCCAGCTCGTGGCGGTGTCCAGGTGACAGGCGCGACCAGAACGACATCGTCCCCAGCACGGCGCTCAGCTCATCCGCTGTGTGCTCGACGGGTATCGGCACCGCGGCCACGTGCACGTCCTCAAACAGATCGGCCGCATGGGCGCGTGCCACATCGTGGCTTCCCAGCCACGCCCACACGGCCGAGACGTTGGCCCGTCGCCGCTGGGCACCCGCGAGCGTGGCATCCAGATCCCGGTAGATCGGCCACTCATCGGCTAGTTCCGGGGCGATCCTCCTGAGTGTCGCGCGGAGCGCCTCCTGGTCCTGTGCAGTGCGAGGGTCCTGCACTCCGAAGTGGGAGAGGAGCGCGAGCGTCCCACCGTCGACCAGCGTTGCGGCGAGCATCCCCCAACTCACATCCGGATCAACCCAATGAATCGCGGAAGCGCTGAATGCGGCCCGGTAGTGCGCCTGCTCCAGCTCCGCATCCTCCAAGCGCGCGTTGACGAACTGCACCTCCCCAGTGCCCGCTAGCCGATCGCGGGCCACGCCGATCAGCTGCTCGCCCGGCTCGACCGCGGTCACCACCAGCCCACGAGCGAGCAGGCTCCGCGTCAGCTGGCCTGTACCGCAACCGACCTCAAGCACCCGGGCGCCGGGGGCGAGGCCCCCAACCTCACAAGCGCGATCGACAAGCGCATCCGGGTAAGCCGGGCGGTGACGGTCGTACTCCTCGGCGATCTCGTCGAACACCGTGCCGTGCCTGCGCGTTTGCGCCCCATTGGCCATGCCTGCAAGCTAGACATCGCATCGGCGCTCGATAGGTTCACGTGCGACGTCGCTAGTGGAAGTTGCACTTCTTCGCGGCGTTGGTGAACGCGGGCGAGTTGACGTCGATCGTCTTGGGGACGAGCAGAAACAGTCCAGTGGGGCCGCCGATGCCCTCGACAACGCTGTAGTTCTGGGGGTTGGTCGGGGGTGTGTTCGTCGGATCGGGGAAGCCGCTCACCCCATGCGCGCGCATGCACTCGGCGGTCTGCACCAGTTGCTCCCTTTGCTGCGCGCTCACGCCGGCCGGCGGACCTCCGCCCGGGAGCAGGTGCTTGCACTGCGCCTGGGCGGCCTTGAAGCTAGGCGAGAACGGGTTGAGGTTCGAGCCGGCCGAGAGCTGGATCCCACCTCCCGCCGCAGGATCCGGGAAGTTCGTGAGGCCGTGGGCACGCATGCACTGCGAGAAGGCAAGAAAGCGTGCGTCGTTACCGGATCCCTTCGGCTTGTTCGAGGAGCCGCACGCCGCCAGCGTGAGCCCACATCCGGCCAGCACGGCAGAGAGAATCAGGACACGGAGCATTCGGCCGGTTCTAGCGGCCGGCGAATAACAGCGGCGTAACGCGCTTCGCCGTTGTCGCCAGGTACGAGGCGGGAATGGCCGAGTGGGCGATCCAGGACTCGAACCTGGGACCTCTTCCTTATCAGAGAAGCGCTCTAACCGACTGAGCTAATCGCCCGTGCCTGCTGACCTATCGGTCCTCAGCGCCAGGGATCTTAGCGCCGACCTGGCTCTCCTCTTCGTCGACGCGGCGGTCATTGGAGTCCAGTTCAGGCGGGTCAGTCGGTGTGGTCCAGCCACGCCAGCAGCGCGGACTTGGAAAAGCGCCACTTCCCGCCGATCCGGCGGCCCGGCACACGACCAGCGGCCGCGGCAGCCTTGAGCGCGGCCGAATCGAGACGAAGGAGGTCAGCCGCCTCTCGTAGGGTCATGACCTCGTTGGGATCTTCGATCACCGTCGCCCGGCCGACAACGAGTCCGTCGTCGCCCAGGTGCTCGCTGACGGCCTCCTCCACGATCTGGCGCTTGCTCTTGCCTGATATCGACACCGCAAGCTCAAGTCGCCTGTTCGGCTCTTCCGCCAGACGAACGTAGAGTGGGACTGGACTACCAGCCATGGATATCACATGATAGCATGTGCATATAGCGTACTGGCTCCCAGCCCGGGCAGATGCTTTTACGCCGGCGCGCGTGCCTCGAGACGGCGAGCGAGCGCGAGGGCCTCTTCCACTGAGTCGAGCCTCAACTGCACCGCGTATCCGGCCCCAGCGACCCGAACCTGAACGTCTGAGCCCAGCGCCTCTCCGAGCACGTCGGCGATCTCCGTCATAGCCTCCTGACGGTCCGGGTGCTCCTCGCGCCGTTCCGGTCGTCTAGGCCGGCTGGCGTCCCGCGTCTGACGTCGAGCCCGCTGCTCCAGTTCACGGACTGACCACCGTTCGGTCGCCGCTCGGCGGGCCAGGCCGCGCCGTTCCGCATGGTCCGGAGTCATGAGCAGGGCCCGCCCGTGCCCTTCGGACAGGCGCCCCTGCTCGAGCAGCTCCAGCGCTTCGTCAGGCAACTCCAGCAGGCGCAGGAGGTTCGAGACGGCAACACGGCTGCGACCGACTCTCAATCCGACTTCCTCACGGGTCAATCCCAGCTCCTCGACCAACGCCGAGCAGGCCCGGGCCTCCTCGACCGGGTTCAGGTCCTCCCGCGCCATGTTCTCGATCAGTGCCAGCTCCAGGGAGGCGGCGTCATCGTCATGGCGAACGATGGCGGGAATTCGCTCAAGCCCGGCCAGCTGGGCCGCGCGCCACCGTCGCTCGCCAGCGATCAGCTGGTACTGGCCGAGCGCGTCTGGGCGTACGAGGACGGGCTGAAGGACGCCTCTGGCCCGGATCGACTCCGACAGGGCAACCAGCTGCTCTTGGTCGAACTGCCGGCGGGGCTGGTGAGGGTTGGGCGAGATCACATCCGGCGGTAGCTCGCGTAGCTCCTCCGGTTCATCCCGCGGCGCGACCGCGAGGATGGCGGCCAAGCCCCGTCCCATTCCCTTTGGTTGCTCAGCCACGGGCCGCTACCTCCTTAGCCAGCTCGAAGTACGCATCTGCACCTGCACAGTGGGGATCGTGGTGAATCACGGGCTTGCCGAAGCTCGGCGCTTCGCCGACGCGGATGTTGCGTGGAATGACGGTCTGGAACACCTGGGCGGGAAAGTGAGCCCGGATCTCCCGCTCCACGTCCTGGGCCAGTCGGGTGCGTGCGTCGAACATGGTCAGGAGCATGCCCGCGATCCTGAGCCGGGGATTGAGCTCACGCTGAATCAGCGCCAGCGTGTCGAGCAGCCCGGCCAGCCCTTCGAGAGCGAAATACTCGGCCTGGACGGGGACGATCACGCGATCCGCGGCCACGAGGGCGTTGACGGTGAGAGGACCCAGGGAGGGGGGGCAGTCCAGGAACGTGAATGCGTATCGCTCCCGCACCCCGCCGAGGGCGTCTCGTAATGTCGTCTCTGATCCCGCTATGCGCGGCAGTTCCATGTTGGCTCCGGCCAGGTCCGGCCCGGCGGGGGCCACCCAGAGATGCTCGGAAGCCGCCTGTCTGACGATGTCTTCCATCGCTGCGGTGCCACATAGGACGTCGTACACGGTCCCCTGGTCCTGTTTGGGGAGCCCGATCCCGAGAGTGGCATTGCACTGTGGGTCGATGTCCACCAGCAGCGCGTCGTAGCCGGCCTCGGCCACGCAAGCCGCGAGGTTCACGGCCGTGGTGGTCTTGCCCACCCCACCCTTCTGGTTGGCGATTGCGTAAACCGTGCCCATCGACCCCCTTGAAGCTAGCGCCCCAGGCAGACGCCGTGTCAGCCAGAACGCCCCAGCGGTCGCTTCGCAGCCACCCCCGGACGGCGGGGAAATCTCGCTGGGGTCGGCGAGACCTTGACGAGCACGTGGAGATGGCGCTGGCGGGCCTCTGGATAGGGGAACACCTGGATCGGCGGGTGCACGCTCAATCCCAGGAGGGATGCCGCGGCCTCAGCGCGAGCCTCCACCTGGGGGTCTGTTTGCCCGCGCCAGGCGACGAGCGCGCCGCCGATCCGCAGTAGCGGCGCTGCGTATTCGGCCAGCACATCGAGGTCGGCCACCGCGCGAGCGGTCACCAGGTCATATTCTCCGGCGCCGGCCGACCACTCCTCCACGCGTGTGGGCACCGCCTTGGCGTTTGCGAGGCCACAGGCTGTGATCGCCCGGGAGAGGAACTCGGTCTTTCGCCCGTTGCTCTCCAGCAGCGTGAATCCGGCCTCGGGTTTGGCGACGGCCAGCGGGAGCGCGGGGAGCCCCGCGCCGCTTCCGATGTCCGCGATCCGAACGGCCCGGCGCACGGCGTCCAACCGGAGCGCCACCAGCGAATCGGCCAGGTGGTCCTGAACGATGCGCGGCGGGGCCTTCACGGTCGTCGGAGCCAAGGGGTCTCCGGCGAGGAGCTCGACCAGGGTGAGGAGTTGCTGCTCCGCCGGCGCCGGCAGCCCAAAAGTGGCTGCCAGGGCCGTGACGGCCCTAGCCGTCGTGCTCGGGAGGGACTGCTTCATCATCTGCGCGCTGGAACCGGCGCGCACGCTCGATGTAGGCGGAGTAACGGTCACACATCTCCTGGAGCCTCTGGCTCGCATAGCCGTCGATTCCATCGCGCAACTCCGTCTCCAATAGCGGAAGGAGATCCTCCACCAGGGCCTGCCCCCTGACCATCCACTGGTAGTAGGAGCGGCCTCCGTGGTGGTATGGCCCGTAGAGGCGAGACCGAGGCACACGGGACACCAGCCAATGGAACAGGGCCTCGTGGCGTGTGTGCATTCGCAGCGTCACCTGGGGCTGCTTGCCGTCCCCCCCAAACGACCCCTCGCCGATGAGTAGACCCACCAGCAGGCCGCGGTCGAATTCGGAAAGGTTGATCACGTGGAGTTCTCCGGGCACGTCATCGGGACCCTATTTCCTGTCCGAATCGTCGTCCTGTCCGCCCCCAGCCCACGTCGAACGCGGGCTGACGACTGTTTCACCGTCAAGAAAAACGTGAAACGGTCAGTCGACGACCGGGGCCACGACCAGCCGCCGCGACGGCTCTTGGCCTTCGCTGTACGTCTCAACATCGTGACGGGCCTTGAGGTGCTCGTGCACGACTTTCCGCTCGAGCGCGGACATGGGGTCCAGAGAGACTGCTCGGCGATCGCGCACCGCGGCCTCGGCTGCCTGATCCGCCGAAGCGCGCAGCGTAACGGCGCGGCGCTCTCGGTAACCCCCGGCGTCCACCGACACCTGCTTGCGGTCGTCGGCGCCGTGGAAGGCGATCCGGTAGGCGAGATGCTGGATGGCGTCGATGACGGTCCCGTGGTGGCCGATGAGGATGCCCAGGTCCTCGCCCTCGTAGCGCGCATCCACCGACTCGGGCGATTCCTCGACCCCAATCGTGGCTTCAACGCCCACAGCGGCGGCAATCCGGCTCAGCACCTCGCGAACACTGTCGGATCCTGTCTCCGTCATTTACTCATCTCCGTCGGCCCGAACGCTTCTTCTTCTTTCGCGGCGATGGTGGTGGTGCCGTGGTTCTGGCCTGGCCCTGGCGGCCGGCCGGTGCCGGCTCCTCAGCCTTCCCCCGGCCTCGCAAGAGTCCGCTCAACCCTCCACCCGAGGGGGCGGTTGTTGCAGCCTTGCCGCCGTTCTTCCCGTCCTTGCCTCCCGCCGCTCCGCCGGACCGCTTCGCGGGCGAGCGCCCCCCCGACGGGGGGCTCCCGTCAGACCGGCCACCTCGTCCATTGGCACCTGCGGCACTTCCAGCGGTCACGGCAGCCACACCCGCCGTCGGCGAGGCCGCGGCCATGACTGGGCTCAGCCGCCGGCGCAGGATGAATTGCTGGCCCATCGTCCAGGTGTTGGTCGTGATCCAGTACACGAGCAGGCCGGCGGGGAAATGGATGATGAAGATCACGAAGAACAGCGGCATGATCAACATGATCCGGCGCTGCGTCGTGTCCATCGTCGGCGTTGACATCATCAGGCTCGAGGCCAGCTGAGTGCCGACGTACAGGACGATCAGGACGATCAGGACAAAGCCGTGGGCGTTGTTCGTCAGGTCCGGGATGAACAGGAACGACGCCCCCGGGGCGTTGCCGCACGGCTTCGTCACGCCAGACGCTGCGGCCATGGAGATGTGGTGGACCGCTGCGTAGTGGGCCTGGTATGCCGACTGCACCTTGGGGCAGATATCCCCCCGTAGGTTCTTGCGCAGCATGTAGAACAGCGAGATGAAGACCGGCAGCTGGAGCACCATCGGCAGGCACGAGCCGAGTGGGTTGACGTTGTTCTCCTTGTAGAACTTCATCAACTCCTGTTGCTGGCGCTGCTTGTCGTCCTTGTACTTGGCCTGCACCTCCTTGAGCTGCGGCTGAAGTCGCTGCAAGGCCTGCATCGAGTGAAACTGCTTGACCGTCAGGGGCAACAGGACGATCCGCATCGCCACCGTGAGGAGGACGATCGACCAACCCCACGGGACCCCCACGCTGTTGTGGAAGAACTGAAGGACCGACTCGAAGACGTCGATCAGCGGCTGGAAGATGTTGGCGGTGAGGAGCATGGATCAGGCGCTCGGGACCGGCGTACGAGATTTGAACAACCGCTGGCCGGCGACCGGGTCGAAGCCACCGCGGCTCCACGGGTTGCATCTCAGGAGCCGCCACCCAGCCAAAACGAGCCCGCGGAGTATGCCGAATTCCATGATCGCCTGCGCGGCGTACTCAGAACAGGAGGGGTGGTACTTGCATCTCTGTCCGACCAGCGGCGACAGAAGCAACTGATAGAGCCGGATCGGAGCAACCGCCAAGCGCCGGATCGCGCTCATGTCGTGGACTCGCCATGCTCAGCGGCGCTGGTCAGTTCCTCCGGCGATGAACTGCCTTGGACCCGTGAGATCAGTTCGGCCAGCGCCGCGCGCACCCCGCGAAGGCCCTCTCGCTCGGCGAGATCCCCGGCCGGCGGACGAGCGATCACAACGGCGTCGCTCCCGGGGGGAGGCGATCGGCTTCCCGGGCAAAAGCCTCCCGCAACAGGCGTTTAACCGTATTCCGGTCTACGGCGTTCCCGACCTTCCGAGAGACCGACAGCCCGAGGCGGGGCTCCTCCGTCGAGGATCCTCGCGGGAAGACGTACAGGACGAGCTCGCGGCCGGCCTGGGACCGGCCGTTGCGCATGACCCGGTCGAAGTCGGCGCTCCGTGACAGCCGCCCGCGCCGCGGCGAACGCACGCCCGCCACGGCCCTGCTCACACCGTCAAGCGCTTGCGACCCTTGTCGCGGCGGCGCTTGAGCGTCTGCCGGCCAGCCCGCGTGCGCATCCGAGCACGGAAGCCGTGCGTGCGTGCGCGCTTGCGCTTTTTGGGTTGGTAGGTGCGCTTCATGACAGTAGGCCCGGGGTCGGGTCTGGCTGAGTATACGCAGCCCACTTCGTTTCACTCGAACGCCGGCAGCGTGGGACCGGTCCAGGGCCCCGGGACCTTTTTCCCGCGCTTTGCGCCAACGGCCGTACATGCTCCCTCAGGGGCCGTAAGTCGCTGGTATATTCGCCCGCTCGGGCTTCTGGCCCGTACCTCGTAATAGGACCACCTTCCTCTCCCCAAGGAGCCGCTTGGAGCTGCCCGCGCAACTCGAGCTCACGCCCGCCTGGAAAGAAGTCCGCGCCACCCTGAGGCACGCGGTAGGAGAGTCGACCTTCGACATCTGGTTGGACGGGCTCGAGCCTCAGGCCTGGGACGGCGCAGTTCTGGTTCTCCAAGCCCCTCCCGCTACCCAGAGATGGGTGGCCGAGAGATTTGGACGCATCCTGGAACGCTCGACCCAAGCCGTCTTCGGTTCGTCCACCAGGATCACCTTCGCGGGCGATGCGCTTCCTGGCGCCCGCGCCACCTTCCCCGCCAGCGCGGCAGGTCAACCGGGCAGCGTGCCCGAACGCACCAACCTGATCCCCCGGTACACGTTCGAGCAGTTCATCATCGGCGACGGAAACCGCTTGGCACACGCAGCCGCGCTCGCCGTGGCAGAGGCACCAGGGGATGCCTACAACCCGTTGTTCCTTCATGCGCCACCCGGCCTGGGGAAGACCCATCTCCTCCACGCGATCGGCCATTACGTCGAAGCGTTCGATCCGATGCGGACGGTTCGCTACACAACGGTTGAGGCATTCACGAACGGCTTCATCGCGGCCCTCAACGGCAAGAGCCTCGAGCGCTTCAAGCATCTACACCGGGACGTCGACGTCCTCCTGATCGACGATGTTCAGTTCCTGGCCAGCAAGGCCAGGACTGAGGAAGAGTTCTTCCACACGTTCAATGCGGTCTACGACTCCGGGCGCCAGCTCGTGGTCACATGCGACCGCCTCCCGCGCCAGCTCGTGGGCCTGGAGCAGCGGCTCTGCGAGCGCTTCGAAGCCGGCCTCGTCGCCCAGCTGGCGCCGCCGGATCGCGCAACCCGAATCGCCATCTTGCGCAAGCGGGCTGCACTCGATCGCATTCATGTTCCCGATGCGGGAGTTCTGGAGCTCATCGCCGAGCGGGTGACCGACAACATCCGCTCCCTCGAAGGCGCACTCATTCGCATCGTCGCCCATCACTCACTCACGGGCCGGCCACTCGACGTCACCCTGGCCCGCGAGGTGCTCGACGCCATGCATCCCAGACGCGATGGAGCTCACGGGCTCGACGTCGAGCGGATCCAGGAGACCGTCGCCGCGCACTTCGGCGTCACAGTGGACGAGCTCGTATCTCCCAGCCGGGCCGCTCGCGTCACCTGGCCACGTCAGCTGGCGATCGAGCTGACGAGAGAGTTCACCGAGCAGCCCCTCCAGACGATCGGGAACAGATTCGGTGGTCGCAACCACGCCACCATCCTCCACGCCTGCAAGCGCGTGAGGGACAGGGTCAGCGCGAGCTCCGAGGACCAGGCTGAACTGGAACTGCTCAGGCGACTCCTGCGCGAGCCCTCCGACCGGTGTTGTTGACACACTGGAGTGTCGCCTGTACCGCACATCCTCCCCTGCACCGTCCGAAGAAAACCTCGGTTCTCCACACCATCACTTTCCCCCTATGACTTCTATCTCTGATCTGAGGTATTCATCGTGAAGATCTCCCTGGCGCGGGACGCGCTTCTGTCGCAACTCCAGACCGTCACGCGGGTCGCGTCGACACGCAGCGCCATCCAGGCTCTGTCGGGCGTACAGCTTTCAGCCAGCGGCTCGGCGTGCGAACTCCGCGCCACCGACACCGACGTCAGTCTCCGGGTACCGCTTGAAGCAAAGATCGAGCGGGACGGAAACGTTGTGCTTCCGGCGCGGCTGCTGCTCGATGTCGTGCGGTCGCTCCCGTCGGCGGACGTTTCCCTCGAGCTGAGGTCGGCCCACCAGGATGTCGAGGTTGTCTCCGGCAACGCGACCTTCGACATCCGCACGCTGCATGCCGAGGACTTCCCGCCGTTCCCAGAGCCGGATCCCGCTTCGGCCGTCAGTCTCCCGGCCGAAGCATTCGTGACCACAGCGTTGAAGGTGGCCGGCTCCGCTTCGAGGGATGAGACTCGGCCAGTGCTGACCGGCATCCTGGTGTCCGCCAGCGCCAACGAGGTCCGCATGGTGGCGACGGACTCCTACCGTCTCAGCGTCAAGCAGACGGCGCTGGAAAGCCCGCTCAGCTCCGGCTTCGAGGTGAACGTTCCTGCGCGGGCACTACAGGAGTTGGGCCGCATCGCGTCTCACGCGGACGAAGCTGAGCTTCAGGTCAGCGTCCGCCAGAACCAGGTGGTGTTCGTGCTCGGCCAGACGATTCTGTCGTCCCGGCTGATCGATGGGCAGTTTCCGAACTACCGTCAACTGTTGCCCGAATCCTTCGAACACGAGTTGCGAATCGCCGGACCGGAGCTCCGGGATGTGGTACGGCGGATCAGCCTGCTGGCTCAGAAGAACGCCCCCCTCCGCCTTGCCTTCCAGCCCGGTGAGCTCACGGTCTCAGCTCAGACCCCGGACATCGGCGAGGCCCGCGAGTCACTTCCGGTCCCCTTCCAGGGTGAGCCGCTGGAGATCGGCTTCAACCCGGAGTTCCTTCGCGATGGCCTCGAGGCAATCGAAGAGGGAGACGTGATCGTGAAGCTCATCAGTCCTCTGCGACCGGGCTTGCTGGAGGCCGCCGACGAAAGCGGTTTCCTCTATCTGATCATGCCCATTCGCCTGAACGTGTGACCCGTTCCGGCCGTGGCCGTGGTGACGGTATCCGTGCGGAACTTCCGCAGTTACCAGGCGGCTACCGCCCGCCTCGACCCTGACCTGACCGTGATCGTTGGCCCGAATGGGGCCGGTAAGACGAACCTGCTGGAAGCCGTCTACTACGGCTGCGTCGGGCGATCATGTCGGACAACCAATGACCGAGAGGTGGTCAGCTTCGGAGCGGAGGCAACTCGAGTGGTGGTGGGGTTCAGTTCGCCGTCGGGATCACACGAGTTGGCCGTTGGCTTCGCACCAGGTGAAGCCAAGCGGATGACCTTTGATGGGGCTGAGGTGGAGCGCCTGATCGACGCTCCCGATCGACCACTGGTCAGCGTGTTCCTGCCCGATCGCTTGGGTCTGATCAAAGGAGCGCCGGCGCTTAGGCGCGCGCACGTGGATCAGCTCGTCACCGCTCTATGGCCGGCCCGGACCGCCACCCGCCGGGCGTACGCAGCGGCCCTGGCGCAACGTAATGCCCTGCTCCTGAGGGTCCGCACCGGTCAGGTCGACGCGAGCAGCGTGGTGGCCTGGGATGCTCACCTGTCAGAGCAGGCGGTCTCCCTCATGGAGGACCGCCGGCAAGCTGTGGACCGCACCGCCGAGTTGTTCGCTGACATGTGCGGGCTGCTGGGCCTGGGCGGCCATCCATCACTTGCGTATCGCCCCCGATCTCGAGCGGCGGATGCCGAGACCTTCGCCGCCGAGTTGGCCGAGCGTTTGCAAGCCGATCTGGATCGAGGTTTCACCGGCTTCGGACCGCACCGTGACGACCTGAGCCTGAAGCGGGAAGGGCGGGAGCTTCGCACGTACGGATCGCAGGGTCAGCAACGACTTGCCCTGCTGGCCCTGCTCCTGGCCGAGCGCGAGGTGATCGGAGAGTTGCGTGGCGCCCACCCGTTGTTGCTTCTCGACGACGTGATGAGCGAGCTGGACAGTTCCCGCCGGGCCGCGCTCGTCGACCTGCTTCGGGAGCGCCCAGGCCAGGCACTCATCACCACGACGGATCTCGATCACGTGCCTGGGGCGGCCGGGGGAGGAGTGAGTCGGCTCGGTGTCGCAGGGGGCGGGCTGTTGGCCTCGGTCGGTGAGGCAGCCTGAGCGCATGAGCCTGCACCGCCGCTCTCCACGACCACTTCTCACCGCCCTGGATCCGCTCAGAGACGCGTGGGCTCCCGAGACCGTAATGGCCGAGATCCAGCGCGCGTGGCCCACAGTCGTCGGCGCCGCCATTGCTGCTGAGGCGATCCCGCACAGCGAGCGTGCCGGCGTGCTCACGGTGAGGTGTTCGGCGGCCGTATGGGCCCAGGAGCTGGACCTCATGGGCCCCACGATCATCGCTCGCCTCAACCCGGAATTGCAGCGCGGACAGGTAACACGTCTGCGGTGTCTCCTGGGCGCCTGACGCGGGACCAGTTTTGTGCACTTTTGCAGGTAAATCCTAGACTGGTGACTCGCCGTTTGAGGGCCTGACTGTGCTATTCTTCTGTACACCAGCTTTCGACGCCCCGGCGCGCGCCAGCACGTGCGGAACCGGGGCGTCTCGATGTCAATCGGAGGATCGTTGACTAACGACAACGGCGCGAGCGACCGCGCCAATCCACAGGCCAGCTATGAGGCCAAGGACATCACCGTCCTGGAGGGTCTAGAGGCGGTGCGTAAGCGGCCCGGGATGTACATCGGGTCGACGGGTCCCACCGGCCTTCATCACCTCGTCTACGAGATTGTGGATAACTCTGTTGACGAAGCCCTGGCCGGCCACTGCGACGCCGTTTCGGTAGTCATCCACCCCGACAACTCCGTGACAGTTTCCGACAATGGACGCGGCATCCCGGTGGGAATCATGGAGAAGGAGCAGCGTCCAGCGGTCGAGGTGATCATGACCGTGCTCCACGCCGGCGGTAAGTTCGGGACCGGTGGCGGTTACAAGGTCTCCGGTGGACTGCACGGCGTTGGCGCGTCCGTCGTCAATGCCCTGTCTGAGGATCTCACTGTCGACGTCCAGCGCGATGGCTTCCACTGGACGATGGCTTTCAAGCTGGGCAAGCCGCAAGGCCCCCTGACCAAAGGGGAGCCCACCAAGGAGACCGGCACCACGACGACTTTCCGGCCAGACGAGGAGATCTTCGAGACACTCGAGTTCGACTTTCAGGTGCTCGAAGAGCGTCTCCGGGAGACCGCGTTCCTGACCCGTGGCCTGCGCCTGACGATCGTGGACGAGCGCGGCACTGGACACCGGGCCGAGTTCCACTACGAGGGCGGCATCGTCGACTTCGTGAAACACCTCAATGCCAACAAGGAACCGATTCAGCGCAAGGTGATCGATTTCTCCGGCGAGAGCAACGAGGGTGCCGTTGAGGTGGCCATGCAGTGGAACTCCTCCTATCAAGAGTCGGTGTTCTCGTTCGCCAACAACATCAACACTCGCGAGGGCGGCTCGCACCTGAGCGGTTTCCGCTCGGCGCTGACCGGTGCCCTGAACAAATACGCGCGCGAGAAGGGCGAGCTGAGGGAGAAGGACGACAACCTCACTGGCGAGGACGTCCGTGAGGGGCTTACCGCGGTAATCTCGGCCAAGCTCGCCGATCCCCAATTTGAGGGTCAGACCAAGACCAAGCTCGGCAATCCGGGAATGGCCGGCTTCGTCCAGTCCGTGGTCAACGCCCGACTGGCCGAGTTCCTGGAGGAGAATCCGCAAGACGCCAAGGCGATCATCCGCAAAGCGGTTTCCGCCGCACAGGCCCGCGCCGCCGCTCGCAAGGCCCGGGACCTGACGCGCCGCAAGTCGGCACTGGAGAACTCGACGCTTCCGGGCAAGCTTGCCGACTGCTCCGTCAAGGACCCGTCCCTGGCCGAGCTGTTCGTCGTCGAGGGAGACTCGGCCGGCGGCTCTGCGGTTGATGCGCGAGACCGCAACACCCAGGCGATCCTCCCCCTGCGAGGCAAGATCCTGAACGTCGAGAAGAGCCGGATCGACAAGGTGCTCAGCAACACCGAAGTCCAGGCGCTGATCACAGCGATCGGCACTGGCGTCCGGGACGAGTTCGACATCAGCAAGGCGCGGTACCACAAGGTGGTGCTGCTGACGGATGCAGACGTCGATGGTGCTCACATCCGCACGCTGGCGCTGACGCTCCTCTTCCGGGAGATGCAACCACTCATCGAAGCCGGCTTTGTGTACATCGCCAAGCCACCCCTGTATCGCCTCACCAGAGGCCAGAAGCACCGCTACCTGGAGCGCGAGTCAGACCTCGAGGAGCTGCTTCTGGGGGACAAGTTCGAAAAGATCCAGGTGTTCGATCGCTACAACAAGCCGTTCAAGGTCACCGACGCACGGTGGAAGCGGTTCTCCCGTCTGCTCAAGCAATACGAGGGGTGGGCCGCGGCGCTGCGAGCGGCACATGGTCACGGCGTCGTGGCGTTCATCGAGCAGGCCCGACTGCTGGACGAGAACGTCACCGACGTCGACGGACTTCTGCGGCTGCTGTCCCGCGAGGGCGACGAGGCCGATCCGTTCACTTGCGCGCTCGTGCGGGAGACCGAGACGGAGGTCGTGGTGCGGACGATCGAGCGCCGGACCGGGCTCGCCACCACTCACGAGCTGCGCCGGTCCGCGCTCGAGGCGAATGAGTACCAGCGGCTGGCCAGCGTCCACAAGGAGCTGGTTGAGCTGGTCGGGTCGCCGGCCTTCACCGTGACGCTGGCGGACAACACCGCGGAGGCCCATTCGTTCACCGACCTCCATGACGCGATCCTCGACGTGGCTCAGAAGGGCGTTCAGTACTACCGCTTCAAGGGTCTGGGCGAGATGGATCCCGACGAGCTTCGCGAGACCACGATGGATCCGGCGTCGCGGACGCTGGTGCGGGTGACGATGGAGGACGCGGCCTCGGCCGACCTCGTGTTCTCGATGCTGATGGGCGATCAGGTGGAGCCTCGGCGGGCGTTCATTGAGGACAACGCCCGTCTGGTCACCAACCTCGACGTCTAGGAGGGAGGAAGCATGTCGACGATCGACACCATTGGCGGCGGAAACATCGAGCCGCGCGGGCTCGAGGAGGAGATGCGCTCGGCGTACCTCGATTACGCGATGTCCGTCATCGTCGGGCGCGCCCTTCCGCGGGTCGAGGATGGCCTGAAGCCAGTACACCGCCGCGTGCTCTACGTGATGAACGAGATGGGCCTGCAGCCCAACCGCAAGCACGTGAAGTGCGCCCAGATCGTCGGCGAGGTGATGGGCAAATACCACCCGCACGGCGATTCGGCCATCTACGACACCTTGGTGCGGCTGGCTCAGTCGTTCTCGATGCGCTATCCGCTGGTCGACGGGCACGGCAACTTCGGCAACGTCGACGGCTATTCGGCTGCAGCCATGCGCTACACGGAGGCACGGCTCTCCCGCTTGGCCACCGAGATGCTTCGGGACATCGACCAGGACACGGTCGATTTCGTTCCCACCTACGACGGGGGCACGCAGGAACCGGTCGTGCTTCCGTCCCGCTTCCCCAACCTGCTCGTCAACGGCAGCTCCGGGATCGCCGTGGGTATGGCCACGAACATCCCGCCGCACAATCTGCGCGAGGTGGTCGCCGCGACGATCGCCTACATGGATGACCCGACGATCGACGTCGACGGCTTGATGCGCCACATCAAGGGTCCGGACTTCCCCACCGCCGGCACGATCTTGGGGCGGGAGGGGATTCGCGATGCCTACGCCACTGGGCGTGGCCGTGTGCGCGTTCAGGCCAAGGCGCACATCGAGCCGATCGGTCAGGGCAAGGAGGCGATCATCGTCACCGAGCTCCCGTATCAGGTGCGCAAGGGCGGTGACGGTGGCCTGATCCTGAAGATCCGGGACCTGGTCGTGGACAAGAAGATCCCGGAGATCACCGATCTGCGGGACGAGTCAGACCGGAACGGGATGCGGATCGTAATCGAGCTCAAGCGCGACGCGATCCCCAAGGTGGTGCTGAACAAGCTCTACAAGCACACCCCGATGCAGACGACGTTCGGGGTCAACGTGGTCGCGCTGGTCGACAACGTCCCCCGGACGCTGTCCCTGCGTGAGCTGATCGGCCACTACGTCGACCACCAGCGGGACATCATCGTCCGCCGGACCAAGTACGAGCTGCGGCAATCCGAGGCGCGCGCGCACGTGCTCGAGGGCCAGCTGATCGCGCTGGACAATCTGGACGAGGTCATCGCTCTGATCCGAGCCTCGCGCACCGCAGAGGAGGCGCGCGAAGGCCTGGTCAGCCGCTTCTCCCTCAGCACGATTCAGGCCGAGGCGATTCTGCAGCTGACCCTGCGCCGACTGACTGCCCTGGAGGCCGACAAGATCAAGCAGGAGCATGCGGATCTGCTCGAGCGGATCAAGGAGCTCCGGGAGATCCTCGGTGACGAGGCCAGGGTGCTGGCGTTGATCAAGGACGAGCTGAGCGAGATCGCCCAGACCTATGGCGACGAGCGCCGGACCGAGATCACGCACGCCGAGGGTGAGATCGACATCGAGGACCTGATCGCCGACCAGCAGATGGTCATCTCGATCACCCACTCCGGCTACATCAAGTCACTGCCCCTCTCCACCTACCGCCAGCAGCGTCGCGGTGGTGTTGGCGTAACCGGCATGGACATGAAGGACGACGACTACATCGAGCATCTGTTCGTGTCCTCGACCCACGACTATCTGTTGTTCTTCACGAACCGCGGCAAGGTCTACCGCCAGAAGGTCTACGACCTGCCCGAGGCATCGCGCACCGCCAAGGGCCGCGCTCTGGTCAACCTGTTACCGCTCCGAGAGGGCGAGCGCGTCCAGTCGGTACTGGCCACCCGTGACTTCACCGAGGGCAAGTACCTGGTGTTCGCCACCCGCAACGGACTCGTGAAGAAGACCGAGTTCATCGCTTACAACACCCCGATCAAGGCCGACGGGATCATCGCCATCAACATCCGGGACGACGACGAGCTGATAGCGGTTCGCCGAACCAGCGGCAACGACGACATCATCATGGTGTCCCGTTCCGGGCAGGCGGCTCGGTTCAGCGAGTCACAGGTTCGCGCCATGGGACGCGACACCAGCGGTGTGCGGGGTATGAACGTGTCACAGCGCGGGAACTCTGTGCTGGCCATGGATGTCGCCCGGGACGATCAGGAGCTGCTGGTCGTCACTGAGAACGGCTACGGCAAGCGCAGCCCGATCGCGGACTACCCCGTGAAGGGTCGCGGCACGATGGGCGTCAAGACGATCACGCTGACCGAGAACAAGGGTGCCCTGGCCGGCGCGCTCGTCGTCCGCGAGCATCAGGAACTGGTGTTCATCTCCCAGAACGGCATGGTCCAGCGCACCTCGGTACGAGGCATCAATCGTTACGGCCGGGCGTCGCAGGGTGTCAAGGTGATGAACATCCGGGATGACGACCAGGTCAGTGCCGTTGCGCTGGTGGTGGAGTCCGAAGCTCAGACCGAGGCGCAGGTGATCGAGGACACCGCAGCCACGGACGGGATGGCCGTGGTCGAGCGGGCCATCGACGATCTAGAGATCGACGCGCCCGTCTCAGAGGGCGACGAGCTCGACGATACCGCCGAGCCGGGCGAGCCCGGCGACAGCGCCGCGGATCCCGACTCCGAGCCCGAGAGCTAAAGCTCGCCCGCCGTCACGCGGCGAAACGACGAGCGGCAGCCGCGCGGGCTCGGGCTGCCTCCACCTCACGATCCTTTGGCGGCGCGGAGGTGTGGAGTTCGGAGAGCAACCGGGCCGAGATCTTGGCGACGTCATTTACGGCTTGGTCGAATGCCTCCTGGTTGACCTGCGAGGGCTTGCTGAAGCCGCTGATCTTGCGCACGAACTGGAGCGCGGCGGCGTCGATCTCCTCCGGGGAGGCGGGGGGATCGAAGTTGTAGAGAGTTCTGATATTGCGACACATGCCGCACAGCCTAGCTGCGGCTCAGCGGTGAGCTGTGACCGCTTAACGCTCGAGGGGCGCCGTCGACATACGGCGCCCCTCGAGGAACTGCTTTGGCTGGCAAGATCACCGCTGGCTTTGATGCTCCGCCGGAGGGACTAGCGCCGGCGCCAGGGTGATGGTGTCGCGGGTTGGACTCCGCTAAGCGGGGTCAGCCTCCGACCTAGCGGCCGGACACCTCCAGGGTCCCGCAATAACTGTCAGACAAGCTCGGACCACCTCCTTTCTCTGGTGGCACCAGAATAGCGAATGGGGCCGACGCATCCGACCGTGTCCGACCCGCGCCAGGCCGCCGCGAGGGCCACGCGCCAAGCCCCGCGCGAACGCCAGCCGGGCGTCCTGGTCACGCGTTTCAGGCAGCGAGATACTGGAGCCAGGCAGTCGGAATCGACGGGCTGGCGACCTGGATGAAGACGTTGGGACTGGGTGTCCGCGGCGTCTTGTTGAGGCGCATCCCCACCTGACGCGGGAGCAGGTTTCCCTTGCGCCGATTACACGGCGCACACGAGGCGACGATGTTGTCCCACGTCGAGAGGCCACCCTTGGAGCGGGGGACGACGTGATCGACTGTGAGCTGGGAGCGAGCGCCGCAGTACTGGCACGTCCACTCGTCCCGGGCGAACACGGCCCGCCGCGTGATCTTGCGCCGGTGGGTGTCCCGCGGGATGCGCACGTAGCTGACCAGGCGGATCACCATCGGCCGCGCGATCGTCGTGTTCTCCGAGTGGAGCACGCGCTCGGCGCGCTCGATCACCTCGGCCTTCTCCTTAAGCAACAGCACCACCGCCCGGCGAACGGTGCACACGTTCACCGGCTCGTAGGTGGCGTTGAGAACGAGCACCCGGCCAACCTCCGGCCCGCGCCGCTGGTGCTGAGGCGGCGCGGACCACGTTGGCGCAGGTATCGAAGTGGCCATCCCAGGAAAAAGTTTACCGATAGGTCTGACGGATTCGAGCCCCTGAAACCAGTCCAACGGAGGGCGCCGCCCAGCCGTGCTGGCGCCCCGGGCGGGCTCAGCGTCGCCGCGACGTGATGACCACCTTGGCTCCCTCGGAGGGGATCATCGTCACGTTGCGGTGCTGGGCGCGCTCGGGCTCGGGGTCAGCAGCCCTCAGGTCCAAACGGCGCGCCATCGCGCTCAGGACCACTCGCTGCTCGGCCATGGCAAGGGCCGCCCCGAGGCAACGGCGGGTACCCCCGCCGAACGGGATCCATTCGTAGGTGCCCGGCTTGATCACGGTTCGCCCGGCGCCGTCGTCCTTGGTTCGTGCACCCGAGCCGCCCCCGCCCCCGGCCTCGCCCCCGCGCTCCAACCAGCGCTCGGGCCGGTAGGCGAATGGGTCGGGATAGACGTCCTCACGGTGATGCACCAGCAAGATGCTGACCGTGACCGGTGCGCCCGCGGGCAGCCCGAAATCACCCAACCGCCACGGAACCTGGACGCGCCGCCCCACCGCGGGGATGACCGGCCGGCTGCGCATCGTCTCGAGAATCACTCGCTCAACGTGCCCCTCGGCATCGTTCTCGCCGCGGACCCCCTCGCGCAGGGCCTCGTAGGCAAGCGGGTTCCGGACCAGACGCTCCCAACTCCAAGCCAGCGAGTTGGCCGTCGTCTCGAATCCCGCCAGGATCAGCGTCAGCAGCTCGTCTCGTACCTCCTGGTCGGTCAGTCCCTCCCCGTCCTCGGTGTGGGCGCGCAGGATCAGCGACAGGATGTCGGTTCGCTGATCCAGATCCTGAGCTTGCCGGCGCTCTGAGATCAGCTGATAGGTGAAGCGGTCGACGATGGCCACGGCTCGACGCTGCAACCCGACGGATTCCTTGCGACCAAGGTTCATCAACTCGGAGACCTTGCCCAGCGGAGTGGTGGACAGGCGTGTCAGCCGCTTGATCGTCTGGATCAGCCCGTGCTCAGGCGTTCCCCGTTGCGGAGAGCCGTTGATGCCCAGGATCCCGGAGGCGATCACCTCGAGCGTGATCGCCTGCATCCTCGGCGCCAGCGCCAGCGGCTTGCCAACCGGCCAGTTGTCGATCTCGCGCTCGGCGATGTCCGCGATCGCCGTGACGTAGCGCTGGATCGACTCTCCGTGAAACGGCGGCAGGAGAAGCTTGCGCTGGCGCAGATGGCGAGGACCGTTGGCGGTGAGCACCGAGCCCGCTCCCACCAGCGGCAACAGAGGCGATTCCGCGGTGAGCGAGGGGACCAGCGAAGGGTCGGCCGTGAACAGCGATCGCGCGTGGTCCGGGTGGCTGGTGATGGTTGGACCGCCTTGGATGATGCCCCGGAAGTGGAACACCTCGCCGAGCTCGCGCCGCCAGCGAAACACGAACTCGATCTCCCGGGCGCTGAAGGCCAGGATCTGCCGGACCCGGGGCAGCGGCACCTCCGGCGCGGTCTGCAGGCCCGCCAGCTCACGCTCGCTGACCGGACCGGCGGGCGAGGGTGGAGCGCTGCCGATCAGCGGCGCTATGGCACGCGCCGGGGCGGACGACACGGCGGTCACCGGGCCAATGTAACACGCATGTAGCAAAGCTTCGGCCGTTCGGACGGGCCCCACGGGACGGCTCCGGACGGTCAGACGGCGGCCGGGAACGAGCCCAAAACGCGCAGCGACTCGACGTGGCCGAGCAGACCATCCAAGGCCTCTCGCACGTGGGGCTCGTCGTCCCGGCCTTCCAGGTCGGCGAAGAACATGTACCGGCCCAGCCCCTGCTTACGGGGGCGCGACTCGATGCGGGTGAGGTTGACTCCGCGCGACGCCAGCTCAGACAGGCAGCGGACCAGCCAGCCGGGGGCATCGGAGCCGACGCCCCAGAACACGATCGCCGTCTTCCATGGCCCGGTCGGAGCGGGTCCACCCGGCAGACCCGGGGAGGGGCGCGTGCCGTCCTGCCCCAAGCGGGCGAGCCAGACGAACCTGGTTTCGTTGTCAGAGAGATCCTCGACGCCGGCTCGCAGCACCTGGCAGCCGTAGATCTCGGCGGCCAGGCGGGTGCCCAGCGCCGCCCACGGGCCTTCGTGCTCGGCGACCATCCGCACGGCGTCGGCGGTGGAGTTCGCCGTCATCACGCGCGCGCTGGTCAGCCGGTTGCGAATGAAGCGGCCGCACTGTGCGTTGGCCTGAGGGTGCGAGATCACGACCTCGATGTCCTCCAGCGCGAGCTCCTCACGCGCGATCAGGCACTGCCGGATCGGGAGCACGCTCTCCGCGACGATCACAACGTCGTCGGTCTCGATGGCCAGAACATCCAGGGTGGCGTTGACCGACCCCTCCAGGGAGTTCTCGATCGGCACCACACCGCTCCCCACCTCGCCGTGGCGGACGGCCATCACGACGTCGTACACGGTGGGCAGCGGGACCAGCGACAGCCCGGTTCGGCTCCCGCCCGCGAGCGCGGCCTCCTGCGTGAAGGTCCCCTCCGGCCCGAGATATCCGACTTGCACGGCGCCGGCGATCAGGCGCTCGCGGACCGGTGCCCGCCGCCCTCGAGCGCCACGCGAATCGCCTCGTCCTCCTCGGGCGAGAGCTGAAGCTCGGGCTGGCCTTGGCGAACCTGCTTGGCGTACAGCCGGGCCTGGTCTCGGTGGTGGATCGATGACAGCACGATGCCCGATCGGGTGGCGTCGAGCAGGGCGATTGAGGTGGACTGCTGCCCGGACATCTCGCCGTAGGCGTCGTATCGGATCAGCGAGCGGTAGGCCACGGCCCCGTCCAGCCGCTGCTCCACGTTGGCCACTCGCTGTTCCAGGTGGGTTCCGGCGTCCTGGACATAGTCGGACAGCGACTGGAACGCGCTCTGGAGGCCGGCGGCATGGGCCACGAGGTCCTGGCTCTGGTCGCCCAGGACAACGCGCTGGGCGGTCCGCAGCCGGCGTAGCGAGATCAGCAGGCCCAGGCAGATCAGCAGCGCCAATATGGCCACTCCGCCAGCAGCGATCGCCACGATGCCCGCCGTGGTGGTGATGTTGCTCACGGGCCGAAGCATAGGCAGATCGTCCTCCAGGTTCCCCGCCACCGCGGGAATCCCGGCGGGCACAGGAATCCGGCCCGCCAGTGCTATTGGAAGGTGACCGAGTAGGTGACCGAGTTGTTACTGATGTCCTTCTCGCCTGGCACCGGAGCCACTGACGCGGTCACCTGGTAGGTGCCGGGGGTGGGCGAGGTGGGCAACTTGACCGAGCAGGTGGTGGTCTGTCCAGCGGTGGTGTGCGGAATCACAGCGGTGCCCGTATCACTCAAGCCGCTGATCGTGACCTTGCACCGGACGTTGTACTCGGTGTACTGGCCACCGTTGGTCACGCTGAGGACGAAGGTCGGCGGTGGCGTCGACGGCACCGAGTTGGTGCTCACCGAGCTCAGCTGGACGCCGCCGACGCTGACGCTGTTGAGCACGTGGCCGTGCAACCCGGGAGCAGCTGTGTTGACGTGACCGGACGGGAGCCGGCTGCCCAGCTTGGCGGCGATGAACGTGGGCTCGAGCCAGCCGAGGGCAGGAAGGAACTGGCCGGGGTTGATCGTCTCGCCGTTGCTGCCGCCGACGCTGATGCCGGCGGCGTGCAGCGCTGACGCCATGTCCGGGCCTACGTAGAGCTTGTACAGGACGTCCGAGGCATAGAACCCGGAGTTGGCGACCGCGATCTGGTTGATCGCGTCGCGGTTCGTGCTGGTGCCCAGGGCCGGCTGGATGTTTGCGGCGATCTTTCTCACCCCGTCGCGGCGCATCTTCATCGTCTGCACCAGGTTCTGCTGCGCGGCGTTCATGCCGTCCGGCACGCTCAGATTCTGCACCGCGGTCAGTTGCTGCTGGGCGTCGTCCGCCAGGGTGGTGATGTTGGAGGCCATCTGGGTGGGATTGGCGTGGAGTGAGCTTGACTCCAGGTCCCTGAACAGCTGCGCGCCGGTATTCGTCGACTTCTGGATCTGCGTCGACACGCTGTTCGTGTAATCCCGCAGGGAGCTGTTCTGGGCACTCACATCGCAGCTGTGCACCAGCACGGCCAGCAACACGATGACTCCAATGATCACCACCGCGGCCACCGCCCGGCGGGTCTGGATCGACTGCTGCTGGCGGGGCGGGCGGCCCCGCCCAGACGGCCGTTGCCGCCGCGTTCCCGAGCGGGAAGCTGGGCGGGGGTCGTCGGCCTCGTCGAAGAACGACAATTTTCGCTCCTTGCGGGGTCTGGAGATGCCCAGTATTGCGTGTACAGCGGCCAGAACGGCAATTCGACGACCGGGTGGCAGGTCACCTGCGGCTGGGGGCGAAAAGAACCAGCTGTGGACGCCAGCCAGACGCCGACCGCGGTCGCCGGCAAGACGCGCGGACGCAGCCGCATCACGCGGCCCGGCGGCGGGACGCCCACACGGGAAACCCGCGTAACCGGGCGGGTCTCCGTCCCGGAGCTGGTTCTGGGTCGCTACCGGCTGGTCAAACCGCTGGGCAGCGGAGCATTCGGAGCCGTGTACGCAGGCCGGGACGAGCGGCTGGACCGGGACGTGGCGATCAAGGTGCTCGCCCGCGAGCGCGTGGTCGGCGGGAGGTTCGAGCGTGAGGCTCGAGCCGCTGCCCGTCTCTCACATCCCGCCATCGTGACCCTGTTTGAGGCGGCCGTTGACGACGATGGCGCCTATCTGGTCTCCGAACTGGTCCGCGGCCGCACGCTGGATGAGGTGCTGGGTTCCGGCAAGCTGTCTGACCGGGACATCCTCAACATCGCGGTGTCCCTGTGTCAGGCACTCGAGCACGCGCACGACCAGGGCGTCATCCACCGGGACGTCAAGCCCTCCAACGTCCTGATTCCGGCTCGTCCCGCCAGCTCCGGACACCCGGCGAAGCTGACCGACTTCGGTATCGCCCGGATCGTGGGCGGCGATGCGCTGACCCGCACCGGAGATGTGGTGGGAACCCTGGCCTACATGGCGCCCGAGCAGGCCGAAGGACGGGAGTGCGGGCCGGCAGCTGACCTCTATGCGCTGGCCGTCGTCATCTACGAGGCGCTCACCGGGGCCAACCCGCTGCGCCAGCTGCGCGTCACGACCCGGACGCGCCGTCTCGGGACCTATCTGCCTCCGCTGCGCCGTCAGCGGAGGGATCTCCCTCGGGCGCTGGGCGCCGCGATCGACCAGGCCCTCCGACCGCGACCCAGCGAACGTGGAGAGGTCCGGGAGCTGCGACAGGCGCTGGTGGCCTGCCTGGAGGTGGTCGGTGACGTTCGCGGAGTGGTGGTGCCCGGATGGCATGGCCAGGAGGAGGACGAGCAGGCCGGAGATGAGGAGCTCGGGCCGGAGTGGCGGGAACCCGCGGGCGGTTCTGACCGCGCTGTCGGCCCGCAAGCCGACAGCGCGGGAGCAGCAGCACTCATCGATACGAGCCCTGCCCGGGGGGCGGCCGCCGTGGCTGCGGCGCTGGTCGCCGGCTGGACGGCCACCCACCTGCTGACCAGTTCGCCGGTGGCCCCGGTGGCGCTGGGTCTGGTCGCGGCCAGCGCCGTGCTGGTGGCGCCCCGGCTGGGCTGGGTCCTCACCATCGGCGTGGTGAGTGGGATGGCGGCGGCCCAGGGACACAGCGGCGGCGCCCTGCTCCTCGCAATCGTCGCGTTGGTCAGCGCGTGCCTGCTGATTCCCGTCAGCCGCCTGTGGTCAATGCCTGCCCTGGCCGGAGCGCTGGGGGTGATCGGCCTCGGCGCGGCTTGGCCGGGACTGGCCGGTCGCAGTGGCCTCAGAGTCTGGCAGCGGGCGCTTCTGGGTGGCGCCGGCTTCCTCTGGCTGGCTGCAGCTGACCCGTTCTCCAGCCCTCGGCTGTTCGGAACCGTGGCCCACCTTCCGCCCGGAACGGTTTGGACCGGCTCCGTAGCGGTGACCCTTGATCACGTGATAACGCCAATACTTGGATCCGGCGTGCTCGCCGCTGCCGCTGTCTGGGCGGTGGGCGCGGCTATGGCGCCCTGGCTGGTCAGCCGAACCCGGCCGCTCCTGAGCCTGGTGGCTGTAACCATCTGGTCAGCGGTGCTGGTGGCCGCCGTCCAGAGCCTGGGCCCCAAGCACTTGACCGGCGCCGTCATCGGAGCCTTAGTGGGGGCCCTGGTTCTGTTGGGACCAGCGTGGCCCGCTCTGTTCAGCACCGCCCGCGACCGGGCCGGGTTGCTGACCAGAGTTCCGTAGCATGACCGGGCAGAGAGTGACCCGTCATGAGTTTTCTCAAGAGCCTCGAGAGCAAGATTGCCGGCCTGGTGGAGGGCACGTTCAGTCGTGCCTTTCGATCCGAGGTACGGCCGGTGGAGATCGCCCGCAAGCTGGCCCGGGAGATGGAGCAGCACCAGTCTTCCTCGGTCTCCCGAACGTATGTGCCCAACGAGTACCGGGTGTATCTGTCCCCGCGGGATCGAGAGCGCTTCGCAGATTACGAGGGCGCGCTGTCCGCCGAGCTTGGGGCATACCTGCTGGAACATGCTCGGCGTGAGCACTTTGCGCTGCTCTCGCAGCCGGTGATCGAGTTCGAGACCGACGAGAGGCTGGGGCTGGGCGAATTCGGGATCCAGACGCGGGTGGTGAGCCCCGCGGACGCTCCGGTGGAGGACCGCGAGGACGCGGGCCACACGATGGTCTACAGCACCGCTGCCCGCGTGGCCTCGCCGCTGCAGGAGGAGGCCGAGGCGCGTGCCCAGCGGGCACTGTTGATCGTGGATGGACGTCGGGTGGTGGTCGGGGCCTCGGGGGCGACGATCGGGAGGAGCCGGCAGAGCGACGTGGTGATCGATGATCCGAACGTCTCCCGTCAGCACGCCGAGGTCAGGCCTCGCGGTGGTGCCTGGGTTCTGACCGATCTGGGCTCGACCAACGGCTCGTCGCTCAACGGGCGGCGTGTCAGCCATCCTGAGGTGATCCAGCCCGGCGACGAGATCGAGATCGGTACGTCGGTGATCACCTTCGAACTGGAGTAGGCATTGCTGCAACCGGTTTCGGTCGGACTCAAGTTCGGCTTCCTGATCATCCTCTATCTGTTCCTGCTCTGGGTGGCCAGCAGCGCCCTCTTCGACCTCCGCCGGGGGTACGGGCGCCGGGGCGAGACGGCTGCGGCTCCGCCACCGTCGGACGCCACGGGCATGCATGCCGCCGCGGACCCGCTGATGGACCTGGACGGGGATTTCGAGCCCCGCCTCGTCGTGGCGCGGGCTGCCGGCCACGAGGCGGGCATCGCCTACGACCTGACGGACGGAGCTACCCTGGGTCGTGGCGAAGCGGAAATCCAGCTGGATGATCCGTTCGCCTCCTCGCAGCACGCCAGGATCACTCGCCAAGGCCGCACGCTGGTAATAGAGGATCTGGGTTCAACCAACGGCACATACCTGAATGAAGAGCCGCTGACCGGACCGCAGCCGTTGCACGACGAGGACCGCATTCGCATCGGAGATTGCGAGTTCGTCTACCGCAAATGACCATGTTCAGGGCAGCCGAGACCACTCAGCGCAGCGATACCGGGCGCCAGCGGCGAGGCAACGAGGACTCGGCGTTCGTCCGGGCACCCGTGTTCGCGGTGGCCGACGGAATGGGTGGCGCCCAGGCCGGAGAGGTGGCGTCCCAGATCGCGGTGGAGGCGTTCGACGCCGGCCTGCCGGAAGACGGCACGCCAGAGGAGCGACTTGCCGAGGTCGTCCAGCGCGCCAACCGGCGCATCCACGAGCTCTCCCACGCCCAGCACGAGCACGCCGGCATGGGGACCACGCTGACGGCGGCTTATCTGGACGACGAATACGTCACGATCGCGCACGTCGGCGACAGCCGGGCCTACCTGTTCCGGGGTGGCCAGCTGACGCGGCTGACCCAGGACCACTCCCTGGTCGAGGAGCTGCGCCAGCGCGGGAAGCTGACCGAGGAGGAGGCAGCCGAGCACCCGCAGCGATCGATCATCACGCGAGCGCTCGGCCCCGAGCCCGAGGTCCAGGTGGACACGTACAGCCAGCCGGTTCGCGCCGGCGACGTGCTGCTGCTGTGCAGCGACGGCTTGACCTCGATGATCCCCGAGAAGGCCATCCGTCAGATCCTGGCCGAGGCGTCCACCCTCCAGGCGGCGGCGGATCGTCTGATCGACGGCGCCAACGCCGCGGGCGGCAAGGACAACATCACCGTGGTCCTGTTCCGGGTGGAGGAGGTGGGCGACGGAGCGGTCGATCAGCCAACGATGGTGGCGGCCGGCGCCGCCGTCGATGCGGATGCGGCGGTCGATGGCACCGAACGGGCGGCCGCGGCGCCGGCGATCGAACCGCAGCGAGCTTCCTCGCCGTCTTCCAGAAAGGCTCCCCGGCTGGCCCGCACGCAGGGCTTTGCGCGGCCGGCCGAGCACCAGCGACACTTCGGGCGTCTGGGAAAAACCGTGGCCGCGCTGATCGCCATCGCTGCGGTCATCTTCCTGGTGGGCGGCGGCGGGTATCTGGCCAGCCGCCAGCTGTACTTCCTCGGCACCAACGGGCAGGGGATCGTGACGGTGTACCGCGGCTTCCCCTACGTGCTCCCGTTTGGGGTCCCGATGTACGAGACCTTCTACGTGTCCGGGGTGCCCGCCTCGGAGATACCCAGCGATCGGCGAGGCAACCTCCTCAACCACAGCATGCGCTCGGAGCAATCGGCCACCAGCCTGATCAACTCGATTGAGCGCGGGCAGATCAGCGGATGAGAGCCCGGAACCGAGAGCTCGCCGGACTGATCCCAGCTTCGCTGTTGATCACCGCCGGCCTGGCCGCAGTCTTCATCCAGCGCTCCAACCAGCTCTCGAACGTCTCGCTGATCTACGGCGCGATCTTCCTCGGGTTATGCGTCGTTGCCCACGTCTTCATCCGCGTGACCCTGCCCTTCGCCGACCCTTACATCTTCCCCCTGGTGGCGGTGCTGGCCTGCTTCGGCCTGGTCATGGTCTACCGGATCGACTCATCGCTGGCCCGGCAGCAGGCCGAGTGGTTCGTCATCGGCCTGGTGCTGTTCATCGGGACGATCGTTGCGTTCCGCGATTACCGGAAGCTCGAGCAGTACCGCTACGTGATCATGGTTCTGTCGCTGGTGATCCTGCTGCTTCCCCGCGTTCCGGGAATCGGCGAGTACTCGGGTGGCGCCTACCTGGCGGTCAAGGTGCCAGGTCTCGGCGGCTTCCAGCCTGAGGAGTTCGCCAAGATCGGCCTCGTGATCTTCCTGGCCAGCTATCTCCGCGATACGCGCCAGCTGCTGGTCACGGGTGGCCGGCGCATCTTCGGCATCACGCTCCCCCCGGTCAAGCACTTCGGCCCGATCCTGGTGATCTGGGGGGTGGCGATGGCGATCATGGTCCTGCTCAGTGACATGGGGTCCTCGCTGATGCTCTACGGCGGACTGCTGGCGATGCTCTATGTGGCCACCGGGCGAATCTCGTTCGTACTGGTCGGGGTCCTGGCCTTTGTGCTGGGCGCCTGGTTCCTTGGGACCCACATCTCCCACGTCCACGCCCGCGTGGAGGACTGGCTGCACCCGTTCAGTCCGAGGCTCTACAGCGCCGGTCTCGGCAGCTTCCAGGTAGCCAATGGGTTGTTCGCTCAGGCGGCCGGAGGGCTGTTCGGGCAGGGCTTCGGCCAATCGGTGATCACGATCCCGGGCACCCACCCTGTCGCCTACCTGATCCCGGCCGCCTCCACGGACATGATCTACACGATCGTCACGAGCGAACTCGGGTTGTTCGGGGCGGCGGCTCTGCTCCTGACCTACCTGATCCTGATCAGCCGCGGGTTCAAGGCCGGAGTGCTGGCCAACGACTCATTCTCCAAGCTATTGGCGGTGGGATTGAGCGCGATCCTGGCCCTGCAGGTGTTCGTGATCGTCGGCGGCGTCACCCGGGTGATCCCCTTGACCGGCGTGACGCTTCCGTTCGTCTCCTACGGCGGGTCCTCGATCGTGGCCAACTTCGTGCTGGTCGCGCTCGTCCTGCTCGTCTCCGATCGCGCCCGGCGCCAGGGCAGGGTATGAACAGCTCGATCGCCCGTCTGTTCACCGTGATCATGATCCTGTTCACGTTGCTGATCGTGTGGACGTCTCGCTGGACCGTGTTCGACGCCACCGCACTCCAGCACAACCCGTTGAACAAGCTGAACTTCTACGCCAGCCTGAAGATCAAGCGGGGGCGGATTCTGGCCGACAACGGTGCGGTGCTGGCCAGGTCGGTGCCGGCCGCTGGGGGCACCTGGACGCGCACGTACCCACGGGGGTCGCTGTTTGCTCAGTCCGTTGGCTACGACAACCTCCAATTCCAGAGCTCGGCCGGTCTCGAGAAGTTCCACAGTCCGTGGTTGTCCGGGCGAGTCAACACCGGCCTGAGCTCGGTATTTGGCCCCCTGGGGGGAGGCCGGCAGGTCGGCGACGACGTGCGCACCACGCTCAACCCCAAGGCCCAGGCGCTGGCCCGGAGCCTACTGGCCGGCCGAGCCGGTTCGGTTGTGGCGCTGGTGCCGCAGACCGGCGCGGTCAAGGTCCTGTACTCCAATCCGACCTACAACGACAACAAACCGCCACCCAAGGGCCCCGGCACCGAGTTCTTCCGCGCCGTGGAGGGTCAGTACCCGCCCGGCTCGACGTTCAAGGTCGTGACCACCGCGGCGGGCCTGGACAGCGGTAAGTACACCCCGTTCTCGATCATCAACGGCAAATCCCCGCTGCTGGTCTCGGGCGTTCCACTGCAGAACGACGGCAACACGAGCTACGGCCCGGTCACCCTCACCAAGGCCCTCACCGAATCGATCAACACGGTCTTTGCGCAGGTGGGCGAGAACGTCGGGATCGACACGATGGCGGAGTACATGAAGCGCTTCGGCTTCTATTCGCTGCCACCGCTGGACCTGCCCGCCGACGAGATGAGCGCCAGCGGTGAGCGCTACAACGGGAGATTGCTGAGGCCGACGAGCAAGCTGATCGACCTCGGGCGCATGTCGATCGGTCAGGACAAGTTGACCGTCACCCCCCTGCAGATGGCGATGGTGGCCTCTGCGGTGGCCGACAATGGCACGCTGATGGCGCCCCATCTGGCTAGCCGCGCGGTCAACGTCGACGGTCAGACGGTGCATCGGTTCACGCCCTACGTGTACCGGCACGTGATGAAGGCCTCGACAGCGCTCGAGCTGCGCCAGATGATGACCAACGTGGTCGAGGAGGGCACCGGTACCGCGGCCAACCTCCAGGGCCTGAACGCGGCCGGGAAGACGGGCACCGCCACGATCGACGTCGCCCGGAGCCTGGACGACGCCTGGTTCATCGGGTTGGCTCCGGTGGCCCACCCCAAGATCGCGGTGGCCGTCGAGCTCGACAGCATCGTCAACGGGTACGGCGGCACGTACGCCGCCCCGATCGCCGCCCAGATCATGAAGCTGCTGATCGCGGAGGGACAATGAGCGACCTCGAGCCAGGAGCGATCATCGACGGCCGCTACCGGGTCGTCTCGCGACTCGGTGCCGGCGGCATGGCCGACGTGTTCCTCGCGCAGGACCAGCAACTGGGCCGCAAGGTGGCGCTCAAGCTGCTCCACCGGCGCTTCGCGGAGGATCCTGGCTTCGTCGAGCGCTTCCGCCGGGAGGCGCAGTCGGCGGCGTCCCTGCAGCACCCCAACGTCGTCCAGGTATACGACCGGGGAGCCTACGACGGCACCTACTACATCGCGATGGAGTATCTGGAGGGCCGCTCGCTCAAGCAGTTGATTCGCGAGGAGGCGCCGCTCGATCCGCTGCGCACCATCGACATCACCATGCAGATCCTCAAAGCCGCTCGCTTCGCCCATCGCCGCGGCGTCATCCACCGGGACCTCAAGCCCCACAACGTGATCATCGACGACTCCGACGGAGCCAAGGTGACCGACTTCGGGATCGCCCGGGCGGGCGCCTCGGACATGACCGAGACCGGTTCGATCATGGGAACGGCCCAGTACCTCTCGCCCGAGCAGGCCCAGGGTCACGCCGTGAGCGAGCGCTCGGACCTGTACTCGGTCGGTGTGGTGATGTACGAGATGCTGACGGCACGGGTTCCGTTCGACGCCGAGTCGGCGGTGACGATCGCGCTGAAGCACGTCTCCGAGGCTCCGGTCCCGCCGCGCGAGATCAACCCAGCGATCCCCCGCCCACTGGAGCAGGTTGTCCTGTGGGCGCTCAACAAGAACCCGGCCGACCGGCCGGCTGACGCCGACGAGTTCATGCGCGTGCTGGAACAGGTGCGGGAAGCGATCGTGGCCGGTACGCCGGGACAGGTGACCGCCAAAATGGCGGCCATTGCCGCCGGCGCGGTGGGAACCGCCGGCGCCGTGCCCACCGCGGTGCTCCCGGCGGGGATGGGAGCGCTGGCCGGATACGAGGTGGCGCAGCGGCCGGCCGTACGGGGAGAGGTGCTGCCGTACGAGGAGCCGCCCGGTGAGGACCCGGGGCGCAGCCCGTGGCCCTGGATCGCCCTGCTGGCGATCCTGCTGCTGCTGGTGGGCGGCGGTCTGGCCGCCTACTTCCTCACCCGCCCCGCCCAGGCGCCCGTGCCGAGCGTGGTCGGCTACCAGCTGTCGGTAGCCCAAGCTGATGTATCCAACGCCGGCTTCAAGCCCTACGTGGTCAACGGCTTCCTCCCGGCCGGTCGGACAGGTGATCCGTCAGACGCCGCTGGGGGGAGTCAGCACCGACAAGGGCTCCACGATCACGCTGACGGTGTCGAGCGGGCCTCGCAACGTGAGCATCCCACCGGTCGTTCAGCTGCCGGAGGCCAAGGCGGAGAAGCGATTGCGCAGGCTCGGTTTGAAGGTCGGTCCGATCATCAAACAGAGCTCGAGTTTGGTCCCTCGTGGCGACGCCACCCACACCGACCCGAACTCTGGCGTCAGCGTTCCGGCCGGTTCGGCGGTGACCCTGTATGTGTCCTCGGGCCCGGCCCCGGTCCCGGTGACCAACACGGTGGGTGACACCGAGGCCGCGGCCAAGGCGGCCCTGTCGGCGTTCAAGGTGACGACCACGTCCCAGACCTCCAGCACCCAGGCCCCCGGAACCGTGCTCACCCAGAGCCCCAGCGGGGGCACCGCGCTGCCTGGATCGCCGGTGTCGCTGGTCATCGCCAAGGCGCCGACGACCGTCAAGGTCCCCAACGTCACGGGTTATCCCTGGCGAGCGGCCAGGCGGCAGTTGCGCAGTGCCGGGTTCACAGTGATCGAGCAATACCAGCCGGTGATGAAGCAGAGCCGCAACGGCATCGTCATCTCCCAGAACCCGAGCGGGGGGACGACGCAACCCAAGGGCAGTTCGGTGACGATCGTGATCGGCAAGTACCAGAAGCCCGCCGGCGGCGGGACCGGGACAGGAACCGGCACGGGCACAGGAACCGGGACAACGACGACGACCACGACGACGACCGGACCCGGCACGTCCACCACCGGCGGATGAGCCACCGCCGAGTGCTCGTCCTCGGGGGCGGACGGTCATCTGAGCACGAGGTCTCGATCGCTTCGGCGGCCTCGGTCGCCGCCGGTCTTCAGGAGGCCGGACACGAGGTCCACCCGGTGGAGATCGGCCGGGACGGGGTCTGGCGCCAGGACGGACAGGAGCTGAAGCTGAGCCCCGGCCGCGGAATCGCCGGGATCGACGTGGTGTTCCCGGTGCTGCACGGACCCTTTGGCGAGGACGGCACGGTTCAGGGGCTGCTGGAGTGTCTCGACGTTGCCTATGTCGGCGCGGGGGTGCTGGCCAGCGCCCTGTGCATGGACAAGGTGCTGTTCAAGGATCTGATGGCCCAGATGGACATTCCGCAGGTTCCCTACCAGGCGGTCGATGGCGAGCGCTTCCGCGCCGACCAGGCTGAGGTGCTGGCGGAGCTGACCGATTTGGGCCTGCCGGTGTTCGTCAAACCGGCCCGCCTGGGCTCATCCGTGGGGATCGTCCGGGTTGCGGGGGCCGAGGAGTTGCCCGGTGCGCTGGAAGTGGCCTTCCGCCACGACCCGCTGGCCATCGTCGAAGCGGCCTCACCAGGGCTGGAGGTGGAGTGCTCCGTCCTCGGCAACACCGATCCGATCGCTTCCCAGCCTGGCGAGATCCTGCTGACCGCAGGCGAGTCCGGCTGGTATGACTATGAGGCCAAGTACACCCCGGGCGGGATGGAGCTGGTAGTACCGGCCCGCCTGCCGGATACCGTCCGCGAGCGAGTGCGCGAGCTGGCCGTGGAGACGTTTCGCCGGTCGGGATGCAGCGGTCTGGCCCGGGTCGACTTCTTCGTCGAAGGCGAGAAGGTCCTCGTCAACGAGCTCAACACGATGCCCGGATTCACCGAGACCAGCGTGTTCGCGGCTCTGTTCGCGGCCGAGGGTGTCTCCTACTCCGAGCTGCTGGACCGTCTGGTCGAGCTGGCCCTGGAGCGTCACGAGCAGGCGGCCGCCTACCGGTTCTGAGGCCGGTATAGCGTGACCTCGTTCAGCGAAACCGACTGTCGGTTGGGCGGAAGGCTCGTGATCCACACCAGGTAGTAGCGGTACCGGGTTGTTCCCCGGCTCAGCATGATCTTCTGGCGCTTGGCCACCGACTTGGCACTGCCCACCGCGACCCAGCCACTGGCTCCGAAGCTGCTCGAGTTGGGCGCCTTGTTGGTGGCGTAGATGGTCGCGGCGAACCCGGGCGTGACGGTATCTATGACGAGTTCCTTGGCCACTGTTCCCGGGCTGGCATTTAGATACAGACCCACCCCCGGCTTGCCCAGCTGACCCGAGTAGTACTGCTCGGTGGTCCAGGCCGTGTTCTGGTTGGTGTCGATAGCCAGTGCCGCGGCCTGATTGTTCTGCGAAGTGTCGCCGTTGAGGCCATCGGGGTTGTAGGCGTTGGCGCAGTTCTGGCACAGCTCCACCTGCGTCAGGTCACGGGAAGGGAGCGGCTGGTCCACGTTCCCGGTGCCATGGTGGGCGCGCGTCCCCAGCCAGACCGCCAATGCCACGGCCACGACGGCCATGATCACCCCCGCCGCAGCGGTCCAGCCGCGGTGGCGCACATAGAACGGGACCCGGCGCTGCGTTCCCGACGGGAGCGTGCGAAGCACCGAGGTTGCCTCGCCGGTGGCGCCGCCGGCCCGGGCGGTCTCGATCGCCAGCACGTCCTCCAGGTCGGCGATCAGCTCGGCGTCGTCGCCGTAGCGTTCGTCCAGCCGCTTAGCAGTAGCGGTCTCCACCACGGCGGCCAGCGCCGCCGAAACCTCCGGCCGCCGGCTCCGCACGTCGGGCAGTGTCTCCCGCACGTGCTTCATCGCCACCGCCACCTGGTTCTCGCCGCGGAACGGAACCTCGCCCGTCAGCATCTCGTACAGGCAGATGCCCACCGAATAGAGATCGGATTGCCCGGTGACCGGCTGCCCCAGGGCCTGCTCGGGAGACACGTAATCGGTGGTGCCGAGCACGCGACCATCGGCGGTCAGACCCTCCTCATCCATCGTGCGAGCGATACCGAAGTCTGTGACCTTGGCTGAGCCCTCCTCGTCGATCAGGACGTTCTGGGGCTTGACATCCCGGTGGACGATGTGGCGCGCGTGAGCGACTCCCAGCGCGCGGGCGATCTCGATCGAGTACGCCACGGCCTCGGGCACCGGCAGGCGGCCCAGGCGCCGGATCCGCTCCTTCAGCGTCTCGCCCTCGATGTACTCGAACACGATGTACGGGCGGTTCTCGTCCTCCCCGGCGTCGATCACTCCGACGATGTGCGGGTGGGAGAGCTGGGCCACGGCTCGAGCCTCGCGCCGGAAGCGCTCGAGCTGGTCCGAGTCGCTGGCCACCTCGCGGTGCAGGAGCTTGATGGCCACGCGGCGTTGGAGCGTCTCGTCGAGAGCCCGATAGACCGTGGACATGCCCCCGGCTCCGATGCGAGCTTCCAGCCGGTAGCGCCCACTGAGCGTGGTGCCCAGGATCGTGCTCACGAGTCGTGCTCCGAGCTCATCATCAACCTGCCCCTATTTTGAGGCAAAGGGAGCACCCGGCCGCCGGTCTACGCGCTGACCGGCTCGCCCGGCGGCCCGTCGGGCCATCGGAGGCCATCGGCGTCGCCCTCCACGCCCAGGCTCGGCAGTTCCACTCGGCCCGCTTGCGCCGTCACCTGACCGATCACCGCCGTGCCCGGGTGGTACTCGGCCAGCAGTTCCACCGCCGCCTCGGCGTCGCCGGCAGGGACCATCGTGACGAACCCACAGCCCATGTTGAACACGTGCCACATCTCCGCTGGCGATACCCGCCCGAGGCGAGAGATCAACGCAAAAACACCAGGCACCGGCAGCGGGGCATCGATTCGGTACCCGACTCCCGATCCGATGCGTAGGAGATTGGTCAACCCGCCTCCGGTGATGTGGGCCAGCCCGTGCACCTCCAGCCCACTCGCCAGCAGCGCCAGCACCGCCCGCACATAGATGACCGTGGGCTCGAGCAGGACGTCCCCGACGCTGTCGCCGGCAAGCTCCGGCGGCCTGGCACCAAAGCCAAGGCCGCCGGCATCCAGCAGCGCATGACGGGCCAGCGTGAGACCGTTTGAGTGGACCCCGGAGGCCGGGAGTCCGATCAGGGCGTCCCCCGGCCGGCAGGAGGCTCCATCGACGATGCGGTCCAGCGCCACGGTGCCGAAGGCAGATCCCACCAGGTCAAAGCCAAGCGGCGATGGGTGGCCGCGGAGGACTTCAGGGATCTGGCAGAGCTCCCCTCCGGGGATCTCGATCCCGGCGGCCTCGGCCCCGGCGCGGAGCCCGACGGCGATCTCGGCCAGAATCCGGGGATCCGACTGCTCGACGGCCAGGTAGTCCAGCATCGCCAGGGGAGTCGCGCCGACGCAGATCAGGTCGTTGACGTTCATCGCCACGCAGTCGATCCCGATCGTGCTGAAACGACTCAACTGCTCGGCCACGACCACCTTCGAGCCGACGCTGTCGGTTCCTAGTGCGATCCCGAGGTTCGGAGCCACGCGCAGAACGCTGGCGTAGTGACCGGGGAGATCGACGCTCAATCGAGGCCGTCCCGGCTCGATTGCGCGCAGCACGTCGACCAGCGCGGCTACGCCCCGGTCAGCCTCGCCCGTATCAACGCCTGCGGCGGCGTACACGTCGCTCACAAGCCCATTGTCGGTCATCGACCGGACCCGTGGCACGCAGCACCTGATCGCTGCGTACGCAGCCGCCTCAGCGCCAATCCGGCCAGGCCCAGCCGGTACACCGCGTAAGGAGCCAGTGACCGCTCCCGCTCCACCCGCGCGAGGATCGATCTGGATCCCAGCGTGGAGCCGAACGCAGCCAGACCCCCGGCAACCATCGCCAGCCGGTCGCCGGACGGAAGCCCCTCGCGGCGGACATGAAACACCCGGCGAGCCGTGGCGGCGGCGATGATCGGGAGGGCGACATGGCGAGACAGGATGTTGGCGTCGGTACGTGAGAAACCGCGGCGGCGGGCGGCCGCCAGCGTGGCCCCGCTGCGAGACACTCCGGGTATCAACGCGGAGGCCTGGGCCAGCCCCAGCCACAGGGCATCGGCGACGGTGACCTCCTCGCGGGAGCGGATACCGCCGTTTCGGTCGGCGGCCAGCATCGCCAGCGAACCGAGAACCAGCCCCGCCGCCACCGACGCCGGTCGCCCGAGCCGGCGCTCGACCGGCCCTTCCAGCGCATACCCGGCGGCCGCCGGGGGAAGGAACGACAGTCCGATCAGCATCCCGAGCCGGGGGCTCGCAGACTTCACCGTATGGGTCACCTCATCGCGCAGCATGATCAGCAGCGCTGCGGCCGTTCCCGCGTGCAGGACGACCTCGAAGGACTTGCGGAGCTCCGGGTCCAGATCCGGGTACCCCCACCCGAGCAGCCATGGCACGAGCGTCACGTGCCCGGAGGAGGAGATCGGGAGGAGCTCTGCCGGACCGTGCAGGAGCCCGAGCGCGACTGCCTGCTCGAGCTTCAGCTCCCCCGTCAAACTGGGGCGCTCTCGCGTCCGGCGCGTACACGCCGTACGACGAGGTACACGACCGCGATCACGATCAGGGCGCCCACCGCGTAGTCCACGTACTCCAGGTTGTGCCGCCAGGTCGGCCACTGGCCGCCCACGGCGCGGCCGAGGAGCCCGAGCACGCCGATCCAGATGATCGAGCCGAGCGTCGCCAGGGCGATGAACTTCGGATAGCTCATCTTCGCCATGCCCGCTGCATACGGGAACACCGCGCGGAACAACGGTATGCACCGGGAGATCAGCACGACCGGGGCTCCGTAGCGCTCAAACCAGCGATGCGCCATTTCAAGGCGCTGCGGATTGACGTGCAGTGGGCTTCCACGACGATTGAGCAGTTCGAAGAGCCCAAGGCGCCCGATCAGGTAGGCGATCGTGGCCCCGATGATGTCGCCGATCACTCCAGCCACCACCACCCCGAACAACGAGAGATGGTGCTGGAACACGTTGAAGCCGGCGAACAGCATGGTGGGCTCGGTCCCCGGGATCCCAATCACGCCTGACATCAGCGTGAGCAGGCCGACGCCCGCGTATCCGAGGTCGCGCACGAGGTGGGTGGCCAGGTTCACGAGGGAATTCGTGACCGAGGCGTCGAATAGCAGGTGGTGCATGGTCAAGACGGGCACGCCAGCTCGTCCCAGCGAGCTCACGAGCCAATCAGTATGCCCCAACAACCGCCGTGTACGGTTCGGCTCCGGTGACAGTTCCCTTATTCGATACCGCCACGCCGCTCGGCCCGCTGCGCCAGACGATCATGGACCGGATCGCGGAGGTGGTGAGCCGTGGTCAGTTCGTGCTCGGACCCGAGGTTCGGGCATTCGAGGCCGAGCTGGCCGGATATCTCGGCGCCGGCCACGCCGTGGGCGTCGGCAACGGAACCGATGCGCTGACGATCGCGGCCCGGGCGCTGGGGGTGAAACCCGGCGACGACGTGGTGGTGCCGTCGTTCACCTTCTACGCCACGGCAGAGGCGATGGCCAGCCTGGGCGCCCGCCCTGTGTTCTGCGACGTCGACCCACGAGACCCGCAACGTGACCGCGGACACTGTGCGCGCCGCGCTAACGCCGCGCACGACCGCCATCGTGGCTGTCGATCTGTTCGGGCTGCCGGCTCCGGTGGCGGAGATCCGCGCCCTCGGCGTGCCCGTGATAGAGGACGCCGCGCAGGCGATTGGCGCGTGGCTCGGCGACCGGCGGGCCGGAACGCTCGGCGACATCGCCACCTTCTCGTTCTATCCGTCGAAGAACCTGGGAGCGTTCGGCGACGGCGGCGCGGTCGTAACCGACGACGCGGAGCTCGCCGAGCGGGTGCGGGCGCTGCGTTTCCACGGCTCCCGAGACAAGAAGTCGTTCGAGATGGTCGGCTACAACTCCCGGCTGGACGAGCTCCAGGCCGCGGTCCTCCGGGTGCTGCTCCCCGAGCTCGACGGCTGGTGCGAGGGCCGACGCGAGGCTGCGGCGGCCTACCAGCGCGCCGGGTTGGGCGAGTACGTGTCGCTTCCCGTGCTCCCGGAGGGCGCCGTCCGGCCTGGCACCTGTACGTCGTCACCCATCCCGAGCCCGATCGCCTGCTGGGGGCGCTGAATGAGCGCGGCGTCCAGGCCCGCAGCTACTACCGCACGCCGCTGCATCGTCAGCCCGCGATGCATGAATTCGCCCCGGCCGGACTGGAGCTGCCAATGACCGAGGTCCTGGCGGCCACCAACGTCGCGTTGCCGATCAGCCCGGTGCTGGGGGAGGCACAGGCGACCGAGGTCGTGGAAGCGATCGCCGCCGCGTAGCGGCGCGCCTGTTGTTGTCGTGAACGTCTGGGTCGATCTCACCAACTCGCCCCACGTGCTGGTGCTGGCGCCGGTGATCCGGCGTCTGCGGGCGGCCGGACATCACGTGGAGGTGACGGCGCGGGACTTCGCGCAGACGCTGGGACTCTGCGATCGGCTCGGGATCGAACATGTCCGCGATCGGCCGCCACCGCGGCGGGCGCGTCACGGCCAAGGCGCTAGGGCCTCGTCGAGCGCTCCGGGCAGCTGACGCGTTTCGCTCGCGGCCGGCACTTCGACCTGGCCATCGGCCATGGCTCGAACGACATCAGCGTCGCCGCGGCACTGCTGCGCATCCCGAGCACGACGATGTTCGATTACGAGTGGGCGACCGTGCAGCACTCGATCAATTGCCGGCTGGCTCAGGCTGTGGTGGTACCCGACGTGATCCCGCCCGGCCGTCTGAACGCGATACGGGGCGGCCGGAAGATCACGCGCTACCCGGGGCTCAAGGAGGAGTACTACCTGGCCGACTTCGAGCCCGATCCGGCCGTCCTGGAGCAGCTCGGCCTGGACCCCGCGGAGCCGATCGCGGTCGTTCGCACTCCGCCCGCTGTGTCGCTCTATCACCGCTTCGAGAACGACCTGTTTGCGCAGGTGCTGGAGCGCCTGCGCGGGGCGCAGACGGTCGTGCTGCCCCGCACCGAGCCAGCGGGAGGAGCTGGGACGTGCCGGTGGCTTCCTGTCCCGAGCGGCGATCGACGCGCAGTCGCTGATCTTCTTCGCCGATCTGGTCGTCTCGGCCGGCGGCACCATGAACCGAGAGGCGGTGGCGCTGGGCACGCCGGTATTCACGGTGTTCGAGGGCCGTCCGGGGCGGTCGACGAGGAGCTGATCCGAGCGGACGACTGCGGCGCTTGCGAGGCTCCCGATGAGGTTGTGCTCAGGAAGCGAGGAGATCATCTGCGCCCCGACGCGGATCCGGCGAGACCCTGCTTTACTCGTGGACCTGCTCGTCGGACCAGCCCACTCATCGTGGCGGGGCTGACCGGCAGCGCCTCCTGGCTGCGCCGACCGAGCCTTCAGACCGATCGAGCCTCCCAAGCAGATCACGTGAGCACGGGTACAGACAACGTGTCGACAACTCGCACCGGCAGGAACGCCTGCCGACGGTCCCCTTCGCCCGAAGCAGGCGGGGCGACTCGCGGCGGTTGGTCGCTGCGGCGCAACCCGTGGCTGGTGGTCGGGGTGGCGGTCGTGGTCTTCTCCTACCTCCTGCTTCGCTGGGCTCGGACCAGCCCCGGCTTCGATCCCTACGGCTGGCTGGTGTGGGGGTACCAGACGTTGCGGGGGAGCCTCAACCTCGGCGGCGCTCCGTCATGGAAGCCGGTCACCTTCTTCTTCACGGTTCCGTACTCGGTGTTCGGCCACCTCTCGTGGTGGCTGTGGACGGTCACCGCCGTGTCGGTGGCGCTGGCCGGGCCACTGTTCGCCGGGCGCATCGTCTACCGGCTGGTCCGCCAGAGCACCGACGAGAAATGGCCGGCGATCATCGGAGCCGTCTTTGCCGGGCTGTGCCTGCTGGGCATCGTCCAGTACACGCACTACTGGCTGAGCGCGCAATCCGACCCGATGCTGGTGACCTTCTTCCTGGCCGCCATCGACATGCACCTGACGGGCCGGCACCGGTGGGCGTTCGCGTTCCTGTGGCTGTCCTCGCTCGGCCGTCCGGAGACCTGGCCGTTCCTCGGCCTGTACTTCCTGTGGGCCTGGCGAGCGGTGCCTCGTACGCGCGTGTTCATGGTCGTCGGGTTGCTGCTGATTCCCTTCTTCTGGTTCGGCGTGCCCGTGATCAGCGGAAGCCCCTGGACGTGGCCAGCAACCTGGCTCAGGACTCGCCTCGCATGCTGCACAGCAACAAGATCTTCGGCACGATCACGCGCTTCCGCGACCTCACCTACTTGCCGGTCGAGTTGATGGCCGGGATCGGTCTGGTCATCGCGGTGCTGCGGCGGGACTGGCGCGTGCTGGTGATCGCCGGCTGCTCGGCCCTGTGGCTGGTGATCGAGATCGCATTCGCTCTGCACGGGTTCCCGGGTGTGCCGCGCTACATGTTCGAAGCGGCCGCGACGATGATCGTGGTGGCGGGCGTTGGGGTGGGCTGGGTGCTGAGCAAGCCGCCGCGTGTGACCACACGCGCCGCGCGCGTGGCCGGCGGTCTGGTCGTGGTGGCGGTCGTCGCGCTGATGGTGCCTCGCGCCGTGACAGCAGCCCGCACCGAGCACAAGGATCTTCTCCACGAGCGCGCCCGCACCGCGGAGATCCAGCGCCTCGACGCCGCGATCAAGGCGTTCGGCGGCTACAAGTTCATCCGTTCCTGTGGCGACCCCGCCTCCGACGTCGAATACGTCAGCATCCTCGCCTGGTACACGAAGCTCGACGTCGGCTTCGTCGGGCACCGGCCGCTGTACATCGCACACGTGGAGACGCAGCCCCTCGGTCCTGTTCACCGCGCTCGGCAACGGCTGGATCCTGCACACCTACCACCTGGCCGCCAGCGCGCCGGCGGCCTGCGCGCGGCTCAACAACGCCTACTACATCGTCACGCCGCAGCCATCCGGGCGGCTACGTCGGTCACCAGGCCTAACGGCTCCTAACCGTTTCAATGTGCCCGTAAATGCGGTGCCACCACTAAACTCCGGCACCATGCGCCGGCGGATCCGGTCCGCGGCCTCCCGTCCACCGCCACTCGCTTCCTCAGGTTGCTGGTGGACGGCCTTCTGGTCGCGCTCGCCTATTTCCTTGCCTTCCGGCTGCGGTTCGAGGACGCGGTCCCGCGGCCGCTACGAGTCGCTGTTCAACGAGCGACGATCTTCTGGGTGGTGCCGCTGACGCTGGTGGTGCTGGCCGCGTTCGGCGCCTACGAGCGGCTGTGGAAGTTCGTCGGCCAGCGGGACTACGAGGCGGTGGTCAAGGGCGTGATCGTCGCGACCATGCTGATCGTCGGGTGATCGCGCTGGTGCACCCGGTCAACTGACCCCCTCCAGAGCGTTCCGTACGCCCATGTGAGCCACGTCCACGGGCACCTGTCGCGCACCTGCGCCACCCTTCAGCAGGACACCGTGGCGGTGACTGCCTTCGAGCGTGATCGCCGGCTTCTTCCTGGCTCGCGCTGGTGCTGCTGGGCGGGGCGCGCTTCGGCGTCCACCTCGTCGCCGAAGGCCGGGTTCGTAACTTCCGCGTCGCCAAGGGCGCTCGCGACGTGCTGATCGTCGGCTGGTGGCGACGGCGGCCGTCTCGTCGTCCGCGAGCTCGTCCGGAATCCCGAGCTGCGCCTCCGGCCGGTCGGCTTCGTCGATGACGACCCGCGCAAGCTGGGCATGAAGGACGAGCACGGCCTCAAGGTGCTGGGTACCGACCGAAACGGACGACCTGGCCCGCGTGCTTGACGAGGTCGAGCCCGACGAGGTGGTGATTGCGATTCCCTCGGCCCCGGGCACGATGCGCGCCCGCGTCGTCATGGCCTGCCGCCAGCGCGGGATTCCGGTGCGGACGATGCCGACGGTCTTCGAGCTGCTCCGGGACGGCGGTGGCCAGCATGCGGGTGACCCGCCAGCTGCGTGAGGTGAGGGTCGAGGACATGCTCGGCCGCGAGCCCGTGCGCGATGGAGCTCGAGCGAGTCGGCGCCTATCTGACCGGGCGAGTCGTGCTGGTCACCGGCGCCGGTGGCTCGATCGGCGCCGAGCTGTGCCGCGCAGATCGCCCGCGTCGGACCGCGCAAGCTGGTGCTGGTCGATCACGCCGAGGACAACCTGTTCGAGATCCTCCGGGAGCTCGAGGAGGAGCGGCATGTCAAGACGGCCGTCCCGGTGCTGGCCGACTGCAAGGAGGAGGAGCGGATGCGGGAGGTGCTCGCCGAGCACCGGCCGACGATCGTCTTCCATGCCGCCGCCTACAAGCACGTGGCGATGATGGAGCTCAATCCCGTCGAGGCGATCCGCAACAACGCCCTGGCCACCCGGGTGATGGCGCGTGCCGCCGGCGACCTCGGCGTGGACACCTTCGTGCTCGTCTCCACCGACAAAGCCGTCGAGCCGGCGACCGTGATGGGCGCCTCCAAGGCGCTGGCCGAATGGGCGGTCGAGGCTCAGGCGGCCAAGCATCGCCGGATACGCGCTACGCGACGGTGCGCTTCGGCAACGTGCTCGGCTCCTCCGGCTCGGTCGTCCCCATCTTCCGCCGCCAGATCGCCGCGGGAGGCCCGGTGACGGTCACCGACGCGCGAATGACCCGCTACTTCATGACGATCCCCGAGGCCGTGCAGCTGATCATCCGCGCCGGGTCGCTGGCGAGGACGGACGGCCATAGCGGCGAGATCTTGTGCTTGACATGGGGGACCCGATCAAGATCGTCGATCTGGCCGAGACGATGATCCGCCTGTCCGGCTTCGAGCCCGAGTCGCGACATCGCCATCGAGATTCGTTGGGCAGCGCCCCGGCGAGAAGTTCCACGAGGAGCTGTTCAACCCCTACGAGCGTCTGCAGCCCACGCCGGCCGCAGCACATCGTCCGCGCCCACCGCGAGCCGCTTGACCCCAACTGGGTGGACAGATTTTCGACAACATCAACCTGCTGGTGCTGGAGGGCGACGCCGCCGGCCTGGCCGAGCACGTCTCCAAGCTCGATGCTGCTCGCTCGATCCAGCCGCCCCCGGACGGCGCCCGGATCGCGCCGTAGACTGCCCCGCGGTTATGCCATCAGTTCCCTTCGCGCTCTCGCTCCATTCCCTGGTCAGTTCCGTCGGTGCCGACGCGGGCTTTGCGGCCATCCTCGGGTTGGCCATCCTCGTGCTCCTGTACTTCGCGCAGGCTCGGGAGACGGCTTCGCTGCGGGAGGGCCTGGAGAACGCCGACAAATGGATCGAAGCGCTCGAATCCCAGCTCAGCCAGCTCGAGCGGGGCCAAGCCGCCGCGGGGCCGCAACCGGCACAGCCCCCGTTCAGCGGCGCACCCGCGGCTGGGGCGCGTCAGCGTCCGGGTCAGCCGACCGGCGCACCTGCGCCTGCCGGAGCACCGGCCGGGACTCGCCGGCGGCAGCCGGATCCCGTTGATCGGTGCTCCGGCTGGGATGGCCGCCCCCGCCCTGGCGGCGGCCACAACGATGATTCCGCAGCCCGGACGTGCGGTCACCGCAGCGCCGGCCGCGCCGGCCGCGCAGGCAGGAGAGGACGGGCATACCCAGGTCAACGCGCCCGCCGTAAACGCCGCCGGCTCCTCGTCGGTGGCCTCTGAGGACACGATGCTGGTCGCCCCGGCGCCGAGCACCGCCGCCGCCGTGGCGAACGGTCGTAACCAGTCAGGCGCAGCCGTCGCGTCGGGGCCTGCCGCGCCCTCGGCCGCCGGGCCGCCACCGGCTCCGGCCCCGAGGCCGTCCACCGCCGCGGCCGCGGGGGCCCTGCCGCTGAACGCCCGCTCAGGCGGCTCCCGCCAGCTTCCCCCTCTCCGTGCCCCGGGCGTCAAAACCACCACCCAGCCGTCCCGCGCCCGCCGTCTCGTGCCGATCCTGGTCGGCCTTGCGGCGGTCGTGGTCATCGTCGTCGCGCTCCTGATCATCACGGGCAGCGGCCCGTCGTCGACGACCGTGCACAACTCGACGAAGGTGTCGGCGCGTTCCAAGCACGGTCGTGCGGCCGCCGTGGATCCGGCCTCCGTGACGGTGGCGGTGCTGAACGGCACCGGCGTGACCAACCTGGCCCATGACGTGGCCAACCGTCTGGCCACCGACGGCTACAAGGACGGCGCGATCGCCACGGCCGCCGACCAGACCCACACCAGCACGATCGTGGCGTACCTGGCCGGACACCGGTCAGCCGCTCGGGCGGTGGCGGCAGTGCTCAACCTGAAGCGGAGCGCGGTGCAGCGCGTGGACCAGCAGGCGATGGGAGTCGCCTGCCCGGGCGCTGCCACGACCTCCGCTTCGTCCTGTGCGGCCGACGTCGTGGTCACGGTGGGCAATGATCTGTCCGGCCTGGCCGCGAACCCGGCCGGGTGACGCTCCCAGGTTAAGTTCCAAAGATGGTTGACTTGGCAGACGAGCCAGCTCGTGATCGACCATCACCGGCTGGCCGCCCCTGAAAAACTTCTCCCCCTCACAATCACATGACCGAACTGCTTGACCTTCCCAACCGCACTCCCAAGCCCCGCTCGACGGGGATCAGCCACGTTCTGGACCGCGGCTTGTCCGTGACCGAAGTGGATTCACTGGCCGAGGTGGCCGGCGAACACATCGACATCGTCAAGCTCGGCTGGGGGACGGCGCTCGTGACCGGAAACCTGGAGGCCAAGGTGGCCCGCTACCAGGAGCACGGCCTGCCGGTGGTCATGGGCGGAACCTTGACCGAGCTGGCCATCCATCAGGATCGGCTTGATCAGCTGCTGCAGTGGACGACCCGGCTCCACCTGGAGCACGTGGAGATCTCGGACGGCACGATCACCCTGCCCCACGAGGAGAAGCTGGAGCTGATCGAGCGGCTCTCGCGTGACTTCACCGTGCTCTCCGAAGTCGGCTCCAAGGACGACACACGGATCATGGCGCCCTATCGCTGGGTCGAGTTGATCCAGGCCGAGCTGGAGGCCGGCGCCTGGAAGGTCATCGCCGAGGCGCGTGAGAGCGGAACGTCCGGGATCTATCGACACGACGGCGAGGTCCGCATGGGCCTGATCGACGAGATCGTCCATGCGGTCGACCCCGAGAAGCTGATCTTCGAGGCGCCCCGCAAGGATCAGCAGGTGTGGTTCATCCGCCGCTTCGGAGCCAACGTCAACCTGGGCAACCTGGCACCCGACGATGTCGTTTCGCTGGAGACGATGCGGCTCGGCCTGCGCTCGGACACGGCGCTGGGCGGGGTTGGGTCCGGTCTTCAGGAGGAAGGGGTGCGGGGCGAGTGAGCGACTGCGCGTCGCCTGCCGCGCATGGCTGAAGGCAGCAGCGGTCTGCTGCTCGCCCGCCACGGCCAGACCAATGACAACCTGGAGCCGATCCGGGTCCAGGGTTTCACCGATACCCCCCTGAACGATGTCGGCCGGCGCCAGGCGCACGAGCTGGCCGAGCGGGCGGCAGATATGGGGATCGTCTCGCTGTGGACCTCGGACCTGAGCCGCGCGGCCACGACGGCGGCGATCGTGGGGGAGCGGATCGGATTGCGCCCTCGACCCGACGCACGGCTGCGCGAAGGGAATCGCGGTGAATGGGAGGGCCGCCGGTTCATCGACGTCGAGCGGGAGGATCCCGAGGGTTACGCGGCGTGGCGCCGGGCGGGGGCTGACTTTCGCTTCCCGGGCGGAGAGTCGCTACAGGAACATTCCGATCGCGTGGCCGCGGCGCTTTCCGATATCAGCGCCACCGGCGAGCTGCCGGCCCTGATCGTCTGTCACCGCGGATCCATCCGGGCGGTGCTGTGCCGCAGCGATCCGCGTGGCCTCGATGCCTTCCACGAGTACGACGTACCCAACGCGGGCGTGGTGGAGCTTTGACCCGGCTCCCGGCGGCTGCCTTCGCCGCCCTGGTGGTGGCCACCGTGGGGGCGTTCTTCGTCACCCAGCATCTGAAGGTCAGCAACCCGCTGTACAACGGGAGTCCGCGCCCCGACCCGCCGGCCATCAATCCGATCGCCGGCCGGACCTGCCGTGATCTTGCCGGCAAGCGGGTCAGCTTCAAGCGCACCCGCCTGAGCTTCTTCCTGCAGTCGCACTCGGACAATGTGGGCGTGTATGTCGTCAACAGCGAGGGTGAGATCGTCGCCACCCTCGCCGGGAGCCGCTACATGAAGGTCAACCGCCGCTCGACCTTCAGCTGGAACGGGCGCTCCGGCGGCGCCGACAGCCCGGTCGTCCCGGATGGCACGTACTACTTCCGCCTCGCGCTCCAGCACGAGAACCGGACCTTCACGCTGGGCAGCATTCCCGTCAAGGTGATCACCACCCCGCCCCACCCCGAGGTCACGAGCGTGGTCCGAACCGGCTCGCGGGCCGGCACCGGGCCGGCGATCCTGACCGCCGGCCAGTCGCTCACCATCCATTTCCGTCCCGAGCCCTACAAGAGCACGCGGATCGACATCTACCGCACCGGCCTGCCCGGCAAGCCCCGGCTGGTGTTCAGCTTCGGGGCCAAGGGGAAGACCGGCCGGGCGGTCTGGAACGGTCTCGTCCAGGGCCATCCCGCCCCGGCCGGCACCTACCTGGTCGGCATGTCGGTACTCGATCAGGCCTGCAACCCCGGGAGCTTCCCCGTGGTTCTGCCTCCGAGCCCGGGCTCCACGCCGCATGCCGGCGCCACGGTCCGGTATCTGGCCGCGGTTCCTCCGCTGACCCCGGTGCCCGCGGGGTCTGACGCGACCGTGCTGGTCGATGCGCGCGGGCGTCCGTACACGTGGACGCTCAGGCGCTTCGGCTCGCCCCGGGTCGTCTTCCACGGACGCGAAGCCGCCGGGCATTACAGCCTGCATCTGCATCTGCCCGGCGACCGTGCCGGCGTCTACATCGTTCAGCTGGAGAGTGGAGGCCATCGGACCGCCGTGCCGGTCGTGTCGAGTGCCACGGGGCGGGCGGCATACACGCGGACCCTGGTCGTGCTGCCCGCGCTGAGCTGGCAGGGCGTCAACCCGGTCGACGAAACGGGCGACGGCCTTCCGAACACGCTGACGGCCGGCGATCAGATCTCCCTGAGCCGTCCGCTGGCCTACGGACTGCCCCCAGGGCTTGGCCCAGAGCTCGCCCTCATCAACTACCTCGACCGCCATCGGCTGTACTACCAGCTCACCACCGATGTCGGCCTGGCCGACGGAGTGGGGCCACGGCTGGCCGGCCACAGCGGGGTGCTTCTCGACGGCAGCCTTGTATGGCTGCCGTCGAACCTCAAGGCGCCGCTCTCGGCGTTCGTGCGCGCCGGGCGCTCGCTCGTATCGGTCGGAGCCGGCTCGCTGCAGTCGCAGGCTCGCCTGAACGGTTCGCCGGGAGCACAGACGGCCGGGCCGCCGACGCAGCTCTCGCCGGATCCGTTCGGCGCCCACCACGGTTCCTCGTCGAGCCTCCGGGGCTCGCTGATCACGGTCCTGAGCGACGGACTGCGACTGTTCGGAGGTGCCGTGGCCTTCCCCGGGTACACGGTCGGGCAGGCGATCAATCCACCGGCCGGGACGCCCGGAAGTGCGGTGTCGGCCGCCGGGGCGGCAGTCGGTCAATCCAACATCACGGGCTTCCGGAATGGGCGGGGCACAGTGGTGGAGATCGGGTTGCCCGAGTTCGCCGCCAGCCTCAGCCACAACGTGGACGCCCAGGAGTTGCTCGGCCGCCTCTGGAAGCTGCTCTCCAGATGATCGGCGTGTCGTGTCGTCCTACCTGAAACGCCTCGTCAGCGCACTCGGCACCTACCAGATCGCCGATCTGCGTCGCCAAGGTGTTGGCGGTGCTCCTGCTGCCGCTCTACACGCGGTACGTGACGCCGGCGGGCTACGGGATTGTGGAGACGCTGGCGACGTTCGTGATCTTCGTGAGCATCGTCGTCCGCTTCGGGATGATCGAGTCGTTCCTGCGCTTCTACTACGACGACGACGACCCGGGGCGCAGGGACGCACTGGCTCGTCGCTCGGCCCGTTTCCTGCTGCTCAGTACCACCGTCGCCGGCGGTCGGCTCTGGCGATTCCCGCCGGAACACTGTCCCCGCCTGGTCCCCAGCCGCCTCGCCCCCTGGGACTTCCGCATCGCGGTGATCGGCCTGTGGGCGTTCACCAACCTGGAGCTCGCCTATGCGCTGCTGCGCGTCGATGAGCGGTTCCGCGACCTACGCGATCGCTTCCGTGACCAACGTCGCGATGCACGATCGCCACCTCGGTGATCCTTGTCGTCGGCTTCCGCCTGGGCGCCGGGGGCTATTGATCGCCAACTACGGCGCCACCGTGGTTGTCCTGCTCGGCCTCTGGTGGACGATGCGCGGGCGGCTGCTGCCCGCCCGGCGCGGACCGGCCGACCCGTTCTCCGGTCCTGCTTGCAGTTCGGTCTCCCAACCGTTCCGGCCGAAGCCTCGGTCTACGCGCTGAGCGTGCTCGGACCGCCAGTACCTCGTCCATCAGCGTGATCTGGCGGCGGCGGGGTTCTACTCGCTGGCGATCAAGCTCGCCGGTGCGGTGGCGTTCATCGTGCGAGCGTTCCAGTACGCATGGCCTCCCCTGGCCTACTCGGTGCGCGACGAGCGCGAGGCCGGGCGGCTGTACGGGCTGGTGACCACCTACTACGTGCTGGTCAGCGGCTGGACGGTGGCGGGACTCAGCCTGGAGGCGCGGTGGATCCTTCGCCTGCTGGCGGCGCCCCGCTTCTTCGAGTCATACCGGGCCGTCCCTTGGCTGTCACTGGGCTGGGCGATGTACGGCCTGTGGGTCGTGCTGCTGGTCATCGCCGGACGGGCCAGGGTCACACGCCGCAACTTCCCGGCCGCCGTGGCCGGCCTGGGCGTCAATGTGGCGCTGCTCGTCCTGCTCGTGCCCCGGTACGGGATCGCCGGCGCGGGTGCCGCCCTGTGCGGCGCCTACCTGGCGATGCTGCTCGTCATGTACGTGCTGGTGCGCCGGGCCTTCGCGGTTCAGTTCGAGTGGCAGCGCCTGGCGCATATCGTCCTGGTCATGGGTGTCCTCACAGTCCTCGGCGATCTGCTGCTTCCAACCAGCGGTGTGAGCGGTCTGCTGGCGCGAGCCGCCGTGTTCCTGTTGATCCCGGTGGTGCTGCTCGTCACCGGGTTTCCCCACCCCCAGGAACTGCGGCAGGCGCGCAATCTGCTGGCCCGACTGCGCCGCTACCGGATGGCGGGAGGGGACGTCGCGTGAGCGCGGCCAGCCCCGTACGTCCGGCGGTGACGGTGGTCGTGCCGTTCGCCGGCGACATCGCCGAGGCGCTGATGGCGCTGGCGCTGCTGCGCTCGCTGGACACCGCACCGGGCGATCAGCTGATCCTGTCCGACAACTGCGGGGTCGTCCCGGACGCCGCGGATCTGACCGTCCTCCGGGCCACCGGCGAGCAGTCCCCGGCTCACGCGCGGAACGCCGGCGCCGCCGTCGCGCGGACCGACTGGATCCTGTTCCTCGACGCCGACACCAGCCCCCCGGCCGACCTGCTGGACCTGTACTTCGCGACGGCCGTCGACGATCAGGTCGGGGCACTGGCCGGCGAGATCGTCGGTGTGGGATCGGCCGACACGCTGGCCGCGCGGTATGGAGCGGCGCGCAACTTCCTGTCGCAGAGCGCTCACATGTCGCATCCGTTTCGTCCCCGGGCGGCGGCGGCGAACCTGCTCGTACGGCGAACCGCCTTCGAGCAGGCGGATGGCTTTCAGGAGGGTGTGCGAGCCGGTGAGGACACCGACCTGTGCTGGCGGCTGCAGGACCTCGGCTGGAGGCTCGAGTTGCGCCCGGACGCCGTCGTGGAGCACCGCTACCGGCAGTCGATCGCCGACCTGCGCCGGCAATGGCGCTCCTACGCCGCCGGACGGGCCTGGCTGGCGCGCAGGTACCCGGGCTTTGAGCCGGAGCCGGCGGTGCGCCGCGCCTTCCGGCGCCAGCTCACCGCGCTCCCGGCGCCTCGGCAGGGTACGGCGGTGCAGGCTCCCATCCGAGGCCGGTGGGAACGCCTTCAGTTCCTGGCTCTCGATGTGGTGCTGGCGATCGAAGAACTGGTGGGGCTTCGCCTTCCCAACCGCTCGGCGCGAGGCGGCCAGCGCCGCGGCGGCTCCGGATGATCCGGGTCGACCTGGTCGACCCGTCGGCCTACACACCCCCGTACGATCACGCACTGGCTGGCGCTCTGAGCCGGGCCGGGGCCTCGGTCCGGCTGCTCACCAGCCGGTTCCCGTACGGATCCGTGCCATCCCCGGAGGGCTATGAGGTGGTCCCCGGCTTCTACCGCCACGCGCGGGGACCTGCCGGCTCCGGTCTGCGCCGCTCGCTCAAGCTCGTCGAGCACGCGCCGGACATGCTGCGCTACAGGCGCATCGCCCGGGACGCGGACATCGTCCACTTCCAGTGGCTCACGGTCCCACTGCTCGACCGGCAGTTGCTCCCCCCGCCGCCCGATCGTCATCACCGCCCACGATCTGCTGCCTCGCGAGCCGCGCCCCGGTCAGCTGCGAGCCCAGCGCCGGCTGCTGGAGGCCGCGCACGCCGTGGTCGTTCACTCGCGCTACGGCCGCAACGTCCTCGTGCAGGACCTGGGACTGGCGCCGGAGTCGGTGCACGTCATCCACCACGGTGCCTTCGAGCATCTGACCCGGCTCAGCGACGAGAAACCGCTGCCGCCGGAGCTCCGGGACTCCACCGGCCCGGTGGTCCTGTACTTCGGTCTGATCCGCCCTTACAAGGGGGTCGACGTGCTGCTCGATGCCTGGCGCGAGATATCCGGCGCGGAGCTGTGGATCGCCGGACGGCCGCGGATGGACATCACCGGTCTGCGTGCAGGGTCGCCGGCATCTGTGCGGTGGCTGCCGCGCTTCCTGGCCGACGCCGAGCTGCCGGCGCTGTTCCGGAGGGCTGACATGGTGGTGCTTCCCTACACCCGCACGGAGCGCTTCGATCAGTCCGGCGTGCTGGCAACAGCGCTGGCGTTCGGAAAGGCGATCCTGCTCACCGACGTCGGTGGGTTCGGTGAGGTGGCCGGCGCCGGCGCAGCCCGGCTGGTGACGCCGGGCGATCCGGGGGCCCTGGCCGGTGGCCTGCGCGCACTCCTGGATGCTCCAGCAGAGCGCGCCAGCCTCGAGGCCGCTGCGATCGCCGCGGCCGCGGGGCCGTACTCATGGGATGGGGCGGCCGAGCTGACGCTGCGCCTGTACGCGAGAATCCTCGCCGCATGACCGCACTGGCCGCCGTGTTCTGGATCTCAGCCGCTCTGCTGGTCTATGCCCAGGCGGGCTACGGCGTGCTGCTTCTCGCCCTCTCCCGGTTGCGCCGGAGCGCGGCTGGGGCGCAGGCGGGAGCGGAGACCGGCCAGCTGGATCGCGTGTCGGTGATCGTGGCCGCCTACTCGGAGGAGGAGGTGATCGCCGAGCGGGTGGCCAACCTGCGCGCGCTCGATTATCCGGCCGAGCTGCTCGAGATCATCGTGGCCTGCGACGGTTCGCCTGACGCCACGGCTGCGCGCGCCCGCGAGGCCGGAGCCGACCTCGTGCTCGAGCTGCCCCGAGGGGGCAAGATCCGCGCCCAGGACGCGGCCGTGCGGCGAGCCGGCGGCGGGATCGTGGCCTTCTCTGACGCCAATGCCCAGTGGGCGCCCGATGCGCTGCGCCGAGCTGGTGGCGCCGTTCGCCGACCCGCGGGTCGGCTACGTATGCGGCGATGTTCGCTTCAGCGACGCAGGGGACAACCAGGAGGGCGTCTACTGGCGCTACGAGATGCTGCTGCGCCGGCTGGAGTCAGCGCTGCGCTCGGTCACCGGCGGCAACGGCGCGATCTACGCCACCCGGCGCGAGTCCTATTTGGTGGTCGACCCGATCATGGGCCACGACCTCTCGTTCCCGTTCAACATGGTCAAACGCGGCTGGCTGGCCGTCTATGCCCCGGCGGCACGGGCGACCGAGAAGATGGTCCCTTCGATCGAGGGCGAGTTCGCCCGCAAGCGCCGGATGATGAGCCACGGTTGGCCGATCGTGCTGCGAGGAGGCATGCTCTCGCCGCGCGGCTACGACCCTCTGTACGCGCTGATGATCTTCTCCCACCGCGTCCTGCGCTACGCCACCGCCGTTCCTGCACTTGATCGCCCTCGGCACCAGCCTCGCGCTGCTCGGGCACGGCTGGATCTACGCGGTGGCGGTGGCCGTCCAGGTGGCGGTGCTGCTCGCCGCCGGGCTGGCTCCGGTGGTTCCGAGCCGTCCGTTCCTGGTCGCCCGTTACTACGTGCTGACCACGGCGTCGCTGGCTGCCGGACTGTGGGACTGGCTGGCCCACGGGACCGCAGCGGGCTGGGAGCCCGCCGAGGGGACCCGTTGAGCAAGCGAGCGCTGGATCTTCTGATCGCGGTCCCGGCCGCCGCTCCTGACCGCGCCGGTGGTGGCGCTGCTCGCCTGTTGATCCGCCTGGAGTCCAAGGGTGCCGCGATCTATCGCCAGACCCGGGTCGGCCTCGACGGCCAGCCGTTTGAGATCTTCAAGCTGCGCACGATGATCGCCGGTGCGGAGTTTGTCGGTGCCGGTCTGGCCATCCAGCAGGGAGACGACCGGATCACGCGCCTGGGCACGTGGCTGCGCCGCTACTCCCTGGACGAGCTGCCCAACCTGTGGAACGTCGTGCGGGGGGACATGTCGATCGTCGGGCCCCGGCCGACGATTCCGGTGCAGGTGGAGCAGTACACCGAGCGCCAGCGCGGCCGGCTGGCTGTGCGCCCCGGAATCACCGGGTGGGCCCAGGTCAATGGGCGGGCCTCGCTGCCCTGGCCCGAGCGCATTGAGCTGGACCTCTGGTACGTGGAGCACGTGTCGCTCGTGCTGGACCTGCGCATCCTCGTGGCGACGGTCGGGATGGTTCTCGGCGGCAAGGGCCTGTACAAAGGAGAGAGCGGCGGATGGCACCCTCCGAGCGCGACCTAGACGTCCCGTCCCCGCACAAGCGCCCGCTGGGCATCCTCCTCACCGGGGTGGGCAAGCGCTACGACATCGTCTCGGCGTTCGCGCAGCACGCGCATGTGGTGGCGGTTGATCCCAACCCGCTGGCGCCGGCCCGGTACGCCGCCGACGCGTACGTATCGGTGCCCCCGATCCATGACCCCGGGTACGTGCCCGCGCTACAGGAGCTGTGCGATCGCCATCGGGTGGCGGCGGTGATCCCCCTCACGGACCTCGACATCGAGGTGCTGGCTCACGCCCGCCGGGCCGGTGAGCTTCCCGCACTCGTGCCCGGCCCCGAAACCGCCCGGGCGACGTTCGACAAGTACGAGGCCCACCTGCTCCTGGAGCGCCTCGGGCTGCCCTCGCCGCCAACGGTGCTTCCCGGGGAGGTGCCGCCGTACTACCCGGTGATCGTCAAGCCCCGCCAGGGCTCGGGCGCCAGGTCGATTCTGCGCGCCAAGGACGCTAGGGCGGCCGAATTCTTCGTCGAGTACATCGAGGAGCCGGTGATGGTGCAGAAGGCGATGGACGGCCCAGAATTCTCGATCGACTGCCTGTCTGATCTGGACGGTCGCTGCCTGAACGCGATCCCGCGGACGATGATCGAATCCCGGGGCGGAGAGTCGATCAAGGGCACGGTGATCGACGACCGAGAGCTGGTCGACCTGGGGCGCCGGGTGGTGGAGGCGCTGGAGGTGCGCGGTCCGTGCACCGTGCAGGTGATCCGGGACTCGGAGGTCGGCCTCGGCATCACCGACGTCAATACCAGGTTCGGGGGCGCCTTCCCGGCGCCGATGTATGCCGCGCTGCCGGGCCGCACCTACCCGGAGCTGATCGTGCGGATGGCGGCGGGGGAGTCGATCGCCCCGCACGTCGGGGAGTACCGCTCCGGGATCACCTTCAGCCGCTACTACTGGCAGCTGGAGCTCGACGAGTCGTTGACTCCCACGGGTCGGGACATCGTGTCTCCGCCCGGTCCGCCGCCCCCACGGTGAGCGTCGGCTCGCAACGCCGGTAGAACATCCGTCCGCCAACCCTGCGGCTGAGGGCCAAACGATTGCTGATCGGTCGATGGCGCGCCGATACGAGGTGCTATGGAAGCCGGAACGGTTCCGCGGGTTGCAAGTCCGCGGATACCGGCGCTCAGTCCGAGCCGCTTCAGGCTGGCGTCTGACGCTCGCCTGGTGGCCCTCGTCAGAGAGGGGCGCAGCGGCGCATTCGAGAGCCTTTACGACCGCCACCAGCGGGGGATCCTGTCGTTCTGCCGCCACCTGCTGGGCGATCAGCACGAGGCCGAGGACGCCGTTCAGCACACGTTCATGGCGGCCTATTCCAGTCTCCTGGCCAGCCAGCAGCCGATCCATCTCCGCCCCTGGCTGTTCGCGATCGCCCGCAACCGCTGCTACTCGATCCTGAGGGCACAGCGTGAGCGTCCGGCTGCCGACCTGGAGGAGGAGTCGGTCACCGACGGCCTGGCCGTCGAGGTGGAGCGCCGCCAGGACCTGCGGGATCTGGTCATAGACCTGAGCCGCCTACCGGATGACCAGCGGGCCGCGATCGTCCTGGCCGAGCTCGAGTCGCTCTCGCACGCCGAGATTGCGGTCGTTCTCTCCGTCCCCCGAGACAAGGTCAAGGCGCTGGTGTTCCAGGCCCGCGAGTCGCTCCTGGCCAGCCGCACCGCTCGCGACACGAGCTGCCATGAGATTCGCACCCAACTGGCGCTCGGCAGAGCCGGCGCTCTGCGTCGCAGCAACCTGCGCCGGCACCTGCGTGACTGTGATGGCTGTCGCGCCTACCGCGCCCAGGTCCAGCGCCAGCGCCGGCAGTTCGCAGCGCTGCTCCCGGTGGCACCCACGCTGCTGGCCAAGGAGGGTGTGCTGGCGGCGGCCCTCGGGGCCGGTGGCGTGGCCGCCGTGGGGGGTTCGGGCCTGATCGCCACCTCCGCGCTGAAGACCGGCTTCCTTAAGGGCGTCGCTGCGGCCATCATCGCGGGGGCCGGCACACTGGGCACCGTCGTCGTCTCTGCGTCCGACCTTCCCGTGCATGCGCTCGGTGGCGGATCCGGCGGCGGCAGTGCCTCGGCGCGTGTCCACCACCGAGCGCACTCCGGGCGTGAGGCGCGCCACGGGGTGGAGTTGGCTGCGGCGAATCCGTCCGCGACGGCCCAGGCGAGCGCGGTCAGCATCCGCAGCTCGGGCGGTATCCATCATCGCTCTGCGGCCTCCGCCGATCGCCGAACCTCGGCACACGATCGAGCAGGGTCCGGCTCACCGGGGCGAGGCGGGGGCCGGTCGGGCAGGGATCACCGCGGCGCGTCCGGTAGAGCACACGGCCGTGGTCGTGTTGGCGCCCCCGGGTGGTCGGCTCGCCCCACCCCGCCGGGTCACGCTGATCCACGCACAGCGGCGCCTCCGGCGTGGCCGGCGGCTCCTCACACCGGTCACGCTCTGGTCGGCCAGGGTGGGCAGGGGAATGCGTCGGGCTGGAGCCGCGGACGCTCCGGCGACAACGCACCGCCTGGCTGGTCCCGGGCCGGCCCTCATGGCGGCGCCGGTAGGGGCCACGGCGGCCTGGGCGGCGTTAGGGGCCGCGGACACGGCGAGCTGGGCGCTCCGGGCCGGGTGCACAGAGGCCCGGGTGGCGCTTCCGGCTGGGGATATGGCAGCCCACACCACGCCTTCGGCTGGGGGCACCGAGGTCCACACGGCGCTTCCGGCTGGGGACATACGGGCGCGCACGGGCCGCGAGTGACCTCGACTCCGCATGGCGGCTGGCGCCACGGGGCTGGGCACCCCAGTCATAACCATCGCCCACATCGCTGAGCGCGGAGCGGCCTGTCCAGGTACCGTCCGTGGTGGAGGGGGCGCCTGGCCGCCCGTGGACAGACTGACCAATAGGAGGACGAACCCATGGCGAAAGTCCCACGTTCGCTCAGCGGCAAGGTCGTAGCCATCACCGGCGGCGGCCGAGGCATCGGTCGCGCCACGGCTGCGGCGCTGATCTCACAGGGCGCCCGCGTCGCGATCGGCGACATCGAGGGCGACCTGGCCCAGCGCACCGCCCAGGAACTCGGTTCCTCGACGATCGGGCTCCCGCTGGACGTGACCCGGCGCGAGAGCTTCGAGACCTTCCTGGATCAGGTCGAGACGCGTATTGGCCCGCTGGATGTCCTGATCAACAACGCGGGCATCATGCCGGTAGGCCCTTTCCTGGACGAGAGCGATGTGATGACGGACCGGATCATCGACATCGATCTGCGCGGCGTCATCATCGGCTCAAAGCTCGCGCTGGCGCGTTTCGTGCCGCGGGGCAGCGGACACCTCGTCAACATCGCGTCGATCGCCGGAAAGGCCGGCAGTGCTCATCTGGCCACCTACTGTGCGGCCAAGCATGCCGTGGTCGGCCTGACGGAGGCGCTCCGGATGGAGTTCGCCGCAGCCGGCGTGGATTTCACCGTCGTCATGCCGGTCGGCGTCAACACCGAGCTCTACTCCGGTTTGCAGCAGCTCCGCGGGATCAAGACCCCCGAGCCCGAGGGTGTCGGCCTGGCCATCGTCGAGGCCCTTCAGACCGGTCGTTACGAGGTATTCATCCCCAAGCGGATGAACGCCATCGTGCGCAGCGGGGCGCTTCTGCCTCGGCGTGCGCTGGATGCCGTCGGCTCGATGCTGGGGGGCGGCGAGGCGGTCACCCAGCCTGACCACACAGCCCGCGCGGCATACGAGGCGCGGATGGCGGCCATGGCGGCCGGAAGCCTTGGCTCCGGGACCGAGGCCACGGCGCAATCCCCGGAGGCCACGGCTGTGGCCCCTGACTCACCCGGGCCTGAGCCCGAGTCCGAGCAGCCGCCGGTGCCGCTCTCGCAGTAACAACCGCGGGAGCGGGTCGTCAGACCGAGCTCAGCCAGTCGGCGATCCGCTGGCCGATCCGCTCCCCGGCATCCTCCTGCAGGAAGTGTCCGGCGCGCTCCACCACCTCCACCTCGCCCCCGAGCGCTGCAGCGAAGCGGTGGCCGACGGACAGCGGGAGGACCGGATCGGCGTCCGCCCACAGAAACAATTTCGGTCGTGAGTCGTGGCGCATTGCGTCGAGCACCCGCTGTCCCGCCTGCGCACCGGGCATCTCCGGCGTCAGCGGCAGGATCAGCGGGAACGCGCGCGCGCCTGCCTTGGAAGCCGCATTCGGGAACGGGGCGTCGTAGGCGGCGATCACCGCGTCGCCCGGGTCCGTGTGACAGGCGCGACGGACCAGGAGCCCGATCGGGACATCCTCGGTGCGCTCGACGAAGTCCCGGAAGGCGTGCCAGTTGTCACTCATTGGCTGATGGCCGGTGAACAGACCGGTGTCGAGGACGACCACCCGGCTGATCCGATCCGGCTGCTCCACGGCCAGCCGCAGGCCGATCGGGCCGCCCCAGTCGTGAACGACGGCGGTGGCGTCCCGCACATCCAGTTCCTCCAGCAGCCCGGCCATCATCGCGGCGTGACGGTCATAGCTGTACCAGTCGACGTCGATCGGCTTGTCGGATCGACCGAAGCCGGGCAGATCCGGGGCGATCGTCCTGTAGCCGCCCGCCAGCAGCGGGGGAATCACCTTGCGCCACAGAAATGACCAGGTCGGCTCACCGTGGAACAGCACCACCGGCGGCCCGTCGCCTTCGTCGAGGTGAGCCAGGCGGAGCCCGTCGGCCTGCCGGAACTTGGAGGCGAAGGGGAACTCGGGGAGCCCGTCCAGCAGTTCGTCCGGGGTGCGGATGGCATCGACCATGCCGACAACCTACCGCTCTCACAGCCCTCGCCGCAGCACCTGCCCGGCGTCGGGGGCGACGGTCACCTCGATCGCGTTGGTGCCACGGATCCAGGCGATCAGATCGAGGGCCTGGAGGCGGTCGAGAACGAATTGGAAGGCCTCGGCCTGAGCCGGGGAGCTGTAGTGACGGAGGATCTGGAAGCTGAAGCCCGTGACCCCGGGAGGGTCCTGATAGCCCAGATCCCGCTGGTAGGGGGTATCCAGGACGGTGCTGGCCACGGTCAGCTGCCCACCGCCGAGGTGGTGCACGATCGCGCCGATCTCCAGGAGCGCCCTCAGCGCCGCCGGACGGAGCCCGCGGTACAGGCCGGCCGGCACGCCGAGGTGATGAGCCAGGGCACCCATGCTCGGGGCGTAGAGGAGGTGCAGCCGGACGGGGTCCCGGGGGAGCGGCACCAGGGCTCCGGACTGGAACGCGTCCGAAAGCGCCTGCGCGGAGTCGAAGCGCTGGACGCTCGAAGCCGGGACGAGCGTCAGCGCGTCAGACGGGTAGCCGGTCTCCTGCGCCGCCAGGCTTTGCAGCCGGCCCCGGTTGGCCCGGTAGAGCTGCATTATTCGCTCCGCCTCCAGGACGCGCCACAGGTACAGAGCCGAATCGTCGCCCAAGCTGGACAGCAGAGCCCAGGCTTTGGCATGGGCATCCGGTGCAGTATCGAAGTACAGCTGCGGATAGGACACCGGCCGGCCGCCGTCGTAATCCGAGAGGACGGCCTGCACGTTGCCGACGCCCGCGTGGTAGGCCACCACCGCCAGATCCAGTCGCGTCAGGTCGCGCTGGGCGAACTCCAGGTAGCGGACCGCCGCTGCCAGGGCCTGGCGCGGATCAAACCGTGGATCGGCCTGCGCCAGCCGCGCGTCCAGCCGGGCTGCCTGCGCGGTGCGGCCCGCCGCCTGAGCGCCCTGCAGGGCTGCGTACAGGCGCCCGCTGCGGGCCAGATCAATGTGCATCCCCAGGAGGGACCGGGCCGTCGCGGGCAGGATCTGCGTCAGCCCGGCAGCGTCTGTGACGCTGCCTCCGGCCACTGCGTCGGACCGGCCGGCGCTCTCCAGGAACACCAGACCCTCCAGCAGCGCGGGCGGGATGTCGGTTCCGCGCACGGCGGCGTCGACCAGCGGCCGGAAGCGGGCGACGCGCGCTGCCGTGGCCAGGGCCCCACCCGGACTCTTGGTGAACAGCACCTGCGCGCTTCCCGCGGCGGCGCGCTGAGCCAGCCAGGCGGCGTCATCCGGCCGGTAGCCGACCAGGGGGTTGCCGGCCGGGGGCGCCAGGACTGCGCCGCCGGGCGGCGTCGACAGACCCGAGGTGGATCGCAGAACCACGATGACCAGGATCACCACCACCACGACCAACCCGCCTGCACGCCTGATCAGGCGGCTGCCTGCGGCGCGTCTGATACCGCTATCCTCGCCCGTTCGCGTGGTCAGTGACAACGCCAGCCTCTGGTCGCGACCGGCGACCGGTGGCGCCGGCCAGTGCTGAGAACCATCTATCTGAAGTTACTGGAGCGATCCGAATGCGAATCCTTGTCACCGGCGGGTCCGGCTTCATCGGCCGGCACGTCGTCGCTACGCTCGCCGCTGAGGGCCGTCAGGTTCGCGTGGTCGACCTGCAGCCCCATGCTGATCCCGATCGTCGACCTCGTCCAGGGCGACATCGCCGACCCCGACGTGATCGAGTCGGCCTTCGACGGCGGCTTCGACGGAGTCGTCCACCTCGCTGCCGTGACCTCCGTGCTGCGGTCGATCGAGCACCCCGAGCTGACCTTCCGCACCAACGTCGAGGGCACCCACCGCGTCCTCGAGGGCGCCCGGGCGGCCGGCGTCAGCGCGCTCGTGTTCGCCTCCACGACCGCGCGTCACCGGCCCGATGGAGGAGCCGGCGATCACCGAGCGCGCGCGCTGCGGCCGCTGACGCCCTACGGCGCCACCAAGGCCGCCGGCGAGATGCTGATGTCGGCCTACACCGCCGGTCTACGGCGTGCGCTGCACCGCATCCGGCTGACGAACGTCTACGGACCCGGGATGCAGGCCAAGGACAGCATCGTCGCCCGGCTGATGCGGGCGATCCGGCCTGGGAACGACGTTCGAGATCTACGGTGACGGCGCGCCAGGTGCGGGACTACGTCCATGTCAACGACGTCGTCGCCGCGGCTCGGCTGGCGCTGACCGACGAGAGCTGGCAGGGGCCCGTCGTGATCGGCACCGGGACCTCGCTGTCGGTGCTCGACGTCGTCGACGAGTGCGTCCGGCACGTCACCGGCGCCGAGCTGCCGGTCACCCACGGCCCGGCCAAGGCCGGCGAGATGCCCGCCGTGATCGTCGACACCAGCCGGCCCGCGAGCCGCCGGCTGGACCCCTCGGTACGATTTCGCCGGCGGGGTCGCCGGCGTATGGGAGGAATGGCGCGACGCTGGACATCGAGGGCGCGGTCGCGCGCCCGGCGGTGCCGGTCTGTCCTCCGCGGCCGGAGACCGTCCGTGAGCGTCGCGCCTCGAGCGGCACGTTCGACGCCGAGCGCGAGCTGGCGCTGCTGGCACCCGACGAGCGCGGACGCCGCCGTGGCCTTCCTGCACGAGCATCCCGCCGGAAACGGGCGCACCGCTGGCGATCGTGATTCCCGCCTACAACGAGGAGCCGACGGTCGCCGAGGTGATCGCGGGAGATCCCCGTCGAGGCCGCCGGCCTAGCCGCTCGAGGTGATCGTCGTGGTCGACGGCGCCAGGGACGCCACCGCCGCCGAGGCCACCGGCGCCGGCGCGCTCGTCTGCGATGTCCCCGTCAACCGCGGCCAGGGCGCCGCCCTGCAAGCTCGGGCTACTGGCTGGCGCGCGCCCGAGGCGCGCAGATCATCTGCACGATCGACGCCGACGGTCAGTACGAGCCCGAGCGAGATCGCGCGCGTCGTCGCAGCCGATCCTCGACGGCCGGGCCGACTTCGTCTCGGGCTCCCGCCGGCTCGGCAACGAGCTCACGACCGACGCCACGCGGCACCTCGGAGTGATCGTGTTCGGCGCGATCCTCTCCGTCCTGACCCGCCACCGGATCACCGACCCGGCCTGCGGGCTGCGGGCGATGCGCGCCGAGGTGACCGCCGCCGTCACGCTCGAGCAGCCCCAGTACCAGGCCTCGGAGCTGCAGATCAGCGCAGCGCTGAACGGCTTCCGGCTGGCCGAGGTGCCGACGACCATGCGCGACCGCGGCGACCACGCCACCGGCACCAAGAAGGGCGGGAACTTCGGCTACGGCGTACGGTTCGCGCGGGCCGCGGTCCACACCTGGTGGCGGGACCGCAACGCCGCGCGGATGCGCGACCGTCCGGCGAACACCCACCGGTCGTAGATCACGAACTTCACGCCGAACAACACCGCCTGGACGAACACGTAGGCGGCGGTCGTGACGAGGACCCGGAGTCCGTTCCCCGCCGGGATGTGGTGCGTTGGCACAGTTCTGCGCGTGACCGGTGGCCCAGTCGAGGCGGCCACACGAGCACCGAGATCACCGTGTAGGCCGAGGATCTCACGCACGAACTCGGCTCGGCCGTCCATCTTCCAGGCCCACCGGCGGTTGAGCACCCAGTTCGGGATCGCGCCGGCGATGAACGCTGCCGACCGAGCCGATCGTCCGTCCGGACCCCGATCCAGTCCATCGACCGCGAACACGATCACGTGGTGGCCAGCGCGACGATCGAGCCGATCGCGTAGCTTGGTGAGCTTGCTGGACAGTGGCGAGCGCGAGAACCGCCGGCTCAGGGGGTGCCGAGCCGCGCGCGCATATAGCGACGAGAACACTGGAAGTGGAATCCTAGCGTCCGGTGGAACCGACGCCGACGGTGACGCTAGCGTTGGCGTGTGATGCGCTGCCAGACTGCGGACGAGGCGGTGGTTCTCGACGACGACCTCGTCATCGCATGGCGACAACGCCGACGTCCTCGCGGTGCTGCCCGACGGGGCGTTCGACCTGGTCTATATCGATCCCCCGTTCAACACCGGCCGCGCGCAGGCGCGACGCACCGTCGGCGTGCGCGCGACGACTCCGCGGCGACCGTGTCGGGTTCGGCGGCCGCCGTTACCGTTCCACGCAGCTCTCCGGGCTGACCTACGACGATGAGTTCGCCGACTACCTCGGGTTCCTCGAGCCCGCGGCTGGCGCGGATCCGGGAGCTGCTCGCCGCCTCACGGCACCCTGTACTTCCATATCGACTACCGCGAGGCCCACTACTGCAAGCTTCTGCTGGATGAGATCTTCGGCCGCGACGCCTTCCTCAACGAGTTGATCTGGGCCTACGACTACGGAGCCAAGCCGCGCAGACGCTGGCCGGCCAAGCACGACACGATCCTGGTCTACGTGCGCACGCCGGCGCGCCACCATTTCGACGCCGACGCCGTGGAGCGCGAGCCGTACATGGCCCCCGGGCTGGTCACGGCCGAGAAGGCCGCGCGGGGCAAGCGACCCACGGACGTGCTGGTTCCACACGATCGTGCCCACCAACGGACGCGAGAAGACCGGCTATCCGACCCAGAAGCCGGAAGGCGTGCTGCGCAGGATCGTGGCGGCCTCGTCGCGGCCGGGCGGCTGGTGCCTCGATCCGTTCGCCGGATCGGGCACGCTCGGCGCGGTTTGCCGCGGGCTCGGCCGCCGGTTCGTCCTGATCGACTCCAGCCCGCTGGCTGTGGAGATCATGCGCGCCCGACTCGGCGATGCCGGCGATGCCGGCGACGGAGGCGGCGGGACGCGAGCCGCTGCCTCGGCGTCCCTCAGCCGGCCCGGTCGCTGACCAGGGGAACGAACCGCACCGGCTCCAAGCGCTGGGCCAGGATTCCATCGGCTCCGGCCCGGATCAGTACGAGCCGCTGGTTCTGCGGGCGAGCCGCATCCTCGGCCAGCGGGGCGACCAGACGGCCGCCCCGAGCGAGTTGCCGGCTGAGCTCCCGAACGGCTTCGAGATCGCCCGCGGCGGCGACATTGATGGCCGCAAACGGCGCCCGGTCTGGAATCCCGAGGCTTCCATCGCCCACCACCAGCTCCACGTTCTCCACACCAGCTGCAACCAGCGCCCTGGCGGCCCGGCGGCTCAGCTCGGCCCGGCGCTCGATGCTGATCACATGGGCGCCGAGGTGCGCGAGGAGCGCGGCGTGATAGCCCGAGCCGGTGCCGATGTCCAGAACCGGCTCGCCCGGCTGAACGTCCAGCAGCTCCAGCATCCGCGCCACCACCAGCGGCTGGGAGATCGTCTGCCCGGATCCAATCGGCAGGGCGACGTTCTCGTAGGCCCGGGCTCGGAGCTCTCGGGGCACGAACAGTGGCCGGGGCACCGACCGGATCGCGTCCAGCACGCGGTCGTCCTCGATCCTCCGGGCCAGACCGGCCAGCAGTCCGTCGAGGTCCGCCGGCGAGGGACGGGTCAACCCGTCGACGCCTCCAGTGCGGACTTGAGGTGGCCGAAGAACTCGGCGCCCGATGCCACCGGCACGATCCGGTGATCACAGGCCAGCGTCAGCGAGGCGACGTGGCCGACCGCCACCGCGCCGTCCCGGACCAGACCCGTCTGATGAGTTGGGCCAACCGCCAGAGCGGCCGCGTGCGGGGGCTGGATCAACGGCGTCAGCAGCGTCACCGGGTGGTCCCCGGCGGGATCACCGTGAATGTTGCTCCGGACAGCTCGGCGGCGCTCAGGTGGTTCGTCGCGGCCCGTCCGGCCAGGTCGTCCAGCTCGGCGTCGATCTCGGTTGGGCTCTTCTCGCCGGCGTCGAACAGGGTGGCGAGCACCTGGCCGTCCTCGCCGGCCAGGCTGAGTCCGAGGTTGATCCGCGAGTAGAGCTCGTAATGTCCGTCGCGGTAAGCGCCGTTGACTCGCGGAAAGCTCTGCAGGCCGCCGGCGACGGCGGCGAGCACCAGCGCCAGCGGGCGGCAACCGCGGGCGGTGGACGCCAGCAGGCAGGCGTCCATCTCCACCGGGCAGGCCAGCTCCACGCTGGGCACGATCGCCCGGGTCTCAGCGCTGCGGCGCGCCGCGGATCGCTCCTGGCGGGTGAGCTCGACGATCGTCACCTCGCCCTTGACCCCGGGCCCGCTGGGGCCGGTCATGACTCGACCTCCAGGGACGCCCACTTCTCGAAGAACTCCCGGGCCTCCAGGCCCGCCAGATCCGTGCGCATCTCACGCAGAATCCCTGGCCGCCGTCTTGGCCGGCGCGCGCCAGAACAGCACGACCTCACCGTCGTCGATCGAAACCAGCTCGATCCGATCGAGCCGGTGCTCATCGGCCAGGAAGGCGGGTCCGATCCCCTCGCGCTTGACGATCAGGTGATATGCCCGGTTGGCTTTCATCGCCCCGTGGTCGCCGCGACCGCCGCAGCCTGCTCCAGGGCCCCGGCCCCGGAGAACACGCGGTCGTCCCACTGGATTGCGGGTAGCTCGGCCACCTCCGCAGCCACAGCGCGGGAGGTGGCCGCGTCGAGGGCGTCGTGCACCGAACGCAGTTCGATCCCCTTCAGGACGGCGCTCGGGTGCATCTCGCAGGCCGCCGCGGCGATCAGGATGGTGTCCGGATCGGTCAGGTCCCGGCCACCGGCGAACGCCTGACGGAAGGCGGCCAGCGAGAAGGAGACGCCCCGGCCGGTGCGCTTGGCGTAGGTGGCCGCCAGCATCGCCTGGCGGGTGTCCGGTGGCCAGTTCGGCGGCCAGCGCAGCGGCTGCAGGCCAAGCCCTGGGCGCGGGCCGTCAGCTGTTCCGGATCCGCGGTGCGATCGGACGCTCCCAGGGCGTCGCCCTGCACCGGTTCCCATTCAGCGACCACCCCGAGAGCAGCGGTGATCTGCTCGGCCACCAGGTAGCACTCGGGGTCGCCCAGGTCATAGAAGAAGACAGGCTGGCCTGCCGGCAAGTTTCAGCGCTACCCGTGGATCAGCCAGCCGTCGGCGGCGCGCGCGGCCTCCATCAGTGCCTCGGACAGGGTGGGGTGCCCGTGGATCGTCCGAGCCACCTCGGGATAGCCGCCTTCCAGCTGCTTGGCGTTGACCAGCTCCTGGATCAGTTCCGTGGCCCGGGTCCCCACCACGTGGCCGCCCAGGAGCTCGCCGTACTCGCGATCGCCGACGATCTTCACCAGCCCGTTCCGGTCGCCGTAAACGGTTCCGGCCCCCACCGCTCCGTACTGAACCTTGCCCACCACCACGTCGTGACCCTGCTCGCGGGCCTGGGCCTCGGTCAGTCCGAAGCTGCCCACGTTCGGCGTGCAGAACGTAGCCCGCGGGATGTCGATGTAGCTGATCGGGTGAGTGGTCAGACCGGCGGCGTCCTCCACCGCGATGATCCCCTCGTCAGAGGCCTTGTGAGCCAGGGCCGGCCCGGGGACCAGATCGCCGATCGCGTAGACGCCGGCGACGCTCGTGCGCAGTGCTCCGTCCACCTCGATCAATCCGGTTTCGGTCAGTTTCACTCCGGCCGCGTCGAGGCCCAGGGCCTCAACGTCGGGTCCGCGGCCGGCCGCTATCACCAGCCAGTCCGCCTCGCCGCTCTCCTCGCCGAAGGTGAACGTGACCCGGTCCGTGCCGGACTCGACATCACGCACCAGCGTCCCGGTGTGGACCGTCATCCCCTGGCGCTTCAGCCCGCGCTCGGCCACCTTGGAGATGTCGGCGTCCTCGGTGGGCAGAACTCGCTCCAGCGCCTCGAACAGCCGCACCTCTACGCCCAGACGCGCATAGGCGGAGGCGATCTCGGCCCCGGAAGCGCCGGCTCCGACAACTGCCATCGATTTCGGCAGCTCCTCCAAGGCCCAGGCCCGTTCGGTGCCGATCACCCGGCCGCCGAACTGCGTGCCCGGGATCGGCCGCGGAACCGAGCCGGTGGCCAGGATGATCGTCTTGGCCGTGAGCTCCCGGCCGTCGACCTTGACGCTGCCCGGACCGTTCAGGCTGCCGGTGCCCTCCAGCAGATCGATCGAGTTCTTCTTGAGGAGGCCGGAGACGCCGCCGGTGAGCGTCGCCACGACCTTGTCGCGGCGAGCCATGACCGCGCCGAAATCGACTTCGGGCTGGCCCACCTTGATGCCGAAGTCGTCGGCCTCGCGAATCTCCTGCAAGACGTCGGCGACGCGCAGGACCGCCTTGGCCGGGATGCAGGCGTAGTTCAGGCACCGGCCGCCGACACGGTCCTTCTCCACGACCGCGGTCTTCATCCCCAGCTGGGCAGCGCGGATCGCCGCGATGTAGCCGCCGGGTCCGGATCCGATGACGATGCAGTCGTACGAAGATTCAGGCACTGCGACGGAGCTATCCAAACCGCTGCGACCCCTAGCTGTAGGACCCGAGGAGGTTGTTCAGCTCGTTGAGGCGAGCGATGGGTGGCTTGTGGCTGAGGGCGCCGTGTGGTCGACGGCGATTGTAAAAGTCGAGCCAGCCGGCCAGCGCTGCGTTGCGTTCTGAACTGTTGCGGTAGATCGCGCCATAGGCCCAACCGCCGAGCAGGGTGCGGATGAATCGTTCGGCTTTGCCGTTGGTCTGCGGCCGGTAGGGGCGCGTGCGCAAGTGGCGGATCCCCAGGACGCGGCATGCGAGCGCGTGAATGGTTGATCGGTATGCAGAGCCGTTGTCGGTGATCAACCGCTCGGTGATGATTCCGTAGCTGGCGAAATGCGCGACCGCTCGACGCAGGAAGCCGACGGCGGTGATCGCTTTCTCATCGGTGAGAACTTCGACGTAGGCCAGGCGGGTCGCGTCGTCGATGGCGACGTGCACGTATTCCCAGCCGACGGTGCGGCGATCATGGCCTGAACCGTCCCGGCGCTTTGGATTGCTGCGAGGCCGTCCCGCGATCCGATGCCCTGCCCCTCCCTGGATCCGCCCGAGCTTTTTGACATCGATATGGATCAGCTCGCCGGGACGAGCTCGCTCATAGCGCTGCGCTGCCTCCAAGCCGATGCGGCCGAGCTTGCCCAGCCCGATCCGGGTCAGGATCCCCGACACCGTCGAGGGCGCCATGTCCAGGGTCTCGGCGATCTCCGCACCAGTCATCCGCAGCCGTCTGAGCGCCGCGATCACCGCGACCCTGCGCTCTTCAGTGCGGTTCGCGACGAGCCTCGGTGCTGAGGAGCGATCAAGCAGCCCATCCCGCCCTTCTGCTCGGTGACGGGTGATCCACTTGCGCGCGGTGCGGTCACTGATCCCGGCCGCCTCGGCGGCCGTGCTCAGCGACCACCCCGCATCCTCCACGCGCTCGATCAGCAACTCGCGGCCCTTCAGACTGAGCCTGGCGTTAGCGTGCATCTTCATCCGGTGTCCTCCTTGGGACTGGTGGCTTCGACACCAACCAGCCTCCAAGGAGCACCGGATGCCTTACCCCTCAGACCGGAACAACGTGATCAGGAATTACACCTAGCGGCCGGGTGGCGTGGGCAGCTGGAGGCGACCCAGGACTCGGACCAGCTTCCAAAATAGATACCCGGCGGCCGCGATCAGCGCCAGGAACACCAGCGCCCATAGGACGCTGTTGACCCGGATCAGCGCCAGCGACAGACCGAGGATGCCGATCGCCAGCAGGGTTTGGAAGCCGAGCACCGCCCAGTAACGCAACCTCCAGCAACCGGCCGCGCAGGCCAGCATCAATCCGCAGTAGACCACGACCTCGGGCAGCGCCGGCTTTCCGGTGCTGAGCTTGGCTCCGGTCGCGTACAGGATCAGCGTGGTCAGCCCCAGGGCGAGCGCCAGGAGCGAGGCGGCGACCAGCGGCCAGGGCCGCTCGCCGGGGCCGAGCGGGGTCAGCGCGGCGCGGGCAACGGCGTTGCGTTCCTCGGAGCGAGCGCGGTAGGCGGCCACCCCAGGATGCTCGGTGGGCCGAGTAGCGGCCGGCTTTGACGGGCGGGTGGCCCCGGAGCGGCTCCGCTTGCGCTTACGCTGCGCCAACCTGGGCTCCTGACTCCACGGCGCTGCGCAGCCGGCGTGCCGCCCGTTCCGGATCGCCGGCTTCGGCTATGGCGCGCACGACGGCCAGGCGTTCGGCGCCGGCCGCCAGCACGCTGTCCGCGTTGCCGGCGTCGATACCGCCGATGGCGAAGAACGGGAGACGAGCCTCACGCCGGGCGTAGGTGACGAGCGCCAGCCCCACCGCGGGCCGGCCGGGCTTGGTCGGGGTGCTGTGCACCGGGCCGACGCCGATGTAGTCGACTGGCAGCTCGTGGGCGGCGTCGATCTGAGCCGGGTCGTGGGTGGAGAGGCCGATGATCCGCTGGCTGCCCAGGATGTCTCGGGCTTCGCCGGCCGCCGCGTCGTCCTGGCCCAGGTGCACTCCGTCGGCTCCGCAGGCGTCGACCAGCTCGGGGTGATCGTTCAGGATCAGCGGGGCTCCGTGCCGGGCGCACAGCGAGGCAAAGCGCCGGGCCACGGCCACGATTCGCTCGGATTCGGCGTTCTTCATGCGTAGCTGGACGAGCTGGACGCCGCCGCGCAGAGCCGCCTCGAGTCGTTCGCCGGTGAGCTCGCCGCACACCAGATACAGACGGGCTGCGGCCAGGCGTTCGAAGCGGTCATCGATCACCCACCCAGTCTGCCAGGTGCACCGCGATAGCATCGGCAGTGACCCGTGAGCGCTCCAGGCAGACCATCCGACGTCGTCATCGTGGGCGGCGGGGTGATCGGGCTCGCCGTCGCGTGGCGCGCCGCGGCACGGGGGCTGCAGGTGACGCTCCTGGAGCGCGCTGCCCCCGGTATGGGCACCTCTCGCGTGGCGGCCGGGATGATTGCGCCGATCAGCGAGGCCTCCGCGTCCGAGCCCGCGCTGCTGGCCCTCGGACGTGAGAGCGCGCGGCGCTACCCCGGCTTCGTGGAGGAGCTCACCGCCGTCACCGAAATGGATCCGGGTTACCGGCGCTTCGGCACGCTGCTCGTCGCCCGCGACGCCGACGAGGCCGAAGCCCTGGAGCGCGAGCTGAGCTTCCGGCGCGAGCTCGGCCTGCCGGTGCGCCGGCTCCTGGGACGGGAGGCACGCGAGCTGGAGCCTGCGCTCGCCCCGACACTGCGGCTGGCCCTCGAGATCCCTGACGACCACGCGATCGACCCTCGGGCCCTGACGCAGGCTCTGCATCGGGCCGCGCTCGCCGCCGGAGTCACGCTGCGCTGTCCCGCCGAGGTCACCGAGCTGGTCACCGCCGACGGGCGAGTTCACGGCGTCCGGCTGGCCGACGGCGAGCTGGTGGCCGCAGACCAGGTGGTGCTCGCCGCAGGACCGTGGACGGGCCAGATCGGCGGGTTGCCGCCTGAGGCCCGGATCCCCTTGCGTCCGGTCAAGGGCCAGATCCTGGCGCTCCGCGACCCGGCCGGCCCGGGCCTGCTCGGCCGCGTCCTGCGCACGCTGCCCGGGTACCTGGTCCCCCGCGGTGATGGCCGGTACGTGCTCGGCGCCACCATGGAGGAGCGGGGGTTTGACACCACGGCGACGGCCGGTGCGGTGTTCGAGCTGCTCAGGGACGCGATCGAGCTGGTGCCGGGCGTTAATGAATTTGTGATCGAGGAGCTGATGGTCGGCACCCGACCGGGCACCGAGGACAACGGGCCGGTGCTGGGTCCGGGCGCCCTCGCGGGGCTGCACTGGGCGACCGGCCACCACCGCCACGGGATCCTGCTGACCCCTGTCACAGCCGAGATCGTCACCGCCGGGCTCCTGGACGAGGCGCCGCCGCCAGAGGCGGCGCCGTTTGGGGCAGAGCGGTTTGTGCCGGCGCGGGTAGGTGGATGACCGATGCAGATCCTCGTCAACGGCACGGAGCGGAGCATGCCGGACGGCAGCACCGTGGAGGAGCTGCTCGCCGCGCTCGGGGCGCCGGACAGCGGGCGGGGCGTGGCCGTGGCCGTGAACGGCGAGGTCGTGCCGAGATCGCAATGGTCCGGTACCGAGCTCTCGCCCGGGGTCCGGGTCGAGGTTTTGACCGCGGTGCAGGGAGGCTGAGATGGATGGGGCTCTGATCATCGCGGGCCGCCGATTCAGCTCCAGGCTGATCCTCGGCACGGGTGGGTTCACCAACCATGAGATCCTGTCCCGGGCACTGGCCGCGGCCGAGACCGAGATGTGCACGGTTGCATTGCGCCGGCTGGACCCGCAGGCCCGGGGCTCGATCCTCGACGTGCTCGAACGCGCCGGAGTCGACGTGCTGCCCAACACGGCCGGGTGCTTCACCGCCCGGGACGCGCTCACCACGGCGCGTCTCGCCCGGGAGGCCTTCCAGACCGACTGGATCAAGCTCGAGGTGATCGGCGATGACCGCACGCTCCTACCGGACGCCGTGGAACTCGTGTCAGCCGCCGAGACGCTCGTCGATGAAGGCTTCACGGTGCTGCCCTACACGACCGACGATCCGGTCCTGGCCCGGCGGCTGGAGGACGTGGGTTGCGCCGCCGTGATGCCGCTGGGCTCGCCGATCGGAAGCGGAATGGGGATCTGCAACCCCTACAACCTGTCGATCATCCTGGAGCGCGCGGGCGTCCCGGTGATCCTCGACGCCGGCGTCGGCACCGCCTCCGATGCCGCCCTGGCGATTGAACTGGGCTGTGACGCGGTCCTCTGCGCCAGCGCCATCTCGCGGGCTCAGGATCCGGTGGCGATGGCACGTGCCGTCAACCTGGCCGTCCAGGCCGGAGCTCTGGCGGCAGGCGCCGGCCGGATCCCCAGACGCCGTTATGCGCAGGCATCAACACCGGCGGCGGGCACCCCGGTGTTCGGGCCCGCCGAGGCATCGGCGTGAGCCAGAGCGAGCTGGAGCCCAGTCAGGTGGGGATCGACGCTCTGATCGATGGGTGGGAGTCCGCGTGGACCGACAAGGATCCGGCCGGCTTCGATCCGGTCTGCAGCGAGCAGGTCCATTACGAGGACCCCATCACCGCAGAGCCGATCGAAGGGCCGCGGGCGATCGCCGCCCACGCCCAACGTCTGTGGACCGCATTTCCCGACGCCCGTCTGCAGAAGCTCGGCCCGCGGTTGAGCGACGGCCGCTTCGTGGCTGCCCCCAGCAAACTGCTGGCCACCCACCGGGAGCCCCTGGCCGGTCTGCCGGCCACCAACCGGTTCGTCGTGGTCCCCTGCGTGTTCTACTGCGAGCTGGAGGAGGACCGTCTGTTCCGGGTGCGAGGTTTCTTCGACCTGTACGACGCCGCCACGCAGCTGGGGATCCTGCCCGGGCGGGGCACGCTCGGCGAGAAGGCGCTCATGATGCTGCGCGGGTTCGGCCTGCGCGGCAGCCGCTGAGCCACAGAGCTTCTCCAGCCCTTGCTGCTCGTCATCCTCACAGTGGTCCTGGCCGCCTCGGTCGGCGTGATCGCCGAGCACCGCACGGTTCGGGCACAGGCCGCTGCTCGTGGGGCCCTGACGCTGATGCTCTACGTGCTGGTCCCGTTCGTGGCGTTCGTCAGCTTCGTGCATCTGCACCTGACGCTGGGTGGCGGGATCGGGCTGGCGCTGGCGTACGTGGGCCTGGGTCTGGCCGGCATCCTGGCTTGGTGGCTGGGCCGGCGCGCCGGCTTGGAGGGTCCGGCGCTGGGAGGGCTGATCTGCTCGGTGATCCTGGTCAACACGGGTTACCTGGGCGTGCCGATGGCCGTGGCGCTCTTCGGCTCCCACGTGCTCAGCAAGGCGGTCGCGTACGACCAGGTGGTGAGCGGCCCGATGGTGTTCACGGTCGGTTTCGCCGTGGGTGCTGCGTTCGGCACTCGCGGCTCAGGCGGCCGGGGCGAGCGATTGCGCGCTTTCTTCACCCGCAATCCGCCGCTGATCGCCGTCGTGGCGGGACTGCTGGCACCCCCTTCAGCGGCTCCGCTGGCGCTCGTCCACGCCGCGCACGTCGTGGTCGACTCGCTGCTGGTGATCGGGTTCTTTGCCGTCGGCGTGTACCTCTCCTCGGAGCGACGCGACGATCACGCTCCACTCCTGGAGCGGCCTGACCGGCGTGTGGCCATCGCGCTGCCGCTGCGCTTCCTGGTCACGCCCCTGGTGCTCGGCGTCGCCTCGCTCGCCGGCGTGGCGATCCCCACCGTGTACTTCCTGCAGGCGGCGATGCCCACCGGGATCAACTCCCTGATCGTCGGGCACGCCTTCGGCCTGGACCAGCGATTGATCGCCACGATCATCGTCTGGACCACGCTGGTGGCGCTGGCCGGCGGGCTGATCCTTTACCTGGCCTGACCGCGAGGCGGGCGATTGCCGCCTTACACTCCTGCGCTTGAGTCCCGGGATCGCACACTTCCTCACGGGTGAGGAGTTGAGCCGCGAGCAGCTGAGCGCGCTGCTGGCCCGCGCCGCCGAGCTCAAGACCGACCCGCTGGGGTCGGACGCGCTCAGCGGGCGGAGCGTCGCGCTGATCTTCGACAAGCCGTCCACCCGAACGCGCGTCACGTTCGAGACGGGCGTGCACGAGCTGGGCGGACACCCGATGATCCTCCGGGGCGACGAGATGCAGCTGGCCCGGGGCGAGTCGGTCCGGGACACCGCCTACGTGCTCTCGCGCCACGTGGCGGCGATCGGCGTTCGCACCGGTCCCCATGCCACCGCCGAGGAGCTGGCCGAGCACGCCACGGTCCCGGTGATCAACATGCTCACGGCGCTCCATCACCCCTGCCAGGCGCTGGCCGACTTGATGACCCTGCAGGAGGCGTTCGGGGAGTTGGACGGACTCCGCCTGGCCTACGTCGGGGACGGCAACAACGTGGCCCGCTCGCTGGCCATTCTTGGCGGGCGGATGGGCGTGAAGGTCAGCATCGCGGCGCCTACGGGCTACCAGCTCGAGCCGGTGGCCGGAGCCGAGCTGACCGGCGATCCGGTGGTGGCGGCCGAAGGGGCCGACGCGCTCTACACCGACGTATGGGTGAGCATGGGCGATGATCCCGCCACCGCTCAGGCCCGGCGTGACGCGCTCGCCCCGTACCGCCTGGACGAGCAACTCCTGGCCCACGCCAAGGACCGCGCCATCGTCCTGCACTGCCTCCCGGCTCACCCTGGCGAGGAGATCAGCGAGGGGCTCCTGTACGGGCCCCGGCAGCGCATCTGGGACCAGGCCGAGAACCGCCGGCATGCGCAAAAGGCACTCCTGGAGCACCTTTTAGCCGGCGCCTGAGCGGCGGTTCAACTGCATCCTGCCGCCTCCGAAGCGGCTAAATTGAGCTCTGAGGAGGAGTGGAGTTCAAGCAATGTCTGCAGTTGATGACTTTGCAGCGGAAGCCGGCGCCGGGGACGACGTGCTGCCGATCACCGATTACGAGCAATTGACCGTGGCCCGGGTGCTGCCCCTGCTCGATGGGCTCAGCCGGGCGCAGCTGGCACAGCTGCACGCATACGAGCGCCGTCACGCCAACCGGGTGGCGATCCTCGAGGCGATTCAGCGGTCGCTGGATTAGCCCCGAGGCGGCTGACCGCCTGGACGCTTGTCCAGGCCACCGGCCGTCGGCTCAGATTTCTGCGCCTGGCCGCCGATTAACGGGGCATGCCCAGCTTTGCTTGTCGTGGAGTTCTCACGAGTGTCTGTGCCACGGCCGCGCTCGGCGGTCTCGCCTGCACGGCTGACGCCCAGCTGATCCGCGGCACGGTCGTTCATCGCGACCCGGCGGCCCACTCGCTCGTCGTGGCCGGTCGCTCTGGCCGTCTGTTCGCCGTTCATTCCCGGAAACAGCCGCGGCTCGGCCGTCGCGTCGCGATCAAGGCCAGGCGGCTCTCTGACGGCGTCTACCGGGCGCGCCACCTCCGCGTCACCGGGCACAGCGCTCGGACCGTCCGCGTCCGCGGCGTGGTGAGCTGGGTCAACCGGCAGTCGGGCGAGTTCACGGTCTCCTCGCCGGGCGCTTCGGTACTGGTGGTTTCGATCAAGCGCTCTGCCGTGCGGATGGTCACCGCCGCCAGCGTCAGCCCGGCCGTCGGCGCCAAGGTCGTCGTCCGGGGCAGGGTCGATTCCCACGGAGACCTGCGGGGCCAGAACGTGCGGAAGCTGGTGGCCACGCCAACGGCCACGAGCACGGGCACTCTGCTCAGCGTCTTCACCGCCAAGTAGCACCCGACGGACTGCCGCCGCGCTCCTCGGGCGCGGTCCGCCTAACCTAGGTGGCGTGGACAACGCCACGACCGCAACCGATCCCACGCCAGCCTCCGCGCGCCCCCGGCGTGGCGACGAGCTGGAGCTGACCGTAGATTCGCTGGCCTTCGGCGGCGCCGGCGTCGCCCGGCTGGACGGCTACGTGGTGTTCGTGACCGGCGCCGTGCCGGGCGACACGGTCCGCGCCGTGGTGGGCAAGTCCAAGCGCGGCTACGCCGAAGCGCGCACGCTCGAGGTGCTGACGCCCAGCCCCGAGCGCCTGGCGCCGCTGGCGGATCACCCGGGTGCGCCGTGGCAGATCCTGCCCTACGAACGGCAGCTGGAGGTCAAGCAGACCCAGGTCGACGACGCGCTGCGCCGGCTCGGGCACCTGGACGGCTACGAGCTGGAGCCGATGCTCGCCGCCACCCAGCCATGGCGTTACCGGAACAAGCTCGAGTACTCCTTTGGGGCCGATGCCTCGGGCCGCCTCGTGTGCGGCTTTCACGCGCCGGGCCGCTGGGAGGAGATCGTCGAGGTGACCGACTGCCTGCTGGCCTCCGAGCGCTCCAACCAGGCGCGGGACGAGGTGGTGGAGTGGTGCCGCAGCGCGGGCCTGGAGCCGTTTGATCGCCGCACCCGCACCGGGTTCCTGCGCAACCTGGTGGTCCGGGAGGGCCGGCGCACCGGCCAGATCCAGATTCGCCTGGTGACGACTCCAGGGAGATTGGACGGCGATGCCCTGGCCGCGGCCAGCTCGGCCGACGGCGTTCTCTGGACCCAGGTGGACAGCGTCGCCGAGACCACCGCAGGTGGTGCCACGGAGTTGCTGTCAGGCAGCGATCGCCTGGAGGAGGAGATCGGCGGGCTCGGAGTACGCATCTCCGCCGAGGCCTTCTTCCAGACCAACACCGAGATGGCCGAGCGGCTGTACGCGACGGCGATCGAGTTCGCCGAGCTGACCGGCTTCGAACGGGTCTACGACCTGTACTGCGGGATCGGGACGCTGGGATTGCTGATGGCCCCTCGGGTGGCCGAGCTGTGGGGCCTCGAGATCGTCGAGGACGCCGTGTCCGACGCGATCCAGAACGCGCGCAGCAACGAGATCGACAACGCCTCGTTCTTCGCCGGCGACGTGCGGCTGGCCATGCGCGAGCTGGTCGAGCGAGCCGGCCGCCCCGATGTGCTGGTCGTCGATCCGCCCCGGGCGGGCCTGTCGGCGAAGATCGTGCGCCGGATCGTCGAGGCCTCCCCCCGCCGGATCGTCTACGTGTCGTGCAACCCCACCACGCTGGCCCCGAACGCAGCCCAGCTGGTGGAGGCGGGCTACCGGCTCACCAAGGTGCGCCCGGTGGACATGTTCCCCCAGACGCCGCACGTCGAGTGCGTGGCCCAACTCGAGCGGAGCTAGTTTTACAGGGCGATATGCGCGCGGTAACGATCACAGGCGAGAACCAGCTGAGCGTCCAGGACCATCCGGACCCGACTCCGGGCTCCGGCGAGGTACTGGTGCGAGTTCACGCCGCCGGGCTGAACGGCGCCGATCTCCATCAGCTCGCCGGCCGGTACCCGGCCCCGCCCGGCTCGCCCCCGGACATCCCCGGACTCGAGCTGGCCGGCGAGGTGGTGGCCAACGGCCCAGGCGCCGAGCGCTTCCAGCCGGGCGACCGCGTGATGGGAATCGTCGGCGGTGGCGGCCAGGCGGAGCTCGCCACCGTGCACGAACGGATCCTGATGCCGATCCCGGAGGAGATGGACATCCTGGCGGCCGGCGGCGTGCCCGAGGTCTTCACCACCGCGCACGACGCGCTGTTCACGCAGGCAAACCTGAAGATGGGCGAGCGCCTGCTCGTCCACGGCGGCGCCGGCGGCGTCGGCACGGCGGCGATCCAGCTGGCCCGTCGAGGCCGGGGTCCGTGTGTGCGCCACGGTCCGCAGCGCGAACTGCCGTGAGCCCGTCGAGGCGCTGGGAGCCAAGGTGATCGCGCCGGAGGGATTTGCCGAGCACGGCCCGTTCGACGTGATCCTGGAGCTGGTCGGCGCCCCGAATCTGCCTGAGGACATCATGGCCCTGGCCATGCGAGGCCGCATCGCCGTGATCGGGATCGGCGCCGGAGCCAAGGCCGAGGTCAACCTCGGCCTCCTGCTGGGCAAGCGCGCCCAGATCCACGCCTCGATGCTCCGCGCCCGGCCGCTGGAGGACAAGGCGCTCACCGCCCGGGCGATGGAGTCCGAGGTGCTGCCGCTGTTCGTCGGCGGCGGGCTGAGCGTGCCCCTGGCCGCCAGCTTCCCGCTCGAGGAGGCGCAGGCCGCCTACGAGCGCTTCGGCCAGGGCGGCAAGTTCGGGAAGATCATCCTGACGATGTAGGAGCGATGGATGGAAATGAGGCCACAGGTCAATTTCCATCCACGGCTCACATGTCGAACGCGGTCCGGCCCCCCGTCTGCACGAGCTCCTCCAGCTCCTCGCGGCCCTCGTCCACCACCGGCCCTCCGTGCGCCATCAGCACGTGCCGGAAGTCCGGCACCTCCGCCAGCAACCTGCGCAGCGCTTCGATCAGCCCCCGTTTGGTCTGCGCCGGATCGTCCATCAACGAGTCCGGCACGAACCCCAGCCGCCCGTCACCGCCGCCCCTGACGCCGACCACCCCGTCGGCGAAGAACACGGCCTGCGCGCTGGGCAGATATAGCGCCATATCGTCTGGACACAGCGCCCCGATCTCATGAACCAACAGTCCCCCGGGCAGCTCGTCGCCGGGGTCATACGCCTCGACCGGCTGACGGTCCTGGCCGAATTCGTGCAGCCCGGCGCGCGGGACGTGCACCGAGCACCCGAAGCGCTCACGAAAGTCGGCACTGGCGCGGTAGTGGTGGCGGTTGGAGAGGACGATCGCCTGTGGCGTCGCTGGCTGTGCGGCAAACCAGTCCAGCCCCTCCTCGGGTGGGATCAGCGGGTCAACCAGGACGCCGCTGTCGGCCAGCCACCAGGAGTCGACCTCGGAGCGGATGTTCGGATGGCGGGCCCGCCAGTGGACCACGCCGGGAAGGATCTGCTCCACAGGCTCGGGCTACTCGCCGAACTCGGCCGCTTCGTCGGTCTCGAGCGCCGGCTCGGCTTCAACGGCGTGGGTGGTGCACAGCGCGGGACCTCCGCTCTCCATCGCCGTCTGTGCCTCTTCTGGCGTCAGCTTCACGCCACACACGTCGCAGTTCTCGCCTGACTTCTCGATTGTGCGTTCCTCCAGGTCCATGCAGCTGAGCCTACCCAGATCGCCCGCTGCGGTACAGCTCAATATGGCGGCAGGTCAGACCACCACTGGCCGAGCACCCGGAAGGCGGACCAGAACTCCCGCTTGGCGGCCTCCTCGTCAAGGGCGTCGTCGATGTTGGGGACGTACAGGGCCTCGATCGACGGTGTGAATTGCTGCAGCTCGCCGGGCGTGGCCTCCAGCTCGCGCTTCAATGGGACGTACAGATCGTTGACCACGCCGAGCGCGTCCTCGCCCATCACGACGAGGATCTTGGGGCGCACTATCGCCAGCTCCTCCGTGACCCGAGCGATGCAGGCCGGATCAGCCAGCGACGGATCCGGAACCGGGCATTTGACGCACAGCGTCCCGTACACGGCCAGGGGGTCGATCCCCAGCCGCTTGAGCGACTTCATCAGCGCATTCCCGGTGCGCCCGTAGAAGGCAACGCCCTCCTCCACTTCGGAGGGCCGGGGGGCGTACTTGATCAGGAAGATCTCGGCCTGCGGATGCCCGGAGCCGAGCACCGGCATCAGCTGGCCGCGCGGGCAGTGGGGGCAGGACTGCAGCTCGCGGGCTAGCGAGTTGAGCTCACGAATCGCCCGCTCCAAATACTTCTCCCGGATTTCGTCATCGGTTGCGGGCACCGGTGCTCGATTGGACGCGTCCGGGGCATGTCCTTCCGGACGCATCAGGACTTGCGGGCGACGCGGCGGACCCGGCGGTCCCGGGAAGCGCGCCGGGCGGACTCGGGCAGGGCCTTGGTTTGCAGGAATTTGAGCGCTTGCACGTACAGCAGGCTGGCCGGATTGCGCACGATGTCGGCATCCCGCAGCGACTCCAGGAACTCCTCCGGACCCGAGAACTCACGCATGCGGATGCGTACGGAGCCCAGCCCCTGCGGGACATGGGCGTCCGATCCCGCCCCGGCCGGCATCCGGTACTTGGCGGCGAACCGGGCCGCCTCCTCGTTGAACTCCGAGATCGCCACCCGGGGGTTGAACACCTCGATCGCGTCGACGTCGTCGAGCACGGCCAGCAGGTGCTCGTAGTCCGGAACCGAGTGGAGCCGGTCGAAGGGATGCGGCACGTAGACCACGCCGTGCTGCCGGCGGATCTCGGCGATCGTCTCCTGCAGCGTCATCCCGCGGGGGATCTTCTCGGTCAGGAACAGGCCTATCACCTCACCCTGGTCCGCCGTCTTGACCTCCTCCCCGACGATCACCCGCAGGCCCGACCCGTCGGCCTTGGCCTCGGCCTCCAGGGCGCCGGAGATCTCGTTGTGGTCGGTGACGGCGATCGCGCCCAGGCCCCGGGCACGCGCTTCGGAGAGCAGCACCTCGACCGGTGTGGCGCAGTCGTAGGAGTGGTCGGTGTGCATGTGCAGGTCGACGTCGATCAGCGGGCGCTCACGTAACGCCCGGCGGAGCTTCGGGTTCCCCCGGCCATCGTGCCGTCGAGCCGCCAGCCCGCCGTACACCCCTTCCAGCTCCGTCGCCAGCCGGCCGTAGCCGAGCGCTTCGGCGGCCGTCTCGCCGGTGCTCCTCAGGCTCTGGCGCAGACCGGGATCGGAGATCAGGCGGCTCAAGTGGGAGGCCAGCGTCTGGGCATCGCCCGGCTCGAACTCGAGGCCCCGCCCACCCTCTGACAGCAGCTCCTCGTAGACCGGGAGCCGGGAGGCCACGGTGGCGATACCGCTGACCAGCGCCCGGGCCAGCAATCCGGGAGTCGGCCGCACGCCCTCGGAGGCGAGGACCAGAACGTCGGCGCCGGCCAGGGCTTGCTCAATCTGATCCCCGTCGAGGAACTGGACCCGCTCGCGCAGCGCCCGGCTGAGCGTGGCGGGCGCGGCCAGCGGCCGGGACGAGCAGACCGTCGCCTCCCACGGCGCATCGGTCGGGAGGGCCCGCAGTGCGCGCAGGAACAGCCGCAGTGCGCTGCGTTCCTCCTCGGCCACCATCACCAGCCTCACCGTCCCGTCTGGCCCGGGCCGGCGCGGGACGGGCTCGGCTCCCGCGGCCACGACCCGGTAGTCGGCCGGGAAGTACCGCGCCATCAGGTCCCGGGTGGCGCGGTAGCTGGCCAGCCGGGCATCGAGGCGCCCGAACAGAAGCTGTGACAGGGGTCGGCCCAGCTGGGTGGAGAGCAGGCGCTCGGTGGGCGCGTGGAAGGTGCCGACGTTGAGCGCCCGGGAGTACCGCAGGGCCGCGCTGGAGGCACTGGGGGCAAACGGCTCGTGGACGTGCACGATGTCCAGCGGGAGCGCGTCCAGCGCCTCCTCGATCGTCCGGGCCACGTCGACGGGCAGCGACGCGGCGCGCCGCCGGGCCGGGGAGAACGGCAGCACCTCGCCGACGCCGAGCACCAGCGGCTCGCCGGAGGCTCGCTCCAGAAGCTCCTCCGGATCTCCGCGCAGCGCCTTGCGGCTGTCTCTGACCAGCCCGGGCGAGTTCGACGGGGCGATCATCAGCACCCGATGCCCGCGCCGGCTGAGTTCGGCCGACACCCGGGAGACGTGCTCGCCCACCTCCGTCTCGGCCTCCCAGGCGAACGGGCTCACCTGCGCGATCGCCAGACGGGAATCCGGTGGCACGCCGATGAGTGTAATCGGCGCCCGCGAACGGTATTTCCGCGGCCACCGGCTTGTATGCCGATGGCCGCGAAGCAAACGGCTCTTGGGGTGCGGCTCAGCCCGCCGGTGGCGTGTGGGCGATGACCAGGGTCCGTTTAGGTGCCCGGATCACGATCGCGCGCTGCCCGGCCTTGACCTGGGACAGGGTGGAGCGCTGGTGATCGTCCCGCACGCGAGTGTTGGCCGGCAGCGTCAGCTGCACGGTCCGGTAACTCGCCTTGCGAGTGCCTTCGATCAGGGTCAGCACCTGCCCGGAGACGGACTTGACCTGGCCGCGCGCGATGCGGACGCGGACGAAGCCGTGCCGGGTGGCCAGGATCAGCTGGCCCTGGACAACGCGACGCATCAGCGCTCGCCGCCCGAGGCGGCCGTGCCTGGCCTGGCCCTGGGCCGGGGTGCTGGCGCCGGCAGTGGCGATCGCGCTGGCGCCCGCGCCGAGGCCGGCACAGATGAGCCCGACCGCCACCAGCCTGTAATGCCTATGGAGGAATCTATGCATGCCTCGATGGTGGCGCAGCGCCCCCGGCAACAGCGAGCCGAATGTCAGGTGCGTGTAAAAACGTGCGCGGCGTCTCCGCCGGGGCCACATACGATCCGATCCGTCGATGGCCGAGCTGATCATGATCGTCGAGGACGACCCCAACATCGGGTCGCTGGTAAGGACCTATCTGGAGCGCGACGGCTTCAGGGCGCTGTGGCTGCGCTCGGGTGAGGAGGCCCTTCTCGAGCTGGACCGCCATCCCGTCCGCCTGGTCGTGCTCGACCTGGGGTTGCCCGGGCTCGACGGGTTCGAGGTGTGCCGGCGAATCGGTGGCCGCGTCCCGGTGGTGATCCTGAGTGCCCGCGACGAAGTGGCCGATCGGGTGATCGGTCTGGAGCTCGGTGCCGATGACTACCTGCCCAAGCCGTTCTCGCCGCGGGAGCTCACGGCTCGGGTCAGGGCGGTGCTGCGCCGCGGCGCGCGAGCCGAGGCCGCGGACGTCCTCCGCGCAGGGCCGGTGGAGCTGTCGGTGCCCGCCCGCGAGGTGCACGTAGAGGGGCGGGAGGTTTTCCTGACCCAGCGCGAGTTCGATCTGCTGGAGTATCTGATGGCGCGGGCCGGACGCGTCGTTTCACGCGAGGAGCTGCTCGAAGCCGTCTGGGGGTTCGTGGCGCCCGGCCAGACGCGCACCGTGGAGGTACACGTGGCCCAGTTGCGCAAGAAGCTGGCGCAACCGGAGCTGATCCGGACGGTGCGCGGGGCTGGCTACAAGGTGGCGCCGTGAGCCTGCGCCGCCGCGTGTTCGCCTACGTGGCCGCGGCTGCGCTGGCCTCCTGCCTGCTCACGGTCGGCGTCGCTGTGGTGCTCGTGCGCCACCGCGTCTCCGCGCAGCGTGTCACCGCGCTCCAGCGCGACGTCGATGTGCTCGCCTCGTCCGGTCTGGCGCATGTGTACCGCGCCGCCGGCGGGCGTCTGCTCCGCATCGGGCCGTTCCGCGCCTCGCGGGTGCTGACCGCGATCTCTGCGACGTCGGCGCCTCAGGGCACGGTGACGATCGCCGGTCGTTCGTTCCTTTACGCGCAGCGCCGGATTCCGGCCGGCCGGGTCGTGGTGATCCGGTCTGGCGCGCTGGCCTTCGGAGAATGGCGCCCGTTTCTGGGCAGCCTGCTGCTGGCTGGACTGGGCGGCGCGCTACTGGCCGCCCTCCTCGCGTACCTCCTCGCCCGGCGCCTGACCCGGCCGATCGCGGCCTTGCTCAGCGCCACCGGCCGGGTGACGGCCGGTCAGACCGAGGTGTCGGTTGCCGTCCAGGGGGATGACGAGCTCGCGGAGCTGGGCCGTTCCTTCAACGAGATGTCGTCCTCACTGGCGCAGGCCCGAGGCGCGCAGCGCCGGTTCCTGGAGTCGGTCAGCCATGAGCTGAAGACCCCCCTGACCTCGATCCGCGGCTACGCGGAGGCGCTGCGCGAGGGAGCGGTCGGCCCGGCGCGGGCTGGATCGGTGATCGAGAGTGAGGCCGGCCGACTGGAGCGGCTGGTCGCCGATCTCCTGGATCTGGCCCGCCTACAGCGCGCCGAGTTTGAGGTGCGGCGTGATCCGGTGGATCTGGCCGAGCTGGGGACGCGGGCGGTGCAGCGTCATTCGCCGCGGGCCGAGGCTCTGGGTGTGAGCCTGGTGCGTGAGTCGGCTGGGGGGGCGCCGGCGGTGGGAGACGCCGACCGACTCGTGCAGTCGGTCTCCAACCTGATCGAGAACGCGTTGCGCGTGACTCCGGCCGGGGGGAGCGTCACCGTGCGGGCCGAGCCCGGTGCGATCTCCGTGACCGACACGGGCCCTGGGCTCGACGCTGACGACCTTCCCCGGGCGTTCGAGCGCTTCTACCTGTATGACCGCTACAAGTCCGAGCGGCCGGTCGGCTCGGGCCTGGGTCTGGCGCTCGTTCGCGAGCTGGCCGACCGCATGGGAGGCCGGGCCGAAGTGCGCAGTACGCCGGGCCGGGGGACCACCTTTCGGATCGTGGTCCCCCGGGGCTAGCGCGGGGCGTCAGGCGCTCGTCGTCTCCGACGGAGTGGTGGTCGGCTCGGTCGCAGGGCTCTGGACGGCGGGAGCCGGGGCCGCCTTGCGCGTGTACTGGGCGATGAACTTCTCGGTGTCCTGGTGCGCCTCGTCGTCAGGCCGCTGGTTCATCGGCGACTTCATCAGGTAGGAGCTGGGCCCGTCCAGCTGACCGCTCAGGCCGTTGTTCAGGGCCAGCTTGCAGCAGCGGGTGGCGTCGATCACGATGCCGGCCGAGTTGGGCGAGTCCCAGACCTCGAGCTTGCACTCCAGGTTCAGCGGCACATCGCCGAAGGCCTGGCCTTCGAGCCGGATGTGGGCCCACTTGCGGTCGGTCAGCCACGGCACATAGTCCGACGGCCCGATGTACACGTCGTCGGCCGGCAGCTTGTGGCCCATGATCGAGGTCACCGCGTTGGTCTTGGAGATCTTCTTGGACTCCAGGCGCTCGCGCTCGAGCATGTTGTAGAAGTCCATGTTCCCGCCCACGTTGAGCTGGGAGGTGCGCAGCATCTTGACGCCGCGGTCGTGGAACAGACGGGCCAGCGAGCGGTGAACGATCGTCGCTCCGACCTGGGACTTGATGTCGTCTCCGACGATCGGCAGCCCGGCCTTCTTGAACCGCTCGTTCCAGTACTCCTCACGGGCGATGAACACCGGGATGCAGTTCACGAATCCGCATCCGGCCTCCAGGATCTGCTCCACATACCACTTGGTGGCCTGCTCGGAGCCGACCGGGAGATAGGAGACAACCACGTCGGTCTGGGTGTCCTTGAGCACCTGGACGATGTCGGCGGTCGGCCCGGGGGCCTTGGTGATCTTCTCACTGAGGTATTTGCCCAGGCCGTCATGGGTCATCCCGCGCATCACCTCGACACCCAGGTTCGGCACCTCGGTATCGAACTTGAGCGTGTTGTTCTGCCCGGAGAAGATCGCCTCACTGAGATCCTTGCCGACCTTCTCGGAGTCGATGTCGAAAGCGGCGGTGAACTCGATGTCGCGCACGTGGTAGCCGCCGAGGTCCACATGCATCAGGCCCGGAATCGATTGGCTGGCGTCGGCGTCGCGGTAGTAGTGCACTCCCTGAACGAAGGAGCTGGCGCAGTTACCGACGCCGATTATCGCCACCCGGACCTTGTCGGATTGGTAGCGCGCGCTGCCGTTGCCTTTGCTGTGGCCGTTGCTGTGGGCAGCGCCGTTGGTGGTGCTCAATTTGGGTGGTTTCCCTTCTCGAAGAAAAGTCTGGGGGCCGCGCCCGAAAATGAGGCAGCGGCGACCATTTAGATATTCCTCCGGAGCCGATTTGTTACACCGAGGCTACCCGCGTATAGCGCTTCTGAGCGCTAGGAGGCGCTCTGGAGCTGCTTGCGGACGTAGGCGATCCGCTGCACGGTGGTCAGCACGCTGAGCGCCGCCAGGACATACACGGCGGGGGCCAGCAGGTGGAAGTTGCCCAGCGAGGCGCCCCGGGCGAAGACCAGGCCCGCTGAGAGGATGACGACGCGCACCGGGCGCGTGGCCAGCCCGACCTTGCAGGCCACTCCCAGCGCCTCGGCCCGCGCGCGGGTGTAGGAGACCATCAGTGAGAACAGCACCGCGGCGACGGTCGCCGCGACCGCTGCCGAGTCGCCCTGGGTGGCGAAGTAGGCACCCACGGCCGTCAGCACGATGCCCTCCTCCAGGCGGTCCAGCGTGGAGTCCAGAAAGGCTCCGAACGGCGTGCCCTTGCCGGACATGCGGCTGTAGCGGCCGTCCAGGGTGTCCATGATCGAGCCGACGATGAACGCCACTCCGGCCAGGAAGAACAGCTTCTCCACCACCAGCGCGGCCGCCACCAGATTGAGCAGGAAGCCGGTGAGGGAGATCGCGTTCGGGGTCAGGCGCGACTCGATCAGCCGCTCCCGCATCAGCTCCTGGGTCATCGTCCCCTGACGCCGTGGCCGGCCCCCGCCGCCCGGCTGGCCGCGCCGGCCGCGCGGTTGCGTGGTTTCCGTCTCGGCCATGGCTTGAGTGCAGAGACTACGCGGACGGCAGGGGGAAGGTGTCCGGGGTGCCGCGCCCGTGCCGCTCCCCGTGCCGCTCCCCTGCCGCTCGCGGGGATAGGGTCCGCGGTGTGAGCGCTGCCTCTCAGGAACCGCCCGGTCCGATTCTGTGCCTCGGTGAGGCCCTGGTCGATCTCGTCTGCGAGCGACAGATCTCGGATCCCGGCCAGGCCGACGCGTTCGTGCCGCACTTCGGTGGAGCGGCCGCGAACATCGCGCTGATGGCGGCTCGGGCGGGCGCCCGCGTTGCGCTGGCGGGCGCGTCCGGCGGGGATGGGTGGGGCCGGTGGTTGCGAGACCAGCTGGCCGAAGCGGGCGTGGAGCTGTCGCACTTCGCCCTGCTGGAGGGCGAGACGACGCCACTGGCGCTGGTCACGGTGGATCCGCTCGGCGAGCCGAGCTACACGATCTACGGCGAGCCGGCCGGTTGGGTCGCCCAGTCGCTGGGCTCCGACGGTTCGAGCGGCGGCGATCTGATCGAGCCGTGCGCTGCGCTGTTCGTCAGCTCCAACACCCTGGTCGACGAGGCTGATCGGGAGCTCACCATGGGTTTGCGGGAGAGCGCGCTCGAGCTCGAGCGACCGGTGATCTTCGACCCCAACCTCCGCCTGCACCGGTGGCGCTCGCGGACCGACGCGGCCGCCCGGGCCAACGCCTGCGTTCCGGGCGCCCTGCTGGTCCGCGCCAATCTCGCCGAGGCGGCCCTGATGACGCGTGAGGAGGACCCCGAGCGGGCCGCCCAGGCGCTGCTCAAGGCCGGCGCGCGCAACGTGGTTCTGACGCTGGGTGCGGAGGGGGCGATCCTGCGGGGCCGTTTCCGCTCCGACGCCGCTGGAGTCGCCGTGCGGGGGCGAGTGCTCAGCACGATGGGGGCGGGCGACGCGCTGACGGCGATGCTGATCGCGCGGCTGGGCCTGACCGGCTGGTACGAGCCCGCGATCGCCGCGGCCCTGCCGGCGGCGCTGACCGAGGCCGCTCGCGCCTGCGAGCGGTGGGGCGCCACCGACTAGTTGTCTGGGGATGGCCGGGGATTGGCACCTGCCGGGTCGAGCTCGCGTCCGGCGCCTGCGCGACCGGCTGCGAGAGGTCTACGGGATCCCCTGCGCCCCGCCGCACGGGCACCCGATCGCCGAGCTCGTCCTGACGGTCCTGTCCCAGTCCACCAACGATCGCAACCGTGACGTGGCCTACTTCGGGCTGCGCGAGCGCTTCCCATGCTGGGAGGACGTGCGGGACGCCCCAGTCGACCTCGTGGAGGAGGCGATTCGCCCGGGCGGGATCTCCAAGGTCAAATCGGCCCGGATCAAGTCGATCCTGACCGCGATCACTGAGTCGCCCCCAGGGTCGACCCCGGCAGGCGAGCTGTCACTCGATGGTTTGGCGCGGTTCGATGTTCCTCAGGCCCAGACATACCTGACCTCGCTGCCCGGCGTGGGTCGAAAGACGGCTGCGTGCGTCCTGCTGTTCACGTTCGGGATGCGTGACGTCCCGGTCGACACGCACGTCTCCCGGGTGGGCCTGCGCCTGGAGCTGTTCCGGGCCGGGGCGGGGTTTGAGGAGCTGCACGACACGATGCTCGCCTTGACACCGCCCGGGGAGGAACTGGAGTTCCACCTGAACCTGCTCCGGCACGGGCGCCGGACGTGTCACGCGCGGCGGCCCGCGTGTGGGTCGTGTGCGCTGGCCCGGATGTGTCCTTCGGCGGGGACTTTCGGCTGAAACCTGCGCGATGAAGGGTGGGACGGGCGAGGGCGCGGCCGTGCCCATGGTGTTCCAGCGCGCAATCTGAGCTCCGCCGCCTTTGATTGCGCGCTCGGACACGTTTTTCGTGTTCCAGCGCGCAAACAACCCCGGGCTTTTCCTTGATTGCGCGCTGGAACACCATCTGGAGCCCGGGACCCGCACCGCCCCGCCTTCATCGCGGCTTTTGTCGCCAGAAGGCGCCCGGACTGCAGCCCCCCAGCTCGCGCCGGTGGTACAAATCTGCTACGCTCCCGCTTAGATTTTTACGATCACACAGGAGTAGAACGGAAACCATGGGCAAGACAATTGGAATTGACCTTGGCACGACCAACAGCTGTATGGCTGTGCTGGAGGGTGGCGACCCCACGGTGATCGAGAACGCCGAGGGCGGCCGCACCACTCCCTCGGTCGTGGCCTTCACCCAGGGCGGCGAGCGCCTCGTCGGCACCGTCGCCAAGCGGCAGGCCGTCACCAACCCGCAGAACACGATCTTCTCGATCAAGCGCTTCATGGGCCGCAAGGAGGCCGAGGTGCGTGAGGAGGAGTCGATCGTCCCTTACAAGGTGGTCGCAGGCCCCAACGGGGATGCGCGCGTAGAGGCGCAGGACAAGCAGTACTCCCCGCCCGAGATCAGCGCGATGATCCTCGGCAAGCTGAAGTCGGACGCCGAGGCCTATCTCGGCGAGACGGTGGACAGCGCTGTGATCACCGTGCCGGCTTACTTCAACGACGACCAGCGCCAGGCGACCAAGGACGCTGGCCGGATCGCCGGACTCGACGTCAAGCGGATCATCAACGAGCCGACTGCGGCTTCGCTGGCCTACGGGCTGGATAAGGAATCCGACCAGACGATCCTCGTCTTCGACCTCGGCGGCGGCACGTTCGACGTGTCGGTGCTGGAGATCGGCGACGGCGTCTTCGAGGTCAAGGCGACCGCGGGTGACAACCACCTCGGCGGCGACAACTTCGACAAGGCGATCGTCGACTGGCTCGTGGCCGAGTTCAAGAAGTCTCAGGCCATTGATCTAAGCGCGGACCCGATGGCCTTGCAGCGCCTCTACGAGGCTGCCGAGAAGGCCAAGATCGAGCTCTCCACCACACAGGAGTCGCAGATCAACCTGCCGTTCATCACCGCTGACGCCAGCGGCCCCAAGCATCTGGACACCCGGTTGACCCGGGCCAAGCTGGGCGAGCTCACATCGCCGCTGCTGGACCGGCTGGTCTCCCCGGTGCGCCAGGCACTGGACGACGCCAAGGAGAAGGGCGCGGCCACGATCGACCATGTCGTTCTGGTCGGCGGTATGACCCGCATGCCCGCCGTGCAGGAGAAGGTCAAGGACCTCACCGGCAAGGAGCCGCACCGCGGCGTCAACCCGGACGAGGTTGTGGCCGTCGGCGCTGCCATCCAGGCCGGCGTCCTGGCCGGTGACGTCAAGGACGTCCTGCTGCTGGACGTGACTCCGCTGACCCTGGGCATCGAGACCAAGGGCGGCGTGATGACCAAGCTGATCGAGCGCAATACCACGATCCCGACCCGCAAGGGCGAGGTGTTCTCGACCGCTGAGGACAATCAGCCGAGCGTGGAGATCCACGTCCTGCAGGGGGAGCGGGAGATGGCTCGGTACAACAAGTCGCTGGGCAAGTTCCAGCTGACCGGCATCCCGCCGGCCCCGCGCGGCATCCCCCAGATCGAGGTGGCGTTCGACATCGACGCCAACGGGATCCTCAACGTGTCGGCCAAGGACCTGGGCACGGGCAAGGAGCAGAAGATCGAGATCCGCTCCGGCTCCGGCCTGTCCGACCAGGAGATCAAGCAGATGGTCCAGGACGCCGAGTCCCACGCCGAGGATGACCGTCGTCTCCGCGAGCTGGCCGAGGCCCGGAACAACGGCGAGAACGCCGCCTACCAGGCCGAGCGGCAGTTGCACGACCTGGGCGACAACGTGGACGAGCAGTCCAAGACCGAGATCGAAGCCGGCATCAAGGCGGTCAGGGACAGCCTCACCTCCGAGGATGCGGCCGACATCACCGCCAAGACCGAGGCGCTGCAGGCCTCCTTCCACAAGGTGTCCGAGGCCATGTATCAGCGGGCCCAGGAGCAAACGCAGCAGACCACGGACGGCACGTCCGGCAACGGCACCTCATCCTCATCCTCGTCGGAGGCCGAGGAGGACGTCGTCGACGCCGAAGTGGTTGACGAGGGCAAGTAGATATGGAGCGCTCAACCGAGGCTTCCCCGGGGACTTCTTCGGAGGTCCCCGGAGGGGGGCCGGTGACCGACGCCGGATCGCGAGCGTCTAGCACCGACTCCCCCTCCGGCTCCCCGGGCCAGGCGACACACGAACCGAACACACCGCAGGCCCCTGCCGAGGGCGGCGCTGCGCCGCAGGACGATGCTCTGACCGAAGCGCCAGACGGCGAGGGTCCACCGGCACACGCTGATTCGGAGGGCAACGGCGAGCAGTCCGATGAGCACCGCCAGCAGGTCGAACGCGACCTGGATGAGCTCACCGCCAAGGCCGAGAAGGCCGATGAGTACCTGGTGCTGGCCCAGCGCACGAAGGCCGACTTCGAGAATTACCGCAAGCGCGCCGCGCGTGAAGCCAGCCTGGCCCAGGACCGAGGCCTGGCCAAGCTGGCCAAGGAGCTGCTGCCCGCCATCGACAACCTCGACCGGGCCGTTCAGGCAGCTGAGACGTTCGCCGCCGGCAGCCCGGAGGAGGTGGCCGCCGAAGCCGAGTCACAGCTCGCTTCGGGCATCAAGCTGGTCCACGCCGATGTGCTGGCCGCCCTGGCTCGGGTCGGCATCGAGCCGTTCTCGCCGGCAGGCGAGCAGTTCGATCCCCAGTTCCACGAGGCGGTCGCCCAGCACCCGGTCGAGGGCCACGCGACGGGTACCGTGATCGAGGTCTACCAGCAGGGCTACCGGCTGGGTGAGACCGTGCTGCGGCCGGCCCGGGTGCTCGTCGCTGCCTAGGAGGAGCGTGAGGCAGGATGGCTGACCGGCCCGACTACTACAAGATCCTCGGCGTCGGCAAGAACGCGACTGACGAGGAGATCAAGAAGGCCTACCGCAAGCTGGCGCGGCAGTACCACCCTGACCGCAACCCCGGCGACAAGCAGGCGGAGGAGCGCTTCAAGCAGATCTCCCAGGCCCACGACGTCCTCTCGGACGCCGATAAGCGCAAGCAGTACGACCGGGCGGCCAGCCCCCTGGGCGGCATCAACGTGCCCGGCTTCGACCCGTCGAACCTCTCCGGTGGCTTTGGCGACATCCTCTCCAACCTGTTTGGGGGTGCCGGGGGTGCGGCCGGGCGGAGCGGAGGTGTCCGGGGCGGACGCGCGCCCGAGGCTCGGGGACGCGATCTCGAGACCGAGGTGTCGCTGACGTTCGACCAGGCTGTGAAGGGCACCCAGGTGAGCCTGTCGGTGCCGACGTCCCAACCGTGTCCCACCTGTCACGGCACCGGGGCCAAGCCGGGAACCAGTCCACGTGTCTGCCCGGTCTGCCAAGGTCGCGGCATCGAGGCACAGAGCCAGGGCATCTTCTCGATCTCCCAGCCGTGCTCCAACTGTGGCGGTTCAGGCACCGTGATCGACGATCCGTGTCCCACCTGCAACGGCACCGGAGCCCAGCGCAGCGTCAAGCGCCTGCGGGTGAACATCCCCGCCGGAGTGCGTGACGGCAGCCGCATCAAGCTGGCCGGAAAGGGTGACCCCGGTCTCAGGGGGGCCCCTCCCGGAGATCTCTACGTGATCACACGCGTCGGCGAGTCGCCGGTGTTCAAGCGCAACGGGGACAACCTGGAGGTAGAGGTCCCGCTGACCATCCCGGAGGCCATTCGCGGTGCGGTCATCGACGTGCCGACCCTCCACGGCTCAAAGCGTCTGCGCGTGCCCCGCGGCACCAAGCACGGGACGGTCCAGCGCCTGCGGGGGGAGGGTCCGCCGCGGCTGGGCGGAAAGGGCAACGGTGACCTTCGCTACCGGTTCGTGATCGACGTGCCGTCCACTCTGTCGGCCGAGGAGGATGACGCAGTCGATCGGCTCTCCCAGGTGATGAACGGAAACCCGCGCGCGAAGCTGTTCACTGCAGGTGCGCAGGAGGGCGATCAGTGATGGCGACACGCCGGGCCACTACGCGAACCACCACCACTCGAACCGGCCGGACGACGACCACCCGCGTGGAGGTCTCCTCCGACCGGGGCGTGTTCATGATCTCGGTCGCCGCGGAGCTGGCCGAGATGCACCCCCAGACGCTGCGTATGTACGAGGCCCGGGGCCTGATCGAGCCCAAGCGCTCGCCCAAGGGCACCCGGCTGTACTCGCACGCTGACGTCGAGCGGCTGCGCCGCATCCAGGAGATGACGGCCGAGCTCGGGATGAACCTGGCCGGCGTCGAGCGGGTGCTGGAGCTCGAGCAGGAGCTCGCGAGCATGCAGCGCCGCGTGTCGGCCCTGGACAAGCGAGCCGCCGAGCTCAAGGCCGAGGTCGCGCGGCTGGAGGAGTTGCGCCGTGAGCTGCGCGCCGAGATCGTGCCCTACGTACGCGGCGGCGAGCTGATCCGTCACGCCGACATCAAACAGGTGGAGCTGCGGATCGACCGCACGCGGCCTGAGCCCACTGACAGCGGGTCCGGCGCGCCCGACAGCTGATCCCGGCCGCTTAACCGGCCGCCTTCACTCGGACCTTTGTGCTGCGCGTCGCCTTCGCGCCACTGCTGGCGGTGAGGGTGACGGTCGCCGTGATCAGCAGCGAACGTTTCGCCTTGAGCCTGGTGATCGCGGCTCGCGACGGCCGGATGGTCAGCGTGAAGCTTCCGGCCTTTGATGCGGTGCCTCGACCGCGGCCGTAGGTGAACGTGACCTTCCGTCTGTGGGTGTGGCCATGCCGGCGAGTCGTGATCGTGAGCTTGTACCTGCCGAGGGCGCTCAACCGGCCGGCCAGATTCGTCTTCACGCGCAAGGCGATCGCCCTCGACTTGGTCACGTGTTTCGAGACGATCGAGAGCTTCGGGCCTTGAGCCACGACGGTGCTGCCCCCGCCGGTGCCGACGGCGCAGAGTGCGGTCGAGCCGCAGGAGATGGCCGAGATCCAGTTGTAGCGGTCGACCGGCACCGCTGTCCACGTTGGTGTTGTCGCTCCAGCGTTGGTTGACACCAGGACGTCGCCTCGCTCATCTCCGACCAGGCAGGTCGTTGCGGCCGCGGCACAGGAGACGCTGTAGAGGCCGTGTCCGCCGTCGATCGTCTTCGGTCTCCAGGTCGGTATGGCAGCGGTCGGGTTGGTGGAGATGACCGTTCTGCCGGCAAAGTCGACCGCCACGCACAGTGACTTCGACGCGCACGAGATGCCGGCGAACCCGTGACCGGTGCTGTCCACGGGGTCCGGTGCGCTCCAGGTGGGTGTGGCTGCCGCCGGGTTCCGAGAGGTGAGCACCCTGCCGTTGTAGTCCACGGCTGCACACAGCGAGCTGGATGGGCACGAGATGCCGGAGAGCCCGCCACCGCCGGCATCGACAGGGTCTGCGGCGCTCCAGGTGGGTGTGGCTGCCGTCGGGTCCCGCGAGGTGAGCACCCTGCCGTTGTCGGCCACGGCCGCGCACAGAGACGTGGATGGGCACGAGATCCCGTCGAACGCGCTACCGCTATCGACCGGGTCCGGGGCACGCCAGATGGGTGTGGCTGCCGTCGGGTCGCGCGTGATGAGCACGTTGCCGTCGGAGTCAGCGGCTGCACACAGCGATGTTGAAGGACACGAGATCCCGGCGAACCCGCCGCCACTGCCGTCCACGGAGCGCGGTCTGCTCCACGTGGGCTTGGTCGCCATCGGGTTCCGGGACGTCACGAGGCGGCCGTTGTAATCGCCGGCCACGCAGACCGAACGTCCCGCACACGACATGGTATTCAGCGTGTTGAACGTGTCGACCAGGATGGGAGAACTCCAGGTCGGGTTGGTTGCCGTCGGGTCCGTGCTGATCGCCAGCTGCGGGCCTCCGCCGTTTTGCCCCAGCACGCAGACAACCGTCTGGTAGCACGCCACGGCATGGATCACGCCGAGGCCACTCGACGCGGGAGCGCCCCAGGTTCCAGTGGCGGGATCCGTGGATTTCACAACGTGGCCGTTGGTGTCGGTGGCCAGGCAGAGCGTTGCCGATGGGCAGGTCACCGAGGACATGGTCTGCACCCCGTCGATGTCCTGCGCAGTCCACGTACCCGCCGTCGGATCCGACGTGCTCACAGCTCTGCCCAGGTCGTCCACCGCCACACACAAGACCGCCGCTGTCGTCGTCGTGTGGCAGGACACCGCGTCCAGGCGCCGTCCGCTGTCGATGGCCGTGGGCGCGCTCCAGGTTGAGGTGGCGGCGCCGGGGTTGGTTGAGCTCATCTCGTAACCGTGTCCATCCACGGCCACACACAGCGAGGTCGAGGGGCACGACACGCCGGTCAGCGCAAAGCTGTCAACTCCAGCCTTGCGCGTCCAAGTCGGCTTGGCCGCTCCCGGGTCCGTCGAGGCAAGAACGTTCCCCTGCCCATCCACGGTCACGCACAGCGCCGCGGACGGGCACGAGATCGCATCCAGCGGCTGGCTGTCGATCGCCTTCGGCGAGCTCCACTTCGGCCGGCTGGCTCCCGGATCATTCGTGGACATCACGTTGCCGGCGGTGTCGACGGCGACGCAGAGCGATGTGGTGGGACAGGAGACCTCCACTGTGTTCGCCCCGTTCTTGAAGAAGAACCCGTCAATGCTCGTTCTCGGGCTGAAGGAAGGGGAGGTGGAGCTCGCGTCGGTGGTGCGCACCACCCCGCCGCCGTTGTCGCCGGCGACACACAGCACGGCCGACGGACACGAAATGCTGTCGATCTCCTGGGTGTTTCCCCAGGGAGGACCCTGGTTGTCGACCAACGACGGCGCACCGAAGGACAGAGGAAGGGCCGCTGCACGGGCAGCGGGGGCGACCGACGCTCCCACGGCGACTGTCATCAGCAGCACCGGGAACAGCCCCAGCAGACCGCCCCAAGCCCGTCCCCAGATCGCCGTCATCGCTGCCTCCTGTCGTCAAGCCCGGTACGAGCGCGCAAACCTATCCATCGCGGCGGTCCCGGGACAAGAACACCAGGCAGCCGACCGGCGCACATGTCAGAGCTCTGACCGTTCCGCGATCGGAGCGACGGCCGTCTCATCTCACGATCCAAGCGCCGTCGGGGCCTTGGCAAGGCGTCCCTGATCTGCCATAATCTAAGTCCACACCGACTAAGATTTTGCGAGAGACCGCTATATGCAACCAGACAGATTCACGATCAAGTCCCAGGAGGCGCTCCAGGCCGCCCAGCGGCTGGCCGACGAGCGCCGCAACCCGCAGACGACCGCCCGAGCACCTGCTCGCGGTCCTGCTCGAGCAGGACGGCGGCGTCGTCGTCCCCGTGCTGCGCAAGCTGGGCGCCGATCCCGCCGCCGTGCGCGCGGACGCTCGGGCCCGCGCCTCGACGCGCTGCCCAAGCTGACCACCGGCGCGGCAGCGAGGAGCCGCCGGCGGCTCCAGCGAGCTGACCCAGATCCTGCGCGCCGCCGAGAAGGAGATGCGCGAGCTGGGGGACGAGTACGTCTCCACCGAGCACCTGATGCTGGCCTTCGCCGCCCACCCCGGCAAGGCGGGCGACGCGCTCCGCGCCGGCGGCGCCACGCGCGACGCACTGCTGCAAGGCGCTGGCCGAGGTGCGCGGCACCCACCGCGTCACCGACCAGAACCCGGAGGACAAGTTCCAGGCGCTGGAGAAGTACGGCCGCGACCTGACCGAGGCTGCCGCCCAGGGCAAGCTCGACCCGGTGATCGGGCGCGACGACGAGATCCGCCGCGTGATCCAGGTGCTCTGCCGCCGCACCAAGAACAACCCGGTGCTGATCGGCGAGCCGGGCGTCGGCAAGACCGCGATCGTCGAGGGCCTGGCCCAGCGGATCGTCGCCGGCGACGTCCCCGAGGGCCTGCGCGACCGCCGCGTGATCTCGCTCGACCTGGGCGCGATGGTGGCGGGCTCCAAGTACCGCGGCGAGTTCGAGGACCGGCTGAAGGCGGTGCTCAAGGAGATCGCCGACGCCAACGGGCAGATCATCGTGTTCATCGACGAGCTGCACACGATCGTCGGCGCCGGCGCCGCCGAGGGCGCGATGGACGCCGGCAACATGCTCAAGCCGATGCTGGCGCGCGGCGAGCTGCGCGCGGTCGGCGCCACCACGCTCGACGAGTACCGCAAGCACATCGAGAAGGACGCCGGCGCTGGAGCGCCGCTTCCAGCCGGTGCTACGTGGGCGAGCCGACCGTGGAGGACACGATCGCGATCCTGCGCGGGCTGAAGGAGCGCTACGAGGTCCACCACGGGGTCCGCATCCAGGACTCGGCGCTGGTCGCCGCGGCGACGCTCAGCCACCGCTACATCGCCGACCGCTTCCTGCCCGACAAGGCGATCGACCTGGTCGACGAGGCCGCGTCGCGGATCCGGATGGAGATCGACTCCAAGCCGACCGAGATCGACGAGGTCGACCGGCACATCATGCAGCTGGAGATCGAGCTGCAGTCGCTGGGCGACGACGACGACCCGGGCACCGCGGCCCGCCGCGAGCAGCTGGAGCGCACGCTGGCCGAGGAGCGCGAGCGCTCGGCCGCGATGCACGCCGAGTGGCAGCGCGAGAAGGAGACGCGTCGGCGCCGTCGCCGACATCCAGGAGAAGCTCGAGCAGGCGAGGATCGAGCTCGAGCGCGCCCAGCGCGAGGCCGACCTGGGCCGCGCCGCCGAGCTCCAGTACGGGACGATCCCCGAGCTGGAGAAGCAGCTGTCAGGCGGCCGAGGCCGCCGAGGCCTCGGCAGAGCTCGCGTCGGAGCGAGCCCCGCTTCCTCAAGGACGTGGTCGACGCCGACGACGTGGCCGAGATCGTCGCCAAGTGGACCGGCGTGCCCGGTCACCCGCCTGATGGAGGGCGAGATCGAGAAGCTCGTGCACATGGAGGAGCGCCTGCACCAGCGGGTGATCGGCCAGGACGAGGCCGTCGAGGCGGTCGCCGCAGCGCTGCGCCGGTCCCGGGCCGGCCTCCAGGACCCCGATCGCCCGATCGGCACGTTCCTGTTCCTCGGGCCCGACCGGCGTCGGCAAGACCGAGCTGGCCCGAGCGCTGGCCGAGTTCATGTTCGACACCCAGGACGCGATGGTCCGCGATCGACATGTCCGAGTACATGGAGAAGCACTCGGTCAGCCGTCTGGTCGGCGCGCCCCCCGGCTATGTCGGCTACGACGAGGGCGGTCAGCTGACCGAGGCGGTCCGCCGCCGGCCCTACTCGCGTGGTGCTGCTCGACGAGATCGAGAAGGCCCACCCCGGACGTGTTCAACACGCTGCTGCAGGTGATGGACGACGGCCGCCTGACCGACGGTCAGGGCCGCACGGTCTCGTTCAAGAACACGGTGCTGATCATGACCTCCAACATCCCGGGTGGCCGGGCCGGCGTCGAGGCCGAGCTTCAAGCCGGAGTTCATCAACCGCCTCGACGACATCGTCGAGTTCGCTCCGCTGACCCGGGAGCAGATCGGCGAGATCGTCGACCTCCAGGTGAGCGCGTGGTCGAGCGGGTGGCGCGAGCGCGAATCGAGCTCGAGCTGACCGACGACGCCCGCACGCTGCTCGGCAACCTCGGCTATGACCCCACCTATGGCGCGCGTCCGCTCAAGCGAGTGATCCAGAAGCGGCTGGTCGATCCGCTGGCCCTGGCGATCCTCGAGGGTCGGTTCGTCCCCGGCGACACCGTCGAGGTCGAGGCCCGCGACGGCGAGCTCGTGCTGGAGCGCGCCGGCGCCGCCCGCGCGCCGCCTGATCCCGCGGTTCTTTGGGCGGGCGCTGCGCCGGAGTCGGCACAGCCCCGTCCGGGTACGCCGTGGTACAAGTCCCGTCCACCACGTCAGAAGGAGCCGGACCTGCCGACCTACATCATGCTCACGACGCTCACCCCCGAAGGCGTGCAGACGATCAAGAACAACCCGGCCGGATCCGCGAGGTCAACCGCGAGGTCGAGCAGCTCGGCGCCACCGTCAAGGCGCAGTGGGCCACGCTCGGCCAGTTCGACTTCGTCAACGTGGTCGAGGCGCCGGACGAGAAGACGATCTCGCGGGTGTCGCTCGAGCTCGGATCGCGCGGGACCGGAAAGTACGAGACGCTGATGGCGATCCCGATCGACGACTTCATCGGCGCGATCTGACGGGTTCCCAGCGGGTCGGCCACGGGTCCTCGTGGTGGGCGCGGGCGCGCGCGAGCACGCCATCGTCCACGCCCTGAACGCTCGCCGCGGAGCCGGAGGTGCTGTGCGCGCCCGGGCAATGCCGGGATCGAGGCCGATGCTCGGCTGATCGATGTCCCCGCGGACGACATCGACCGGCTCGTCGCCGCGGCCGTGCCGAGGAGGTCGACCTGGTGGTGGTCGGCCCCGAGGCGCCGCTGGTCGCCGGGCTCGCCGACGCGCTGGCCGACGCCGCGTGCCGCTGCTTCGGCCCCACGGCCGCGGCCGCCCGGCTGGAGGGGTCAAAGTCGTTCTGCAAGGAGATCATGGTGGCCGCCGGCATCCCCACCGCCGCCTACCATCCGTGGTCACCGACGTGGACGCGGGCTTGGCGGCTATCGACCGCTATCCCGACGGTGATCAAGGCCGACGGTCTGGCGGCGGGCAAGGGCGTGATCATCGCCGAGGACGAGGCAGCCGCCCGCCAGGCGCTGACCGAGCTGCTGGTCGAGCACCGCTTCGACACCGACCCAGGTCGTGGTGGAGGAGCACCTGAGCGGCGAGGAGCTGTCGCTGCTGGCCGTCTGCGACGGCGTGACCGCGCGCTTCCGCTCGCCTCGGCCCAGGACTACAAGCGCATCTTCGACGGCAACCGGGGCCCGAACACGGGCGGGATGGGCTCGTATTCGCCGGTTCCCGCCGTCGGGTTCGACCAGGCGCGCGCGATCTCCGCCGCCGGTCCACCAGCCCGTGCTGGACGAGCTGAACCGCCGCGGCATCGAGTTCCACGGCGTCCTCTACGCCGGGCTGATGATGACCGCGGAGGGACCCAGGGTGCTGGAGTTCAACGTGCGGTTCGGCGACCCGGAGACGCAGACGATCCTGCCCCGGCTGCGCAGCGATCTGCTGGAGCTGATGGTCGCCGCGTGCGAGGAGGCGGCCTGGAGGGGGTGGGGCTGGACTGGGATCCCCGCAGCCGGAGGTCACGGTCGTGCTGGCCAGCGCCGGCTATCCCGCCGGCTCGCACTCGGGCGATGTGATCAGCGGCCTCGACCGGCTCGCCGAGGAGGTCGAGGTGACCCACGCCGGCACGGCGCGGACCGACTCCGGGGAGCTCGTGACCGCGGGAGGACGCGTGCTCGGGCTGACCGCCCTGGGCACCGACGCGGCTGGCCGCCCGGGCGACGGCCTATGCTGCCGCAGACATGATCGAGTTCCAGGGTAGTCAACTGCGGCGAGACATCGCCGCCGAGGTGGTTGGATGAGCGCAGAAGCAGAAGCCGGATCCGCAGGGCGTCCCGGAGACGATGGCGCAGACGGCCACCGCATTCGAGGAGCTTGATGTCGACGCACCCCGCGTCGGCATCGTGATGGGATCCAAGAGCGACCTTCCGGCCATGCAGGCCGCCGAGAAGGAGCTGAACGACCGCGGCATCCGGTGTGAGGTGAGGGTGATGTCCGCCCACCGCGAGCCCGACAAGGTCGCCGACTACGCCAAGAACGCCCGGATGCGCGGCCTCCGCGTGATCATCGCGGCGCGGGACTATCGGCCGCGCTGCCGGGCGTTGTGGCGGCCCACTCGGATCTGCCGGTGATCGGCGTGCCACTGACCAGCCGGACCTCCGTGGCCGGCGGGTTGGACGCGCTGCTGTCGATCTCGCAGATGCCTCCGGGAGTGCCGGTCGCCTGCGTGGGCGTGGACAACGCCCGCAATGCGGCGGTCCTGGCCGCTCGCATCCTGGACGCCTGAGGTCGGGCCTTCCGTGATCGACCGCTACACGCGGACCGAGCTGCGCGAGGTCTGGTCTGATCACGCGCGCTTCGAGGCCATGCGCCGCGTTGAGGTCGCGGCCTGCGAGGAGATGGACGGCCCAAGCGAGCAGGACCTCGACG